>NZ_JBGMEB010000026.1:0-67790 GCF_041447285.1 Methanomethylovorans sp. | reverse complement strand
CCTGTACCCATCCCGAACACAGAAGATAAGCCTGTCCACGTTCCGTACTGTACTTAAGTGCGCGAGCCTTTGGGAACTTCGGATCGCTGCTATGCTCACTCTATGAATTTTAACTCTAATTCTAACGACTACAGCTCTTTAATTAGTTTGTACTCTGATTCTATTCTATCACCATCTATTAAAGCTTTGAATTTGAAATAGGTGTAAAGAAGATTTCACAGCAGTATCTTTTAAAGAAATATCAGCAATCTCTGTCTGCCTTTTTCTTTTCAGCCATTTTCTTCAGTTGCTCGTTCATAGCAATGAAACCTTTTTCCGTATCTCTTTTTATAAGAAACATTAAAACTGGTGCCAGCACACCAGTGAACTTTTCACAGTTTATGAAATGAACATTTCCATTTTCCTTTTCCTCTATCCTTAACATATGCTCGCCATCAAATATTCCCTTTATAATAAAATGGCCTTTCCAGCGTATTTCCTTATTTTCCTCCACGTTAAGTACCAGAGGCTTGAGATTGAATCCGAAGGAATTATTAGCTTTAAACTTTGCATCAAGGACTTCCCCAGCTTTCAGTTTACCAGAAATGCTGGTGATAAAAGGATTCCAGTTATGATATTCCTTGAAATCACAGAGTATCTCCCATACATCCTTTGCTGATGCTTCAATATCAACAGTTGTACAAATCCGCTTCATAGTGATCTATCGTGAATCGTAAAAAAGTCAAGCAATTTAAAGAGCATTGAATTTTTTGAGGTCTGCATAGTGCTGTTTTTGTTCATGGTAGATGTTTCCTATAGATACAAACGTAAATAAAACATAAAGCAGAGTACCTATAACAGGCAGACTGGTAAGCAACAATATTACAAATACGCCAACGATCAGGTCCATCCATGGGCTTGAATGCTTTCCAAATTTCCTGAATATTGCATTGCCTATCCAGATTCCAGCAAGGAAGCGTGCAGCATACAGTTCGAAGAACGTTATACATAGTAATGCTATACTAAGTGGTATACCTATCAAGCTGATAAATAGGAAAAATGCGGCTATAAAAGCTGTAAAGACAAGTATAAGACCAATTGCTAGGTTCTTTACGGGTTCTTTTGGAATGCTTTCAGCTACATTTATTGTCCGGTTTGGCCAGATGGCAAGGGACACTAGTCCAAGAATCACAAGAGAAAGATATTTTATTACCCACCAGAATACAGAAAATCCCTTCTCATCCTCTTTTTCCTGATAGAGGGAAGTCACATTGCTGGCATTGATATTCTCGGGAATAGCAGATTCAGAAGAACTACGATATTTTAATTTACCCCCTACATCTGCTGTCGGGTCCACATATAATTTCCCTGTTGATATGTCGACATTTTTACCAATTTTACCATAAATATTGAGAGCCTCCATCCCGCCTGTGACATTACCAGCCACATTTCCGGAAAGAGTAGATTTCCCAACACCCATAGATAGATCACCACCTATGGAACCGGATCCGGCCAGGTCAAAATCTCCACTGGCAACAATTACATCATCACCAACATTACCTTTTATAGAGATCGTGCCCCCCAAAGCCCTTACATCATCCCCCACAACTCCATCTATTGTCACTTCGCCAGCAGCAACAATCAGGTCCTGCGTGATATTCCCTTTGACTGTCACATTACCAGCAGCAGCAACCACATCTCCTATGACAGTCCCTTCTATTATCACATTCCCACCGGCAACATACAGATCATCTTCTACAACATTGTCAATTATAATATAAGGATCATCACTGCTTAAAGCTGTAAAAGCATGTACTGGCTGTATACACACAAGTATGAAAAAGACCAATAGAGCATAAATGAATGAATTTTTCATTTAATTCTCCTTGCTTAATTATTTGCATGGAGTTTAAGATTTAAATGTTTAGCGTTTGGTATAGGATCAAATTATAAAGAAAAGTAAAAGAGGTCCAAAACCTCAATTTTCAAATGCAAGTGCATCCTTTGGACAAATATCAATGCATCTGCCACATTTAATGCAATCTCTTTTTGAGAGACTCTTGCGTACATCCAACTGCATTGGACACACTTTATCACATTTCTTGCAGTTGATGCATTTCTCATCATCAAGAATAATTTGGTATTTATCTTTTCCTAAAATGTGTTGCAGCGTTCCCATTGGGCAGAAAGTACACCATGTTCTGGGATTGATGGAAACACCAACTAATATGGCTACTGTAGTGGTTGTAAGACACATTATCACAAAGACCATACCAATCTGATTGAACAATCCATGTGTCTGCAGCAACCTGTATCCCATAAATCCCATCATAATTAGGAATATAGGAATCCTTATCCAGAGACTTCTGAGCACTGGAGGGATCTTTTTGTTCTGGCTAATCTTGCCTACCCAGAAATCATTGAAACTACCTCTGGGACATAGATTTCCACAGAACCACCTTCCTCTGAAAGGACTGATGATCAGCAAAGTGGCAAATACCAACAGCATGAAGTATCCCAGAACAGGATACCACAAACCTGCAATGGATACGATAATTACAAGTATTCCAAGATATGGAGTAATTTTTAGCATTTTTTCACCAAGGCAATGTTTTTAGTTTTCAAGAGACTGCAACAATATTCTGTTCTTCTTCCCATACGATCAGTTCTTTTTCCACACGGTCGACCCAGCTATGGATGATCTCCATGATAAGTTCTCTTATCTCTCTCTTGCTCCTGATCCTGTAGACGAAGAAATATCCTCCGCCTTCCAGATTATTCTGTGACTTTTGCAGCACCTTTTTTTCAGTGAGCTTCTTCGCGCTTCTCTGTACTGTGGATATATCAAGGGAAAGATCTGTAGCTATTTGTTCGGTGGTGAACCATCTGGTATTGTGTTTCAACATATATTTCAGAACCAGAAGTTCTGCTTTTGTCAGGTTAAGACCACACTTGATGACAGCTTCGATCTGGAACTCCTTACATGCAAAATCTACCATACTGATACCTCAATACACTTACAGTACTGCAATATTGTAGCAGCATTATATATACTGTTTCAAGTACTGCAAAATACTGAGTAATAATGGAGGTACTGTTAAGTGGTCTAGTTATGAATTTCAAGTCGAGCCAATTTATCTGCAGTCATGATTTCGTGTACTGGGGTGTCAACTTTTTCTCAAGTCTTGTAAAAGAATAATCTATTAGCAAGGCTAAAACAATTGCTGGTATAGCTCCTGAGAGTAGTTTACCAGTGTTATAACCTATAAGTCCTTGAAATATAATCTCTCCCAATCCACCACTACCTATGAATGCTGTAAGCACAGCTATGCTGTTAGCCAGTATAGCCGCAAACTTGATACCTGCAAACATGGCAGGATATGCATTTGGAAGCCTGATGTAACGCTGTATCTGCCATTCGCTAAGTCCAATGCCGTTAGCATAGTCTATGAGTGCAGGATCCACACTTGTAAGACCAATATATGTGTTTTTAATAATAGGTAAAAGCGCCCTCAGCATTATGGCTATTAGCGCAGGGACAAAACCAATTCCCAGAAAAGGCACTACTATAGCGATCACTGCAAAACTGGGTACAGCCTGCACAAGATTTGCAAAGTTCATTACAACTGAGGCAAGTCTCTGGTTGTAGAGGGAAGCAAATACAAGAGGTAAAGCTATCAGGATGCTTATCAGCAATGTGGTGTATACGAGCACGATGTGTTCCCATGTTGCTTCCAGTATCATTGCTGTGGCTGCCATATACCATACCTCTCATGCAGTTTCTTTTCGATACTGCCAGCTGCAAGATCTAGTATGACAGCCAGTATTCCCGTCCATAGGCCTGCTAGCAGTATAGCATCTTTCTCATAAAGCTGGATACCATTCTGGATCACTGTTCCAAGTCCCCCCGCCGCCACAAGTCCTCCCAATGTTACAACCCCCATGGTGAACACCAGAGCTATCCTTATCCCCCCAGCTATGAGAGGCAGAGATATGGGAATTCTAACTTTTAAAAGTACTTCGCGTGGTGAGAGGCCAATAGCCTCAGCCACATATATGTATTGGTCGTCTACACCCTTAAGGCCGATATAGGTGTTCCTTGCGATTGGTAATATTGAGTAGATGACCGAAGCTGCTATAGTGGGTCCTGTGCCCAAGCGCAGCAGAGGCAAAAGAATAACTATCAACGCCATATCTGGTATTGTTTCCAGAATATTAAGAATATTAAGTGTCGGAGAAGCTATATTTGGTTTTGAGTATATTAATACTCCAATAATTACGCCTATAATCACTGATATTATGAGGGAAATGCTAAACATTTGTAGATGTTCAACGGTACGCATCGTCATCAAATGTTCATCCCACAGCGCTGCGATTTCCCGGATCATCCTTGTCCTCTTTCTTTTATCTTTTTTAGTTTTTAAATAAGTTTTAAAAGCACTTCATCAGATACTAGCACTCCCCTGGGTGCATCCCCATTCATAACCATTGCCATGTACTCTCCACTCTTTTTCATTTCAGATAGAGCTGATGCCACTGAGTCCTGTGGAGCAAAGACCTTCATTGGTTTTGCTACTTTTTTAATCAGCGTGTACTCATCCTCACTTTTTAAGAGGTCTATCATCTCCACTTTGCCAACAAGTACATTATTTTCAAATACAATCCCTATCTCTGTGTCCCTTTCTTTCATGGTCTGCACCGCGCCACATATATCCATACTTGCATCCAGTAGATATTTTGTATCGAGCGGTGTCATCAGGTCCTTCACATTTAATATATCCATGTGCTTGAACTTCCGTTCTGTATCCACTATATCAGCAACAAGGTCGTTCACTGGCTCAAAGATGAGTTCTTCCGGAGGACCCACCTGTACAAGCTTGGCATTGTCCATTATGGCTATTCTGTCGCCTAGTCTGAAAGCCTCTTCTATATCGTGGGTAATGAACACAATGGTCCTTCCGATCTCCTTCTTGATATCCAGGAATTCTTCCTGTAACTGCTTTCTCAAAATAGGATCCAGAGCCCCGAAAGGTTCATCCATTAAAAGAAGTGGTGGATTCATGGCAAGAGCCCTTGCAAGCCCCACTCTCTGCTGTTGGCCTCCGCTTAGTTGTCGTGGATATCTCTTTATAAACCTGTCTGGAGGCAGGGATACAAAATCCAGCAGATAGCGTACTCTTTCAGTTGTTCTTATCTCGTCCCATCCCTCAAGTTTTGGGACTAGACCCACGTTTTCCCCGATAGTCATGTGAGGAAAAAGACCGATGTTCTGTATCACATAGCCAATGTTCCTCCTGAGGCTTACCGGATCTAACTTCATAATGTTCTGTCCGTTTATCAGGATAGTCCCCGTATCCGGTTCTATCATCCTGTTGATCATTCGAAGCGTTGTAGTCTTCCCGGAACCGCTTGGTCCGAGGAGGACCAGCAACTCCCCTCCTTCTATATTAAGGTCCAATGAGTCCACAGCAAAACGCGAACCGTATTTCTTACTCACAGCCTGTAGTTCAATGGACTCTATCCTTTCAAACAATCTTTGTGTGCGCATTGTTTGTTTCCGGGTATTGTTTTGAAAAAAAGAATAGAATAGTCTTATCCTTCTATAAGTCCTTCCTGGATAAGAAATTCTTTTGCGATATCCCTTGGTTCCATCTTCTCCACATCGAACTTGTAGTTCAGACTCCTCATGGTGTCGGTGTCGATTCTACCTTCCAGTTTCTTTAAAGCTCTCGCAGCATCAGGATTGTTTGTAGCAAATTCCTGTGTCATAATGTATATTGCATCATAAGGAGGCAATGCATTCTTATCATCCTTTAGCACCCGTAGATCAAAAACCTCGTTCCTGGTGTCAGTAGTGTATGCAGATATAGCGTCTACCTCATCGATCTTGATCGCCTCATACATTACTGTGGCAACGGCCTGCTTGTAATCCTTGAACTCTATGCCATATACATCTTTTATACGAGGCAGTCCGTCCTCACGGGTGGCGAATTCCGGATCAGTTCCTATCGTCATCTGAGGTGCATATTTCTTGAGATCACTGATATTTGTGATATTATTTGCCTCTGCCCAAGCCTCTTTTACTGCAATTGCATAAGCATCTTCGAATCCCAGAGTACTGACCACCTCAATATTGTCTATCTCTTTCAATCCCTTTTCTGTTTCATTAAATACAACTTCAGGGTCCCACACATCAAGTGGTGGTTTCTTCAGGATCTGGCTGTAAGCAGTTCCTGTGTACTCCACGTAGGTGTTTATCTCGTCCTTCTTCAGCGCTTCATAATTGACAAAAGTTCCTCCAAGCCCTTCTATTACTTTAGTTTCATAGCCAGCATCTTCAAGCATAAGAGCCGCCATGTGGGCAAGTATATAAGATTCCTGGAAAAGTTTAGAGCCTATCACCACAGTAGGCTTTTCTGCAGGTGCATTAAGCTTGTTCTCAGAGCAACCGCTTACGATCAAAGCAACAATTATAAATAATACCACCATGACAGACTTTTTCATCCACACACCCCACACCCGGGTTATTATTTATCCTGAACCCTTATCTGAAATTAAGATTGGCCTTATTCCTTAAGGTGCTGTATCTTCCGGAAGTATTTGTCGATCTCTTCCCAGTTGACTATGTTCCAGAAAGCATCTATGAATTTTCCTCTTTCATTCTTGTAATCCAGATAATAAGCATGCTCCCATACGTCTATAGCCATGAGGATCGGGAAATCCGGAACCAGATTTACATTATGCTTTTCTATCTGCATGATCCCCAACCTTTTGGTGTCATTGCAGAAGGTGAGTGCTGCCCATCCAGAGCCTTCCACGGTTGATGCTGTCTGGGTGAACTCCTTTTTGAAACGCTCGAAATTTCCAAAGTCTTCCTTGATCACTTCAGCCAGTTCACCTATGGGCTCTTTTGTCGCATTTCCTGCAGGTGTCATTTCCCACCAGAAATAATCATGGAGCACATGACCACCCAGATTAAAGGCCACAGCTTTCGCAGTTGCTTTGTAGTCAAAATCTGTACCTTCCTTTCTGGCCTTTTCCATCATCTGCAACAGTGAATTGACATTACTGACGTAAGCCTGATGATGTTTATCATGGTGTATACGCAATTGCTCTTCTGAAATATACGGTTCAAGGTCCGCATAACCATATTTCAAAGCTGGTAACTTGTACAGTTCTTTAGCCATAGTATCTTCCCCCTTATTCATTGGCTAATCCATCTGTATTCTAATATTGGGTATGTACCATTAATGACAATCCCACATACAGACACTGCTAACCAATTTCCTTATACTGAATTCATAAAATGTTTCCGGCTATTATGCTGCAAAACTTCCCACAAAGTTTCAGGTGCAACATGTAGCCCTATACATAGCATTAAAAAGGCTTCTATTTATACTTATGGAGCGATTACTCCATACTAGATATATCTATCATTATCAGCAGGCTGAAATTGGTACTTCTGATTATGTCGGACGTATAATATACGTTATGCCTCTGCTACTTCCTGCATCTTTTTCTCCTGCGCCTTCATCTCCTTGATCTCTCTGAGGCGGCGGATTGCAACCTCAAACAAGAACAATATCAGGGCTGCCAGGATGAAATACATCTTCTGGCTTACTGTCTCGTTGATATATTTTGGTTTTTCTCTTGCATCCTGAAGCAGCAGGGCCTGTGCTTCTCGCTTTGTGTATGTCTTTCCGCCATTGGACAAAATCATTGTTGCAAGATCTGGATTAACTCCTACATCCCTGTACTCCAGCGCATAGTTAACTGCTATTGGATATCCGGATATATAATGAACTCCCACCTGGCCAATGTCTGTTGTTGCCTCATAAGTATTCTTACCGGTAAGCGAAAGGTCAATATTTTCACTGCCATCAAGCTTGATGGTAGGCACGCCTTCATCATACATCGTAAGTTTAAGCTGAGCAGGAGTCCCGAACCATGTATCATCAGCTTCCAGTACAGCTCCTTCCTCAACCTGCGGATCACCGATGAGCCAGTTCATGGTGGATGAAGTGAGTTTGGAGTTATTACCAGAGTACATCTGGGTACTCCACATATTGCCGTTACCATTTCCATTATCTGTACTAAGAGAAGCTACACGTCCCAGGCCATATCTCCATACTGTGAGCACAGGTTGGCCTGTGGAAGTCAGGATCAGTCTGTCTGCACCAGGTTTTGGTGTAATATCATTGTATCCTGTGATGTTAGCTGAAATATTTACATTCTTAGTGATGAAATGCGTGGGATTGTATTTTACAAGGGTAAATGCGTTATAATCAATAGATTCATTTGTCTCTGGCTGTTCCAGCTCATCGAAGACAAGGTTAACCCGTTCCCCCGCCTGCATAGGGAAATACAGCCCTCCAACCTCATCCATTAACTGTTTTGCAAAGGCATTGCCGAATTTATCATACTGTGAAGGTGCCTTGGATTTGATATGTACGTAATATAGCTTTACACCTGCATCACTGAGCGCAGTGGCAACTTGCAGTGCTTCTTCATATCTTTGCTCGATGCCTCCATCAGAAACGATAACCACATCAAGTTCTCCCTCGCCGTCTGAGAGCCATTCCTGTGCAATAACCAAGCCTTGGTCTAAGGATGTTTCACTGGTAGATGCCGGTGTAAGTGTTTTTATTTTCTCTTCCAGCATATTTACATTAGAAGGAAGTCCCATGTATACCAGACCGCCTGATACATCCAGACCTTCTGTTCCAAACGCTATCACACCCACATTTGCATCTCTGAGATATTCATTCCTCAGAACAGCTATTCCATTGCCTAAAATATCACCCTGCGTCCCATGGGCAGAAGTGCTCATGGAAACATCAAGCACAAGTACCACATTTCTGCCGCCTTTCCATTCACTGGCCTTTGAATATACAGGCAATATACTTTCAAGGGATGAGTTAAGATAGTTTCCATAGTTATAGGAACTGTCACCACCTACAACATACAGGCCGTTTCCAGAGCTAACGTAATCTTCTAAATTCTGTATGTCTGAGTCTGAAAGCGAATTGATGTTCCTGTTATCCAGAACGACTGCTTTTTTATTGTCCAGATCTGTTAGCTCTGTGCCAACTGAAGTGTCATAAAGATTCAGCAGTATATTAGCCATGGGTGAGCTTGTATCATCGGTAATGAGCTGTATCTTTGGTTTTGGAACTACATATACGGTTTTATAAAAGACATTGTTGATGGGTTGGCTATCTTCTCCTGAAACCGTAATACTGGCAGTGATCGTATGGGCACCCAGAGAATCAAAGGTATGTGTTATAGGTACTGTTTTGGAATCGTCATCGAGAGTTATTGGATAATTGCTCATTTTTGGCTTGTCATCCACAAACATCTCTACCTGACAACTTATAGAGGAATTTCCTGCTTGCTGTACTATCAGATCAAACTGATATTCATTGTCAAGAACAACTTTCTTATCACCGCTTATGTATAAGCTCACATCATTTGTTTTTAATTCCGGAGTTACCGAGTATACCGTTGTCCCTGTATCTTTGGCAAAGTTAAGAGCTTCTTCCAGATCCTGACCCTTGTTGCTGTTGCCGTCAGAAACAATGACTATCTGATTATCTCCACGTGCATATTGCACAATGGCATCTCCAAGAGATGTGCTATCGCCTGTAAGCTTCACAACATTTGTAGGTGTATTTGCTGCCAGGGATTCATAAAGGGTTGTTGTTGTCTCCGTTTCGAAAAGCTCCATGCTTGAAGTTTCATCGGATATCAATACTATATCGGGATTTTCAGTGTTTGATACCTTGTTAACCACATTATATGGAGAAGCCAGAGCGATGACCAACAATGCAAGTACTATCATTCTGGATATTATCAGGCCCTTTTTAGCGCCTTTGCGGATCAGATAGATGCCTGCCGCCAGCACCGGCAAAATGAGCCATAACATGGCGGGATGCTCAAGGCTCACCATTACAGCTCACCTCTCTTTTTGATTATGTACAGTTCCAGAATGACCAATATGAATACCAATGCTATCATAATAGTATCCAGGTAATTTTTAGATTCGTATGTTGTTGCCTTCACAACAGAAGGCTCATCCTTGACAGATGCCCTGCTAATAACATCAGAACCATCAAGGGCAGTATCTGATTCCTTATCATTGTAGAGGTTAACAGCAATTGTCCTGCCTGCCACTTCATATAGACCAGCACTGCTGTAAAGCACTTTCTTTGTTATTTCCTTTCCATTGGGGGTGGTTATTTCCTGCTCCTTTGCCAGAGTTGAAACAGCTCCTGTCTTCAGGTTGTATTCAGAAATATCTCCGGAACCTCCCAGCCAGCCTACAAGTTTGAACCAGAACACAGGGAAATCAGGCAGGTTATGGAAATTGTTCCAGGAATTTTCTCCAAGCTGGTCACTGAATCCCACATACACAACAGTTCCTTCACCCACTGTTCCGTATGCGAGTATGGGTACATCTCCTTTCTCTGATACAATCAGAGTTGTTGTGTCTAGCCTTGCGGTTGCATTCAGATACTTATATACTGCTATCTCATCCAGGTCAAGATCATCAGTGAGCCTTGTGGACTGGTTCACTTTCATGCCAAGACCCTTTTCTGTTTTTGTTACGTTGGATGTCCTTACGGGTAACAGTTTCTGAAGTTCCAGGTCAGTACCCTGCGCAGCGAGGCTGTCACTTGCAATGAACACCGCCTTACCGCCACTGTTAATATAAGATGAAAGTAGTGAGATCTCGCTTGATGAAAGGGATTGGTTGGCTTTAGCAACAACTACTACACTGAACTGTGTCAGGTCTTGTGGCACTCCAGTAGCTGAAGTTGTCTGAATACCTGGCATAAGGGACACTGATGTCATCGATGGTAACAATGACTGGTCTGATACGAACAGGACACGTTTGTTAGAAACCTTTGGTACCGATACGTAAGCAATATTGTCCGCAGGTAAACTATCATCCCTGTTTATTTTGATAGTGGTGGTGCCTGTACTAAGATTTTGTAAAACGAACTGTTCTGTGGATTTTGCCTTTACTGTCAGGTCTATGCTATTGGTTTCACTATTACCATCAGTGTTAGTGATCTCTACGGGAATGTTCTGGTCACTATCTCCGTAGTTCTTGATCACGCAATTGTAATTATAACCGTTCTCTGTGGTCTCAAGCCGGCCCTGGATAATGCCTATGTTATCTGTGGTTTTGCCTATCTGCACAAACTCCACTTTTATGCTGTTTGATTCTGCAAGGTTCTTTGCAGATACCGGGTCTTCTCCTTCCCAGTTGGTAAAATCCGAGATCACCACGAGTCTGCCTCCGCCTTCAGACAGCAGCATTCTCATGCCTGTACCCATGGCAGCAGAAATATCTGCTACTGTAGCACCTGCTTTAAGAGAGGAAAGAGCTTCTTTGGTAGTAGTTGCATCCTGTCCTTCAAGCAATATCACAGGAATATTATGAGCAAGAACTATGCTGTTCTCCTTGCTTACATAGTCCCCTGCTTTGCTGGTGGCTTCCTGGAAACGGCTTTCTGTCTGCATGCTGGCAGACATATCTATCACGAGTACCGTATGCTCGTCGCTTAAGGGCTCGTTTGTGATTATATAAGGAGCGGCTGCGGCCAGTGCCAATAGAATAAGCACCAGCAATTGTATGAGGAACAAAGGATCTTTAATAAGTTTTGTAATAGAAGTGAAGAAACGCTTTTTTTCTTCCACCTGCATGAGGAACATCACAGATGGAATCTTCACCAGCAGAGGCTTTGGCCTTAGCAGATACAATATGATAAGAGGTATAACGCTTACCAAAGCGAGCAGGGCCAGAGGGGTTTCAAAGGGCATATCAGCGTCTCCTGCCTATTGTGTAAAGGAAAGCTTCAAAGATGGGTACATCTGTAGTAAAAGCATAATATTCCGCTCCCACATGGTAGCATGTATCTTTAATGCTGTTCATGTGGTCCATTAATTTGCGCTGATAATTATCCTTGAAGTTGTTGCCTACATACGTTTTAAGATCTGCATCAGTCTCAAGATCCTTGAACTTTGTATGTCCATGCACCTGAAGCTGAGCTTCTGTCCTGTCCAGCACCTGCACAAGAATAAGGTCATGATCCGAAAAACGATATATTGCGGATCTTATAGAATCCAGATCATCCATGAAATCCGATATGATGATCACAAGAGACCGTGAATGTATAGCGCGGCTGTATCTTATGATGCATTCATGTATGTCGGTCTTACCCTGAAGCTTTGTTGTTTCAAGCCGGTCAAGTGTTTGAAAAAGATACTTTTTTCCCCTGCGTGGTTCAGCTATATCCACATCCTGAGAAAAGGTGGAAATGGCGAACTTATCATTATCTTTTGTCACCATGTATGCAAAGCCCATTGCAAGCATCAGGCCATATTCAAATTTAGTGGTGTTTTTTTCAGGATAGTCCATACTCTTGCTGGCATCCAGCAGTATGTGTGCTGTGAGGGATTTATCTTCCTCGAATTGCCGAACATACAGTTTTTCGGACCTGGCATATACTTTCCAGTCAATGGATCTGGGTTCATCTCCAGGGTAGTATTCCCTGAACCCTACGGTATCTATGCCTTTGCCGCTGTTGACAGAGCGTCGGCTACCGGCATATACGCTGGATACTCTTTTCCTTACCATAAAGGAAAAACTGTCAAGCTGCCGGAAGAAATCCGCATTAATAGTATGTTTCCCGGGGTTCATGTCCTCATGGCCTTATTTTTTATTTGACCTGCGAAAGGATTCCCTTGATCATCTGATCTGCAGTAATGCCTTTTCTTTCTGATTCAAATGAAAGACCTATCCTGTGGCGAAGTATCGGATAAGCCATAACCTCGATATCTTCCTCACTTACGTAATTTCTGCCGTTGATCAGGGCGCGTGCCTTTGCTGCCAGGATCAGGCCTATAGAGGCCCTGGGGGATGCACCGTATTCTATGTGCTCGCTGTTCTGCCTTGTAGCCATAACTATTTTTACAGCTCTGGATTTTAACTGATCGGATATAGGCACTTCAGTGGTCAGTTTTTGCAGGTCGAGCAGTGTGTTCTTGTTCATGACTTTTCTGACCTGCGGAGAATCCATCTTAGTGTACCTTTCCACAATGCTGAGTTCCTGTTCATATGTAGGATAATCCAGCAATATTTTCAGGAGGAACCTGTCTAATTGCGCTTCAGGCAATGGGAAAGTTCCTTCCATCTCAATGGGGTTCTGTGTGGCCAGGATAAAGAAAGGCTTGTCAAGCAGATAGGTATCATTGGCGACAGTGATCTGTTTTTCCTGCATTGCTTCAAGCATTGAAGATTGTGTTTTTGGGGATGCACGGTTGATTTCATCGGCTAACACTATGTTAGCAAAGATTGGTCCTGCCTGGAATTTGAATGACTTGACTCCACCGTGCTCTTCTATGATGTTCGTTCCTGTGATGTCCGCAGGCATCAGGTCCGGTGTACACTGGATCCTGCTAAAGCGCAGGTCCATGACCTTTGCTATAGTAGAAATGGTCAATGTTTTCCCAAGACCGGGATTGCTCTCAACCAATGCATGCCCATTGCAGAGCATAGCGATGATCATCTGTTCCACATACTCTTGCTGTCCGACTACGACCTTACCGATCTCTGCGAATAATGCATTGAACATATCGCTGGCAATCCGGTATGTCTGTGACAGATTTCCTGCACTCATTTCACTGGAGTTCATCTCTGGTCTCCCTTACTTTCATGATAAATAGAATGTTCTGCATGGCATTATTTTCCTGCCATTTCTTCAAAATACTGTTTGATTATGCTTTCGTACCCTTCCGGCAACTCTTCGGAATATATAGACGAAGACATTACACCAATGTCGTATGCAGAAGAGGGTGTGAAATCCTCAGGTGTATTATTGGCCTGCTCTCCCTGTGTAAACCCTGTTCCTGAACCAGGTGGAAGAGTCAGATCAACTTGTTTTCCTTCCACCACTACAATTGCAGTTTTGCCGGTCAGATTCTCCTTAGTATTATCTGAATTATTTGTTGTCTGTTCCATTACAGCCAGATCAGAGCCATCGCCTTCGTTATGGGGTAATAATGGGCCTATGATATCCTGTGGTGTTGAAGATATACGGTATTCGCTTATACTTACATACGTAAGTAAGGAAATAGCAATCAACAAAGATAGGAAGCCAATATACATTCTTTTCTTGTTAAGGAAAACTGAAGGAATGACATTGGCAGATGCTTTTGCTACGTTTTCCTGCAGGTCTGCTACTACTATATTGTCCACTTCACGGTTATCGTAAGCAGTACTGAGTCTTTCTCGCAGCACAGGATATTTTTCTTCAACGAGATCTATTGTGCTTCTTTTATCATCTCTGATATGCAATATGAAAGTTAACAAAACTCCGCAAGCTACCGATATAATGAATAGAAAGATGGCAGGGTACGAAATACTTGCACCAAGGATACTTATCGATGCTGTGGAATATACCTCAAGTGCTGGGAATATTTCAAAGACCATTTCCATGTTAGTGATAAGCAAAATAGAATACACTAGAAATGTTATTGAAATAACATCAAGCAGCTTGTATAGCTTTCTGTATTTTGCAATAACTGTACTTATATCCCTGATGAAGTCTTCAACCTTCATGGCAATGCACTTGTCCTGTATACTGCTAGTCTCCTACTATTACATCATGACATAGGAGCCAAGCACTTTCATCATCCCTGCTTTCGGCAGAACGTTATTTAAAGCATCTTTTATAATAGTATCGCTTATATTTCCTGCAAAGTCAATGTAAAATACATAATCTCCCAGGATACGTTTTGATGGTCTGGATTCTATCCGGGTGAGATTGATCTTCCTGGTAGCGAATTCTCCCAACAGGTCATACAATGCTCCGGGTCTGTCCCTGTCAAGGTAGACTATTATAGATGTTCTGTGGGGTAAACTTGTTTTATCATTCTGTTCGATTGTATTTTTATCTCTATTCTTCCAGATAATGTCATCAATTTCCTGTTTCTTCCTGAAGACAATGAAACGTGTATGATTGTTATTGCAGTCCTGTATATCACAGAGCAGCACGTTCAGACCATACATACCGGCTGATTCTCTGGATGCTATAGCTGCCATTTCTTCAAACTCAGTGGCAAGCTTGGCTGCATGAGATGTACTGCCTGTGGTCCGTATCTCCGCATGGGGAAAGTGGCTTTTGATGAACTGTCTGCACTGTCCAAGTGCCTGGGGATGGGATAATATCACTCTGATATCTTCAATCTCCCCTTTAGACAGTAAACAGTGTTCAATAGGCACAACAACCTCTCCTATGATCTGGATATCATGTTCCAGGAGCAGGTCCAGGGTAACACCCACTGATCCTTCGATAGAATTTTCCACAGGTACAATACCTATGTCAGCTTCATTGTTCACTACTGAATCAAAAGTGTCAATGAAGTCGCCACAATACTTAAGGGATACATCTTTTGAGAAAGGGTGCTCTCTAGTAAGCCATAGTTGGGTAGCTTTATCCGAATATGACCCTCTGGGCCCAAGCACACCGATAATCATAATTGGCTAAATACAACACATGTTATATAATTGTGTAGGGGTATTTTGATAGGTATTCAGTTCATTTTGCCTTCACGGATATGTGCTGTTTCTATTCTCTGAAGAAGCCTATTTTGTTTTTTTTCAAGTTCGTTTGATTGTGCCATCGTACTTTCTATGGTTTTAATGATCTTATCTTTTTCCTGATCCTCTATATCTGCAGTGAAATCTGGCAGCTTTTTCAGGTCTTCCACTCCATGTTTTAAATTTTCTTCCTCTTCTCTGAGTGCATCAATTTCCATCATGAGTCTTTGTTTTCTGTTACCATCCAGAATGGTCTTGACTTTTTCTTCCATTGCTTTGTTCCGGTCATGAATACTTTCCATCGTATTTTTTATCTTATCCAGGTTCTCTGCCTCGATGGCGCGGTCGAAGATTATCTGCTCTGTGGTTTTTTCCAGTACACTTTTCTGGATATCTGCTTCGTAGGTACTTTCTTCTTCCGCAAGCGGTATGAATAGGTTATTTTCTTGAATCTGTCTCTGATTCATAAAAGTTGGAGAAACGATCTCAATGCTATCTCCATGAAGTGCATCCACTACATATTTCTTGAAATCTGAACTTGAGGTTATGAGGCTTCCAACATCTTTCTGAAGCCCACCGACTTTATATTTTATAGAAAAATCTCCCAGTTCTGTAATATGCACAAAGGGATTCTCAAGTTTTGCTTTTTCTGCTGCAAGAAGGAGGTTCTTTTCGATCTTTTTGCGCGGTACATTATAGCCAAGGGAAAGTTCTGTGCTGATAATGGTTCCTGATGTGCGGATGGTTTTAAGAGGATGAGACACAAGGGCAATATTGGGTATAGTTACAAGGTCTCTTTCTTGGGATTGTATCTGAGTATGCAGAAAATTTATTTCTGTGACCCTCCCGAATGTATCGTTTATCTTTATGTAATCGCCTATTCTGAAAGGCTTGATAAGCCGAAGCATAATACCTGCCATAGCATTGGATATAAAGGTCGAAGATGAGAATGCAATAGCTGCACCACTTACTATACCTAAAAGTGTGATCAGCAAATTCTTTGTGTCTATATCTAGAGGTAAAGTAAAAATAATAAATATGAGACCTACTACAAATATTGCAATCAATATCAATTGTTGAAATATTTTTTCCCGGTAGAAGAGCTGTTTCTCTCGAAAGAGATAGCTGAACACGATCAGGAGCAAGATGGTGATGATCAGCGAGAGAAAACTTAGAGTATATATAGTAAGATCAGCCATGCCTTTCTCCTCCCTTTTCAACGAGTAGCCTTTATATTATGGCATTAATATATAAAACTCATCTATTTTTGAATTATAAATTTGCTCCCATTTTCAATATATCTGCTGCTGATTTATAAGTTTCTGCCTTAGTGGGCACTTGCTTATATATTGCATTTTTATACGATAATCAGCACAATATTTATATAATTATTATGTAATATCCGTGGCAACATAGTTAGACAGGACAGTATCCATGGACAAAAAACAGAAAAAAGGAATTAATGAACTCATTTATGACAATGAGGCTTATGTTCCTTTTGCAATTATTGGCATATTCATCCTGTTGTTCTCATTACTGATGGCGGCAAATCTCACACGCATAGACTATCAGCTTGCTGAGGTGGTGTATTCCACTGATGCGTCGGATCCTCAGCATGATATGCTGGACATGGCATGTGCGGATATATCGCGATGCCTTAATTATGCAGGTATGGAGGCGTTAGAGTGGCAGGGAGAACATCCGATCATCCAGGCAGAATCAACATCCTTGGAGGCATGGAGTAATGATGGTTTTGTTGCCCGTCCTTTAAATAAAGACCTTGAACCGGGAGATACTTTGCAGGTACAAGTGGAGCTTCCGTCCAATGCCATAGGTGCAATAATTTCTCTGTTCAGCGATCAGGAAAGGGTGCTTACTGTATACGATGGCACTGGAAGTTTCAATATGAACTTCAACTATAACGAATCCCATAGCTTATGGGGAAGTTCTTCATTTGTGCAGGAAGTAAAGATACCCGAGGATGCATCATATTGTTTCGGATATGTTGTACTGAAGGTTGGAAATGATGTAGAGGCTACTGACTGGTTCCATGTGGGTACAAACCCCATCAAGGATATCGTTGCAGCACGTTTCAATGAGTTCATGGAAAACAATTACAGGCACGATGTTCATAAGGCAGGCAGATACATTCTGAATGTGAACGGGGACATCAGTCCTGACCAGATAATCATCGATAAGGTGAACGGGAGTTTGAGGCGAAGTATATCTCAGAGCCACGATGGCTATACTATTTATTATACACTTACTGTAAAGGACCTGAACTATACGTTAACTGATATCGAAACAGGCATAACAAACAATGGAAGTATGGATGTTTTTACGCCAGTGGATTCAAGAGAACCGCTGCTTGAACAGCTCACTACTGAATACGAGCAGGAACTTAATACGGGTGTATCACCGGATATTGTTCTTGGGCTGTCCAATATACGCTCTTTTACTTACGGACCTTGGCAGCATTATGCAGGCGGGCCACTGAATATTCTTACAGGTCCCTCCATAGCAGGGTCTGTGAATGCAGGCACAGTGTATGCCCAGAAACGTGTTTTTGATGCTGTGGATCCCTGGTCTTTGATGTACACAGGCTACTACAATGGAAAGACTATGTACTCTGATATAAAAAGAGATACATCAGGTTATGATTTGGAGAATGGTAATATTTCATCTTTCTATGATCATCTTGCTCAGAACGGTTCTTTTAACATGGATGTAGAAGAAAGTATGAGCAGTTCAATGGCAGATGCCGGTACGAGCCTGCAGCAAGTGGAAGATAATGCTTCAGTGACCATGGCGGTTTCCAATTACACAGAAGTTGTAAAAAACGGATGGATCTTTAATGACAGGATGTGGAGCCATGAAGAGCCAGATCTGATTCATAACGTGGCCAGTACAATATACAGTGCCAAGGTAATGCCGGAAATAATAAGAACTGGAGTAAATGACAGGCCTGCAATAAGGGATGTGCAGGTTGAGACGTTTTTTGATCCTGATACTGTAAGGCTCAGCAAGAGCTTTTCTTATTATCATCTGACATGGGATGCTGAATATGTTGTTTCATTATGGCATGATGGGGCCATTGTTCCGGGATATGCATTCGAGAACACAAGCAGAATAACCTACAGTGAGAGAATAATGAAACCCAGTTCAATTACTGATCTGGATATTGCCAACTGGCAGATAACAAATGCCCGCCTTAATCACCTTTCCACATCTCTGGAAAACCTCAAGGTCACACCAGTGATGATGTACGCAGGAAATGATGTTCTTCTTAACATGGAAAGGGAAGATGGTTACCTTAACAGTGAATCTCATTCCTTTGACTGGGACATCGAATATCTTGTGGAATTTGATGTATGTTCTCAGTGGGAGCTGGACTATGATTATGCCTATACGTACACAGGCGTGATAGACAACGGACACGATAATGAAAGGCTGGATAAGTATGACTCTGTACAGCAGTCGCATAAGGAACTTGAAACAGAGAACATTACTCTCGTTTATCACAAATGCTTCAGGACCAATACTTATGAGGGTCTTGAAGAGTATGTCCAGCCTATAGATTATGATTTCAGAAATACATCCGTGATAGTTGACGGAGCGGAACTGGCAGATACATGTTGCAGTGATGCTGCCGATAAGTACAGAGAATCTTATGTCAATCTCGTGCAGATAGAAACTGATTATCAAGAGTATCATAACGGCAATCATCTGCCCAGGCGGACTGTTGCATGCGATGTGCCAGAATGGCTTCCTGGTCTTATGACAGAGGAATTGCTCTCCATGCTGGATGAAATGGATGATACAGGCCCCTCACGTAAAGTCTCTCTTATGGGTGATAACCTGGGACGCAATCCTGCGGATCTCTTTTATGAAGCTGCACAGGACATGTCCTTTGAAATGGAAAACGAAAGGGAGGAATATGTGCAGGCTCAGGGTCATTTCAGTGGGAATAATTTCACTACCTGCAGCGATGCGGCCCGTATGATCGTAAGGAACGAGGCTTATGAGAATACAGTGCAGGAACTTGTGGGTAGCAATGCAAGAGTAAGAGACTCTTTAGACGGATATGTAAACGATGCTTTCCAGGAGGAAAAGGGATCTATGCTTTCAGATCTTCTGGGTGGTCTTTCGCCTTCTGAATTGCTTTTTGATAATCCTGCTTTGTCCATGGCAACAAATTCCCTTGCGCAGGATATGGGTGTGATGGATACCATGGAAGTGGTCGGCTGGCCTCACAGCAAATACAGCTGGACTGAGAACCTGACTCTGCTGGTGGATCAGTATCCTGACTATCTATACCATGATGAAGGATTTGACCTGCAGGAGCAGTTCGTATGGGAAGACGAGGTTACAGGGAAAACGATCTATCCTCTGGCAGTGCGTAACACATGTGTATTTTCCGGGGATGTAAGCGGTGAGGTTGCAGATATTATGCAAGGGTGCACTGATCCGGTAAAAACTGCTGTCTCAGAGCAGATGAGCAGCAGTATCTGTGAAGTGAACTCACAGGTGGACGAAGTGCTCATGCAGATGCAGGCTGAGGCTGTGAATCTGACACAGGCTGGAGTAAGCACAGATACTGCTCTGCTTCGGGACAATCAGACAAGGCTTGTGAATACCTATGCTGATCAGCTTCGGGTAGATATTCCGGTGCAGATAAGCAGACAGGTGGCTGCTGATCCTGTGCTATCTACATGTATAGATCCTGACCTGGTGGAAATCCTGACACAACAGTACCTGAATTCTTTAAGTAATGAAGAGCTGGTAGCTATGACCTCGGACGACACTCTGGCAAAGGATCTCTTTGGTATGCTCAAGGCTAACATGGATTTGAATAGTGTCACAAATCGCGGAGAGGTTGATATTGCTATGCTGCGCCTTGAAGCTGACATGCAGATGGGCGTGTCGGATGGAGTGTGTGCAGCTATCGATGTGTGCCATGAGACCATTGATGAATGTTTCTCTAACATCGATAATGAATTGCAAACAAAACTTGATGATTCAGCTAATAAACTGACTGGCAAAGCCGCAGAGAAAGTTGCAAAAAGAATTGAAACAGCTATGAGGTACGTGCCTGCTGGCCTGCCCTTGCTCCCACCAAACTGGGTATGCACGATAAATCTATGGGAATATGATGTGAAGGGCCGATACAAAACATTCCAAATCAGTGACATAGACAACGAATGTATCGTTGATCCGTTCCTTGGACACAAGGCACAGGCGTATGTGAGAGACAACCAAAGGGTAAAACATCCTACGCAAAAAAACATAGATGGAAGTTCCATATTCTTGGGAAGAAACTCCCCAATTTATTTTTCATTTAATGGTTACGCTGCAACAGTTGTAGGACCTGGACCAAAAGGAGTTGGAGACAAGATTGGTGGAAGGGAAGAAAAATCTCCAGGTTATGACAATTTTGAGCTACAATTTTGAGGTTAAAAAATGAATAACAAATTCATAGTTTTATTTTACATTCTATGTCTCTTAATTTTGCCTATCGTGGGATCAGCAGAAAGTCCCTACGGTAAAATTGATGTATATTTCAATGGAAAATTATATCCTGGTTCAGAAACCCCAAAGCCAGTTTTGAAGATTGGAGAGCCTTTCAAAGTTCGATTTGATGTTACTCCATATCAAAGATGTGAAATCTCTGCAATGCTGACAACTATTGATGAAAAAGATTTCAAAATAATTAATGGATCTACAAGTGAAATGAACAAATATACCGGTGGAATTATAGAAAAGAATGAAACAAAAACCTATGAATGGACTGTAGTTCCTACAGAAAATTGGGCTGGTGGCAGTGTACCACTAGATTTTGTCTACCAATTCGATGATTTGGATTCTTTTGATACACTAATCAGCGGCGAATTCACCGCCGCCTATGTAACCGTCAGCGAGGAGTACTACGATGGCGATTCAGTTGAATCATCAGCAGCAACTCCCTCAGAAGAGCCTGCAAAGACTCCTGGGTTCATTCTGTCTGTAGCTATCGGGATGTTGTTATTGGCTGGGATATGCAGAAGACAACTATGATCTTCTGCTCATCAATTGAAAATATTGGAACGTGCCGCCTGCGGCGGGGTTGTTGTTCTGGATAGGGAATTTGGTTTTAATACATTTGTTTGTCTGGTTTGTTTTCCCATTCCTTGAGCAGTTCCTGGCAGGCTTCTCTTTCAATGGTCATGAATTCTATTTCGGAGGGCTGTTCGCCTTTGAGGATGCGGTAGATGTTGCTATCATTAAAGCCGATGCTTGCAACTTCTTCAGTGGTGGTGCCGTAGTGGATGCGTTTGATCCCGGCCCAGCAGATAGCTGCCAGACACATGGGGCATGGTTGTGAAGTGGTGTAGATCTCGCAATCTGAGAGGTCGAATTGTTTTAGTTCCTGTGATGCCCTGCGGATAGCCAGTATTTCAGCATGGGCTGTGGGGTCTTTACTGCTAAGCACTTCATTATGGGCTGTGGCTATTATTTCCCCGTCTTTTACTATAACGGCTCCGAAGGGCCCTCCGTGATTGTTCTGCATACCTCTGCGAGCTTCATCAATAGCGATATGGATTAATCGGAACATTTTATATGATCATACTCCTTCCAGGATTGCAGTATGTATTTTAATATGGTTTGTAGATACAAAAATATATTCTTTTTAATGTTTTGTCCTTTATAAATGGGCGATGATTTAATAGACATATTTTTATAATATCAACTGTATATGTGAAGTGTCTTCATCCGATCGATGGCAAGGCCCTCCTTGTACTTACTCTTGCCATCATTCCCAATTCTAAGTTTCTGCTATTTTCACTTACTTTCCTCATTATTTTTCTTTATTTTAAGTAATATTCGGCGATATTTATCAGCGAAACCTACATATATTTAGATTAATATATTTACCTTGATTCATCGACATTGAAAAAGTGCTACAGGAGCCCGACATGTTAGTGAAGAAAAACGTAAAAGCATTGTGCATGGCATTTTTGAAAAACCCTCAAATCCGAACTACAATTTCAATAACATCGGAATGTGCTGATAACAATCAGATTTAATGTTTATGGAGAGAATATAATGACGACTAATATTATTACACTAAGACCTGACTCAATAAAGAACCTCAGAGGACTGGATGCAGAAACCAGGGGTAAAATAAAAGAAGGCCTCGGGGTTATTGAGCATGAGTCAGATAACAATAGCTGTATAAGATACGTTTGAAGTGGAATTATTTTCTGCTTCATCCGTAGCTTTATTAAAGCAGCTAAGATACTTTTTATTTTCACTCTTTTGTCTCTACTTCTACTTCAAGACCACCTATCCAGTTAGCTATGATATTGTAAGGTATGGCCATGATTATTCCTGAAATGAAGCCCATGATGCCGTAAAATATGGGTACGGTTATGATGACTCCTAGTCCCATCAGAAGGCCTGAAACTCCTCCTGCATATCCCATCATAGAACTAGGAACTACCATGAACAGACTCATCAGGAGTCCAAGTATTAAGCCAAAGAATGCATAGAGAAGGCCTAATATCTTAGCCAGTGATAATACATCGATGTTTGTTATTTTTACCATTTGCTTCATAGAAAACCCCTCTTGTATATTTTTATACAATTCTCTGAACCAGTTGTGGATCAAGCATCAAAAATAATTAAAGTGTATGATGCTTGGAAATCTCTAAGCTCAGCTTAATAGTCGACTTCGCTTTCAGGGATCCGCCTTAGCAGATTGTAATCTTTCTCAGTGATAGGTATTGCATTGAGCAGGATATTTCCTTCAGATGCCAGGCTTTGTGCTATTTCTCCAAGACTGCCCTTCTCTTCCCGGTTTTCAATGACGGGCTGTCCGTCTTCTATTTTTATCAATACTAATAGCCAGTATTTATTTTCCATCCTCTCGCTCCTTTATATCTCACTTCCTTGCAAGTAAGATAATTGCTGTATAACCACAGAAATTTCTAAGTAAGTACTTATTGTCTTCTTAATTTATATACGTGCAGCCTGGAACATATCTTCGCCAACTGTGGCAATGTTCCAGTTATAGGATGCTTGCTTTTACAACAAAATCAAAAAAGAATAAAAATACCGGAATGGCCAATAAGCCATTATTCAAAAATATCATCAAACGTATGATATTTCTCCGGCTGCGAAATCAACCAGTATTTTGCGGATATCTTCCTCTGTCAGGAGGGCATAGAGTTTATTGTTTACAGAATACCTGTTGGCTGCACTCAGGATCACAGGCACGTTTGACACATGGGCTTCACCCATACTAATGTATGGAATGTAATGCTCTAGTGAGTATTCTCCGCGTTCCACGCATACGCGGGTCTCTATAGGGACCTTGTAATATTCACTGGGTTCAGGTATCTGTTTTCCGCATTTGCATTTGCCTCCGGGTTTGCGCCATTCGGCTCTGCCGCATTTCGGACATGCTATTTTATATGCAGGTGCCACTTTAATTTCTTCAAATCGCCTTTGTGCAGTCTGCATTACCTGCTTTATCTGCATCATTATCTCATTATCAATTACCTGAAGCTTCCTGATGCGCAGAAGCTGGGGGCCACGGACTTCAATGATACCGTTGGGCTCCTGAAAAACCGCATTACCGTCGTAAATATAATCTTCCGAAATCTCACTTCTCAGTGGGACATTAATATCAACTAACTGGAATTTACCGTTTTGTAATTTGACAAATTCTATTTCGAACATTGCGAAAACCTCAAAACGATCATAAAATCATATCTCAATTACAGCGCATTTCATTTCCGCGCCAGACCTTTCTATCTCTTTATGTGATTACCGGACACTTGTAAGAATCAGCTTGCTTTATGTTCATTCAACTGGTCCAAATTTAATAGTTGCATGTTTTTGCTTATATTTAAGTATTCTTTAATTATCGGAAAAGGAACAAGCGAAATTTTGGAGCATGTAGATTTACTTTCAGAGAATAAACTGACAGATTAATGAAATTATTCTATCCTTGTTTTACTGGATAATTCTATAAATATTGAAATTTGACTATATTTGGGTAGCAGAGCCACAGTTTCAATCCTTGTTATGATGGATCTTGCTCTCGAATGCAAAAGAACCTATCTTGGCCAGTATCAGCTTACTGCATTTCAATCCTTGTTTTAGTGGATCTTGATTTCGAATTCAGAACCGTGGTAACCACTGCCTTCGATGCTGTGCGGTTTCAATCCTTGTTTTAGTGGATCTTGATTTCGAATAGACACAATTACGTATTATTTATGGGAAGATACTGAGGTTTCAATCCTTGTTTTAGTGGATCTTGATTTCGAATTCTCCGGGCATTACTTCTTCACCTTCTTTATGGTTACGTTTCAATCCTTGTTTTAGTGGATCTTGATTTCGAATTCTACATCCCTCCATCTGCTAACTATCACAAAGTAGTTTCAATCCTTGTTTTAGTGGATCTTGATTTCGAATGAGTGAAGTGCTTCGCGCCGCCTTGGACATTGGACGTTTCAATCCTTGTTTTAGTGGATCTTGATTTCGAATAGGATTATAATTCCCTTCAATATTTTACCCATATATAGTTTCAATCCTTGTTTTAGTGGATCTTGATTTCGAATAATCAACAATAAGGCGTCTGATGTAAGCACATTGAAGTTTCAATCCTTGTTTTAGTGGATCTTGATTTCGAATTGTACTGCCCGGATCGTGAGCACTTATACTATGTGTTTCAATCCTTGTTTTAGTGGATCTTGATTTCGAATTGAAGGACAGAGTCAATGTGTCAATAGATCAGTATCTGTTTCAATCCTTGTTTTAGTGGATCTTGATTTCGAATCATATGCTGCAGGCATTCCCATAGGTAAGAATAAAGAGGGTTTCAATCCTTGTTTTAGTGGATCTTGATTTCGAATAAACCAACCGCATCCAGTCCTTGTGCAACTGTGAATGTTTCAATCCTTGTTTTAGTGGATCTTGATTTCGAATAAATACTGTCCTAACTGTAAGCAAAATGTACAGCCGTTTCAATCCTTGTTTTAGTGGATCTTGATTTCGAATAGGACTGCAGACTATCTGATCAGTCGAGGCAAACGAAGTTTCAATCCTTGTTTTAGTGGATCTTGATTTCGAATTTCACACGGTCTTTTCTTTGCACAACTGATGCCATAGTTTCAATCCTTGTTTTAGTGGATCTTGATTTCGAATTGTTTATGTTTTGAGGAAGGAGTAATCATGACAATTGAGTTTCAATCCTTGTTTTAGTGGATCTTGATTTCGAATCTTATTCTAATGGTCCTAGCCGGGATCGGTGCAGTAGGGTTTCAATCCTTGTTTTAGTGGATCTTGATTTCGAATCCTGAACGGTTGCAGCGCCTGCTGTTGCGTCAACGGTGGTTTCAATCCTTGTTTTAGTGGATCTTGATTTCGAATGCCCAACTGAGCTTTGATGCTTATCAAATGGCAAGGTTTCAATCCTTGTTTTAGTGGATCTTGATTTCGAATCTATACTGCTCTGAGTACTACTCCTATCCTTCCTTGTTTCAATCCTTGTTTTAGTGGATCTTGATTTCGAATTCTGTGCAGAGCAAATGGGAGCTTGACCAGGTTGCCAGTTTCAATCCTTGTTTTAGTGGATCTTGATTTCGAATTCGGGTCAAATCTAGCAATGGAGCTACAGACAATCTGTTTCAATCCTTGTTTTAGTGGATCTTGATTTCGAATACAAAATACAGGGAGAGTTAGTCAATCTGAGGTAGTTTCAATCCTTGTTTTAGTGGATCTTGATTTCGAATTATAGTGTATCTGGGCTTGTTGTAAGGGCCATACTGTTTCAATCCTTGTTTTAGTGGATCTTGATTTCGAATTTGCGGTCCTCATCTGACCGAGAGGACCAAAACAGGGTTTCAATCCTTGTTTTAGTGGATCTTGATTTCGAATTGCAAAGGAGAGAAAACACCTAGTCGGGGACAAAGGTTTCAATCCTTGTTTTAGTGGATCTTGATTTCGAATAGATTATCGACAAAGACAACCTTAGACTTGCTCATCGTTTCAATCCTTGTTTTAGTGGATCTTGATTTCGAATGAATGGAATTGTCGATTGATCCGGAGTTCAGGAACTGGAGTTTCAATCCTTGTTTTAGTGGATCTTGATTTCGAATAGATGGAAACAGACAAAGACCATGTACATCTTTTGATGTTTCAATCCTTGTTTTAGTGGATCTTGATTTCGAATCATTTGTTCGCACCACAACCATTTATTCGCAGTTATGGTTTCAATCCTTGTTTTAGTGGATCTTGATTTCGAATACTTATGAACGGTTCCATCTGTAGAGAACTTTACAGTTTCAATCCTTGTTTTAGTGGATCTTGATTTCGAATTTGAAGTTAGGGAAGAAAGGGTTGCACATACACAAGTTTCAATCCTTGTTTTAGTGGATCTTGATTTCGAATTGCTTGAATTCAATTTGAACCCCGCTCCGGTTCTGGAGTTTCAATCCTTGTTTTAGTGGATCTTGATTTCGAATTGTATAGTGCAGCAGCAAATGTAGTACAGCAGGCCAGTTTCAATCCTTGTTTTAGTGGATCTTGATTTCGAATACTTTCAGATGTAAGAGCACTGGATCCAAGGTTAGATGTTTCAATCCTTGTTTTAGTGGATCTTGATTTCGAATTTTTTTGATACTCTTCATATGACGCATATGATATCAGTTTCAATCCTTGTTTTAGTGGATCTTGATTTCGAATAATGAACGATGGTGAAACAGAAACAACTGTCTGTAGTTTCAATCCTTGTTTTAGTGGATCTTGATTTCGAATACATATTGCAAAAGCTGTAGCGCAGGCTGTAGTCAAGTTTCAATCCTTGTTTTAGTGGATCTTGATTTCGAATCGTGAAGGATCCGCAAACAAAGTCATCTACCTTCACAGTTTCAATCCTTGTTTTAGTGGATCTTGATTTCGAATTGTAAATGGCACATACAGCAATTATGGATTACTGCGTTTCAATCCTTGTTTTAGTGGATCTTGATTTCGAATACTGTTTTTTTCTTCATGATATTTCTTCCCCATGAGAGTTTCAATCCTTGTTTTAGTGGATCTTGATTTCGAATGCTCGTTGTCCAGATCAAAGCAGACACTGGGAATCGTTTCAATCCTTGTTTTAGTGGATCTTGATTTCGAATTGGATGCAAAAGCTACTCCAGCTGCCAAAGAATCAGCGTTTCAATCCTTGTTTTAGTGGATCTTGATTTCGAATTGTAAATGGCACATACAGCAATTATGGATTACTGCGTTTCAATCCTTGTTTTAGTGGATCTTGATTTCGAATAATTGAATTTTTGATGGAGGTGTAAAGATGGGATGGGAGTTTCAATCCTTGTTTTAGTGGATCTTGATTTCGAATACGCTAGCATGTTTCAAAGCCTCTGCAAGTGATTTAATGTTTCAATCCTTGTTTTAGTGGATCTTGATTTCGAATTCTATAGCCACTGACTGTGGGTGATAGTTTTGCTGTTTCAATCCTTGTTTTAGTGGATCTTGATTTCGAATATCAAATTTGTCCTCAACTCTGGAGATCCACCCCTGTTTCAATCCTTGTTTTAGTGGATCTTGATTTCGAATCTGAGAACGCAGAAAAGATAATCGTTCGATCATATAGTTTCAATCCTTGTTTTAGTGGATCTTGATTTCGAATCTAATATTGACCATTGTACCTCTTCAGTTACATTGGTTTCAATCCTTGTTTTAGTGGATCTTGATTTCGAATTCCACCATCTGAGTTTTGTACCGGATTCTTGGAACTGTTTCAATCCTTGTTTTAGTGGATCTTGATTTCGAATCTATATCAATCCTGCTTATACAAGTCAGACTTGTAGGTTTCAATCCTTGTTTTAGTGGATCTTGATTTCGAATCTTAGGTATTAGTTTATGGTTTATTATTATACAAAGTTTCAATCCTTGTTTTAGTGGATCTTGATTTCGAATTATATATGGCTGTCTTACATTCTGTACAGAATAGTTTGTTTCAATCCTTGTTTTAGTGGATCTTGATTTCGAATAGTTGGTCCACAAGACCACAGATGAGGCTACACTGACGTTTCAATCCTTGTTTTAGTGGATCTTGATTTCGAATCTCAGGCTGGCTATCGCGTGAGGTGATTAAGTGAAGGTGTTTCAATCCTTGTTTTAGTGGATCTTGATTTCGAATAAAATCATGTACTATGTGCCGAGTATTGCAAGATATGTTTCAATCCTTGTTTTAGTGGATCTTGATTTCGAATAGGACACTGCCTTTAGTCAAGGTATATCCATTATGGTTTCAATCCTTGTTTTAGTGGATCTTGATTTCGAATACGGCTATGAAATTCCAGATAATGCAACCGTAGGTACAGTTGGTTTCAATCCTTGTTTTAGTGGATCTTGATTTCGAATGGTTGCACGGTGATGAGATCGGCAACGAGGCGAAGCTGTTTCAATCCTTGTTTTAGTGGATCTTGATTTCGAATCGTATGTTGAAAAGGCGGAGGATAGAGCCGCACCAATTGGTTTCAATCCTTGTTTTAGTGGATCTTGATTTCGAATGCTACCACGATGAGCAGGGCACTTTCTACCCAGAGGGTTTCAATCCTTGTTTTAGTGGATCTTGATTTCGAATAGATGCTGTTATCTATATGTCCTTCAATCCCATTGAGTTTCAATCCTTGTTTTAGTGGATCTTGATTTCGAATTAACGCCTGCATTGGAAGAGAGGTTACCATAAATGGGTTTCAATCCTTGTTTTAGTGGATCTTGATTTCGAATGCTTAACTTGCATCAAATCTCTCCTCGGTTCTCTCTGGTTTCAATCCTTGTTTTAGTGGATCTTGATTTCGAATGCTCAACCTTGCCCGTCATGTGGAGTTGGCGAATGGTTTCAATCCTTGTTTTAGTGGATCTTGATTTCGAATACTGAGGGGTAGAGGCGTTGCAATTGTCCTATATCCGGTTTCAATCCTTGTTTTAGTGGATCTTGATTTCGAATTTTTCATATGGCAGTGAGCAGTCTATAGCATATTGGGTTTCAATCCTTGTTTTAGTGGATCTTGATTTCGAATCGAGTTTTCATGATTATGGCTCCTTTATCCAAGTATTGTTTCAATCCTTGTTTTAGTGGATCTTGATTTCGAATAGATGTTGTCAGATGACAATGTTCCAGTGAGTGCTCTGTTTCAATCCTTGTTTTAGTGGATCTTGATTTCGAATGATGATGTGAACGGAAGAACCAAACAGTTTATAGAGTTTCAATCCTTGTTTTAGTGGATCTTGATTTCGAATTATATCATATAGCGAAAGTTTGGAAGTGGATATTGTTTCAATCCTTGTTTTAGTGGATCTTGATTTCGAATTGGACAGTGGAAATATGGAAGAAATTGAGATCAGGAAAGTTTCAATCCTTGTTTTAGTGGATCTTGATTTCGAATATCCGAGGAGTTGGGATTCGCATGAGCGATGCTACGTTTCAATCCTTGTTTTAGTGGATCTTGATTTCGAATATTAGAAGAGAATTTCAACAGATGGTTACAAGGTGAAGTTTCAATCCTTGTTTTAGTGGATCTTGATTTCGAATTCCCGTGAAGAATGCAGCTAGACCGAGCTTGCCGGGTTTCAATCCTTGTTTTAGTGGATCTTGATTTCGAATGAGATAAGGGCTAAGAAGGCTACTGCCACAGCCAAGTTTCAATCCTTGTTTTAGTGGATCTTGATTTCGAATTCTAGTGCTGGTACTAAGGTATCTGTAATGATAGGAACGTTTCAATCCTTGTTTTAGTGGATCTTGATTTCGAATATTATATGAGAAAACACGATCTTAAAAGGGGTGTACCAGTTTCAATCCTTGTTTTAGTGGATCTTGATTTCGAATCTGTGATGGTGTGAGTACAAAGGAGGTATCGGCGTATATAGTTTCAATCCTTGTTTTAGTGGATCTTGATTTCGAATGTTTATATTTTGAAAAAGTAATAACATAACGTGCCAGTTTCAATCCTTGTTTTAGTGGATCTTGATTTCGAATAACTTTCACACGTTTCAGGACGAATGCGAAATCTACCCCTAGTTTCAATCCTTGTTTTAGTGGATCTTGATTTCGAATACTCACTCGTAAGCACCTCGTGGAGTCCTATTTCTGTGTTTCAATCCTTGTTTTAGTGGATCTTGATTTCGAATAGCGCAATTTTTTCCGATTTTTGGCTCAAAACTGGCTATAAAGTCTCCTTTTGCAGCACTTAGATTCTTGCTGCATAATTATCAAATGGTTTAAAAATATAAGAAAATAGTGGCTATACGCAGATATTCCTGTAGCAACAATCTATGCACTTGTTTCCGGATCTTGTTGCTTTCGGGTATTTGCCTTTCTCTATGATTTCCAGGATATCTTCAACGATCTCAATTGCTTTACTGTAGTCAGAATGGGTGATTTCCAATTCTTTCACCAGGCTATTGCTACGAGTATAACAAACATATCCTCTGTTCACTTCTTTACCGTAGTTCTCCTTTATTAATAACCCCTGCAAGACTATTTGGTACTTGTAAGTAGAAAAGAGTTTTTCCTTGTACTCCGCAAACTTGTATTCTAAAGGTGCTGCTGTGCCATCTTCCAAAAAAAGCACTTCGTCAACTATGCCTTTGATATGATGTGTTTTCGACACAAGGTATACTTCAGAATCCTTCTGAACGCAATGCAGTTTTTTCCTTACATATTCCTTATTTGTAAGTTTTCGTTCCTCATGCACTTCTCGGCCTTTAATAACTTTGAATCTTTTTTCTTCATGCTGCGGTATATCCAAGCAGTGCATGAAGTAAATGAATCTAGGGCAGAACTGGTACTCAAGGACATCCGATATCGTTATTATTGTAGAGCTCTCAGCTATCGTCTCTTCCATATGCTGCCTCAGAAGAAAGTTGTCAATACTTCATCACTTACAAGGTCTTTATCAAATGCTTGACCTATCAACTTGACTTTTTTAAAAGACTCATCATCCATAGGAAAAATGTAGACAGAATCAATCTCTATGTCGATTATTTCCTCACATTCGATAGCAAGGGAGTCTCTCTGGTTTGTATTGAGGTCACCGAGGAATACGCTTTTCTGCACCCTGTAAAGGCCGTAATCCTTACACCTGTCACTTACCTTTTTTCGCGTCGAGTTCTCTGCTATATCGTATATTACCCACACTAGCATAAATCAAACCTCATTTTATCAAGCTGTTAGCGATTTTGTGACAGTCGTGTTCCAATATGTTCCGGATCTTTACATTCCTTCCATTGTAATCCATACTCTGGTCCAGAGTTTCATTCAGTGACTGGATTAAGAGGGCTTTACCATCTTTATTCAGGCTCAAACCATTGGGTATGCTGTCAAAATACTCCTCCTTAACCTGCCGTTTGGAGAACAGGTTAACTACAGTCCTGTCTGCATGGATGCGATACATCTCTATGAGGTCAAAAACAAGTGACTTCTTGTTATAATTATCAGTGTGCATGAAACCCACGTAAGGGTCAAGTCCGGAGATGATGCAAGCCTTTTCCACCATGGAATATAGCACACCATAGCCGTAATTCAGAAGGCAATTGAATCCATCTACGGCAGGATTGCGGCTTCTGCTTTGGAATTTCCACTTTTCAGGCATGATAAAACTCAGTGCTTCAAAATAGTATCTGGAAGCCATGCCTTCTATACCCATAATAGAACCTCTTTTCTCTTCCAGTGTACCATCAAGTTCAAGAAGTTGAACTTTCATTCTTTCGATGTTTTCAATATATGCATCCAATTCAGCACGCTGCTCAGGCCTATTCTTCTTGAGATCTTTAAGGAAATCGATCTGATTGTTCATTTTGGTTTCTATCCAGCCTCTTGCCAGTTCAAATCCTTTCTTCTGTTCGGCGACCTCGAGCTGTCGTCTTCGAATAAGTGTAGTGCTTCCAAGCTTGGAATGCCATACTCTTCCATAAGGGTCGCCGAAATGATCCAGAAAAACTATATCGATATTGCTCTCCACTGCAAATTTGATAGCATCCGTGGTTATGGTTGCTGATGTGGTGATGAGAATGCTTTCAACTTTATCTGCGGATACCTCAAAAACTTTATCTTCGTTTTTGATCAGAAAGCAGTTGTGGTTCTTTTTAAGGAAAGAACCATGGGAGTTTATCACAAGCTGCATTTTTTCACCGTCCCAAAACCTCTCGATACGGATTTACCAAGGCCTAAATAATCAGGTATCTGGAAATTTGTAACAAAAGAACCGCGGAATACAATGATCTCATTTCCCTTCAGGCTCGAACTGCGCTCCTTCAGCTCAGTATGGCACTTTATCCTTTCAGGTACCTGATAATCCAGGGATTTAGACATGGATAACATGTTACCTACAAGATTCCTGTTGAGCAATTCTGCCTGTTGTTCTTTATCCAAAGAAAGATATTTTCTGTAGTTGTCCTGGTTAAGTGCAAACCACGGTGTCACAAACTCATATTTGATCAATTTCTCAGAGATTCCAAAATCTTCTTTTTTGTAAGTTATCCCTCGTTCCACTATCTCATACTCATTGCCATTGAGTGTAATCTTATCATATTCATCATATATTTCCTTTAAAACCTCAGCACCTTCATTTATTCCAATTACAGTAGGTGTTTTGTCTATCTTTTTATACTGGACCATTGGATAGCGATAAATGAACTTGTCAGCATTGTGCTGATGCAGAAGGTTGTATTCATTGAATTTTGTGGAAAAGAATCCTCTAAGCTGTGCACCGGATTCCTGAATGGGACGAGTGGAGGTGAGGGTTAAGGTGAAAACGAGAAGATTCATATTATCAAACTCGAAACTTCAGTGTTATTTCTAAATTGTGCACCGATTTCGAAATCATAATCCATTTCACAAAAGGTAATACCTCCGATTTCTTGTTTGTTTTTCAATACGTACCAGTAAGGCATTTTAATTTCAAATAAACGGCGTCTTGAAGGAGGAAGCTTTAATACTTCATTTTTGAAAAGAAGTGGGATTACAGGAATTTGCAAGTAGTCTATTTTTCTTGTAACTTCATTAGTTTCTTCCCTATTAGGATTATCAAAAACTCCAGATAACCTTTTTTGTGTTTGTTCATATTGATCACTTGCATCAAGGAAATTCTTTGAATCTTCTATCTTAATATGGGAATATACCTGTTCTACTATTCTAATGAGATCAGCTTCTGTTAAATTTTCGGGAGAACTTGAAAAAGACTGGAGCGAACTGGTCAATAACCCAGTTGAATCTGGGTCATAAATCCTTTTAGAGATGTCTGAAGCTTTAAATATGAATATTTGACTATCTGCTTTACTCCTTCTTCTATTTACTCTTCCAGCCCTTTGAACAATTGCATCTGGAGGCGCGCATTCACAGAACATAACATCAAAATCTATATCTAACGATACTTCAACGACTTGGGTAGCAATTAGGAGGTTGGTGTTTTCGATGAAACTTTCTTTTTTTATTCTGTCTTCTAATGTAAACTTGGAATGGTAACAAACCGGACTCAGAAAACTTAGTTTCTCATACAACTCTTGGCATTTTGCAACGTTATTAACCACAACAAGTGTTTTTTTCCCATCAATCACTGATTTTTCGATGTCTGCAATTGCATCATCAATGTATTTGTCAAATGTGGTATATCTATTTCTGCATGAATTAAGCAACAAATCGTCTTTTATTATTTTTACAGATGCAAATGCCTTCGACAAAATTTCTATTAGATAACTAGGCATGGTTGCACTCATCAACATGAACCTAGCTCCTAACTTAGAAAAATGTTCAATAGATTTTATGATGAGTCCCAATGTCCATGAATCATAAGAATGGATTTCATCAATTACTATTACAGCATTGGCGGCGTTTGCTTCAATAAGTGTCCATTTTCCATGATTGAATCCGGTTACAAGCAATTGATCAATTGTGGCTACAGTTGCAGGTTTAATGAAAGATTTATCGAAGAGCACATTTCTTCTTTCTTCTTGATTCTCTTCTTCATCCTGGAACATGAAAGAAGCTGTAGAATGTGTTAGTCCCACATTTCCCTTCCCAAAATAGTCTTCAAGTCGCAAAAATATGCTGTTTGCTGTAACCATCGTTGGCAATAAATAGAGTAACTTCCCTCCATCCATATTTTCTAGATTATTTAATGCCCACAATAGTGATGCTTCGGTTTTCCCACTACCTGTAGGTGCAATTGCAATCACATTATCTAAAGTGCTGGCACAGTTTTTCTGGAATTCTGTCAAACCGACAAAATGAATATTTTTCAGTTCACATCTCTTTTCAATTTCTGAAACCAACTCTAGAGACTTTGTTTGCAAATGATAATTAACATCTAAACCTGAAGAACCATGCCAGTCAGAATAATGTAATATCGCTTTTAAGAGTAGGTAAGTAGGCCTTATTGCTTCATTGTTGCTGTCTTCTTGATACATTTTGGCAACATAATTGTTTAAAAAGCTACAAGCTCTGTTATATGGATTATCTTTTATGATCAATTTCAAAAGATCATTTGGAAAAGTATATCCTTCTTCATCAAAAATTTGTTGTGCTAGAATCAACGCCTGTTTTATTCCATCTTCTATCAAAGATGGTATTTCATTTGTTCTTTCTTTTTCGAAAAATGACATGCTTGGATTGATTGCTTTATGGTGACCTAAAACAGCAAGAGCTTCAAGTGGAAGCTTTCCAACCAATGGACCTTCTTGTTGCATTAAAACAGCACTTCCATAAGCTGCATACATGAAAGATACAAGTTCATGTCTGTAATTTTCATGATAGTCAAAGTGCTCTCCTTTTTGCTTTGCAACCATCATTTTCTGAAAGATATCTGTACATTTTCCAATATCATGTAAAACTACACTTAAAAGAGAACTCATTAAAAAACGTCTTTCATCAAATCCGAATTCTTGACTGAATTTTCTTATCTGATTTCTTTTTGCTTCAATAGTCTGTTTCCATGCTCTATAAGAAGCAGTAATGTGTTCTTCATAGGATTGATCAGGTTTAGCCCAAATAACAGTGTTCATAGCAACACAACATTTTTTCCGTTTACAGTGTATCCATCCATCTCTTTTTTTAATTTAACAGGAGTGCTTATGAAGGTAAACTTCTGACGTTCACTTACTCTTCTTTCGTCTCCTTCAAAAATGAATTTTGTAGGCAAGAGAAATACTTGAGGTGTGTTTACGGTTTGAACTACTGGGATCTGGCTAAAATCAATGTCATTATTATAAAGTTCTGATAAATCTCCAGGTAGAACAGTATACTCAAACTTACTGAGTTTGCATTTTTCCTCTTTAATTATATCTCCAATTTTACATGTTTTAAACAAGTCGTCACTATTTCCTACTGTCAGTGGATATGTTGGTGATATAAATGCAGATCTTAATTGCTCTAATTTTTCCAGTTCATTTGATCCAAAATAGAATGTGAATTCATTTTCGAACAAATACTCTCTGATTAGGATACTATATTGCCTACGATTTTTAATATCATCAGCTGTGTATTTCTTTTCTTTACCCGTGAGTTTCCTATAATTCCAAAGGTCACGCATTAATCCTTTATTAAAACCATAAACTCCTACTAGGAAACCTTGGTCTGTAACGAATTTATGTACCTCTTCTAAACTCAATCCCAGAGCAGCCCCCATCATCCCAATTATTGTTGTTTTTGGGGGCAGTGGAAGTGTTTTATGAAATGTATGAGTTTCTGGAGATCGAAAAGAAGCAGTTATTGATACCCCTTCTATCGAAAAGATATACATAGTTATCACTGCTTATAATATTCATCTATCCATTTTTCCATCTCTTCAAATGCTTCTCCCAAAGGTTTCGCATTTTCAATTTCAGTAGTGAAGAATCCTTTTCTCATTCCAATTACTGAAGAAATTGTTTCAGGTTTATAATCCTTGAGAGTTTCTTCTATTATCGGAACATTAATTCCGTTTTCTTCAAGTTTCACACTTTCGAGAAAAATCGGGTTTTTTGTGCTAAGCATTGCTGCAACTACAAACTTTGGAGCAATGTCTGCAAGGAATCGTGTTTGTCTACCGGAAGCCCATAGATTTTTAATTGCTTTAAGTAGATCTTTAACTCTTGCTGCCTTTTCAGTGTTAGAAATCTCATTTTTGAATCCATCACCTTTTCCCACTCTATCAAGCTCGATTAATATGGTTCCTCTATAAAGGCCAGAATGGATCTCAGTTTCAAAGATATTGGGATCACCGCCAGCTTTTACACCCATGTAGTTAGTCCCAAAATCCAGATCTCCTTGATATGGATTCAATGCAATCAAAGGCGAAACCCTTACTACAGAAGTTCTTTTAGTAGACCCACCTTTGGTGTTTCCATCTCCACTTTCTGTTCCCATGTATCCAAATAGATCATCATCAATATATTTTTCCGGTTCTTGCTTTGTAGTCGCAGCTCCCTTTGCTTGAGAAGCAGCCACTCCTTCCGAGAGTTCTCTGCCTAGTACCTCAAGCTGATTTCTCAATGCTCTTCGAATGGCCTGAGATGAAACGTAAGGATATTGTTCGACACCTACTGATATTTTTTTAATATTAGACATATTGTCTGCTTCTTTGTCTGATCCATTCAGAGAAGCAAATGATACTGGTGTTAAGTATGTCAAAGTTAATGCTTTAGCTGATTTCATTTATTGTTCCTCCATTATGTTTATTAGATTAGTTTTGATTTTTTGCGTTAAATGTGTTAAGTGCAGCAATCATGCAAAACTGTTTGAACTCTAAGAAATTTTTCTCAAATTCTTCTCCATTTCCATACAAATCAGATGTAACCAAGGCCCCATATTTCATTTGAATGCGATTAATCTCATTTAAAAAATCTTCGGGTTTCCTTGTTTTTCGCAATCTGAAAAGATCACCTTTACCTTTGCGACCGGCAGAAGCAACACTAAATCCAATTGTCTTTCCCAAACTAACTGCTGTATCAATAATTGCTTGATCCACTTTGTCGTTACCCTCCTTTACTATTTTCTCGTATTGAATCACAAAATCGTGTATTGGCTTTATGTTTTGCTTTTTTGATTTATTAATGCGAAATACATGCTGTTCAATTAACTCAATTGTACTGCCTTTCTTCAGAATACGCTCACAAACTGCGTTTCTTATAATGGTTTTATTTTCATTTTTAGTTTGATCGTAGTCAATAAGATTTGCCATCACTTCTTTTATATCGATTTTATTTCTCTCTAACTTGTCAAATATTCTAAAAAGATATACTGAATCGTTAAAAGGCCAAATCATTTTTCCCATTTGGGTATCTCCCAAAGAAGTAGTATTGATAGTATAGAACTCTAAGGGAGCTTTTGAAATGACAACATCAAAGAGTTTCTCAAAATCGAGTTCATGGTGATCTCCATCAGTTGTTTTTTTGGATAAAACTGTCAAGTATAAAGAATAGAGAAATGTGAATAATTGTTCAAATGGACGCTGAAAGAAACCGCCCAGCCTGTTCTCAAAGTTTTTGAGGAGATTTGGATCATCAATTTTTAAAGCCTGAAAATCCTCATAAACTTCACTCATTTTTACCAAGCTTGAAGAGTATGGGAAATAGATATTGTAACTCTCATTGTTGTATACATAAAAGCCATTTGCTGGAACAAATTTTCCCAGGAAATCACATTTCCAACAAACCTTTTCAGGTTTTCCACCATTTGAATTGAAAGATAATACTCCAGATGATCCAGTAATCATTGGATAAACAGTACCGCCAATTTCTGTTAATGAATGGGATGCTTCACCGCAAATGAAGCACTTTCCCTTAATTTTACCTTTCTTTACTTTAATTTCAACTTGAGGTTGAATTGCATTTGGTCCACCAATTAGAAGATTATTACTAGATATTTTTAAGCCAGTTTCATTAAGAAAAATGTCCAATCTATTCTGTAAATGAGAATATTCCTTTGGTAGAACCTTTTTTGTAATTTTTTTACCAACTTCATTTACTTCAACAGTTTCATATTTAACTTGTTCTACTGTCATTCTTGGTGCTTTGTTAAAAATCAATCCTGCAATACCCATAGCTTTTACCTTAGGGAATCGTACAAATTTGTCTTCTTTGGAATCGTAATAGAAACCTGCATTTTCCTGTCTCTGTTTTTCAGTTGATTTACTGTAATACTGATCTAAAAGTGACTCATAAGCTTTATTGAACAATAAGGTCAAATTAGCTTCAGTTCCTTTGAAAACAACACCATCGTCACTTAGACGCATTTCTACTCCCATTTCCGATGGATGTTCTTCTTTTGCTATTTTGTATAAGCCAATTAATCCAGAATCCATCCAGAAATGGCTAAGTTTTGAAAACTGAACTTCGATCAAACTGGTGGTCATTTTATCATTTCATATAAATTTTAGTATATCTTCATGAAGTATTAATCTCAGTAACTCTTTTATCTATTTTTATATATCAAGTTATCGGAGTTCTATAATATTTTATTTATGTATTAATTTTAGTAAAGACTGATATCATGGTTTAAATGCACAAATAAATGTAAACAGTATAATCTTTCTTTTTAATCCATAATTCTTATCCCCTAAACATATTTATCCCATCGTGTGTTTCATTCATTTAAGAAGGTAGAAGAACATGGAGCTAAAAGTACAGCCAATTGACATCAAGGTCGGTAAATACAAGGTCATTCTGAACACCATCGATGCCAAGGAGCTTGGCGTGAATGAGGGCGACAGAGTAAGGATAAAGGACCACGTCACACTTACTGCTATTGTTGATTTCACTGAGGATATGATCTCTCCGGGTATGATCGGTCTCTATCATGAGGTGCAGGAGCAGCTTCAAAGGCAGTGGACCGAGACTGTGGAAGTTGAGGCTGCAGAGAAGCCCAAGTCCACACGCATCATAAGGAAGGTAATGGATGGCGAAAAATTAACAAAGGACGAGATCAAAGAGCTTGTAAAGGATATAACGGAAGAAACCCTCAGTGATATAGAAATTGCTGCTTTTCTCACAGCCTCCTATATCAAGGATATGACCGAGGAAGAAACCGAATGGCTGACAAGAGCCATGATAGAATCCGGGGAAAGGATCGAATTCGATGTTCACCCCATCATGGACAAACATTCTATCGGCGGTGTACCCGGAAACAAGATATCCCTGCTTGTAGTTCCTATAGTGGCTGCTAACGGCCTGCTCATTCCAAAAACCAGCTCCAGAGCAATAACAGGTGCAGGAGGAACTGCTGATCTCATGGAGATACTGGCACCTGTGGAATTCACTGCAGCCCAGATAAAAGATATGACCCAGAAAGTAGGAGGTGTCATCGTATGGGGAGGAGCCACTAACATCGCTCCTGCAGATGATAAGCTCATTAAGGTGGAATACCCGCTTTCCATAGACCCGCACTGCCAGCTTCTGGCCTCCATCATGGCCAAAAAAGGTGCTGTGGGAGCTGATAAAGTAGTCATTGACATTCCCACAGGCACTGGCACCAAAATACCTGATATCAAAGCCGGGCGTAAACTTGCACGCGATCTCATAAGTCTCGGAGAGCGTTTAGGCATGGATGTGGACTGTGCTCTTACCTACGGCTCATCACCTGTGGGAAGGACAGTAGGTCCTGCTCTGGAAGTAAAAGAAGCTCTTGAGGTGCTGGAAACTACGCAAGGTCCAAACAGCCTCATCGAAAAAAGCGCAGCTCTTGCAGGTATGCTTCTGGAAATGGGAGGTGCTGCAGCCCGGGGACAGGGACACGACCTTGCTCTTGAAACCCTGAAGAATGGTAATGCATTGGCAAAGCTTAAGGAAATCATAGCCATTCAGGGTGGCAATCCGGATGTCACCAGTAAAGACATAAAGGTCGGTGAATTCACTGCTGACCTTAAGGCGCCTCACAACGGATATATTATAGAGTTATACAACAAACGCCTGGTCCAGATAGCAAGGCTTGCCGGTGCTCCCAACGATAAAGGGGCAGGAGTCTATATTCACAAGAAAAGAGGCGAATCTGTAAAGCAGGGCGAAACTGTGCTCACCATATATGCAGAAAAGGAAGTAAAGCTTCAGGCGGCTCTCAAGAGTGCCAGACAGGATTCACCTATACTCGTGGAAGGCATGCTTCTGGAAAAAGTGGGAGATGTAAGAGAATTTTAATAACGGTGCTGAAAAAAATGGGAAGAATAGTTATTTTACGCATTGGTCACAGGGCCTTCAGGGATAAACGTATAACCACTCATGTAGGTCTCACAGCCAGAGCACTAGGTGCTGAAGGCATGCTGCTTGCTTCTGATGATCCCAGCATCAAGCAGAACATTGAAGATGTAGCCACCCGCTGGGGAGGCGACTTTTATGTTACCAATGATGTCAACTGGAAGCATGAAGTTAAAAAATGGAAAGACGCAGGCGGCAAGGTCTGCCACCTCTCCATGTATGGCGTAAACCTTCCGAATGCTGTGGATGATCTTAAGCAATGCGAACAGCTTATGATTGTTGTCGGTGCCGAGAAAGTCCCTCCGGAAATATATGATCTTGCCGACTGGAATATTGCAGTGGGTAATCAGCCCCATTCTGAAGTTGCGGCCATTGCTATAACTCTGGATCGTATAGCTACAGCTGATCCTTTAAGACAGTCATTACCAGGTGGACAATTAACTATAGTACCCATGGAAAAGGGAAAAAAGGTCATTGAAAGACAGTGATTCTCACCTCTTCTTTCCTTGTTTTCTTTTTTGTGCAAATAGTTGAAAACCATTCACAAATGGCATAGAACTGATTCCTGAAAAATCTGCAATGACAGATCGATCTTCCAATCGCTAAAGATCCTGTAGTAAAATAAGGACAGATAAAAAAAGTGAAAAGATGCAATAGAGATTGCATCTACCTGTTGTTGCAAATCTTTTGCTTGCAACAATGGTTTTAGTGATATATTTAGATTGTCTCGTTTACGGTTTCGTTGACAGCTGCTGCAGTTGCATTCACTGTTTCTTCAGCGCCAGCGACGACTACAGTAGAAACATTTTCGGTTGCATTGGTAACTGCCTGCTCTGTTGCATTCATAGCCTGGCCTGCAGTATCATTCATGGTGTCATTAGCCTGTTCTACAGCGTTGTCTGCACAACCGGAAATGGCTACTATACCCATAACCAGAAGTCCTAATATCAAGAAATTGAGCATTTTCTTCAAAGTAATCACCTAGCCTTTCGTACCTACTTATGAATTGTCGATTTAGAACTACTAGATTTATTTTCAGTGTGTTATCTGATATTCAAAAACCTACTAGCTGTAAATTCGAACATTTGACTATTTTCTATAGGGTATATAGTCCCTATATAGTCGATGATTAGCATAAGATCAATCTGCTATAAATCTTTCGTTTTTGTTATTGACCATTAATTCGATTTTCTTAAATTACATTTCTTTTTACGGTTATTTTTGAAAAATCTGACAAATGATAAATGTACTGAAATAATAGATAGTTTCTAAATATAATCATTTACAAGTACAGAAACATGAACAATACTTCACACTCCAACCTTATTATCCGCAATGCTGATGTTGAAGACGTGCCTTTGCTTTTAAATTTCGTAAAAGGAATTGCAGAATTTGAACATCTAAGTCATATGGTATCGGCTACCGAGGAGTCGCTTACAAAGGCTTTTTTTGGGGACAGGCCATATGCTGAAGCACTCATAGCTGAACTTGATGCTGAACCCGTGGGTTTTGTAGTATTTTTCCACAATTTTTCGACCTTTGTAGGAAAGCCCGGTCTTTACCTGGAAGACATATATGTGCTTCCTGAGCATCGTGGAAAAGGGATTGGAGCCGCTTTATTTAAAAAGTGTGTCCAGATAGCCAGGGAACGTGATTGCGGGCGTATGGAATGGAGTGCATTGCAGTGGAATCCTGCACGTAAGTTCTACGAAAGTTTCGGTGCTCACCTACTTGATGACTGGGTAATATACCGCCTGGATGAGAAAATGATTTCAGATATATGTTCTAAAATAGTTTAAAGAACTTTGCTCAGAAAAGCAATGGTTCTCTCGCTTTTTGCATGGCTGAATATGTCTTGAGGTGTCCCTTCTTCTACTATTCTGCCGTCGTCAATGAAAAGTACTCTGTCGCTGACTTCCCGCGCAAACCCTATTTCATGAGTGACTACTACCATCGTCATCCCCATCTTTGCCAGGTCTTTCATGACATTCAATACTTCCCCTACCATTTCAGGATCCAGGGCGGAAGTTGGTTCATCGAAAAGCATAACCTTCGGACGCATCGCTAAAGCACGTGCTATTGCCACGCGCTGTTTTTGTCCGCCGGAGAGGGCTGCAGGATATACATGAGCTTTATCTTCCAGTCCAACTTTTCTCAAAATCTCCAGTGCTCTTCTTTCAGCCTCTTCTTTAGGAAGCTTTCGGACTTTGATAAGAGCAAGAGATACATTCTCAAGTGTAGTTTTATGGGGAAAGAGATTGAAATGCTGGAAAACCATACCCGCTTCTTCCCTTATTTTATTGATATTTATCTGCGGATCTGTTATTTTCTCTCCATCGATCCAGATATCTCCTGAAGTAGGCGTTTCCAGAAGGTTGATGCAGCGCAGAAAAGTGCTCTTTCCGGACCCTGATGGCCCTATTACACACACCACCTCGCTATCCTTCACCTGAACTGATATGCCTTTGAGGACCTGGAGGTCTCCAAAGCTTTTATAGAGATCTTTAATTACTATCACTGACACCAAGCCTCCTCTCTGAATATGCAACAAGCCTGGATATTGCAATGGTCATTATAAGATACATAAGGGCTATAGCTATGTACACTGGAAAAGATGCAAAGGTCCTTGAAATGTAAAGTTGGCCATTCTTTAGTAATTCGTGTACTCCGATGACAGCTAAAAGAGATGAGTCCTTAAGAAGTGCTATAAATTCATTACCAAGAGGTGGCACTATTCTCCTGAATGCCTGAGGAAGAATGATCTCTTTCATAGCCATTCTTTCTGTCATTCCTAATGAGCGAGCTGCTTCCATCTGACCTCTGTCAATAGACTGAACACCTGCACGCACGATTTCTGCAATGTAGGCACCACTATTTATACTGCACACTATGATACCTGCAAGAATAGGATCAATAGACAGAGGTCTGCCTGTTACATTTGAGAAAAGTCCTGGAATGCCGTAGTAAAACAGCAGTATCTGTACCAGAAGAGGTGTTCCTCTGATAAAATCTACATAAGCAATAGATGGAAAACGTAAAAATTTGTTTCTGGATATTTTTCCAAGTCCTGCTATAGTTCCCAGTATCAGACCAAAAAATACGCCAAGGCTTGTGACCTCTATTGTCACCATAGATCCTAGAAGAAGGTCAGGGAAGACTTTTACGATGTGACTAAGATATGTATCCAACAGAGACAACTTTACTACCTCGGCATGTATTGGAAAATTATTGAAAAACTGCTTTTATAGCCAATACCTGGCTAAATATAAACATAGCGATGAAGGCTACTCAGATATACATTCAAACATCTCGTATTTGATAAAAACAATGACATGCAACATTTGTTGCATGCCACTAAGATGTTCAGAAGTATTTATCCATTATCTGATCATATGTTCCATCTTTCTTGACGTTCTCAAGACCCTGGTTCAACATGGTCAGAAGTTCAGTGTTACCAGTTTTCACAGCGAATCCATAGGCATCACTTGTAATTTCATCATCCACGATCTTTATGACACCAGGATTCTGACTCATATAAGCCTGGGTGACTGGCAGATCATTGATTGTAAAGTCTGCACGGCCGTTCTGGATGTTTAGAATTATATCATTCACATGTGCAAGGTAGATTATATCTCCGATCTTGCCTTCGGCTTTCAGTTTTTCAGCTTCCAGGGAACCGGTTGAACCTTGCTGTACAGCAGCTACCTTGCCTTTCAGATCATCAACACTTTTTATTTCCTCATTGTCAGCAGCTACTGCAAGGGCCAAACCTGCGTTGATATAAGGTTCTGTAAAGTCTACAGCGTCTTCACGTTCGGCTGTTATGGTCATACCTGAAACGATTATATCGATCTGGCCAGACTGCAGCGCTGGAATCAGAGCATCGAATTCAAGGTCTTTCCATTCTACCTTAAATCCCTGATCTGCAGCTATGGCGTTCATGAGGTCAACATCAAAACCAATTATCTCGCTGCTGACATTTGCATCAGCATATTCGAATGGTGGGAAATATGGTTCTGTTCCAATCACGTAAACTTTCTCATTAACTGTTCCGGCAGATGCTACTGCCTGTCCTGCAGTCTGGTTTGTGTTCTCATTTGCAGTTTTGTCGGCACATCCGGAAATCGCTACCAAAGACACGACGAGCAGTGCCAGTAATATAAAGTTGAATATTTTTTTCAAAATAGATCACCTAGCCTTTAGTTATGGATAAGTTAGCATAAATTCCAAACATTAAATAAGGCTTTCGTTTTTATAATAAGCAGCAATTTTTTGGAAGCTGTATACTGTTTTTCAGCAATCTATCTTTTATATATCTTTAAAATGAATATTATATCAAATGTGTGCTTCTATTTTACTCTCACATAATATTTGATTATGGTAGTGAGATGTGCAAATACTAATATTATCCATAATCATAATCTGAACTATGTGAACTCATGAATTATAAATGGATTAATGGAAAAGAAGGATTTGAAGAAGCCTTCAAAGTAAGGAAGGTAGTGTTTGTCGAGGAACAAAAGGTTCCAGGATCAATGGAAAGGGATGAATTCGACGAACAAGCACACCATTTACTGGTATTTGATAACAACATACCAATAGCTACGGGCAGGTTATTCTATAATGGAAAATACTTCAAACTGGGCAGAATATGCGTTCTTAAACAATACAGAGGAATGGATATTGGAAGATATTTGATGAAAAGGTTATTAGAAAAAGCTGAATCAGAGGGCATTAAAAGATTAGATCTTGATTCCCAGGTCAGTGCAATTGGATTCTATAGAATATTTGGGTTTAGTGAATTTGGTGATGTGTTTGATGGTGCAGGGATTGAACATGTTTCAATGGTAAAACTGTACGATTGATCACATTCTGATATGTTCTAAAATATCAATCCTGTTTTCTTCCATTCATTCTGTTTTCTCCATACGCACGTTCACTATAAAAAATGAAATCAAAGGGAAAGGTTTATGCTTTTTCATTTTCAATCTCCTTTGTTATTCGGTATAAGGAGTGTTATATATGCAGGAGTTTACAGTTGAAGAGATTGCCCGTTACAACGGAAAAGATGGAGAAAAGGCTTATGTCGTGTACAATGGAAAAGTATACGATGTAACTGAGAGTGTTTTCTGGTCAGAAGGAGAGCACATGGGATTGCATGAAGCTGGCAATGATCTCACTGAAGCTCTTGACACAGAAGCTCCACATGAGTCATTTGCCTTGGATGCATGCCCTGTTGTAGGCACAATCAAAAAATGAGTTTAATGCTTTTGTGTTTTTGACACATGCAAGACTTCACTTGCACGGAAGTTTACGCCGTTAACAAGTGGAAATCTATAAATAAAGACCCGATGGATATAACTTCGCTCTCTCAAGGGGGACATATATGCTGGAGATACAAGACCTTACCGTAGAAATTGGGGGCCGTCGAATCCTTAATGGTATTAACCTTAATGTCGAGGACGGCTATAAAAATGTACTTTTTGGACCGAACGGTGCAGGTAAATCAGCTTTGCTGATGACCCTGATGGGATTCTCAGGTTATAAAGTAGTTAAAGGAAAGATCATTTTCAAAGGTGAAGACATCACAAATATGTCCGTCTACGAACGGGCAAAAATGGGGCTTGGGATAATGACCCAGAGGCCGCCAAACATGAGCGGAGTAAAACTGCGTAGTCTTTTAGACGTAGTTTCTAAAAGTGGCAGTGAATATGATGAGATTGCTGAGACACTGGACATGGTGCGTTTCCTTGACAGGGACATAAATGTAGGTTTCTCAGGCGGAGAGATCAAAAGATCAGAGCTATTGCAGTTGTCAGTACAGAATCCTGATATGGTGTTGCTTGATGAGCCTGAATCCGGAGTAGATCTCGTGAGCATTGAGCAACTTGGCATCACTATCAAGAACCTTTTGAGTGGCCGTGGTAAATGTGCGGGAGAAAGATGTAAACATGGTAAATCGGCCCTTATCATCACCCATACCGGTCAGGTACTGGACTATGTGGAAGCAGATAGAGGATTTATACTATGCAATGGAACAGTGATGTGTTCCGGTAACCCGCACGAGATGCTGCAGGACATTAAATCACAGGGGTATGAGGAGTGTATCAAATGCAAGATGAACTTTCGCTGAAGAAAAAGGCAGAAGATGCGCTTAAGAAGAGTGCTGCCTATGGTGAGGATTTAAACCTTGATGATTATCAGCTAGCCAGCAAAGAGGTAGAGGTTACAGAGGATCTTCTGACTCTCAGTGCAGATGATCAGAAAACGCTCTTAAATGTGGGTGTTGTACCCAGTGAGGAAAACCGCAGTGGCACTTTCATCATGCTTAACAATGCAGTCTCGCATGCATCTGTCAAACAGGACGATGAAGTTGAGCTCATGTCCCTTCAGGACGCTATTAAGAAATACGACTGGGTGAAGGATTATTTCTGGAAGCTTGTGAAACCTGATGCAGACAAATATACTGCTATGACCTACTTGCAGGACGCAGATGGCTATTTTATCCGCGCTCCCGCAGGAAAAAAATCCAAAATGCCCGTCCAGACATGCCTGCTAATTGGTTCCAAACAAGTTTCGCAAACTGTGCATAATATAATAGTTGTAGAAGAAGGTGCACAGCTTGATGTAATTACGGGATGTTCCACCAGAAAGGGTGTGGAAAAGGGATTACATCTCGGAATTTCAGAAATGTATGTGAAAAAGGGAGCTACCCTTAACTTTACTATGATACATAACTGGGCTGAACAAATAGGTGTCAGACCCCGTACTGTGGTGCATGTTGAAGAAGGCGGCACTTACATCAACAATTATATTACTCTCAAACCGGTTAAGTCAGTCCAGATGTATCCGACAGTCCACCTTAAAGGAAAAGGAGCGTTTACACGACTGAACAGCATAGGTGTGGCTCACCCCGGCTCCGAGCTGGATCTCGGAAGCAGGGTAATATTTGATGCTCCTGATACGAAGGCAGAGCTGATCTCAAGGACTATCACCACCGGTGGAACAGTCATTGCAAGGGGTGAAATGATAGGCAATGCCGATGGAGCAAAAGGACACCTTGAATGTCATGGTCTTGTGCTTTCGAAGGAAGGTACTCAGAGGGCTATACCCATCCTAGAAGCAAATGTTGAAGATATTGAGCTTTCCCATGAAGCTGCTGTGGGCAGGATTGCCAGGGAGCAAATAGAATACCTTATGGCTCGTGGTCTTACTGAGGAAGAAGCTGTCGGAATGATTGTGAGAGGTTTCCTTGATGTGGGTATTCAGGGTATACCTGATGAACTGAAGGCAAGTATAGATGAGACAATTGCCAAGATTGGTGAGAAAGCTATTTAATTATATATGATGATGCGGAGAATCTAAATCTCTGCATACCTTTTTCTTTTCTGATATTTATGTATAAAATATTGTTAAGTAAAGGTTTTTATTATTTTATGCCATTAGATAAAGCCGAGAGGATAATGAATGAATAAACAGAGCGCTATTTCTATTTTTCTCGTTGTTATTATGTTAGGGTCTGTAGTTGCTGTCTTCGTTTCGGGTGAGTCCAAGAACAACAAAACTACTACAAGTGATACAACAGGTATTGAGGCACCTAGCATAGATACCATTGCCGGTGAACATATTGATCATCAGCTTGATTCCATTGCAGATGGAATTGCAATGAGTCCAGATGGTATTACATCTGCTCAATTTGTTGATTTTACTAAGGTTTACAATAGCCAGTTACAAATGTTCGAGCCAAATGCGACTCAAATGGCAGCAATATATAATGTATGGGTGACTAAAGAGTTCAGTGCTGTCGACAATAATATCGATAAAAGTTCGGATTCAGTATTCCAGCTTCACTCCATTTATCCGGAAGTTGTTAACTTCCAGTATGTACAATCAGCAGAACCATATAATGGATATTATTTGCTGTCAAGGGGCAATAATTATTCTAACGTAGTTGGTTCACCAATGTTATTAGGTAGTGAAACAAGGGTCAAGACTGTACTGGATGTCCTTTCCGGTAATGCTGAGGCTTCGCATGATTTCGACTACTTGCTTAGTAAAACCGAGCCAGGAGCAGCGATCCAGATCATAAGTTCTGACAAGAAGCTGACTGCTGATCAATACTACCTAGAGTTTAAAGCTATAGATAACGAAACATATGCCAGGGAAACTATCTACCTGGACCTGAACCAAAGCGTTCTGACAAAACTCAATTCGCTTGCAGAGAACAGTTCAAGCCGTGGACTTGATTATGATATTGCAGAAGATGGTAATATCACCACCGTGGTTGTAAAGGCAAATGAATCTAATCTTTTAGGCCTTGCATTTGAGCCTTTCGTCTAAGGCTCTTTTTCATTTTTCGACGGAAAGGCTTTTGTTCTAATAAATCCTTCTGCGCAGGCTACGTTAGTATTTTGCCGTAAGGTATATAAATAAATGCAACGATTGATAGCCAACGCTTGATGTAAGTTTCTTTAAAGGCACTAACGCAGGCAGTTGAAGATCATTAAGCCAATCTGTTCCGGCTTGATTTATTCCGGAGCTACAATGAATGATGAAAGACTATGAAATATATTCATGGTTTTGAAGGAGATAAATAACATGGCAAAAAAATTCGATATTCCAGTAGAGCTCGCTGACAAAGCCCTCGAGAGCGTTGAACTTGCAAGAGACACAGGTAAACTCAAGAAAGGTACCAACGAAGTAACAAAAGCAATTGAGAGAGGTATCGTAAAGCTTGCAGTCATCGCAGAGGACATTCAGCCAGAAGAGATCATTGCTCACATCCCTGTTCTATGTGAAGAGAAGAATGCACCATATATCTTTGTAAAGCAGCAGAAGGAACTTGGAGCTGCATGCGGTATTGGCGTAAACTGTGCAACAGTGGCCATCATAGATGCAGGAAAGGGTGCAGAGCTTATTGACGACATAGTCCAGAAGGTTAACGCCCTGAAGTAATCCCCTTGGGAGGTATAGACAATGGCAGATGATGATACAGGATATGCGGCAGAGGTCATCGATGTTATCGGAAATACCGGTATGCACGGTGAAGCCAGCCAGATCCAGTGCAGAGTTCTGGAAGGCCGCGACAAAGGTCGTATAATTACCCGTAACAGTGTAGGCCCTGTAAGGATCGGGGACGTCTTCATGCTTATGGAGACCTCAAGGGAAGCAAAGAAGCTTACTACAAGGTGATGTAAAATGGAGCAGAGAAAGTGTTCTTTCTGCGGTGAGTTACTCGAGCCAGGTACTGGAAAGTTGTTCGCCAAGAAAGACGGATCTACATATTATTTCTGTTCATCCAAGTGCGAGAACAACTTTATGCTTGGAAGGCTTCCAAGGCGTACCATTTGGACAGAGCAGGGCAGAGTCTACCTCAAAAAAGCCTAAGTCGGTGTCAAAATGGAACAGACTTATGTGATGATAAAGCCAGACGCTGTACAGAGAGGTCTGATAGGCGAGGTCATCTTAAGGATTGAGAGAAAAGGGCTCAAGATAGCAGCCATGCGTATGAATGTCATGGATAAGGACAGTGCTAAGGAGCATTACAAGGAGCACTCCGAAAAGCCCTTCTTCCCTTCTCTTATAGATTATGTCACCTCCGGCCCATCTGTATCCATGGTCATCGAAGGTAAGAATTCCATCGCGATCATGAGGAGCATCAATGGAGCAACCAATCCGGTGAATGCATTGCCTGGTACTATCCGCGGCGATTTTGCAGTTGAGACCGGAAGGAACATTGTGCATGCTTCCGATTCACCTGAGGCCGCAAAGCGTGAGATCTCCATTCATTTTAAGGATAATGAGATCACAGGTTACAAGAAGATAGATGAAGCATGGTTATATGAGTAAGCTGGGATAGAATGGTTTTCACCTACAGGATCATTTTTGTGATCAGTATGGAGAATAACCTGCTCCCTATATTCCACACATCTTAAGAACAATAATCGAGGGGTTTCTCATGGTAGATAAAAAGAATTTACGAACTCCAATTGTATCTGTGATGGGGCACGTAGACCACGGGAAGACCACGCTGCTTGATAGGATACGGGGAAGTTCGGTAGCTGCCGGTGAAGCAGGCGCAATTACCCAGCATATTGGTGCTACTGAAGTGCCTATAGATGTAATTGTTGAGAAATGTGGTAATCCTTCCTTAAGGGAAAGGTTTCTAGTGCCGGGGTTGCTGTTCATCGATACGCCTGGTCATCACGCGTTCACATCTCTGCGCAGTCGCGGAGGAGCGCTCGCTGATCTTGCTATTGTTGTCGTTGACATCAATGAAGGTTTCAAGCCACAGACCATAGAAAGCCTGCAGATCCTAAAGCGCTTCAAAACTCCTTTTGTGGTCGTAGCCAATAAGATCGACAGGATACATGGTTGGAACTCCACACCAAATGCTCCTTTCCTTGTAAGCTATAATAAACAGGCTGAACATGTGAAAGGGTATCTTGACAATAAATTCTATGAGGTCATAGGTGAACTTTATAATGTCGGGTTCAATGCTGACCGTTATGACAGGATAAAGGATTTCCAGCGCACAATAGGCGTTATTCCTATTAGTGGCCAGACCGGAGAAGGAATAGCTGATGTATTGATGGTATTGCTTGGGCTTGCACAGAAATTCCTGGAAGCAAATCTGCAGTATGATGCAACTGGTCCTGGAGTAGGAACCGTACTTGAAGTGAAGGAAGAACGTGGTCTCGGTACCACTGTTGATCTGATACTTTATGACGGTATGCTGCAAAAAGGCGATACTATTGTAATTGGAAGCCTCGGTGAGCCGATACAGACAAAAGTGAGGGCTATCCTAAAGCCCAGGCCATTGTCTGAGATCAAATCCGAAGAAAAGTTCCAGCAGATCGATAAGGTAATTGCAGCTGCTGGTATAAAGATCTCGGCCCCTAATCTGGATGGAGCCCTTGCAGGTACTCCTTTAAGAGTTGCCACTCCGGAAACCCTTGACAAGATCGTTCAGGATATTAAGCAGGAAGTAGATGCGGTACACATTGACACCGATGCAATGGGTATCACTATCAAAGCCGATACCATTGGATCCCTCGAAGCTCTTGTTAATGAGCTTCAAAAAGAGGAGATCCCTATAAGGAAAGCTGATGTCGGCGACATTACGCATCGTGATATAGTTGAAGTCTCAGCTATAGAGGACCCGCAATACTCAGTGCTTGTGGGATTCAACGTAAAGATACTACCGGATGCCAGAGAAAAAGCTCAGCTGTCTAACATCAAGTTGTTTGTGAATGATGTTATATACAGGCTCATTGACGACTATAAGGATTGGATAGAAGAGCAGAAAGAACTCTCTGAAAAGAATATTTCAGAGACTATTATCAAACCCGCTGTCTTCCAGATAATGCGTGACTGTATTTTCAGACAGAGTAAGCCCGCAGTTGTCGGAGTAAAGATCAGATCTGGTATCGTGAGGACAAATGTTGACCTCACTAATGCTGATGGTGTGGTCATTGGCAAGGTCAAAGGTTTGCAATTAAGAGGCGAAAACATAGGTTCTGCAAGAACAGGAATGGAAGTAGCCATGGCAATTGAAGGACCTACGGTCGGACGCCAGATAAAAGAGGAAGATATTCTTTACGTGAATGTGCCTGAAAGGCATGCAAAGATACTCGAGCATGAAATATGTGATTCTCTTTCTGCGGATGAAGTGGAAGCTTTAGATGCATTCTTGGAGCTTAAGAGGAAAGAAAACCCATTTTGGGCAAAGTGAAGAACAGATATCATATTGCATAAATTACAAGGATTTATAACAATTCGGAGGAATAAAGTTGGCAGATTTTAAAGTAGTCGTTTCAGATCCAAAAACAAAGAGCTATCAATTCGATGTGAAGGGTCCTGAAGCAAATAAGTTCATCGGAAAGGCAATAGGCCAGGATATTGATGGCTCTGTAGTTGGTCTTGCAGGATACAAGCTCTTGATCACCGGTGGAAGTGACAAGAGTGGAATGGTCATGAGACCAGACCTTCCAGGACCAAAGAGAAAGAGAATTCTTGTTGCTACTGGTGTGGGTTATGTGCCTAAGGCCAATGGCATGCGCCGCAGAAAGATGATGCACGGAAAGGAAATCTCTCCTGATATCATCCAGATCAACACCAAGGTTGTTGAGTACGGCGAAAAGTCCATCGAAGAGATCGTCGGTGGCGGCAAGACCGAAGAGTGATCCTGCTAGGATCATTCACTTTTATATTTTCTATTTCTTATTCTTGATTCTATTCAAAGTTCATCCGTGATATCATTCTTGAAACTGTAGTTTCAATCCTTTTTTGATGCTGATATGGAAAGAGCATATTTGTGTTCTCCAAATCCTACATCCACAAGCGCTCCTGCCTTTAAAAGCTTCTTAAAATACTCTGCAGTGCTTTTCTGTTCCATTCCCAGTTCCTTTGAAGCTTCAACAATGCTTATAGCTCCATATTGTTCAAGTATTTCAAGAAGCTGGTCATACAATTTGGAAGTTTCCTTATCCATATTGTGCCAGAAAGCAAATCTTTCTGATTGTTTCAGCTCTTTGTTAAAACAAAAAACACCTGTTGCAAGATCATAAATGAAAAGCGACATTCGCAGATGAAAGAAAGATGCTGCCCATTTTATAATGTCTTCTGGCCACTCAACACCCACTACACAGAGGCTGAGATATTGCCCGGATGGTACCCTGTCCGCTTCTTTCTGCATGAACTCAGTTATTTGTTTAAGGCTCTCAAAAGGCTTGAATACAGTATAAAAAGTAATAGTTTTACTGAAAAGGCTATCGTATATGTATCCTCTTATGTATCTCTCCCCTTTTTCAAATTCCCATCTCTTGTCCCCAATGTACACATCATTTGCTGATATTTCAGGATGGTTGGTTGAATACTTCTGTTCCAGTAAGTTAAAATAACTATATAGGCTGGCAAGCAGATGAGGTGGAAGTTCTCTGCCATCCGGCTCTATAGTCACATTATATGAACTGCTGGCCATAGGTATGCCCATGCTCTGACCAGTAGGAGAAGTTCTTGTATCTATTGGTGTTTCCCTGTGGATGCCGAATATCTCCATAGTAGAGGGGCCTGAAGATATTTCTGCATTTGTTGGAACTTCTCTACAGATCCCGAAAGCTTTTACAGTAGCAGAGGTCTCTTTGACCGGCTCGCTAACAACACTGATGCCTGCCCTAATCTTGAAATCCTTTACCACGTCATCAGAAACAGGTATTATCTCCCTGAAATTTCTCTGTATTGCTGTGAGCAGCTGCTGCAATTTAAAAACATCTATGTCCTCAGAAGAGGAAGTTACAGTTTGGTAGAATCTTTCTGAACTCTCAATGAAGCGTTTCTCTGAAGCATAAAAATCGTCTAAGTTACCTTTCCTGCTGTGGAATGTATCAAGGCCGGAAGATCTGATCTCCGGAAGCAGGTTATTGATATTAGACCTCAGGTCCCTTAGAAGGGATGTTGTTTCCATATCATGCCTGCTATAACTTTTTCTGATCAATCCGTCTACAGCAGCATATGCTTGCTCCAGATGTTCCTGAACAGTTTTCCTGTTCCTTGCCTGTAGCTCCGCTGGCTCTTCAACTGCTGTCATATCTCCACTCCCCGTTTATCTTATTGTCTAATCTGATCTTTTAGTAACTATTCACCTTGCATCCAGTTCTCTTTTAAGAATATCCTCAAAAGCATCTGTTTCTCCGGTGTCCATGATCTGATCCTTTGCCTCAATGTACCAGCTGAGAATGGAAGGTTTCCTCTGCTTTATCGCCTGCAGGAAATCCTGCATCTTTATTTTGCGTGGTTTTCCTCCTCTTAATGCCTCACCCAGAGGAATATCCGCAGCTTCTTTGCAGATGGCAGAGATATCCGCACCTGAATAAGATCCTGTGACGCGTGCAAGTTCCTGCACGTTCACATCCTCTGCAATAGGACGCTTCTTAAGCTGTATGCCGAAAATAGCCATCCTTGCTTCCATATCAGGTTCGGGAATGAATACCAGTTTACTGAAGCGTCCCGGCCTTCGCAAAGCCGGATCTATAGCCCAGGGTTCGTTTGTCGCAGCAAGCACAAGCAGATTGTCATGTGAAGTATCCACTCCATCCATCTGCGCCAGCAACTCATTAACCACACGTTTTGCATAATCCTCACTTTCACTACGCCGCACTGCAATGGAATCTATCTCGTCGAAAAATATTATAGCTCTTTCACTGCCTCTGGCGGTATCAAATACCTGCTTTATATTCTTCTCTGAAGCTCCCACCCATTTGCTTACTATACTGCTGGTCTTGACACTTATGAAATCAGCACCACATTCTTTTGCAGCAGCCTTAGCCATCATGGTCTTTCCACAACCTGGAGGGCCATATAGTAATATGCCTTCTCCTGCCTTCTGCCCGTACAACTTGTACAGCTCTTTATGAGTGAAGGGATATATGATAGACTTTCTGATTTCTTCCTTTACGTTCTCCAGGCCGCCTATATCAGCAAAGCCCACATCCGGGATCTGTTTGAGAAAAAGGTCCTCTTTAGAGAGAGAACTTTCATCACCATTTCCTTTTCCTCTTTCTTTGCCAGAATGCTGTACTTCTGTCTGTCTTATAGACTGTGCTCTTTCCAGCAGATGTTCAGCCAGATCTCTCTGGATGTTTCTGTCTGTAGCATCATCTGTTGTTTTAGACGCTTCATTGTACAGCTTCGCAGCTTTGAGATACAAAGTACGTGCCCGTTCCAGCTCTCCGGAGTCTTCCAGCTCCTTTGCCACTCTGGCGTATCCCCGAGCCTCTGCCGCCATGGAACTTGATGCAGCCAAGTTAGCACCTCAAGTTAACAAAATAAATTTATTTGCTTTCAGATAGCTCCGACTCTATCTTCTTTGAAAGCTTATCCTCTGATGCCTTTTCACCACTAAGCTCTGCAAGGAGTTCAGACCGCAGAGCATCCTGCATTTCACTCAGTTCAGTATTTCCGCTCATCGCAACATCCATCGAAGAGGTCATCATGCTCGTAGCCGTGTTGACCTTTTCCATAGAGGTACGAATGTTCGTGATGGCACTTTCCATCTTATTCGTGTCAAATCCCAATTGTTTCTGCCATTTGCCCAGGTCCTGGCCGATCTCTACGACTTCTTTAAGACCAGTTTGCATTTCTATAACATCGGTCATGGACTGCGCCATTTCCACCATGCTGCCAATGGTATTTACCTGCCCGTCCACCAGAGAATAGCGCCTTGAAGCCACTCTGAATTCTCTGTCGTTGCCTTCAGAAAGTGCATTCTTTGCTTCTTCACGTGCTTTATTTTTCTTTTTGACCAGTTCTTTCTCTCTGGCTGAGAGCCTTTGTTCCGAAATGGCAAGTTTGGTTTTGAGCTCATCAGGTGACACTTTCTTGAAAGGGTTGTTGATCTCCACTTATATGACCTCCTCCATCTTCATCTGCTTGGCATATCTGATGCACAGCTTTACAGCCTCAGATTTATTGATAGCCTGTCCGGAATTCACCAGTTTTTCAAGATACTGGTTGATATCCTCAGAAACCCTCGCGCTCACAGGATATGATCTGTTCATGTTAACTCCCTTTGGAAGTTGTCATTTCCCACAAATGTTTACCATTTAATACTTTGGCAAAACCATATATATAATCTTTACCGATTAATAATTATAGAATAGTGTGGGGGAACACAAATGGCCTTCAAATGGAAAAGACAGCCAGATGAATTAGCTAGGGTAGTTCCAAAGAAGAACGTGGATGGGTTTTTCAGAAAATCTGTGATCCTCTCTCCAAACGAAAAAGGTGTGCTGATCAAGGAAGGGGAGATAGAGGAAGTTATCGAAAGTGGGAAACTAAGTGTGGGTGGTTTGCTAAGTCCCGGCACTATCCGCAAGGATGTGGATGTTGCCCTTATAGATACATCACCTAAAGACCTGCAATGGAAATGTTCAAAACTCTGGACAGCAGACAACCAGAGCTTATCGTGTAGTGGCGTGCTCAGGTTCAGGGTCATGGAGATAAAACGTTTGTTCCAGATGATCTTCGCCTACACGACATCTGATAAAGATGGAGAGCGGAGTTTAAGTGTGCAGGATGTCTACAAACGCCTGGAAAGCGAGGTCATCACGCTTGTACTTGAGCCGGAGGTCAGGACCGAGAACATAGAGAACATCTATGGTAATAGGGAACTGCGGATGCGTCTGGAGAACGAACTGGAAATGAAGCTGCGTTCTACGTTGGAAATGTGGGGGCTGGAAATGCTCAGGTATACAATACAATGGGACCTGGGATCATACGGCAGGGTTATGGAGGCAACTAACCAGTTCCAGACTGAAGAAGAACTTGCTGAGCTTAAGACACTTGGAGAAGAAGGAAAATACGAGCGCTTTGGGCGGGTAGATGTAGCACAGGTACGGGCATCACAAGCTCCAACAGCCGTAAGAAGTGAATTTGTCCGTGAGGAACGCCTGAAAGAAGAAGAAGCCCGGTTGGAACTTGAAAGGCTGCGCCATGAAACAGATATGAAAGAAGCCTTAGATGCCATAGCACTTAAAGATCAACTGCATATCTCAAAGGCAAAAGGAATGCGTGCGGAACTTGAAGTAGAACAGGATATGAAGGACCGGGAGCATTACAGGGACATGGATTACATCAGTGCTGTTACTAGTACCGGCGGTGCTGATGTTGCCAAGACCATAAGTGAAGGCAGAGAGTACGCAAAACTGTCATCAGAGCAGTTAGAAGCCCTTGCCAAAGTAAAACAGAGTGAGGTTATGGCAAAGGAAGATAAGGTTTCCTTTATGATGGATGTCGAAGACCGGGAGCGCGCTGATGCCTACAGAAGACATGAACTGGATGCGGGTTTGATGGGTGCTGCAAGTTCAAAAGGTGGCTCTGCTGTAAAGCGGTGTTCCGGGTGTGGCTCCACAATTCCTGCAGAGGCGAGTTTCTGCAGCCAGTGCGGAAAAAAGCTTGAGTGATTGGAAAGGATGTGGCATATGCTGATCCACAAGTCCTATACCTATGCATTATTTCTCTTGCTGTCTATATTTGCCATCCCCTTGGCAAGTTCAGCTGACGGTATAATTCCCCTCAGTGACTACACTTACTATGACGATAGCATTCCTCTGATGGAATACAGTTTCATTGAAGTGGACAATGGCTATTACTTGAATGTATACTCAGTGGACACTTACAGCAATACTGTGGAACTTTCGATTACTTATGGCTCAGTTGTGCTCATTGACCAGATTTACAGTCCCGGAACGCATTTCTCATACTATGATGACAAGATCAGTATTGATTTTGACATTGACAGCCTGTACACTGACGCTTATTATATTAATTATGTGTTGATCTCTAATGTAGAGGTTAGTTCAGAAGAAACGTACACTACTGATACTGCCTCTACCACATCTACTACTTCCACCACCTCCACTACTGGTTCCATTGCCATAACTACCACACCTCCGGGAGTGGAAGTATATCTGGATGGTTACTATATGGGTACGACCGGCTCTGACTATTTTTGGATATATGATGTGCAGGCAGGCACCCACACTATAGGACTCTCCAAAGTAGGATACCAGAGTCTGGAAGAGAGCGTCTATGTTTATGCCGGGGTGGTATACTATCATCCACGCACGCTTTCAACGATCACTGACATTTCCGGTACGGGATATAGTGACTCTACCCAGACTGATGATGCAATATATGGTGTCCTGGGCCTGTTAATGATTCTTGTTGTGGTGGTGTTCCTTCTGCTATTCTTAGTACTCCTTCTCAAAGGTAAGAAAAAGGGCACTAAGCAAAAAAAGACAGTGGAACCAGTTGTTATAAATAAAGTTAGCAAAGCTCCACCAGTAGTTGTTGAGTCCACTCCTGTAATGTCACCACCCCTGCCCACTGAAAAGCCACAGAAAAAGATAACTGAATCTGTTAATACACCTCCTGTAACCGGGAAGAACGGAATTCCTATTGTGGTAAAATCAGCATTCCAATATGCAGGTGCCTCTATCCAGTATAAGGTAAAAGTTGAGAACCTTTCCAAAGACCCGATAGGTGACATAAAAGTGGATTTGTTCGTTCCTGATGTATTCTATATGCAGGAGAAGGAAAAGACCATCTCCATGCTGGAACCAGGTGAAAGTAAAACAGCGACATTCGAGATACGTCCCACAGGCGAATGCGGTGATTGTGCGATCTCAGGTTCCATTACATATTATGACTATAGCCTGAGGAAAAGAAGAAAAGGCGATATTGTAAGCAAGATGGTAAGCATTATCTGCCCTGTGCTAAGAAGACGGGAAATCCATGAAGATGCCTGGAGGCAAAAGGTTAACAAGATGCTTGTGGCAGAAGAAGAAAGCCTTGACCTCGATATTCCTGCAGAGAATCTTTTTGATATCTCTTCAAGAGTGCTCAGGGACTTGAACCTGTACATGCTAAATCCGGAAACGACTTCTACGCCGCAGCTTTTCACAGGTGTTGCAAGGTTCTTCGCTGAAGGTGTTTCAGGTATGGAATATGCAGCCTATGTGGAAGTAGTTGGGAAACGTAAATCTCGCCTGATACTTAAAGCCTGGGCTCAGAAAGAAGAAGCACTTACAGGTTTCTATCATAAGATGCTTGAAGAGATCCAAAAAAGAACAGATGTAAATCTCTTTGTGGACACGGCCACTACTCAATACAACATTACCAGCACCACTACCATTCAGGATAGTGTTATACAGCGCTCGAATATCGGTGCAGGGAAGAAGAAATGTCCAAAATGCGGTAGAGATGCGGAAGAAGGAGAAAAATTCTGTATGCAATGTGGCGAAAAGCTTGAATGACAAACGTTTCTTTTTCTGTGTTTCTCTTTTTTCCTTTTCTTTTCCTTCTACGTAGAACTATAAAGTGCTATATGTGCAACTATTTATCATTATTTTTAGTTGTTATTTTAATAACAACAAAGTCGTATTTTTATAGGAAACTATAAATATAAGTCTCTTCTATAAGGCACATATCCTGACAAAAAGCTGTAACAGTTGAGGTGTGTAATTATAAAAGGCATATTTGAAAAACTTGGAGTCTTCATCGAGGACAACTCAGTAGCTATCGGACTGATTGCGCTGCTGTTAATAGTCCTCTCCCTGCAGGGAGCCCAGCTCATTGAAATGAAATCAGGGACTGATACTTTTGTTGAAAAGACCTCCAAGCTGTATCAGGATTTTGACCATCTTTATCTTAATCTTTTCAGCACCCAGTCAATAGTTGTGATGGTCGAGGGTCAGGATATCACAAATCCGGAACTTCTCAAAGCCTTGGACAGGGCCCAGCTTTCAGCTGCTAATATACCAGGTGTAATTGAAGTGACTTCTCCTTCCACCGTTATAAAAGAAGTTAACTACAAAATGACCGGGAATGCAGAAATACCCGATGATGAAGCAACTATAAAGGGTATAGTGGCTTCATACATGCCTTCTGCTCTTATGCCTGATGACACCCACGCTTTCATGTCTGTTGTAATAGAAGGAACTACCACGGACCAGATGCAGGAAGAGATATTGGAACAGACAGAGTCAGCTGTTGCGTTTGCCAAGTTTCCGCCGGACTACAATGTGATAGTAACCGGTGATCCTGCTTTTAATGTTGCACTTAACTACGAGATGAACTCAAGCATGGGGCCGTTGCTTGGGATATCAGCCATACTGATGCTAGTAGTACTTTATATGGTATTCAAGCATGTTCGGTGGAGACTACTTCCGTTACCAATTGTACTTCTGGGTATCATATTAACTTTCGGTGCAATGGGTTTCATGAACATACCCATGACAATGGTATCAATGGCCGCTTTTCCGGTACTTATCGGGCTTGGGATCGATTATGCTATCCAGTTCCATAACCGCATAGAGGAAGAACTTGCAAAAGGAGAAGATGCTGCTGAAGCAGTGGTGCAAACTATTAAGCACATCGGACCTGCAGTGCTTATAGCTCTGATCATCACAGCTCTGGGTTTCTTTTCTCTGTTTACATCTGCAGTGCCCATGATACAGGATTTTGGAAAACTTCTGCTCATAGGAATAGTCATGTGTTTTATTGTTTCCCTCTTTGTAGGTGTCACAGTCATCTATACTCTGCATCGCCTGGAGGATAGAAAGAACTCGAAAAAAGGTATCAATAAAAAGAATGATCATCCAAGCAACACAACACAACCTGATATATTAGATCGATTGATCGGGAAGATGACTTCTTTCACATTAAAATATCCATGGATTATCCTAATTATTGCAAGCTTGTCCTGTCTTGGTGGCATGTACGTGGATTCTATGGTTCCCCTGCAGACAGATGTCCAGACTTTTGTCCCACAGGACATGCCTGCTTTATTGGACCTCAAACATCTTGGAAGCATACTGGGTGGTACCGATCAGCTAAATCTTGTAATTAAAACAGACGACAATGCCAATCCTGACCTGCTTAAATGGATTGACGAGTTCTCACAGCACGAAGTTGAGGGCAGATCTCACATATATGGGTCCAATAGTATTGTGTCTCTTGTAAAAGAAATGAACCGCGGTGAGATCCCGGATACTGCCGAAGAAGTAGAACATATATATGCACAGATACCAGATAGCCAGAAACAATGGTACCTCCATGGCGGGAATATCATGGTGCTGAACCTTAACATCGGCAACGCTATGGGGGAACTTGGACTTGAAGGTATATCTGAACTTTCGGATACCGTCGAAGAAGACATTAAATGGTTTGTTCCGCCTCCTGGCACCACTGTTACTATCACCGGAAATTCTGTAGTTTTCTTTGAGGTGATCGGTGCGCTTACTTCAGGGCGTATGTTGATGACAATGCTTGGTATAGTCATGGTCTTCATAGGACTGATGGCAATTTACAGAGATCACCTTAAAGCTCTGACTCCTGTCATTACAATGCTGATAGTAGTAGGATGGTCCGGAGGTATCATGTATTATACAGGTCTCGAATACACTCCCATGACAGCAACTCTTGGTGCACTTATTCTTGGAGTGGGTTCCGAATATGCTATCCTTATGATGGAGAGATATTTCGAAGAGAAAGATAAAGGCGCCACGCCTGATGAGGCTATGCATGAGGCAGGTCTCAAGATGGGGAAAGCCATTATCAGTTCCGGACTTACTACCGTTTTTGGTTTTGCTGCATTGATCGCTTCTCCCTTTAGTATGACCAGCAATTTTGGCTTCATTACGGTAATTGATGTTACGTTGGCACTGTTTGCTACATTTGTAGTATTCCCTCCCGTGTTGGTCTTATTGGACAAGCACAGGGAACAAAGGATCTCGAAAAAGAAAATGAAAACCATGAATACTAACCATGCCAAGGCAACGGAGGTTAGCACCATATGAACAATAGATATTATAAACGAATTACAGCGTGCTTTTCCATCATTCTGGTAGTTGTGATTATGCTTAGCATGCTTTCAGCTGTGGGAGTATGTCCTGCTTCTGCAAAGGAGTTCTTGCCAGCTACATATCAGCAGACTACAAACTTTTACACAAGCTACGGAGAACCGGACCTTTATGCTTCAGTGCTTGGAGATGCTGAAGTTAAAAGAGGGGAAACAAGAGATCTAAAGATCGTTATTTCCAACAGGGGAGTGCTCTATGGGGCTAAGAGTGCACAAGGTGTCGGTACTTCTGAAACTAAACAGGCTCTTTCCATCAAAGAGCTGAACTATGAATCTCTCCGTACTGTTGCTTATGGTGTGAAAGCGACCTTGGTTACCAATTCAGAATATATAGATGTTGACCCGACCACTAACAGCCAGACCTTGGAAGAAGTTTTTCCGGGACAATTGCCCGATCCTCTTGTATTTACTCTGACAATCTCAGAAAATGCACCTGCTGGTGTCTATATGCTGGTTCTTCCTCTTGCATATGAATATCAAAAAGATATACGAATGACTGCGGGAAGCACAGCTGTTCAGGGTATGCCTTCAAAGGATCATGAAACCTTTTATCAGACAGCAAATAAAACCTTAACAATTCCGATAGTTATAGAGCCTGAGCCCAGGTTAGAAGTTACTGAAGTGTCGGGACAGCTTTCAGCAGGTAGCACTAGTACCATAAATGTCACCTATACTAACACCGGGGAGCTTCCGGCAACAGATGCTACTGCAAGGATCGTTGCAATGAAACCTCTCTCTTGTGGTGGGTCTACACAACCCCTTGGCACTATTGAACCGGGTTCAAGCAAAACTGCATCATTTGTGATCGCTTCAGAACGTACAGCTGTGGCGAAGACATATGGATTGGACAGTGAGATCAAATACATCGATACAGACGGTGAGATTGCATATTCAAGCAATATGAAAGTGGATGTCCCGGTCACACCTACTGAAGATAAATTGAATATCACCGGCATTGCCATCATCGGCATAATCATTACTTTGATAGTAATAATATCTAAGAACATATTGAGGAGCATGAACCAAAAGAACAGAGGGATTGAATGAACAGCCTGAAAAATGTGACTAATGTATTAGCATTCTTATTTCTGGTAATTTCCATTACAGCACCTGCATGTGCACAGTTACCTGAATTCTTTAACTTTGATGACAATTACTATTCCGTCTACGGAGGACCTAATGTAACTGCAACTTTGATCGGGGATAATGAGTATTCCCGTGGGGACACAGTAACAATAGACCTCAATCTGATGAACAAAGGTGTTATCAGCGGCTTTGAGGACGAAGCTGATAAAGACGACCTTGATGAACTTGAACAGAAGTTGCAGATGACAGAGATGAATTATGAAGCACAGAGAACTACTGCTATTGGTATTGTAGCTATTCTCAACTCTTCAAGTCCATACGTAATAGTCAAATCCGGACCACAAGAGGCTGGATCTCTTTCCTCCGGACAGCAAACTGAAGATCCTGTGCAGTTTAGCATAGAGATATCCAAGAATGCTCCCGCAGGCACTTATCCCTTGAACCTGCAACTGTATTATGGGTATCAGCAGGATGTTCAGATCAATGGTGATGATGAAACTGATCTGGGTATCACCAATATGGAAGTGGGACTGTGGTATGCTGTGGGTCAGCAGAACCAGACTATCAACATAAAGGTAGATAATGAGGCTGATTTTGAGGTGGTGAATGCTACAGGTACGCTATATGCAAATTCAGATGGGATGCTGCGTGTCACCTATAAGAACACAGGAGAGATGACGGCAAAAGACGCTACAGTCAGAATTAGCCCCGATGATCCTTTCAGTACTACGGACGATCAGGCTTTCTTAGGAACCTTGGAGCCAGGGCAGACAGCAGATGCTTTATTTAAGCTGAAAGTTGATGAAATGGCAGTGGCAAAGGCATATTCCATCAATAGTGAGATCAAATACGAGGATCAAGATGGGCATAGCCAGATATCAGATACTATTAAGATAAAGACTGAAACATTGCCTGCAAGGTCTTTTGGTGAGTCATTGTCAACTTATACTGGATTGTTTGCGATCATTTTAATAGTGATCGTTGCTGCAGGTGGTTTTTTCATCTACAATAAACAGAAAAAAGGATAGACGGGTAAAGAATAAACCCCTCTCTCCTTAATTTAAAGGAAAAAAGTTTCATGTTTTCACTTATTGATTCTCTTAAGAATTTAGGACTTACCGAGTATGAGGCCAAGGTCTTTGTGGCATTGAACAGGTATGGGAGCGGCACAGCCACAGACCTTCATATGTTCTCAGGCATACCAAGGCCTGCTGTATACGGAGTCCTAAAAAAGCTTGCTGAACGTGGTCTTATTGAAGTGCAGCATACAAAGCCCATGCGATACAAATGCATCTGCCCTCAGGAAGCCATTGAAAAGATCAAAAAGGATTTTGAGCAGGAAACTGAATTAGCTCTTGAAAAACTTGAAGAGGTATACTCAAGTGAGGATAATGAAATTCAGGAAGAGGTTGTCTGGACTATAAACGGCCTGAAAAATGTAACTGACAGGATAATCCAGGTTATTTGCAATGCAAGATCCGAAATAATTGCAGAAACCCCTCATCCAGGTTTCAGGGATCTTGAAAATATGTACCCGCTGGTAGAAAAGCACCATCAGGAACTTGCTGAGGTATTAAATCGCAAGATCAGCGAAGGTGTTAAAGTGCGTATAATCGTCTATTCGCCAGCGGAATTGCAGGATATAGCAAAACAAATTCCAGCAGCAGAACTTAGATTGTATACTCTCAAAGACGAAGAATTCAGAAAAGGTGGAGTTATTTTAGTAGATAGCTCTGAGGTGTTGATAAATCTCAGGAAAGATGCAGGTTCAAGAGAAGAGCTCGCAGCTATCTGGTCCAATGGAAAAGAGTTTGTTTTCTTTGTGAAACACTTACTTGAAGCCGAGTGGGAAGTTGCTCAAATTTATTTGGATTAAAAAAGGAATAATTCGGAGCAATTTCAGAGCAGCCTTTTGCCTGCATCAGGGCCTGATATGCACTCGTATACTTCTGTGATCTTCAATACCACAAGGCTTCTGGCTGGGAATCTGTCTCCCATGGACTTGACCATCTTGTACATCTTTTCGTAATCTTCACCACTTGTTTTGATCTCTATGGGGCCTTTTATCTGGAAACAGCCCTGTGTCTCAGGTCCCCATACATACAGGGCAACCATGGGATTTTCCTTGAGGTTTTCAAGTGTTTTCAGGAAAAAGTTATCGGCTATCCAGACCGTTTCATCGTCTTCCTGCAATTTACAGAAGCCGATGGGTATGACATTTGGAACGCCTTCTTTTGAAGCGGTTGCCAGTGGAAATATCCTCATTTTGGAAAATGCGTCTTTCATAGATGAATTAAGCTTTACCATTGCATCACCTGTTCGATAATAGATCTCAGATAGCATAGTATAAAAGATAAACCTTCATTATTCGTTTTCATTGAGTATCTTTATATACATGTTTTACATAATGTAAAGTAAACAGTACATTATGTTAATTTAAATTTACTTAATGTAGTTTATAATACATATGAGGCTCAATATGAAGAAAAATCAATTCAGCGTTTTCTCGTTTATTATTGTAGTGGCTGTCGGAGCAATTGTAGGATTTGCATCTTCTATAGGGAATCCGGTACTCGTAGGCGGGGGTATGTTTGCAGGCATGGTGGTGCTATATCTTGCCAAAAAAACAGTTAATGGGGTTGTGGAAGATGAAATGAACTTTCACATAGGTCATCTTGCTTCCACCCTCACAATTAAAATTGTTGCTATATGCTTTGCTGTAGTTGGCTCCATTCTCATATCAATGAGAAACATATATCCTCAATATATGGATCTTGGCTTTTTCCTTGCCTATGCAAGCTGTCTTATTATATTGCTTTATGCAATCCTTTACTCGTACTACAACAGGAAATACGAGGCATAGGATGAAGAACAAAATAAAAGTTCACAGAGCTATTCACGACCTTACCCAGGAAGCTCTGGCGGACAAACTGCATGTAACAAGGCAGACGATAAATGCAATTGAAAAGGGAAAATACGATCCTTCTCTTGAACTTGCATTCAAACTATCTCAGCTGTTCGAGGTTCCTATTGAGGAACTATTTGTCTATGAAGTAAAAGAGCCTGTTCAGGAAACACAGACTTAATTCTTTTATATTCAAAGCCAATATTTCAAAATCTCCTTTCTTGTATCAAGTTCAATCATATAACAATTCCATAGGCTGGGCATGTAGCTAAATATCCATCAGAGAAAATAATGGTCTCACGCACCAGTTCTTCATCTATCTCTTTATGGTTTCCGATAGCTGCCAGAAAATTCGCTTTAACCAGGAATTCTCCGGCAATTTTATTTAATAAATGGACTCCCTGATCAACAATTGAGTCATATGCTCCTGAGTTTATTGCATTCAAATAAACCATTCCTGTAAAATGGTCATGGTGTGCGATATTCAACAAATATTGGCGCATGTATTTGATTGCAGCAGCAGAGCAGGCTCTTGGTCTGATCCCTGAATAATCTGTTACTCTAGTGGTTTCAGTTTCACCGTTTCTTTTGAGTATCAGTTCCTTTATCTGGTTTTCTTCCAGCTTAAAGACCATCCATTTCAGATCTTTAGATAAATAAGTGGGCAGATCCATGAAGTTGTCAGATGATAACTGTGATTCAAAGTCTGTGATGCATTCCTCTGATAATTTGAAGGGATCGATCACAATGGAGGAGGCGCATTCTATAAGTTTTTTCTGCAATGCTTCAGGAGGAATGTAATTTTCCAGTACCTGCGGCAAAGATGAATACATTTCATCTGCTTTAGATATTCTTTGCAGTATGATTTCAGAGGGCGTCTCTGAAATAACCTGTTCTCCCGTTTGAAGTAGTTTGGAAGAACCAGGCGCTTCAATAACTCCTCTGCATGTCATAGTGACATATAACTGTATACGCCAGCCGAAAAATATCTTGATTGGATAGTTCCTGCAAATAATTGAACGTATAGGGTAGATGCCACATCTGTTATCTTCCCTGAGGTAAATGCAGGCACCGATATCATTCTGTTGTTTCATAGTGAATACATTACAGAATTGAGGGTCAGTTGTCTCCCACTTTTTTAAGGCAGCAGGTTCCATATCTTTAATCCGGAAAAAACTATCCTCAGATTCCATTACTTCTGCAGGATAACTGCAACAGAACCCGCATCCTTCCAGACAACTAAAATTCATTCCTTTGAGCGGTGTAAGGTCTATCTGTGTCACGGTGAACTTCCGCTTCATGTAATCTTAATTATGCTTATCTTATATGTTCTTGGAAAATATAAGTTGCAGTCGTCTATTCTGTCGAGTCAAACATTTTGATGCAAAATTTAATATATAATAAATACTCATTGTCCCCTTTCTTTATTATACAGGAATACTCTTAGAGGCCATCAAATTAGCTCCTTAGATTTCTATTCTAATTTGATGTACTTTTTTAGAATAGCCTTCCAAACGAATTCCTGAGTTTAACTTTATTTTGCAATTCAGTAAGTACCAATAGTTGATAAG
>NZ_JBGMEB010000025.1:0-69195 GCF_041447285.1 Methanomethylovorans sp. | reverse complement strand
TCTGCTTTAATTCTGATTTAAAAATCAGATGGACTGTACTTTTATAAGGGGAGGCATTATACACCTATGAGGTCATAAAAAAGGATGATTATTGCTGTAATAGAGAGGGAATCTCAGAGGACCCTATTTAGAGAATATAAATCAAAAGCAGGTATTATTTCAGAAAGAATCTGCGAGTGTTCTAAAATCTTCGATAATACTATGATTTCAAGTTTGTTTTCTATATATTGAATTCTTTTTTGTTCTTCATCGAAAGCAAAAACGGTAAAAACCAAGAGTCTCAATAATCTTTCGATCATTATTGAACCAAATGCCTGCTGAAATAAATCATAACGAATAGAGCTTTCATTGTTTACAAGAGCGAAAAAGAAGAATAATAGGAATTTTGAAGCACGATCATAAATAATACCAGTATTTAAGTTTTAATTTATATAATGCGATATAGAAATACAACATAATTCTCTCTGATGATCCATCAATACACTTTTCTGAAAGATCCTTAATTTCTCTGATGTACATATTAATTTCGTGATGATACTTTTTCTTTTTAAACAAAATATTACGGAATATGGCCAAGACCTTTCTTAACTTCCCATATAAAGTAAGTTCTGTGACTTCATAATCAATGTGATGAATCCATATCTTCTTGTTAAGGACATATACCGGTCCATTACAAATCATAGCATAAATTATAATGAGGTCAGAGCCTATGTCTATTAGATCTGGAAAAAATCCCTGTCTTTTTGAGATAAAATATTCCAGCAATTTATCTCTGTTGTATATTCCGTAAATTAGCGATTGTTTTGATGTTTTGAAATGTGGCGTTGTAAGAAAAAGCTTTAATGCCCCATAATTTGGATTAATTTCACCCCAAAAAACATCTGGCAAATCTATTAAATTTTTAATTATACCAGAAGGACTTTCCAAATTCCAATTAGCTCCCACAAGCGAGTATTCCTTTTTATAATGAATCTCCATTAACAATTCGATATAATTTTCATCTAATAAATCATCATCTGCTGCCCACATAAAATAGGTCCCAGTTGCTTGTTCTACCAAAAACTGAAAATTTGGAAAGAGGCCTATATCCACACTTTGCCTACAATATCGCACTCTCAAGTCTTTGCTTTCAAATTCCCTCCCAACCTTTTCAACATCAGGATTTGGTGAACAATTATCAGACACAATGATTTCCAGATTCTTGTAAGTCTGCCCAGTAATACACTCCAGAGTTCGCCTTAATCCTTCCGGACGGTTATAGCAAGGTATTCCTACAGATACAAGAGGTTCACTATCCATTTATTTTACTCTCCTCAAATATCCTTCCGGAGCAACAGTAATTAACAATTTGTTCTCGATATTCTTATCAATCTCAAAATTATCGTTTTTCTTCAAGAATTCATAAACCGCTGTCTTTGGATTATTTCCTTTGTCCCAAGGTCTATCTGGATAAGAACCAGTGGGCATATCTTCAACAATCGTATCAAAAACCACACAATAACTTCCGACAGATACAAGTGGTGCATACAGTTCAAGCTCGCGGAGCACGTGCTCATGAGTATGGTTTGAATCAAGACACACCAATACTTTTTTTCCTTCAGCTACCATGCGCAGCTTTTCGACAATTGCTTCATGAATACTGGAACCTTCAATCATTTTTATTCTTTTAAACATCGGATGTTTTTCAATTTCGACACGATTATGCTTACGGATGTCAATGTCAATTCCAATAACTAGCCCATTTTCTCCCAAAAGCTCAAGCATAGATGCATAAAATATTAGAGAACCTCCATGTGCAATACCTGTTTCAATAATAAGGTCCGGTTTAATATTCCAAATGATCTCCTGCATTGCCAGAATATCCTGTGGATATTGGATAATTGGGCGGCCCATCCAAGAAAAATTATAGGAATATTTTGCATTAATTGTATTATTCATAAAAGAAGCAGCTGCTTCCTGCAAGTCTTCATTTGTTGGATAACTATTTACTCTGTTTATGCATTCTTTCTCAAAATCATTTAATGTATCCATTTAGCTCCCTCCCTCATACTTCTTCCAAATATTCATTAACTGTATAGAATTTTCCAGTCCACGGTTTCACCATTCTTTTTATCTCCTCCAAATAATTTTCATTCATTATAATTATACCTTCAATATCATATTCATATCTCATTTTTAGTTCATCTGGAGATACTATCCGATGTGCACTTCCTGCAATATACTTGCCTTGTTTTTTAGGATTAATATCGACAATACACTTTATATATTGGCAATTTGGATCGACCATTCGCGCAAAGTTTGCGCCTTTAGCCCCAGCACCCCATAGAGCAAGATTTGAGTTTTCACTAACAAAACTTTTGCAATATTCCATTTTTTCATTAAATCGTGGAGTTTTACTTGCATCATATCTATATTTAGTGTTAGTTTCTGGAATATGAATTTTAAAATCACCTATTGCATATAGATATTGATCTCCAAACAGATAACCTGTTTCACAACTGGGAAGAATGGATTCAAACAATGACAGAGAGAAATAGTTACAGTGTTCATATGATATATCCCAAAAAGCGCCATTTTTGACAATCCATTCAAAATCTGGGACTTCGATGTAGATCATACTCTCTTTTTCAGTTGGACTACTAATATTCTCTAAGAAATTTAATGGGTCAGGTATATGTTCAAGAACATGGCGCATAATAAATAAATCCACTTGCCCATGTTTGTTATTTTGAGAATAATAACATTTTTGAATATAACTAGAATTACCTTCATAAGATGGGTCAAAACCACTTAAATTATAATAACCAGAATTCTGAAGCAAATTCAAAAAAGTACCTTTCCCACATCCGATTTCTATGATATGTGAACTTTTTGATTTTTTCTTTTCGATGATCTGTTTTACCGAAGACAAATGTTCCATAAATGCAGGAGAATGTGATTGTTCATTTTGATAATCCGAATTATAATCTAATCTTTTGGAATCAAAGGATCCATTCCAGACGAATCCACAATGCTTACATAAAAATAGATTAATTAATCCTTTTTCAGCATGTTTAGCATCTTTTTCAGAAGAATATACTTTATTTTGAAACAATGGTACATTGTCTTCGTGAAAAATCTCAGTGTTCTCATTTGAAGAACATATTGGACATAAATTGATCATATCATATATCCCCAATGATTTTTTTCAACTTTGTTGGATTGCCCCAAAAAGCCATAGGTTCATAATCGGGATATGGATAATACCCCAGATTGAGGGAAATATTTGAACCATGTTCTGATAAATATGTTTCAACTAGTCGACGAATAGAGATAGGTTCTCCAGAGCAACAGTTAACTATACCCTCCATATTTAATTGCACTGTTATTCTGCAAATGTACTCCGCAACTATCTCTACAGGTAAGTAATCACGTAACTGCTCTCCTCCCGACATATTAAACACCTCTGCACCCTTAGCTATAGCCTGTTCGAGTTGAGGCATCAATGAACTAGGATTCTGGCCCTTCCCATAAAGGAAAAAAAGCCTAGTCCAGTTAAATGAAGTAGTGCTGTCCCTAAGAATAAGTTCAAGGTATTTTCTGAGAGAATCCTTGGCAAGTCCATACTGAGTTACAGGTAGTGTACAGCAATCTTCAGATAGAGGGCCATTCTTCATACCATATTCATAACAAGTTCCCGCAACAACTAATTTCTTGATTTTATTGTCTACAAAATTTTTAAGAAACTTGCAATTTGCAGGAAGATTCTCTTCAACATGAAAAGAATCATTGTATTTAGGAAGACCATTCCAAGCTAAATGAATAAGTGCATCAGGTCTCCCAAAATAATTATAATAGTCCAATAATTGTCTATGATAGTCACATTGAAAATATTCCACTTCATTATACCAATCAAACTTTTTTGCCTTTTCTTCATTCCTTGACGTAGCAATTACATGTAGTCCGTCAGCTAATAAATTGGAGATTACATGTTGGCCTATAAAACCTGTAGCACCTGTAACCAAAATCTTCATAAAATATTCCTTTATTATTTAATTCTATAAAACCACACATATTCATATTTATAATACTATTGAATAGATATCAAATAAAGTATGTTATGAACAACTAAAGATGAAGATATGCTATTCGAATACACTTCACATCTATATTTCAATTCCATTAAATTTATCTTCAATAAAAGGATACTTAGAATCTTTATCAGATATATCTGTGACATTTTCTGGCCAGTTTATTCCTAAAACAGGATCATTATAATTTAATCCACCTTCAAACTCAGGGGAATAAAAGCTGCTCACAAGATATATCAATTCCGAACTTTCTTCAAGTGCTTGAAATCCATGAGCAAATCCCTCAGGAATGCATATCATTTTCATATTTTCAGCACTAAGTTCTACACCATACCATTTCAAAAAAGTAGGAGAATTTTTTCTAATATCAACTATTACATCATAAACTGAACCACGAATACAACGCACAAGTTTCATTTCTGCTATGGGAGGATACTGAAAATGAAGGCCTCTAACAGCTCCCTTTTTAAGAGTTTTGGAAAAATTGAGATTAACAAAATGCCGATCGTCAATAATTTCAGAAAGCTCCTTTTCACAAAAAAATCTTGCAAAAACACCTCTATGATCAACAAAGGGCTCTGCATGAACAATTGCTGCACCGGAAAGTTCTAATTTTTCAATTATCATCATTACACTTCCATATATGCATCAATATCTGCAAAACATGTGTTTTGCATTGATTTTGTATTGTTATTGTAATACTCTTTGTACCATGAAGCTGTTCTTTTTATAGCCTCAAAGAGGTTCCATCGGGGGGACCAGTTCAATTTGTAAACAGCTTTATCAATACATAAACGCAAGACAGAAGCCTCATGTGGTGTATTAGATGAAGACAAATGTTCCCAAGCAACACAACCCCATTCTCCACAAAACAAATCCATAAGATCTGATACAGTGCATTCATCGCTGCAGCACGGTCCGAAATTCCATGGTGAGAAAAGGTCTGGATCTTTACTTTCATACATTTTTGCTGCTAAGGTTAAATAACCGGATAGCGGTTCAAGGACATGCTGCCAGGGTCTAATAGAATTTGGATTTCTTACTATGACATTTTTTCCATTTGACAAAGCTCTTACTGCATCAGGTATTATTCTGTCTTTTGCCCAGTCCCCTCCCCCAATAACATTTCCGGCTCTAGCCGTGGCGATTTTTACTCCATGTTCATCTAAAAATTCGCTTGGAAAAAAGGATTTTCGATATGAAGATACAGCTATTTCTGCAGCTGCTTTACTTGCACTATATGGATCATGACCACCTAATGGATCACTTTCACGATATCCCCATAGCTGCTCTTTGTTATCATAACACTTGTCACTTGTAACAATAACCACAGAACATTGGTTTTCATATTGCTGTAAACTATCAAGAACATTCAGGCTACCAATAACGTTTATCTCAAACGTCTCAACGGGACAATTGTAACTTTCTCTTACTAAAGGCTGAGCAGCAAGATGGAATACATAATCTGGATCTGCTTTTTTAATGGCTTCCTTCAGTGATTTCTTGTTGCGTATATCGGCAATTGTTTCCCCAGCAAGTACATCACCCACGCAGGATGCTGTGTAATTATTAGGAATATTGTCTGGTCGCAGAGAGTATCCAAATACATTTGCTCCCATTTTATAGAGCCATAATGAAAGCCATGAACCTTTGAATCCAGTGTGACCTGTTATGAAGACATTTTTATTTTTATAGGCTGAAGCTAAATCCATATTAATCTTAATCCCATAACTTCCATTTGCTATTACCATTCTTCCACATCTGATTCAGTTGTTGCATATCGCGTAAAGTGTCCATGCATTTCCAGAATCCTGTATGTTTGTAGGCAAATATCTCCCTATCATCGCTCAGTTTTTCAAGTGGCTCTCTTTCAAAAACAGTCGCATCTCCATCTTTCAAATAATCAAAAATATCTGGCTCACAAATAAAGAAACCTGCATTGATCCAGGCACCATCACCTGCGGGTTTCTCTGCAAAATGCTCCACTCTTCCAGTGTTATCTGCAGATATAGCTCCATAACGGCCCTCCGGTTGCACTGAGGTTACCGTTACCAGATGACCATGAGAACGATGGAATGAAACAAGTTTTTCAATGTTAACATCTGCAATTCCATCTCCATAAGTCAGCATGAAAGTTTCATTACCAACGTAACTCTTTGCTCTCAATATTCTACCTCCTGTCATTGTGTCCAGTCCAGTGTCAACAAGTGTGACAGTCCATGGTTCACTTTTGTTACGATGAACTTCCATTTTATTTTTTGAGATGTCGATTGTTACATCGCTTTGGTGAAGGAAATAATTTGCAAAATATTCCTTTATAATGTAACCTTTGTAACCTAAAAGAATTATGAAGTCATTATACCCGTAAAATGAATACAACTTCATAATATGCCATAATATGGGTTTTCCGCCTATTTCTACCATAGGTTTAGGGATTGCATGCGTTTCTTCCGCAAGTCTTGTACCAAATCCCCCAGCAAGAATTAGGGTTTTCATAATCCACCAGCTAATAGATATTATAGTTAGATGTACATAACTCTCATTCCAAGAATGCCGAAGATAATTACTATTTTCAAGATAGAACCTTTTTACTGATAAATAAATTCTGCACGGTTATAGAGAGAATTTGCTTCAATAATAAAAATCCCATTTTTTCACCACTTTGAAATGTAATATAATTATGCAGCAATAGATAATCTAATGAGCATATATAAATGTTTGGAATCCTTATACACATTGATTTCATTTTGACATAGGGATATCAATAATTTCTCAAATCACTTTCCTATTTTGAGACACCAAAATTTAAAAATAAAAAATACATATGACTGTAAATAGCGAAGACAACTGTTAAGTGCTAATCCATTTTATGGATACAATTGAGGTATAAATGTTTTCCATAATTATTCCAACATATAATAGGGTAGCTGAACTGACTGACTTATTCAATTCTTTATTAAGACAAACAGATTTAATCACTGAAATTATAATTGTTGATGACAGTGAAACAAATAACATTAAAATTTTGATAGAAGATATGCGGATTGGATTTAAAGAAAAAAATGTGGAATTGATATATATTAGAAATATGCGTGGAAAAAGTTTGACAATAGCAAGAAACATTGGAATAAAGAAAGCTATAGCAGATATTATTCTATTTTTAGATGATGATGTAATTTTAGATGATAACTATTTGAGAGAAATTTTGCATACATATAACGAATATCCTAATGCTCTAGGTGTTCAAGGATTTATACAAAATGTCAATGGAATTAAAGAGAACATAATAGTTGAGCGAATTAAGACAATAATGCATAAACTATTCTACTTTAGTTTTAATTATAAAAACAAATGTGAAGTGCTTCCCTCTACTAATACCCTATATCCATCTAATATCAATGAGGTTACCAAATGCCAATGGCTTTCTGGTGCAAATCAGTCATACAGGAGAAAAGTTTTTGAAGAATTTAATTTTGATGAGAATCTTAGAAGGTATTCTTTTAAAGAAGATGTCGACCTATCATATGGAATTTATAAAAAATATCCTAATTCATTATTAATTACACCTCACGCTAAATTGATTCATAAAACTTCAAATGCAGGTAGACTGCCAAAAAAAGAGCTAATTATTATGAAACAAACATATTCATTGTATTTTTTCTATAAAAATATAGACTTAACTTATAAGAACAAGCTAATTTTTTTTTGGTGCCAATTAGGATATTTTATTCGCAGCTTTTTCAATTTTATATTAAATCCCTCTAAGACAACATATTTAGGTTTTAGATATTTTGTCGACGCTACTATTGAGAATATCATGCATCTTAAAGATATAAAAAGCAAAAACCTTGAATTTTTCAATAAAACACTATAGCTCAGAAATCAGAAAATAATCAATTTAGTTGATCATATTCATCTAACAAGTGATTAAGTATTACTGCAGGACTATATGTACTATGATATAATTTTTTACTGTTATTTGAGAAGTCATTAAATAAATTGGTATCATCCATTATTAAAAGTATTTTTTTAGCGAGATCATCTAAATTATTTTTGTCTATGATGAAACCGTTGAAATTATTTATTACTAATTCTGATGTAGAACCTACATCATTCACTAATATTGGTTTTCCATAATAAAGTGCTTCAAGTAAAACTAATGGCATTCCTTCGACATCCGAACATAGTACGAAAATATCGATTTCGTCAATTATTTCAGTGATTATATTAAAACCCGGAATGAATTTCACGTTATTTAAAAGTTGCAATTCCTCAACTAATAATTTGTATTTGGATTCTTCTTCTCCTCTACCAATCAATATTAATTTGGCGTTTGGTTTTGAGCTTACAACTATTTTCAACACTTTGATCAATATATCCTGATTTTTTTCACGAGATAATCTGGCAATAACACCAAAACTTTCAGCTGTTCTAGATGAAGGATTAAAATTGTATGGCAACTCTTGGATAATAAAAGGCAATGTTATGTAATCCTTATTCAAACCTTCATATTCCCTCAATTCATTACCTATTATTTTTGACGGTACAAAGATTTTATTGAATGAATTTAGATATTTGCTTAATTTTTTTCTAGACAGCCAGTCCTTTCTCCACATAGGAGATGATATTTCTGTATATACTGCTGGAATGTTCAATGATTTCTGAAGATAGTATGAAACGCTATAAGTAGAATAATGGTAAGAGGAGATTATATTAAATTTATGATATAAATTGTCAAGAATAACCCGAAGGAATAATATTGGCATACATATTTTAAATATGAGCCTATTTTCTATACTCACCTGAATTTTTGTCTTCGAGATTGGATATTTACATAAACCCAAGCTTCTGCTGAGGAAAAGAAAAGAATAAAGAGGGAGATAGATAGCATATTTAGTTGCTTGAAGTAGTACCTTAGTCAATATATTGTAATCCTTTAGTGAAATCCCATAATCTCTAAATTTGTCAGATAAAACGCTATTTTTATCCATTGGACGAATTGAATACAAATGTACACTGTATCCATGTTGGATGAGATAAGATAGATGAGATAGTAATAAGTTATCAGATCCACCTGTGATTAAAAGAGCCACAATTACACAGATATTCTTTTTGTCAGACACTTTTTGATACACTCCCATAATAGGTAACATAATAGGTAACTGGAATAACAAGGACGAGTAGTTTTTTTTAAACCTTAGTGTATACAACTATTTTAATAGTAGAGATAGTTCGAAACCATATCTATAGATATATTAAAGAGAAGTATTAAAGATAACTGGTTCCTATACTCTCCCATAAAAAATGTGGCAACTTTCAACCAACATTATTTTTGCTATATTAGTATTTTAGAAAAAGAGAAGTTAATGTTACTGGGACCAATAGCATCCCAGAAGACCTTCCACTTCTGTTTTTCAGTACGGATCTTATCTACATATCCTAACGAATTAAATTATAATTATATAGCATAAAAAGTACTCCAATTGTATGAATATAAAATGGAATATATGTAAAAGAAAATAATTCACAACCATGCTGGCCATACACCTCCCATGCCCATCCCCTCTACAATATTTCTCATTTCATCGTACACATTATCATCAAATTTCAATACCAAAAAACAGTATATTGCTCCACCGATCACAACAGCCAGCAGCGTAACCCATACATTGGATAAAGGGATAAGCAGGCGATATACTCCAACAAATATCCCCATCAGAATTGATGCCTTCATGATATTCAGTATATTACGATGTTTCAATCTAATCATAATCAATCTAGATAACGCACGCTTGGCAAGCGCAGCATTCAATACCATTGTTACAAGAGTTGCTATTGCTGCACCACTTATACCCATTATAGGAATCAGGAACGCATTTAACACGATATTAGCAACAACACCTACCAGTGTAACTTTAAATGATTCTTTTGGATTATCCAAAGCATCGAGATACATTGTGAAAAAATATTGAAAGATGTTGACGATCTGCACACCCATTAATAGAATCAATGTAAAGTAACCTCTAGCAAATTCAGCACCATAGAACAAATAAAGCAATTTATCACCCAATAATATGCCACCAATGAGCACAGGAACTGCCAGTATTAGAGAGTAACTGATTGCATTTGACAAAGATGCCTGTACTGATTCTATCTCTCCATTCTTACCCCATCTACTAACCCTGGGCCATAAAGTATTACGCAGTGCATAGGTAGCAAAAGTTGCAACCATTGTGAACTGAAGAGATATTCTATAGACACCTACATCGGCATTATCCATATAATAACCAATCATAAGCGTATCAGACTGTGAGAACACCAGTGAACCAGTTGACGTCAGGAACAACCAAAAAGAGAACATGGATAAACTTTTGACATGTTTCCACTTGAAGGGAACAAAATTTAAATCAAAAAATCGAAATTCAATCACCGCTGCAAGGAGAGTCCCTGCAATCAATCCACCAGCAAGGCCTGCTACCTCATATCCAAAGTATATTCCCATAACCTGGAAAATAATACGTGAAATGTTACCCATGCCAGCACATGTCATACGTACTCCTATTTTACCAGTGCCATTAACTCCGATGGATATGGAACTTGCTATCACAGAAAACAATAAAGATAGGATTAACCACACAAACATACCAGACTCATTGAGGTCGATAAAGTATTCCCGAAATACAAGCAAGAAGATCAAGGTAATTGAAGTAAAAATCAAAAGCAATACAAAATATGCTGTGAAATATGCATCCTGCTCTTCTCCTTCACTTATACGCTTGACTGCAGCTCCTCCAAAACCACCATCTGACACCATACTGAAAATTCCGGTATATGATAAGAAAATGAAGTATGCACCTAGAATTGAAGCACCTACACTCCGTGCAAAATAAATAGTACTTAAAAAGCCTATGGCTGTAAATGCTATTTGCCAGAAAAAGGAAATAAGACTCTGGCGCTGTATGGGGCTTATGCCCATTATTCGAGAGATTAGAGTCTGAATTTTTGACATAGAAATCATTGACTACGATGCAATTCTGAAAATTCACATTGAATATTTGATCGGATATTAAAACATTACCTCAAAGAGGAGCCAAAATAAACAAGGAACAAAATATTGTTTCAAGTTTTGTTCATTTCTGTATATATAATAATCATAGATACTGTAAATTAACTTACTAGTATTATTAGCCAATATGAGAATGAGGAGTTGCATTAAAAATCCTCTGCGTTTCACAAGCCTCTTAAGCATATACAGAAGGTTGGAACTCTAATTGCTCAGTTTCATCGACATCAAATACTTTAACAGTTTCCGGCTGTTCATTCCATAAAAGATGACGTACAAGCTCTTTTCCCAGAGAACCTGTGCCACCTGTAACAAGTATCTTTTTGCCATTAAATATAGACATGCTTATACCTTACTACAACAATTCATCCCTAATACTATTAAACTCTTCAAGCACCTTCGAGTAATCCTCATGACGACCTATATCCATCCAATAGCCGGTAAAATCATAACCAACTACTTTTTCATTTTCTTCTATCAACTGTTTTATAAGAACTGGAAAATCAAGATATTTGCCCTTTTCAATGTGATCAAGTATTTTCCTGTTCAAAATATAAATTCCCATGCTTACTTTGTAAGTTAGAGTCGGTTTTTCAATGTAATCAATAATATTTCCAGAATCATCTAAGTTAAGCACACCAAGACTAATAGGAACATCCTTATTATACATCGAAACCGTCGCAAGAGCATTTTTTTCTAAATGAAGTTTCATCAGATCAGAATAATCAATATTGGTTAATAGATCACCATTCATTACGAGAAAATTCTCTTCAAGACCATCTATTAAAGACAAAGGTCCTGCAGTACCAAGAGGTTCATTTTCCATCGAATAGGTGATATTCAATCCCCATCTGGAACCATCACCACAATAAGCCTGTATCAGCCCTGCAAGATGGCCAACAGCAAGAACGATGTTTGTAAATCCATGCTTTTTAAGCTGGAGCAATACAATCTCCAGAATTGGCATGTCATCAATGGGCATCAAGGGTTTTGGCAGAATGGTGGTGTATGGTGCCAAACGCTTACCTTTGCCGCCAGCAAGAATTACAGCTTGCATTATACCACATATCCTTTCGTATCATACAGATTGTTATGTCCTTTAAACCAATCTATGGTCAATCTTAAACCTTCCTCAAGAGTGTACTGAGGTTCCCAGTCAGCCAACTTTTTCGCCTTGGAATTATCACAGATCAATTCCATTACTTCACTTTTTACAGGCCTAACACGTTGGACATCTGTTGTAATTTTCATATTTTCCTTGTCAACTATCTTGAGAATAGTACTAAGAATATCGCCAATTGTATGACCCTTCCCTGTACCTACATTTATGACTTCGCCCACAGAACTTTCAGATGTTGCCACTGCAATAAAACCATTGACAGTATCTTTTACAAACGTCATATCCCTCACCGGATCAAGAGAACCCACATGAATCTCATCTTTTACCAATGCCTGAGAAATTATAGTCGGTATTACTGCCCTTGCAGACTGACGGGGACCAAAGGTGTTGAAAGGTCTTATGGTCGCCACTGGCAGATCAAAAGAGAGATAATAACTTTCAGCAAGCTTATCTGCGCCGATCTTAGAGGCAGAATAGGGGGATTGACCCTGCAAGGGATGAGATTCATCAATTGGTGTGTAGATAGCTGTTCCGTAGGTTTCACTGGTTGAGGTGTGAACCACTTTGTCCACACCATTCTCAAGTGCTGCCTGAAGCACATTTAAAGTGCCTTTGATATTCACATTGACATATTGCTCAGGAGCTATGTATGAATATGGTATACCAATAAGGGCAGCAAGATGGAAGACCACATCAGCATCTTTCGTTACTTGCTTTACATAATATGGATCGGTGATATCTCCAAGAGATATCTGTACTTTATCAACAAGCTCCGGATCAGCTAATCTCAGCATACCATTGTCATTGCGGGAATTATAATGTACCAGAGCCTTTACATTGGCACCTCTTCTAACTAGCTCTTCCGTGAGGTGGCTTGGAATAAAACCACCGGCACCTGTAACTACAACATTTTTATTCTTTATGTTCATCCAGATACGCCCTAAGTGTTTTTAATAATCCTGCATTTATATCAGTTTTTGGATACCAGTTCAATATATTCTTGGCTTTTTCAATGTTTGCAATAGTATCAAGTACGTCTCCCTTTTTAAGAACATCACTAAAATTGAGAGAAACATAATTACCAGTTTCTTTGAAATAGAGGGAAGACAATTCTGATGCTATTTCTTTTATTGAATAACTAATACCACTACCAATATTAAAGACCTCAAAGCCACGTATTTCTGACCTCGAAGCATTGACTATTGAATCAACAACGTCATCTATATAAACAAAATCTCGTTTAGGAGCAGAGGCACCTAATTTCACCTTGCCTGTCGGTAATTGCTCGATAATACGTGGGATCACAAAATCAGATTTCTGCCTTGGACCATATACGTTAAAGAGGCGAAGTACAGCAACGTTAAGACCATAATCCCGGCAATACGCCTGACATAATTCTTCGGCGAGAAGTTTACTGGTGGAATATGGATTCGTAGGTGCTGCAGGGTGTTTTTCATCCACGGGAAGATATTGAGGAAAACCATATACAAAAGTGCTTAAGAATACCATTTTAGGGACTTTATTTATCCTGCACCACTCAAGCATGTTCAAGGTTCCAACAACATTGTTAATGTATGCATGATATGGGTTTTCAAAAGAAAGAGAAATATTTGTAATCCCTGCCAGATGGAAAACAATTTCTTGTGCAGGAATGTTCTTTACCTGATCCAAAGAAGTAATGTCGGTCCGACTTGAAGATCGGGATATTTCAAAGACATTAATGCCCATTTCTCTTAATCTATCAGTAAGATATGAACCTATGAACCCTGTACTGCCGGTAACAGCAGCATTACTGTACTGCATGCTTTTTCACCAATTCCTCATATTGCTCTCTTACATCTTCCATTATTCTGTACCAATCTCCTCTTTCTTCTATGACCTTGTGAGCGTTTATTCCAAGTTTTTCTCTTTTAATAGGATCTGCAGCAAGTTCGAGGATCTTTTGAGCTAGTTCCTGAGGGTTTCTAGGAGTAAAAAGACATCCATTTAATCCATCGTCTATCCATTCACTTACACCGCCTACATCTGTAACAATGCATGGTTTTGCACATGCCATTGCCTCTAATACCGAAACAGGAGTACCATCTGAGAGAGCGGTTGAAACATAGATATCACAATTATGCAATAACCCAACCATTTCTTGATACTCGACCCAACCAATAAAAGTCACGTATTCCGATACACCGAGTTCCAGAACAAGAGATTTCAGAGAATCCTCCAGGGGACCGGTACCTTTGATCACAAATTTGATATTTGGATTTTTTTCAACTACAAAAGGTATTGAGTTGATAAGGGTTTCAATGTTATATATATCTAAGAAGGTCCTGTTAGAAAGGATTACAATACTAGTATCTCCTGTAACTTTTTTTCCAGCTGCTTGATGAAAAAGTTTTGTATCCACACCAAATGGAACTAATTTTACTCGTGGTGAAGGAACTCCGAAATTACTGACGATTTTTCCGCATATGTCTTTGGAAACACCATAAACAACATCTGCTCTCTTAAGCGATATACCTGTAAAGTACCACAGCAACTTGGACCAATAAGGTACTACCAAAATATCACCACCCCAAGCACTCATTATCAGTGGCCTGTAACCTAAGAAAGCTGCATGAAAACCGAACTTTGATATGAAATGTGCGTGTAGAATGTCAGGTTTTATCTTTTTGACGAGTAAATACATTCTCAAATGACGTGGACAGAAATCAAGATAAAGATTATTGAAAATAGATCGTATGATATGGACCTTGACTCCTTCTAGCTCTTTCTTTGGTGGTTCGTATGTGATGATATGAACCTCATCGCCCTGATCAACAAAATATTCTGCCCACCGTAAGGTGTGTATCGAAGTCGCATCCGCGATAAGACATATCCTCAATTCAAGACCATCCTTGCACAAAATGAATTATTATGTATCTTAAACAGGAACAAGTAAGATGTCATGCATTTTATTCCTTTGCATCAAAATGAAAAATGTTACCTGAAGGCAACATTAAATATGTGTGCTCCCCTTTCTAGATATATATCTAGAAAACTGTTATGCAAACTAAACAAAGGATAATCTTATGTTAGGTGCAACATATATGTATGAAGTGACCTTTTATCCTGCATAAATTTAACACATATCACATTTTGAAAGAGTTGAATCCATGACCAAAGAGGAAGCCGCCAAAAGAGATCTGAAAGGGAGTATACCCTATGCATTAGGGGTTTTAATCTCATGTCTCGTAGCGTTCTATATAAGGACTATCCCTAAAGCACAGGTTTTTGTAGCTGAGAACTTTGTGAAACTAAGCGAGAACGACCCCTGGTACCACTTAAGAAATGTGGAAGCAATGCTGCATAATTTCCCACATATGCTCTGGTTCGATGCGTATACAAATTATCCCCGAGGTACTACTCAGGTCTTTGCACCACTGTTTGACATGTCACTTGGCATAATACTCTGGATACTGGGACGTGGAAACCCAAGTGAGAAGCTCATTTACACAGTATCAGCGTATTATCCCGCATTCATAGCCTCATTGGTAGTCATAGCCACATATTTCGTAACCAAATGGATATTTGACGACAGGCGAGTCGGACTGCTGGCAGCTGTACTTATAGCTCTTGCACCCGGCCAGATACTCTCAAGGTCCATCATAGGTTTCAACGACCACCATATTGCAGAAGTTTTATTCAGCACAATGACAGCAGCCTTTCTGGTCATGGCAGTAAAGGTTGCAAGAGAACATCCAATAACATTCTCAAACCTTAAAGAAAAACCTATAGAGACAATTAAACCCGCATTGCCTTATTTTATACTTACCGGAATTTCCATGGGAGCATATACACTTACCTGGAAAGGAGCTCTTTTCTTCAGTTTGATCATTGGCCTTTACATTACAATACAGCACGTTGTGGACCACATGCATGGCAGGACCACTGATTACCTTGCAGTAGGTGGAATGATCATATTTGCAGTAACTCTCATGATGGTATTGATGGTTCCTGAGATAGGAGGTACGAAATCAATGCATGAGAAAGGACTGCTCGCCGGTATACTGGCTTTTCCCCTCTTAACGCTCCTTTCTACTGAAATGCAAAAAAGAAAACTGAATAAGAAGATCTATCCTTTGTCCATATTAGCTGGTGTTGCAGCAGTTATACTGACATCTAAGGCATTTGCACCATCCGTATACACAATGCTTATTGGTGTATTTGGGTTCTTCAAGAGAACAGGCGGTGCCCTGACCATAGGAGAAGCAGCACCTCTTGACCTGTTTGATGGTTCTTTCTACTATTATTTTGCAGCCATGGGATTTGTTTCGATCCTTGCACTTGCGATATTGATATATGAGGCTGCAAAAAAGAAGAACACACAGGAAAAGACATTGCTTATAGTATGGACTTTCATGGTGCTGTGGGCAATGCTGCAACAGAACCGCTTCTCTTACTACTATGCAGTTAATGCAGCGATACTAAGTGCATACCTCGGAATCAAATTCCTGGATCTGGCAGGTTGGAAAGACCTCAGATTGAGCAACTTGATGGCAACTGAAAAAGTTAAACAAAAGTCTGCAGGTAAAACAAAAGAAACTACAACTCATAAACTTAAACCCATTCACATAATATCACTTGTTATAGTCATTGTTGTACTTGTTCTACCCAATTACAGTCTGGCAACACAGCAGGCACAATATGCAGGTGGGCCGGGCAATCAATGGTTAGAAGCACTTAACTGGATGAGAATTAACACACCAGACCCTGGCCTGGACTTTAATGAGCTATATGAAGCACCTGCAAGCGGAGAGATATATTCATACCCCGATACAGCTTACGGAGTTATGTCCTGGTGGGACTATGGACACTGGATAGAAGTAATTGGACGCAGAATCCCAAATGCCAATCCCTTCCAGCAAGGTATCGGCGGGCGTACGAATAGTATAGAAGAAGAGAATCGGCCAGGAGCATCCACATTCTTTACCGCTTCATCTGAGGAAGAAGCCACTGCTGTCCTTGAAGCTATTCATCCGGATGAAAATAAAATGGGGGCCAGATACATAGTATCAGATGTGGAGATGGCCACCGGAAAGTTCTATGCTATGGCCTCATGGACACTGGACACTAACAATTATTACACAGCTGTGCAAACTGACCAGGGAGTGATGAATGTTCCTTATGAACGTTACTACAATTCTATGGAAGCTAAATTGCATATTTTTGACGGTAACGGCCTCAAGCATTACCGCATGGTTCATGAATCACCCGGTATCACTAGTTCCCAGAGTCAGGAAATTGGATACAAGAATGTATACAACGTACTTTTAGGTGGAAAAATAAAAGAAGATAACACGGGTTACGTAAAGATATTCGAATATGTAGAAGGGGCAAAGATCACAGGAACAGCACCTGCAGGTGAGAATGTGACGATAAGTACTACAATCAGCACCAGCCAGGGACGCTCATTCACATATTCACAAACAACAACATCAAACGGTACATACTCCTTCACAGTTCCATATTCAACAGAAGGACCTATCTCAGGCCAGACCCAGTTTGATGTAGCTCCCACACAGCCATACCAGATCAGCTATGGGAATGTGGTAAAAGAAGTAAAGGTTACCGAAAATGACGTACTTCAGGGAAATACATTATCAATAGAGGTGTAAACCCCGCTATATACGCATAGTAATAGCTAAAAGCTTTCCCGAGGTTGAACTTATGGAAAAGATAATTAAAGGAAAAACATGGGTATTTGGCGATGACATCGATACAGATGTCATAATACCTGGAAAATATTTGCGTACGACAGATATGCAGGTGTTTGCAGATCATGCTATGGAGGGCGTTGACCCTGATTTTTCGAAAAAGGTAAAGCCTGGAGATATAGTAGTAGGCGGTAATAACTTCGGTTGCGGTTCTTCAAGAGAACAGGCTGCATTAGCCCTTAAGTATGCAGGAGTGGCTTGTGTTGTTGCAAAGTCCTTTGGCAGGATATTCTTCCGCAATGCCATAAATGTTGGTCTTCATCTAATGGAATCCAATGTTGAATGTAAAGAAGGAGATGAAATGGAAGTAGACCTTGAAAACGGAAATGTTACTGTTAATGGCAAACAATATCCAGGAAACAAACTGCCTGAATTCCTTCTTGAAATGCTTAGTGATGGGGGACTTGTACCCCATCGTAAGGCTATGCAAGGTAAAAAATAGAGGTTCTGATGATATTTCCGGATGAGTACAAGTATGTTGGAGTCACACATATCAGTCCTGATGATGCACATGACGAGCCGATATATTTCCTTAGCCGATACATAATAGTTGAACAAAGCACTGATATCGGTAAAGAATGCTCAATTTATAGGGTTGAACACACCGGAGAAGATTTATTAAGGAAAGCCACAAAGGTCGAGCTTATAGCATATGGAGAACAGGTTATCAAATACGATGAGCCTTTGAACTTAAAGGATAAGCGGCTTCTCATCGAGAAAGCTGCTGAACTTTGTGAGCATGGTGTGAATACAGTAATATTTACAGGACTTGATAGGCACGTCACATTCGTACATGACCCAGATCCATCTGAAATAATCGACATTGAAATAGTAGATGTTGTTCCTCCTGAGCCATCCTGGCTTAGCCTTGTGATTAGAAAACTGGAGGCAAGCGGCATCTTTGGGGATTTGTGCATACGGTTTAAAGAAAACACTAAAGATCTCCGGCAGTTCGAAGGGGATAAAACGGTTTTCCCATGTTCTTCATCAGGGCTTAAAGGAAAATGCCTTGACTCCGATATTGTTACTGAAGATGGATCACTGCTTGTGGGCTGCGAGATATCCCGGAAATTATTTGAATCAAGGTTTCCAGGCCTCAAATATGATTTCATCAATATCTGCCCATTCCGATCTGATATTTATACACCGCAAGGAACGTTCATTACCCGATGCTGTCTTTCTGAAAGATCCGGGCTTGCAACAATTAATGGAATAAAAGGAGCAGTGGTTCACTGGGGAGCCTCGGAGTTCCAGGTAGCGTTAACAATAAGGGAACTCGTGCAGAACATAAAGAAAGAAAAAGGTGAAGGTCAATGAAACTTGCAGTGGTAGAAGGAGATGGAATAGGCAAAGAAGTCATACCTGCAGCTATAGAAGTACTCGATGCACTTTCCCTGCCTATAGAAAAGGTACCTGTTGAGCTGGGATATGGAAAATGGGAAAAGACTGGCTCTGCTATCACATATGAAGACCTTGATATCCTTAAGGAATGTGACTGTATACTATTTGGTGCGATTACAACACCATCCGATCCCAGTTATAAGAGTGTGCTCCTTACAATAAGAAAGGAGCTTGACATGTATGCCAATATCCGTCCCATAAAACCTATTGATGGGATCAGAGGTGTTACCGGACGCAATGATTTCAACCTGGTGATAGTCAGGGAGAACACAGAGGGCATGTACTCAGGTATAGAAGAGATACATGAAGACGTAGCATACACTAAAAGGGTCATTACCCGCAAAGGCTCTACCAGAATAGCCGAATATGCATGCAAACTTGCCAAAAACAGACAAAATCGTGTTGAAATAGTCCATAAATCCAATGTGCTTAAATCAGACAGATTATTTCTGGATGTGTGCCGCCAAACAGCCTCTTCCCAACATGTAGAATACCATGACACTTTGGTAGATTCTATGGCTTATAACCTGATAGTACACCCTAACAGATATGATGTCATAGTAACTACAAATCTTTTCGGAGACATATTAAGCGATATGGCTGCTGCCCTGGTTGGAGGGCTTGGGTTAGTGCCAAGTGCCAATATCGGAAAAAAGCATGCATTCTTTGAGCCTGTGCACGGAAGCGCACCTGATATCGCAGGAAAAGGTATAGCTAACCCTATAGCTGCTGTCCTGAGCATGAAAATGATGCTTGAGTGGTACGAATTGACCGATGAGGCAATAATTGTGCAGGATGCCATTGAATATGTTATTAACCAAAATAGTGTCACACCGGATCTTGGAGGCAAATCCACTACACCCGAAGTGGGACAAGCCATTGCAGACCGTGTAAGACAACTTATTGACTGATAACAGTCTCTTCTCTTTATTTTACGATCAACTCATACCCAGGAGCGACCAGATGGCAGTCTGGGTAATCACAGCAGTAATACCTGATACCCACACCATGATCACAAAGTCGACAGTGGAACTAAGCAGATGTCCCCCGTCTACGATTCTGATGAGGAGCGCAGACATCAGAGAATGAGCTATCATGATAAGCAATACCAAAAAAGACAACACTTTGACGTCTCCCACCTGTGTATAGATCACCATACCCATAGACATTCCTGCGGGCATTTCGATATTAGAGAACATACTCTGCATCAGATCGATCACACCTACGGAAATGTACATCGTAAAACCAATTCCTGCAGTGAGACCATAAAGCACACCTACAAGGCTCGAAGCAGACTGCACCCTCTTCTTTCTTAAAGTTACTATTCTGTGGAAATTTGAGGCTATGATGTCACCTATTATCTCTGGCTTGCCTCCAAGATTGGTTGATTCAACGAACATGATACAGAATCTCTGTATAAGGTGGCTGCCAGTATTTGCAGAGAAGAATTCCCATGACTTGAATTTATTTATTCTTGTGTTAAGCCTCTTGTATAGCTCATTCACATCTTTTGTGAGCGGACCAAAATCATGGATACGCAATGCTTTCAAAGCTTCATCTATTACTCCGCCCCTGGCACCTGCGGAGCTTCCCAGTGACCGAATAAAAGCAGGAAAATTCTCATCCCTACGCCTGATACTCTTTTCTATATTCCTGCACACCTTTCCAGTGTACACCAGAGGAGTTATGCAAATTGCAATAGCAATAGGCATGACTATCTTTCCGTAAAGTACAACGGCAATAGTAACAAGGATGCATGCCCCTATAGAAATAGGAATGGAACGATACAATTTGATCTTATAATCAGGAATTATGTTGGACTTGCTCCACAGAGGATCTTTTGGAACCTTACCTTTCGTAAACAGAAGAATCACAATGTCAGTTATAACGAATACTGCCACAACCATTCCCATAAGAGCCACAGCATCCATACCTGTTATTACTGGCATGATAACAGCAAAAGAGGCAAGAAATATGAGAGACATTACCAACGATACAAAAAGCTCCTTTATGATCTCAACATTATACATAGCGCCATTATACATGGCCTCATATTCGTTCATGACAACGTTCTGCTCTGCAAAAAGAAAGGATTTGATATTCTCTCCTGACTGTAACCCATGAGCAAATCTATCCAGAAAGTCCTCAAATATGACAGAGGGTGTTCTCTTCGAAATGAACCTACATGCCTCTGCAAGGCTCATGTTCCACACAGTAACAAGATTATAGATCTTCTTTGTTTCAGTGGCTAACTCTCGGTACTCCTTGTTATCGGAAACTATCCTGATTATATCAAGCCGTGGGGTTTCGGCAGTTGCAACTGAACCCATCTGAGTGATATAATAGTGCATATTGTTGTCAATACGTGATGCTTGTCCTCCATAGATAGAAAGGGGATAGTATACTGCAAAGAGAATACAGACCACAGGGATCATAATAGGGATCGCCTTGGTGCTTCCCTCAAATAGACCTGGCAAGGCACTGTAAAGTAAAAAGGAAAAGATAAAACCAAATACAACAACCGGAATTGCAATCTTTTTCAGATAAGTTTCCGGTTCCATACCCATACAATGGAATGCCTTGCTGTACATTAAATACACCTTTAGACTGAGAAAGGTAGCCCTTCAACACCATGTTTGTAGAAATTGATAATTACCTCAAGTACTTCATGATACTCTTCTATTCCTCTGGCCCGCATTTCGTTTATGATTTTAGCACGCAGGAACAGATCCTGGTAGATCTTACGCTTATCATCATAACCTAATTTAGCAGCTATTTTATTTTCCAGAATGTAACTGTTGTTTAGACCACGGAAAATATGTTTGTCAGTCTCAGGGTCCCACTGGAAAACAGCCCTTGTGACAACACCGCCAGCTTCTTCGTAATACCCTTCTAACTCCTCAACAGCAAGGCAACGTCTGAGAAATTTGCCTTTTCTGTATACTGCAGAAAGGATCATGGCAACATTCAGGTTGTCGATAAAGGTAACAGGTACATTAATGGGATTACCCGTCAAACGCTGTATCATCTTAGTAACTGCAGATGCGTGGAAAGTTGCCATCACAGGGTGCCCTGTCTGCATACCCTGGAAAGCCACAGCACCTTCCACACCTCGGATTTCACCTACAATGATGTAATTTGGCCTGGAACGTAATGCAGCTTTCAGTAGTGCAAATGTATCTACCCTCGAATCCACAGGACCATCTTCACGAGTGATAAGCTGCTGCCATACAGGCTGGGGAGGCTGCACTTCGGCGGTATCTTCAGCAGTGAAGATCTTAGCTTTAGGATTCACAAAACATAAGCATGCATTAAGCATTGTGGTTTTTCCACTTGCCGTTTCGCCACTGAAGAAAACACTCTGACCATTTTCCAGACATATCCACATGTAAGCTGCCATTTCAGCACTAAGAGCACCCCATTTCACAAGCTGAATGACACTCACAGGCACTTCCATGAATTTACGCATTGTGAAACTGCTGCCTCTGCGGCTGATATCCGGACTATAGATGATGTTTATACGTGAACCATCGGGAAGCGCACCATCAGCAATTGGACGGGCATCACTTACAGGCCTGCCTATGCGCTCGCTCATGCTTCGGAGCCAGCTATCAAGTCCTGCATCATCTCCAAAAGTGATATCTGTTTGAATCATTCCAAATATCTTGTGGACAATATAAACGCTGTTTACACCTATGCTGTGTATATCTTCAAGATAGGGGTCTCTGATAATTGGTTCTATTGGACCTGACCCGATGATGTTCCTTTCGATATAGTAGAGGATCTTATTGTACTCTTGCTGGTTAAGAGGCACTTTTTTCTTTACGGGAACAAGCTTTTGAATTACCCCTGGTCCTTTTTTGTCCTCTTCTATGTCGCCTCCGGCACCCACATCCACTGAGCTGTTCAATAATTTAGAGATCATCTCTTTAAGCTCGGTCTCAGATTGTGGTACAGGCTCCTTTGCAGACTTCTCTAGTACGAGGCTCATAATAGCATCATACTTCTTTTTTTCCTTTTCAGAAAGGCGAGGTTCCACGGTGTAATATTTTATTTCGCCCATTTCAGGAGTGCCATATATGTGAATAAATATTGGATCTCCAACGGGGAGGATGATATTGACATTATCGCTATCCAGATCTTTAGATAAACTTACCACAAACTGGGGTTCAGATCCTTTTTCTTTCTTGACTTTCTCTACATACTCTCCCAGATGAGGATTCCTTTGTACAGCTTTCTGAAAATCAGCATCCATTCATACAACCTCCAGTATCATGAGACAGATGCAATCTCCACAACCAGCCCAACCTTGGGTTCTATTCTGAAACCTATCATCTGTCCTACAGGTCCTTTAGCGCCTGTGAACTTATTGACCACAACGGTCCTCTTTACCTCACTTGCCATGGGCCTGGACTTCAGTGTTATATAAATATCGCAGCTTGATCTGAACATAGATGTTATTTCTTCACTGAGCTGGCTAGGCTCTATAGTCAGAATTATCACTTTTCCGATACCATTAAGCTTCTTGAAAAAAGAGATCAGATCCAGACTTTTTTCAATATTGGCACTGTACTTGATAAGAGATGAGATCGTATCTATTATGATCACATCCTTGTCAAATAGCTCTTCTGCACTCATCAATCTTTCAACAAAATCCAGACGGGACTTGGCAGCCTGAACAAGAGGAATTACAGGTATGTAGAGTAGTGTACCATTTAAGAGATAAGGTCCAATAGGATAATCGAGAGAATACATCTGGTTTATGAAGCCCTTGGTCGTAAGCTGAGTAGAGACAAAAGTTACACTAATCTTGTTCTCGATGAATCCATATGTAAGACGCTGTGTAATGGTACTTTTACCTCCGCCACTACCTCCTTCTATCACTACGAAAGAACCAGATGGAAAGCCTCCGCCTAGTTTATCATTGAACTCATCCCGGGGAATGCTAAATGGATAAATATCGGCCAAGTGTATACCTCATATAATTATGTTTTAAAGCTCATGGATCCGGACTTGCCATTCTCGGCAGCAATCTTAACCCGGTGATCCCCGGTACTGAGAGCCGATGACATTGTTGTATTAACAACCAGTACATCGCCTGGCCGCCAGATAACATCTCCATCTATTACGTCACTCTGAACGTTCGAAGGCTCTATGAGAACTCCATCTATCAGGATGGTGACAAACTCTGTATTAAGCTCTGAGTCCCCTGTATTCTTTGCATAGAATGTGTAGCGTTTCTCGTAACTGTCATAAGGTATGATCTCAGGGTCATTAATTATGGTAATATCTGTGCGCATTTGATCTGACAAAACTTTGCTTCCTGCATAGGTAGCTCCTGTAATAGACTGGATATTCACAGAAAGAACAGCAATAACACCCATGGCTATGACAACTGCCGCTATGAAAAATATCATATGGGTTATAGCAGTTTCACCTGTTCTGTCTGCAAAGAACTTACCTGATTGCCCTGTACTAAACACTGTTCTGTCAACTCTCAAGAGGATCAAATATACTAAGTAAACAGCAATAATATATAATTATTAGTATATATTAATTCCTGAAAACAGAAATTCAAACGCTATAAGAATAGTAGTCACAAACCCCATTTTTAGTCACGAGTTTTACCCTGTGATCACCAAAACCTGATAGATTATAGACATTTAGGACTGCATAAGTCTCTGGAGTCCATGTTGTAATGTTACTTACACCTGAATATGATACGTGAACGCCATCAATGAGAATATCCAGTTCATCAGACCTCAAAGTTTCACTGCCTGTATTGAGAACCATCAGAGATAACTGGTAAGTAGAATTATGAAAGACAGCATTTGATTCAACGATCTCTACATCCGTTTGCAGTTTTTTGCTCAGAAGTGAAAAATGCTCATCAAGAGAACTTGAAAGCAGATCATTTGAAGAACTGATAGTTGAATAAGATATTGTAGCTATGAGTATTGCAGACACCAAAAAAATGGTTACTACTACAGATGTCTCAAAGCCCATAGAGTTCCTCCAGTCCATGCTTGACCTTTGACATTTCTCTGTCAATACTGCTCAGCATGTTCTTGTCTATCTTGCGGCCACATAACCTCTCAATGAAAAGCAATGATTTAGTATGGTCTTCTGGGAGAAGGCGCCATGTAGGCTTCTCAACGTAATAGTCGATTCCCCTTGCATAGGCCATTATTTCTGAGCGTACATTATCGCTTATCCAGCCAATATCAACGTAATAGTCAAGAGCGTCCATCAGATTGTTTCTGCCCACTCTCTCCATCAGGAATTCAATCCAGTTGAGAAGAACAACAACACTTGTGGGATCCTTGCGAATAGCATCCAATCTGACCAATGGATTCTTTTCTTTTGGTTTTTCCTGATTATCAGGATTTGATCCTTCAGAAATAGTAGGTTCCCCAGAGTTAGTCACCTGATCAGGAGATTGTTTCATCTTTGCTCCATTCTTTTCTATATCTTCCACCTTAAGAGCAAGCTTACTGATAATTTCGGAAAGCTCCAGAATGTTATTATCGATAAGCGCGTTTTTTTCTGAAAGCTCCTCTGTTTTTGCGGATATCGTATTGATACTTTCGTGCATCATTGCCATTGCATCTGCAAACGCATCAAACTTTGTCTCCATATCCTGCATCTTTTCACTAACTGTATCTGCAAGCCCTGGAGAACTTATACGCTGTGAGAATGAATCTATATCGTTCTTCAGCATTACAAGCATATTTCCAACTTCATTGATCCTTTTTTCAGTTTTGTCGAATCTCTCAAGTGTTGCCCTTCCACCGGCATCATCGCCTACAAAGGGATTGACCTGGTTAGAAACGATCTCGTATAAAGATAACAGTTCAAGGATGTTTTTATCCATCTTTGAGACTGTTTTATTCACTTCTTCATTCTCTTTCTGAACCATTGAGAGGTTCACTTCTGCTTTTGAAAGCTTACCTTCAAGTTCCTTTATTTTCTTGTTGCTTGCTTCAAGTGCAGCAGCGTCAACCGATGGTTTCTCGGCTACAGGTTGCATTCCAGGAGGGAAGCCGCCTGGGGGACTTGCTATTCCAGGTGGCATACCAGGGGGTGAAACACCCTGTAAAGGAGGCATACCAGCCTTTAGATCAGGTACAACTCCAAGACCAGGAGGAGCATTGGAAAAAGGATCAGTGTTACCACTGAAAGGAGAATTGGATGATTTCTTCTTCCCTCCTTTATTAAGAAGAGAAGTTAGATTCTTGATCTTATCGCCAAGCCCTGCCATTATAGACCTTTTAGTTTGCTTGAATTTGTATTCTTATACTAATCAGGATTACTATAGTGGAGAGATGTATATATCCTATATTATATAATAATATTGTACCTAAATACTACATTTCACCGCACTTCAGACAGATCGGTTTAAATCTATTGACACACCTTAGTGATTTGATCCAGGTGACTAAAAAAAAGAATTTTGAAAAGCAGTTATATTCTGATGAAAATGGACTGCGGTTTGCAACACCTTGGCCAGCGGCCGCATATAGGGCAAAGAGGCTTAAATGCTCCAGTCTTGCAGACATAAGCTGCGGCATTGGAGGGCAGACAGTATATTTTGCAAAGGAGTGCGAAACAGTCTATGCAATTGAAATTAATCCTGCTAAGCTTGATCTTGCCAGGAAGAACTGTAAACTCTTCGGCCTTGATAATGTAGAGTTCATCTGTGGGGATGCAATCTCTCCAGATGTGATTGCACAAATCCCTGAAGTTGATATTGTATTTTCTGACCCTGCCAGAGCGGCAGAAGAAAAAGAACGAGACATAGATAATCTAACTCCACACATACCCGATGTATTGGAAGCTTATTCCAAAAAATCAAGCAATTTCGTTTTTGAAGCACCTCCACAGCTGCCCCCTGAAAGAATACCTTTTGACTGTGAACTGGAATATTTGTCTCTTAATGGAGAACTAAACAGGTTGGACCTGTATTTTGGAGATCTAAAAACTTGCAGCAGATCTGCAGTGTCCTTGCCGGGAGCAGTGAAATTGTGTACAAAAGAAAATCTCGGCGAAATTGAGATGAACAGTGTATACAAGCCGGGAAAATACCTGTATGAACCAGATCCAGCCCTGATAAAAGCTGAATTGCTTCCAGAGCTGGTTTCACAAATGCGAAATCAAAATGTAGAACTATTCAGGATGGATGACAAACGGTTGATGCTTACATCAGATAAAGCTGTGGAACATCCTATGATAAAAAACACGTATAAGGTAGTGTTCAATGCAGAGTTTGTACCTGAGAAAATCAACAAAGAACTAAAAAAGAGAGGATATGGCAAAGTACTGCTTCGGACAGAAATAGACCCTGCTCAATACTGGGACATTCGTAATAGGCTGGAAATGAACCTTAAAGGGGATAGAAAGGTCATTCTTTTTGCCAAAGGCAGAACTTCTTATATCTGCGAAAAGATATAATTAAATTCACTTTTTTATTTGGTCGCTTTGTTTTTCAAAGAAATGAGGCGATGAATCCGTTCCACCAGATCTTTCCTGTTAAATGGTTTTGTAATGTAATCATCTGCTTTTAAAACATGAATACCACGCATTTTGTCAAATTCCTGATTTTTGACCGTAATTATTGCTACAGGAATTTGAGGATCTTTTTCCTTTATTTTATGAAAGGTTTCCCAACCATTCATTTCAGGCATCATCAAATCAAGCAGAATAGCATCAGGTTCGACTGTATCCATATGTTCCAAGCATTCAATACCGCTATGAGCCCCTACAACATCGATATTCTCATATCCTAATACCAGCTTTAACAGATCAATAGTGTCTGGCTCATCATCTACTACCATTACTTTAGGACACATCCAAATGGCTCCGGAAAATTGAAGAGCATCAATGTTTTAACAATGTGTTTATGCATTTTAACAAAATATAAAACTTTGCCTTGATCACTCTTCTTCAACCCAGCCATATCGACGCATGACCATTCGGATCCTGGCATTGACCTCACGCTTATCAAAAGGTTTGGCAATATAATCATCAATGCCCAGTTCCATGCCGCGCACCTTATCCTCTACAGCAGTCTTGGCAGAGATCATTATCACTGGAATAGTAGCCGCTGTAGGGCTCTGCTTAAGGTGTTCTACCACCTCGTATCCATCCATATCGGGCATCATTATGTCAAGAAGTATCAGATCGGGCCGCTCCTTCAATGTGGTTTCGATGGCTTGCTGCCCATTATATGCAACTACAAAATCATAAGGTTGACTTGCAAGCGAAAGCTGCAGAAGATCTGGTATATCCGGTTCATCATCGACAATTAGGATCTTAAGACGGCCTCTCTTTAATTTCTTCTGTATGTATTCGAAAGATAGTTTGCCATCTTCAACATGGAACCTTGCATCAAGAGTTTGCATTCCTATATCTGCATGGATTTCGCCTATACTTGTGAGTTCAACAATTATTTCAAAGAAGGACTTAATAAGTGCTTCTGATTCGGCTTTGAGAGTATCCTTTCCTAATATGGCAATTATAGAACCATTTTTTTCTGAAACTTTTGAGCGAACGAAATTAATGAAGGTTTCCACAACTTGCATGTTATCAGTGCCTAGCACTGTCATGCTATCGATAACTAACAGAGAACCGGGAAACTTTTCAAAGAGCTGCACGATATGAGAGGCTATTTTTGTATGATCGGATGTAGAAGAGAAATAGAGAACACCATCTGATGGTTCTTTTCCAGCAGAAAGTAAGTCAATGAACATGATGCGCTCGGGATCAAAATAATATTTATATTCCTGGAACTGCGCCAGCACTTTATCTTTGGGTACTTTCAGGCAAAGCCAGACCACTTTTTGTTGAGGATCGCTTTGCAGCAGATCAGATACATAAAAATAAACAACACGTCCTACTGCAACATCTACAGGAGCAAGAAAAAGAACAGTTTTTGACCTGAGGCCATCTTTGAAGACATGAATTATTTCGTGTGTCTCATCTACATTCATCATATTTACCTTGTATAATATATTAGCAATTATCTGTTCTGTTCTCATATTAAACTTTGGTACTCGATATAGTTACACAAAAAAATATTAGCATTAAAAATATAAACTATGAATATAATTTAAAGTATACTTTTCAGTGAAAGCTGAGATTTAGGGCAAAACAATACAAAAGATAGGATCAGTGATACCTAAGGTATACTGAGGTTCATAAGTAGTGAATTGTGTATCATAAATGTCCGGCAAGAAAAGTGGCCCCGAAAATTGTGAACCATATGCGCAGATCATTGCAAATCGATTTTTAGTACTGGTTGGCATCATATTTTTAATAGGAACTTTGGTCACAGTATCTTATAACATCCAGAAATATTCCATGGAAAAACAAACAAAAGATAGTGTTCTAGACATAGCGGAGGTTATGGAGGAAGAGTTCACCCGTTTATTTTTAACAAACGATACAAATGAGATACAAAGTATAATTGAAATCATCTTGTTGAATGAGAACAAAATTGATTATATTTATGTTACAGATGTCAGTGGAAACACAGTTGCATGGACAAAATCCAACGAAAAAAAAATCCTTCTGAAAAATGTAGGTAGTTCCCGTCTTTCTTTTGTAAGCCTGCAACCAAATTACAAAAACTATGAGATAACAATGCCTATAAAAGAGGGCACCCTGGGAACGATACATATTGGACTCCAGGAAAGTGATTTTTTGGGATATGTAATTGATTCCCCCCGCATATTACTAAGTTACATATTAACTCTGATAATGACTATTTCTTTGACATTTTATGTTATAAAAACGGTCTTTTTCGGACCAATTTATTCTTTTAACAAAGGACTTGATGAATTAAGCAAAGGGAACTTCAATTACTTAGAGGAAATGAGGAAAAAAGAAAAATCATCCGAATTTTCTGGCATCTTCATTGAGATCGGAACAAAAATGCAATATCTTGTCCATGAACTCCAAAAGATGTCCGAAAAGGTGCTGGAAACCCAGGATTACCTGGATGTGATAACATCCGTAAGCAACGAAGCCATTTTCATCACAGATGAAAGTGGATGTGTAGAATATGCAAATGAACATTTTTTGAGCCTCACTGGATTTGCAGAAGAAGAAATAATTGGAAAACAAATAGAGCAGTTCATTTTTTCATGTAATGAATTATCCTGGCAACTGAAAAAGACAAATGTTCACAATCACTGCAGTAACCAGCCTGAAACAGATCTGGTCTTAAGAAATGGAACAAAGAAGCAAGTTATGATCAGGCATGCACATATTGACCTCAATGACAGAAATAAACTTGTATTTTTGATCAAAGACATTTCTGAGCTTACAATTGTTGACGAAATGAAAAACAATATAATTTCAAATATATCTCACGAACTGCGGACACCCTTGACAATAGTAAAAGGATTCATAGAAATAGCGTATGAAGAAGAAAATAAAGAAAAGCGGAGCGAGTATCTCCAGAGATCACTTGAAGCCTTGAAACGGCAGGAATGGATGATAGAAGACCTTCTGGAAGTTGCCAAGGACGAAGAAGACGCAAAGTCGATTGTTTATAATAGCATATATTTATATGACGTCATTGAGAAAGCAATTGGAAAAGTGCGATCTAAAACATCAGAGATCAATATTCATGTGATAAATCAAACACGAAAGGAAATATACGTCAAAGCTGATCCTGAAAAACTGTGTTATGCAATAACTAAGATTTTAGACAATGCTGTAAAGTTCAACAGCCCTGGCGAGGATGTAATTGTAGAGGCAGCATGCTTGGAGAATGTCATAACTGTAAAAGTTGTGGATAGAGGAATAGGTATACCACCAGAAGAACTCACAAGAATATTCGACCGCTTCTATCAGGTAGATTCCGGTACTAAAAGAAGATACAATGGAAATGGCCTTGGCCTTACCATTGCTAAAAGCATCATTGAGCGTCACGGGGGAAGAATATGGGCAGAGAGTGAGAAAAACAAAGGAAGTACTTTCTTCTTTACTTTAAATGGATTTTCCAGAAAAAGTGTATAGAAAAAAGGTGATAGAAATAATCTACCACCGCATTATTCAACTGTAGCGATCATTTATTCAAAGAGGCTTTTACCAAAGATATGCCTGCTTCCATGGCTTCTGCTGCTTTTGAGGCATCAGTACCGCCACCACGGGCCATGTCCGCACGTCCTCCGCCACCGCCCCCTACCATACGGGACATTTCACGTACAACCTTTCCGGCATCTGCGCCTTTAGCAACAGCTTTTTTACCAGCAGCAGCAACTACTTTGACACCTTCAAAGTCACTGATAAGCAGAGCCATAACATCATCGTCTTGGGCAAGCTCACCTGCTATCTTCACAAGTTCCTCGGTATCTGCATGGTCCACACTCTGTGCCACAAGTTTTACCCCGCCAAGGTCCTGAGCCTGGCTGAGCATCCTTACCACACGTAGCTGCGCCATCTCCTCCTTGAGCCTTACATTCTCTTTCTTGAACTCTTTCCATTCGGCGAAGAAACGATCAATCGTTATTGGCAGCTGCTCTGGCAACACCCTCAGGGCATCTGAAGCAGTGGTGAGATAGTAATCTGCTTCCTGCATAGCCCTGACAGCCGCCATGCCTGCAGCATACTCTATACGCTCAACACCATCCTGGATACGCTCGGTTTTGAGCACCTTTATGGGTCCTACAAGACCTGTATTTGTGCAGTGGGTACCTGCACATGCCTCGATATCATCAGCGACTTTCAGCACACGGATCATATTACCTTTTGGGACACCGCCCTGGTAAAGACCAAAACCATACTTTTGCTCAGCCTGGTTCCGTTCCATCCATTCGGCAGTAACTCTCTGGTTTTCCATGACGGTCTTATTGGCCAGAAGCTCTATCTGGTTAAGCTGCTCTTTTGTAATACGCTTGTAGTGAGTAATATCAAGACGCGCCCTGGTCTCCGTCTTCTGTGCACCAGCCTGCCATATATGATCACCAAGTACCTTCCTAGCAGCATCATTGACAATATGAGTAGCTGTGTGATGGCATGCATGTGCCATGCGGCGGTCCTTATTAACCCGGCCTGTCACAATATCACCCTTGCGCAGATGCAGCTCATTCTCCATAGCGTCTATCCGGTGCAATACCACACCTTTTACGATCTGGACATCCACTACTTTCAGAGTTACATCTTCAAGAGAGAAGGTACCATGGTCAGCGGGCTGTCCGCCACCCTCCGGATAGAAAAGAGTGCTATCACATACAATATAATTGTCGAATATATCAAGTACTACAGCTTCAAACTCCATCCTATTGGGTTCATCGTAGAATAACCTCTTAGTAGGAGGAAGACGGGATACGTGATCTGCATGAGGGAATACCTTTTCTTCTTTTTCCTCTGCTTTGCTGTGTCTTCCTGCCACAAGGGAATAGAAATTATCGGGAAGGTCTACTTTGACACCTTCTTCGATGGCAACCTCTTTAGATATTTCAGGTGGGATACCATGAGTATCATACATCTCTATGATCTTCTCAAGAGGCATTTTTTCCCCTGTCTGCTTGTAATGCTTGGCAGACTTACTGATCATCCTCCTTCCTCTTTCCAGTGTTTCCTGGAATTTTATCTCTTCATGGCGGATGATATCCTCAATCACTTCGAACCTTTCAGCGAACTCAGGGTATTCCGGCAGGTTCTTCATATGCATTTGTATGATCTCACTGAGAGGAATGGATATATTCAGATCCTTCATCATGCGAAGTGTCCTTCTAAGCACAAGCCTTGCCAAGTAGCCAGCTTTCACATTTGATGGAATAATGCCATCACCAAGCATAAAAGTAAGGCATCTGCTGTGGTCAGTGATAGCATATACTGTTTCCACAGGTTCCATAATAGCTGAAAGCTTTTCAGCAGTTGTACCTATACTGGAAGCTACCTGCTTGCGCAATTCCAGAAGGTTTGCCTTCTCGCTTACATCCATAAGACCTGCAAGCCTTGCATTCTGGGCAAGGATATTTGCATATTCAGGATTTGCAAGCTCATGTTCTATGCCAGCAAGGTTCATGAGCTCATTAACGATGTTGGGGAAAACCGCATCGTAAATAGTCGGTGAACCCTTGGAAGCCCAGACGAAACGCTCAAGGCCGTAACCTGTGTCCACGATATAATTGTCCATCTTGCGGTACATCTCACCTTTTATTTCAATGGGCCCATCTTTTACCTGTTCCAGATTCATGAAAACCAGAGTGGCAACTTCCAGTCCACCTACCAGTGTTTCCACACATGGGCCAGCGTTTCCACCTCCTGCCCACGGCTCTTCTTTATAGGTTACTGCCATGGGGTCAACACCCAGAGAATTCAGCAGTTCATCACAAAGCCCCACAGTCCGATCTTTCCAATAGATCTCAGCGTTTGGCTTGTTGAATGCATGATGAGCCATCATCTCAAAAGTCGTAAGATGTCGGCCACTTCTGCCTACTGCATCAAGGTCAGAAAGCCTGATACATGGTTGAGATATCGTAAGAGGATTGTGTGGAGGAGCAACCTCACCCGATGTAACGAATGGCTGAAAATCAGCTATAGAGGCTATGGTAAGGTATATATCATCTCTCCAGCGGGCTACTACAGGATATCTGCCCATTCTGGTATGGTCTCTTTCCTCAAAGAACTTGAGGTAATATTCCCTCATCTCGGCAAGATCGAAACTCTTTTTGAACACCGGATTGCCTATAAAAGAATAGGGATCACATGGTGCATCGCCGCATGTAACCCTTTCAAGGTCACGGGTCCAGAAGAATTTGCCACATTTAGGACACTGTTTTCTGACAAAACCGTTATCCTTGAAAAAATCAAGTTGATATTCATCTTCAAGCATAATAGTACCATCTGATAATTGAAACGCGTTTTAATCATATCACCTATCTTTCAAGGCTTAAAAACATTTCTTATGACACTTTTTAGTTCATGTATTAGTTTGCAGAACAAACCAATTAGATTTAAAGAAGAATACGTTACTAAAGACATTGCGTGCACATATCAGGAATCTGTATGAACATAAAATGTGAAACATGGACATCAAGTTTAAGTGTGCGAACATGAGTATGCGTGTGTAGTGATGACTAATGGAAGCAAAAAGATACATGTCATTGGTTTTTAGAGGAATAGTGGAAGAATATGATAATGCCGGAGTAAGACCTTCCGTGTTTATGGACGGCAACGGTAGTTTACACGTATACCTAGGTGACAGTATAATTCCAGATGAAGAAGAGAATTGTGGTTCTGAGACAGATTTTTCCTACCAGGTTAATGGTGGACAGTTCGTTGAAACCATCTGCACACCAAAGAGCATAGAAACTCTGAGAAATAAAACAGTAATGGAAGAAGACTGGTCAAAATAAATATTAATTTCCGGGTCATATAACCGGAGATTTATTGAGTTCCATTGACAAACGACATTTACGCATTACTGTAGATCTGTTGCCATTTATCCATATCTGCAGATTAGTAAATTATATAAAATATAGATATATTATTAAAAACGACAAACCTTTTTATAAAGATAATTTGTGCCAGTGAACTCACCAATTATCCTTCTCATTCTGGTATCGCATTTTTCTCGAAGAATTTTAGGTAATGTGTTTACCTAAGCGAGACCAAAATTCGCTATGAACGCTGATAATCTATAGAATATGATCTGAAAAAGCCAATATCCTTGAAAAATTAAGCTTGTGTTTACCTTCAAAAATAATGAAAGAATTATGCATTGCTAAAGACACTGTATGTACACATGTGAGGATAATACGATCATGAAATACGAAATGTGGCCATTATGTTTAAATGCGTGAACATTGGTATGTCAGTATAGTGATGGCCGATGGAAGCAAAAAGATACATGTCATTGGTTTTTAGAGGAATAGTGGAAGAATATGATAATGTAGGAGTAAGACCTTCCGTGTTTATGGATGGTAACGGTAGTTTACACATATACCTATGTGACTGCATAATTCCAGATGAAGAAGAGAATTATGGTTCTGAAGTAGATTTCTCCTATCAGGTAAATGGTGGGCAGTTCGTTGAAACTGTATGCACACCAAAGAGCATAGAAACCATGAGAACTAAAACAATTATGGAAGAAGACTGGTCTGAGTAAATGTTACTTATCGAGTCATAAAACCAGAAATTTGTTGAGTTCCATTGGCAAACAAAATTTGGAAATCCCTTTAAGTTTGTTGTCTTTCGACCCTGGATGTGAGTAGATGGATTATAGAAAATTTAGCCGTGTACTTAAAAACGCCAAACAGGTTTATCGAGAAGATTATGTAAAAAAACTTTTTAAATCAGCACATTATGATATTGGCCTTTTTGAAGAGCAACTGAGCGAATTCAATAGCAGTCTGACATACGGAGAGAACAGAACTGCCAAAGAATATATGGACAGGACCATTATAGCTCAAGTGCTTGATGATGCGTCATTGCTATTGGAAATTATTAGCAATAATCCAAAAATATCCAGCGAACATAATCGGGAAATAGATGCAATAATAGACAGGCTTGAAGAGATTCGTGATGAGATAGAAGTCATTGAAGAAGTCAAGATGATGGCCCAGATGCAGGACAAAGAAGAAAACCAAGAGCAAGATCGGGGTCATAGAAGAATGTATGTGAATGTGTAAAGAATGTGCAAACACACACCACAAAGCATCCGTTCTAAAATACAACTGGTTTTGGATTGATTTCATGGATTAGTTTTAAGGCATGGTCGTACAAAGATGACCCTATGCCAAAAATATTGCTTACAAATGATGATGGTGTCTACTCTGCAGGCATACGGGCAGCGTACCGAAGTGTACAGGAAATAGGAGACGTAACAGTATGCGCACCCTCTATGCAACAAAGCGGAGTTGGCAGGTCAATATCTATATTTGAACCTTTAAGGATAAATCAGGCTACAATCAACGACATGACCGTCTATGCCGTAGGTGGTACCCCAACTGATGCAGTCATACTCGGGATATTCGCCGTTATGAAAGAAATGCCTGATCTCATTTTATCTGGATTTAACATAGGAGAAAACATCAGCACTGACACAATAACCACATCCGGAACCATAGGTGCTGCTCTGGAGGGTGCCAGTTATGGGATACCCGCTATTGCTGCTTCCATACAGGCAAAGGAAGAAAAGGACAAGTTCGACGATAATTGGGAATACGACCATGATTTTGAGGTTGCAGTAAAGGTTGTGAAAAGGATTGCAAAAAATGTGATCAAATATGGACTACCTGAGCATGTAGATCTATTAAATGTAAATATTCCGCATCAGGTAGAAGAGGACACTCCAGTAGATATCACACGGCTCGCCAGAAAAGTATTCAAAACTGCTGTGGAAGAGAGACGTGATCCAAGAGGCAAGCCCTACTATTGGATAGCAGGGGACCTGATAACGGAGGAAGAAGAAGGCACAGATGTACATGCCATTTCACAGAAAGGGCATATCTCGGTCACGCCGATCTCCCTGGATGCAACATCACCAATTGATTTTTCAGAAATAGAACACCTGCTCTAAGCAGCTTTAACTCTGAATTTTTAGCATCTTTTTATTTTTACTACAATCTCGCCACAATCTTCCTCTACTCCATTCAATGTGCCAACAGCACCAATTACAGTACCTGCGAGAATCCTTTGTACAAAATTGTTTATCTCAATATCCTTTCCATCGACTGTTAACTTCACTTCCATGATCATGTCTCCTTTTGTTTTCCATAAAATGGAACCCTTCGGCTTACAGCAAGCCTGAAAAGATCAGGCATTTCCTCTACAGAGGCATGGGATACATCTACAAGATTATCATTTACAAGCAAACAAGGCCGAAGCTTTCCGTCTGCTGTCACACGCAACCTGTTACAGTTTGCACAGAACTCCGTATTGTCCACAGGCCTGACGAATTCAACCTCGGCTCCGTCAATGAGATATTTTTTTCTTCGATGCAATTCTCTGACCCGGACACATCCTGCCTTAAGCTCAAGCTCCCGTTCGATCTCATCCACATCTACATGATAGCAGGCCACATCCCTGAAATCCATAAGCTGGATCAGTTGTAATATAACATCTCCATGGAATTCCCTTGTAAAGGAAAGCATCTTCTCAACCTCATACTCATTCACATCTTTGAGGAGAACCATATTTAATTTTACAGGTGTCAGGCCAACATCCACAGCAGCATGTATACCGTCCATAACCTTTTGAAAGATACCAGCCTTGCACTTGGTAATATGCCTATAGTTCCCCTCATTAAGCGAATCAACGCTAATATTTACCCTGTTAAGACCAGCAGTTTTTAGAGACTGAGCGCGTTCCTTGAGCAGGACACCATTTGTTGTCATTGACACATCTTTTAGAGGCGGCAATGATACCAGTATTTCCTCCAGATCATTGCGTAGTAGAGGTTCTCCACCTGAAAGCTTGAGACGGTTTACCCCAAAACCAGCAGCAACATGGACTATATTGGAGATCGTTTCCACTGACATCTCCCCTGTGGAACCCGTACTTCCTTCATTGTGACAATAGATACAATTAAGATTACAACGGTCAGTAATAGACATCCTCAGGCTCTTTATGGTACGGCCATAAGCATCCCTGAGAAACTCCGTTTTATGTGAATCATTCATACTAGAGATATCCCTTTTTTAGAAGACTTTAAGCATTTTAGTCAACATACTGATATATATAAGTTACACATACAGTAAAAATCATGACAAAAGCGGTACTGATTGCAGGAACTAACAGCGGTGTCGGAAAGACCACCGCCTCTATGGGTCTGATGGCTGCACTAGTCAAAAGGAACATGCAAGTTCAGCCATATAAAGTTGGTCCGGACTATATCGATCCGTCGTACCATACAGCTATCTGCAAAAGGACATCACGCAATATGGATACTTTCATGATGGGGATTGAAGGAGTCAAAAGGGAATTTGACCGTACCTGTGGAGATGCAGATATTGCAGTCATCGAAGGTGTTATGGGACTTTTTGATGGAATGAACTCCTCTGAGGTCGCAAGTTCTGCACACGTTGCCAAATCCCTTGATGTGCCTGTAATCCTAGTAGTTAATGTCCACGGAATGTCGCGTAGTGCCGCTGCTATTGTAAAAGGTTTCTCAGAATTTGATCCGGAAGTGGAAGTTGCGGGCGTGATCCTCAATAAAGTAGGAAGTCCAAAACACACAAAAATGATCAAGGATTGTATTCCGGACATACCTATTGTAGGAAGCCTGCCACGCAACAAGGACATAAGCGTGCCTTCCAGGCACTTGGGATTACACATGGCCTTTGAATGCGAGTTCGATACCACTGAACTTGCGGGGTTCATTGAAGAAAATGTTGATATAGATGCAATTTTGGGGCTTGCCAGAGAACCAAAGACTGATGACCAGCAGGAAAAAGAAATACCAGAGGCCGATCTGAAGATAGGAGTGGCCATGGACAAAGCATTCTGCTTCTACTATGCAGATATGTTCGATGAATTCAGGAGAAACGGTGCTGAAGTTATCTTCTTTAGCCCTATGGCCGGAGAACTTCCGGATGTGGACGGCATGTATTATGGCGGAGGTTATCCTGAACTCTACCCATGCGAACTTGAAACTTCTGCAACTACAAAAGCCTTAAAAAACCTTTCTGCAGATGGAATGCCAATCTATGGAGAATGTGGAGGATTGCAGTACCTATCTACATCTTACGAAATAGATGATGTCACCTACAAAATGGCAGATCTATTCCCGGCACGCACCGTACTTACAAAGAAGCTTCAGGCATTGGGCTATACTGAGGGTTATGCACACGGACCATTCATAAAAGGACCAGTTAGAGGACATGAATTCCACTATTCAGCAACCTATTGTGACAATGATGCCCGGCTTACGTTCGAGATGAAACGCGGTAAGGGAATAAAAGACGGATGGGACGGTATCGTGGAGCACAAGTCCCTGGCATGCTACCAGCATGCTCATCCAGTGAGCTTCCCTGTAAAGGACTTTGTGGATATGTGCAGAGAATATAAGCGTAGATGATATATGCAGATGGTCACATCCTACAAACAACATTCATTGATAGGAGTATATCTCCATGAGAAAATGGAAACATGATATAGGATTAGAGAGCAGAATGCTGCTTACCATGTTCTTGCTGGGAGCTGTATATCTGTTCTTCCTGGTATTTCTGGCTGCTAGTGGCACAGATTCCATGTTCATACTTCTGTTTGCAGGAGTAATGATGTTCGTACAATACTACTATTCTGACAAGATGGTATTGTGGACATCAGGAGCTAGAATCGTATCTGCAAGCGAGGAGCCTGAACTCCATGAAATCATCACAAGGCTGTGTGCGATCGCAGATCTTCCGGTGCCAAGAATAGCCATCATGAATACTATGATGCCTAATGCTTTTGCAACTGGCAGGAATCAAAAGAATGCAGTTGTTGCTGTTACTACAGGGCTTATGCGTAGCCTTGACAGAGAAGAGCTTGAAGCTGTACTGGGACATGAACTAACCCATATCAAAAACCGGGACATGACAGTACTAACCATAGCCAGCTTCCTTTCTACGGTTGCTTTTTTCATTGTAAGATATGCATTGTACTTTACCGGAGGGAACAACAGGAGAGATGGAAATGGAGGGCTCATTGTAGTATGGATTGTTTCAATGATAGTGTGGGTGATAAGCTTCCTGCTCATACGCGCCCTTTCAAGATATAGGGAATTCTCTGCCGATAGAGGAGCTGCCATTATAACCGGAAAACCTTCAAAGCTTGCATCTGCTTTGATGAAAATAAGTGGTACAATGCAGAGAGTACCATCTGAGGACTTGAGAAAAGTTGAAGGCATGAGTGCCTTTTTCATCATTCCTGCAATATCCGGCTCTTCAATTATGCAACTTCTGTCAACACATCCATCCACTGAAAAGCGCATAGCTGCACTTGAGAAATTAGAAAGGGAGCTGGAGTTCTGATGGGGTTTCTTGACACCATACTTGGAAGGAGCAAACTCCCAAAAGCAAAAACCGAGAGATTGTTTGCCATTTCCACAGCCAGTATAACCCTGGAAACAAACCTTGGAATTAAACCAGCTACAGTGGCAGGAATCTGCTTTAAACCCATTGAATCGTCCCGTTATGAAACAGCTCGCACTGAGATCGAAGATCTGTTAAAATACAGTAGTCAGGAAACAGGAACATCATACAAGCTCAAAAAAGATGAATACAATTTTTTATGGGCGATCCTGGAAGACCCTGATTTTGAAGACATTGTCACCAACATACATCTCGTAAGCCAGACAATGATAGAACATGGTTTCGGTGAACAGCTTCTATGTGCTATATATAAGTTCCGGGGAGAAAATACCGTATATTGGATATACAATTTCAAGCAGGATAGTTTTTACCCCTTTGTGCCTAAAGGAAACAAAGAGAGAGATAATTCTGTAGAATTCCGGCTCAAATCCCTGATGGAAAGGGAATTGCCCATCGAAAAAAATGTAGAGAAATGGTATCCTTTATGGGGAATACCTTTCTGATTTTTCTTATTTAGTAGTTTAGTACGTAATTTAGTCCTCAAAGATACCAGTGCCTGTGAATACATCTTTTGCTTCTGCAAAGGTCAGATCCTCAGGAGGCACTATGACATCTGACTCAACTATCTCTTCAGCACCAAGAACCTTACCATTCTGTTTGACCTTAGAGATAAGAGCTGCCAGATCTTGCTTGTAGGCCTTTTCATCACCTTTAGTCACGTGATCGACTATGCGATTATCAATAGCGTTGAGGTCATCATATAGACTGCTGGGAACTTTGTACTGCCCCTGCCCCATGATACGTATAATCATTTGCCTACCTCCTGTTTGAGTTTTGCCAGTTCTGCATCAACAGAGCTCTGAGAACTTATCTTTGAAAGCTCACGATCAATATCATCCTGCCTGCCGGTCACATCTTCCAGTGTGCCTTGTTCTATGAGCTCGTCAAGGGCTGCAGAACGTGCTTTCATCTGTTCGGTCTTGTTCTCTGCCCTTTCCATAGCAAGTCCTACATCAGCCATTTCCTCACTAATGCCTGAAATAGACTCGTTGATCTTGACCTGGGCTTCTGCAGAGGAATATTGTGCCTTGATGGTTTCTTTCTTTGTCCTGAATATTTCTACCTTTGTGGACAAACGCTTTTCTGCAGCCACAAGTTTCTCCTGCTCCTGGTTCAGGTCTGCGATCTGCTGATCAAGCCCTTGTACCTGCGCTACAAGTGCAGCCTTGCGCTCAAGAGCGAGCCTTGCAAGATCTTCTCTGTTAGCTTTGACCGCGTCTCTTGCCTGCTGGTCCAGCTTGTCTATGCTTTGCTGTAACTTGGCTTTCTGTAGTTCAAGGCGTTTCTTTGATGTTGTGACCTCAGCAACTCCCCGTTTTACATTCTGGAGTAACTCTAACTGTTTTTCATAAGAATAATCAAGGGTCTCCCGGGGATCCTCCATCTTATCGGCGATCTTGTTCATTTTGGCTTTAATAACTGTGCTCATACGATTGAATAAGCCCATATTCTCCCTCCTTATGGTTTCATATAAAGATATTCGCTTTACTTAATAAATGTTAGGAAATCACTTCACAGAGGATACTACGTAGTATCATGCTCTGATGAGGGAGGTTGCTGTGAACCCTCATTCTTGTGTTTAAACCATGTCTTACGCCTATAATAGTTAAGAGGATGCTTGATCCTGCTGCATAGTTCATCTGCACCGTAACAGTTACCATAAGTGCGCATAGTAGAGCAGGAGGGTGGCTTATATTCTGTGCCGGATGAGCCTGAGATATGTTCAATCTGGTACCTCGTCTTCTCAATATCAAAGTCAGGAGATACATTGAACATAGCAATAATATCATCAACAGACATACCCACATTGCGCAGGAAGGAAGTAAGAGCAAAACGCATAGAATGCGCCAGATTGACACCTGCCCTCACGTTGGATATGGCATGCACCATGCACGGAGGGAACATACTACTTTCCACTGCACCGAAATCTCCTGAGCCAAAAGTTTCCTTCATCTGCTGTAGCTCAGTCTGTATAGGCGAGAGATATTGAGCACACATCTGACAAATATCTTGAGGTATATTCAGAGGAAGAGAGCTCTGTATCCTATCCCGTATAGCTTCCTGCAGCAACCTTGCAAGCTCTTCTTTTGAGATATAAACGTGGCCTTTCTGTATCTTGCGGTTAACAAGTTTCCATTCTAATGCTTTCATAGAACTTGCAAGCCTGATATAATCCGTGAAATGGATATCGAACTCATGATCACGAGGAATCACATCAACACGAAAATCAGATGCAATAGAACATATAAACTCAGAGGATTCTAAACGCAGAAGCTCATAACATGAAACCGCCTCTGCAAGTGCGTACCTGCGTATAAGGAAATTATCATCTATACAGGACACCAGTATTCTGGAAAAAGGATATGAAAGCAATTCAATGAGAATTTTGCTCTCATCGGAAACTAAAAGCTGGGGTTTATAGATTTCACCTTTCAAGGCCTGAAGTACTCTTTCAACCCCCCTGGAACGGGCAGAGTCCATGGCTCTAGAGGTGATCAGCCTTTCCAGGCTGAAACCTAGACCTGATACATAGGATGAAGCTTCCGTAATAAAGGGATAAAGAGCAAGGTCCTTTTCTTCCATAGATCAGTCTGACTCTATCCTTGGAGCAAGCAGGTAGCTGATCTTGCCTGCACCTTCGGCAATAATAAAGCTTATTCTTATTGGATAGTCCCTTCCCAGTTCAAGAGTGACCTCGTTTGATTTAGAAGCTGGCTTGACAATATCAGAGAGATAATCCAGTGAGAACAAAGAACGTGCATCTCCTGATTTAAGGTCTATCAACTGGTCCCTGGGCATTTCCAGGCGCACTTTGTCAGTATCGCCTTCTGCTTCCATATAGAAAATTTCCTCATCCACACCAAGAGACATGTGGTCACTGATCTTCTCAGCTGCTTTGACAGCTTTCTGTAGTTCCTTGCCATTAAGAACGACTTCAGCAGGCAACTCTAGCTGTGGTATACGCGGTTCCGCACGGATGGTAGAAGGGTCCAGTAAAGACAGGGTGTAAGAGAAGCCACCTATGTGTATGGACATTTTCTGGGACATTTCATCCAGTTCAAGAGTGGCTTTTTCGTTCTTTTCTGCTACTCCAAATATATCATTGATCTTAGTAAGGTCCATGCCGATCTCACAGTCATCGGCAGCATAATCATCAAAAGCACTTGAGGCAAGCTCAAAACTTACCATGGCCACGTTTGCCGGATCCACTGCTCTTACAGAGAGCCCCTCAGTGGATATCCTAAACCTCGCCTCATCCACGAGTACAGAAAGCGTTTCTATGGAACTTTTTAAAATATCCGCGTCAATCGTTGCCTTGAACATATTAATTCTCCATCCAGTATCTGAATAACCACTTCATTATATCCTTTAACTAATAAAAGTTTCCTATATAAAGAACCATAATAATGCGGCTTGAGATAATTCTTAGTCGTACTCTCTCCATGTGGCATTACATTTGGTACATTTGAAGAAACGCGTTTCAGATTCATCAGCTGACCTGAGCTGCCTGAGCCACCAATATGCAACATTGTGCCCACATTCAGGACATCTGGTTGATGTAGTGGGAAGACCCTGATCAAAATTTTCTTCCAGAACAGTGACTTCACGGTCCTTGCGCTGGGATTTAGATACAAGATCATCAGATGCACCTTCGGTGCCTTTCACATGGCCACACTTCTTACACACGAAAGAACCCTGGACCGGGAACATCATGCACTTACATTTTGGACAGAACTCCATTTATATCAACTCTTGCCTGTTCTACTATATGATTGTGATCGAAAGCCAGTTTAGGTATGCCATCTATTGAGAATAGTGCGACTTCTGCCGCATCAGAACCTGCTTTCAGGATACCTGTTCCCTTTGCGAGATAACATATAGATACTGTATGCCCTCTTGGATCACGCGAAGGTTCTGAATATACCCCAAGCAACTTAACTATTTCTATAGACAAGCCTGTCTCTTCCAGAGCTTCCCTCACTACAGCTTGTTCAGCAGTTTCCCCCACCTCTACGAATCCACCCGGGAGAGCGAACATGCCCTTAAAAGGGTCGTTTTTACGCTTGACAAATACAATGCCTGAATAATAAATAATGATTGGATCTACTGTTAAAAGAGGGGTTACCGGTTTCATAAGACAACAAGTTTATTATGGCTGACATGTATATAAGTCCATACAATAACAGGTGCTATTAATGCTTACCTTACTATGGATATCCATCTCTTTAATGTTACTAAGTGCCATTCTACCTGTGAAAAATGGTTCTAAAAGAATAATAGGGGCTTTTGGATGGAGTATATTCTCCCTCCACTGGCTACGCCAGCCCTTCCACTATATTGCAATAGACGACTATGTCAATGTAGTACTCACTATTTCAATGGGCATATTTTGTATCTTAATAGCTTATAGAATGTTCATTGAGTACACCAGTAAATACACTCCAGTGAAACAGCAAATAGACATCACATATATGGCTACTAATGCCATAGCCATTGGATCAGTGTTCTATTACCCCTTTGCAGAGATAGCATCCCTCAATGAATGGCTGATCAGTACAGTTACAAATAATATTATGTGGGCACTAAGTACGTTAAACATTACTGCCTATAGGACTGGCAACATGATAACATACAACGGCCACACTGTAGAGATCATCCTGGGATGTACGGCCATCGAGAGCATTGCTCTTTTTATGGGCCTGATAGCGTCTGTGAATGCGCCGTTAAAAAAATTACTTGCAGCATTCATGGCATCTGTTCCAGTCATCTATATACTTAATATATTAAGAGACGTATTTGTAGTAATCGCATACGGCGAAATGTGGTTTGGACCTAACAGCTTTGAGATTGCACACCATATGATAGCAAAGGCGGGTTCAGGAGTTGCTCTCTTCGTGATCGCATATATGGTCATGCGCATACTGCCTGACATCCTGGAGCTCATTGATGGTCTTTGGGACATGACCGCTGAACAGATGCATAATTTAAGGAAGAAAGTTTTGGGAAATAATTAAATGCTTGCTAAAGGTTCAATTCCTTGGATATTTACTACTTTTACGATTACAATTTGCTTTGCAGTAGCTACCTATGTTACAGAATCCATATACGCAAAATCTGGAATGATAATTGGAATCGTAGCAATTCTATTCTTTATAGTATTTTTCAGAGACCCTGAACGTTATTATTCGGAAGAGGGCGAGTGTATGATATCTCCTGCCGATGGCAGAATAGTAGACATAAGGGGTAGGAAACTTTGTATTTTCATGAATTTTCAGAATGTTCATGTGAACAGGGCACCATTGAACGGAAAGGTCACTGCAATAGAATACAGAAAAGGTGGGTACATACCTGCTTTTTGTAAGGACTCGCATAGGAACGAGAGGCAACACATATTTATGGATACCGAACACGGACAGGTAGAAGTGGTCCAGATAGCAGGAACCATCACCAGAAGAATAGTGCCTTATGTAAAAGAAGGAGATGTGATGGAAAAAGGACAGCGCATCGGAATGATCCGATTCGGATCCAGAGTGGATGTTACGGTTCCTGAGAACTTTATGATAGAGTGTAAAAAAGGCGATAAAGTATATGCCGGTAGGACCGCTATAGCCAGATTAAAGCCAAAGGAGTGAGTGGCATATTTGATACTCTGAAATTGCCTGATGTTGTCACTCTGCTCAATGCATTGTGCGGCTTTGGGGCGATCGTTGCAACACAAAATGGAATGCTTCAATTGTCTTGCATATTGATACTTATTGCTGCAATTGCCGATGGCCTTGACGGCACTTTAGCCAGATATGCCGGAGGAAGTGAAATAGGAGGAGCACTTGATTCTCTGTCAGATGTAATTTCTTTTGGAGTTGCACCAGCAATAATTATAAATGGATACATTGGGAACAAATACTTTACACTCATAGCCGTTTGCTTTTATCTTCTCTGTGGAATACTTAGGCTCGCAAGATTTAGCACATCCAAATACGACAATAATTTCTTTAAAGGATTGCCAATTACAGCAGGCGGGATTACAGTTGCTGCAGTCCTACTGGTTAGCAAAGGACAACTACAACCAATAACAATGGAAGTTGCAAGCATAATATTAGGGTTTTTGATGGTTAGCAGTATACCTTACATGAAAGTAAGAGGTAAAGAGAAGACTCTCCCATTGACCATCATCTTCGTTATTCCCATATTGAGTTATTTCCTGCAAAAGGATTACATAAGCGCACTTGCATCACCTTTACTGTTGATAATGATGTTGTATATCATTTCTCCAATATTCATAAAGAACAAGGAAAACATACATGAGTGAAAAAAAGAGCATAAATGAAAGGGACAATGCACTATTTGAAGCCGGAATAAAGCTTGGAGCATTATACCATCAGTTCAGTGGTTCACCTGTGAACCTGAAAACAGTAGACAGTCTGGAAAAAGCAATAGCACAGAGCATATCTGTGCAACCGTACGTAAAGAGCATAACGGTTAGCATCGATAGAGAAATAATACGTTCGAAACTAAATAGCGAATTTGGATACTGCGAACTGGAAGGACGTATGCTGGATGTCAATCTGATCATGAACTACGAAAATGTAATAGTAAAAGCTTCTCTCAAATTCGACAGGAAATTGGATTATCCTTTAATGAAAATAGAAGAAATATCGGATATCCCTCAGTAAAGGGATATTTAAAACTGATATGTTATACTGATCTGAATGCGTTTACAACACGCATATTTTGCTCTTTTGTTCCAACGGTTACCCTGATCAGAGAAGGACCTGCACCTTTGAATGAGCGGCAATCCCTTACAATAATGCCTTTTTCAAGAAGCTTCTCGCAGACTTCACTGGCATTGAGAGGAGATACATCCACAAGTACGAAATTGGCCATGGAATCGTATACCTTAAATGGTATTTGTTCCTGCAAGTATTTGCGTCCTTCTTTGACCATTGCAATGCTCTTTTCTATATGCAGCTTGTCAGAAATAGCGGCTACACCAGCCTTAACTGCTGGAAGACTTACATTGAAAGGAGTTGCTATCTTCATATATTCTTTCTTAAGCCAGTAAGGCATTATCCCATAACCTAACCGTAAGCCAGCAAGTCCAAATATCTTAGAGAATGTCCTGCCAACAACCAAATTGTCATATTCCATCACAAGATCTGTGATACTGTGGTCGGCAAATTCTACATAGGCCTCATCCACAAACACTAATCCCCGGAAAGACTCAAGGAGAATTCTTACATCCGACTCCGGTACCACATCACCCGAAGGGTTATTGGGTGAACAGAGGAAAACAACTTTGGTCCTTGAAGATACGGCTTTTTGAATAGCTCCAATATCAACAGTGAAATCTCCTTTCCTTTCCACATATACAACAGAAGCCCCATTTGCACGGGCAGCTATCTCATAGTAAGAGAAAGTAGGTATTGGAATTATAACCTCGTCGCCTTCCTTGATGAGAAGGCGCATCAGGTTATCAAGAAGGCCGTCCATCCCGGGTCCTGCAGCACATATACTGGAAGTCGGAATATTGAGATAGATGCTTAAAGCGTCTACAAGTTCACCTGCATCTGCTGAAGGATAAAGGTGTACCTTCGAGGCATATTCCAAAATAGCCTGAACTGCTTTTGGAGAAGGACCTAATGGGTTCTCATTGGAACCCAGTTTTATGATAGAAGCCGGATCAAGACCGTATTTTTTCGCTGTTTCCTCTATGGACTTTCCCGGCACATATTCTGGAATATTGCGTATATTCTCATCAATAAGTTCAAGCCTGCTCAATTACTTCTACCACCCTGTCAATCTGGTCCTTAGTGATCACAAGAGGTGGAGCGAGGCGTACGACCGTTTCAGAAGTACTGTTAAGCAGTACACCATTATTCTTGGCATATTCCACTATTTCAGTGCAGTTGCGCTCTAGTTCCAGACCGATCATAAGACCACGGCCGCGAACCTCTTTAAAGCCTGAAATACCTGCTTTCCTTAACTTGTCCATGAAATAGTTTCCAAGCTCAGTGGCATTCTCGAGGAGCCGGTCGTCTTTGATTGCTGCGATAGAACCAAGGGCAGCAGCACATGCAAGTGGATTCCCACCAAAAGTAGAGGCATGCTGACCCCTGCTAAATGCTATACCTTTTTTGGCAACGATTCCACCCATAGGGAAACCTCCTCCCATGGCTTTTGCCATACACATTATATCGGGCTGGATACCAAAATGGTCCTTACAGAACCATTTACCGGTCCTGCCAAAACCTGTCTGCACCTCATCAAAGATGAGAAGTATGCCATGCTCATCACATATACGGCGCACTTCCTGCAGATAACCTTCAGAAGGTACATGGACACCGCCTTCTCCCTGAATTGGCTCAATTATAATAGCAGCCGTTTTTTCAGTGATGGCTTGTTCCATTGCATTGGCATCATCATAGGGCACAAATATCTCTTCCTGCACCAAAGGCCTGAAGGGAGCCCTGTACATCTCTTTGTAAGTGACCGAAAGAGAACCCATTGTACGACCATGGAAAGACCTTTCTGCTGCTATGAACTCTGTTTTTCCCGTTGTGACACGGGCCAGTTTCATTGCAGCTTCCACTGCTTCAGCGCCTGAATTACAGAAGAAGGCACGTTCCATACCTGTTAATTTTATAAGTTCTTCGGCCAGGTTTGCCTGAACCTCTGTATAATATAGATTTGAAACATGTATGAGCTTCTCTGCCTGAGACTTTATGGCCTCTACTACTTTAGGATGACAGTGTCCTACATTATTGACCGCTATGCCTGCCACGCAGTCTATGTACTCCATACCGTTTATATCACAGACTACTGCGCCTTTTCCACTGACAAGTGCAATCGGCTGGCGCCCATATGTCTGCATGACATGTGCTGCATCTTTCTGTACGATGCTTTCGTAATTTATGGAAGACATGGAACACACCTTTGTTAATTACAGGCAGTTAAGTATTATTGGAATATATAAAGACTTGACGATGCTCAAAGAATCTTATGTGGTGGTTTCAATGCAGTGTATATATTGTACAGCAAGAATCCAAGAGATAATTCTAAAAAGAACATTGCAAAACTATATTTGTAACCAACATTTTCGGATACTGGAAATGGAGATATTAAAGGTTCAAAGAGGAAGAACAATAAACTTAGAGATAAGAAGTAGAAACTGAACTTAAGTTTGTTGTAGGCCACAAATAGGCGTGAGCGCACAACATCTGCAGTGTAATTGTTCAGTTCATAGCAGACAAGTAGAGCAAGGACAGACATAAAAATGCGCATGACAACATCCAGAGCAATAAGAAAAGTTGCATTCATACAAGCACCTGTATTTTGGATCAAACATCAAGTTGCATTAGTTGTTTATCGCTTAATTCTTCCTTTTCTTCCCTTTCAAAAACAATACCTTCAGAAGCTCTCATTACACCGTCCACTCTTGCAGACTCATGTATCCTTACAGTGCGTGCGTTTATTTCTCCCAGCACGTGAGATCCTTCTGAGATCCTGACCATACCCCTGGAAACAATATTTCCATGAATAGAATTGTCCTTGCCCAGATTTACATCATCTATGGTCCTTATACTTCCATAGAGTGTATTACCATCGCCCATCTCCAGTGAAGTGGAACGGATATTGCCTACAAGCCTGCAACCGTTTCCAATTACAGCATTAGATGGTACGCGGATGGAGTCAATAGAAATGCTGGAGCCGTTTGGAACTATCATTGCAGCAGAACCCATGGTTTCCACATTATCCTCAAACAGATCATTCAGGGCTTTTTCCACTTCTTCATCTTTACCAAGCCGCAGAAGCTCGCTTATGTAGAGGAAAAGATACACAATAACAGGCACAGGATTGCGTATGACTATCCAGCCTTTTGCTTCAAAACCCCCATTGATCTTTACGTCGTTACCTATATCCAGATCTCCTTTGACAATGAGTTTGCCATCGATGTTCACAAACTCACCCAGATAAGCATCTGTCTCAGTCTTGACATTACCGCCTATCCGAGACCAAATATCGATACGTACATCAGATCTACATATAAGGTCCCCGGCGAGTTCAACCCTTTCGCCCAGAATGGCAGAGTTAGCATGGATACCATACTTTATGTCGGAATGGTTGCCTACGATTACATCACCTTCCACGACAATAGTGTGCTCTTCCATCTTTGTATTGTCGGGGACCACAAAAGTCTTAAGGAGGGGTTCTTCGGCTATGATCTCACTTCCGGGAATGATGATATGGAGCTGCGGTTACGGCACACATGGTATAAATTGGCATGTATATATTATTAATTATCCTGTCTGCCTTTCTCTTGATCAATACCATTACGTACATCAACAGCTGGTCCTCTGCCTATGAATAACGCCTCATCTGGGGAAAGCAAAAGCTGACCTGTGGCAAGGAGCTTATCAGAACTATCGACTACAAGAACCTCTTCTCCCGCTCTTAGCTCTTTGTCCAAACTAATAATATGTTTTGCAAAAACGGTTTTACCTTTCGATACAAAGGGAACAGCATCATCACACACCACAACCCTATAAGAAGGAACATGAAGAACATTGTGTACCACCATAGCTCCATCAATGCTCAGTGTGAGCATACCATCCTTTGCCCTGACAGTAGCAATACGCTGTCCATTGTTCATTATTTGCCTGACACGGTTGGTCCTGGACAACAAAAAAGTCACACCATCTGGAAAAAGGGCTTTACCACAACCTTTCCCAAACTGGTAATCAGCTATGACTCTAACCTTTTTAAGGTTCTTATCTGCATCTTGCATAGCAGCTAAATTAGAAGTACCTTTTAAATGTATAGCGGTCATTTCGAATTAGAAGGTCCAAAATAGTTTAATTAATTGTGATATATAATTAGCATCAAACAGATTTAAATATAATAATGACTTATTAGTACTTGAGGAAACGGGAAAACTGCTTGTAAGCTGTATAACCCGAAAAACGTAACTGTAACCAAGCAAACCATTCATCCCCTCAAACAATACCCGTTTCCTCTTTTTCGTGTTGATTAATTTTACAATATTTTGCTTATTTAATGTGCACAGGAATTAGAAATAGTATAGAGTTGAGACTAAGCTCAACCCTTTACAACTCCGATAGGCATTAAGCGCGCCACTTTTCTTGCTATGCCCAGGTTATGAACTACATCCACCACATCACTGCTGGACTTATAGACTTCTGGAGCTTCCTCAGCTATTAGTGCTGGTTGAGTAGCACGAACAGATATACCCATATCCCCGAGTTCCTTCTGTATTTGCTCACCTCTAAACTCGTGCTTGGCATGAGCTCTACTCATAACTCTGCCAGCACCATGACATGCACTACCAAAACTGATATCCATTGCATCATGTGTTCCGTGCAATACATATGAAGCAGTACCCATGCTTCCTGGGATAAGCACAGGTTGGCCTACTTTTTTATATGCATCAGGAATATCAGAATGCCCTGGAGGAAAAGCGCGAGTAGCACCTTTTCTGTGCACGTAGACTGCTCGCTTTTTACCATCTATTTTGTGTTCCTCAAGTTTAGCCACATTATGTGCCACATCGTACACGAGATCCATGCCTAGTTCATCCAGATCATTATGGAAGAACTCCTGGAATACTTCTCTTGCCCAATGCATTATCACTTGTCTATTAACCCAGGCGTAGTTGGAGGCACATACCATGGCTCCGAAATAGTTCTGAGCCTCAGAAGAATCTGTAGGTGCACATGCAAGCTGCTTGTCCGGCAGATCGATCTTATATTTTTGCGTTGCCTGAGTAAGAGTTCGCAGATGATCAGTACATATCTGATGACCTGCACCCCTTGAGCCACAGTGTATCATGAATGTGATCTGCCCTTTTTCAAGACCAAAGGCCTCAGCAGCTTGCGTGTCGTATATCTCATCCACATACTGGATCTCCAGAAAATGATTGCCGCTGCCAAGAGTGCCCAGCTGTGGCCTGCCTCTCTGGCGTGCTTTGGTGCTTACCTGTTTGACCAAAGCTCCATCCATCATACCGTGGCTTTCACACCTTTCCACATCCTTGGACACACCGTAGCCATTTTCCACCGCCCAGCGGGAACCATGTATGAAAATGTCGTTTAGCTGATCATCATTAACTCTCAGGCGGCTTTTGGAACCCACACCTGAAGGAATTGCATGGAACAATTTTTCAAGCAGATCTTTTATTCCTGGCCTTACATCGTTTTCTTGGAGGTTGGACCGAATAAGCCTAACACCACAGTTGATATCAAAACCTACACCTCCAGGACTGATGACACCCTCATCTCTATCAAAAGCCGCAACCCCGCCTATAGGGAAACCATAACCTAGATGGGCATCAGGCATGGCCATAGAATACTTTTGTATGCCTGGCAATGCAGCCACATTGGCCACCTGATCCAGAGTGCCCTGTTCCAGCAGATTAAGAAGCGGCGAAGACAGAAACAGGCGTCCTGGAACGCGCATGCCCGGCTTATATCCCCGAGGTACCTCCCAAGTATTATCATTGATCTTAGTAAGCTTAGATGAAATATCGTTATCTTCAGACATGAATATCATATTCCTTGAAACTTCTTTTGGATTCTCCCATCCCATATATAAATTAGAGGCTGACATCTAAAACGGTGTTGGTTCAATATTTGACCTCACGAAGGGTGAAAGCGGGCTTATGTGTCTACTGTAGCCTGTAATACCCATCCATTTTCTAATTTCTTCACTTGCATAGCGTTAAAAGTGGCTGCTTTTACCTCAGTGTCGAATACATGCCTGGAGAGATCAATAAGTTCACCGTAAACGGTAGCTGTCAGATGAAACTGCCCTTCCTTCTGTTCTATGCTATGCACTCTGAAATCACCAAATATTAGATTTTCCGCATCCATAAGGAACAGGAATTCTGAAAGCCAATCAAAGAGTAAACCGTCAATATCTTCTGCAACCAGGTCGATATCATACGATAGTCCATGAGATATTGTATTAGTATTGATCATAACGTTGAACATAGCAAGAGCCGCATTTTCAAACGCTTCCTCGAGGGTTTTGCCATATGCAAGGAACTTGGCGTCTGCAGTGTGGTCAAGATATTCATATTTCTTAAGGTCAGCAGGCATGGTGAGTAATAGTAGTAAGTGTATTTAAACTGTGTTTAAGCTGAGAAAGTTTATATTCACAGTCCAGACCAATAATCAAAGACGCACAAGCAAACCAGTAATAGCCATAGTCTCACTAAAAAACATAAAGAAAGTTGAAGCTAACTGAAGCATGCTAACGATTATCCTATTATAAATTGCAGCATCTTTATGGCGTACCAAAAGGATGCTGCAAGTGACAAAAATTGAATTAATGGCTTTCTGCGTATCTCTGGGCCAATGTTGCTCTCTTGAGTCTGTGCTGTACCTTCTGCTTATCCCAGCCATAACGTTCGCACAGGAATACAATGAGCCTTTTCTTTGATGCACCTTTAAGGTTGTTAGCCGCCATGATTTCATCAACAAAGGCTTTCTGCTGTTCCTTATCGAGCTCTGCCATCACGATCCCTCCACTTTTACATTGATTGTATTTGATAAAGATATAGGTAATTTTCTGGCAGTCAGTATCATGCCGTCGGGCAACTTCTCAATGCTGTAACGCATCTTTATGGTACCTTTATCAGAAGTCAGGCTTATCTTGCCGCCCTTTTTCAATTTAAGATCTTTTACCAGATTGAGGTTGATAATCACAAAATCATTATCATCTGGCTGGTTGGACCACATGAATGGATTATAGAGATATTTCAGTACGTGTCCGTCAGTATGTGGTGCTGTAACTAAATTCTCTATCTTACAGAGCCCAGATTTTGGTATTTCTTTTGTAAGAGCAGCCTTAACCTGTTCATGTAATTGTTCGTACCCAAACTCTTCGGATCCCAGCTCTTTGTTAAGAAAAGACAGCGCTTTTATACCAGTAACATCAGTTCCACTGTTTTCCTGAAACCTTCCCTCACTATTCATAAATGTCCCGGCCTTTCTGTACAAAGGTTCTGTGGAAATAACCACATCAGCTATTTCAGTCACCAGGCTCTTTCTTGAACTTATTACTATGAGATTATCAAGCTTTTTGAGCGATTCCATAGTTTCATCCGTGTCTGGCATGAGTTCAATTGGATCACTGTCAAGAAGAACAAGAGTTTTGATATTTCCTTTTTTGATATCATCCATCAGCTGAGAAAGCCCATGTGCATCATTTTTAACTTGTGAGAGCCGATTAACACCTTCACTGTTCACAAAAGGCTTCATAGCAAGCATCTTTGCTCCTGTCTCAAGTGAGAGATTTATCACTTGGCCAATGTCATTAGCATCTGTATGGGGATGCAGATCAGTTATGATAACAGAATTATTATCAAGCCCAAGCTGACCATACTGTTCGGGAGCTAGAGATAGATTCTCATCTGCAAGATGAAGTTCTTTCGTTCCTACAGAGATAATATGTGAGTTGTTGCGCTTGGCAGCAAGCAACCTCCTGACCAGCAGAGGATATTGCACATAAGGATCTATGAAAAGAACTATCTTATTAGCGTGTTCAATATCCTGGAATGACATCCCTTCAAGATAAGAGTGACACTCAGAAGGCAGTTTTGAATAGGCTTGTATGCCTGTATTTACCACAGAACCCAAGGTCTGTGCTATCCTCCCAAATGCAATGTGCTCTTCACATGTGGTATTTCCAACCGAAAGCATGGCAACCTTTTCTGCACCTTTGAGTCTTGCAGCAGCGTCCCTTATGGCGTCTTCCTTACTTGAACCTGGTCCATCTGCCTTGCTAAATGATCCTGATGAATAGTAATGAGGAAGCTTCATTCCAAACCTGCATAATTTACCCAGGTTCACAGGATTGCTTTTGAGGAAATCAGTGCTAATAGCGCCCTGATCATCCTCCCTTATATAAAGGCCGCAACCTATACCGCAGCCTGGACATACTGTCTGATATATTGATTCTTTCATTTCAACATCACCTCCAAGAAGGGAGGCCTCTTTAGATCCATACCAGGCACATAATTGCGTTTCTTCTGGGCAGGATTTGCAAAACGTCTGAAGATCGTGGTTACAGGAATATCAACAGGACATACATCCGCACACTGACCACAGCCGATACAGCTGTCAGAAAGATGAAGAAGCCGGACCATGTGATACATACTCATTTTATAATTATCAGCAAGATTGTGGAACATAGTGCATTTAGAATCCGGTCCACATGAGCATGCAGGACAGACTTCTTTACAGGCGCCACAATCAATACAATCTGCAAACTGATCTATGTAATATTTGAGGCGGTCTTTGTCAGGTATCTCGTCAAAGACCTTTTCTTTCCATTCACCGCCCAATTTCAGCATAGCGCTGTTGACCTTTTCTCTGATGGAGATGGATTTTTCATCGGCAGGGCGCACTTCCACATAACCTGCTTCAATAGCAGTATCAAGCAGAAGCTTACCCTTCTCGTTCATTACTTCACAGAAGGTAGCACTTCCGGCCAGCTCACCGATAACACCCCAGTTGCCGCATGCAAGATCAGCACTGACAGGTATTTTCACATCACAGTAACGGCAGCTTTCACGCCTTCCATATCCTTCTTCCTCAAGTTTGTCAATTGGTATGGATTTCTCCTCACCGCTTTTCGTTTTGAAGATAAGCTTACCTTTTTCGATCTCCTCGCCAACAACGTCCTCGGGATCGATCTCATACATTTTTATGAGCATTTCCTTTGTAAGCACAGGGTGCATTGATCCTCCGCAATTGAGTCCCACGATATAGGTGTTGCTTAGGTCAACGCTATTACGTTTAGCCTGCTCAATTACACCGCGTACATCACATGGCTTTCCTGGCATAGCTACCTTTTTACCGACTACGTATTTTGCCAGATTAACAGGAACAGCATGCATACTGCCTCCTGAAGACAATACTTCCTGAACATCATCGGTGATCACTGGAACTGCTTCGTATTCATCTATGCGCTTAAGTATGACTACGCCTTCGACCAATCCTTTCTCAAGAGCAGCAGCCAGAACAGCAGTAACTAACCCTCCGGATGCTCCTTTGCTACGGACATTCGGATCAGTGGCATAACCCAATAACCGGTCTCCAACCTCGACCATCTAGTTCACTCCTTCAGGTTTTAATGGGCTTGGACCTAATTCCTTAATTTTTGCAGTGACATCCCGCACAAAATTTGCAAACTTTTCTCCCTCACTTGCACTGATCCAATTGAGCTGAAGCCTTTCAGGTTCAAGTCCAAGTTGCTTTACCATCTCTTCAAGGAATTGGTATCTTACCTCAGCTTTGTAGTTACCATTAACATAATGGCAGTCACCTAGATGGCAGCCAGTAACTAATACAGCGTCTGCGCCTTCAAGGAAAGCATTAAAGACATGCATTGGGTCGATACGTCCTGAACACATGACCCTGATGATCCTTAAAGAGGAGGGCTGCTGGAACCTACCCATACCCGCCGTATCTGCACCGCCGTAGCTGCACCAGTTGCAGCAGAAAGCTACTATTTTTGGTTCCCATTCTTTTTCTGCCATTTTTATTCTCCTTCGAATGTGAAAGCACTCTTTACCTGAGCAAGAAGCTGTTCGTTCTTGAAGTGATTTTGCTGCAATGCACCTGTGGGGCATGCTGTTGAACAGGTTCCACAACCCTTGCATAGTGCCTTGATAATATTCAGTTTTCCATCATTAAGAGACAAAGCCTGGAAAGGACACATTGGTACGCATATACCACAGCCTACACAGATGTCATCATCCACCTCAACAGTAATACCTTCTGTTGTTGCCTTACCTTGTGCAAGATACCTAGTTGCTCTGGCAGCACAGGCACTTCCCTGAGATACTGAGTAGGGGATGTCCTTGGGGCCCTGGGTCACGCCTCCGATGAATATACCATCCAGAGTCGTATCAACTGGTTTGAGTTTTGGATGTGCTTCCATCATGAACCCATCTGCTGCCCTGCTGACCTTTAAGATTTGCCTTATATGCTCTGAACTTTCGCTCGCAACTGCACCCACGCTGAGAACAAGCAGATCAAGCTCAAGGTTGTAGAGGTTGCTTGTCAGCGTATCTTCAATGCGTACAGTTACAGTACCATTCTTATCCTCTTCCACCTTACCCGGCTTTCCGCGGATGAATTTGATGCCCATATCTCTGGCTCTGTCATAGAACTCCTCATAGTTCCTGAAAGGTGACCGAATGTCCATGTACATTATATAGACTTCAGAATCCGGATATTTTTCCCTGATAAGCTGTGCATCCTTCAATGCATACATACAGCAGAACCCAGAACAATACCTGTTACGATTCTTGTCCCTGCTACCCACACACTGGACAAAACCTATACGCTTTGGTGGTTTTGCATCACTGGGACGGACCAATTTGCCCATGGTAGGTCCACTGGCATTGAGAAGACGCTCCAGCTCCATACCTGTGACAACATTATCACATAGACCGTAACCAAAGTCGTGTTTTGGTTCCGGATCGTAGATATCATAACCTGTAGTAACAACAATAACGCCTACTTCAATATCAGAGAACGTTTCCTTTTGTTCCATATTAATTGAGTGGCTCTCACATGTCTTGATACAGGCACCACAGTCTATACAGACAGACCTGTCCACAACTGCCCTTAGTGGAACTGCCTGGGGGAATGGAACATAAATAGCTTTACGGGTTCCTATACCTTCATTAAATTCAAAGTAAGGTACCTCTACAGGACATTTCTGCACACATAATCCACAACCAGTACAAGTAGTTGTGTCAATAAAGCGCGGTTTGTGCTTTACCTTGACTTTGAAATTACCTACATAACCATCCACTTCCTCTACTTCGGAATAGGTCATGAGTTCAATATTTTTGTTCCTTGCAATTTCAACCATCTTTGGTCCAAGGATACAGATACTGCAGTCATTGGTGGGGAATGTCTTGTCAAGCTGAGCCATTTTTCCACCAATAGAGGGATTCTTCTCAACCAGGTATACTTTGTATCCCATATCAGCAATGTCAAGAGCAGCCTGCATTCCTGCAACACCTGCACCAATGACAAGAGCTTTATTCGTGACAGGAACTTCATTGGATTGAAGTGGTTCGAGAAGCCGGGCCCTGGAAACACCCATGCGTACCAGTTCACTTGCTTTCTTTGTGGCGCTATCCTTATCCTGCATGTGTATCCAGCTGCAGTGCTCCCTGATATTTACGAATTCAAAAAGGTACGGATTAAGACCACCTTCTTCCACACATGCCCTAAAGATAGGCTCATGAGTCTTGGGAGTGCATGAAGCTACAAGAACACGGTTAAGATTATGATTCTTTATCGCCTGTTTGATCTCTGACTGTCCTGCGTCACTACAGGTATATTTATTGACCACGGAGTGTACAACATCGGGTAATGTGGCAGCATAATCTGCCACAGCGCGGCAGTTAACAACACCGCCTATATTCGTGCCGCACTCACATACAAAGACTCCGATTCGGACGTCTTTCGCATTTTCAGTTTCAGTGATTGATTCGTCTTGGGCCATATTTTATCTCCGGGCTGATCCGGTAGCATAGCTTATATGATCATTAATTGCCAGTTATCTGTAAAAGATTAGTTTTATAAATATATGCATGGTTTAAAATGTGATATATAATTAAAAGTATATATGGTGCTGACATTACGTTGTAGCACATATTTTATCACAAGTTATCATTTTTATCTTATCAATAAAACTAGTACTATCGATTACATTAAGTGAGATACCCAGTTCTTCAGGAGAGAAACCCATGGCAAGTCCCAGAAGTTGCATATAATGCAATGCAGGGAGATGATAGTTTTTTCCGAATTTCTGATTGATCTCTGCCTGACCCGCATCAAATTGCAGGTGACAGAACGGACATGCATTGACAACACAATCTGCTCCGGCCTCTGTCATGTGCTCGAGCTTTTTTTCTGCCATCTTCAAAGTTGAATCGAGAATTGCAGTCCTTGCCCCTCCTCCAGCACCACAGCAGCTGATCTTATCTTCGTAGTCCACGCTTGTGGCACCTGTTGCTTCCACAAGTTCATCAAAGAATGTAGGGTTTTCAGCTATCTCAACATGTGATTCCTTCAGTGGCTGAATTAGATGACATCCATAGTGCACAGCAACTTTGAGGTTCAATGGATTCGTAACAGCTTCTCTTATCCTGTCAGTACCGACTTCCTGATAGAGATATTCAATTACATGCCTCACATCCTGGGTGCCTTTAAACTCGCGCCCGACCTCTGAAAGCTTCAAATTGACATCTTTTTTAAGATTTGGATCCTCTTTAAGCATGTCATTGACATCCTTAAGAGTACTGAAGCATCCGTTACATACAGTAAGAATGTCATCATTCTTTCTTTCAGACAGTGTGATGTTCCTCGATGCCAGAGTCAACCATGTAAGTTTATCAAAGGACTTGAATACTCCCGGAGCTGGGCAGCATGATGCTCCTTCAAGGTCTGCAAGACCTATGCCTAACTTTGAGAACACTTTTTTGGTTGCAGCTTCTATACCAGGATATCTGTTAGGTGCGACACATCCCAAAAACAAGGAAAGTTCGGTCATGCCTTTCCCTCAGCAAAAACCTGGTTACAAGTCTTGAAAGCCATTGATTTAATTGTAGGTAAGTTTTCTTCAGTCTTTTCAGCAACTAACTGGTCAAAGCCAGAAAGATGCAACAATATCTTGACTTCAGCAAGCTGTTTTTCTGAACTTGCCACAGTTGGAGGCAGTTCGCTCAGACCCAAGTTCAGCCTTCTCTTTTTGGCTTCTTCATTCACTGGAACTGCATGGCCGCTGGCAATAAGCATCTGAGCGACTTTTCTGTGTGATTGCAGCATGGTCCCATTGTGAACTGCGGCTTCTCTGATAGCTAATACAGCATCAACTATTTTTACGCCCTGAGGACAATTATCCTGGCACTTATAGCAGGTCGTACAGTAGAATATGAAAGGAATATTCATCTGCCCTTCACTATTTTTACCAATTTTTTCCAACTGCAGGAATCTGCGGATTTTGTAGGCCTGTTCTTGTTCAGCCATCGGGCAAACAGCGGTGCATTGCCCACATTGGTAGCAGCGTTCAATATTTGATGTCATTTTTAAAGCACCCAACCTTCATGATAAATGATTAGTTTTGTTGACAACTATCGTACATGATTATCTATTATATATCTTTCGGGGCTGTTTCCATCATAATGATGATGAGACCACACAGTGCAATAAAAAGATCTACAGTTGAGAAGTAAAAAACAAGTCAATGGAGAAAATAATTAATTTAGAGTTGTTGCCAGATATGCCAGATGCGCTGGAAAGCTGTAATGTGGCTTGTAATCGCAATTATTACCATGACCCAGCCCAAGGGATTGAACATGAATACTTGATGAGGGTATGCAAAATAGATCAAAGATGCTGCCATGATAAGCAAAAGCCGGTCTGCCCTTCCCATTATACCTCCATAATACCTTCCAAGATGCAGAGCCTGAGCCTGAGTTCCAAGGTAACTGGTGATGAGGACACCCACTATAGCAATGACCCCTATCTGCCACTGCACATGACCTGCAAAGAAGATGCTGCAAATAATTATGACATCGGCATAGCGGTCTATTACATGATCAATAAAGTCTCCTTTTGGACCGGCTGTTTTGAGATATCTTGCCATAAGACCATCAATAGCATCAAATACAGAGTTGAGGAAAACCATAAAAGCACCGGCCAATACTAAGAAAGGATTTGAAAACGAGTAATAATAAAAAATCCCGGATAATACGGCAAATATCAGCGAGAACAGAGATATCTGATTTGGAGTGATACCTGCATCTGCTACCCTATGTGCAAGGGGTGAAATTAACTGCGTAACATATGGACGTAGGGAATCAGAAGTCATGTGTGATGCTATAACGGCTTTTTCAGATTAATGTCTTTCTTTCGTTTTTCTAACTGGAACTATTTTTTGAGAGTCAGTTTACTTGCGCATTAGGTCGTGCATGTACTTGATGCGGCAGGAGTGCTCCACTTGCGTGGTGAGCACGTAAGCTTCATCGAGAACCCTACCAATAGCGAATGTACCGTGCCCATGTACAATAGCAGCTTTGTAAACAGAGAGGGCTTCCACAAGGTTGCCGGCAAGCTCCCCGGAGCCGATACCACCCTGAACTATAGGAATATCACCGAGAAAGTACCTGCCTTCACTATCAAGTGGGGCGATGCAGCCTTCCCCCTCTAGCAAAGACATGGTTACAGCATAGGGACAATGAGCATGCACTATGGCTAATGCTGAAGTGTTGTTGTAAATAGCCCGATGAACCACAGTTTCGGAAGAAGCAAGCACATCCAGAGCACAAGTGCCGCATACGTCCACTTCTATCACCTTGTCAGGTGTAAGCTCATCCAGTGCGCTACCACTTCGGGTAATGAGCATCTTGTCCCCCATACGAACACTGATGTTGCCAAAATATGACTCCACAAGACCACCCTGCACCAGCTTTCTGCCTATCCGAGATATATCCTGCCACATGATCACACCTGAAAATACCATAAAATTTATCTGTTATTATGCTATGTAGAGCATACAATCCATAAATATATGCCTCGGTGGCTCAGCCCGGCAGAGCGAGTGACTTGTAATCACTAGGTCGCGTGTTCAAATCACGCCCGGGGCTTTTGGATTTTTTGAGCTGACGTTTAAATATTTTATAATATATGTGTATGCACATACACACATATTGCAAGCAGGTGTACATCTGCATATATCTCTTTGTAGAAAGTGTAGTTAAATCTTTTATAATTGTATTATGAGAATTTAAAATGATTGTAGTTGGACCTTCCTGATACCTTCTTCAGAACCCATATAGAAAAAGAAGAGTAGATTCGATATGATGAAAAAAAGAGAAGGAAAAATCAAGCCTCTCCAATTCTCAATTTATTCGCGTTATCGTACATCCACTTGGCATCGTCGCGCCTGCCCATGCGTTCCAGCACAGAACCCAGATTTTCCATTGTAGTGGCCGCATACTCATTGCATGAAGTATCATCCGGGTTAACACCAGTAATATCCATATACATCTGCAAAGCTGATTGGTACATATGCTTTGCATCCTCCAGCCTGTCCATGTTCCCAAAAAGAGTACCCATATTATCCAAAGTACAGGCTGCATGCACCATGTGCTCTGTGTTGTCAGGCTCCTGATCAAGCAAATAGTTATAGATCCTCAAAGCATCCTCAAGCATCTGCTTTGCTTCCTCCTTTTTACCCATCTTGGCAAGCAATGCACCCATATTGTTCATGGCTACAGCAGCCTTTCCAGCATGTTTGTAGGAAGATTCGAGCTGATAAAGTAATTCATATTTATCCAGAGCCTGATTAAGAATCTCATAAGCATCCTTTTTTCTATCCAGGCTTGCTAATAACGAAGCCTGATGATCAAGGGAAGTCGCAAGGTCTTCGACAAGCCCTGCATCCTTAGGATCAAGTTCACACATCAGAGAATAACTCTTAGAGATCTTCTCTTGGCATTTGAGTTCCCTTTCCTTGTCACCAATGGTTGGCAAAAGAGCCGTAAGCTCCTTCAGGACCGCATAAGTACCTTTAAGATGATGCTTGTTACCTGGCATACCTAGTAGCAAGAGATAATTGTCAAGAGCTTTCACTAGACTCTGTCTCGCTTCGTCCACATGCCCAGTGTCAAGCAACATGCTTCCCATCTCTTTTTCAATGGCTGCAAGATTACGCCTATGTTCAGAGTTTGAAGGCTCAAAGCCAGCAAGCGCAGTATATCCTTTAACAAGGAATTCCATGTCCTTCAGAATACTACCTGACCGTCTGTTAAGATGCATATCAGCTTCCAGATTTCCCAGTACAACTGCAGCTTTTTTAAGCAAACCTTCCCTTGACTTATCGGCAGAATATAGTTCCAGATATAGATCAAATGCCTGCTCATATCTTCCTTTATCAAGTGCCAGGTCGGCTAATCTTTCCTGTGTATCCATAATGCTCCCATTCTCTGCGATAATTTCAGGCTCAACATCTTCCTCTTCCAAAATATCACTTATTTCATAAGAGATGACATCAAGTTCATCATCTTCCGTAATGCAAGACATGTTTGCTTCTATCATTTCAGGCTCAACATCTTCCTCTTCCAAAATATCACTTATTTCACAAGAGATGACATCAAGTTCATCATCTTCCGTAATGCAAGACATGTTTGCTTCTATTAGATCTGACAAATCAGATATTTCTGATGAATGATCACCCATATTCATAAGTTCTCGGTATATGTCTATAGCTTCAGTAAGGTTTCCGATAGCAATTTCACTTTTTCCACTATTCAGCTGTGCCCTTCCGAGAGCTTCCATTATCTTCGCCTTGCACAACATACCTTGAGAAGGGATCGTGTACATGCCAAGCTTGCTATGCAGATCTAGCAGTTTTTCGAAAAATATCGGATTTTCATCATCTGATTTTTCGGATAATATTTCACATGCATGCATGAGGCAAGAATAGCCAAGGTCAATGATAGGAAGATCCTGTTCCTCTGAGGAAGAGGATATGATAACAAAAGCACCGTCCAGTTTTTCAAGACCTTCCGTAACTTTGCCTTGAGAAATGAACAATTTTCCAAGATTCAGATGTATAGGAATGATAATTGAAGAATACTTCTCAGATTTCAGCTCATTCTTCAATTTGAGCAGTATATCCAGTGCTTCCTCATATTTGTCGACGGCTTCTTTTTCCTTATGCAGCCCTTCAAGAAGATCGGCCATGTTACTCAAAACTAATGCTTTTTCAACATTAAGATCAGCATTTTCTGGCTCTACACCTGCAAGTTCATCATACATCTGCACCAGAGAGTTGTAACTTTGCAATGCCTCCTCCTTTCTGTTCAGAGATACCAGTAAATGAGCCATTCTATTGAGAACTGAAGCAACTCTTTCTCTGTAAAGATCTGGCATATGACCCTGATCGAGCAGGGAGAAATAGATATTAAGTACCTTTTCAAGAGCCTCTCTTGCCTGTTCAGGTTCTCCTTTCTCACTCAACAAATTAGCAAGATTTTCCAGCACCATGGCCTTTTTCTCAAAGCAATGGGTATAATTCTCTGCAACACACTGCTTGTTATCAAGCATTTTTAATGCTTTATCGAACTTCCATTGAGCCTCATCAATCAGGCCCATATCTGCAAGCAATCCGCCCAAGTTGTTCAAAGTAGAAACCATATTGGATCGAATCTGCACATTTCGTGGAAATTCTCTGCGAAGCTCCCTGTAAAGAACAATAGCTTTCTCGTACACAGCCTTAGCTTCTGCTTCTTTTCCTCTATCCACAAGCATAGACCCATACTTGCTAAGAGTAATAGCTAATTGCTCTTTAAAAGAGGGATTACCTTCAACCAGCCGTTCTAATTTTTCAACTGCATGAGAATATTGATCAAAAGCTTCATTCTCATCACCCATAGTCTGCAGCAGTTCTCCAAGGTTCTGCATGACCGTAGCCAGAAGAGCTGGAGATGAAGCACTCCATGAATGATCTTCTGCCCTTTTGAAATTCTCAAGTGCTTCTGCATGAAGGCCTTTCTCCTTCAAAGATACCCCTTTATTGAGGTATCTTATAGCCATATCTCTTTCTCTGCTAGACATATCTATTCATTCAGCTTTTATCTGTTATAAAATCAAGTTCATACTATAAGTATCCTATTCATTTTAATATATGACAATGTGAAATTCATATGCCTCTGAACTTTTTTATATTAAGCGAATTATACATACGGGGAGTTTTATATACTAATTAAAATATATTACTGATTACTCGAGGAGAGGAAAAACGTGAGAGAAAACTATCCAATAGGCGCTGATTCAGTGCTGGAACGATACGCTAACTGCAATCCCATTTCAACTTCGAAATATGGGATAAAATCTTGCAAAAGCAGTTATTATAAAAAACGATCACCATTCTAGAAAACAGAATCAATATAGCCTATACATTTTGCTATAATCTATTTACATTAAATTCATTATAAGCCAACAGCAAAAAATACGAGTGAGGTGTTAGTATTCAAATTATTTCAGATATGCACATGCATACCATCTATTCCGACGGAGACCTTTACCCCTCAGAATTAGTCACAAAAGCAAGGGATATGGGATTGAAAGCTATCAGTGTCACTGATCATGATACGATAGATGGACTTGAATCTACAGAAAGGGAATGCAAAAAATTGGGACTACAATTTATTCCGGGCATAGAGTTCACAACTAACTTTGACCCGCTGGGTATTGAAATACATCTACTAGGTTACGGTTTTGACCAAGATGATGCATATCTTCAAAAGAAGCTTGAGATTACAAAAAAGCGTGCATGGAAATATGCTGATGAACTTGTGGACCTGCTATCTTCCCATGGATGGCTTGTTGACTACGCACGTATTGAAGCAACAAAGGGCATTATCACAAAGCATGATATTGCACTTGCAGTTGTCAACAGAGACATGTCCACTTATGAATTTCATGACTTGTGGCTCACTGAAAAGTCTCAGTGCTTCATAGATGTTGAAAAGTTCCAGATAGAAGAAGCTATTGACATAATTCATAGAGCAGGTGGAAAAGCTATTGGAGCACACTTGATCCGTACGCTGGACCAGTATAACAGTTTGCCATTACTTGCTGATGTAGTGGACCATTTCGTAAAGTGTGGTATTGATGGTTTCGAAGTATTCTATGGAAAAAACAACTGGCAACAAGTCAAATCTATGCTAGAACTATGCCGTTCATACGGTTTGCTCATGACAGGTGGCTCCGATTACCATGGCCCTGGCAGGACTGGCAGATGCCCACTTGGGGGATACAATATCCATAACTTCCACTATGATCAGGAAAAACTCATAAAGATGCTCTCAAAATCCCCGATAGCTGTGTCCGAATCTACAGTGTAGGGCTATCTGTAGATCAAATAATTCTTATTTAAGGACCTGGCCTATTTCATTTCATCACTTCTTTTTACAGTCACAGCAAAAATAAGATTAATATACAATTTAGGAGTTGAGTAAAAGGGAGTTGATAACACATGCCTTCAAGCGTTACAGTAAATTCCAATATATGCGGGTTTGTGCACAAAGTTCATGGAAAACTGGACGGGAAGAATATTATTATCGATATTGAAACCCCCTGTGAGAAAATAAAAAAAATGTCTCACGTGGAAATTCCCATCATGGAAACAATGGCTATAAAAGATAACTATGTAATGAACAAAGCCCAAGAATTACAATGTACACCTATCTGCCTAGTCCCCTGTGCTGTGCTGCATGTTTGTAGAATGGAATCAGGAATGCTTTCCAAAACTCTGGCTCGTAAAATGGGAAGCGTCAGCATAAAATTTGATGAGTGAATTGAAAAAAGTTTCGTCTTAATAAAAAAGATCAATAAAGGTCTGCACGCCTGTCTAAGAAAACAGGAATATCTGATCTGACCTTTGAAGTATTCTCAGTATCAATTGCATGCATAATGATACATTCTTTATCATCTGCCTCTGCAAGCACATTCCCTGCTGCATCAATGATAAGAGAACCTCCAAAGAATGAGGAAGTGGGAGAAGAACCGACTACGTTGCAGGCTATGTGAGGCATCTGATTCTCAATAGCTCTGGCAAGAGCAAGAGTCCTCCATGCATGTTTTCGTGGATTCGGAAACTGAGCTATAGTAACCAGAAAGTCAACACCTGCAAGGGCTAGTTTCCTGGCAACTTCAGGAAAGCGCAATTCATAACAGATCTCCAATCCAATTGTAAGACCATATTTTTCAAGAGTAATGGGGAGGATGCTATCCCCTGCGGTAAAATATTTGCGTTCCTGTTTGAAAGGATGAGATTTGCGATAAATACCTATGAGCTTTCCATGTTCCACACAGAAACCAAGATTGTAGTATGCAAAACTATCTGAAATAGACTGCTTTTCAATGATAGAGCCTATAATAACACATTCTTTGTTCTTTGATAACTCAATAAGTTCATCTAGAGACGGATATGGAGAAGACTCTGCAAGAGAAGTTATTTTTTCATAACAAAAGCCAGTAGAGAAAACCTCTGGGAATATGACGATATCGGCACCTGATAACACAGCCTTCTCTGCCATAGTTATTGCTTTCTTTAAGTTGTCAGCTTTTGAACAGTGTGCCACTTCCATTTGCACGCATGCTATGTTTATGCAGGTCGTACCCTATCACCTGTTACATCTTCTATAAACGGCTTTATATCCAGGACCGGAGTGCCATCAATAACATCCAGACCCCTGACAGTAAGTACATTCCCTTTAACTTCCAGCAATTCCACTAACGTAAGACCTATACCATTAGGTCTTTTAGGAGACCTTGAAGCAAAAACACCAGACATCTTACCATCATAACGACGCTTCTGTATTAGTTTGTAATCTTCTGAGCGGTCAAAATAAAATAACACATAGATTTTAGAGAAATCAGTTATATTTTTAAGACCATCCTGTAGCTCTACTTTCAAGACTATATGTGATATCGAAGAATACATATTCTCATCAAAAACAGCTTCTTTGAACTTATTATGCACATATCCAATGGGCTGCATTTGAATAAGAGAATTTTGCCTATCTTCCAAATTATCACTGCCTGATAGATTACTATTTAGACCAATAGATGATGCATTCACAAATGATATCATAAAAGCTTTGTTTGCTTTGTCTTAGGAGTAAGCCCGCTTATATCCACAAGATCCTTTATAGTTTCCAGCAGCACCATATTTGCCATAGTGACCATTTTTGCATCTTCGGCCTCTATTTCATATGCAGGATCGTTTACAGGTATTGAAATCCTTGTGATCCCACTACGATAGAGTTTCAGGTTCTCATCCCTTGAAACAGTTACCATGCAGGAAGAAGATTCCAGGTAATTAGCTACAGTCTTATTATTGATACCAAGATGTGCAAGTTCTTCCCTGAACACTGGTCGCTTAAATAACTTAGACAGAATACAAACAGCAAGAGGGAGACGTATCTCCATATCCAGATTCTTTATCTGATCACCTATAAGAGAATAAATGTCTGTTGACTTTTCCTGAGATTCTAGGCGTTTGTATACTTTGGACGGCGGGACTTCAATTTCCTGCAATTTCTTAAGATCACGAAGGGCCCGCAAGTATCCCGTCAATACCAGCCTATGCTCAACGAAACCCTTTTCCTTAAGTTCCCTGGTGATAGCACTTATTGACAATTGTCGATCTGCAAGCACATCATTTATCTTTTCATTAAGATTCTGTGGCATGGTATCTGACAGATTGGTAACAGAATTGGATATATTTATCGGTCTGTGAAAGAATAGAGTGAGATGGTATATTACTAAGGGATATAATTTACATGAGCTACACCCATTTCTACTTCTGAATTTTTTATGTTAATGATAATATACCCACTGCTTGGATAAAATATATCTTGAGAAACAGGCGGATTTGAATCTACTGTAACTTTTACATTGAACATATCATTAGTTATTACGTTCATAAAAGCATGCCAGTCCTTATCAATATTAGGGTCCTTGTAGTATCCTCACTCAGCAAAGGCTTGTAAAGCCTTCTTTTCATTAATGCCGAGGTTTATGGTCATCCCCACTAAAAGTACAGCCAGAGAGCAGTATTTTTGAACAGATCTCCTTGT
>NZ_JBGMEB010000024.1:0-5138 GCF_041447285.1 Methanomethylovorans sp. | reverse complement strand
CTTATCAACTATTGGTACTTACTGAATTGCAAAATAAAGTTAAACTCAGGAATTCGTTTGGAAGGCTATTCTAAAAAAGTACATCAAATTAGAATAGAAATCTAAGGAGCTAATTTGATGGCCTCATGAAGAAAAAGAATAAAAATGAGAAGACCTTTTCAATGCAAACGGGCCTAGATGTATAGCTTCTTGACGTGATTGATAATAGCGCGGTAAACATATTCCCTGTAGTAAGCAGGATCAGGGATAGTAAATATAGCCAATCCACCCACATTCCAAGCTACATTAGAGATGACTCTCTTCTGCTCCATCTCGTCCACCATCTGCTTCACCTTGGAGACATCTTCAGCAACCTCCCTCCAATCCCCTTGATGAGCTGTGGAAGGAGCCATTTTGAGACTCAATTCAAATTGCTGCAGGGCAAATTGATATGTGTGCAACCATTGAATGTCATCCTTTTCTACCTTGGCCTTTCCAAGTCTTGCATCTTGAACAAGCTCCTTGATAAGCAACTCAAAATCTGAAGACTTAAAGTCCCTACAGTCCAACTTATCCATGAACATTTTTATTTGTTCCATTATAAACACCCATTATAAATGGGTGCTGAAAGCTGATAAGAGTATCTAATACTCACTTTTTGGACACAGTGAATTCCAATGGAATATTTTAAATATGACCCTGGTCATTTATGACTGCAGTCATATTTCGAGAAATCAGAATAAAGAAGGATAAAATGTCCCTTCGTGAAAAGAAGAAAATCGAGACAAAGAACAGGATCTTTGAAGTATCGGGCAAATTGTTCAAAGAAAAAGGCTTTGAAAACACTACAATAGATGAGATTACAAAAGAAGCCGGGATTGCTAAAGGTACTTTTTTCAATTATTTTCCGACTAAAGAGTCTCTTATTTTGTACTTTGCGGAGCAAAAAGCCGATTTGATCTACGACTTGAAAGAAGAAGAAGCTTTAACCCATCTGCCTACAAAGGAAAGGATCAAAAGATTCCTCGTAGCAATGGCTGAAAGCTACGAGAAGGACAAAGATCTTACAAAATTGCTGTTCATGGAATATAAAAGATACATAGAGATCTCACGACCTGAACTCAATAAAGAGAGAAGCCCACATTACCGTCTGATCAAAGTGCTTCTGGACTTACTGGAAGAAGGGATAACTAAAGGGGATGTAAGAAATACAGATACAAGAATGGCAGCTGAAACGCTAAATGCAGTGTATTTTCACACTTTAATGATGTGGCTGAAATCGGAGAAAGATTTCTCTTTTTCAAGAGACATCTCTGCAAAGATCGATCTGTTATTTGAAGGTATAGGAGATTGATTATAATGCTAGCTATAGAGGTTGAAAAACTAACTAAGGAATTCAACGGATTTGTTGCTGTAGACCATATTTCATTTAGTATAAAAAGTGGAGAAGTATTCGGTTTACTTGGTCCAAATGGAGCAGGTAAGACAACGACCATGTCCATGCTCTCAACTATGCTCAAACCAACTTCCGGAAAAGCATCTGTCAATTGTTTTGACATATTGAAAAAAGAAGATGATGTTAGAAAATCCATTGGTATTGTTTTCCAAGACCAGAGCCTTGATGAAGAACTCACTGCCTATGAAAATATGGATTTTCATGGCAGGCTTTACCGTATCCCAAAGGAATTAAGAGAGAATAGAATTAAAGAGCTTCTGAAGCTTGTAGAACTTGAAGAGAAAAAAGACAACCTCGTAAAAACGTATTCCGGAGGAATGAGAAGGCGTCTGGAAATAGCAAGAGGACTGTTGCATGAGCCTAGGGTGCTCTTCCTGGATGAACCAACTCTTGGCCTTGACCCCCAGACAAGGAACCATCTCTGGAACTATATTGACAAACTGAACAAGGAAAAAGGGATCACAATAATCCTTACCACCCATTATATGGAAGAGGCAGACAAGCTGTGTGACCGGATAGCAATAATTGATAAGGGAAAGATCATCGCATTAGACACATCGGAACGGCTTAAGGAAAGTATAGGAGGGGATGTTATCGAAATAATATCCTCAGAACAAGAAAAACTCCATTCTACGATCAAAACATTTTCCTGGGTCAAACATGTGGACGTGCACAATGGCTCTGTTACTATCAACCTGCAGAATGCAGAAAAACATGTTGTTGAGATTGTAAACCTTGCATCTGAGAATGGGATTGAGATCGAATCTATTTCTATCCATAAGCCAACCCTTGAAGATGTCTTTTTGTATTACACAGGCAGGACTATGAGAGAAGAAGAAGCCAGCACTAAAGACCGTATGCGTATGATGCACAGGCCCCAGAGGAGATAAAATGGACATTGTATATACTATCTGGTTAAGAAGTGTAAAACGTTACCTGCGTTCCAAAAGCAGAATAGTAGGCAGTTTAGGTATGCCCATATTCTTTTTGCTTGTTCTGGGCTTTGGGCTTAATTCCGTGGTCAGCCTTCCTGGTATGAGCCACGGATATATAGGATTCATCATTCCAGGTATCATTTCTATGAGTGTCCTGTTCACGTCGGTATTCTCAGGCATACAGATAATATGGGACAAACAATTCGGATTCTTGAAAGAAACATTAGTCGCACCTGTGACCAGAATGGAGATCATGCTTGGGCAAACAGCAGGAGGAGCTACGACTTCTCTAATCCAGGGACTCATTATACTTGTGATCTCGTTATTCCTGGGACTGAAGATTACCAGCATCCCGGGATTTGCTTTGGCAATTTTATTTATGATATTGATAGGCCTTTCCTTCACTGCATTTGGAATTGCCATTGCATCCAGAATGGAAGACATGCATGGCTTTCAGCTCATAATGAACTTTGTAATTTTCCCGATCTTCGGACTTTCCGGGGCACTATTTCCCATAGATAGTCTGCCATCTTGGCTAAGGTCTCTGACCATGCTGGATCCGCTTACATATGGAGTAGAAGGAATAAGATACGGATTACTGGGCACTTCTCAGATAGACCCATTAGTTAGCTTTGTAGTACTTACAGGATTTACAATATTCATGGTGATCTTTGGAGCCTACCTGTTCCGCAAGATCAGTATCTGAGAACAACAGGACATACTAAACATGAATAATAAAATTTGGAGCCATGTTCCTTTTCCAAATTTATTATGGAACATGGCAGTAGTTGTTTAAATTAAGCCTCTGCAGGAGCTGGCTCTGGTTCGGAGAATAACTCTCTTTTTATGCTCAGCTTGTTCTCATGTTGAGAATAGAACCACAAAGGAATAAAAAGACACAGGACAAAAAAACCTATTCCTGTAGTGTTCCAACCAAGTTCAAGACTGTTGAGGTATATGATACCGACCAGGAAGAAAGGAATGTTCAGAATGGCAGCAACAAATGATACGTGCTTCCAGCCGCGGGGAGCTTTGAATGGTCTCTCTAGCTTTGAAAGTTCAGGGTCATTCCTCACTTTTACATATGTATAGAGACTGATGCCATTGGCACAAATATACCCGATAGCAGAAGCGGCCAGGATAGCAGTGGGGGTTCCGAGAAGGATCAGACACATATTAAAAAGTGCATCTGCGATCATGGCATTCATGGGATGCCCGTGTGAGTTCAACTTGCTGAACACAGAAGGCAGATTCCCTTCAACTGACATCGAATATATGGACCTCGCAGAAGATAAGAAAGCTGTCTGTATAATGAGAAGCATTGCACCTACCAGCATTATTATGGAAATAGTGGCACCAATAGGCCCCAACGAGAGATTGGCAAGAGGAAGCATCGGAGAAATGGGATCTGCAAGAACACCCTCAACTCCCAGTGTACCTATGACAGAAGTCTGTACAAGCACATAGAGAACAAGGCAGATAGCACCGCATACGAACAGCGCTTTTGGAGTGTCAGTGTTCGGTTTTTTGTATTCTGGACCGTATATTGCTGCAGTTTCCCATGCTGCAGCACTCCATTCAGCCATTGCGAACAGGCCAAGGAGGATCAATATATGTTCCATGTCCCAGCTCCAGTCTGTGGGGAACCAGGAAGTGGTAATGTTTGAGATATGGAAATCACCGGTAAAGAATGGTGCAATTGTGATGACCATCAATGGAACTAGTGATATCAAAGCAAGAATGAAACCTGCAGTTGCTCCATTTTTAAGCCCTTTGGAATTGATTATTGCAAGTGAACCAAAAATGACCGCTCCAACGACCAAGGAAAGAAGAGTTTCCGGAACAGAACCTAAAGCCGGAATAAGACCGTGCAGATAACTGGAAATGAGAATAGCATATATAGCAAGCACAGGACTCCAGCCGAACCAGTAACTCTAGGCACTAAAGCCGCCTATGAATTTACCAACCTTATATTTTTTGTTGTTGTCATTATTTGCAGACGAACCAAAAACAGTTTGAGTATAACCCGGCAACCCTGCAGCTTTTGGAAAAACAGTTGCTAGTTCTCCATATCCCAGGTTCTGCAAGAAACCTAATAAAATAGTTGCGGCCCAGATAACTATTGCAAAAGACCATACATAACTAGTAAGATAACCAATTGAAGGCAGTATTAATAAGGGAACACCCAATGCAATTGCAAGCCCCTGCTTCCAGTCAATTGTTCTTTCCAGTTCCTGCGGCTCACAAATGACCTTGCTGCATTGAACTCCATGCTCCCAGTCGATCCCAGACTGTGGATTGCTTTTTTTATCATCCAACCTAAACACCTCATATTTATATTTTCGGTATCCACCTACCTTCTGTCGTACGTACTCGGAAGTCAGCAAGTTACTACTGACTAAATAGTATAAATAGATTCTTATTGTTAATAAGGCAATATAAATACATTTCGCAAGGTAAATAAAGAGAATCGAATGGAGAAAAATAGATTAAAGAAGAGAAAGAAAACAGAAAGAAGAGAATTAATTGTTGATACATCCGAAAATGTGGAAGCGGTCTTTTTGAAATCAATAACCATTGAAATGGCTTGAGTGAAAATTTTTGCTAAAGCAATGGTGATTAATATATGTTATGCCTTTACAACCTAAGTTTGACAGTTTTCACTCCTTGATGAAGATATTGGCTTCTTTTTTAGCCAATATTTTCTTTTTTTGTCAGGAAAACCAATTTGACAGTTCTAATAATTTCATGTAAGATTCTACGATATC
>NZ_JBGMEB010000023.1:0-80010 GCF_041447285.1 Methanomethylovorans sp. | reverse complement strand
TTAGAGTAAAATGAAAATTAACCCTGTTCTGTGATGTACATTTGAAGGGGGAATATGGATTGATACTAAGATAGAGAAAATAAGTTATATTAATCCTAGAAATGATTTCTATTTTCAAAGGCCCCTAAAACTAATTGTAATATGTTGATTAAGAAACATATTTAAAGAGGAAATAAAATGAAAAATAGACTAAGTATTTATGGAGTGTTGGGGGTGTTTCTACTAATGAGGTTAGTAGCATCAACAACACCTAGTACCCCGAACGTATCCGAATCAGTCAAAAGCTATATACAAAATGTTAGTGTTGACAGACTGCCTTCATATACACTACATTAATCGCTTAAATGGAGGTTGATGATAAGTGAGAAACAAAACAATTAAGGGAATTACGCTAGTTACAATATTTTTCATGATATTTTGTCTGCTACTTGCACCAGCTCAAGCTGCACATGAATTAAAAGCAACGACAGAAAATATCAATGCTCTATCTAATACTCCCAGCAGTGCATGGAAGAATAATTTGTTGACATGGGAATATGCACAAAAACTCAATCTAGGGTACCAACTAATAAAAGTACCAATGGGGACTTTCAATGCAGCAAAGGTAGGTTCTGGTGAATGTGTTGATTTTGTAAGAGCTATAAGTGGTTCTGATGGTATGACTTACACGGCCACCAATCATTGGATTCGAGGAAGAACTGCATCAGCCGTTACCCGTGGTACAGCGATTGCTACATTCAATAGTGCAAATAAGCATTATTCTGGTCACACAGCTATAAAAGATTCTTCTGCATCAGTATATGACCAAAATTACGTTCGTAGCGGACTTGTTGGGAAACACAGCATGTCTATGTCTAGTTATTATGCAGTTGAAGTACCTGACACTTATATAGCTGCACAGTTTGCATATACCGGTTGGAAAACAGGATTGATGGAACCAAAGATAGTAACAGACGGCTATAAAAATCAGCTAGAAACCTTCCGGCTTCACTCTGATGTTTATAATATCAGATATGAGGCTCATGTAGCTTATAAGGGATGGATGGGTGAAGTTGGAGAAGACCAGGATGCAGGTACTGTAAAAGAAAGCAAAGCAATAGAAGCTTTCAGAATACGCCTTGTAGGTGCACCCACTGGCACTAATGTGTACTATCGAGCATATTACAATGGGGCATGGGGTCCTTGGGTTTCAAATTGGGCACAAGCTGGAACTACAGGAGCTGGAATCCCATTGAAAGGAATGCAAGTGTACATTGGACAAGGCTCACCCAGTGGTGTATACAATTAACTCATATGCTATGGGGAAAAGTGGGTTGATAATATGAAAATAGTAAGTGTCAAGGGATTCAAAGCCAATTTACAAGAGCATCTGAAGTCAAAAAGGAGTGGAGTGTAAAAAAACAGATGAAGAGATTGCATTCCTCTTCATCATTTTATATCTATGTGTACTTTTTGGGAAGAACGAATTTAAGGTTTATATGTGGCTGAATCAAAAAGAGGGGATTTCAACCACGTGATTTACAGCCCCCGGAGTGTCCTTAAATACTATGTCACCCGATAGCGATTATTATGACAAAGGCAAACATCTATAGCATCAATGTTGATGAAAGCATTGAGAAACTCAAGAGTTCTTCTATCTCAGGAAGAAACAAAGAGTTAATTCTCAGCTTTGTAGATGAATGCTTCATTGAAGGCATCGGGGACCATCGAATAATAAAATACGTGTCTGTACTTAAGTGCATTGCTCAAAGTATGAATAAAGATTTTGATAAGATCGATATTCCTGCACTGAAGCGATACGTCATAACATTGGAGCGTTCGGATAAGAGTGAATGGACTAAGCACGACTACAAGATAGCCATCTGTAAATTTTATAGATGGTTATATAGCGAGAATAATCCTGTACTGATTTCATGGATAAAAACGTCAGTTAAAATTAAAGATTTAAAGTTACCTGAAGATATGCTCACAGAGCATGAAGTTCTACTACTCATTAACAATGCATCAAATAGACGGGATAGAGCTATAATCGCTATGCTGTGGGACTTAGGAGCAAGAATTGGAGAGATATTGACACTGAGAGTTAAGGACCTGACATTTGATGATATCGGTCTAATAATCCATTTAACCGGTAAGACCGGCCCAAGAAGAGTAAGAGCATGTTGGAGTGTCAAATACATTGAAGAATGGCTTGTGGATCATCCTGAAAATCATAATCCATTAGTTCCACTGTTCTTTAAATTTAACTATAAACGTAAGCAGTTAGACTTTCTGAAGTACTATGCATTCAGAAACACTTTATCTAAGATCACCGCAAAGTCAGGAATAAATAAACGGATACATCCTCACATTTTCCGGCACTCAAGATGTACTTTTATGGCTAATCACTTAACGGAAGCACAAATGAATAATTATTTCGGATGGTCAAGGTCTTCCACTATGTCTTCTGTCTATATCCATCTCAGCGGTAGGGATGTAGATGCAGCAATACTTAGAGCAAATGGTATGACTATAGACATTAGAGGATAGCGATTATCATTAAATTCACACTAAAGAACACACAACATGTGTTCTTTTAATTATGGGTGTGTTCGATGATTTAACCTTTAGATGTTTTCGAATATAAAAATTAATATATAAACAAGTCAGTATCAAAAGTATAGTGACTCACTAATAGCGATTATCATTAAAATCAATAGCGAGCCGTTTAAGTTACGTAGTAACATTATCGGCGAGTTAGAAATCTCTTGTTCCTTCGCTTCCTTCGGTTCCTTCATTCAGCTAATCTCTGGTTCCCGCAAGCACGCCCGATCAGCTAACCAATGTTTCTTCAGCTAATCGGCCAATCCGAAGGAATCAATAGCCCCCCTCGGTTTACTTTTAGACGAAAATTTTCTAATGGTAGACCAGATAACAACTGCCTAAAAACTACGCTCTACTACCTCCGTTTTAAAAAAGAAGGTCTATAAGTCCTTTGTTTAAAAGGGTGGGCCCAAATAATATATATGCATAATGTCACCTGATACTGATTCTTGATTTTTTAAAATTATAACTCCATTCGGCCCATACCTTTCTATTAAAAATTAAAAATCTCTCAACCTGGAGCTTCTACGTAGACAGAGTTACTTATGTGTAACCAAATAATGACCTGCCATAAGCATGAGGGCAAATATTGATCCATTGATAAATAATGTGTATAGCGACGGCTCTTGCTCAGTTCCAAGTGCATCAAATGCCATCACGAAGGATAAAAAATATCCTACAAGAGCCCATAGAAATCTTGCACCATTAAATGCCATTAATACCACCTTTTTAGCTACCACTCCAAAAGGGGATTAATGGTTTTGACCGCAAAAGCTTTTAGCTATAAAATCATAGCCATAGATTAGAGCCCCCGGAGGGATTTGAACCCTCGACCTGCTGATTACGAATCAGCCGCTATACCGCTAAGCCACAGAGGCAATTGATTCTTTAAAGATTACATAAGAATTTAATTATTTCGCTCAGCCTGTAATTCTTACTTCGATGCACACATTGAATTGGTGCGGGGAATAGGAGCGCACGATACGGGTGGCAATGGGCTCGATAGCAAAACCGGCTTTAGAAGCAGCAGATTCGATGTGAGCTAAGGATGTGGAGTACAGGTCGGATTCGGGAGTGATGTCGTAGTAATGGATAACAGTTCCGGGCTTTGAAACAACCATAGCTGTATCCAGGAATTCCTGAGCAGTATGGGGTAAGTTCATTATAATGTGGTCTGCAACTCCAATGTACCTCTGTACCTCTTCCTTGGCATCCCCTTCCACTGCCTCCACATTAGTTACAGCATTAAGCTCAATGTTGTGTCTTAAAAATTTTACAGCTTCGGGGTTCTTATCAATGGCCACCACACGGCAGGAAGTACGGTTCTTACCGATAAGGATACTGAAGGGACCAACGCCAGCGAACATATCAACGACAGTTTGACCATCCTTTATCTGTTCCAAGATTCTGGAGCGCTCCGTTCCAAGACGAGGAGTAAAGTATGCCTTTTCCATATCAATTACATACTTGCAGCCATATTCTTTATGCACAGTCTGTGTAGTATTCTCGCCTTTTACAAAAGTGAACCTGCGAGTGCGGAATTCTCCCTCCACAGGCGAAAGTGCTGCCAGCACGGTTCGAATATGAGGCTGAACCTTTAGCAATGCATCAGCAGTTCTTTCCAGATCTGTTTCATCAGATTCCAGAAGGGCTATGTTGCCAATAATCTCATAGCTTGGGGTGCGCCCCAGAATGTTTTCTAGAGTTGCTGGCTTTTCATGCAACTTAAACTCATGTTCTGTGACCTGTATATCCTCTAAAGACAATTCAGCGAGATCCACATCAGAGGTAAGCGGAATGTATATGTATTGCTCATCTGAGCCTATACGCATTGATGTATCCAATACTCCCATTTCCATCAGGACCTTACGGACCTGCTCTCCTTTTTTCTTATTCACTCGAATGCACTGTCGCTTCATGCAAGCACCCCAAAAGCGAACCATGAACCGAACAATATGAGAAACACACCACACGAAAGCAGAACTATTTCATACATTTTAGAAGACATAAGTTCTTTACCTTTACTAAAAGCAGCAGACACAATGCTAAACCAGCTAAGATCTGCCATCCAGTGACCAAACACAAATAGAGCAGCTGCCAGCAGGCTAGTTTCCAGACCTTTAAGCACAAGCGCACTGCCTGCTGCAAGCCACCATATCCAGAAATAAGGATTGGATACGGAAGTTATAAAACCTGCAACCACAGGGTTTGCAGAGATGAGATTTGTTGTATTTCCCATCGATAACGCGCCCCTGCGAGCATCTTTTATGGTAAATATCCCAAAAAGAATGAGGACTGCACCTCCGAGAACTGAAATAGCCGAAATTTCGTTTTTACCTAAGAGAGCGGTGATTCCAAGAACTATCAGGATGCATAGCACTAGTTCCAGTAGTGCGTGGCCTAGAACTACCTTAGGTCCGCAGATCCAGCCTTTTTTCATAGAACCGTCTATAGTAGCGAATAACATCGGCCCGGGTACAAGCGCACCCGATAAGCCAACTGCAAAACCAATGGTAAGCATCTCTATAAGTTCGATCATCGTCCACTTTGCCTATGTGCTGTGAGCACAAAAGAGAAAGAAAGGTAAAAACCTTTCCTCGGACAGTGTGGCCTTAAAGAATGATCTCTATATCCAGTTCTTCGGCCAGTTCCTTATACCTGTTACGGATAGTAACTTCGGTTACACCTGCCACATCTGCAACTTCTCTCTGCGTTCTTCTTTCACCGCAGAGAATAGATGCGATATAGATGGCAGCTGCTGCGACTCCGGTAGGCCCGCGACCGCTGGTAAGTTCTTTCTCGGAAGCCTGGCGCAGGATTTCCACACCTTTGGACTGTACCTCACCTTTAAGGTTAAGGCCTGAGCAGAACCTTGGTACATAATCAATGGGTGAGGTAGGCATGAGTTTAAGGGACAGTTCCCTGGAAATGAACCTGTATGTTCTGCCTATTTCTTTTCTGCTTACCCTCGAAACCTCTCCGATCTCATCCAGAGTCCTTGGCACGCTGCACTGGCGGCATGCAGCATAGAGAGCTGCAGCGGCAACACCTTCAATACTTCTTCCACGAATCAGATTCTTATCAACTGCCTTCCTATAAACAACAGCAGCTGTCTCACGCACCGTTCTGGGAAGACCGAGAGCTGATGCCATTCTGTCAAGTTCTGATAATGCAAAAGCCAGGTTTCTCTCAGTAGCATTGCTTACACGTATTCTACGCTGCCATTTTCTTAACCTGTAGAGCTGGGCCCTGTTCTTGGATGAAATAGATTTACCATATGAATCACGGTTTCTCCAATCGATCATCGTGGAAAGACCTTTGTCATGTATAGTATATGTCATGGGTGCGCCCACACGAGAACGCTTCATTCTCTGGTCGTGATCGAAAGCACGCCACTCTGGCCCTTCGTCCACGAATTCTGCATCCACTACAAGACCACATTCAGAACACACAAGCTCAGCTCTTTCATAATCCTGCACGAGATTACGGCTGCCACATTCAGGACATTGTGCCTTTGTAGGTTCAACTTCTGCATTCTGTTCCTTCTCTTTACGTGCTTTGATCATGGCACGTATTTTTTCCCTTTCGGAAGTGTCTGAATACCGTACCCTTTCAACTTCGACCATTTTACTCACCTTGAAGATACTGCAGACGAACGTGAAATACAATCATTGGACTACTTTTAAAACCCGGCATAAGATTTTTATACTTTTCAATCATTGAACGTATAGGCGCTCATTTAAGTAGTGCCGAGCTTCTATAGTATTGCCTCTCCTGTCAAGCTTTACAGTATAGTATGGATTAGCTACTGGACCGAAATAGTTAGTAACTTTACCGATCCTCTTGACAGTTTTATCCATAACAGAAGAATTAATACGCGGCTTCTCACTTTTAGATGCCTGCTCATCCCCTCGAACAATCAGAACATCATTTCCTAAAGCTTGAAGCACTGTTCCAAGTCTTTTCATATCCCTCATTATCTATATATGTCTTTTCTCTCAGTTGATAGAATGCAACGACATTGTATATAAAGTTTCCGCAATGTTTTAAATGTGGACTTCAGTTCTGCTTACTTGCGAATAGAACCAGATATAAAAAAAGGGCTTTTAAAAAACTGCTGCCTACTCATGAATGTTATAGAACCATTGCCGAAAAAATTCAGTGAATTCTTGAATATAGCGATTATGCTAGTTCTTTATGCTAGTTCTTTATGACTGCTTTATATCCAATCACCTTAATTACATTTTAACCAGGTATGATGGGGTACTTCATATGAAAATGAGAATTGTAAAATGCAGTGATGTTGGTATTGACTGTAATTTCATGGCTCATGGATATGACTTAGACGAAGTTGAAATGTCCATGTGGAACCATATTGAAACAGAACATAAAGACATGCTAAAAAACATGTCAGAAGATGATCGACATCAGCTAAAGCATCGAGTAGGTACTTTTCTTGGACGAAGCTGCGGATGTGGCCACCTTGAAAAACCAGGGGAAGCACATGATAAAAACGCATGCAATGCGTTACACCGCATTCATACTTCCCACAAGAGTCCATAAAAAATAGCAGAAACATAACTATGCAGGTGCATGTAACAAATAAGTTTGTCACCTGCATAATTGCTAATAATCTACTAAACCTCAACTTATACTTTTACAAATCCTTCAGTGACAACATTCATTATGTCCTTTATATCTGCAAGAACCACAGAATCAGGTGACATATCAATTATCAGGCTACCCATCCTGTCTGCCTCTATAACCCTTTCGTCATAACTTACAGGATATATCCCCTCTCCATTAAGACATATCTCACCAGCTACAATGTCAAGCTCTTTTGTATCCCGCACTTTATTTACCACGACAAGCTGATTTCTGATATTCAGGTCATTTGCAAGTTTCAGTACGTGCCGTGCCACTTCCATAGACTTGGGGAACGATTCCGTGATCACAAGATTATGGTCATAGTTCACTGCTAATCCTCTGCCTAATATCTCTGACCCTGCTTGCGAGTCCACTATCACAATATCGTACTGGTCCGACCACAAAGCAAGATAATCAATAAGACGTTTTACAAGGGAAATATATGAACAGATGCATCCGCCGCCACCCTGTGAAATGGTGCCCATAACAACAACTTTTACATCATCCTTTGCAGTAACTTCATACTTTTGCAGAAATGCATCGATATCTATGTTCCAGTCGTGTTGGTGTCCTGTTTCATTTTCATCATATTCATCAGTGTCATATTCCTCATCATAAAGCTGTTCTTTGATCTCTTGCTTATCTTCAGCAAGAGTCCGGATCATTGAAAAAGGAACACCCAATGACATGGCCAGATTCATACTAGGGTCAGTATCTATAACAAGGACACGAAAACCTTGCATTGCAAGAAGACGGGATAAAGTGGCGACAATGGTTGTCTTGCCAGCTCCCCCTTTGCCAGTAGCTATGATCTTTCTCATTTCTGCAGCTCTCCATTTCTAAGTTACAAGTTCATAATCGGTAATATGGTCAAAGATAGTTTCATAATACTTATCCTCTACGCCTTTTGAGAAATCCTTGTATTACAGCAACACATCACACGTTTAAGAAATTGATTAATACTTTGATAGGATGTGCATATTAATAAGTATTAAATGAATTGATAATCCAACGATTATAGGCGAGAACTTTCATATGAGAATAGGAGTATGCGGTATCGCCTGCGAGAAGTGCCCTCAGATGACAAAAGGACAATGTCCCAATGGAGAGACAGGGTGTATTCCCAGAAAAAATGAATTCTGTAAAATTGCAAGCTGTGCTTTTGAAAAAGGTATCAGATTGTGTTTTGAATGTGATGAGTTTCCATGCGAGTTAACAAGATCAGGACCTATCAGTTATGGATACTGTGAATATATTTCTGGAAAAGGATTCTGAGAATAGACAGAAAATTTGATTAAATCAAAGTTTTCCGACATCCTTTAAAAAATCCAGCCATTTACGTATCTCTTCGGTCCGCTGGGTCGAAAATATCTCATGAAATTGTTTTTCATGATCTTTAGAGATTCCATCTTCTATTTCTCTGAGATCCATTATTGCACGCAACAACCCTGCAGTTTCATCAAACAGTTTTTTTGCCTCTTCACGAGTCATTTCCTTAGTTTGAAGCGCAAGTTCATCCACCCTCTCTTTTTCTTTAAGCACGGCAATGTATCTTTCAATCTGGTTTTTTTCATCATCAGATATTGATTCTTTATTAATAAGGTCCCATACCAGATCATGTAGTTTGCATTTCTTGCCATTTACCTCAACAAAAGAGGGTATCCTCTCCCCCACCCAAAATAAGCGAGCGTGCAATTCTGCAAGAAGCTGATTTCTTTCTCTTTCTGTTATCAGCAGATTACTGTCCCCTTTGTCCATACTGAAATCCATGATCATTCCCTAACATATAAGATGAATTAATGGGATATTACCTTAAGCAGTGAAATGTCTAAAAAGGAGTAAATAAAAAATTGTACTCTTGAGATAAATACCGATACCAGACCCAATCCTAATACCTCAAGATCTTATAAAAATTCTTCAATATACTCAATATCCTTGTCTGATGATTCCTCCATAGAATTAATGAAGGTTTCTTCATCGACATTACACCCACTTTCGCTTAGACATTTCCAGCCATCCTGCATTGCCTCAGGACCTATGTCTTCGTAAACTGTATAAATTGTAGTAAATGCTTTACTGTAACCGAACTGGATGAATTCCCCATTATCTTCATTGAAGTTATCGTCAATATCCCATTCTGAAAGATTTAGATCGTATTTTCTTTCCAGTTTTTGGTATGTTTGTAAAGTTTTGTCTTTCCTTTTTTCGGCAATATCTGGTTTTGTCTTTTCCAACACAAGGTATGTATACAAATCAGCGTGACCCTCATCCATCCATATGTGCGAGTAATGACACTCCCGCGTCCAATAATGGGAAAGTTCGTGTATCAGTATGGCATCGCTGGAAGTATGAAGGAGATATATACCTTTGCTTCCCTGGTTAAAGCCACCATAACCCTGAGTATCTTCCACACTAGCCTGTGTGATGGAAATATTGTACCTAGGCATATATGGAAATCCAGTGACGTTCTCAAGCAAGATGAGACTTTGTATAGTCGTATTAAGAGTATGCATACCCCATGCATCTTCTCCTTCCCAATACCTAACGGTTATTCCTACTTTTCTTTCACTAAGCTGTACAGTGCCCTTTATCTCCTGCATATCCGTATGATTCACACAAGTTACTTGGCATGGACTTTTCCATGTAACACCTTTTGGAAAAACAAATTCAACGAACTCTCCTTGCTCAAGAATATGATAATCTTTTCTTTCAATATCTGTTTCATAGTATTGAGGAGTTCTTAATACGACCTGTGTCCTGTTACCGGATTCAATTATGTCAAATACTGCGGTGTTGCTATTACGTGGAAGATCGTATTCTATAGAAAACACATCAGATTGACCATACCATACTCTTTTACCAAGGTTGAAAGTATAATACCCTTCAGGATTTAGAGACCATTTAAGAGCTTCACCACTTTGTTGATCATATGCACAGATATTTTTGGCGTTTAAAGGTAAGAAATAATTAAAATCTGAATAGTAACCTCTCCAGAAACGGGTGTTTTCATCGCCGTTTTCAAATGTGATCTGCCTTAGCACATGTATATTAGTTCCATCAGGTGAAACCTCATATGTAACATTGATATCAGTATTCGTCTGGTCCCAGCCACAGGAAACTGGATAGACATATACTATGGACAATACTATCAAAAATAGAAAGATAGACCTAACTAACCGTTTTTCGTGCAAGTGCATATTATCCCGTTTTTATTATATTATGTACGTGCACAAACATGTAAGTATTATGGCATAAAAAACGAAACTTTGTACATACTTTGAAACGCTATGTACATAGTTGGAAAACTAAAACGAGGAAGATTTTATATCATAAGTACTTCTACTGCACATTATTTTTCTGATCACATCAATCGAGAATTATAGCAAATAATATAAGTCTGAAAACCTATGAGGAATGCACATTTAGGAGATAGATACATGAAATACTGGCAGCCAAAATATGAGACCATGGGTCATGAAGAACTCAAGGAATTACAGCTCACTAGATTAAAAAAGACAGTGGCTGCAGCTTATAACAATGTTCCTTTTTATGCACATAAATTCAAAGAAGCTGGCATAACTCCAAATGATATTAAAACTTTGGATGACGTGAGACGTCTGCCTTTTACCCGTAAGACTGACTTGCGGGACAACTATCCATTTGGCCTTTTTGCGGTTCCTAAAAGCGAGATCGTGCGTATCCATGCTTCATCCGGTACAAGCGGGAAACCAACTGTTGTAGGATACACCAAAAACGATCTGGAAAACTGGTCTGATCTCATGGCACGCAATCTGACCATGGTGGGCCTTGGCAAGAATGACGTATTTCAGAATGCAGTAAACTATGGTCTTTTCACCGGGGGACTTGGATACCACTATGGAATAGAGAAGATCGGCGCTATGACAGTTCCCAGTGGTACGGGCAGCACTGCACGCCAGCTTGAAATGATGATGGATTTCGGAGTAACTGCTCTTCATTGCACTCCATCTTATGCCCTTTACCTTGCCGAGACTGCCAGAGAGATGGACATAGTTGATAAATTATCTCTACGCGTAGGATGTTTCGGTGCGGAGCCCTGGTCATCGAACACAAGAAAACAACTTGAGAACATACTTAATATCAAAGCGTATGACTCCTATGGTCTCTCCGAGCTAATGGGTCCGGGTGTGGCATTTGAGTGTGAAGAACAAGATGGATTGCATTTATGGAGTGACCATTTCTTTGTAGAAGTACTTGACCAGGATGGAGAACAGGTCGCTGAAGGGGAAAAAGGCGAGCTGGTGCTGACATCACTTACTAAGGAAGCGCTCCCGATTATCAGATACAGGACAGGTGACATCACAAGGTTACTGGAAAGCGAGTGTTCCTGTGGGCGCACTACTGTACGTATTTCAAGATTATTAGGCAGAGCTGATGACATGCTCATAGTAAGGGGAATCAATGTATTCCCGTCACAAATAGAAGATGTTATAGTGAATATCCCGGAGATCACCGAACATTTCCAGGTTATCCTTGATAGGAACAAAAAGATGCTGGATGAGATCACAGTGAAAGTGGAAATAACGGAAAATGCTTTCACAGGCGAGTTGCGGGATTTGGCTGAATTGCAAAAACACGTGGAAAATGAGCTTCAAAGCGTTCTTAACATACGTACTAATGTAGAACTGGCAGAGAAAGGCTCCATACCCCGTTCAGAAGGCAAGTCAAAGAAGGTCATCGACAGACGCAATGCTCTTTGATGTATTTGCTTTAGACCATGCTTTATACCAATGTAAATGACAGGTAAGGAATCTTATGGCACATGTAATGGAAATTCTGGGAATGACGCGGGTAGTAGTGGAAGATGGTAAAGTCAAAGAAGTAGGCGAACCTCAGCTGGAATGGTGCCCCCTATTCGAAAAAGCCAGAGGTATAAAACAAATTACCTCTGAAGAAGTCAGGAAGAATATGGAATTCCGCATAAGGGATTTTGGCTTATTTACTCCGCATAGGAAACTCGAGATGGATGTTTTTGTAGGTTTTGGTGCTTCAGAAGTAATGATGACAGGTCTTAACAGAGGAATGCTCGATGTCACAGTCACAGTATGTGATGGTGCCGGCACTGTCATAACAGCAAATCCAAAACTGGTGCAGGGGATGGGTGCCAGGATCTCAGGACTTGTTGAAACTGATCCGATTCCTGAGATAGTAAAAGGTATTGAACTAAGAGATGGTACCGTGCTTGACCCTCTGAATGCAACAATTGATCCTGTTGCAGGCGTGGAAAAAGCAGCACAAATGGGTTACAAGAAAATAGCTGTTTCTGTTGTTGATGCTTTGACAGCTTCAAAGCTAAGAGAGCTTGAAAAAGTACAGGATCTGGATCTGTGTATAATAGCCGCCCACACCACAGGCCTGACCAAAGAAAATGCTACAGAACTTATCAAAAACATTGATATTGCTACAGCCTGTGCATCCAAGAACCTGCGGAATGTTATTAGACCAATTGCACAGGTGGGTACGGCTGTACCATTATTCGCGGTGACACAAAAGGGTAAAGAGTTATTACTTGAACGCGCCAAAGAAGTGGATAGCCCCATATTGGTTAATACAATGCCACTTCCTGTGCTTCCTGAAAAGAAGCAGCCTCGGGAATTGAAATGAATTAATGAAAAATAGAAAGAATTCGTGAAAAGATCCCCTCTAAAAATAGCTAGGGATCTACATTTCATTTTATGACTTTACCTATGCCAATAGTTCTTCTATTTTTTCACTTTTTCTGTATGCTGTACCCTGGAAGGTTGCTATAACCTCATTCTCTTCATCTGTTATGGTAACTATGTAAGTTGCCAATTTATATCCTATGGATACCTCTTTGGCTTCCGCGGTCAAATAACCTTCCTTTGCCGCTTTCAGATAAGCTATGGAGCAATTTATTGCCACTGCTATTCTTCCATGGGCATTAGCAGCACTCCCGAAAACCAGATCCGCAAGAGTGAAGATTGCACCACCATGAACAGAACCAAAACCATTAAGGTGTTCCTCAGAAATTAGCATACGAGCTTTTGCATAGCCCGGACTGGCATCGAGTAATTCGATATTGCAATAAGTTGAAAAACGATCTTTTGCCAGTAATTCGAGAAGTGATGAATTTGTTTCTTTCATATTTCTTTGCTCCTTGCGCATTAAGTAATTCTAGATACTAAGGATTATCTAAAAATCTACCGATATCAATTATCACTTAATATTAGGAGCGTAATTTTAGGATCATTATTCAGCAATACTAGAAATATACACGATTAATCGTTATAAATAATAGCCATTATTAATCATGGTAATTTAGGAATGTTTATATATGATACTAGAAGATACTTTAATGATTGACCATGATAGAAGTACACGGACACGAAACAGAATTGGCACAAAAACCCATGATAGAAATACGTGGGCACGAAAAGGAAATAATAGATGGTGCCATAGTACTGATAACAATGACCATAGCATTGTTCATGTATTATTCATATTTATCATACCATGGAGTGTTTTGACGTAGAAGGGAAAACACTGATTATAAGACTGATTGAATAGTAATCCTTCTCTCCTTTCTTTTATTCTGTTATTTTCAGTTGTAGAATTGTATTGGATGACAATTTATAATACATTGCTATATATCTCATGTATTCTATATTATTCACTTGAATATAGATAAGTATTTATAATGGATTATGTGTACCTCTAATCAGGTGGTATGATGAGCGAGCGCACTAAATCTTCCCTTGGAAGTATTCTATGGGAAATTCGTGTCATTATTCTTTTCTATATAATAGGTGACTGGCTAAGCACAGCATATGCTTTGCCTAAAGGCCAGGAAGGTAATATACTTCTTAGTCCACTGATTGCTTTTAGTGGGGTTTATGGCTTATTGGCGCTTAAATTGTTGTTTTTGGCCCTAGTTGTATTTAATATATACATACTTAACAATTGCAGACATGAAATAGCACCTTACCTGAAAGAAGGATTAAAGTCTTCAGTGGCAGCACTTGGCATAGTCCTTACCATAAATAATATACTTGTAGGACTTTATGACTGGAGTTTTCTGGGATCCGTGGTAGCCGCATTGAGTTCATGAGGTATTGACTATCCATATATACATTTAGTCCCTCATTCTTTTCCTATGATAAAAATCAAAGGTATTGCCAGAGATACTCTGAAATTTATTCTGGAGGTAAGCAAATCATCCTATCCAAATGAATTTGCTGGTTTACTCCAGGCAGAAAATGGCATAATCACTGAAGTGCTGTTCTTACCAGGAACAGAATCCGGAGAAACTAGTGCTATGCTTAGGTTGTTCATGATGCCTAATATCTCAACAGTGGGTTCAGTACACAGTCATCCCGGAGGAATGATCAAACCGTCTACAGCAGACCTTCAAATGTTCGGAAAAACCGGACATTACCACATAATCGTCGGATACCCCTATGATCTTCAAAGCTGGAAATGTTTTAATGCTCAAGGCGAAGAAAGAGAGTTACAAGTAATTGAAGAATAAGTTATGATACATCTGAAAGTTATACTTTTCTTCAAGGCAACAAGTTTATATATTAAAAAAGCCAGTATGACAATTGCAGTTAGCTTAGTTGGCGAGTAAAGAAAAGGATAACACCGTTTCTGTTTGCTTCTTTTAGGTTAATTGACTGAATACAGAGAATGAGTTGTATTGATCAAAATTAATTATTCGGTCTCAACTGAAGCTGTTTCTAATGCCTGCTTTATTGCTGTTGCAAAGGATACAGTTATGCCTTCCGCAGTTTGTGGTTTTTGCAAAGGTGGAGATTTTAATCCAATTGACAAGGTCATGCACGAATTCTCAGTCTCAAAGGTTTGAGACAAACTAATACAATAAAACAACAAAGGATATCAGATATGAACAACGATAGAAGAGGCGGAAGTGGCGGATTCAGGTCCGGCGGAAGTGGCGGTTCAAGAGGCGGAAGCGGCGGATACAGGTCCGGCGGAAGCGGCGGTCCAAGAGGCGGAAGCGGCGGATTCAGGCCAAGCGGTCCAAGAGAAATGCACAAGGCAACCTGCGCTGACTGTGGACAGGAAACTGAAGTTCCATTCGTGCCATCCGGTGACAGACCTGTGTACTGCAGGGAATGCTACCAGAAGCACAGACCACCAAAGAGATACTAACTACTCTAATTAATTATTTCTAATTGAAGTGAGTACAGGACCTGTACTTCACTTCACTTTTTAAATCATAATTTTGATTTTGATTGGTTCTATTAATTCATAGCTTCAATAGATAGCTGCTGCCGATTCAATTCCCAGTAATCTTTCTTTAATTTGTACACGAGGAGCATTGAAGCCAAAGCTATAGAAACAGAATTAGCCAGTATCAAAGCCATATCTTTGATCAGCAATCCGTGATATAACCATAGTGTCATACCCGTTGTAGAACACAAAAGCATCAGCAAGGAAATATCTTTTGTGGATTTTGTCTTCAAAGCCTTCAAAAGCTGAGGTGCAAAAGCAAGAGTGGTAAGCGTTCCTGCCAGATAACCGATCATTTAGTACTCCAGTTGAATTTTTAGTTGAGATTTATTATAATAAAGAGTGCATCAAAGTTTAAAAACTAATCTGCTGATTACTACCCAACATAAAATCCAGTTTTAAAATAACTTATCTGCAGTATCGGTCCAATTTCAAGTAGTAAGTCTCTTGTACAATGCAGGAAGCCTTGCAGGCAACACCTGTGCATTATCAATAATTGTATAACCCACATTTGAGAAGATCGTATCAAGATAATTACCAGGATTCTTATCTACAGTAATACAGAAGAAATGTATGTTACGGGCATTTCCTTCCTGAATTGCCACACGTGTATCTTCTTCTGCCAGACGGCCTTCATAAGCCCCTTCACCATGACAGGTATCATAAGGTTCGCCGTCAGAAAGAAGCACTATCATCTTTGTCCTCGCCTGAACCTTTTCCAGTTTCACAATTGAATGTCTGATCACAGGTCCAAGCCGTGTGTTAGCCACTGGTTCCAAAGAGCTGATTCGACGAGCTACTGAATCAGAAAGTTCCTCGTCGAATTCTTTTATGAGGTAATACTCCACGTCATTGCGTGTATGACCTGAAAAAGCATAAATAGCATATTTATCACCAAGGCTTTCCAGCGCCTGGCTCATAATAATAACAGAATCCTTTTCCACATCAATTATGCTCTGCCCTTCATTACTCAACTTTTTAGAAGTGGAAGCGCTCACATCCACAAGGAAAAGAGTAGCTACATCCCTCTCCCTCTTATCCCATCTTACATAAAAACGATCATCAAGATTAGCCCCGCACCTCTTCTGAATTATAGACTCCATGAACGTATCGATGTCTATCTCGGTGCCATCTGTTTGTCCTTTCAGTTTGTGGAAAGATTCGGGCTTCATTGTGCTGAAAATACGTCTGATGAGTGCTATCTCATTACTGTAGCGAATAATAGCATCATCAAAATATTCTCCGGATTCTCCGGCCGGTTCTATTTCTTTCACTACACACCAGCCAGATTTGTAATCATTGATCACAGTATCCCATTCATCATATCTGAAACTGCCAAGAACATTCCAATTATTTGGAATAGCATAGTCTTCATCCTGGAACATTTCATCGGGTTTTTCTTCCTTTTTATCTTCTTGCTTGCTTTCCTGACACTGAGGTACAAACCTTGCAAGCATGTGCTCATACGGATCTGTGGAAGCTGGTTCATCCTCAGTTAAAGCAGAAATACCGATTCCCCTATATTCCAGATTTCTTATTTGCGAATATTCCTGTTTTTCCAGCGGATCAAAAAGCCCCTCAAGCAAAGAGTATATTCTAAAAGTTGCTTCCAAGGAATCAAGGATCGAAGAATGCGGTTGTAAGACCTTACACAGTATGTCTCTGGAAGCACTGACTGCATTTTTCATTTTTTCATCTGTTACAAAAACCGGTTCATTGCCCGTGGAAAGCCAGAGCAAAGCTTCCATGAACTTTCCGAGGTCATTTTCAGGAACAGACCTTGCTTTAAGAAGCTGATCCCGGATATTTTTGAACTTATCCCTCAAACCCCCGTAGGTTGCAAAGATCATGTATTCTATTCTTGCATCTTCTATAACGCCCATAATATCAACTGCAAGCAGATGATTTGGAAATGCAGAGAAAAAGCCTGAAATATCCATGGTTTCTGAAATGTTCGTTTCTGTACCTGTTATATCCTTCAATCCCGTTTTTTCAAAAAGCTGAACTGCTGCTTTTGCAGATATTTCCTTTCTGCTGAACTGCACATGTCCCACTTCATGCATCACACTCAGCTTGTACATATTGAAATTGTCTTCAAGACTCCCGTACTCTTTGATCTTAGGTTCCAGATATATTACATTACCAGCGATAATAGGATTAATAAAATCAATACCTGTAGCCAATGGAAGAACATGCTTTGACCGGATACTGAAGTTCACACCTGAAAGACCCAGAGCATAATACCTAAGGATATTGGCAACCTTTTTCAGGGCTACGCCGCCTTTAAGTTCTTCAACTGTATCCGTGGAACTCTTGGACTTGAGGGAAAAGTAGGGTCTTCCACGGAGAGAATTTTCTTCGAAAATGCTGATACCTTTAAGAGCCCATGCTTCAAGTTCCTTTATATCCAGATCTTCCAGTAAGGATGGTGAAAAAGCAAAGTAATCCACTGCTATCTTTTTATCTTTTTCATATACTTTAAGGCCTGTACCTGCCCATATTCTGATCTCTTCAGGTTCTATTTTTTCGACGACTTCCGGCAGGCTTTCAAAAAAAACACCTGCAAGCAGCCAATCTATCTCCAGAAGCATGTGTGCTGTAGCGAACACTTCTCCATGATAAACCTGAGGTATTTTCTTAAAAGCCACTGCAGAATGCCTGCAATATCCAGAACCAAGATTAGAACTTTGTTCTGCGATCTTTTTTCCTATTGCAAGCCATTCCTTGAAATTTTGATGGTTGAAGAGATCCAGCACATCAGGAGCGTATTTGAAGTAATTTTCCACGCAGGCCGGGTTTACCAAGGCAAGTTCGGCTCCGACATCAAGTATGAATGCTCTTTTTTCACGGTCAGTGTCCTTAATATGATTTTCAAGACCTTTGAAACTATGCTCAATAAATGCCTTTGCAGCCTGCCTGTCTCTGGAAATGAGGGCTGAGCCTTTTTCTGCCCATTGTTCTATTTCATCAATATCCACAGAACCAAGCAATCTGGGACTTCTGTTTACAAAGGACATGGCCACATCTGCGTTAAGCCCTGCAATGATTTCAATAACAGATAACCATTTGCTGAAATCATTGTCATTTAAATTGGCCATGGCAAGAGGAGAACGATTGAACAATGATAAAGTCAGAGGTACACTGAACCTTAAAACAGAACTCAGTGAATTAAGAAGTAAATGCCGTCTTTCAGGTTCTATGGAGACAAAAGTTTCCCTGGAGCTGTTGATGATCTCAACTACAGTCCTCCAATCCTTTTCTCTCATGTTTTCAATAATATCAATGAACTCATGGAATTCTGATCTGGATAGAAGAGATAAAAGATCTGAGAGGTTTTTGAAATAAGCTTCAGAAGCCCTAATATTTGATACTGAGAATTTACTGCCGATAGATACCAATTCTTCCAGATACTCGAAATCAACGGAAACTACTACTTCGGCAGTGGTAGTAAAATATGAAATGGCAAGTCCTTTATCCTTTGATGCGACTGACAATCCCAGTTCAGCCCACGTTTGTAAAATGGACATGCCGCCTTTTTGAAGAATCACACCTGATGCATCAAAGAAACCCTCTATGCAGGAGTTGCTAAGAGATGAGATTTTCTTTAACAACGCATTCCATTCTCGGAATGCATCTTGTGCAAATGTTCGATACACAAAAGAAGCTGCCTTGAGATAGGATAGAATAACCCTGTGACTTTTACCTGACAGCAACCTTCCGGAATTCAATATATAATTTAAGTCTTGTGAAGGAACATCCCTGAGTTGTTCCACTGCAGAGGACAGATCATCGGGACTTAGAGTTGAGAAGTGCGACCTTATAAGGTAAGTCATTGCTTCCCTGGAAAGAGGTGTATTTTCACCTGTTTCTGGTTTTTCCATCGTTTACTCCATGATGGCGGATATTATTTCATCAATGCTTTTTTGCAGGTCAGTGTTATCGGTGATGGGCCTGACCATAGCGATACGGCATGCTTCTTTTGGATCAATGCCGTCTTTTATGAGCTTACCTGCATAGATAAGCAGGCGGGTACTGACTCCTTCTTCAAGGCCGTGTTGTTTGAAGTTCCTTATGCGATGACCTATATCTACGAGATAGTGAGCCATTTTTTCATCTACTCCGCTTTCGTGAGCCACTATCGTCATTTCAAGTTCAGTTGGAGGATAATCGAAATCTAAAGCCACGAATCTCTGGCGTGTGCTCTGCTTAAGGTCTTTTACAACACTCTGGTAACCTGGATTGTAGGAGATGCTTAGCATGAATTCAGAAGGTGCCTTGAGGATCACACCCAGTTTATCTATAGGCATGATACGCCGATCATCGGTAAGGGGATGGATAACAACTATTGTATCCTTACGTGCTTCCACAACTTCGTCAAGATAACATATAGCACCGTGCTTCACAGCTTTTGTAAGAGGGCCATCGCTCCATTCCACAGACTCTCCTTTTATCAAAAACCTGCCCACAAGATCAGTAGCAGTAAGGTCTTCATGACAGGCTACGGTTATCAGAGGACGCTGTAGCTTATAGGCCATGTATTCCATAAAACGTGTCTTTCCGCAGCCTGTCGGCCCTTTAAGGTTGATCGGCAGTTTGTTCCTATAGGCTGACATGAAGATCTCCACTTCATTTCCTACAGGCACATAGTATGGCTCTTTCTTAATGAGATACTCCTCAACAGGCAATTCCTCAGATAAAACGCATTTTGCAACCATAGCACCGACTCCACATTTAATTTGTTATAATACTAATGAATGGAGCATTATTGTTTATAATTAGTGGTACCATCCAGATAAAAAAGGAATCTAAGAACTTAATTGCTATGGAAATAGCAAGCCATATAAAGAAGCTTTTCATTATCTGACAAATCCATTCTTATTCGCTAAAATATGAAACTTGTTTCTTTAATAGGTTCAGGCTGCTCATCCATATATACCACAAGCTTTGCAACGCGTAAAGTTGAGTTGATGGCATCATTTTGTGATATTGGAATCTCTTCAGGGTATATGTAGGTCCCATATTCCAATGTTCCACTGGAATTAACAGTAGTATTGAAAGTGTCTGCAAGTTCTTCACCAAAAAAAGTATTGATTGAAAATTTATGGCTAACAGTATCATTGTTGGTAAGCTTCACAGATATGAAGGAATGATTTCCAAGAAAGCCATCATATAGATCTGTTCTGGTAATTTCATCCATTGGGGATGTTGCACCTGTTGACAGCCCTGAGAATACACCTTGAGCGAATATTATAATTATAGTTGCAAGGACTAGAAGAGATGAAATATAGAATACTCTCATTTTATCGCTTGACATTGAAATAACCTGCCATATTTCGACGTAGGACTAGGTACAAACCACCAGCTAGAAGCAGAGATACGAATGATCCAATTGGAAACTCCGGAGAAGACGAAGAAACGATGAATGTTTTTGAATTATCTGAATTCTGAGCTGTACCGATCTCATGATATTCAACTGTCCAAGTGCCTTCGACTTTAGCTGTAATTGAATCACTGGCAGTTCCATCAATTATTTTTATATTCCTGTGATTGATTTTATCCCCATTCTGAGCTGTCCAAGTGAAACTAATTTTGTCTTGAGTTAATCCTGTTACTGTAATAGTAACATTACTCCCGTATGTCACAATTGATCCAATATTTAGTGTTGCTGTAGCAGTAGACGGTCCAATTGGTGTTGCTCCAGCCACCGGTAAAAACCCAATTAGAATCAGTAATATCAAACCACACGTGAGAAACTTCATTTTCATCCCACCTTTCCAATTATTAAGGCTACCTGTGTAAATACCATGCCAATGAATATCACAAATAAGACAGCCGACAACTTACTGAATCTGATACGCAGATCGCCTATGAACTTGAACGTCTTTTCTGAAAGTGATGGCTCCGTGAGTTCAAGATAAATAAGCAATCCGATCAGAACTATTGAAAAGATCACGCTTACATTGAGAGTTACATCGTTACCGAATGCCTGGTCATAGTATGCCATTGTAGACATGTAACTCATAACAGATGTTGAGAACGATGCAAAGCTTACAAAACTGCTCCAGACCTGGGGTGGGTAGGCAGGCAGCGACATATACTCATCATAGCTCTTTCCATCTACTGTAGACTTTACTACGAAGGTAATCTGCTCTCCCATCTTAAGGGGATTCACATACGTATACTGATACTTTTCATTCGATAAAGGAGATAGTTGCGTTGCACCATCCATCACCAGTTTTCCATTGGCATACAGTTCATAATCAACTAAATTTGCATGAAGTGATGGATTATTTAGATTGAAAGTAACCAATACAGGTTCTCCTTTTACGGGAACTTCAGGGAAAACTGACATCGACACAGGAGCAGCTGCATCGTGTAAACCAACAACCAGACTTGCCATCACCAGCACAGCAAACCATATTACAAGAGTTTTCGAAAAGTATTGTCCGCCTGAAGAGTTTATACGACCACCTACAATAATTTGATACAATATAGTCCTCAACATGACAGTATATGAGAACTTGCGGTTACTAAGGGAGTGAAACTATAATAACATATCTAATTATTTAATGAATTATATTATTATACACTACTTAAACCATTGACATATAATAAGTTAATTAGACCAATCTTAGCTAAATGAAACAATAAGAGATAATCATGAATCAGTTGTTTCAGTATAAGTCCGTGTAAGAGTAACCGCCATGAATCCTATGCATCTTGAAAAATGCGATGAGAAGGATATTAAAAGAAGAACTGTATAAGTAAAAAAGGATGGAATGGAGCAAATGGGGTCATTAAAATTAAATTCAGGAATACCTGTAATTGATTCCCATAATTGTTTACAAGCTAGAAAGTTCTCTAATCTTCAACATTTGCAACCCGCGGTTTTCCTTCCCCTACCTTCAGGTACACGTAAATAAAGATCGCAAACCATGCAGGAAACAGGACATAACCTGCATAATCATGTACCTGCCACATGACAGCAGATCCAAAATGATAATCAGCAGCTATTAACAGAACAAGGCGCAAAATATTCTGTACGGATGTACCCAATATCCCCAAAAGGAACAAAGGCAATATACGACCTTTCCGGGGTTTTATATCCAGTAACATAAGAGCAAAAACAGTAAGGAAAATTGCTATTGAGGCACTTCCCGAACACCCAACATCAATATATAAAAGGTCTTTAACACCTTCGGGATTGGTAACACTAAGCACCTGTTCTTCAAAAGCTACAGGATAAAACAAAGCTGCAACATGTGCTACAATATTTGTGGTAATAAGTGCGTATTGAGTACCTAAGTATTCATCCAGAATTTTGGGAAAAGAAATTGAAAATCCATATACGAAAAGCAATAGCGATGGCACATAAGCAGCAGCTGCGAAGAATACCATGAACAAGCCTATACACATCAAAAGGATGGTAAAAATCGCAAATGCCAGATTGGAAGAGAGTGGCATCATCAAAGACATAGCTGTAATAAACACACCAGCTATCATGTATGAAGGCTCAGCAAGCATCCCTTCATTATTCGTTTGACTTAAGATTACATCTTTCTTAAGCCACCCAAAGGCAACACATAGCATAAGGATCACAAAAGGATGTGCAGTAAATGGCTCCTCGACTACAATGTTATGCTGTGAGAAATGTATTTTGATAACTACAAGTGCTATAGATATAGCAATCCATGCCAAGAGTTTGTTTTTCATGTTCTCATTCTTGTTACTCGTTCTTAAATACAAAAATCGCTTCTTCAAAAGGCTCAGGCTTGTTGTCTATATATACCATGATCTTTGCAGCACGCAAGGTGGAGTTTATGGTTTTATTATCTGATGTCAGAATCTTATCTGGCAACACATCTCTTCCATATGAAAATGTATCAAGAGCATCAATTGTAACATTATAGTTAGTTGTCAACTCTTCATCATAAAATATGTCAATTGAAAAATTATGGCTTATTGTATCATTGTTTATAAGTAGTACAGATATTTTAGAATAATTGCCAAAATTATCATTATATAAATCTATTCTGTTTATTTCTGCCACTGTCTTCGGTGACTCCCCAAGCAAACCTGAAAATACTCCCTGAGCAAATAGTACAAAAAGACTTGCAAGAACTAAAAGAGATAAAATATAGAGAATTCTTGCTTTATCTTTTGGCATTTCAAGAACCTTCCATATTTTTACGTACCTTAATGTAAACAGCACCTGCTAAAAGCAGAGGTATAAAAGATCCGATAGGGAATTCCGGACCTGCTGTGCCAGTAAAATCCGCTTTACAAAATCCCATTCTTGCACTCTCAGAATAACTAGAATCTGAGTATTCATAAAACTCAACATGCCAACTATCGGCTGTATTAAACTGAGTAGATAAAAGTGTATTACTATATAAAGATCCATCATTTGTTATTTCAGAGGTTGATCCATCACGATACCACTTGAATCTCGTATACCGCCCACTTGAAGATGGAGTAACTGTACAAGTAACGGGATTATTAATAGTGAATGCATTACCTGTACCTGTTCCAGATAGAGCAATAGTATAAGTCCCTTGAACCCAGAAATATACTGTCTTAGTAGCTGAAGTGCTATCAGCATCATGAACTGTAACTGCCCAGTAACCTACATCAGTTACTGTCCTTGTAACAATAATAACATGATTTGTAGCCGTTAATGTTTGCTGTGGATCTACTCCAGGGCCAGGCGGATCCCATCTCACAACAAACTTCTCTGCATCACTTGAGCTTGCTGTAAGAGTCATCGTACTGCCGGAATAATAAGTATCTGCAATGCCATTAACTGGATTGTTACCAGTAATAGATATAGTCGGTATATCAGCTGCTGCAACCGACACAAACCCAATTAAAACAACTAAAAGTAAAGCATACTTAAAAAACTTCATTTTCATCCCACCTTTCCTATAATCAAGGCGACCTGCGTGAAAACCATTCCGATAAATATCACAAAAAGAATCGCTGACAACCTACTGAACCTGATACGTAGGTTACCTATAAACCAGAATGTCTTTTCTGAAAGGGATGGTTCTGTCAGTTCAAGATAAATGAGCAATCCTATCAGGACGATTGAGAAGACCACACTTACATTTAGAGTTGCATCGTTACCGAAAGCCTGGTCATAGTATGCCATTGTGGACATGTAACTCATCACTGATGTTGAGAACGATGCAAAACTTACAAAACTGCTCCAGACCTGCGGTGGGTATGCAGGAAGGGAGATGGATTCATCGTTGTTCTTTCCATCCATAGTAGATTTTACTACAAAGGTGACCTGTTCTCCCATCTCAAGAGGATTCACATAAGTATACTCATACTTTTTACTTGACATCGGAGAAAGTTCAGCTGCACCTTTCATTATCAGTTTTCCGTTAGCATAGAGTTCATAGTCAGCTAAATTTGATTGAACTGAAGGATTATTGAGATTAAATGTAACTAATATAGGCTGACCCTCAACAGGCACTTCCGGAAAAACAGAGACAGATACAGGAGCAGATGCGTCATGTAAACCAATAACGAGACTTGCCATTACCAATACAGCAAACCATATTACAAGAGTTTTCGACAAATATTGCTTATCTGAAGAGTTTATACAACCACCAACTAAACCTTTACTGAACCTGGATACACTACATTATATGAGAATTTATTAATGAATTCGTTGGTAATCTATATAAACACACGCAATTATTTTTGGACATAAATAATTGTAACTAATTAAAATAAATTTGATATTAATTGTGTGTAGTAATTCCAAGAAGAACAAGATATTTGCAACAATCCACTCCAATAAGATTAACGGAGAAAAAGATTCTGAATAAACATAGTTACTAAATTCACTATTGATCGTTCTTAAACACAAACCTTGCTTTTTCAAAAGGTTCAGGCTGATTATCCATATATACCACAAACTTTGCAACCTTCAAAGTTGAGTTAATAGTTTCATTTTGTGATATGGGAATCCTTTCAGGTAATACATCTCTTTGATATTGAAATGTCTTACCACTATCTACAGTAACGTTAAAGCTACTCTGTAGCTTATCATCAAAAAATGTGTTTATTGAAAAGTTGTGACTCACTGTATCATTATTGACAAGCATCACAGATACTTTGGAGTAATTTCCAAGAAACTCATCGAACAGATCCACCCTGTTTATTTCAGCCAGTGGCTCTGCGGAGGTTATAGACAACCCGGTAAACACATTTTGGGCAAATATTATAAGCAGGCTTGCAAGGACTAAAAGAGATAAAATGTAGTATGTCCGCACTTTATCTCTTGCCATTTGAAAAACCTGTCATTTTTTTACGCATCCCCAAGTACCCTACACCTGTTACAAGCAGGAATATAGAAGATCCAACCGGAAACTCTGGAACTTCACATGTTACCGGGAAAGTAGTTGTACCTGTTCCTACGATATTTCCAGTTCCCGCGCTTCCGGAGTATTCAGTAACCTCAACGGTCCATGTTCCTCCTGAATTTGGAGGAACAATGAATGATGCGCTTGTATATTTTCCATCGATCTTCTCTACAGTTTCACTATGGTGGAAAGTACCATTTTGGTCTTTCCATATTATTTGTAAAGACAGACCATATGAAGGTGTTGAAGATACCGTCAATTTAAGTGGATTGCCACATGTGGCAGTCTGGTTGAATATGTAGTTATACACCGGAGCTTGCAAAACATTCGTTGGCTGGTAGTAAATATTGTTGCTTGGGTCGGCATCCTTACACATAGCACAAATTAAGACTCTATTATAGATATCAAAAAATGTAGGAATAGAATATCCTCCAGTCTCTGAGTTCATGGTTGTATCATTATTTGTAGGAGCTGCAGAGTTTACATTTGTGACTATTGTGATGTTTTTCGTTTCACCGGGAGACAATGCACCAGCGTTGAAAGTAATATTTCTTCCGTCAATTGTATATGAAGATACAGACGCTGAAACAAAAGACAGCCACGGACTAAGCGTATCTGTCGCAATAACCATATTTGAAACATTGCTATCGCCAATGTTTTTCAATGTAATATTGTATCTGAGCTGCTGTCCCTGCACTACAGGATCGGGAATATCAGTTTTTGTAACTGCCAAATCGTTAATTTCAGTGAAAAACTCATTTACATCATCAATTCTCAGAAGAGGAACAGTCTGGGTACCAAAGTTTATTTTTGTACCATTGGCAGTTTGAGCACGAATTAAATTAGTCTGTACATTCCCGGTGGATCCAGATGGAATCTTAGACTTTAGAAAAACCCATACTTCGACAACAATATTGTCACCATTGTCAAGACCCGATACCCGGAATGTACCATTGATATATTGATTAGTTCCACTACCGTTTAGACCAGAAGTATAAGAATCAACTTTAGCATTATTTCCCGGATCTATTGTACCGGGATCAGAAGTATCAACAAAGGCACAGTATACCTTATATGCCGGATCGAAACCAAAGTTAGAACCGGAAGTCGTATTAGTGTTGAAACTGGTAGAAAATGTGATAATTCCATTTTCAGGAGTAGTAGCACCATTAACGGAGATTTCTACTTCAAATGGAACAATTTGTCCAAGAGCCAGAGTACGTGGAGCCAGTGAAGTCACAGCATCAATGTTGGAAGATGAATAAGTAGGACCATACAAAACAGCATTTGGAAGCACTGCGGAACCGCTGTATCTTCCCGCACTTCCCGGGCAGGAAATATAAGCTGGAGTATACTTTATATATGTAGGCAAATAAGGAGCTCGATTTACAGCAGGATCAGCAGCATACCACTTTATATCGTATGATCCCGATGCAGCCTGCGCTTCAAAGGGTATTGCACTGAGCAAAATGCCGATGCCCAACATAATTAAGATAATTGACCTATACCTCACGCCGCGGAGCAGCATATTTTTGGATCGGTTTGCAAATGGAGAGTGCATTTTTATCCCACCTTCCCAATGATCAAAGCCACCTGCGTGAACACCATTCCGATAAATATCACAAAAAGAATCGCTGATAATCTGCTAAACCTTATCCGCAGGTTACCTATGAACTTGAAGGTCTTCTCTGAAAGGGATGCTTCCGTGAGTTCTAGGTATATCAGCAATCCTATAAGGACGATTGAAAAGACCACGCTTACGTTAAAAGTAGCACCGTCACCAAACTCCTGATCGTAGTACGACATCGTGGTCATATAAGTCATAACTGTAGTGGAGAACGTTGCAAAACTCACAAAACTGCTCCATACCTGAGGTGGGTATGCAGGCAGTGAGACATACTCATCATAGTTCTTTTCACCAACATTAGACTTTACTATAAAAGTTACCTGTTCTCCCATTTCCAGAGGATTCACGTATGTATACTGATATTTTTTATATGACAACGGAGAAAGTTCTGCCGTGCCGTCCATTATCAGCTCCCCATTGGCATAGAACTCATAATCAGCTAGATTAGTGTGAATTGACGGATTATTTAGATTGAAAGTAACTAATACAGGCTCCCCTTCCACGGGAACTTCAGGAAAAACAGACATTGAAACTGGTGCAGCAGCATCGTGTAAGCCAATGATCAGACTTGCAATCACCAGTACGGCAAACCATATTACCATCATTTTTGAAAAATATTGCTTATCTGTAGATATATAACCACCCACTGAATATTTTATAAGAAGTATAATATATGATAATTTATGATATGTTCCATTGCAATGTATATTAACATATCTAATTATTTTACTATTTTTATTATTGCGAGTGATTAAAAGTATTATTGCAAAGAACGTTAATAGATTACATTAAATATCTCTACTTTACGAATACATGTTGAACAAACACTAGAAACACGCTTTCTAATAGTGATTTATTTGAAAATAGTATTGAATTTAAAAAAACTTACCACTTAAAGATGGTTCAAAATTACAGAATTTCATCAAAAATGAGTTTATGCATTGAGCGATACGATTTTATATAGATCTCTTTTAGTAAAATTTGTGAAACTCAAAAAGATTGAACTAAATGATTTTCAAGCCACCTGGTTTATTATAGATATTTTTGTGGCAATTGTTATTGCAGAATATATCTTCACTTATCTTAATGCAGGGGAAGGTATACTTTTATGTTTGGGGCTCACGATCCTGATATATGTTATAATCTCCAGGATCGATATGAAGCAGGGTTTCATTCATTCTGCAGAATCTTTGGCTCTTATTCCTTTATATGTGCTTTTTACATCTTCTCTTCCCTGGTTTTTTATAAATCAACAATTTCTCATGCCAGCAGTATATTCAATAATTCTGGCTCTTTGCTTCTGGCATATGCATGAAAAAAATATCCTGCCGGAAAACGTCGGGCTTAAGGGAGACAATCTGTTAAAATACGCTGCTATTGGTGTATTGATAGGACTGTGCACAGGACCTATAGAATACTGGGTTCTCAAGCCTGCTGCATCTTTTCCTACATTTGAACTGAAATACCTGTTTCGCGATCTTATATACATGACATTCTTTGTGGGTTTAGGGGAAGAACTATTGTTTAGAGGCTTGATACAAAATGACCTCATAAGTGCCTTCGGGACTAAAATTGGAATTTTCGGACAGGCATTCTTGTTCGGAATAATGCACATGACATGGAGATCTCCCCTGGAATTATTATTTACGTTCTTTGCAGGGTTATTGTTCGGTATCTTATATCGTAAAACCGGAACATTGACCGGACCTATAGTATTCCATGGAATTAACAACGTAATACTTGTAGCGGTTCTTCCTTACTATTTCAACGGCTTGCTAAATTAACATGACAAGAAATAAAGTTTGCATAAGGATCGATATCGATACAGTAAGAGACACGCAAGTCCTTCCGGTTGTACTGGAAATACTTGACAGCTTCGATGCCTCTGCAACATTTTTTGTTACAACCGGGGAAGACATGACCTTTAAGAATTACAAAAATTACATCAACCCCTTAAAACTGCTGCAAAAAAAAGCCATTCAGCAACACGGAGTTAAGCAAATGCTCAGAGGAATTTTATACAAGCAGCAGGTCCAGAAATCTTCAAACGTGCAGCTGATCCTGGAAAATAACCATGAACTGGGACTGCATGGATATCATCATTACAACTGGATGAATACGCTTCAGCAAAAGAGTCAGGAAGAGATAACTGAGTGGATAAACAAAGGTTCAGAACTGTTCGAAGATGCATATGGTTTCAAGCCATTGTCTTTTGCATCTCCGGGCTTTGCAACAAGCCCTCAGTTTTTGGAAGCATTGGAAGATTTCAATTTTGATTATTCCAGCGACTTCAGGGGAAAAGAAGCATTTTACCCATGCATCAACGAGCGTAAATTATCAACGCTTCAACTACCTGTAGCAGAAAAGTCTTTCGGAGAATTAGAATTTGAAGGTATTTCAAATGACGCAATCTACAATATCATGAAGAATGGATTGGATAATGCACATAATTTTTTTGTATTCTACATGCATCCATCCTATGAACCGATACTCAAAAGGGATCTTTTAGTCAGGGTGCTGGAATATATCACCACATCCGATAAATTTGAGACAACAACAATGCACCAACTCGCAAAGCACATAAAAAGGAAGGTTCTGGATGAAAATCCTGCAAATATATGAACTCCCGCCTCACGACAATGCTGGAACCGGAGGCATTGAAGTTGCAATTATGGAAACATCCAGAGAACTTGTTGCACTTGGTCATGAAGTAACAATACTAACAGGTGCAAAAAGCATTCCACAAGAGCAGATAGTAGACGGTGTGCGGATCGTCAGCGTTGACTTTTACAGGCTCATGAAAAAAACCTGGGACGGAACAAATTTATCCCTTGTACGACAAGCGCTTTTTCCACTGGCGGTACTATTTAACCACCCTGGTACCTATGACATTTACCATGGCCATATATACTCATCCGGGCTGATAGCAAATTACCTTGCAAGAAGATCAGGAAGTGTTGCCGTAAATACCATTCACGGTTCATATTATCCAATATGGAGCAAACTTGCAAATCCTTTTGCTGCTAAATTTTACAGAACAGGAGAGCGCATATTGGCACCAGCACTTGCAAATATGTCAGACATCCAGCTTCACACCGGGGATTATTTTGCACAACAGGTGCTTGCATGGGGTGCTTCTCAGCAGAAAGTAAAAACCATCCACAATGGTGCTGATATTATCAGATTTAACCCGTCGCATACTCAAATTGTGAACTCAAGCCAGGCTACTGCGCAGCATATCGGTATAGATTATTCAATACCTGTAATACTCACAGCACGCCGCCTTGTCAAAAAAAATGGAATCGAATATCTGATCAAAGCTATGCAACTGGTATTAAGAAAAAAACAATGCCAGCTGATCATAATTGGTGAAGGGGAAGAGCGTGCAGCCTTAAAACAATTAACACATGAGCTGGATCTTCAGGATCATGTTCATTTTCTGGGATTGATACCTCATGAAAAGCTTCCCCCATACCTTGCACTTGCCGATATTGCCGTTATCCCAAGCCTTATGGAAGCTTCCAGTATATTCATGCTCGAAGCAATGGCAATGGAAAAACCCGTTATAGCAACAAAAGCCGGCGGACTTCCGGAAGTGCTTACTCCATCTGTAGGCATACTTGTAGAGTCTATGGACGAAATAGGACTTGCAGATGCAATATTGGAACTGCTGCAAAATGAAGACAAACGATTGCAACTGGGCAGACGGGCAAGAAAACACATACAAGCAAATTACTCATGGAAAGCTGTTGCCAAACAAATGGAAGCAGAATACATGAAATTATTAGAAAGGAAAAAAGAAAACACCTGAAAATCAAGGGAGGGAAGATCCCTCCTTAATTTCTAAATTCGCTTCAGAGATTGTTTTTAACCTGAAATGGGAGTAAGTTTTCCTCCGCCGTTCAAGTCATAGGTCTTACCGTCAAGCCATGAGTTTGCACTGTTGCTTGAATCGTAGTAGATGGTGTATCCATTGTCATTGATATTGGACAATGCAGAGTCCTCATCTGTAAGGCTTGTCAGGTACGATGTACCTGTAACATTCCAGGTACTGCTTGAATCCAGATCAAGGGCCATCATACCAGCCGTATTCTCAGCATCGATTGCTCCTGTCAGAGTTGTGTCATTCTGCAAAGTCACTGAAATCGAACTGACATTATCACAGGTGATGTTACCATTGAGCTCCTGCCCATTTGCATTAAAGGCTACAGTAGCTCCATTGGATCCCTCAGTACCCCATCTGTCAGCACTGGCTGTCAGGAGCGTACCTGAAGTACCGGTAAGTTCCACACCACTGAGATTGAACACTGCATTGGTGTTCGTGGAGTAGAATAGAGGATCAACAGCTGCTGTAAGAGAGCCTCCATTCATGGTAAATACACTGATACCAACTTCAGCATCGCCAGAGAAACTCTGGTAGAGCATTACACCGCATTTCATCATTCCTGTCAGAATGCAATCGTTAAGGGTTATGGAGTTCTTTCCTTCTATTACTGCAGCCTCTGAGCCAGTAGCTGTAAGAGTTGCATCGCTTACTGTAATATTACCTGTAGAATAAACTGCAGGAGATCCTTCACCAGCTGTACTCATAGTTCCGCCTGTGATATTTATAGTTCCACTTCCACGGTCAGTTGCGATTGTGGCACAATGAGCTCCCTGAGTAATGATATCCACATCCGTACAGGTAATTGTACCTCCTACAGTCGCATCCACACCGCGTGACCCATCCTGGCTGGTCTCTATTTTGACATTTGAGAGAGTAATTGAAGAGCCAGAACCTGTTGCAAACACTGCATTTGCACCATTTGCATCAGTAGTCACAGTACAGTTGCTGAGTTCTATGTTACTGCCTGACTCTGCCAGAACTCCTGCATTAAGGCCATAGAAGTCACTGTTCTCATTTGAGGATGTATCACCAGTCTTTTTTATAGTGGAATCTGAAAGGGTAAAACTACCACTATCATTGACCTTGATTGCTGACTCGTCAGTATTGGTTGCAGCAATCTCCATATCCGATTCCGTTACAGTTTCGCCGCTTTGTGTATAGGCTGAACTTTCAGATGTTGTTGTTGTTGTTGATGTTTCAGTACTTTCAGTACCAACTGAGGTTTCAGAATCAGAACCGAACAGGGATTTGAAGAAATCCACAATCTTGGCAAATATGCCAGATTCCTCAGCAGTGTTCTGCATCTGCTCAGAGTTCTCTCCGGAGTTATTCTTTATAGAAGGCCCATCGCCTTCCATTGGGGGCTGGCCATTGCTCTGGTTACCCATCGAAGGCATTTGAGAGGGGTTGGAATTACTCTGATTACCCATAGCAGGTCCAGGCCCGGTTTGATTTCCCATTTGAGGCATCTGTGAAGATCCTGATCCTGCCTGACCTTCCATTCCTGACATTTCAGGTCTTTCACCATTCATAGGAACTTCTAACCCCAGTTCTTCATTCATTGCTGTGAACAACTCATCCAGACTAGTTCTTTCTGTTTTGAGCTCCTCTATTGACTCGGCATTCTCAACATTTGAACTTATAGTCTCAAGTTCACTAATGTATTCATTAATAGTTACGACAGTAGTATCATTAGCATCAGCCTTCATGGTTTCAAGGCTTTCTGTAGTTTTATCGATCATCTCTATAGTCATATTCTTGATGGATGCTAGATCAGGTTCTCCACCCATCTCTTGCATATTATTGCCAGCATTAGTTTCCCCTGCAGCATAAACCATGGAGATGGCCATCATTATGCAAAGCAATCCAACAATTGCTGACAGTCCTGAAACAACGTGTTTTCTGAAAAGTTTCATATGTATCACCCTTGATTATTTTGAGTATTAATTTCCTCCTGATCTTTTGGTATCCAGACAGTTAAGCTGCTGATACGATCACCTGATTCTCAGTTAATAATATAAGGATACTTAAGGATTAAAGCATAATAATGACTCAAAAATAGATAATAAGAGTTCATTGGAGTTTTTTTCTTGGAAAAATCCTTTATTATCCTGCTTGTGGTTACTACATATTCGATTTTCGAAAGATACTTGCTATTTGCATTTATTGTAGTATTATTGGATCCTTTTTAAAAATAAGAGAATGAAATGAATTTTTCATGTATTCAACTTGGATTTATGCGCTAAATAGTTTCAATCAATAACTATTGAGTATGAATTGTAAATTACAATTCAATTAGGGTATTTTTTGCAGAAAAAGAAATGTTTAAAGCTTTATTAGCTCATAAACTTCATTATTCAAAAGAAAGATTAAAAAATATAGTTGCTCACGTTTAAATTTTGAAGATAGATAAGAATCTAAAACCATTTTAAAACATTTCCGGTGAGATATAATCAGTATAATATTGTAAACTAATTGTAGATACAAATTATGTTAAACATTAATTAATAATATAAAAAATATATTATTATTTATTTTTATTTTGGCTAGATTTATATAGTAAGTTATTGCAAGGTAGCAGGACTTTAGAATAGAGCAAAAAAATCCTCTCTTAAAATAGAGCAGGTGGTGTCAATGAAAATCAAATTAAACACATTAGTTTATCTATGCATATTATTATTTTTTACGATAACAGCCTCCGGTATTGGTTCAGCCGCAGAGCTTCAAGTAGATTTTGTCAGTCAGTTTAATGAAAACACAAACAATGATACAGTCATTACAAATGCCCTGGTGGGAGAGGATTTCACTAGCCATTATGGTGGAAGCGTGTTCTGCGTTGCAGTTTCCGGAAGCTACGCCTATCTTGGACAGGGACAAGACCTTGTAATAGTTGATATTAGCAATGTTGCCAATCCATCGCAAGTTGGAAGGGTAACCACCACAGCAGTAATTAACGACATTGCTGTATCAGGAAATTATGCTTACCTGGCTGATGGGAACAGCGGTCTTGTAGTAGTTGATATCTCAAACCGTGCAGCACCTGCGATAAGAGGTACATATGCATATGGTTCCGGCGCTGCTTATGATGTTGCTGTTTCAGGTGGTAATGCCTATGTAGCTTATGGAATCAGTGGCCTTATAGTAGTGGATATTACAAAACCCACAGCTTTAACGTTTAAAGGTAGATTAGATACTACCAATGCACAGAGTGTTGTTTTGTCTGGAAATTATGCATACATAGCAGATGATACAAGCGGCCTTATTGTCATGGATGTAACCACTCCTTCTTCACCAAAACTTGCAGGTTCCTATGATACGGTAAAAGCAACCGGTGTCGCAGTATCAGGCAGCTATGCATACATAGCCGATGAAACTAATGGTCTTGTGATCATAAACATCAAAACCCCAACTGCACCAACTTACACAGGGAGATTTGATACTCCAGGAAAGGCATTAAGCGTTGTTGTATCTGGAAGTTACGCCTATGTAGCTGACGATGCCAACGGTCTTGCAATAGTGAATATCGCAAATCCAGCCTCACCAGTTAGAGCAGCCACTTATACTGCTACTGAAGGAGTTGCATATGACGTTTTTATAGCAGGAAACTATGCATATACAGCCTATGGCAGAAGTGGTCTTGCAATAGTGAATATAAGTACTCCTTCTGCACCTACCCGCGCAGGAGTTTATGATGTAGCTGGCTACGCCTCTGGTGTTGCCATATCAGGAAACTATGCATACTTAGCCTATGGTTATATGGGCCTTACTGTAGTGGATATTTCAAATCCTGCTTCTCCTAAGCGTGCAGGTAGTTATATTACTCAGGGATATGCAAGGGATCTTGCTGTATCAGGAAATTATGCATATATAGCCGATGACACTTACGGCCTTGTAATTGTGGATGTCACAAATAAAGCATCACCAACCCTTAAAGGCAGTTACAATACCGCTGGTCGTTCATGGGGTGTTGCTATTTCAGGAAATTATGCATATGTGGCTGATGGCGCTGGCGGCCTCGTGATCGTTGATATCACAAACCCTGCGGTTCCGACCCTTAAGGGCAGTTATGACACAGCCGGTAATGCAGAAAATGTTGCTATAGTCGGCAATTATGCATATGTAGCAGATGGTGACAATGGTCTTGTTGTTATTGATATCACAAATCCTGCTGCACCAACACTTAGAGGCAGTTACAATACTGTCGGTCATGCATATGGTGTTATGGTATCCGGAAACTATGCATACGTAGCTGATGGAACCAACGGTATTGTGATAATAAACATAAGCAATCCTGCTAAACCAACACTTGTAAGCAACTATGACACAACGTTTGCACAAAATATTGTAAAATCCGGCAATTATGCATATATTGCTGATGATACAAGCGGTCTTGTTATTCTTGATGTGAGCAATGTCGCAACCCCGACACTTGCCGGAGGATATAACACCGCTGGTCATGGATACAGTGTTGCAGTTTCAGGCAATTACGTATATGTAGCAGATTTTGACAATGGTCTGGTGATCCTTCATGTGGAAAATGCATCTTCTACAGACAATCCACCAGTTGCTAATGCTGGTTCTGACCAGAGCACTACCATAGGTTCTGCTGTCAATTTCGATGCAAGCTCATCTACCGATGATAAAGGCATAGCAACATATTCATGGGATTTTGACGCATCAAATGGCATAACCTCTGAAGCTACAGGCAAAACAGCAACAAAAACATATACAGTTGCAGGAAATTATATTGTCACACTTACTGTAACCGATACCAGTGGCCAGAAAGCAACTGACACATTGAATGTAGCTGTTACCAGCAGTAGCAGCACAGGAAACACAGTTTCTTATACACCAACTTATGACAACAGATTGCGTGAGCTGTCTCCAACAAGTGTACTTTCCACCACGACTTATGTTGATGTTGGAAAGAGCACAAGTACCTGCAGAGATCTGATCCTTTTCGATCTGAGCGGATATAAGACAACAGATACAATATCCAAGGCGACCCTTTCGCTCTACTGGTACTATCCTGCCAGTAAAACACGTACTTCTGAAACTGTAGTTGAAGTATACAGGCCAGCTGAATGGGATCCTAAGTACGTTACCTGGAATTCCAGAACATCTGGTGTGTCATGGAGTAACGCAGGAGGAAACTGGTATGATAAGAACGGTGCTTCACAAGGCTCTGCACCTTATGCTTCATTGGCCTTTGCAGGAAGCAAGGTTCCCGACAACAAATACTATGATTTTGATGTCACGGACCTTGTAAAGGAATATGTAAGTGGTAAGTACAAGAATACTGGTTTCTTCCTCAAGGCAAGTACAGAGAGCGGTAATTACATTGCATTCTACAGCTCTGAATATTCGAACGCTGCCATGAGACCTAAATTAACCATAACCTCTACCTCAGGTGGTTCAACTTCCACTGATAATGCACCGGTTGCCAATGCCGGGGCAGATAAGACAGCGACCACTGGTGCAGTTGTCACTTTCAGTGGCAGTGCATCTACTGATGATAAAGGCATAGCATCATATTCATGGGACTTTGATGTATCAAATGGCATTACGTCTGAAGCTACCGGAGTAACAGCTACTCATACATACACATCCCCGGGAACTTATACAGCCACCCTTACAGTGACAGATACTGCTGGAAAGAAAGCTACAGATACATTAAAAGTAGTTGTCAGCAGTTCAGTTGATACCTACCCTGTTGCAAATGCCGGACCTGATAAGACTGCAACTACTGGTTCAGCAGTCACCTTCAGCGGCAGTTCATCTACTGATGACAAGGGCATAGCATCATATTCATGGGACTTTGATGTATCAAATGGCATAACCTCTGAAGCCAGCGGAGTAACAGCTACTCACACATATGCATCCCCAGGAACTTACACTGTGACTCTGACCGTCACGGACACTGCCGGACAAAAATCCACAGATACATTAAAAGTAATTGTAAGTGGCAGTTCAACTGCAGTGACATATTCACCTGTTTATGACAACAGACTGCGTGAATTATCTCCTACAAGTGTACTTTCCACAACAACGTATCTTGATGTAGGAAAGAGCACATCTATTTGCAGGGATGTAATGCTTTTTGATCTGAGTGGTTATAAGACTACAGACACAATATCAAAGGCTACACTTTCTCTGTACTGGTACTATCCGGCGGGTGCAACACGAACTTCCAGCACTATAGTTGAAGTTTACAGACCAGTTGCTTGGGATCCAAAGTCTGTAACCTGGAATTCCTGGACAACAGCCGGAGGAAACTGGTATGATAAGAATGGTACATCACAAGGTTCTACACCTTATGCCTCTGTAACATTCTCCGGCAGCACAGTGCCTGGTAACAAGTACTATGATTTTGATGTTACGCAGCTTGTGAGGGAATACATAAGTGGTAAGTATAAGAACACTGGTTTCTTCCTCAAGGCAAGAACTGAGAGCGGAAATTATATTGCGTTCTATAGTTCAGAATATTCGAACGCTGCCATGAGGCCAAAACTGACTATAACACTGTAAATCATAGGTAAATAGTAGTGGGCGAAATTAATTTTCGCTCAACTTTTTTCTAATTAGAAGTTATTTCTAATTTTTACTACAATGCTATCCAAACACAAGTTTTATCCGTATTGAAGCAGGTTCTGCCATCATGCTCAGGTCCATTATTTTTGATATGGATGGGGTACTGGTGGATTCCATGCCTTCCCATGCCGATGCCTGGATAGCGGTCTCAAAAGAAGTAGGTGCCGAGGTATCCAGGGATGATGTCTATGAAGTAGAAGGTGCAAACCACATACTGGGTATAGAATGGCTCTTTGAAAAGGCCGGTAAGCAGGTAGAGCCTCATTTATATGAGGAAATCAAACGCAAAAAAGTAGAATATTTCAGTGCTAATGCATCTATCGCTCCTTTTGATGGAATGTTCGAGTGCCTCAGAGAACTCAAGCAACATTTTTCCCTTGCTGTAGTCACAGGCTCCGACAGATATACAGTTAACGGGATTATGGATGATTTCTTCCCTGATGTTTTCGATACTATAGTATGTGGCGAAGATGTTCACTATGGAAAGCCCTACCCAGACCCCTATCTTAAGGCAGTGGAATTGCTCAGCATCGAAAAAAGCGAATGTATGGTAGTGGAAAACGCACCAATGGGAGTGGAGTCTGCAAAGAGGGCAGGTCTTTTCTGTGTGGGTGTGCCAACATATGTACCTCCCTTTAAATTGAATGCTGCTGATATTGTATTGAGTGACCATCCTTCTTTGTATGAATATCTGGAAAAACTTACGCCTTCAGGGAATTAGAAAAGTTTTAATTTTGGCTATTCACATGTATAATTGATCAAATTATAAGTTGGGGATACATTATGAATCAAAATCAGAGCATCTCTGATAGCATTGAAAGCCTTAAGGAAGAATTTAAAAAAGAACCATCTCTGGAAAGGATGGTACAGATAGTCGCTGCGTATCATGAGCAAGGCCTCACTGAAAGAGGCATTGGTTTTGCTGAAGCCTTACTGATGCAGATAGATGATGAAAAGGACAGATCAATGCAGATGGGCATGATAATGGAACTCGTGGGCAGAAATGATGATGCACTCATATACCTGGACAAAGCCCTTAAGATATCGCCGGCCGATCCTCAGGCATTGCATGCCAAAGGCATGATACTAACTATAAACGGAAGGTTTGAAGATGCCACGGTCATCTACCGTAAACTAAGAGAAGCAAACACATCCGATATACAGGCAATATCAGGTATGATCCTATGTCTGTTTGGTGAAGGACGGCCAACTGATGCTCTTGCTCTGTATCAGGAATCTACAGCCACGCTTCCAAAAACACCACATGACTGGCATCCAAAAGGTATGATAGATGGCATAGTAGCTGGATATTTTGAAGCAAATGCATCCGGTGATCATGGAATGGCCCCGGAGAAAATTAAAGAAAGCTTCAAGCGTATGGAAGATATAATCAGGAACTTTGGAGCCGAGGTGCAGATGTTCTACACAATGGGCGAGATTTCTGGCAGGGAAGCGTATAATAAAGTCCTGGAGAATAAGAAGATTAGAAAATGATAAGATTATTTTCTCGTTTCATTTTTTAAAAAACACTTATTTTCTGGCTTTTTGGGACATTGCTGGAAAGCATTCGATATTCAAAAGCAGAAGACATAAATTAATATAATTGGTTTTAGTGTAAGATCACTTTTGTATCCTTAATAGGAAATCACCTACATACTTTTTATCCGAATATGGATAATATAACCCGATCCAAGGAAACATATTTATTCTGGATTATCAAGTTGGCTTCATGCATAAGTATTCTGTCAGATGCCCCACCTGTGGCGAGGTGCAAGATCCAATGTCTTTGGCATGCAGCAAAGGACATGATTCACTATTATGCACCTCTTATAAGACTTCACAGTTGATTCCCAGAGATCTGCCAGGGATATGGAAATTCTATGATTGGCTTCCTGTGGATGACATTATCCCTAATGGCACCGGCAAAACAATAACATATAAAAGTGAAGCCTTCGCCAAGGAATTGGGTCTTTCAAACCTGTATGTAGCTTTTAACGGATACTGGCCGGAAAAGAATGCTTCCATGATGACATGCACTTTCAAGGACCTGGAAGCTTTCCCAACCATGCAAAGACTGCTGGAAAGACAGGACAAAAGGATAATGGTTGTTGCTTCAGCAGGGAACACGGCCCGTGCTTTTGCACATGTGTGTTGCATAACGGGACAGCCATTATTGCTTGTAGTTCCGGAAAATAGCGCTCATAGGCTCTGGACCCTTCATGAGAATACATCTCCGATATGCCTGGTAACTGTGGAAGGAGATTATTATAATGCCATTGAAGTTGCTAACAAAGTGGCCGCAAGAGAGGGATTTGTAAGTGAAGGGGGAGCAAAGAACGTGGCTCGTAGAGATGGTATGGGTACGGTGATGCTGGATGCCGTACTTGCTATGAAAAACCTGCCAATGCACTATTTCCAGGCAGTAGGAAGCGGTACAGGCGGAATCTCCGCATGGGAAGCTTCCATGAGGCTTATTCAGGATGGCCGTTTTGGCAGTGTACTGCCACAACTGCACCTTGCACAGAACCTGCCATGCGCCCCTCTTATCAGTATGTGGTCAGGCAATACTTCAACTAAAGACATATTGAATGGAAATTGTCCAAAGGATATGTACGATGATGTGCTTTTCAACAGGAAACCTCCATTTTCTCCAAAGGGAGGTGTGCGAGATGCACTACAAGCAACAGGTGGCAGGATGTATGGTATTGATAATGCTGCTGCAGCACATGCACAGCAGTTGTTTGAAAAATTGGAAGGCATTGATATAAATCCGGCTTCTGCTGTTGCTGTTGCTGCTCTTATAGAAGCTGTGGATAATGAAAATATCGGCCATAATGATAGTATCGTTCTTAATATTACAGGCGGGGGAGTGGAAAAGTTGCGCAGGGATCACAACCTGAATTCTATTACACCTGATATGAAGGTCTCTGCCCATGACCCGGAAGCAGAGTTGAAGATCGTAGAAAAAGTTTCAGAGAAGTTTAAGAGGTAGGAAAATGAGAGATGTTACAACACTGACCATTCTGGGTGGTGTCAACAAAGAAGGAATTCCAGAGTGCATTGACAGAATAGACGTTAACAAAGGCGAGATAATAGGCATCGTTGGCCCAACGGGATCGGGAAAGAGTACTCTCATCGATGACATCGAGCAACTTGCAAGAGGAGATACTTCTTCTGGCAGACACATACTTATTAATGGCGAAGTGCCAGACTCTTCGATAAGAGTAGACCCCCGGCTTAAACTGGTGGCTCAGCTCTCGCAGAAAATGCACTTTCTGGCAGATATGACCGTAGAGGATTTTTTGGTAATGCATGCACGAAGCAGGGGGAAGGGACCGGAACTTATACACCGGGTTTTGGAGCTTGCCAATACCCTTACCGGGGAACCCATAGCTCTACATCACCATCTTACCGCACTGAGCGGCGGGCAGTCGCGTTCTCTCATGACAGCCGATATTGCGGTTATCAGTGATTCTCCTGTAGTACTGATTGATGAGATCGAAAATGCAGGTATTAGAAAGCAGGAAGCTCTGGAACTACTTGCTTGTGAGGGCAAGATAGTAGTAGTAGTAACCCACGATCCTGTACTGGCACTCATGGCCACCCGCAGGATAGTAATGAAAAACGGGGGCATGGTGGACATTATTACTACAAGCTCACAGGAACAGCAGGTTTGCTGCAAGATAGCTGAAGTGGATAACTGGCTGCTCTCCCTCAGGGAAACCATTCGCAGGGGAGACCTTGTTGAGGGTACAGTATGAAACTTATCGTACTTGCAGGCACGCCAGGCTCAGGTAAAACCTCTGTGCTGCTTCACACAATAAAAGCTCTTGTATCCCTGGGAAATTCCCCTGCAGTGGTCAAAATAGACTGTCTTTGGACCGATGATGATCAGAGATTCCAGAGGCTTGGTATACCTGTGCAAGTAGGTCTTGCTAAAGATATGTGTCCGGATCATTATACTATTTACAACACAGAAGACATGCTGAGATGGGCAGAAACCCAGGGTTCTGACATGCTGCTTAATGAAACTGCAGGTCTTTGCCTGCGATGTGCTCCTTATCCTGATAATTGTCTTGCTGTGTGTGTTATAGATGTGACCACCGGTCCTAACACTCCCCTTAAGGTAGGTCCACTACTCACAACTGCAGATGTGGTAGTAATGACAAAGGGAGACGTGGTTTCTCAGGCAGAAAGGGAAGTATTCAGGGAAAGAGTACTGGATGTGAATCCCAGATGCTGTATTGTGGAAGCAAATGGACTTACAGGGAAAGGCTCTTTTGAACTTGCTGAACTGATACGTGCTTCTCATGATACTGGAATTGATATGAAATTAAGGTATAATCCCCCTCTTGCCATTTGCTCCCTGTGTACTGGCGAAATGAGAGTGGCACGCAAGCACCACATGGGAGTCCTGCGCAGCCTTGATGGATCTATGGAGTACAGGGGTGAGTGAAACAGTGGATAAGATCCTGTCCCTCTTGCCTGGATACAATTGTGGTAGCTGTGGTTTTAGGCAATGCAAGGATTTTGCAGCACAGATCACAGATGAAGCAAGCCTGATGCGATGCCCTTTCCTTGAAAGAGAAATATTCAAAAAGAATCTGGAGCAGTTAAAAGAGATCGTAGGTAAAGAAAAAAACACCGAAAAAGAAGTAGAAAAGGAAAAAGAAGTAATTGGCATTATCGATGGTCTTAAAGCCGATTTTTCACTTGGCCCCCTCTATGAAGAATGTTCCTGCAGAGAGGACATTCATCCCCTGGATGGTTCTCTTGAGGTAGAAATCGGAGATATATTACGCTACAGGCCATTAGGCTGTCCGGTCACGCACTTTGCTAAAGTGATAGATAAATCCCCAGGCATATTCACTGTGCACATAGTAGGACCCTTGCACAGGCTTGGAAAAGATGATTTTTCTTTTAAGGATGCAGGGTTATGCATGATCCTTGCTTTCGAAGGCATAGTTGTGAAAGGAAAAATTCCATCAATGTGCCAGACAGTGAAATTCCTTCCTGAACACTGTATGATGCAGAAAGTGCATTCCGGTATCGTGGTCTCTGTAGAGGGCCGCAGACTCCGTATAGAAGCTATTGACCTCAAAGTATGGTAAACAAAAAACAATTGAGGATCAGATATGGATAACAGCCCTTCAGCAGCAGTTCTCAGAGGCATGAAAGAAGCAGGTGTGGATTTAGTGGTCAGTGTACCCTGTGTGAACCTGAAAGACCTTATATTAATGGTCGAAAACGACCCGGAAATCATACATGTGCCGGTCACAAGAGAAGAAGAAGGAGTAGGCGTATGTGCAGGAGCATATATGGGTGGAAAGAGAACTGCAATGTTAATGCAAAATTCAGGTCTTGGAAATTCCATTAACGCCCTCGCTTCGCTTAACAAACTGTACGGAATACCCTTGCTCATGATAATGAGTCATAGAGGAGTGGAAGGAGAGCCTGTTTGTGCACAGGTACCCATGGGGGAACTTACCCCAGATTTGCTGAAAACAATGGATATCCCAGTTTTTGTGCCAGCTTCAAAACAGGAAGCAGAAGATATGATAGTTGAAGCTGTGTTTACCTCTCAGGAAAAGAGATCTCCTGTAGCTGTATTGCTCAAAATTGGTTTCTGGAGGTTATGATGATACGTATCGATGCTATCAAAGTAATTGCAGAAAAAGCCAAAGAAGATGGCTCATTGCTGATTAGCAATATAGGCGTCCCTTGTAAGGAGTTGTATTATGTCTGTGACATGCCGGGTAACTTCTATATGTTAGGTTCTATGGGACTTGCGTCATCCATTGGGTTGGGTTTATCCCTTGCTAAACCCCAAAAACGTGTAATAACCATCGAAGGCGATGGCTCTACACTTATGAATTTAGGCAGTCTTGCCACCATAGCAAGCCAGCACCCACCAAATTATCTATTGATAATAATTGATAATGGCACATACGGTTCCACAGGTGATGAACCTACAGCCACATCCTTGTATACTGACCTTGCAGCTATGGCAAAGGGAGCAGGGATAAAAGAAGTACACACCACCAACACATCAGAAGGACTTAAACAGTTACTTGAAGACATAAAGAGTGGGGTCATAGTTATAAAAGTACAGCCCGGAAATGCACAGGTGCCTGTTATAGATATGTGTCCTGAATCTATATTAGAGAGGTTCATGGCTGAAGTTTCGCACACCACAAAACTCTAAGTGTACCCATATTTCCTATTTTCAGCATGCATAGAAACAAGTTACTCTTTGTTTTCAGCAGCTCTGCTTAAATATCCACACAGAGTTGCGTAATATTAAAATATTATAATCCCCCAACTTATATTAATCTTTAAAAAGGAGGGTTTGCATGGGTCTTATAAGCGAATTTAAGGAATTTCTATATGAATATAAGGTAATACCACTGGCTATCGCCTTTATTATGGGTATTGCAGGTACAGCACTTGTAAAATCATTTGTAGATAACATTGTTATGCCAATAATTACTCCATTTGTTCCCGGAGGCGCATGGCAAACTGCAACAATAGCTATTGGACCTATTGTTTTGAGTTGGGGCGCATTTTTGGGAGAGGTAATTAATTTCATAATTATTGCATTTGTGGTATTTATTATTGCGAAGAAGGTTCTGAAAGAGGAAAAGGTCGCCAAGAAATAATTCTCTTTTCTTTTATTTCCTCTTCATACTTTTTCTTTTTATTCGACTTATTGAAGGAATATATATTTCAATTTAGTCACACTCATTTATATTAGAATAAGTATAAATAGTCGGGAACATGAACCTGCAATTTATCGCCCAAACGATAAAATGCTCAATGAGGTAAACTAATTGATACCAAATGTAGCTCCTCAGAATATTTGTTCTCAAAAAAAGATATATACAGCTACATCTTATCGTCTGCTGCAACAAACATCAGCAATTGATGCAACGTTTTTCTTTAGCGGTGATGTACCATGAAAGGCTCCAGAATCCTCGTAGTTGAAGATGAAAGAATAACGGCTCTTGACATCAAATATAGATTGGAGGATTTGGGATATATAGTAACAGCGGCAGTATCTTCCGGACAAGATGCCATTGAGAAGGCAGAAGAAACAAAGCCTGATCTTGTACTAATGGACATAATGATAGATGGAGACCTGGATGGAACACAAGCAGCTTTTCAGATACACGCCCGCTTTGGTATACCAATAATATATCTCACTGCCTATGCTGATGAGAAAACGCTTAAAAGAGCGAAGATTGCAGAGCCTTATAGCTACATATTAAAGCCTTTCGAAGAAAAAGATCTCTATACGAACATAGAAATTGCACTATATAAGCATCGTGCAGAGCAAGAGCTCAGGGAAAAGGAAGAATGGGTCTCAGCTACTCTGAAAAGTATAGCTGATGCTGTGATAGTCACAGACACGTCAGGATCAATTAAGCATCTGAACCACATGGCTGAGATACTCACCGGATGGAACGAATCTGAAGCTCTTGGAAAACCGCTAAATGAAATATTACAGGTATCCTATGCAAATGGAAAAATGATTGATGATCTTGTCTTTAAAGTGCTGGAAGATGGAGCATTTAAAGGTGGGGAAGGCGAAGACATAGGATTGCTAAGGAAAGATCTGAGAATCCCAATTTCAATTACAGGTACTTCCATAAAGAACGAAAGAAATATCTTAATGGGCATTGTCTATATTTTTTCAGACATAACCACACAGAAGCAGGAAAAAGAAAGTCTTCTGAATGCAAAGCTAAGTGCTGAAGCTGCAAATAGTACAAAGAGCGAGTTCCTGGCTAATATGAGCCACGAACTACGCACACCTCTTACATCCATAATAGGTTTTTCAGAACTTCTTCTTGAAGAAGCTTATGGAGAACTTAATGATAAACAACGAAAGTACTTGAACAATGTATCATCCAGTGGAAAACATCTTTTGGACCTGATCAATGGCATCCTTGATCTTTCAAAAGTAGAAGCCGGGAAAATGCAGATGACATATGAGCAATTCAATGTCGCTGAAGTGCTAAATGAAATTAATTCAGTTATAGCTCCTCTTGCATTGAAGAAAAATATTACTCTGGAAATCAGCATAGACCCAAACCTGCACAATATTCGAGCTGATAAGCTGAAATTCAGACAGATCATGTACAACCTTGCAAGCAACGCAATAAAATTTACAAACGAGAATGGTCACGTATACGTAGAAGGAAATCTTTCTGAAAAACTGGCAAAATTCAAAGTGAAAGATGATGGTATAGGCATTTCTAAGGAAGACCAGCTTAAAATATTCAATCCATTTACACAGATAGATTCTTCAAATACCCGTAAGTATGAAGGGACAGGTCTGGGTTTATCCCTCGTGAAAAAGTTTGTGGAATTGCATGGAGGTTATGTCTGGGTGGAAAGTGAACTCGGCAAAGGCTCAACATTCTCATTTATTATACCTTATGAAGGTGTGCATCCGTCATCATAGACATAAGTGACTGAAAAGTGGCAGGGAGAAACTCAATAGGAATGACCTTCCAGAAATGCCATTGCTCAAGCATAAGTCCTGTTTTAGAATGATGAATCTGGACTTTGTGGTATATGAAAACTGCAAACCAGAGAGCCTCTTTTCTGTACAAGAAGACTGTACTTAAATATATATACTATAATTAATATTAAATAAATGTGTAAATAATCTGCTCTGCTGGTAAATCCCAATTAAATCTAAATGCATGAGATCGTATTAGATTTTTGAGAGATTCACACAGCGAGGAGCAAAGTAATAATTCTTTAATTAATTGGATGGAAATAATGAGCAATGCCAAACCTCGGTTCACTATACTTGTTGTAGATGATGAGCCAGTCAATGTAGAGCTGCTTGAAGCTTATCTGCATTCGGAACATGACGTGATCACTGCTTTCAATGGATTCGAAGCGATTGAAAGTGCACGCAAGAATAATCCCGATCTTATCCTGCTAGACATAATGATGCCGGATATAAACGGATTTGAGGTTTGTAAGCTCCTTAAAGGTTCTAAGGATACAGAACATATTCCAATCATAATGGTTACTGCACTCTCAAACCGTGATGATCGAGCACGGGCAATAGAAGTTGGAACCGATGATTTTCTTACAAAACCAGTTGATAGAGTATCCCTCAAAACCCGTGTTAACTCTCTTTTAAGGCTTAAAGCACTTCAGGATGAGATCGTAAGAGAAAGGGATCAGGCACAGAACTATCTGGATGTTGCAGGTGTGATGTTCCTTGTGCTTGATAATGAAAGGAACGTAAAGCTCATCAACAACAAAGGCTGTGAAATCCTCGGCTATATTGAAGAAGAAGTTATTGGAAAGAACTGGATAGAGTATTTTGTACCTGCTTATCTGAAAGAAGAAGCTGAGAAGATTTTTAAAGATGTGACAACGTCCTCTGCTTCCAGAAATGTTGTTGTGGAAAATGTATGTCTCACAAAACAAGGTACTGAGAAAATAATCCGATGGAACAATGTGGCACTGCGTGATGCTGCTGGCAATATCACTGGCACACTTAGTTCCGGGGAAGATATAACCGATGCAAAGAAAGCAGAATCTTTGATCAATATTCAGAAGATCGCAATGGATTCGGCTTCTGATGGTCTGGCTATCCTTAATGAAAAAGGAGAGCATGTGTATACAAATGAAGCACATGCCAGGATGTATGGCTACGAGTGCTGTTCCCAGCTTATAGGCAAAACCTGGGAGCTGACATACGATCCTGTTGATTTTGACATATTCAAAACACAATACTTGCCGGAGTTATTGGAAAAAGGTAAATGGACCGGAGAAAACCGGGGTAAGAAAAGGGATGGCACATTCTTTTTCCAGGAAGTATCGCTCACAAGGCTTGACAATGGAGGAATTGTCTGCATTGTGCGGGATATAACATCCCGCAAAGAAGCAGAGAACAGGCTGCAGGAATATGCCCGCAACCTCAAACGTTCCAATGAACTAAAGGACCTGTTCATTGATATCATGAGCCATGATATCCTCAATCCTGCAGGCGTAGCTAAAGGATTTGCGGAAATACTCGAAAGTGAAGAAACAGATAAAGACAAGCTTCACAACCTTGGCATCATTCAAGATAGCATTTCTAAAATACTGGATACTATTACCAGTGCTGCTAACCTTGCACGGCTTGAGAGCGTTGATGAGATAGAATTCATAGATCTGGATCTGAATTCTATGATCCTTGAAGCTATTGATGCATACAACTACGAAATACATAAAGTTGGTCTGAAAATAGAATATCAGGAAAGTGGTCCATACTATGCAAAAGCAAATCCCCTTATAAGTGGTGTTATTACAAACCTCCTTTCAAACGCTTTAAAATACGGTTCTAAAGGAGGAAAGATCAGAATAAGAGTTGATGATTCCAATAAAGAATGGAAAGTGGTGCTCACTGACTTCGGAGATGGAATCGCAGATTCTGACAAACCTTCCATCTTCCAGAGGTTCAAACGCCTTAATGTTGGCGATATCAAAGGACACGGCCTTGGACTTGCAATAGTGAAGAGAACTGTAGACCTGCATGGAGGCAGGGTCGGTGTGGAAGACAACCCCGACGCTAAGGGTACTCAGTTCTGGTTTACAGTAAAGAAAAGCATTAACATTTAATGTTAAAATGTATTTAATATCTAATAGTTTTTTGTACAATCTTTGATATCGAATTATTATTGCATTTATTAAATATATCACGGTCACAAGTGTATATAATAATTCATTATCAGTAGCATTCAACTAAATAGAATGGGCTATTTTTCAGTTTAATACTTTTTGAATGTCTATTGTAATCAACATCATCAGCTTGAAATAACTATTTTGTACCTTTAGACAAAATCTCAAATAGAAATATCCCTTGAGAATATAGGATTCTACAGGCTAAAATTGCATTAACTCGTTTTTGCGTATCAATTGTGGGTATTCCTAAAAGCTTGTAGAGACATTGAAATCTCATATAGTTATGATCCAAGTTCTTTATACCTTTTCTCCATTTGGATTATATTCTGGAGTTGCAACTCTTTTAAACTAACTTTATACAGTGGTTCATTAAAAGTGGGCATTAATGGATTAAACTCAATTGGTAGAGGTGGGGCTTGTAATTCAATTTCAACATCAGTTCCTTTTATACGTTTTATCGAGGGAAATAGCAAAATAAAAACTAATAAAAATATTGAAAGAATATATATATTCCAGTTTATGTAGCTATATACAACACTAGAAGACCCCGCTTTGTTCAGGTCTAGTAATAAAGTATAGTTTTTTGACAATAAAGGGTGAAATAATAATAAGATAGAGATTAAGAGAGAAATTCCTAAAAACACTAATCTTTTAGGCCAGCGATTAATTGGTGAGTTCCACCACCATGTCCAGAAAGAGGGTTTTATTTGAGAATTCCAGAGATTATTTGATATTCTTCGAGCAGCCTCTTCAACAGGAATTCCAGATTTTAATCTTAAACATTGTTCAAATTTTGAGATAGCTGTTTGTAAATCATTTATCTTATAGTAACAACATCCAAGCAAATATAATGCATATGCATTATATTTTATGTTTGCAGTAAAATTCAATTTTTCCATATCACATATGAGTAAGAATAATTCTTCGTACCTTTTATTCTGTTTAGAATCATGTACAAATTCAGAAATTAAAAATCTTGTATATGAGTGTAAAAAAAAGAACCTAAGATTGAAGGGAGCCGATGAAATAGCTTTTTCAAAATATATGATGGCATTTTTGTAATCATGTTCTTTAATTTTGATCTCTCCAATTAAATCCATAACCTGACTATCTTCATTCATATTTGGATTTTTGACAAGGAGTTGGTTGATTACTTTATTTGCACCATCAACAGAACCTACATTTAATAAAAGCTGTGCTAAATTTATATTAGCATAATAATTATTTGGATCTATAGATAATGCCTTCTCAAACGAGGAACCACTTTTATCATATTTACCAATCATATAATATGCTATTCCCTTACAATTCCATACATCGCTGTCCACTGGATATTTCTTAATTAGTTTTTCAAAAATATTCAGGGATTCATTATATTTTCCCTGTTCAAGATATTTTAATCCCATCTCATAAATGTCACGGGAACTATAAAGTTTATTTTTACAGAATAGTCTGAGTTCCTCAAAACGCGACCGATTTAAGTCTTGAGGTTTCATTTGACTGATAACCCTACAGATAGATTCATATGCTTCATCATATCTTCCAAGCTCAAATTTAGCAATTGACTTATTGTAGATAGCATCAATATAATCTGGTTTAATAGCAAGTACTTGATCAAAATATTTTATAGATAAATCATAATTAGATATGGAATAGTTAACAATACCTAAATAATATAGAGAAAATAGATTATCATTTTCTATTTTTATGACACTTTCAAAAGTTTCAATTGCTTGGTCATACTCTTCAAGAGCATAATGTGCAAGACCTTTATTATTTAAACAATATGTAAATTTATCATTGATTTCTCTTGCTTTGTCGAATTCATTAATAGCTTCTTTATACATATTACTAAAATAATAGGAAAGGCCTATATTGTTCAATGCATCTGGATCTTTTGGATAAATACTTAAAGATTTAAGAAATGCTTCTCTTGAAGAAACATAATCATCAAGATAAAGGAAGGCTAACCCCTTGCAATACCATAAGTCCCCGTCGTTTTCATTAAATTCATGTTCACTATTAAGAACACTTATAGTATTCCTAAAAGCATCCTTTGCTTCGTTAACTTTTCCGCTTTGTAAAAGTGAAAAACCTTTGCTATTCCAAGCATATGCGTATTGAGGATTTATTTCAAGTGCTTTATCATATGCAGTTATGCAATCTCTTTCAGTGTATTGAAGACAAAGACCTTTGTAATACCACAATTCAGCATTCGGTATTACTTTAAATTCTTCTTCAATAGTTTTTAAACATAAATTAAAAACTTCCACTGACTTGTGCCATCCATCTAAAGTTTTACTAAGTACAAGTCCTTTTTGTATTAACGATCTTATATAAAGCAAGTTTTGTCCAAAACCTTTTGGTTTTATTTTTTTAAAGGATTCTATTGCTTTGTGATATTCTCCAAACTTATGCTGAATTAAACCTAATTCATACCACGAAATTTCATATTCAGGTGAAATCATGGTAGCTTGTTCAAAACTTTTCAAAGCATCTTCGGATTTCCCTTGTTTAAGAAAACAAAGTCCTCTATAATACCATGCACCAGCGTCTTTAAAGTTATTAATTTCTAAGACCTTACGGAAGGCAAATTCTGCATCTTTATAATTCTTTAAATTATAATCAGTAAGACCTTTATAGTACCATGCCCCGGAATATTCAGCATTAATTTGTAAAGCCTTTTCAAATAAAGGCAATGCTTCATTATATTTATTGGTTTCATAAAGAATGATACCTTTATCACACCAACCTTGATCAAAATCTGGTTTGAGTTTTGTTAGTTCTGTAAATGATTCGAAAGCTTCAGTGCGCTTTCCAAGTATGTGGAAGATGTGGCCTTTTTCGTACAATGCCATGTAGTAGTCTGGTTGTATTTTTAAAGCTCTGTCAAAATGCTCTATTGCTTCTTTGTTTTTATTAAGTCCTTGAAAACTACGACCATAATAGTACCAGAAATTTGCATCATTCTCACAACATTTTATTATTTCTCTAAAAAGTTCATTTGCTTTATTATATGCATATCCTGCTGACTCATCTTGACCGAGTTGGCCATATGAAAGACCTTCATAAAGCCATGTAATAGCAATGTCGTTCTCTAGAGCACTTTCAGTACGTGCATTTGTACAATCAATTATAACTTGATTGAAATAGCAATTTGCTTCTTCCTTTTTTCCTTTTTTACATAAATTAAAACCCTTTTCGAATTTATCTTCAATGCATTTAAAGGAATCTGCAAAGCTACCCATCCCATTCACCACTTATATTAAGTATTATCTATTATATTTATTCATTGGTTCCTATTTAAGTTCCCATGTGGAAAGAGTATACGAGCAGGAATTGTAAATTGGAAATGACAGTACAGTTAGATTTTTGGTCATGTAGAAAGTCTATTGAAATCAATATGATTTGCCTTAAAAATTGATATTTCAACAATACCAGTATACATTTAAATATAAATTTCAATGTAGATCTCATTGGAAAATTGAAGATTTCTACAGCCGGAAATTGAGGTATTCAAATTAGGTGCTCTGTCATTTCTTCGAACGCTTCTGTTCTTATTTCACCTTTTAACCAACACATCCTCAGAATACGCACGCAGGATCTCAGCCACACTCCATGCCTGTGACACACATCCTCTGGATATATGGGGTTCATTGCCATCAAATATTTCTGAAATGCTCCCAATACCTGCTTCTGCAAGATGAGGAATAAATCCGTCCAGCAGCTCTTTTGCATACATTCTGCTTCTTAAGGAATGACCTTTTGTCTTGCAGTAGGCAGATACAAAAGGTCCCAACAACCAGGGCCACACAGTTCCATTGTGATAAGCCATATCTCTTTGAAGGACACTACCTTCGTATTTACCAATATAGTTCGATTCATAGGGTGCCAGTGTCCTTAAGCCTCTGGGTGTCAGCAAATACTGCTGCACTTTTCTGACAATGCTTTTTTCCTTCTCCTGATCGAGCATACCATGAGGTAATGACACCGCTAATATCTGATTCGGTCTTAATGATCCATCATTGTATTCTTTACCTTGTGGATCATAACCAATACAATCGAAAAGACAGCCCTGTTGTTCATTCCAAAACGTTTTCTCAAAATTTCCGCGTACCTTTTCAGCCTTTTCTGCAAAACTTTGGTCTTCTATTCCAATCTTTAAAGCAATCTTTGAGGCAATGGCCAACGCATTGTACCACAAAGCATTGATCTCACATGCCTTGCCTTTGCGAGGTGTGATCTCAACATCACCTACTTTGATATCCATCCACGTCAGTTGACCATCATGACATAGCAGACCATCTGTGTCGGCTTTAATACCAAATTTCGTTCCTCTGGAATAGCTGCGAATTATATCATCCACTGTAGACCACATTTTCCTGACAGTAGGCACATCATCGGTATATTCAAGATACTTCCATAATGCATTGATGAACCACAGAGATGCATCCACTGTGTTATATGCATAATCATCACCACTGTGATCGGGGAACCTGTTAGGGATAAGCCCATCCCTGCAATTCTCTGCAAACGTGGAAAGTATGCTTGCAGCAAGTTCATATCTGCCGGTTACAAGTGTAAGGCCCGGTAATGAGATCATAGTGTCTCTTCCCCAGTCCGAAAACCAAGGATAACCTGCAATAATAGAATGCTTTCCGGTTGAATTGCGCATGACAATGAAACTGTCTGCAGCCATAACAAGCTTTGAGGGAAGAATATCTGTATAGTTTAAACCCTGGCAGATCATGGAAATGCGTTTATTTTCAGCTTCGTACACCTTGCGTACAGAAGATAAAGAGATATTAATTATCTTTTCATTAGAAGCAACTATAAAGATCTCATTGATCCCCTGCACAAGGTCCACTTCAAAGTAGCCGGGATGGAAACAGTCTTCATGATAATCATAGCCTCTTTCCATTTCAGCAGCATATTCAAAGTTATAGTACCAATCGCTTGCAGGAACGTAAGCAGCATTTGAGACAAGATGTAGTTTTAACGTGCTTTTTTCCCTGGAACTGACCATCACTGTAGTTCCATAACTGGATGATTCCTGTGATATTCCATTGTGCTGCCGTGTTAATTCATGGAAATCCCGCATGCTTGCAAGAGGATGTACACGCATTCTGCAAATTCCTTTATCTGGAGGCACATTAATATTGTACTTTATAAAAACAGTATTTTGCCCATGTTCCATGAATAATGTTTTAACTATTTGAATACCATCAACATCATATTTCCATGATGGTATGGGACCATCAACAAATTCCCGGATATAACTGAAACCCTGAGGATGGACAACATCCGGATATTTATGGCAGGAAAGTTCGTGAATAATGCTACCTATATGTATTTCTTCGTCAAGAGAAGATAAAAGAACCATTCTGTCAACAGGAGGCTCCATAGACGCCACCAGCAAACCATGATATTTTCTGGTGTTCATAAAAGAAATGGTCGAAGAAGCATATCCTCCTAATCCGTTGGTTATCAGCCATTCCTTTTGGCACAGTTCACCGCGACTATCCTTGACAACAGAGAATAGAGTTCCTTCATATCTTTCCATCCTTTGCCTCCGATAGTTTTTCGAGAAGAAGTATATTATCGATCATCAAAGCACAGCTCCAGCCTAAGGGTATAGCCCAGGCAGGATGGCCTTTTTGCTTGTCTACCTGTTCAGGAAGCATACCGGCACTTGTTGTTCCTTTCAGAGCCCATTTGATATAGTTCACGGAACCCTGTACAAGTCTTGAAACCTCATTTTCGCTGTTTGGTTCGTTGCGAAGTGAATTTGCAAGAGTCAGCATTGCCTTGGATAACCATAAAGTAGTGACTACCCACGGATTGCCTTCAATATATTTGTCATTCTCGTATCTTTTTATGCCATTAGATCCGTTAACATTCACACTAAGCCTGCTTTCTATGGTGCTCAGCATTGAATAGATCATTTTCCTCTCCTGCGGGTCTTTAGGAGAAAGCATATTGAATGGTGTGAAAGTGCCGATCATACTGGCATCCACAGTGGTATCTAGCTTACCATCAGCAATGCATTTTGCAAAATATCCCTCTTCAAGCCACATTTTTTCTATGGTCTTGCTTTTTACAAGTTCAGCCCTTTCAAGCCAGCGTGATGCAAGTCCCCTTTCACTGTAAACTGTTGCTATGTAGGCAGCACCCCTTAAGCCGGCATATATAGCAGCTGAAGTATAACTGAATACACCGGCATATGTTTCCCATATATCCAGACAGGAATCATGCAGACCTTCTTGTGTGCGTTTCATTAGATACTCTGCACCTGTGAGAACAGTGATCCAGATATTTTCAAGGAACTCCGCTTTAGGAAGCCCCTTCAGACCATCGTAAAATGTGTACATGGCATACAGTGTAGCTCCGGTTTCGTCTATCTGGGTGGAATGATCAAAGTTTCCCCATGAAGGAGCAGTATTTCCGTCAAGCCAGTACCGCTGGAACCAGGAACCATCGGAAAGCTGTGTACGCCTGCACCAATGGAAGAACCTCTCACAATATTCCGGATATCCTGCATTGAGCAATGCCACTGCTACTTCTGAAACATCTCTGTTCCAGCAGTATCCGTAACCGCCACACATCTCAAAATCATGGTCGAACTCAGGAGCTGCCACAAAAGAACCATGTTTAGGGTCATTAAGTAAGTCAAGGGTGAGAAGAGAACGATTAAAAGCCTCTCTGATCTGTTGTTTGGTTTCCGTCATATCATTGAGCACTGACAGCTTTAGAAGCTTCTTTTTTGAAAGCCAGCGTATCCAGTCATCCCTTGATTTCTCAAGCATATAATTAACTGGCTCCTGAACAACCTCCAGCATCATCTTGTATAGCTGCGTTCTTTTCGCAGCAGCTCCTATGAATACTGTTATCTCCTTTGTCTCTCCTGCTTTAAGCTTAAGGTCCCACCCGACAACCGTGTTAAGATAACCGATATCTTCCTTGTTGCTGTGCAGTTTCCCGTCTTCCATGTCGTAGCGGGCATTGGTCCACCATATAGTATCCATTGCCTTGCCAACCTGCCACTGCTCAAAAGCAGGATTTGCTATTAGACCAATATAGTTATCCTGCCAGTACTGGGTAAGCAGGTGAATTTCCGGATCACAGAAAGCTGAATTCTTTTTATGCATTTCTCCTACACAGAGATTGGAATAATAAAAAAATGTACCACTGATATCCCTTTCTGTACTGATGGTATATCTGCGCACCATCACAGATGCAGTTTGGTGTGCAAAGTCCCGGATATTTATCTTAATACCACTGCTATGTACAAGTTCAGTGATGACGATATTCGTATCTTCAAGGTAATGTTGTGTGGAATACCATTCATGGTTATTGGTCCATAGAAGTCGGTTGTCTACTTGCAGGCAGGCAAGTGATTCCTCCACATGTTGGGCATAATCCCGGCGAGGATAAAAAAAACCGAATAATTCGCCCTTCTTACCCATAGTAACAAGAATTTTATCATTACCCAGTATTACATTAGGTTGCCTGATCACTGGATCTCCTCTTTCATAATATGTTCCATTTTTACCCCTTCAGGAGCAGGTGAAACTATATGTTCGCATACTGCATACCCCATGCTTTTACAGCTAACTTCACGCACCTGGAAAGTGTAGCCCATCATTTCTGTCATATAACCCGCAATGAAGCCGCTCATATACCCACATACAGGAAGATCACTGGGACCGTATGCATCTGCAATGAAAGATTCCCTTACTATGACCTTACCATTGTAACTATCTCTGTCAAAATCCATTTCCAGTTTTCCCCAGCCGGATGCAAGGAATAGTTCTCTTAGTATGGCCAGACAATTACTTTCGTCTGCCTTTATTATACCCTTAACATATTTTGCGGCACCTATACCACCCTTAAGGCCACTCAGAAGAAGCAGACCATCGGGCTGGATCACATTTTCCCTTATTATCCGTAGGATATCCAGAAAAGTCTTTGATCTTGCAATAACGGCTCTTTCCCCCAAGAAATTCAGAGGAAAATCCACTGAGTGTATCATACGATTTCCAGAGATACCGGATTCTACCTCAGTAATTCCTTTAATTTTGCGAAGCATTTCATTGATAGTATCTATCTGTACCTTTTCCTTGACCTCGGTAAAAAGCACATACTTTCCTTGTCCATCATGTTCCGTATTGTCAAGGTATGCAAACTTTAATTTCACTCCCATTTCACTAAGCACTGAGTTGATGTTAGCTTCAGCTCCCATATCTGTCTGATAATTGATGCTGAACCATACCACATGAGCACTCTCATCGCCCCTGGAAAACATGTATAAATCCCGTACCATAGTTACCCCCCTTTTCTCCCATTATTCATGGGCTTCAGCATCTAGAGCGTCCAATTTTCTGAATACCATAGATTTAAAGTCCATGAGAACTGCCATGTAATTGATAGCAGCATCAAATGGCGATGAATGAATGCTAAAATACGAATGCACATCACCATCACCAAGCCATTTGGTACACATATAATAGAAATGATCTGAAGTGAGCAGATGCTTCCAGATATTGATGATCTCCGGGTCTTTAGTTTTGTACACATAAGGACCTAGCATCTTGACATCTTCAAAGCATCTTCTTTGCATATCGTTACCCAGCCATGCACTGGTATCGCGTTCGCTGTCCGCCCAGGAGATAGTGGAAAAATCTCCGACATCGATATCATCTACGGGATCATATCTGCTGATAATTTCAGAAGGAGTACGGAAAGCCAACTTCCTGTCTAAGACCTCTGCAGGTAATGCTTTCAGGAATTTGAAGATGCCTGTTTCCTCCCACTGATGCTCACCAAAGGTCTCATAGTCCATAAAAATGTTCAAGGTATTTCCAGGAGTAAGTGAAGCCCAGCTGGCCCATTTTTCTGCAGTGAGAGGATATTCCGGCCACCATCTTGAAGAGAATCTGTAACCGATGTCATCGCTAAGTTTGTAATTACGGAGAAGTACTTTGATGTCTGAGCCCTTTGCACGATACACATAGTTCGGTGACCTGCGGCCAAGAAGATGTTCGGTACCTTCAGTGAGTATCGCTTTGTATCCCAGTTCTTCAACCGTGGCAGCAAGGCTGTTATTATAAAGCAATTCAGTATTGCGGAAGACTTGGGGTTCTACTCCAAGAAGCGTCTTCATGTTTTCCCGGTGTTCAAGTGTCTGTTCCCTGAACTCTTCCCGATCATCGAACAAACCTGCCAGAGAATGGTAATTCGTTTCTTCCAGGAATTCTACACATCCTGTATCTGCCAGCTGTTTAAAGGTTTCCAGCACATCTTTGCCCCACTTCTCACACTGGCTAAGCAACGTACCTGTGACTGAGAGACTTATCTTGAACTTTCCGCCGTATTCATCAATAAGGTCAAGCATGGCTTTGTTGGTAGGAAGATAACATTTACGCGATACCTTCTCAAATATATCCCTGTTAGCCTTGCTATCAAAATATCTGTCAAAACCCCTGTGTTCATCCGGCCAGAACCATCTTAACCGATATGGTTGATGGACTTCAAAGTAAAAGCAGACCGACTTCATGCACTCCCCTCCAAAATAGCCCTTCTGAAATCAGACAAAATGGATAAGTTATTTACTGCTCTTTCATACCCTGTTATGTTGACAGTGTTCATATCCAGGAAAATATCACTCTGCTGCAGATATCCGAACATATGACGCATATGAGGATTATCTGAAGCATCGGGATGTTCCCTTAGTTCTTGCCCTATTATCTCAAGTTCCTTCAGATAGAAATGCTGTGCATGATTTCCAAGCAGGCTCTCCATTCCATACCGAGCTGCAGACTCGGTTTTCAGCGTATCCAGCTTTACTTTATCAAATCTGCTCACTGCATCTTCAGGCTTGATCATGCTGATACCTCTTTCTTCAAGGCTCAACGGAAGATCTGCCAGAAACTGGAACATGCCCCCTGCTTTGCTCTCGTTCCAGGCTATTGAACCGTAATCCAGGTAAAGAGTGATAACATCGCCTTCAATGCGCTCTATCCAGGAAGCGAACTTGTCAGCTATCAATGGATATTCCTCCCATGATTTGTCGCAGAAACGCTTGCTGATGTCCTCGCTTAGATCTATGTGACGAAGCAGTGTTGGCATATCATCAGAATATACTCTTGAAGGCACATCTGCATGAAGCAGGTTTTTAGCTCCTTCTGCTATCATGCATTTCAAACCCAGCTTTTTGAGCACGCCTCCAGTATTTCCAGATATCATCAATTCAGGATTCACGAAAGCTAAAGGAGTGACACCAAAGAGCTCCGATACCTTTTTCATATGCATCCATACCTGCTCCTTAAAATCTGTGAGGTCAGGATAAAGAGCACTTAGAGAGTGATAATAGGTAGATGCAGCAAATGAAACATTTCCGGTATCTGTCAACTCTTTAAATGAATTCAGGACTTCTGGGTCCCATGGACACTGATCAAGAAATGTTCCCGAAAGATTCAGAGTATAGGCCGCTCCATTAGCAATAGATCTCTCCAATACCTTGTTCGTTCTCCTAATGTTTACTGCCATACGCTGAAAATCAGTAAAGATTCTCTCCTGATCAAAATAGGTCGAAATCTCAGGTATGCGATAACCATCAGCTGGCCAGTACCATTTCATATGAAATGGTAGATGTAAATCCACACACACACAAACCGATTCCATGATTAAATATATCCTCTCTCATTATTTTAGTCTATTGCACTTAAAAACAACAGTTTATATTCTAATGGATAGATATTAACACGATATTGTTTTATTGATAGAGGCCAATTAAACTTTTATAGAATCATCAGTGGGAATCAATCATGTTTGAACGAAAATGGTTAGTGATAGCAGGAGAAGAGGCTGGCCCGAAGTCGAATAAAATGGGTGGTATCTGGAATGTGATTGACGCCGAAGCCACTACTCTTGCATCCCTGATGAGTTCAGGAGCCATCAAGGATGAGATATTACCTGGAATTATAGTTGCAGGTCCATACTATGGACATGCAGGTACTGATTGGCATAAAAGCCTCAACCGTATCACTGATATGACTGGTTTTGAGCCTTATGAAACCGAGGATGAGGTTGCAGAAGCCATCACTGCCATGAAATCAAGAGGTATAGAGATCATTAGTGGTGTACGCCATTATAAAGGCATACCTATCATTTATCTGATGTTCAAAACAAATGATTTTTGCAGGATAATGTCTGATTACTCAGGTGCTACTATGTGCCTTTCCGATAAGGTAAAAGCTGAAGCTTTTTCCCTCATAGGCCTTGATTCACTTAAGTATGAGAATATGGGAAACGGCCAGGAATATACTCATTATCTTAATCTCTCGTATTCTATATCTGAATTCATAAGGGAACTTGTGACTATAAAAGCACAAAGGGCAAAAGAATTTGCAGATCAGGCAATATCTGATTTTGCTGCTTCCCTTATGCCCAGCATGCATGTATATCTGCATTGCCATGAATTTGGTGTATTTTATACGCTGGCACGGCTGCATAAATTAGGTTTATCCGTTAATTCAGTAGCTACATATCATGCAACATTGCCAGGGAGAGCTTCAGGACATCAATCGTTACAGAAGATCCGTCAGAATGATAGTACTTGGGATCCAAAAGTGCCTGAGAACCTCGCAAGACTTGAAGCTCTTTCTGTGAATGCCGATGTAGTAACCGCAGTAGGTGACTCCACGCGTAAGGAAGTCAAATTGTTCTACGGGATAGATTCGATAGTTGTCCGCAATGGTATAGATAACAATGGATTGGGCATTTCCATGGAAAAGAAGAAGAAATGCCGCGAGAAGATACAGACCTTTCTTTCAGAAAATATACATAAACTGTATGGAGGCGTGCCCATTCCTTCAAAGAGGATACTGCCTGTTTTCTCCATATCACGTATCGAGATCGAGAACAAAGGCTATCCTGACCTCCTTGACTCCCTCATGTTGCTGGATAGAATGGTAAAACTGCAGATAGCCGCAGGACAGCAGGATGAGGATATACGTGTAGTTTGCTTTATTATAGCAGCACACGGTCCAAAGTCAAATGTACCTGAAGGTTTCCCACTTAAGCTGCCGGATGAGATATTACAGGGAGAGGAAATAAGACTTCAGAGAATGATCAAGGAGAGGCAGCTAGAACCTGCGCAAATTATCACCGGAAGAAGACATGTTACAGCTGTACTTTATCCTCAGTGGATATCAGACCATGATGGCGGTCTTAATATGAACTCTGATGAGTTAATGGCAGGGTGTATTGCAGGGATATTCCCTTCAAGATATGAGCCTTTCCTGCTCACAGGACTTGAAGCAGGAAAAGAGGCTACACCAAGCATAGTCAGCAAGGTGTGTGGTTTTAGTGATGCCCTTGCAAGCATCAAACGCCTCGTTATGGGCATGGGCGGGGTGATAGTTGTGGATAATATAGACCTTCCATACAATGAAATGGTATGCGATTACGCTCTTGCTATAGACTATTTCCTGGATACTTACATTGATGACAAAGTAAAGTATAGCCTTCTTTGCCAGGAAGCTAACCTGCTTGCAAAGGAGATGAACTGGCTGAGCCCTACAAAAGAATATTATGAGCTTCTTACGGGCGTATGCATAGTTCAGGAAGAAGAGGAAAACTGACTCTTGATAGTTTTTCAGATTAAGCAGGAGAAATACAAGTGTCTGAGATACGCAAACACTATTTCCTTGATGATTATTGCATAGTAGCCGCTGCAAGAGGTAAAAGGCCTTCTGATTTTTCTTCTTCACCGGAGGTCCAGAATGCTACAAGCTGTGTATTCTGTGCTGGAAGAGAAGACCAGACTCCACCTGCTCTGGCTGTATATAAGAATGGAAAGATCCTTCAGGACAGTAAGGATGAAGTTATTAGAGACTGGCAGATCCGTTGTATACCAAATCTATATCCTGCCCTCAGTCCTGAAGGTGCTGATACCCCCTGTCAATCGGGATATGGTTTCCACGAAGTAATAATTGAAACACCTCAACACGAGAAAAAGCTGACAAATTTCTCAGATGAAGAGATGTATCTGCTCATGAAAGCTTACAGGGACCGGGTCATTCATTACTGGAAACAGCCACAGATACGGTACGTATCTCTTTTTAAGAATTGGGGAAAGCAGGCTGGTGCATCCCTGGAACACACCCATTCCCAGCTTATCGCATTGCCTCTGATACCTCCTTCTATAAAAAGGGAGACAGATGTTATTCAGGCTAAAGGAGAATGTCCTTACTGTGAGATAGTATGCAGGGAATCTGCAAGTGAAAGATCCATTTATGAAAATAAATATTTCATAGCCTTTGCTCCTTATTGCTCAAAGGTTCCATTTGAGATCTGGTTCCTTCCAAAAGAACATGTATGTCATCTTGGAGCATTGTCAACTGAAATGCTGTTTTCATTGGGTGTTGCTATGCGCTATGTACTTTCCAGATTAGAAACAGTATTGGGATCTCCTTCTTACAATTATATGTTTTTCCAACTGATGAAAGACGATACATATCATTTGAATATCAGGCTCCAGCCCGTGACAAGTAAGATGGCAGGATTTGAGAAAAACACTGATATTTTCATTAATACCATGCCCCCTGAAAAGGCTGCTGAGTATTTGAACAATGAGATGTCCGAACAGGAAATACATTGAATGTTAATAAGTGTGGGATAAAATGAGAAAATTAAGAATAGGTATGTTCTCGTGGGAAAGCTTGTATTCAGTAAAGGTGGGAGGTATAGCTCCCCATGTTTCAGAACTATCCGAAGTATTAGCTTCAAAGGGTCATGAAGTGCATATATTCACCCGTAACCGCGGGTTAGATCCGCATTCGTTCATAAATGGCGTGCATTATCATCGAGTGGACCACGACCAATCAGGTGGCGTGGTAAACCAGATGGACAGAATGTGCGATTCCATGTACTGGATGTTTTTAGAAATGGTAGACAAATTCGGTCATTTCGATATCCTCCATGGTCATGACTGGCATCCGGTGAATGTACTATGCAAACTCAAAGCAGAAAAAGGACTGCCTTTCCTTCTCACATACCACAGTACAGAATGGGGACGTAACGGAAATGTACATGGGGATTGGTGGGAAGCTAAAACGATCTCACATCGAGAATGGCTGGGTGGTTATGAGGCTGCTGAAGTTATAATTACTTCAGAGGTACTTAAAAAGGAAGTTCAATTTCTATACCTAATACCAGATAATAAGATATCGCTTGTACCGAACGGGATATTTTTAAACAAAATGCATAGGGACATTGATCCAGGAGAGATAAAAAAGAAATATGGAATCCATTCACTCGCTCCTGTTGTTTTGTTTATAGGGCGCATGAGCTATCAGAAAGGGCCTGATATGCTTGTAAAAGCCATAGGAAAAGTATTGTCTCACCGGTGGGACGTACAGTTTGTATTTATAGGAGAGGGGGAAATGAGAGCCCATTGCGAATATCTGGCTGTTTCAACGGGTGTTAAGCATGCAGCTCATTTCCTTGGTTATGCTTCTGATAACGTTTCCAGAGACTGGTACAATGCTGCAGATATCGTATGCGTTCCAAGCCGCAACGAACCTTTTGGCATTGTTGTACTTGAAGCATGGGATGCGGGCAAGAGTGTGGTGGCTACCGATGCTGTGAAGCTTATTGAGAATTTCAAGAATGGGGTTACAGTTTACCAAAACCCGGATTCCATAGCATGGGGAATCAACTATGTACTGGATGGCTTGGGGAAAGCAGGTTTTGGAAACGAAGGGCGTAAGCTCATTGAAGAAGTATATAACTGGGATGAGATAGCCGATTCCACATTGAAAGTTTATGGCCGTTTACTTAAGGACAAAAAATAGAGTAGCTGAGTATTATCGCTCATATTCTCTTTTCACAGAGGGTCCTCTGTAAACTCTTTTTTCATAGTCCCCGTATCCTCTGTGTTTAGCCCTTACCTTTCGCTTCAAATTCTGTTCCAGTAATTCTTCCACTTCTTTCCATTCAGTAGTATCAGACATCAAATGATACCTCATATCACCCTGATAAATGGATTGTGATGTATGAATTCAACATCTAACCCCAATAGGTCTGCCAGACGCGGGCAAAGCTCCTCCATACCCGGATTCTCTGTAGCATAATGTGTGGCATCGATAAGAACAAGCTCTCCCCGGGAGCGTATGACATCATGTTTCAGTTCTGAAGATACAAATGCTTCAGCACCATGCTCTCTTGCCACTTCCAGATACTCGCTACGAAAACCACTGCCTCCGAAAACCATTACACGTTTTATATCATCTCTTTCTCCTACATATTGCACATGAGTGTTGAGACTTTTTGCGACATGGTTTGCCAGAGTTTCCGTAGAGCATACAGGTACTTCACCTATGCGACCTATTTCCAGTTCTTGCACTTTGTTAAGTCCCAGCCTCTTTGCAAGTACATCGTTTATTCCGCCTTTAGCCCTGTCAAAATTCGTATGCATGGAATATAGAGAAATTCTGTTATCCAGAGCTATTTGCAGACTAGTGGCAAGTCTTTTGGAAATACAATTCACAGGATTGAAAATAAGAGTGTGATGGGTTATTAACAGATCCGCATTGATCTCTGAAGCTCTGCTAAGTACATAGTCCGTAGGGTCCAAAGCAACTGCAATTTTTTTAATATCATTGTCAAGGTCCAGATTAAGACCAATTTTACCTACATCGAAATCTGCAGCAAGCTCAGGAGGAGCTATTTTTTCCAGAACCGGGATGATCTTAGATAGATGCATAAAAAGCCTTTGTCTTCAATTCATAAGAACCTATCGCAATCAAGAATTTGAAATCCACTGCAGAGACTAGATTCCCTATAATTATATCGAAGCTTTAAAATAATATTAAATATATTATAACAACGAGGTTTATTTATGAGAATTGAAAGTGGGATAGAAGGTTTGGACGAGATCATGCAGGGAGGACTTCTCCCGGAACGTGTCTATCTGCTAAGCGGACCTCCTGGAGGAGGCAAGACAACCTTTGGAGTACAATTTCTTGCAAAAGGTGCTCTACAGGGTGATGTGGGACTATATGTTACATTACTGGAATGTCCCCAGAACATCATAAATGATATGTCCAACTATTCTCTCAACGTCATACCACTTATAAAAGTGAAGAAACTGTTATTTGCAGACCTTGGACCACGTATGGAATATGGGTACATGGATGAATTAAAAGATATTATTCAACCCCATGAGAATATAGAAGGACATTCCAATGAACATGAAGCTCCATCTCCTGCCATGGTATTCAAAGAGCTTGCAGCTTATGTTGCAGAATACAACGTCAAAAGACTTGTCATTGATTCCATGAGTGCAATACGTTTTGCAACACAAGACCCGGCGCTTCAGGAAAAAGAGATGACACGTTTTATTCGAAACCTGAAAAAACTGGGTTGTACAACTATAATCATAGGTGAGTTAACCGATCCAACTGCATATACTACCGAACAGTTCGCATCCCACGGAGTAATTTTCCTGCATAATTTCCTTTATGAAAAGCAGATGACACGTGCCATCCAGATAATCAAAATGCGTGGCACAAAACATGACTGCAATATGCATAAAGTTCAATTTACTGAGCGGGGACTGCAAGTAGAAGGCATTCTACAATAATGGAGTGGTGCAGGATGCGGCTTTTTAAGAAAGCAGAAGCGAAAAGAAAGCTCAGCGATTCGGAGAAGGCCGAACTGGAGAAAAGGGCCTATGACCTTGGCTTTGAAGTAGGTTATCATAAACATTCGGAACTTGGCTGGGTAAGTGAGCGATATGCTGCCCTGGAATCAGTGGCAAAGGAAGCAGGTCTTCTAGAACTTGTCAGTGAAAACTATAGAAAAGGAAAAGAAACAGGAACCAAAAACAGAGAAAGAGACATGAAACTTGGCCTTAGTAAAAAAGCTAAGGAAAAAGAGAGACATGCAACTGAAGCTCTTTATGGGATGGCCTCTCAAGAGAAAGACCGTATTCATTTGGGATCTGGGTTTACGGCATTCCAGGAAAATAAAGAGTATCAACATATTATGCTCCAGCACCCCAGTGTAACTAAACTGCCTTCACTTACAGAAATGTCAAGAACGGTGGAAAGGCCACAAATGATCAACGGTTTCAGGCTACTTGTTCCAAAAGAATAAAATCAGACTATCACACCTGTTCGAAAAGCTCGTATGAGATACTGAAAATACAATGACCGGCGAGATTTTAAATATAAAAGGAATACCTATGATCTTTAAGAAAAAAAGTCCGGAAGCAGTAAGCAGTACCTCATTGGAAAGTGAGATAGACCTTTCTTTTGTCCCTTCTATGAACTTTAATGATTCCTGTTTTGAGATATTGCAGGCATATATAGACGCTGTTCCTTCGATGTTACTTGTCCTTGATAGTAATCAAATGATCTCTTTTGCAAATGAATTTCTTTGTCAGACTTTAGACTTCACAAAAAAAGAACTTGTCGGCCATATATGGTATGAACGGCTGATAGTTTCTGACAGGTGGTATGAAGTAAAAGAGATGTATGCCAAATGGGCTGAAAATAGCAAAGATCATTCTGATATTGAAATCACCATATTGGACAAGCATAGACAAGAACATCCGGTTGTTCTCAAGACCGGCTGTCTCTATGATCGAAAAGGAAATATCTCCAGAATAATAGTACAAATAGAACAACAAATAAAACAAGTTAATTTTGCATCAAATCAATATGCTATAGGTAGTACTGAAGATAAATACCGTTCACTGGTGGAAAACTCAGTGGATACGATCCTGGCAACGGATACTGCAGGAATAATCATTTATATTAGCCCTTCTATCACCACATATGGCTTCACTCCTGAGGAACTCATCTTCAAAGAAGTAACAAATTTGTTCTTTTATGATGATCAAAACAAGATAATTCGTTCTTTATCTATAACGCTCTCAAACTCCGGACAGACCCGAGTACAAGTCCGTCTTAAAAATCCAAATGGAAAGACATATTGGGTAGAATTGTATGCGCAAACTTTACTTGACAGTGATGGCCATGTTAAAGGGATAACCGGCACCATAAGGGATATTGCTGACAGAAAAGCTAACCTCAACACTCTGGAGATGGCAAGCGATATGTTCATCTCTCAGGCACGTTCAGCTTCAGACGCCATAATATTTTCCGATGAACAAGGCAATATCATTTTCTGGAACAGAGGCGCTGAGAACCTATTCTTCTATACGGTAGATGAAGCACTCGGAAAGCATATTTCCATGATCATGCCTCAAAGATACAGGCATATACATCAGGGGTGGGATATAGTTGTTTCAACTGGCCGTTCGTGGGTAATGGGAAATACCATAGAGCTTTACGGTTTGAAAAGAGATGGAACGGAATTTCCCATAGAGATCTCACATTCTTCATGGAAGAAAGACGGAGCCTCTTTCTTTAGTGTAAATATTAGAGATATCACTCAGCGAGTGCTCAATGAGAAGGAAATGCGAGAAGCTAAAGACAAATATAAGATGATATTTGAAAAGTCTCCTCTGGGAATAATCCATTTTGACAGCCATGGAGTCATCACACAGTGCAATAAGAGCTTTGTGGACATAGTGGGTGTGGAAGAGGCAAGTATTATAGGCAATATCATCGGTTTTGATCTGCTGGGCACTGATGCAAATGAAGAGATCAAGAAATGTGTCACAGTGGTAATCTCAGGTAAGCCGGATAATTTCTCAGGTAGTTCTTTTTCATTTATGGGTACAAGAGATACACCTATAAGAGCTAGTTTTGTTCCTGTTATTACCGAGGATGAGGCTATTGCTGGCGGTATTTGCATCGTAGAGGATATAACTGAAAGCAAAAAAGCAAGGGAAGCACTGATCCATGCCAAGAACGTGGCAGAAGAAGCTAGCAGGACAAAGAGTGAATTCCTCTCCAATGTAACACATGAGCTAAGAACACCTCTAAACTCTATAATGGGATTTTCAGATCTTTTGCAAGAAAGTGTTGAAGAGAAGCTAAAAGAGAATGAACGGAAATACCTCAATAACATAATAGGAAGCAGTAAAGATCTGCTTGATGTGATCAACAACATACTTGACGTTTCAAATATCGAAGCCGGAAAAACTAATCTTGAGTTTGAGGAGATCTCTCTTCCAGATCTTATACAGGATGTTAAGACTGAAATGTATGTTTTCGCCTCAAAGAAAAGCATTGAGATGCAAATAGAAGTTGACCCTCAGGTGGGATTAATAAAAGCTGACAGGAATAAATTGCAGCAGATACTTCTTAATCTGGTGAACAATGCCATAAAGTTCGGCAAAGAACAAGGATTTGTAAAGATAAGGGTCAAGCAAATGCCTGATATGTTGCATATAGAGGTTATTGATAATGGAATAGGTATAAGTGCAGAGGACAAACAAAGATTGTTCAAGCCTTTTGCACAGCTGGATTCTTCTTCTACCCGTAAGTATAAAGGGAATGGGATCGGGCTTTTTATTGCAAAGCATTTTGTGGAGCTGCATGGTGGAAGTATATGGGTGGAAAGTGAAATTGGAAAAGGTAGCATTTTCACTTTTTCAATCTCATTGAAACTCTAGTTGGAATGCTAATGGAAAGCATCGGGTTTATTTTCAATACCTTATATCCTTGAGTTTTATAAGGAGAATAAGTTGATGTATAATCACTAGCAATATAGTTATATAATAATATAAATATATCAGCTTGTTAGAAGTAACTGATGTTCTAAGTATCCAGTATCCACTTAAGAGGCACTAATATGTCAATAAAGTCCATGTTTTTCTTATCCTTGGTATTACTCTTTCTGACACCACATGTGTCAGCTTACAGCTCAGATGACATTGAATGGGAATCTGTAAAAACTGTTACTCTTCATTGGGGAGATTCTTACACCGTTGATAACTATGTCATTACGGCAGATGACTTCAATAAAGATGGTTATGTATATATCACAATCTACAAAGATAACAAATATATGACAGCAGGAGCCTTGAAACTCTCAGATGAGCTGATCTACAGGGACACAGCCGGTGGAGATGACATAAAGGTATTTGCCAGTGCCCTCAGCTTAAAAGTCGATAGCTGGACAGGAAATCTTGTAGATCCTACTGCCAAACTGCAAATATACAGGCGTGGATTGCCAGATCTTGAAGTGACAGTAGATATAGAGAAGGATAGTTATGATCCAACCCGGCTTTCAACTCCTCGTTACATAGAAGGTAATGTAACTATTAAGAATGCAGGAGATGCAGAAGCCAGCAATATAGCTTTAAACATAGATACTGCTGGCCTTAAACTTGCCGATGGGAAACTTACCCAAACAATATCTTCTCTTGAAAAAGGAGAATCCGGCAAACCACTTACTTTTAGTCTGGAGATCCCCATGTTGTGGGATGAAGAGGACTTCAAAATAGTTGCACAGGCTACTGCTTATGACATAAATGGTGAAAAACACACATTCAATGGTACAAAGACCATTACCATTGAGCCAAAATCGGAAATCGTGCTTACAAAAACCTGTAAAGAAGAAATATACATGGATGATACAGCGTATGTATCTCTGATTTTGAGAAATACCGGTGCATATGCTCTAAATTCTGTCCTTATAAGTGACCCCCAGACTGATGATATGGAACTTCAAGGCAATGTACAGACAGAAAAGACAATATCTGTGAACTCCCAGGAAACAGATACAGTTCTGGAATATGCTCTTAAGCCTATAAAACCCGGAAAGTTCACATTGCCAAAGGCCACTGCCAGTTTCACAGTAGATGGCAAAAAATATACCTTTGAATCAGATTCACCTGTCATTCAGATCAATGGTCCGTATATAGTACTTGAGAAAAAGGTAAATGTTTCTTCCTTCAATCCGGGAGACAATGTACTTGTGACCGTGTCTGTCAAAAATGAAGGCAACAGAGATGCTAATGTAGAAATAACGGAAACAGTACCAGAAGGTACCAGTTTTGTAAGCGGGATCATGACTTTCGATGATGTGGTCAATGATAAATCCACACAAAAATTTTCATACGTGATCAAGCTTGAAAATGAAGCTGACATGAAGCTGCCAGCCACATCTGCTAAATTTATGGATCTGGAAGGTTATAAAGGTGAAAAGACCTCAAACATGCCGGAAATCAAACTAAAGACTTCACAGAGCCAGGAAACCTCTCAAACTCAATCCGGTACTCAGGGATCTGCCAGTTCCGGTACAGCTGCAGCAAGTTCCACAAGTGAAGAAGAGATCGGCCAGCAGCCCGGTTTTGAAGCGTGGGTGCTAGTACTTGCATTTATAGCCGTGATGAAATTTGTGAAAAAGGATTAAGGCATATATGGATCGTAAATCTATATTATTTGCTGCAGTACTGATAATATGCCTTGTACTGCAGCAGCATGCTGTAGGTGCATCTACTACAGATGCGAATGATACAGAATGGCTCACTCCATCGGAATTTACGATCTATTGGGGAGAGCAGGCTGAAATAGATGGATATACGATCAAAGCCCTTGATTTTTCACCATCAAAACCTGTGGACTTGCCCGATGATTACGTAATGCTCAGCATTAAAACTAACACATCACGTTCATGGAATGCCATACTTGCTCTTAACAATAGCGTGATTTCAAATGAGACGATACTTGACGGTTTGGTGAAATTAACTGCTAAAGAGGTAGTAACAGGCAATGACATACCTACACCTTATGCTACTATAGAGATAGCCATTGCAAACAGTTCATCTATAATTAAGCTAATACCGTGGATCAATACTGTTATCAAAGTAAAACGGCTCCCTGCTAAAGAAGCTTATATTGATGAACGAGTCTACATATTAACTGAGGTCATCAATCTGAAGGACATTCCTCTTCAGAGCATCCGCATCAATGAAACGATACCTTCTGGGTTTGTAACTGATCCTGATATAGATTGTACTGACTGGAACATTAATCTTCAACCAAGGGATAAAAGATCTGTCGGCTATTCTATACGTGCCCTGAAACCGGGAACATTCCTGATACCTGGTATGAAATTATCCATGGAATACAATGGAATAACCCACAGCATAAAAACTAATTCTAGTGAAATTGTGATACACGGCCCATACATTGATGTCAATAAATCATTTTTATACCAGAACACTGGCACAGAAGGCCTGTTGAATGTTACTCTTCAGGTAAACAATTCAGGAGATAGAGCTGCTTATGTGCAGCTTACTGATCAGCTTCCTGAAGGTTCCATCCTAATGAGCGGTAATCTGAGCAAGAGCCAGGTAATGCAACCTTCTGACATATGGATACTTGGGTATTCATTATCTGTCAATTCCAGTGAAAATATTGTAATACCTGGTGCAAAAGTAAGGTTCGTGGATTCCAGAGGATATGAGGACTCATTTGAATCTGCAAGTCAGATCTTAAAAATAGAGGAAAATGTAGTTGAAGAGACTTTGCTGGAAGAGAACTCATCGCAAGAGGAAATACCTCAAGAGATAGAAAATGATACAGAAGAAACATTTGTTCAGGAGAATAAAGATTCTGAAAAGATAAGCTCTGTCAGCAGTTTAAAGCAAAAAATGATGGATCTAATAGAAAAAGCAATTGGTTGGAGACTCTAAATTAGAACATGAAACACTTTAAATACATTCAAACCAACTTTTACTAAAAGATCTGAACTGGGTATGATATGAGACCTTTTCAACAGGATCGTAGCATTGAAACTATAATCTTCACTCATGGAGATTCGGATGGTATATGTTCCGGCGCCATTGCCAAAACCGCTTATCCTAACTCGCAGGTATACTTCACAAGTCCTGTAAGCCTGGTGAAAAAACTTGATCTGGCAAAAGGATACAAGCGAGTGATCATTTGCGATATCGCTATTGACGAGCGAACCAGCACAGAGCTGCTCCAGAGGCTTAAGGAAGTGGCTAAGGAAAGCAGCCTTACATATATAGACCATCACCCTGTACCTGATAAAAGCTGGAATGAAAGTTGGCTGCATAATGACCCCTGTGCTTGTTCTTCTGAACTCACCTACAAGGTGCTTGCCCATCGGTTAAACCGGGATGTGCGCAGAGTGGCCATCTACGGCGCTATAGGCGATTATGCAGATGATAGCGATTCGGTGAAACTCTGGTGCGAGGACTGGGATAAAAGGACTCTGTTCTTTGAAGCCGGTGCACTAATACAGGCAATAATATACGCAGGCCGTGAATTTGATTTCAAGAGGTATCTGGTAGAACACCTTGCTAAGGATAAGCTTCCTTCGGATATACCGGAAGTACTTGAATTTGCGAGCAAGTGTTCTCAACTTGAAGAACAGTTGAGATTGCGTATAAGAAAACAGGTAAAAAGCCTTCAGAACCTAGCCTATGTAATTGATCCACAAGGCTACAAGTCCAAATCTGCCATATACGCTGCTGCTTACGGCCAGAGAAAGGTTGGAGGCTCTGCAGAATACCGGCAAACAAAACACTCCTACGATATTAGTTTCCGTTCACGCAGCCCAGTTGATCTTAATCACATTTTACGGGAAGTAGCTCCCAGACATGGCGGAACTGGAGGAGGACTGCCGGAGGCCGCTGGTGCAAGGATACCAGTAACTAACTTTAAAGAATTCCTGAATGATCTGGATACCAGGATTGGGGAAGAAGAACACAAGTTAAAGGAAGAAAATATTACCAATAAGTGCCACTAAGCAACCGGAGATAATATGAAAAACAAACCGGACCTTACTGATGGCGCTGGATTTGAGATAGTTTTTGTCGGCAGGTCCAATGTAGGTAAATCCTCTATCATCCGCAAATTAACAGGTGGAAAGGTAAAAGTAGGCAAAAGGCCCGGAGTTACTCTGAAACCTACACATGTAAGGCTTGATGATCTGCTGGTCACAGATATGCCTGGTTTTGGTTTCATGAGTGGTGTCAAGGAACGTAAACAGGATATCGTCAAGGACAAGATAGTGCATTATATAGAAAATAATGCTGACAGAATAGACATTGCAGTTTTAGTTGTCGATGGTTCTGCCTTTCTGGATATAGTGGCCAGATGGGAAGAAAGGAATGAAATACCCGTGGATATAGAGCTGTTCAAGTTCCTAAATGAAGTTGGCATATCGACCATTTTGGCTATCAATAAAATAGATAAGATCGAAGAAGATATGGTCGACCATGTGCTTGATGGCATTGTGGAGAAACTTGGACTGCCATCACCATGGAATATGTGGCAGGACGTTGTAATTCCGATAAGCGCGAAGCAGGATGATCTTAAGAAATTGTCTCTATGCATACGGCAGCGTATGCATGTTGCAAAAAGGGATGATCTTTTTAAGTATATACACTGAGGTTCTGAATATTGATATTTACCTTCAGATCATCTTACAAAAAAGGTGGCTCCCATATTTTTTGCTATTTGCTCACAGACTTCAATGTCAATTTCGGGAACTTTGACAACTGTCATGCGGGTACTAATGCCTGCATCAATGCATTGGCGTGTAAATGCGAGCATAGCCTGATATGACCCCGGATATTTAGGTATGCAAAGCTGGTTGTACAGATCCTCGTTCTGAGCATTCAGGCTGATAGAAACCGCATCTAATCCGGCTTTCTTGAGTTCTCCCACAACGTCGATACCGGGATTTATTAATGCCGCATGACCATTGGTATCAAGCCTTACCTTTATTCCCTGCCCATGAAGCCATTTTGTGATAGCAAGCAGAATTGAAAAACTGGCAGTTGGTTCGCCAAAACCTGTAAAGACAACTTCCTTATATTTGTGCAGATCCACAGAACGGAGGTGACTAAGCATCTCTTCAAGGGTTGGGTCCCTGGATAGCCATAGGTCATAGCCAAATACGCCGTCACATAAGTCCCTTATGCAGAAAGTACAGCTTGCACTGCATTTGTTAGTGATGTTTAGGTATAAATTATTATGAACTTCATAGGCCAGAGTATCCTTATGCCCTTGAGGAAGGGTTCTGTTAGTTTGAAGAATATTTCCTATAACTGTTTTTATGTTTTCACCCCTTTTATCCTCCCAGATACCAGAAGGGATTACAAAGCTTGTTTCCTTCACCGTGGATGGTATATCTTTTAGGAAATACATCTGGGCAGTCATGCCGTTGTCCAGTTCCACTTCTGACCTGAAGTACCAGTTGCCTTCATAGTCATCAAGCTTGGATAATAATTGCTCATCTATATTATATATTTCACCATTAATAAATGATGCGTTTTTATTCTGCAGCACACCAGGGAAGGGACCAAGATCTAACATCAGATATTTTTGGGATGTACGGGCTTTACATATAAATAGTGCATTTTCCATAAGATCATGGCTCACACACTCGCGCATTAATGTGCCATATACAAAAATATACATGTTAGCCCATGCCCATGTTTAGTTTCTGAAGGGTCTTTTTCACAGGATCAGGCAACTGGCCGCACTGGATGGATTTCATTTGTGCAGGAGAAATTGTCTTAATAGCCATGTTCATCATGCTGTCCGAAAGCATAAGTCTGTCCATTAATTTTCGTACGTAGACCGCAGTCCTTATTTCCATTCCCATTTGGGCTCGCCATCTGCTGTCATATTCTTCAAGTTTGCATTTCCCTTCCAGAAAATCAGCAGCAGATTCCCCGGCAATTTTGCCTCCAACCATTGCTGTGGATATGCCACCGCCGTTGGTGGCAATGAGATGACCTGCAGCATCTCCTGCAATAAGAGTGTCTTTTGTGGCAGTGATTTTAGGTGCGCCTCCTACAGGTACAAGCCCAGAGATAACTGATACTACAGTGCCTTCTTTTAATTTTTCACTGGCAATAGGATGTTCATACATGAACCTGTTAAGATAATCTCTTGCACACATGTGTTCTGCAAAGAGAGCTTCGCGGATTCCCACTCCAATATTAGCCCTGTCACCGCCCTGTGAGATAATCCAGGCATAGCCACCAGGAACATAATCTTTTCCAAAGTACATTTCCACAGATTCTTTATCCACATCTACGCCTGATAATTCATATTCAAATGCGGTGCTTATTCCCATGGGATCAGGATCCCTTAGAATGCCCTTTGAAGCGGCGACGATCGAATTCGGGCCGTCAGCTCCAATGATTACTTTTCCCTGGATTTCATATCTGCCGAATGCTCCGTCCATTGTTACTCTGGTTCCGGCAACTTCCAGTACAGTGGTTGCGATGAGAAGGTGTGCGCCTGCTTTTGCAGCAACAGCAGCAAGATGTTTATCAAACCTGCGCCTGTCAAGAGCATCCCCCTGCACTTCAAAACCTTTAGATAGACCGTTAGGAGCTATGAAACGCTGATGCGAAGTAGTAGCATGTACGCAACTGGATGGATATTCTTCAAGAGTGAAAGGAAGTTCTGCATCAGGAATCAACTCCTGAAGTGTCTCGATATGTGGAAGGAAACCTCCACATTGCAGGGGAACACCAAGATCTTTTTTCTTATCTATCAATAGAACAGACTTACCCCTCTGGGCTGCGTAGGTAGCGGCAGTGGAACCGGCAGGGCCAGCTCCGATTACAATGATATCATAGGATTTTTCAGGGATCATATATCTCAATAGTGTTTTGGAAATAGAAGAGTGGTTCATGATATTTAACAATTGAGCACCGGATATTACAATTGATACTCATATTTCCTTTTCATTCGACATCTTAATATGTCCTCTATAACAAGAGAAAAAGGTGTCACATATGGAAAATGTAGTGAATTGTTGGCTGGTGAATACCGGATATTGTGGGAAGAGAGCAGATGCTTGTTTGGAACAAGGAGTCATTACATTCAACATTGAGATCCATCTGATGGATGAATTCAGTGATGAAATATTCAACCTGAAATACATTGACACAAAAAGCTCTAATTTTGAATACCTGCGCGAAGAATACAGAAAAATGGACAGCAAGTTCAGGACAGAACTTGCAGAGGAGTTCGAAAAGATCCACTTGCCTGAAGGATTTCCGGAAGAACTACAGCGTCAGCAGATGGAGCTTTTGATTTCCCGACTGAACGCCCTGAAAGAAGAAGCAAGGCTTTTGCGGGAGACTATGAGAGAGTTCGACAAATTTGAAAAACATGAACGTATAAAAGAACTCATAAGATCTCACCTGTGCTACATCGAAGATACGCGACTTAATAAGTGGTCGGAAGCTATTTTTTGTTTTGCCAATGACATCCATATTGGTGATCTGGTAATCATGCCTCTTGCAGACAAGGATTTCTTTGCTGTGGGAAAAGTCAGAGGAGGTTATGAATATGTGGAGAATGCCCTTAACCTTCATCATGTACGTGATGTAACCTGGATCAAAGAAAGAGTACATTTGCCGTACCTTACAGAAATTATTGATATTTCTAAGGGTATTGTACCCTTAGAAAGGGAACTCAGGACTTCTTTTTTAGCAGCGCTTGATTCTTAATGAGCTGCTGTAAAAATTCTCTCTAAACATTCTACATTGGTCAAATTACATTTTTCACAATAGACTTAATAGTCCAAAAATTATATATATGTATTAATATAATAACCTGTGCTATGTAGCATATGTACTTTTTGAAGGTGAGTAGTTGAAATCGAATAATATCAACCTGAAAACAAAGATAATGATCTATGTTATGCTTAGTGTGACCATAGTGATGGCAATCTCCAGTTACCTTATCATCACTGATGTTACAAAAGAATCAGGAGATCTGGCCCATGAAGAAGTAATGGGTGATACATTGACTTATGCAAATGATTTCAATGGAGAAATGAATGCATATGTCTCATTGGGTTCAACTCTTGCCATCGCCATGGAAAATTATGAATCTGGCAACAGGGATGAAGTTAATGCAATGCTCAAAGATCTTTTAGTTTCTAATCCCGGTGTTATCGGGACTTACGTAGCATTCGAACCAAATGCTTTCGATGGAAAAGATAATGAGTATACCAATACCGGAGGTCACGATTCAACCGGGAGATTCATTCCATACTGGAACACTTTAAGCGGTTCACTTGTGATAGACCCCCTGCTAGACTATGAAACAAGTGATTATTACCAGTTACCTAAAAAGCTCCACGAAGCTATAGTTACTGAGCCTTCTTTGTATGAAGGCACCTTGATGGTAAGCTATGTTTCTCCTATTATCAGAGATGGGCAATTTGTAGGCATCACTGGTGTGGACGTAGCTCTTAACTCTATTGATGAAGAAATCAGTAAGATCGCTGTCTATGACACTGGTTATGCTTTCATGACAAGCAAATCCGGCGTGTTCCTTTCCCACCCAACTAACAAGGACTGGATAGGAACAAAATCGTTAACGGATATCAATTCAGAAGGATTCAACCAGATGGCAGCTGATATTAGTGCTGGGAAATCAGGGAGTATAGATACTATTGATCCCACTACAGGAAAGGAAACCAACATGTTCTATGCACCTATAGATTCTTCAGATTTTGCATTTGTAATGGTTGTTCCGGAAGCAGAAATCATGGCAGACGTGACAGCTCTGCGCAACAAGTTGATCCTGATCTCAGCTATTGCAGTGGGTTTTATGGCGATTGTAGCTTATCTTATAGCCAGGTCCATAACCAATCCTATTAACAGGATAGTAAATGATTTCAAGGATATCTCTACAGGTGCAGTGGATGGGAAACTGGACTTAAGAGCTGATACTGATGTGGCCGTGGACTTCAAAGAGATCCCGGCCGGACTGAACCTTATCATGGACAACATGAACAAGATGGTTAGAATGATAGGAGTAAATGCAGCGAATATTGCTGCCTCTGCACAGGAGATATCTGCCTCATCTGAACAGATGACCGCTTCTGCAGGTGAAGTTTCGACCAATGTTGCAGAGATAGCAAAAGGTTCCAGCAGCCAATCCCAGAAGACAGAGGAAGTCTCAAGGGCTATGAATGATATGACCAAGAGTGTGCAGGAAATAGCCACAAATGCTCAGAAAGCTGCAGAGACTGCTAATGTTGCCAGTGAGACGATCAAAAATGTAGGAGTACAATCTGAGAACCTGATCGCGCAGATGGGACATATTCAGTCAGCTGTAGGTGAGTCTGCTGATGTGATCCGTGAACTTGAGATGAAGTCAAAGAAGATCGGTGAAATCGTCAATCTGATCACCAACATTGCTGATCAGACTAACATGCTTGCACTTAATGCAGCCATTGAGGCAGCACGGGCTGGCGAACACGGAAGAGGATTTGCAGTTGTTGCCGATGAGGTAAGAAAACTGGCAGAGGAATCCCGTGATGCTGCAACGGAAATATCTGCGTTGATCAAGGAAATCCAGGTTGGTACTGATAATGCAGTAGGAGCTATGGATAAGGGTACTGAACAGGTCAATACCGGATCTGTTGCTCTTTCCGATACTGTGCAGTCTGTCAAAGCGATCGTAAAAGGAAGCGAACAAGTGGCAATCATGGCACAGGAAATTGCTGCTGCTGCGCAGGAGCAGTCTGCCAGCATTGAGGAAATAACCTCTTCGGTTGAAGAGATCTCAGCTATTTCCGAACAAGCTGCTGCAGGTACACAGCAGGCTTCTGCAGCTGTGGAAGAGCAGACATCTTCGATGCATGAACTTGCTAAATCAGCCCAGGAACTTGCAAAACTCTCTGACGAGATGCAGACTTATGTGGCTCGTTTTTCATTGAAGGTCGAGAATTAGGGCTTGAAAAGCCCTAGTTACTTTCTTTATTTATAGAGCATTTTTTATTTCACTTCTTTTTTCGGTGATTTCTACCTCCTTTTTCTTAATGTGTTCCTTTACTCCGCTTTGCTGGCAAAAAGTTCTTAAAGACATAGGAGTATAGCAGAGACACTTTTATTCATAATTACATTAATCAAAAAATAGAGTTGATATATGTGGCAATAGAGAAAGGAGATTTCATAAAGATAGCATATACCGGAAGGTTCGAGGATGGACAGGTCTTTGATACTACAAGCGAAGAACTTGCAAAAGAGAATGGCATCTTTAACCCACGCGGCATGTATGGTGGAGATGTGGTCATAGTTGGTTCAGGCCATACCATCAGAGGACTGGATGAGGACTTTATAGGCAAGGAAGTAGGATACACCGGAAAATTAGATATCCCACCAGAGAAAGCCTTTGGAGCACACAACCCTGCGCTTGTTGAGTCAATATCTGTCACCAAAGTTGCAGCCCAGCTTAAGGACACCCGTCCATACCCTGGCATGGAGATAGAAGTTGATGGCAGGAAGGGTGTTGTGCAAAAGATCATCGGCCGTAGGCTGCGTGTGGATTTCAACCATGCTCTGTCCGGCAGGACTGTCACCTATGAGTATACCATTGAGAATAAGCTTGAAGAGCCAATGGAAAAAGCAAAAGGACTTATGGCACTATACACTGGTGCTTCAAATATGGACATCGAGCTCACTTCTGACCTCATCCGTGTAATCATACCCATTGAGTTCAGCTTTAACCAGAGATGGCTCATCTCCAAGGGTCGTATAGCTCATGAACTCATAGAGAACCTGGGCATATCAAACCTGGAATTTGTGGAGAAATACCCATACGTTACCAAGGATACTGAAGTTGAAGCCGAAGAGGCTGAAGCTTCTGAGGAAGACGAAAGCGAAGAGTAATACTCTTCGTTTCCCTTATATTTTCAAGCATCACTGTGTCATCTAATCAAAAGTCTTATATTCAAAAGTGGTATTAAGGATACCACACGCATTGAAACGTGCTGAGGTAGCCAAGTGGACTACGGCGCCGGTCTTGAAAACCGGTAGTGCTAACGCGCTGCGGGAGTTCGAATCTCCCCCTCAGCGTTCAAACAGCAGTCCAACGCTTACATTACTTTCATCCAACAAACTAAGGGATTTGAAAACTGTAAAGGAGTGTAAGTACATGGACATTCAGCTGTATGACTATCCTAAAAGAATTTCTTCTATTGAAAAGAATATCCTTGAAACGTCTTATCCAGACAAAAACAAGGAGCTAATTTTTGTATTAGTTGTTATCATCTTCTGCGGAGTACTATTACCAGAGGCTCGCTGTATTATAAGAGCTTTGCTTGCTTCGATCTTCCACAACCAGAAGAGGTTCTTTCATCATAAAAGCTAGAAAGGTAATAAAATTCATATCATCGGTATTACTGACTGCAGGGGAGTGGCAGTCTCAACTAATATTCTTCGCAACATGTGATTTTATTCATTGAACTTATACTGATATCCTTATTTCCTCACAAACCCTATAGGGTCCTTGTAGTATCCTCACTCAGCAAAGGCTTGTAAAGCCTTCTTTTCATTAATGCCGAGGTTTATGGTCATCCCCACTAAAAGTACAGCCAGAGAGCAGTATTTTTGAACAGATCTCCTT
>NZ_JBGMEB010000022.1:0-5371 GCF_041447285.1 Methanomethylovorans sp. | reverse complement strand
ATATATCACAGAGGAGGATTATACGTCCTCCTCAATAAATATTACGATTTTATTCTGCTTTAATTCTGATTTAAAAATCAGATGGACTGTACTTTTATAAGGGGAGGCATTATACACCTATGAGGTCCTAAAAAAGGATGATTATTGCTGTAATAGAGAGGGAATCTCAGAGGACCCTAATTCTAAAAAACTCATGATTGTTCATCAACGCATCATTTATATAGAATATTTAATATAAATACAGGACAATATAATATCTATAAGATTGTTATTTTTATAAAGAGGTAAAAGATGGTTAAATGGTACAATAGCTTGGGAACAAAGTTAACTGTCAGCTTCATGATTTTGATTATATTTGTGTCAATGGGAACATTTCTGTTTACTGTGCAGGAAGCAAAATCAGCTCTGACTGATCAGATGAAAGAAGAATTGGTCCTGACTGCAAAAGTAATGTCAAGCCAGATTGACGGGGATCTCCTGTACCAAATTAAGGGAAAGGAGGCTACTGAAAATGAAGCGTTTATGCAGATCTATCAAAAGTTAGGCGAATTACAAGGGGATAACGGTGATATAATCGCTTATCTTTACGTTATGAGATTGGATGAGCAAGGAAACGCACGGTTTATTGTGGATGGTGCTTATCTTGGCGATGGTGTAATAGACGTTTACGCTGACCAGCTTTATGAGGATGCACCAGTTGAAGATATCAAGAAAGGATTAGCTGCGCCTCATGTATCAGAAGAGCCATACACTGATGAATGGGGCACTTTTATGACAGGTTATGCTCCAATTTACGATTCTAATGGCAATGTTGCAGGCGTTCTTGGAGTTGATTTTGATATAGCTACTGTCAAACAGAAGCAGGATTTCTTAAGTTCCTTGGTATATTATGTTCTGTTTGGTTCAATACTCGCTGCCACTTCAGTAATTCTCTACTTCTCACTTACGATTATTAAAGACTTGAATAGCATCACCAAGGTTGCAGAAAATATCTCAAATGGTGAACTGGATATAGAACTCCCTGTAATAAAGTCAAAATCAGAGATCTACGAATTGAACGAAGGCATGAAAAGTGTGTTTGCAGCTATAGAATTCCTTTCAGGTGAAGCTGAGAAAAATTCAAAGTAAGGTGGTAAGTGCAATGGGTCAGAAATTAGTTTCATATTTTGATGCAGCAAAAGTAAAAGGAGGGCTTAAGGCGCAGACTAAACTCGCTATGATTACAAAGATGAGTTCGACAGCAGCAACAGCTGCGCCAGATTCGCCTGAGAACATAGCATTATTTGAGAAAGCTATGTCTATGCTTTGACTTTTCTTTTTTCTTTTTTTTGCATTGATCAGATTGATGCTTTTTCAAGCCTTTCATTTTTCTTTCTTTTGTGTTTTTTAATGTATATTCTCCATGTTTGGATTATTTCATTCAGAGCCGCATACCTACTACTGTTGAAAGCGCGTACTATTTGAATAAACCACCTGGCTAAAGATGAATCTCAGAGGATTATTGATGTGTTTCCTTTTTGAGTAGCTACTACTGCATCTTCGAAGCGATCACAATAAAAAATAAGACTGAAGTGGTCTATGGTAGTTTAAATCATATTCATTATATAGGCCTTATATATGAACAATTTATTAGACTATTTTTGGTATTCGATACAATCGACCAACTCACTTATGCAATAAAAACAAACTTATTTATGTACACAATAATATAATGGGATCTACCGAAACGATGAGGAAATTACATGTCAAAAACAGCCAAATCCAATGTTCAATCTAGCTTTCCTGAACAAATCGGTACACAACCCACATGTAATAACTTTGTGAGATCGTCACATGGCGAGCAATCTAAACACATCGAAGAGATAGCACGAAAGGCAACAACTCGTGCAGCAAATGATGCTCTCAAAAATGGCAGAGCTATTACAATCCAACAGGGTAATGCTATTGTCAAGAAATTCCCAGATGGTAGAGTCGAAGTAATAAAAACACTCGAAAATGCATTTGTTGTCCCAAAAAAACGTGTGTATAAACTATGAAGCGGATTCGAATATTTGCGGGTCCAAATGGGTCAGGTAAATCTACTCTGGTCAAACAATTCATTGAAGATGACCCGTGGTTAATAAATAAACAATTACATATTGATCCTGACAAACTTAATATTACAAAGATTATTGATTTTTCAAAGTTTGGAATTCATGCAAGTATTTCAGAATTCAAAGAACATCTTTTAGGTTCAACCCTGTTCCCAATAAGTAAAATTGACATTCAAGATATCAAATTTGAAAACAATTGCCTTATTAATGATTTAAACAACCCGTATTTGGGTTCATTGGCAGCGGATTTCATTCGAGATAAACTAATTGACTTGGATATCAACTTGTTTTCTTTTGAAACAGTATTTTCACATGAATCTAAAATTGAATTCATGAAACGGGCTAAAGAAAAAGAGTGGGAACTATATCTTTATTTTATAAGCACATCAGATAGTACCATTAACCAGGGACGAGTGAAAGAACGTGTTGAAAAGGGACAACATGACGTTCCAGATTACAAAATAACAACTCGGTACATAAAGTCAAACAATTTTTTATATGATGCTGTAAAGCTATGCAGGAGAGCATATATATTTGACAATTCGAATGATGCTGCAGTCTTAGTTGCAGAAAAAGATGTCGATGGAACAATTCAAATCAAAGATGAAAATCAGTTACCACAATGGGTCAATACATATCTGTTCTCAAAACTCAAATAAATTTACGAATGGCTATATTCCGGACAAGCAGGGGTAAGTTACCCAAAGTGCGCTGATCAACCAGGGCCGCGCACCTGTCACCGTTGGAAGCGCGCATTATTTGAATAAAGTACAACAGGCTAAGGATGAATATCGAAGGATTTGGGGTAAATTTTGTTTTTGCATTCGTTGCTACAGCCAATGTCCCTAAATGATCGTGCACTTAAAATAGACAAGCGTAAAATTGAATACTTGATAATTTGGGATTTAGTTAATTTTTGATCTTATAACCTGCACTAAAAAGATCATATAGTTGGTGGATTGCCTTGGTGAAAGATGAGTTGCTTGACATTTTGTTTACCTCAGAAAAAAGAACGAAAGTAATTCTGTTATTGAGGGATGGCCCACAAGAAATGGGTCTTATATTATCTTGTTTGAATACGTCAAGACAGGCATTACTTCCGCAGATGAAAATCTTAAAAAAACAAAAGCTTCTTTATCAAATAGATGATGTTTACGGACTGACAAACATCGGAAAACTCCTTGCTGACAAAATGACGCCTCTTTTGGGCTTGATTGAGACTGTGGATGAACACAGTCATTATCTAAAAAACCATAAGATAGATGGCATTCCGGAACCTTTTCTTGGAAGGCTACATGAAATAAAGGATTTAATTGTTTTTGAACCCAGTCACATCAATTCACATGAATTGAATAAGGATCATTTTGAAAAAGCTATGAAGTCCAAAGCTGTTTACTTTGTATCGACTTATATGCATCCGACATCTCCTTTGATTTTAGAACAATTGGCTAAGAAGGGAACCTATGTGTCATTGATCCTTACTGAAGAGTTTGCTCGGAAAATCGTTAAGGAAAATTATGAGGTATGCAAATATTATCTTGCGTGTGACAATGTTAAAATATATATCTATAAAAATGAGATAATGATCTCTTCACTCACAGTTGTTGATACTGGTTTTCAACTAAGGCTACTTTACAAGGACGGGGAGTTCAGTAACAAACAGGTGTTATGTTACAATCCAGAAGCACATAAATGGGGCAAAGATCTTCATGATTATTACCTAAAAGATGCGGAACTGATCACTGAAATATGATATAGAAGGCGTGACTGAAAGTTTGGCTGACTTTATTCATATCCATACATCTGTGACTGTAGTCAGTGCTCATTCTCTGAATAAAGTGCAGCAGGCTAAGGATGAATATCAAAGGATAATAGGGAAAATTTGCTTTTGATTTTATGTCATCGACAATATAAACCAAATCGATGGATTGATTTAGGGATAAAACACACATTAGAGTGACCAGTTTATTAGATTTATTAGTCTATCTAGGCTGATTTACCAATTTGAATTGTTAATTATCCTGAAATAAAGAAAAATTCATTATTGAATTCATTCGGATAAATCAAGAACATAAGTTCCAAAAGAAAAAAACAGAGGTAAAATCATGAAAGTAATGGCAATAAATGGAAGTCCCAGGAAAAAGTGGAATACTGCAACTCTGCTTGAGAAAGCTCTAGAAGGTGCAGCTTCAGAGGGTGCAGAAACAGAACTAATTCATCTATATGATCTAAATTTTAAAGGGTGTACAAGCTGTTTTGCATGTAAACTAAAAGACGGAATAAGTTATGGTAAATGCTCGATGAAGGACCAGCTGACACATGTGCTGGAGAAGTTAAAAGATGCTGATGCAGTAATACTTGGATCGCCCATCTATCTTGGAAATTCTACGGGCGAGATGAGGTCTTTTATGGAGCGATATATATTTCCATATCTTGTTTATTCTGCGAACCCTGTATCATTGTATCCTAAAAACATCCCAGTAGGTTACATTTATACGATGGGTGCAAAGGAAGAATTTTTAGATGTACTTGGTCTTCGTAAGGTTATTGAATTAAATGAATTATTATCAACTCGAATTTTTGGATATTCAGAATCAATGTACAGTACTGACACCTATCAGTTTGATGACTATTCTAAGTATATTTATACATTTGACTCCGCAGAGAAGGCAAAAAGAAGAGCAGAAGTTTTTCCTCAGGACTGTGCAAAAGCCTTTGATATGGGAGCCAGGTTTGTGCAGAGGCAGAAAGCTCTAGCAGAATGCGAAAAAGTATAATATCTTGCAGAACGGACAGAATAGGTATACATTTCATCATCTTACTGAAAATATATGCCATGGGTGTGTTTGTGCAAAAGCCATCCGCAAATGGCATCTGAACCTTATGACTGAAGAAGGTGTGACTGAAAGTTTAGCTGACTTCATTCAGGGCCGCGCACCAGCAACTGTTGGAAGCGCGCATTATTTGAATAAAGTACAGCAGGCTAAGGATGAATATCGAAGGATTATGGGGAAATTTTGAATTAAATGGCTCATGAGCTAGAAGCTACTAAGTTGCAGAATACTATTGATTAGTATACAAATTTTATTTATAACTAATATATATTATTTATTTCGCTACTAACTACTAAAATTAGTAGCATTACCATTTTATTGAGCCTGTTTCAAAACTTCCCTCACACCTTTTTCCAGCATAGGATGAAACATGCAATATCTAATAGTCCTTTGAAAACCACATTAAGCCTTTCATATCTACTTGCTAATTTTCTAAATCCCATC
>NZ_JBGMEB010000021.1:0-87647 GCF_041447285.1 Methanomethylovorans sp. | reverse complement strand
TAAGTACTTATTAGACAAAACACAATCATCCCCTTTGTGTTTTCTGTAGGAAGTAATACTCAGGGGACTTATCCTTTTTAAATTATTAGGTGAAAATAAAATCTAAAGTAGGTTTTCTACAGAGCCCTTTCTTCAGCAACCTGAAAATATTTGTTTTAAGTTAGGTTCATTTTAAGTAAGATTCAATCGATAATTGTTAAAGATGGATGGAAGAACAGAAGACCATACCCTGCAGGTAAAGGGTGATGAACATCAGGTATCCCTTGCTGAAATTTTCGAACGTCTGAAAAGCAGCGATTCAGGACTCAAAGAAGATGAAGCTGTTCGAAGGCTGGCAGAATACGGGGCAAATATACTCGAAGAGATTGGCAAGGAAAGTATTCTGCACAAGTACCTGAAACAGTTCTGGAACTTCTTTTCTATTTTGCTTACGGTTGGTTCAATGCTTGCTTTTATTGCAGAGTGGCTTTCTCCAGGACAAGGTAATATTTACATTGGCATAGCACTGCTTGTTGTGGTTATTCTTAATAGCACTTTCACGTTCATCCAGGAATACCAGGCAGAGAAGATCATGGCAAGCTTTCGTCAGCTGATTCCTCCTAAAGCTAAAGTCCTCAGAAATGGTAAAACAAAAGAAATACTTGCCTCTGAGATAGTTGCCGGGGATGTGATATTACTTGAAGAAGGTGACAAAGTTCCTGCCGATGGGCGACTCATAGAAGAAAACTCACTTAAAGTGGATAATTCCCCTATAACAGGAGAAGCTGAGCCTCAGTTGCGGTCTCTTGAATGTACACATCCTGATATACTTGAATGCAGGAATATGGTATTTTCCGGCACATTAGTACAGACAGGGAATGGTAAAGCTATCGTTTTCGGTACAGGAGCAAATACTCAGATCGGTCGTCTGGCAATCCTTACTAAACGTACTTCATCGGTAGAGACTCCTTTAAAAAAGGAATTAAACAGTTTTATCAAAGTCATTTCTGTGATAGCTATTTTATTGGGTATATCTTTCTTCTTTGTTGGTTTCTTTGTGCAGGATACTTTCCTACTGAATCTGATTTTTGCTATCGGTATCATTGTAGCCAATGTTCCTGAAGGTTTATTACCTACTGTCACTCTTGCTTTAAGTCTAGCTTCCAGAAGAATGGCAAAAAGAAATGCACTTATAAAACAGCTCGAATCCGTGGAGACCCTGGGTTCGACTACTGTGATCTGTACCGACAAGACCGGTACGCTTACCCAGAACAAGATGACTGTGAACTCGGTCTTTACAGGCGAAGGCTATCAAAATGTCAAAGAAAAGCAAAAACCGCCTGAACCTCTCCTTAGAGTTTCCGGCCTGTGCAATAACTCAAGGATTACGACCGAAGCACCGGGATATAAAGGAGATCCTACGGAAGGTTCTCTCTTAGTTTATGCTAATCAGTTCACTGATGAAGAAAAACTAAAGCAGGCCTATCCACGGCTACAGGAATATCCTTTTGACTCAAAAAAAGAGAGGATGCAGGTCATTTGTTCCACTCCTGAAGGAACAATGGAATCTTACCTGAAAGGTGCACCTGAAGTTGTCATGAATATGTGCAGCCAGCTACTCACAGTGGATGGTACCCTGCCCCTTGATGAAAAGAGTGTCGAGATGATCATGGATGAGCACATCTCCATGGCAGAATCAGGTGAAAGGGTGCTTGCCTTGGCTTACAGGGAAGCAGAAGATGTAAGAGAATACGAAAATGGATTTGTTTTCCTGGGACTTGTAGGTGCAGTGGATCCACCTCGTCCCGAAGCAAAGGAGGCGATCCACAAATGTCACATGGCAGGGATAAAAGTTGTCATGATCACGGGGGATCATCCGATCACTGCCAGGTCCATAGCCCGCAAGGTAGGTCTCTGTGATGATCATGAAAAGCTTGAAATCATTATCGGCTCTGAACTCGCTGAACTGTCCACTCAGGAACTAGCAGAGAGGCTCAAAGCTCCAAAGATTGTCTTTGCCAGAACATCGCCCGTACAAAAGCTCAAGATAGTTCAGGCTTTTCAGGCTGCCGGGGAAATTGTCACCATGACAGGCGATGGGGTCAACGATGCACCTGCCATGAAAAATGCAGATATGGGGGTCGCTATGGGTAGTGGTACAGATGTTGCAAGAGAAGCAGCTGACATGGTTTTGCTGGATGATAATTTTGCTACTATAGTCAATGCAGTGGAAGAAGGCCGGAATGTGTTCGATAATATCAAAAAGTTCATTGCATACATCCTCACAAGCAACGTACCTGAAATATTACCTTTCATTGCCTTTGTGCTGCTGGCACTGCCTTTACCTATAAATGTACAATTGATACTGGCTATTGACCTTGGTACGGATATATTGCCTGCACTTGCTCTAGCGGTGGAAAGAGGGGAAGGCGATATAATGCATCGCCCGCCAAGGTCAAAAGATGAGAAATTGCTAACTTCACAAGTATTGTTCACTTCTTATGGTATAAAAGGTCCCATTGAAGCTGCAGCCGGATTCTTCTGTTACTTTGCTGTCCTGCAAGATGGTGGATGGAGCTTCGGACAGGATCTCCCTTTCACTGATCCTCTTTACATGCATGCAATTACAGCTTTCTTTACTGCTGTTATCATCTGTCAGATCGCTAATGTTTTCGTATCCCGTACAAGAAGGCAATCTATACTTGCCAAAGGATTTTTTTCAAATAGGATGGTACTGCTTGGAGTTGTCAGTGAATTAACAATACTTGCATTTATTATCTTTAATCCTCTCGTCAATACTATCTTTAACACAGCTCCTATTTCCATGAGATATGTTCTGATGGCAGTTCCATTTGCTCTTATATTGTTGTTCGTGGACGAACTGAGAAAGTTGGGTATAAGGAAGAATGTGAAAATCGTGAGAAAACTAATGGAATGGTAAAAAGTAGTTATTGAGATAAAAAAGAAAAAGGAGGATATTTCCTCCATTCATTGCTTTATTTCTTGTTTCTCCTATTTATGAATACAGCAGCCATTGCTACTATGGCTATAGCCGCAAAGATACCGACAAAAGGAGTCTTTTCCGTTACTTCAAATGTGCCCTGTTGATCTCCTATCTGAACCTTGGTTGTACCAGTATTGTTTGCTGTTGTGGTAAACTCCAGTACCTTTTGTTCTCCTGCTGCAAGGGAAACTTTCTGAGTATCAGTCACATTTCCGTTTAGCAACAGTTCCACCTGAATCTCACCTGCAGAAGTGCCAGTATTTGATACGTTAACATTGACAGACACAGCTTTTCCCTGTTCGGCAATGCCTGGTTCTATCACAAGATCAGAATACTTGAACATGCTTTCCACAGACTTTACCTCGAAGGTTATCTCTGTCTGGAGGAAGCCAGTTCCTTGTGCTTTGATCTTGTGTACTCCTGCATCTTTTGGAGTGTATGAAAGCACACCTGCATTTGAAGTATTACCTATTGCAGTACCATCGTAGAAGATAGCTACACCGCTCACAGGTTCGCCACCAATAGCTTTCTTTACGGAGATAGACATCACATTACCAGCCAATACATTCTCAGGGCTGACTTCTATCTCTAGTTTCTTAGTGGCATCATCTGCGGATATTACCTCAACATTTGCAGTACCTGTGACGTAACCTTCTTTTTCGGCAGTCACTTCAAATGACCCTGTTTCACTCAGAGTAAGAGCAAGTACACCTTCGTTAGATGTAGTTCCCTTTTCAACATCATCTATCTTTATTGTTGCACCCTCTACGGCTGCACCCTGTGATGTAACATTGATCTTCACAGATTGCCCTGCTGTGATGGTAGCAGGTATTCCTATTGATAATTGTTCAGAAGATGCTGTGGATACTTCTACAAAGGGGTAGTATCTCAATGTATCAGAATCTGCTACTTTTATTGAAATATCTCCCATCAAACTAATGACATTGTCCTTTGTAAGTGAGATTGAATTGCCGTTCTTAAGAGTTATGCCGGTATCTGAAATACTGGTAACTTCCATTTTCCCAAACTTATCTGAACCTTCCAGGGTAACGTACTCATCAGATATCTGGAATATACCCTGTATAAACACGGCATCAAGCTCAGTACCTCTAAATATCTCATTGAAATGGACTACTATCAATGGTACATCCTCGGAAGATCCAAGCTCTGTTTTGTAAACATAATCACTGTTGGATGTAAGGATAGAGGTATCTACTTCTTCTCCATTCTTTTTAAGTGAAACGCGCACTTTATCGCCATTGAGGTCAACGTCTACGACTTCAAGTGTATATCCATTTTCAAGTATGAGTGCAGATCCTGGATATGCAGATTTCTTATCATCATTATCTATCAGTACTTTTGCAAGCTGACCTTGAGATACCAAGCTATCGGACTTGGTGAATGCGTTGTCGGGATAACCGGCAAAGTATTTCTCCGCAAGGAAACCTATTACTTCGAACTTACCCCAGTCATCATGATCAAAACTTACTTCTTGAGCAGTTGTTGAATATACAAGCTGATCATCAGCTATTGTTCTGCCGTTAAGGGATTTGACTTCAAGTGACTCTGTTCCTATACCTTCGTCTATATTGTAATAGAAACCTTCGAAGTTCAGTGAGGTCCACTTATATACTCCATCAGCTACTGTGCCGCGTAACTCGTATGTGCCTGGCTCCTTCATGTCTACAACAGGAGCAAAGCGAAGTTCTGTATCGTCAGCAACAACAAAATTAAGTTTTCCCATTATATTGATCGTCTTACCTGCATTAAGATTTATTACATCAGGATTTTCCATAGTTATTTTTTCAGAAGAAACAGTCTGAACTTCCATCTTTCCATATTTGTCGCTGCCGCTTACTGATATATAGTTATCAGATACCTGGAAGACGCCTTTTACGAAGACTGCATTGCTCTCAGTTCCTCTGAAGATTTCATTCATATGTACTACTATCAGAGGGAAGTCATCTGTAGAACCCACTCTGGTCTTGTAAATGTAGTCCTGATTTGCAGCAATTACTGTGCTATCTACTTGTGTGCCATCTTTCTTAAGTGTAACAAACACTTTATTACCGTTAAGATCAACTTCTGTAATGTCCAGCACATATCCTTCTTCCATAACCAGTGATGAGCCTGTAAATAATGATTTTTCATCATCTTCATCTATTAGCACTTTTGCAAGCTGGCCATCAGATATCAGGCTAACTTCTTTTGCAAATACTGTATTACCGGAATATCCGGCAAAGTACCTTTCTGCCATAAAACCAATTATCTGGAAAGATCCCCAATCGTCGTGTTCAAAATCGGTTTCAATTGGTTTTGTGGAATAAACAAGATCGCTTTCTTCAATGGATCTGTCTGTATAGCTGTCCAGTTTAACGGTCAGCGTTTCAGACCCTTCTCCAGAGTTAAGGTCATAGTAGAATCCAGAGTAACTTAGAGGTGTCCATGAATATTCAAGAGAGGGATTTTGGTTAGCATCCCATATTCTATTTCCTGTTGAATTATTTGCAGTTACTGCAAGAGCTGTAGTACATAACAGCCCAATACAAAGTAACGTAGCCAACAATATTTTTATTTTCATATATTTATCTCTCCTACAACATTTACTATCTGCAAAAAAAGTATTATTTTAACAGTATATATGTTTTTTCAGCTGAAGCTAATCGTATAATTACAATATATTGTGTTATCGACAGCTGTAAGCCTGTTTATTGATATGGAGTGGAAGACCACCCTTTCTCGCTATTTTCTATATTATTTACAGGCATACTGTTAGCAAACCATAATGTACGCTGTGGTAAGGCGATCTTAATACCATTCTCTTCAAGTGTGGTTTTAATAACCCATAGTATTCTGGTCTTAACAGAATACCATTCACTGGAGGGGGCCCAAATCCTTATAAAAATATTGACTGCATTATCGTCGAGTTTATCCACAAACACGGTAGGACTGGGATTTTTAAAAGCTATGGGATCATCATCTATGATGGCTTTGATAATTGAAATTGCCTTTTCAGCATCGCTATCATAAGTGATCCCTATCATGTATTCAAATCTTCTTGCTACATTTACTGCGTAGTTTGTGATATTATTAATAAAAACTTTCTCGTTTGGCAATCTTACGTATAGTCCATCGAATGTTCTTATAATAGTGGAAACAAAAGTAATGTCTTCAATTATACCTGCATTACCGTCTATATTGACCTGGTCTCCTATCTTTATGGGTCTTTCAAGGGTCAAAAATATTCCGGAAATAAGATTTGCAACTATACTCTGGCCTGCAATACCCAGGATGATACCCAATACTCCGCCCGCAAGGAGCATACTTGAAAGCTCTACTCCCATAACCGGGATTATAAAAAAAACAATAGCTACAAATACAAAACTGTAGCGCATGAGTTTGAGCAGCATGCTAAGCTGTTTCCTGTCCAACTTGTCCTGCAGAGCCTTCATCAGGTACATGGACAGTATTTTCCCTAATATCATAGAAATGATTATAACCGAGGTTATGAGTGTAATCCTAAAAAATAGTATGGAGTAATCTGATAGTGGGATCATTGAAGTATCGTTAAGCGTGCTGTTCATAGGCCATACTCCATGATACACTTAGTTCCGGTCACTCTTAGTTTGGATGATACATAGAGTTCCATAGCTTTTTTAAACTTACCTTTTCCAGGGCAGTTAATAAACTCCGTTTCAGCTAGTTTTCGGCTTGGGATCTTCATTACTGCTTTCATCACAACTTTATTTTCTTCATAATAGATCTTCATGCCATAGGCGTTGAATATGCACTTATTGATCTCTATAAGGTGGTCGGAATCATTGACTATTTTCAAATCGATATAACCTGTATACAGGGGATGTGTTTCCGGGGGGGAAAGGAAAACTTCACTTTCCCAGTATTTACAAATGATACCGTTGCTTGGAACGCCATATAATGTATACTTATATCGTGCAAGTGAAAAAATGTCAATAATTTCATAATCTTCTTTTCCCTGGGGTATGAATACTCCTATTTCTATAGGAAATGTGATGTAGATTTTTCGAGTAGTTCCAGGTTCAAGAATAACTGTATTTTGGAGTGCTACTTGCAGGAAGTGGGTAAGCCTTTTGGGCATATTTACAGGTTCTATTGGATTGAGTAAGAAACTGCATGAATCTTGTAATAGTAATTTTTGACAGCTCCCCACAAGTCCTGATCTCCGATATAGAAGTGAATTGTTTTGCTTTTCCACTGTTATAGAAACACCGTCTATGTCCAGGTTGAAGGGAGATTCATGTATTCCATACATAATTATTTCCATAAAATAATATATATGAAGTATCTCATTGCTTATAACCATTTCTTTTTTCTGAAAAAGGAGAACATGAATAATCCAATAGTAATCATTATACACCAAAGGACTGGGTATCCCCATTTCCATGAAAGTTCTGGCATGTATTGGAAATTCATGCCATATACCCCTGCAAGGAAAGTTAATGGAATGAATATGGTAGCGATGATCGTGAGAATTTTCATTACTTCATTCATACGATTACTCACACTGGAGAGGTATATATCCATCATTCCGGATAACATGTCACGGTAAGTTTCTATTGTATCTATTATTTGGATGGTGTGGTCATATACGTCTTTAATATAGGTTTGAGTAAATTTAGTAATTAGTCCAGATTCGAGCCTTAAAAGACTGTTAGAGACTTCACGCAAAGGCCATGCGGATTTACGCAGAAATATCATCTCATTTTTTAATTCGTGCAATTCTTCAAGTGTATCGGGTGTGGGTTCATCCAGTAGTTCATCTTCCAATATTTCAATGCGTTCTCCAAGCTTTTCAAGGATCACAAAATAGTTATCGACAATGGAATCGATGAGTGCATAAGCAAGATAATCAGCTCCCAGCTCTTTGATGCGTCCCTTTGAGTTCTTTATTCTTGTACGTACAGGATCAAAGGTATCGCCTCCGGCTTCCTGGAAAGAGATTACAAAATTAGTTCCAAGAATAAGGCTTACTTGCTCGGATATTATTTCGGTATCAACTTCACGTTCGTTTGTTTTATCTTGCAGGTAGAACATGCGCAGCACAATGTAGATATAATTTTCAAAATCCTCTACTTTTGGACGCTGTGTAGTATGAAGAATATCTTCAAGGACAAGGGGATGAATATTGAAATGGGTTCCAAGACGTTCAATGATTGTTGCATCGTGTATTCCATCTATGTTTATCCATGTCACAGTGGGACTGTCTCTGAATGGGAATACTTCTTCAATATCTGATACCCTTTTTATTTGCAAGTGGTCCTTGTCGTAATCGATTACAGTTATATTCACTGTTTCTGCCCTTTTTTCGCCCACATGGACTATGGTTCCGGGAGGCAGGCCGAATTTTTCGTAAGCTCTTTTTACAAACCTGGTTGTCATATTATGTTGTTCCACAAAGCACGAAACTCATTGTTGCAATGATCTGTGAAATAGTTAAAATTGTATCGTATTTATAATATTGCTATATGCTGCTTGAGTATCCTAAATGTCTTGGTTATGTCATGGTTTAAGGACAATAGCAACAAATAAGGTAGTCTACTAAATCCACTTGCAAATCGTGAAAAAGAGTTATTTTCAGATACCACAAGGGTATCTTAGTTACTTATTTTTGGTTGATAGTGTAAAAGCCTTATCAACTTTAGAATTTGAAAATGTGGCGGAACCACATATTTCTGATTACTTGTTGTTAAATTGAGCATACACTACTGCTGCAGCAATTATGCATCCGTAAACTCCAAACTTTATTGTCTTGAGTATCATTTATACCACTTCTTTTCCGTTTTATATGATATTTTTACTCTACTTCCATTCCAACAATAATCATTGTTTTTTGTAGCAGTTGCCACTTTTGCCCCTTCTACAAGACTATCCTTTGTGCTATCACTATATAAATATTTCTCCAATCAGATGGATGTTACTCATCATTATGAGCACAGAATATGTGAAGTTCTCTTATTTCTATGCAGACCTAATTAATTTTGTTCAGCATGTTTCCCAAGGGTTAAATACCATTGACTTCGAAAATAAGTATCCATTTTTGGTAATCTAAGATCAGCTTTTAAGTTAATGGCCTCTTTAAATATATGAGACTACATAACGTAGTTTAAAAGATCCTCTTATACTGGTATTATGGCAGATAAAATGAGAAACAGAAAAACGATAATTTTGTTTTCTATTGTTATTTTTATCTTTTTCTTTCCAATCTATCTTGCTGTTAGCTATTACGTGGGTTTACGCTTTTTTCAGTCAATGAAGCCGTTTATTGAGCCTTACTCTTTATTCTTCTGGAGTATTTACTTTATTTGTTCAATATCTCTTTTTGGAGCAAGGGTGTGTAAGAGACTTTTTCCGGACTATATTAATGATCGTATCACTATAATAGGAGACTATTGGTTAGGTTCTGTGTATTACTCGCTCCTGATCTGGTTTTTTCTGGATGTTTTCCATTTCTCCATTAATACTATCTATCCAAATGCTCAGGTAATTAGCTACCCTGCACCATATTTCGGTTTTGGTGTTTTGTTCATTATCATTGTTCTTTTGCTGTATGGGACCTGGAATGCTCTTCATCCACGTGTTGTACACTACAATATCCGTATAAATAAGGCATCGAAAGATCTGTCAAAAATCCATGCTGTCATGGTATCTGACATCCATCTTGGTTTGGTTGTCAATAATAAGCGCCTTGAGCAAATGGTTATTAAAATTAATGAACTAAATCCGGATATCGTGTTTCTTGTCGGAGACACTATAGATGAGGATGTAGAATTATTTGTCAGTCAGAAAATGCCAGATATACTAAAGAAACTAAGATCCAAAAATGGTGTGTATGCGGTGCTTGGAAATCATGAGTACATCAGTCGCAGTAGTGAGCTTGCAGTAGAGGCTTTAAAACAAGCGGATGTTAATGTACTGGTTGATGAGTACGTAAAAGTGAATGATCTGTTTTATGTTGTCGGCAGGGACGATCTCATGGCAGGGAATATAAGCGGAAAACCACGTATGCAACTTTCCAAGCTGATGGGTGGGATCGACAAAAGTCTTCCTATCATTTTGCTAGACCATCAGCCAAATAATCTGGACGAAGGACAAAGCAATGGAATTGATCTGCAGTTATCTGGTCACACGCATAACGGACAATTTTTCCCGAATAATTTGATTTCGAGGCATGTGTTTGAGCACAGCTGGGGTTATTTAAGAAAAGGCGATTACCAGGTAGTTGTTTCATCTGGTTTTGGTACATGGGGTCCACCAATAAGGATTGGAAGCAATCCTGAAATAACGGACTTGAATATTTACTTTGGGAGATAATATTTCCCTGATTTCTTAATTTCGTTCTATAGCACTCATTTTATATAATAGTTGATATTAAACATGGTATTTGTTAAAACATAGTTGCTTTGACATATCAGATAAAAGAAGCGATCTACCAACTTATGAGAAATAAAAGAAAGGCGGAAATCGGCAATGAGGAACAGAAATTATCTCAAGATGGCCTTAAGCATTCTTTATCACAGCAAACTTCGCAGTTGGCTTACCATTATTGGAATTGTGATAGGCATAGGAGCTGTGGTCACTATTATTTCTTTAAGTAATGCTCTGTCTGCAAACATTGAAAGCCGCCTTTCAGATATGGATCTTACATTAATCAGTATCACTCCTGGGTATACAAAAGCCTCCTCTACTATGGGGCCTCCACATGGGGATGGGGGAACTACTTCTTCAGACGCTGAGCTTACTAAAACGGATATCAGATCCATTAAACTAATTGATAATATTGATTTTATATCAGGGCAAATCTCAGGAAGGGAGTCTACATATTATATGGGTGAATCTGCAACTCTTTCTATAACTGGTGTTGATCCACAAGTGTGGCAATATATGGTTACGTATGACTTAGAATCTGGGAGAATGCTTGATCCCACAGATAAATACGTTGCCGTCATCGGATATAAAGTTGCGAATGAAATTTATGATGATCCTATAAGTCTAAACAGAATTATTACTGTCAACGGAAAGTCTGTAAGAGTGGTAGGTATACTTGCATCCGGTGAATCTGATAATTCTATTTTTATGCCTATAGATGCTGCAGTTGATCTAATCGAAGATAAAAAGCCTGATGTTTATGATTCGATTATTGTAAAGGCTGATAATGTAGATAATGTAAAAACAGTCAAAGAGAAAGTTGAAAAAAAACTTATGATTTCTAGGAATGCAATGAATGAGAATGATCGAGATTTTACTGTTACAGATTCATTGTCTATGGCCGAGTCTGTCAGTGAAATGATTGCTTCTATGAGTCTCTTCCTTGGAGCTATAGCTGCTGTTTCCCTTGTCGTAGGATCAGTAGGCATTGCTAACACAATGTTCACATCGGTACTCGAAAAGACAAAAGATATTGGTACGATGAAAGCCATCGGGGCTAATAATATTGATATTATGATGATCTTTCTTTATAATTCAGCTTTAGTAGGTTTTGTAGGAGGCATCATTGGGATAGTATTGAGTTTTATTCTTACTTATCTCATGGGAAAACTAATGAATATTTCTAACATTACAGTTGCTCCTTATCTGGTGGTTCTGGGAATTTCAATTGCTGTGGTTATAGGTATAATCTCAGGTGTGGTTCCTGCTTACAATGCATCTAAAATGAAACCTGTAGATGCTTTAAGATACGAGTGAGGAAATTGTCCTAAAAGTAAGTGAATTTACAATCAAAACAAAAGTAAGCAGAAATGTGAGGTGTGAGTGTTCAGGGTTGAACACTCAGGTTTTTGATGAGGTGCTTGACTCCAGGCAGTGGATGGTACAATACATTTCTTTGCGAACAGACTTGCTCAGTACGTACATCTTACTACCACAGTTCTGACAGGTTACAGTTACAAATTCCATATTGTTTTTCTCCTCTTATCTTTCGTTTTTCAGGTATGGATCCACTTTAAATCATTTACATCTTCAGTGGTTCCCTCACTTTGCTATTGATCTGATACATACCTTCTCAAAATAAGTATATAATCATTTCTATACTTTGCTATCTGCTTATTGTCATAATGATGAGGTATACTTGGAGTCAATTGTTCCAAGAAAAGAAGAGTTGTAGAATAAAGGTTCAAAAAGAAAAAGCTTGCAGGTAGACACCTGCGCTACCTAAAACAGTTCCGTATTCTAACGTACTATCTTGGAAATATCCATTTCCAGGATGTCTTCGGCTCCCAATGCCTTAAGCCTTGGAATGAGCAGGTTTACTTCACTCTTGCTGACAACAGTTTCAACTGCATAGTATTCGGATTTGTACAGCTGTGACACTGTAGGTCTCTTCATCGAGGGTAGGAAATCTATGATAGCATCCAGTTTATCTGCCGGTACGTTCATATCCAGAAGTACTTTACCACGTGCTTCAATAACAGAAAGCAATAATGTCCTTATTTCTTCGATCTCTCTTCTTTTCAGGGGGTCTTGCCAGCTTTTCTTGTTGGCAATGAGCTTTGTAGAGGATTCCATTATCTGGTCAACGATCTTCAGACCATTTTTGCGTAATGTCGAACCTGTTTCTGTGAGGTCCACAACTACATCCATAAGGTCAGGAACCTTAGCTTCCGTAGCTCCATAGGAAAAGTGAATTTCTACAGGAATACCCAGGTTATCAAAGAACTTCTTTGTCATTTTGGGGTATTCAGTAGAGACCCTGCTACCAGGTTTAATGTCCCTTGCGCTGTGAATGTCACTTTCCTGAGGTACTGCAATTACTATTTTCACATTACCTGAACCCTGTTTACTGTAAGGCAGATCTGCCACTTCCACAACATCAGAATCTGACTCTGTTACCCAGTCAAGTCCAGAGATGCCAAGATCAAAGTATCCGTCATGAACGTATCGTGGTATCTCTTGTGGGCGCAGAATCTTTATTTTTTTGATTCTTGGGTCATTTATAGTTGGATTATATTGCCTGTCAGTTTTCTTAATTTCAAGATCAGCCTGCTTAAAGAGCAGGAGTGTCTGTTCTTCCAGACTGCCTTTGGGAATAGCTATTTCGATCAATGTGCCAACCTTTCCGTATGTTTGATTCGTGTAATATGAGATCGAATTATTACCGGGTCTATAAAGCATATTCGATTGAAAAGAAATCAAAGTCCCTGTTCATTGAGAAAATATAAAAAACAGTTATAATCAAAGAGTTATAAACACAATTGATTTATATAGGCCCCTTCTTATGAAGAAAACATGATCCAGGACATTCTCATACCTTTTCTGCTGGTAGGCCTTGCTGAACTTGGGGATAAAACGCAACTTGCTGTTCTGGTGCTTTCCACAAAGACGAAGCAATACAGTTCCCTGCTTGCAGGAGTTATGCTGGCTTTTGTTTTAACCGATGGGATAGCTATTGTTCTTGGAGATATCATTGCTTCTGCTGTGCCTCTGGAATATGTGAAAATATTTGCAGGTCTTCTTTTTGTGATATTTGGTGCTTTGATGCTGTATAATAGGAATAAGGATGACGATGACGGGTCATATGAGTTGAAAAGTCCTTTTATATCGGGTTTTTCTCTTATACTTGTTTCTGAAATGGGTGATAAAACACAATTAGCTGCAGCCGTATTTGCCACACAGTATAATCCTGTGATGGTATTTATCGGAGTGATTCTTGCATTGCTCTTGCTGTCCACAATGGCTGTTTATATCGGGCAGAAGCTCATGGCAAAACTCAATAAACATACTATTTCCACAGCCGCAGGTATTCTTTTTATTTTGATTGGTATTTCGTTCTTTTTCTAAAAGCTCATAACATTCCATTTTATATTCCATTTTTTATATGTGCATATATTTAATTTTGAATATTTGTGATTGTATTAACTTGTATTATTTTTCAACCATGTCTGATAAATCTCATATATGTGCACTTCTATACAGTTTGTTATTTAGGATTTGATTGTATACGGTGGGGCTTATAATGAGGAAGATTATATCACTGCTTATTTTATTACTGATTGTTATGATGATGCCTGTAGATGCTTTGCAGAATGACGGCGAAAAAATTCCAGTTCTGATAAATTTCAAAGATAAAGCTGATGCAGATCTGGTGAGGGAATATGGTGGAGATATCACATATAATTATACTCTAATTCCTGTTATTGCTGCAGAACTTACGCAGGATGCAATTGATGCTCTGTCCCAAAATCCGAATATAGATCTTATCGAACCTGATGGTCAGGCTCAGATCCCAAAAGATTATGATAATGATTTTTCTCTAGACGAAGTTCTTGCAGATGAAATTCCCTGGGGTATTTCCAGGATAAATGCCACAGCTGCTCAAGCGCTTGGTTTTAAGGGTAGTGGTGTAAAGGTTGCTGTGATAGATTCAGGCATTGATTATACTCATCCTGACTTAAAGGCAAATTACCTTGGAGGTTATGATTTTTACAATGGCGATAGTGATCCCATGGATGATCACAGTCATGGAACACATGTTTCCGGGACAATTGCAGCGCCCATTAATGGTATAGGGGTTGTGGGTGTGGCTCCGGAAGCAAAATTATATGGATTAAAAGTATTCGGAAGCACTCTTCCCGGAAATAGTACCTCATACAGTAATATTATGGCAGGAATTGAATGGGCAGTTAATAACAATGCAGATGTCATTACAATGAGTTTAAGTGGTCCATCATACTCGTCTTCACTTAAAGATATGTGTGATTATGCTTACAATAAAGGAGTTGTACTCGTTGGTTCAGCCGGAAACACAGCAGGTTACGTAAGATATCCTGCAGCGTACGATTCAGTAATAGCTGTATCTGCAATAGACTCAAGCAATAAAATCGCTTCCTGGTCATGTTACGGTCCTGAAGTAGACTTCACGGCACCGGGAGTCAATGTAAAGTCTACTATGCCAGGTAGCTCGTATGGCTACAAAGACGGTACAAGCATGTCAGCTCCACATGTCACAGGGTCTATTGCCTTGTTATTAAGCACCAATGTATCAGGAACTCCTTATGATCTGAACAAAAATGGAAAATGGGACCCTGCAGAGGTTTATTCCAGGCTCAAGAGCACAGCGATCGATCTTGGTGCCACTGGTAAGGATAATTATTATGGTTACGGTCTTATAGATGCTTATGCAGCAGTAAAAGTGTTTACACCAGCACCTGTGTCTTCTACTGCTGTTTATAACGCCGTTTACGATAATAGAATACGTCAGACGTCGCCAACTACTGTTTATTCTACCAGTACTTATCTTGACATAGGAAAGAGCACGAGTGCTTGCAGAGATTTAATTTTGTTCGATTTAAGTAGTTATAAGACCACAGATACAATATCCAAGGCAACACTTTCTTTATATTGGTATTTCCCTGCAGGAACTACACGTACTTCAGACACTGTAGTTGAAGTTTACAGGCCCGTTGAGTGGGATACAAAATATGTTACCTGGAACTATCGTACTTCTGGTGTGTTGTGGGGTACAGCTGGTGGAAATTGGTATGATAAGTCTGGTAAAGCACAAGGTTCTGCACCATATGCAAATCTAACTTTCCCAGCGAGCACAGTGCCTGGTAACAAATACTATGATTTTGATGTTACGGACCTTGTAAAGGAATATGTAAGCGGTAAGTACAAAAACACCGGTTTCTTCCTCAAAGCAAGGACAGAGAGTGGAAATTATATTGCATTCTACAGTTCAGCGTGGTCTAATGCCGCACAGAGGCCAAAATTAACGATAACCTCTTCCTCTGGCTCAACTTCAACAGATGCTATTCCTGTTGCAAATGCCGGAGCCGATAAGACGGTAACCACGGGTTCAGTAGTCACTTTCAGTGGTAGTGCATCTACTGATGATAAAGGCATAGCATCCTATTCATGGGATTTCGATGTATCAAATGGCATTACCTCTGAAGCTACCGGAGTTACAGCCACTCACACTTATACTTCTCCAGGAACGTATACTGTAACTCTCACGGTCACGGACACTGCTGGCCAGAAATCCACTGATACATTGAAAGTAGTTGTCAGCAGTCCAGTTGATAATCCCCCCGTTGCAAATGCCGGAGCCGATAAGACTGCAATCAATGGTTCAGCAGTCACCTTCAGTGGCAGTGCATCTACTGATGACAAGGGCATAGCATCATATTCATGGGACTTTGATGTCTCAAATGGCATTACATCTGAAGCCAGCGGAGTAACAGCTACTCACACTTATACTTCTGCAGGAACGTATACTGTCACTCTCACAGTCACAGATACTGCCGGGCAGAAATCAAGCGACACATTACAGGTAGTTGTTACCAGCAAGCCCGCAGGCTCTGCTACTTCCATTTCAACTTCATATTCCGCTGTTTACGATAACAGGTTGGCTGCTTCTTCTCCTACTACTGTATATTCCACCTTAACCTATCTTGATGTTGGCAAGTCTTCTACTAGTTGCAGGGGTGTATTGCTATTCGATCTGAACAGTTACAAGGCTACAGATACAATATCCAAGGCTACTCTTTCACTTTACTGGTACTATCCTGCCAGTAAAACACGAACCTCTGATACCATAGTTGATATCTACAGGCCTGTTGAATGGGATCCGAAGTATGTGAGCTGGAACTACCGCACTTCCGGTACTCTCTGGAGTGCAGCCGGTGGAAATTGGTATGATAAGTCTGGTAAAGCACAAGGTTCTGCACCATATGCAAATCTAACTTTCCCAGCGAGCACAGTGCCTGGTAACAAATACTATGATTTTGATGTTACGGACCTTGTAAAGGAGTATGTAAGTGGCAAGTATAAAAACACCGGTTTCTTCCTCAAAGCAAGGACAGAGAGTGGAAATTACATTGCATTTTACAGTTCTGATTATTCGAAAACAGCTATGAGGCCGAAATTAACTATAACTTCTATTTCAGGTTCAACCTCTATAGATAATCCACCCGTTGCAAATGCTGGGGCCGATAAGACTGGAATCACAGGTTCAGCTGTCATTTTCAATGGCAGTGCATCTAGTGATGACAAGGGTATAGCTTCTTACTCATGGGATTTCGATGTGTCAAATGGTATTACTTCTGAAGCCAGTGGTGTGACTGCTATTCATACATATGCATCCCCCGGAACTTATACTGTAACTCTCACTGTCATGGACACCTCTGGTCAGAAATCTACTGACACTTTAAAAGTAATAGTTAGCAGGCCAGTTGATAATTTCCCCGTTGCAAATGCCGGAGCAGATAAGACTGGAACCACGGGTTCATCTGTCATTTTCAATGGCAGTGCATCTAGTGACGACAAGGGTATAGCATCCTATTCATGGGACTTTGATGTATCAAATGGCATTACATCTGAAGCCAGCGGAGTAACAGCTACTCATATCTATACATCCCCTGGAACCTATACTGTTACTCTGACCGTCACGGACACTGCTGGCCAGAAATCTACTGATACCTTAAAAGTAATTGTCAGCAGTGCAGTTGATACAGCTCCTGTTGCTGATGCAGGAGCTGATCATGATGTATCAGTTGGCTCAGCTGTCACTTTCGATGGCAGTGCATCCAGTGATGACAAGGGTATAGTTTCTTATTCATGGGACTTTGATGTATCAAATGGCATTACATCTGAAGCCAGCGGAGTAACAGCTACTCACACATACGTATTCCCTGGAACTTACACTGTTACTCTGACTGTCACGGACACTGCCGGGCAGAAAGATACTGATACGTTAAAAGTAATTGTAAGCGGCAGTGAAGACTCGGTAACATATTCTCCTCTATATGATAACAGACTGCGTGAGTCATCACCGAATACTGTACTTTCCACTTCAACTTATCTTGATATAGGAAGGAGCACATCCCTTTGCAGAGACGTAATGCTGTTCGATCTGAGCGGATACAATGCAACTGATAAGATATCCAAAGCGACACTTTCACTTTACTGGTATTACCCTGCAAGTACTACACGTGCTTCTGATACGGTGGTTGAAGTATACAGGCCAGTTGCATGGGATCCTAATTATGTAAGTTGGAACTATCGTATTTCTGGTACTCTGTGGAATATAGCTGGGGGAGAATGGTATGATGTAACTGGTGAACCTCAAGGTAGTACACCATATGCATTTGTTGCACTCCCTGCCAGCACGGTACCTGATAACAGGTACTATGACTTTGATGTTACACAGCTTGTACAGGAATACATAAATGGTACCTATGAAAACACTGGTTTCTTCCTCAAGGCAAAGGCAGAAAGTGGAAATTATATTGCGTTCTACAGCTCAGAGTATTCAAACACTTCTATGAGGCCTAAATTGACTATAACTACCACTTCAGGTTCCAATTCAACGGATGCCTCTCCTATTGCTGATGCTGGTCCGGATCAGAATACTACAGTTGGCTCAGTTGTTACTTTTAATGGCAGTGGATCTACTGATGACGTGGGTATCACCAGTTATTCCTGGGATTTCAATGCAACCGATGGTATTACTTCTGAAGCTACTAATGTTACAGCTACTCACGTCTATGCATCTGCCGGAAATTATACTGTAACACTTACAGTAAAGGATAACAAGGGTCAGACTTCAAACGATAGTTTAACTGTGTTTGTCAGCACACCAGTTCCTCCTGACACTGCTCCTGTTGCTGATGCTGGTCCAGATCAGAATTCAACAGTAGGTTCAGTTGTTATTTTTAATGGTAGTGGATCTACTGATGATGTAGGTATCACCAGTTATTCCTGGGATTTCAATGCCGCCGATGGTATTACTTCTGAAGCTACTAATGTTACGGCTACTCATGTCTATGCATCTGCAGGAAACTATACTGTAACACTTACAGTTACAGATAACAAAGGCCAGACTTCAAATGATAGTTTAACTGTGTTTGTGAGTGAGCCCATATCCCCTGATGTTGTTCCTGTTGCTTATGCCGGTCCGGATCAGAATGCGACAGTAGGTTCAGTTGTTAGTTTTAATGGTAGTGGATCTACTGATGACGTAGGTATTACCACTTATTCCTGGGATTTCAATGCAGCTGATGGTATTACTTCTGAAGCTACCAGCATGACAGCAACCCATGTCTATGCATTTGCAGGAAATTATACTGTAACACTTACAGTTACAGATAACAAAGGTCAGACCTCAAATGATACTTTAACTGTGTTTGTCAGCACACTAGTTCCTCCTGACACTGCTCCTGTTGCTGATGCTGGTCCAGATCAGAATTCAACAGTAGGTTCAGTTGTTATTTTTAATGGTAGTGGATCTACTGATGATGTAGGTATCACCAGTTATTCCTGGGATTTCAATGCCGCTGATGGTATTACTTCTGAAGCTACTAATGTTACGACTACTCATGTCTATGCATCTGCAGGAAACTATACTGTAACACTTACAGTTACAGATAACAAAGGTCAGACTTCAAATGATAGTTTAACTGTGTTTGTTAGTGTACCTGTTTCTCCTGACGATGTTCCTGTTGATGTTGATTCCAACAAGAATGCCACGGTTGGTTCGATGACCTATTTTCCGATTTATGACAATGGTATCCGCGAGTCATCACCAAATAGTGTGATTTCTACTGCAATCTATCTTGATGCAGGAAAGAAGACATCTATTTGCAGGGATTTAATGCTGTTCGATCTAAGCGGATACAATGCGACAGATACAATATCCAAGGCAACACTTTCTCTTTATTGGTACTATCCTGCAGGTGCAACACGCACTTCGGATACTGTAGTTGAAGTTTATAGTCCAGTTGCGTGGGATCCAGATTATGTTAGCTGGAGTTATCGTACTTCAGGAACTTTGTGGAATACTGCCGGAGGAAACTGGTATGATGTAACTGGAGAACTTCAAGGCAGTACACCATATGCATCTGTTATATTCCCTGCCAGTATGGTGCCTGATAACAAGTATTATGATTTTGATGTTACTCAGCTTGTACGGGAATACATAAATGGTACTTATGAAAACACTGGTTTCTTCATCAAGGCAAAGGCAGAAAGCGGAAATTATATTGCGTTCTACAGCTCTGACTATTCAAATGCTGACATGAGACCGAAACTGACTATAAGCAGCTAATTAATGGCAATATGAACCCGGGAGAGATAAATCCTCTCTATCTGGTTACTTTCGTGTACAGCTTAAAAATGTCAATTAAGCTATATGGAAAATATATGTGTATTATCAGAACATATACAGGGAGTTAATATGTTAAAACATATCGTAATGTGGAAACTGAAGGACCTTGCAGAAGGAAAAACAAAGATTGAGAATGCCAAGATGATGAAATTCATGCTTGAGGGTTTAAAAGAAAAGATATCTGAAATTGATCATATAGAAGTTGGACTTAATATAATAGCTTCAGAAGCTGCTTTTGATGTGGTGCTGTATTCAGAGTTCAAGGATCAGAAAGCACTGGAAACTTATCAAAAACATCCGGAACATGTCAAAGTTGCAGATTTTGTGGGCAAGATCAAGGACGAAAGAGTGGTAGTGGATTATAATATTTGATCTAAGAAAATGAACATTTTGTGGCGCTCTAAATATAGCCCATTTTGCAGCAGAAACAGTGGTTTATTAATGGGTAATGAGGTAGCACCGCAACATTTTCAATCCTTGTTTCCCTGCTAACTTATCTATTGTTGTGTATTTTCATAAAGTCTATGCACTGGCAATTAGGCCCATTTCAATAAACTTATATACTTTAGAAAATTACTGTGCTAATAGACGTTGTTTGTATATTTCTCTATGTTGTAGTGGAATAAACTATTTGTGAAATAGATTTTGTCATAACGGTGAATATACAAAATGCCAGGGCTGTTAGAAGATAAAGAAGATAATCCTGTTGATGATAGTATGGAAGATTCAAATGTTCAATCGTCAGTCAATTTCTCTGTGTTCAATCATCCCATGAAAGATTGGGAAATAGTAGCCATCCCTATCTTTGCTATCATCGTTGCAGAGCTGTTGCTGTACATGGGCAAACAGGAAGCTGGCATATTGATACATGTGATGATTCCTTTGGGCCTTGCTCTATCTACCATGTGGATGAAAGAATCTAATGTGACTTTTTGTCTGGAAGCGTTAGCACTGCTTCCAATATTGAGACTTGTTAACATTTCCATGCCTGTATTTATATCTACAAGGCTTTACTTGTATATTTTCATCTATGTACCTTTGATGCTCCCGGTACTTTTTACTATGCGCCATCAGAGAATTTCTTTGAAAGAGATTGGTGTCACGCTGGACAATCTATATTTGTATATCCCTCTTTCTCTGGTAGTGGGGTATATGATTGGTCTTGGAGAATACAGTATTATCAACCCAGGTAGTCTTATACCGGATACATCAGCATTAAGCATGCTTAAGATATCTGTTGTTATGCTCTTTTTTGTGGGTCTTGTGGAGGAACTTATCTTCAGGTCATTGTTACAAACAAGGCTCGAGGCTTCTTTTGGTATGGTAAAAGGTCTTTTGATCACGAGTCTTCTTTTCGGTATGATGCACTCCGGGTATGGGCAAGTATATGAGCTCTTGATGACAGGTTTTGCAGGTCTGTTAATCGGGTACATGTTCCAGAGAACCAGGAGTTTGCCTTTTATAGCCATTGCTCACGGCTTTGTGAATGTGTTCCTGTTTGGATTGATACCGTTACTTGGTCCAAGGCTTGGTATTTTTTGATGCAAAATACATTAGCCTGATGAGGAATTCTAAGTATCCTGAAGTCTGAACTTATTAATGATCCATTGTTTAAAAAGTGGATCTACTAGTTTATATTTTCCTTTCTCGACCTTTTCTATAATTCCCAAGTTAATAAGATATGGTAGATAATAGTACAGAGAACTTACAGGAACTCCTATATCATTTGCTATCTGTCCTGCTTTTTCATATTGTGCTATGGACACAACGATATCTGAATAGACCTTTGAATTCTCTGTGAGTTTAGTGAACAGCAGATTAAATACGGCATCTAAGGTAATGAACATTTCTTCGTATGCGTTTTCAATATCTACTTCAGTGATCTCTTCATTTGGACTGGTTTCCAGTACAATATCGCCAAGTCTTTGAACATAATCTGGCAGACCGTTTGTTATTTTGATCATTTTTTCAAGAGCATTATCACTGATAGTATGATTCACAACATGGAGGCGCTGAATTATGAACTTTTTCGTCTCTTTTTTTGGCAATGGTCCAATTGAAACTGGTTTTAATTGTCTGTAGAAGGGGCTTTTGTTGTTGTAGACAAGATCGGTCATATAGGTAACTGCAGAGCTTGAAAAAATGTACATGACCCTTGTTTGTTGCTGTATGATTGTTCTTAATAGTCTGACAAATTCATCTCCCCACCTCATAGCAATTTCAGAGAACTCATCTGCAAAGACTACAAAGTAAACATCTTTCTGAATTGCAAGTTGTTCAAGGTAGTTAAGAGATTTCTCGAATATTGATTGTTCATCTTTTTGTTCCTGAAGACTTAGTTTGAGGGAAATGTACGGAGTAATAGATACCTCTATGTTCGGAATCCTCGAAAAGATATCGGATAAGTTTTTCTTAAGGTAGTGATTAATTCCGGAAATATATTCTGTGTCTTTTTTCTTTTCTGAATAGTTGTTTTTTGCGCTTTCAGCAATGTACATTGAAAGCCTTCTTATTGACGGCATCGACATACAGTCTATGAATATCGGAATGACCTGTACATCATTATCAAACCTTATCATGGTGTTTTTGATAAGAGAGGTTTTTCCAACTCTCCTTTGTCCAAGCAGAGCAATAGTCTTGATAATAGTGAGCAATGATATTATAGAGGATAATTTTGACGAAGCTGGCCAGCTGGCTCTCATACAAATGTGTTTTCGTGAGAGGGAAAAATCATAGATTTCATGGATATGTATATCTAGCAAGATATGCACCGACGCTGAGTTCACCAACAGTGATTGAGGAGATGAATCCTGTATGCTCGTTTCCCAGGGATTCCAGGAATTGTCGGGACGAAGGCACAACGATGAATATTGAAGTATCTCTAAAGAATCTCATCTCACCCAATCCAGACGTGAATATTTTCTGAGCTGATCTACAAATTCCTCGCTATCTGCATTGAAGTTCCATGCCCAAAGGGAAGAATCTACGACTTCTTTAGTATTTTTGATGCTCTTTTTCCTGAGCATGCTGAGAATCGTATGCATCCTGCAGTCTATTTTATGCAACATGATATCTCTAGTCTGGATTGTCTCATGAATACCTTTTAGTAACACTGCCCTAAACTTTAAGAAGCATCATCCATATAACTAAAATGAATAGTGATAATATGGCGGCGAACCAGATCGAAACGTACAAGCAGATCATAGTTCCAATACTGATAGAAAATGATGTAGATAAAGCCGGTATTTTTGGTTCATTTGCAAGGAACGAGGCTAAAGAGGATAGTGACATCGATATTCTTGTTAAGTTCAAAAGCCGAAAAAGCCTTTTTGACCTTGCCAGACTAGAACTGGAACTTGAAAGGGAATCGAAGAGAAAAATAGAAGTCATCACTTATGATTCTATAAATCCTCTTATCAAAGAACAGATCCTAAAAGAAGAAATTAAGATACTATGAAAGGAACTGATGTCTTCCTCAATCATATTATCGACTCTATTGAGAAGATAGAAGACTTCACAAGCGGTAAAGCCAGAGATGACTTCCTGGAAGATATACAGCTTCAGGATGCAACGATCAGAAGGATAGAAATCATAGGTGAAGCATCAAAAAATATCCCTGAGGAGTTTAAAAAAGAACATCAGGACGTGCCATGGAGTGAAATGGCAAGGACCAGAGATAAGCTAATTCATGGATATTTCGGAGTTGATCTTGAACTAACCTGGTCTATCGTTCAATATGATCTACCCTTATTAAAAGAAAAAATAAGCAAAATCCTTGAAGAGATGAAATAGTACGGCTTTTTGTGAAACTATCGGCTGTCATCCCATTGACGAGTTGCCTATAAGGCAAGGGTTCATCGATATGCTCAAAAAAGCGATAAAAAATATATTTGACCTTGTTCATGCTCTGGGCCTTTCCAGAGACAAGGCAGAAGAACTGCTGAACCTTGCAGGCAGAACGATATCTCTTCTCTTGGGTTATTTGGCTCTTATTCCATAGGTCAACAAACACAGGATAGTGACATTGATCTTTTAGTTACATTTTCAAAGGGGAAGAGTCTCATTGATCATGTAAGGGCCGAGAAAGCTTTTGAAAACCTGCTTGGAAAAAAGGTTGATCTCATCACTGAAAGATCATTGAGCCCTTATCTTACTCCAATGGTAAAAACAGATCTCAAGAGGCTCTATTATGAGAGATGATGCTTTTTTCTTGAGATATATTTCATATTTATACGACAATGGTGCTCTTAGGAACACTAACTATTTATGTAAAAAAGGGCATTTTTAATTGATGGCTTTAAAAACTCATTCACATCATGTCAAGAAAAATATGGGAACTATTGTTGCTGTTGATTCGGTTCCCCTCAGTTCAAAAACTATTAAACGCATAGCTGAAGCTAAAAAAGACATTAAAGAGGGCAATGTCTGCACTCTTGAAGAGTTAAAAGCTGAATTTGGATTAGAATGAGCTATAAGGGGATTTTTACCAACGCTTTTAGAAAGGATTTAAAATCTATTCATAAGAAAAATCCTAAAGATCTCGAACTAATTGTTCATTCTATTGAGCAGAAACTCTTATTAGATCCATTTAGCGATGATACTAAACAATTGCAATGCTTTGAATTTTTCAGATATCGTGTGGGTAAATACAGAATTGTTTTTGAGCTCACAGATTCAGACACAATTGCTTTTTTGGCTGTGGATTCCAGAGCTTCGATCTATACAAAATTAAGACACAGATTCAATAAGTGTTGAATGAATAAAAAACAAAAATAAGGCGTATGTTCGTATTCTGCAATAGGTCGTGCTCTCCGTAAATTCAAGTTCCAGATACCTGCCATAGATGTATTCATGGTCTATAATTAACGTAAGGTAGCAGATAACTTCAAGATGCAAAGATGAAAATACTCTTTGTTTCCTTGGTCTTTTGATTCTTTGTGCTGCGGATGTATTCAGTAAAGTATCTCATATGATCTAACCACAGAGAACACAGAGTATGGAGAGAGTGCACCACATGAACTGTGCAGATTCAACATAGTACATTTAGTAACCAGGCAATCACCCTTAAATAATTGACCACATTTAGTAATATTAAAACTAACATCTGTGAGAACATGGCGACAATAACTCTATCTATTCCTGATGATCTGATGAAAGAGATGGATGTCTCAAAGGAAATAAACTGGTCAGAGGTTGCAAGAGAAGCTATCAGAATAAAGATCAATCAGCTTCGGATGCTTCGTGCCATAACTTCCAGGTCGCAGTTGTCACAAGAAGATGCACTTGAACTCGGAAAGCAAATTAATGAGTCTTTACATCAGCGATACAAAGATCTGGGTGTATAAATGGAGTTTGTCATTGATGCAAATATTATCCTGTCTGCATTAATAGCAACGGAAGGGAATACCTTTCAGTAACATTGCCCTAAACTTTAAGAAGCATCATTCATATAACTAAAATGAATAGTGATAATATGGCGGCGAACCAGATCGAAACGTACAAGCAGATCATAGTTCCAATACTGATAGAAAATGATGTAGATAAAGCCGGTATTTTTGGTTCATTTGCGAGGAACGAGGCTAAAGAGGATAGTGACATCGATATTCTTGTTAAGTTCAAAAGCCGAAAAAGCCTTTTTGACCTTGCCAGACTAGAACTGGAACTTGAAAGGGAATCGAAGAGAAAAATAGAAGTCATCACTTATGATTCTATAAATCCTCTTATCAAAGAACAGATCCTAAAAGAAGAAATTAAGATACTATGAAAGGAACTGATGTCTTCCTCAATCATATTATCGACTCTATTGAGAAGATAGAAGACTTCACAAGCGGTAAAGCCAGAGATGACTTCCTGGAAGATATACAGCTTCAGGATGCAACGATCAGAAGGATAGAAATCATAGGTGAAGCATCAAAAAATATCCCTGAGGAGTTTAAAAAAGAACATCAGGACGTGCCATGGAGTGAAATGGCAAGGACCAGAGATAAGCTAATTCATGGATATTTCGGAGTTGATCTTGAACTAACCTGGTCTATCGTTCAATATGATCTACCCTTATTAAAAGAAAAAATAAGCAAAATCCTTGAAGAGATGAAATAGTACGGCTTTTTGTGAAACTATCGGCTGTCATCCCATTGACGAGTTGCCTATAAGGCAAGGGTTCATCGATATCCTCAAAAAAGCGATAAAAAATATATTTGACCTTCTTCATGCTCTGGGCCTTTCCAGAGACAAGGCAGAAGAACTGCTGGACCTTTGCAGGCAGAACGATATTTTTTCTCTTGGGTTATTTGGCTCTTATTCCATAGGTCAACAAACACAGGATAGTGACCTGGACCTTCTAGTTACATTTTCAAAGGGGAAGAGTCTAATTGATCATATAAGTACTGAAAAAGCTTTTGAAAGCCTCCTTGGAAAAAAGTGTGTCTTACTTAGGTATATCTCAGAAATCCCTAATTTGTCTCAGCGTTTTCGGTAGATCACACTTCTATGACCTACTTCAATAACAAAGATAATCAGTTTGTCGCCGTCAATGCTCATTATTACACGGTATTCCCCTATCCGCAGTGAATACAAAGGAGACTTTGGAGACCCTTTGAGTTTCTTTACATGTGCTTTCGGATCGTCCTGCATTTCCTTAATGGCAGCAACTATTCTTTTTGCTATATCGATCGGAAGTTTCTGCAGGTCTCGTCTTGCTCCTGGGGAATACAGGATGGAGTACATCAACTAAGCCCCAGTTCAGCTTCAATTTCTTCCTGGGTGTAGTATTTTCCACTCTTTAGGTCTTTAAGGCTCTCTTCGATCCTTTCAAGAGTTGAATCACTTAAAGGTTCCTCATCATATGCCATGTTCAGCAGACGTGCGATCACGTCATTATATGATTCCCTTGGGTGGAGTTTTAAATTATCAAGGCTACTTTTTAGTTTTGGATCTACTTTTATTGTAGTCGCATGCATATACTGTGGTATATAATGGTATACCATAAATAACTGTTTATGGAAATCAACTACTAATCTATTCTAAAAGAGCTCTTTAAATTTACTGCTTCAGGTTAGTACATTTTTCATGGACTGCGCCGCCTGTGGCGGTGTGTTGTTTTGATAGAAAGTACATTTGCTCCTTGAAGAACATCAACATCTGTTCAAGGGTCACCTGGCATTTTCAGAATATATTAAGAAAATAAAATATGAGTTCATCGATAAGCTCAAAAAAGCTATTAGAGATCATCTGTAGCAGTCACAGATGTGTCTGACAAAATCCGGTGATCTGTGTGAGTTATGCGCTTTGCATTGATCCATCCTGTAAAAAAGAGATCAAAAGACTAACAAAGAAAAATCCTCAGCTACAAAGTATCCTCGAAAAGAAGGGTACTGGGATACTAGAAAATCCTACTCTTTATAAACGCAAGTACTAAATACTTACTGTACAGTAACTTACTGTATGGTAATATTCTTTGATCGCGTAAGAGAGCTTGAACAACTTGAAGAAATGTACAGTGCTCCTTTTTCGTCCCTGGTTGTGTTCTATGGACGAAGACGCGTGGGCAAAACTGAGCTAAGTAAGGAGTTTGTCAGGAATAAGAAAAGTCTGTATCTTTTTGTTGAGATCAAAAATGAAGAGTTGCTATTGCGCGATCTTGAAGTGGAACTTGAAACTATAACAGGTATCAGACCTCGTCTTGATAGCTTTGATGATTTTTTTACTCTTCTTTTTAACATTAAGGATAAGTTGGTGATAGTGCTCGATGAGTTCCAGAATTTTGCCAGAGTCAATGCCAAGTTCTTTTCAAAATTCCAGAAGCATTGGGATGCCCACCATCGTGAGAGCAAGCATATGATCATAGTAATAGGCTCTTTTGTAGGTATGATGAAGAAGATATTTGAGGAGAGCAAAGAACCGTTGTTCGGAAGAGCTACGTATCTATTCAATATAAAGCCGTTCACTTTTGCAGATAGCTATGCATTCCTGAATGGTATCAAGAATTTCCAGTTAGAAGAAGCAATGAAAACTTATTTTATGCTTGGCGGGGTACCAAAATACCTGTTACTTGCAGGGCAGTTCAGTGAACCACATGCAATGCAAGTATTCAAAAAGCTCTTTGTGGATACTCAGATGCTTATGGAAGAAGCAAAGAATATACTTGTCCTGGAATTCGGATCGGAGCACAAAGGGTATTTTTCCATTCTTGAAGCCATTGCTTCAGGCAAAGTGATCCCTGCGCATATCGCGGATTATACGGCAATGCCTCCGGGAACTGTTGCAAAGTACCTGAATGAACTTGTACACAAGTATGAGATAGTTAAAAAAGAGGAGCCTGTGATACAAGGCGGGTCCAGGAATTCCCGGTATTTCCTGCATGATAATTTCTTTAAGTTTTGGTTCAAATTCATCTACAAATACTATGGGACCTTTGAGATAGACCCGGATTTGGCAGAAAATATAGTTAAGAAAGATATAAACACTTATTTTGGATATGCTTTTGAAGACACGGCAAAAGAACTGCTTATATCGCTCAACAAACAGGAAAAACTGCCTTTCAAGTTCACAGACATTGGTAAATGGTGGAAAAAAGATACTGAGATCGATATTATTGCTTTTGATAAGAGCAGTCGTAATGCCTTGTTCTGCGAGGTGAAGTGGAAACTCCTTTCTGAAAACGAGGCTGTGGCTATAGTCGCAGACCTTAAGGAAAAGTCAAAAAGAGTCAATGGCACGTGGAATGGAAATTATTGTCTAATAGCCAAAAAGATCGAGGGGAAAGAGGACTTGGACTTTTTTGCATTTGACCTGGAGGATGTGGAAAAGATGATAGGTGCATGATTGGCATCCAGTTGACGAGCTGCCTATAAGGCAAGAGGTAATCGATAAGCTCAAAAAAGCTATTAGATATCATCTGTAGCAGTCACAGATGTGTCTGACAAAATCCGGTGATCTGTGTGAGTTATGCGCTTTACATCTTTCTGGAGCATCATGTGCATAAAGTATGATGATATATAGTAAGGCGAATAGAAAGTAGGATACCAATGATAACCAAATTCACTGCGTATATTGAGAAAGATGTGGAAATCGGATGTTATGTTGCTATCGTCCCGGGGATTCCCGGAGCTCATACACAGGCTGATACATTGGATGAATTGCAGATCAGGCTAAAAGAAGTGCTAGAACTGTGCCTGGAATAAATGACTCCCGAAGACAAAGAAACAATTCCTGAATTTGTCGGCCTGCAGCAGGTAGAGGTTGCTTTATTACATTGAAGCAAGAAGACCACTGGTTTCAACGTGATAACCTGGATTCGTTATCTCTTATATGAAAAGTCTCAAAATAGATTCGGGTAAAAACTCAAATGAAGATATTCTATGACATCACATAAGAATGCCACCGAAATTCACGATACATTCGACCTTGTTCTGGCTCAGGGCCTCTCCAGAGATAAGGCAGAGGAACTGCTGGACCTTTGCAGGCAGAATGATATCTCTTCTCTTGGGCTATTCGGCTCTTATTCCAGAGGTCAACAAACACAGAATAGTGACATTGATCTTTTAGTTACATTTTCAAAGGGCAAGAGTCTCATTGATCATGTAAGGGCCGAGAAAGCTTTTGAAAACCTGCTTGGAAAAAAGGTTGATCTTATCACTGAAAGATCATTGAGCCCTTATATTGCTCCAATGGTAAAAACAGATCTCAAGAGGATTTATTATGAGAGATGATGCTTTTTTCTTGAGGCATATACTGGATGCAGTGAACCAGATTGTGGATTATACTAATGTAACTTATGATGAATTCCTCGAAACACGGCTTATACAAGATGGAGTTGTCAGGCAGCTTGAAATCATCGGCTAGACACAGAACTGATTTTAAATCACTAACTATAAATGTGTGCAATTGCATAGTTCTATGCAATTGGTGATGTAATGAAAAGATTTACTATCTCTCTCCCTGATGAGCTTAAATTGGAAATTGATGCTTTCCCTGATATTAACTGGGCACAGGTCGCAAAGGAAAGTATTGAAAAGAAAGTACGCATGCTGGAACAGTTTGAGCGCTTTGAAAGGAGCCGTGAAAATTAATGTCTACTCTGACAATCCCCATTGATGATGAACTCTATGATCAGGTTCAGAAATTTTCATGGGTCAGGTGGTCTAAAGTTGTACAGGATGGAATAAGAAAAAGGAGAATACTTGAGACTTACATCAGAGAAAAAAGTATTTCAGAAGATGATGCAGCTTTTTGTGAAACTATCGACTGGCATCCTGTTGACGAGCTGTCTATAAGGCAAGAGGTCATCGATAAGCTCAAAAAGAGTGATAAGAGATCAGCTGTAGCAGTCACAGATGTGTCTGACATATTCCGGTGATCTGTGTGAGTTATGCGCTTTACATTGATCCATCCTGTAAAAAAGAGATCAAAAGGCTAACAAAGAAAAATCCTCAGCTACAAAGTATCCTCGAAAAGAAGGTTACTGAGATACTAGAAAATCCTACTCGTTATAAACCGCTGCGCAACGATCTTGCTGGTTATTATAGGGTACACATTATGACGAGGTTTGTATTGATTTTCACCGTAAATGTGGAAGAAAGAATTGTTTTACTGGTACATTTTTCTCACCATGATGATGCATATCAAAATTGAACATTGTCTAAGATCTTCATAATACAAATCAACAAAAGATAAATGGCATGAAGACAGAATAAGGATGTGATCATAATGATCCCGGATAGATGTAGTTTCTGTAAAGGTAAGCTTATAAAGGGGAAGCATGAGTTCGTTGTGAAGGTAGAGGAAAAAGTGCTTTCCATAAGGGACGTAGATGCTTTCATCTGTCAGGAGTGCGGAGAAGCTTATTACACGCCTGAAACTTCCAGAAAGATCGATAGGATCATGAGAAAATTCCATGATTCTACTTTGCTGGTGCATCCTCTTGCTGCCGGAGAGTTGAGTCTTAGTGAAGTGGAAACTTGAGATAAAAGATACATTCGATCTGGCACAGGTTATTAAAAAAACCACTAGTTATACGGGTCGGATAAGAGGATTACATAAGGAAGTATGGAAAAACACAGACACGGAAGAATATCTGAAAAATGAAAGAGATTCATGGAATTATAATGCTGAGGATTGAAGGTATTAAAAGGATCGGCATTGACTCAATGCTCAAAGACCATCCTTTAAGCTGCCAACTACCTTACCTTCCAGCCTTTGGCTATCGAGGAACAAAGAGGGAAAAATTCAGTAAATCTTTAGAAGTGCCTTAACTGCAGGACCAAAGGGCAGACGAATTAAAGGGTCAGTGGTTTGTCGGCACTGTCTTTATGTTCGATAGATGCAGGTTCTATAGGTCTAAATCAGCCAATAAACTCCCTATCACATGCTTTGATTCAGGGATACCTTCTTTTACACTGAGCCAGACAACTTCAAGGTCGACACCAAAATATGCGTGTATTAATTTGTCGCGTATGCCTGCCAGGTCTTTCCACGGAACAGAGGGATACTTTTGCCTTATGTCCTCAGGAACATTCTTTGCGGCCTCGCCGATTATCTCCAGAGCCCGGATCACTGCGTACTGTGTCTTGATATCCCCGATAAAGTCCTCAAATGTACAGTCACTGACAAAGTCCTCTGCTGCTTCCATGGCATTATATATGTCCCGGACATAGTCATTTATATCTCGAATCCTAATCCCTCAGACAGCTTCGACTTCTTTTAATATGTATTTCCCAATATTCGGTTTCAATGCATTTTTCATGACAAGGTCCACTTTGACTCCCAGGGAATCGGAAAGATAGTTTTCTAGATGGACGAACCTGAATATGGTGGGTGTCCTGCTGAATTCCACAAGTACGTCAAGGTCGCTTTCAGGAGTATTCTCCCCACGTACATAGGACCCGAACAGTCCGATGTAGCTGACATTATACTCTTTTTTCAACTCCGGTAGCATTTCGTGGAGTTTGCATCTGTAAGTTTCAACATCTGCATTATGTGGCATTTTCTTTTGATTTATATGTTCTTTTTCATATGTATGTTTTGTCTAGATTTATTCATCTGAAAACTATTCATTCATCAAAGATCTCTTCAGGATGAAAGAATGCTTTCCGCCAGAAAATGGACCTTTAAAGCCTAATTCCTTTAGCCTTGTACAAGGTTTCGCCAGGTAACTGGCACTAACTTAGGCAACTGCAATTTCCCCGGAGTCTTTTATTAGGTGATTACCTATTGGTGGAAGCATAAGGCCTCTCCTTAACCGGAAAACTATCCACTCATCAATAACCTCTTCAAGATTTCTCCTGCATTCTTCAAGGGTATTGCCTGTAGCCCAAACACCTTCTAGCTCCAGCACTTCACCATAAGAGGTTTCCTCATCTTCTATAATTTCGTATCTGGCCTTTTCAAGGGCTGCCTGGATATATTCGATGAGCATTCTTTAGCATCTCTTGAAGTTTGTTATAACATATAGTTAACAACGTATATATGTGTCTTCACCGGTAAGGACAAGGTCCTATTATAAAAGCAGTCGGAGGTGTTTTTTTATCTTTGATGGACTATATGTTCTGCCAATTAAAAAAGTAACTATTTATCAACGCAAGGACGCTAAGGCGCAAAGAAGTCAGAACAGGCTTTGCTTTTTCGTGATTATTGCGGCTTTGTGCTGCGGATGCCTTCACAGCAACTCATATGAACTAACCAGAGAGTACACGGAGAATGCACAGAGTAAAATATAAAAATCGTCTCCGTGTCCTCGTGATCTCTGTGATTAATATTGTAAAATAGCTTAGAGTTCAATACCTATTTTACCACAGAGTACACAGAGAGCACAGAGTACTTTGTAAGACCTCTCTCCGTGTCCTCTGTGATCTCTGTTGTTTATTAATATCGTAAAACAGCTTAGAGTTCAATACCTATTTTACCACAGAGTACACAGAGAGCGCAGAGTACCCTGTAAGACCTCTCTCCGTGTCCTCTGTGATCTATGTGGTTTATTAATATCGTAAAATAGCTTAGATCTCAATACCTATTTTACCACAGAGTACACAGAGAGCATAGAGTACCCTGTAAGCACTCTCTCCGTGTCCTCTGTGATCTCTGTGGTTTATTAATATCGTAAAATACCTTAGAGTTCAATACCTATTTTACCACAGAGTACACAGAGAATACGAGCAAGTCTTCGTACCCTCTGTGGTTTAGTCAGAATATAGAATGTACCCTGAAGTTCAATATCAATTCAACCACGCCGACCACCTTTAGCACAGATACTGCATATCTTCTACCCACCACAACCTGCAGTCCCCCTGCCTCTTTCCCATACAAAACCCTCGTCCTTTCCTCCAATTCATTTCAAAACACTTAAATATGTTCGCTATCTTATGTACAATCGTAAAAATCTCAGGTGCCGTTTAAAAGGTGAACGGATAGTACCGGGATCGTCAAAGCAAGTGCTCGTATGGGTTATTCGAGCTGAAAACGCCATGTCCTGGAGAAACATGGTCGGATTGCTGACGACCCGTGCAGTTTCATGCATACATGAACACCGGGATTTTGGAGAATGAGCAGCAAGGGGAACGTGTAGTTGTCAGAATAAAGAGAGGATATAAGTTGAAGATAGCGATCATCCTGGGTACCCGTCCTGAAATCATCAAAATGAGTCCTGTTATTCGGGAATGTGAAAAACGTGGTATTGAATATTACATTCTCCATACCGGCCAGCATTATAGCTACGAGATGGACAGGATATTCTTTGAGCAGCTTAAACTTCCGGCGGCAAAATACAACCTGGACGTGGGCTCCGGCCTGCACGGTGCACAGACCGGTAAGATGCTTGCTGGCATAGAGCAGATCCTCATGGAAGACACACCGGATGTGGTGCTGGTGCAGGGTGATACCAACACAGTCCTTGCAGGAGCCCTGGCGGCTTCCAAACTGCACATCAGGATTGGCCATGTGGAAGCGGGCCTGCGGAGTTTTGACAGAACCATGCCCGAAGAGATCAACCGTATCATGGCCGACCATATTTCCGATTACCTTTTTGCACCCACCGATACCTCAAAGCAATACCTGCTAAGCGAAGGCATTCCTGAAGACAAGATCTTTGTCACAGGCAACACCGTTGTGGATGCCGTGTACCAGAACCTTGAGATCTCTAAACAAACCGCAAATCCCCTTAAGGACATGGACCTTCAGGAAAAAGGCTACTTCCTCACAACCGTCCACCGGGCTGAGAACACTGACAACAAGGATCGCCTGTCCGGCATCCTCGATGGCTTCAGGCAGGTTTACGACGAGTTCCACTTACCCATCATCTTCCCGGCCCACCCCCGTACAGTCAAGATGATACATGAATTCGGCCTGCAAATCCCTGTAGGTGTTCGCATAACCGATCCCGTGGGCTATCTGGAATTTCTGCAGCTTGAAAGTGGTGCTCGCCTAATCCTCACCGATAGCGGTGGCCTCCAGGAAGAAGCCTGTATTTTAGGTGTGCCATGTGTTACATTGAGGGATAACACAGAGAGGCCGGAGACTGTGGATGTGGGGGCGAATGTGGTGGCTGGTACACATATCATAGAATGTACGAAGCAGATGATGCAGGCAGGGAATGGATGGCAGAATCCTTATGGGGATGGGGATGCAAGCAAGATAATGATTCAAGAATTATCTGTAACTTTATAATTTGGAGCTAAAAACATGGAGTTTATAAAAACAAAAATCAACGACCATTATATATGAAAAGGGGAGTGGCAAGAACAAGTTAGGATGCACCTAAGGAATCAACACATCTTAAATTAATTATTTTCAAGTTAAACAAGAATCGAGAGAACGCAAAAAAGTACATCTAATATAATGGAAATCTAAGGGGTCAAGTTGCTGGTTCATATAGTTCAGGGATTCATTTCAAAACACTTAAATATATTTGCTATGTACCTACTGTATGAATATCATTTGTTTTAACGTTTTTCATTAAATCTGGAGGATCTATATGGGTGATGGTCAAATTTTTAGCAGAATAGTTGGATATATACAGTTTGATTTACTACATTTTGATTTGGTCGTTTTAGATATTTACTTAAAATTTATCTCTGAAAAATTGAAATCATATATTTATTCTGAACCGGATTTATCCTCTGAGAGTTTATATTGGAGAAGGTTTTTTCGTAAAAAAGCAATTGAAAGCTCAGATTTAAACATATTGACTTACAGGAAAGAACCGAAGCCGTCATTAATGACAGCAATGAAGGTTTTAAAAAATGAGTTTAATGAAACGATTATTTGTCTGGATATTGGCTGTGGTCCTATTTCAGAGTTTTATACAAAAGATTTCGCTGAAAATGATGAGATTAAAATAATTACAATCGATCCATTAGCTGATGTTTATCAGGAATTACACAAAAAATATTCTACCGGATATAACTTAACATGCATTAAAGGATATGGCGAAAAATTAAAAGAAATGTTTCCGAATAACATGTTGCACTGTGTTTATATACAAAATGCGCTTGATCATTCTCAAGATCCTGTGGAATTCCTTCAGAATACGTATCACATATTAAAACCTGGTGGGGTCTTAATATTGGATGGCTTTATTAAAGAAGGAACGGCTGCTCATTGGCTAGGATTACATAATTGGGATATTGAAACCGAAAAGGATGATTTATTACTTACAAATCGTAGCAAATCTATTTACAGGAAAAATATGACTCAACCACTTGGCCTAAAAATAATTAGCAATTCTGTTGATGGGAATGATGTAGGAGGAAAATATACAATGATCTACCAGAAATAATGATTGAGCTGGTTTCAAAACTCATTTTGCGTTCATTGGACCAAAGTTCTGTTGAATGAAATCATAGCACATAAAGAGTTCATTGTTTGCCTTTTGGTTCAAAAAGAAGAACAATGGGAGTTTTGAAACAGGCTCATAACTGATTACTTGTCCTTTGAGATTATTCTTTACGATTTTCTCTTTCAATAATATGTAATATATGATGTAACGACCATATATTCATACCGTACGAAAATACCTTTTCTGATCCATGTATAGTTATCATTTTTAAAGTTGGATAATTATTCAGCACATCTACAATATCTTTACTCCTCAAACATGAGGAGGGGATATACTGTTTATTTTGTTGTATTTTTATATAATATCTATAGAGGTGTCTACTAATTTTGAATGTTCCAACCATTTTAGATATATTCCTTAAGCCAAAATTAACAAAAACCTTAGCTGAAAGAGACCGAGATGGTTCTTTTCCCTTTTTAAGTTTTGTTGTACACTCAATATTACATAACTCTTCAAGAGATTCAGAAAACAAAATTTCAGAAGCATATTTTATGTAAAGATATTGTGCTATTTTGTATTTAAGTGGTATTTTTGTAAAAAAATCAATTAATTCTGGATCCCACAAAGGAAGTCGCCATGAATAATTAAAATACTCATACACTCTTACGGAATTGACAATATATTTTGATTGCCTTTCCTTAAAATTAAAGATTTCTAAAGCATTAATATATGACGTAACATCGTTAACAGTTATGGGATTAATAGTCTTTTTTATGTTAGCCTTAAATAAATCAATCAACTCAATTTGTTTCCAGTTCCATAATGAATAATGCTTCAATAGAATCTGTTTCGAGCATTCATCAAAATTATATATTGATCCGTGATTAACTGGCAACAATGGGATGTGACTTCCTGCTAACATATCACCACTATGCCCCGGAATAAAAACAGCATCTTCAGTTAAAATTCCTTTCTTTTTCATCATTTTAACTGCCAGATAATCCTGAATGTGTGCCATTGATACTAAATTGCAACCATAGCGTTGGTATTCAAGAATTTCAGTTGATTCTAAAATACCATTCCATTCAGAAAACGTATATTCGACAAAAACCCATTTATATCCAACAAACTTTGCAACCCTTTCACTTATCTTTACCTCAGTATCATTTTTATTGCCATATGTGAAACAGATTACATTAGTTACCCCAAGTCTTTTGAGCATTGCTACGATTATTCGCGAATCAAGTCCCCCACTTAAGGGAACAACAATCTGCATTCCTTTGTTTACTGTCGATTCAATCAACCTGTTGAATACATTCAGAAAACAAAAGTCTAGTTTGTCAAGTAATATATTTTCATCAACATCCAATGAATCATTGTTAATAAAGTGAAAGTAAGCAGAGGAAACAATATTATCTTTTGCTTTATCATAGATTAATATTTCACCTGCCTCAAGTTGTTTGATTTCATCACACAAAGTATTTTGACCGATTACGTATCCTGTCACCAAAAATTCAGCAGCATTTATTTCATCAATTTTTGATTTTAGTCTATTTTTTATGCAGTATGCATCATCAGAAATCACAAAATAACAGTCTGTTTTGGAATAGAACAAAGGAATGCTACGAACCCTATCAACTGCTGAAATAATGTAATTCTGAAATTCAATTACTATCGCGAATTCTCCTTTTAAACTTGCAATTACTTCGATAAGTTGGTGTAATTTATTTTCATTATTACTCATTAATAAAGGCGAAAATAAATCTATTAATCTAGATGAGTTTAAAATTTCCCTATCTAAGAAAATATTACCTTTAAAAGAGAACTTAATTTCATTGTAGTTAATATATTCCCAAGGATAATACTGATTAGTTAAATCAATACTGCAACTTATCATCGAGAATCTCTCCTTATCAAAAAGCGTAATGCGCCATACATAATTGGACGGATATTAACGTGAATTACATCCAAATATAACTTACCTACAAATAGTATAGGTAAAGCCAATGTACCATAACTTCTCCTTTTAGTATTAATGGTATTAGTTAGTGATGTTTTAGCCAATGATAGATTATTTGTTTCAACGATTAGTTTACTATCTAATTGATGATCAAGAAAATTATGAATCCCAAAATAAAGTCTAAATGCTTCTTTTTCCCAATTGTACATGTAATCCGAATCATCACTAAAAACCTGTAATAACTCCTCAAAAACTTCTACATTCATCATGGAAACTGATGAACAATCAATAAGGCCTATTTCATGATTTAAGCTATAGAATATTTTATCGAACAATATCTTTTTATCTTTTTGAAAAGCAAACCGTATTATAAATGATTTATCTGTATATGCCATATTTTTATGCGCAGTTATGTCAAAGCAAAAATTACCTAAACCATAGACTATAATACCATTTTTGTACTTTTCAATTCCTTGAGGGACGTGTGCGTGATGACCAATTACTACATCAACCCCAGATTCAATTATTTTCTTAAAAAAGCTTCTTCTACTTGGTTCTGGAATTATATTAAATTCTGTTCCACCATGATAATTATAAATTATATAGTCTGGATTTTCTTTGAATTTTATTTTCTCTATAATTGATTTTATCTGCTTTAGGTTAAAATTAAAAGGAGCTAAATCTTTTCCTTCCCATAAAGGTCCCTCATTGTGCACTGAAGCTATTAAAGCTATTTTCAATTGATCTTTTTCTAAGATAATATATTCATCATATCCTCCTATTCCATAAAATTCAATTTCATTTTTCCTGAGCAAAGAGATTGTATCTTTAAGCCCAATTATCCCACAATCCATGATATGATTATTTGCAAGAGTACAAATATTCACTCCATATGATTTCAAATATTCAGCAGTTTCAGGTGGTGCTTTTAAACAAATTCCTTTTTTATTTATAAAATCAGTATTAGTTATTGGATTTTCAAGATTTATATGTACATAGTCTGAATGCTTGAACACATCTAATATAGCAGCATCAAATATATTCTCTCGTGTTTGAATTTTTTTGTCGAATATTCCACTTGAGGAAAAATCACCTGTAAATATTATTTCCATAAAACACCTACCTTAAACTAATTCTTTAAGTGATTTCAATGACTAATTCTATCTATTATATTTTTTGAGAAATCGTGTATTAGTAAAGAATTCCTTTAATGTACTATCTTCAAAGATTATTACTATATAGTATATAAGTAATGCAATTGAAGCAACAAATAGGATAATATATGTCATTTGTGTAATATATTTTGTAATACATACGGGTATAAAAATTAGACCGGATATACACAGGAGTTTTGCAGCTACAAATAGTTCATCCTTACAACTAACATGAGATTTTTTTAATATAATATAATTCATAATACCGCAAAAAATTGCACCTGTAAGTGAGTACAAAAGAAGTGTGAAATATGGATTACCGTAAATACCACCAATGTATAAAACTATTAATCTTAAAAAAAGTAAACCCAAATCAAAAATCAAACCAACTTCTTGTATTTCTAATATACTAAACAAAGTCGTTAGTGGTGATGACAAGAACATTAAAAAAATCCATGGGATAAGTATTTTCGCGTAAACACCAGCAATCGTCCATTCAGGTCCAAATGTGAAACTAAATATATTGTCTCCGATTATTAATATAAGAATCATGGGACCAATTATAAGAGACATTAGTCGTTTATGAACTTCTGAAACTGTTTGTTTAACGTAACCGGTTCTATTTTTCTCTTCACTTGCTTTCTGAAAAAATACTTGACTAACTGCACTGCCTATCATGCTCATTGGTAAATTAACTGCTAGATATGCAAGAGAATAATAACCAACAACATTAGTACTATAAAAGAAAGCAAGCATAAAAGAAGGCACCTGTCTGGAAATTTCATTTGCAAAAGTTGACCATGATGTGTAAATGGGGAACTTTTTGTATCTAATAGCTAATTCTTTAATTTTCTTGATTGAAATATGTTTGAATAAGTACAATTCTTTTTTAATCTCACTTAGCATTATAATATTAGCTGCAGCATTGCCTAAAATGCTTCCTAAAATTAGCCCAAAGGGAGAGATACTTCCAGTTGTAGCTACTATTTGAACAAGTTTATTAAAAATAGTATTCGAAACACTAGCTGCTGCAATAACTCCAAATCTAATTCTTCTGGATAACCAATAATTCATTATAAGCAGTAATCCATTCAAAAAGACAGCAATCGGAATCAAAAATAAATAAGCTGAAAGTTGCGGCGAATTCAGAATTTCTGAAATTTGATTAGCAAAGACTAAAAAAATGATGCCTATTATTGTAGATGTAATTACAAGTAGGATTATACACAAACCAAAAATATTTACAGATTCTTCGTCATTTTTGGGAAGCATAATTGAAAGTTGATACGAGAAGCAAGCAATTATTGCAGCTATTCCAGATATAGAAGTGAAAAGCTGTAAGATTCCAAAGTCTTCTGGGCTGTAAAGCCTTGTAATCACTGGAATCAAACAAATTCCAAGTAATTGGGCAATTAAACTTCCTGAAACCAATTTCAGAACATTGTTTGAAAAGGTTGACATTTTTAATCCCTTCTATTCTAGTACATCACAAATTTTTCTACAAGCATTCCCACATCCAAAAACACTTCCTTTGATACCTATACCTTCAAATCCATCAATTGCATCAGTAATAGCTTCGTAATCCGCTCCAACCAACACATTCCATCCATCTTCTACAGTTTCTACCCATTCAGTGTTCTCACGCATGGTGATACAGGGTACATCCAGCATGTACGCTTCTTTCTGAACTCCACCGGAATCGGTAAGTATTTTTTTAGAATTTGCCATGAGACTTAGCATATCAAGGTATCCTACTGGAGAAATTACTTTTACGTTTTCACATAACTTGTTCCATAATCCATATTCTTTCAAGTACTTTTTAGTCCTGGGATGCATAGGAAATACAATTGGCCATCTAGAGTTACAGAGGGCATCAACTATTGAAGAAAGGTTCTTGCAGTTGTTTGTATTTGCAGGTCTGTGCAATGTTGCAACCAGATACTGTTTTTTTTCCAATTTTAAATCTGTTAGTATACTAGATTTTTCCTTAGATATATTCAAATTATAGTTCAATGCATCTACCATCACATCTCCTGTATTATATACTCCTGATGTTATTCCTTCTTTTTTTAGATTAATTACAGCAGCATCAGTTGGGCAAAAGAGAAGGTTCGACAAATGATCAGTAATTATTCTGTTAACCTCTTCAGGCATAGTACGGTCAAATGAGCGAAGTCCTGCTTCTACATGTGCAACCTTAATATTCAATTTGGAAGCTGCAAGTGCTCCAGCTAGAGTAGAATTTGTGTCTCCGTAAACAAGAACAAAATCTGGTTGCTCTTTAATAAGTAATTTTTCAATTTCGAAAAGCATCCTACCAGTTTGTTCACCATGTAAACCCGAACCTATGCCCAAATTGTAATCTGGTTCAGGGATATCCAATTCTCTAAAAAAGACATCAGACATGTTTGAATCATAATGCTGTCCGGTATGTAAAAGAATTTCTTCATGGTTCTGCCTCAACTTACGTGAAAGTGGGGCACACTTGATGAATTGAGGACGAGCTCCAATTATAGAAAGTATTTTCATATTATCTTGCCTTTAATACATCTTCGCAGACATCAAATACTTTTTTTGATACTGCGTTCCAGCTTTGGTATTTTTCGACATAATTACGCCCTTCTAAACCCATTTTATCCCTTAAATATGGATCAGAGAGCAATTTTATGGCAGCAGTACTGAATTCTACTGAGTTCTCTGGGTTAACCAATAAACCACCATTTATTTGCTCAAGTATTTCAAATCCATCAACTCTACTAGCAATAATAGGCTTCCCACAAGCCATGTACTCATAGAGTTTTAGAGGAGAATAACCGGATTTAAGTGGTTTTTTTGGAACTACACAAATATCGCTTGCATTTATATAATTTAGAACATTTTCGTAAGGGACGCCACCTGTAAAAATATAATTTTCAGTAACATTTAAACTATCTGCAAGTGCCATTAATTTTTCTTTCAGAATACCATCACCAACTATTAGAAATACAGTATTAGGATATTTTTTTAAAATAAGGGATGATGCTTGGATTAAATCTTCAACTCCTTGCCAAATAGCGAGATTTCCTACAAAACATATTATGTTTGAATTTAAATTTAAATTCAATAATTTTCGTGCCTCTTTTATATCCATTGGTTTAAATAAATCAGTATTAGCACCATTTTCTACTACGATAATTTTACTTTTTGGAATCGAATAGATGTTGCTAAGTTCATCTTTCAGTTTATGAGTAACAGCGATTATTCTATCACAATATTTATAGTTGAACTTTTCAGAAAGTATTGAGAAATAAAAGTAACATCTATCTATATACGACATTGTTGATGTTATTTTTATTTCTTCTTGAATTAACCCATTGATTTCAACAATAACAGGTATTCTAAATATTCTAGACAAAAAAACTGGAAAAAAAGACAGAGCATTTTGCCGTAAATATATAATACTTGGCTTACTAGTTATAAAATAATGTGTTAAGTAAAAAAACAAGACAAACTCATAAGATATACCTATAAGATTTTTTACTTTAAGTACAGGAACGTATTTTATATTAGAATGATTGTAATTTTTGGTTTTGCTCCCTGGTACAAATAAAATAACTTCTGCACGTTTATTTAAGTTAGTAAAAAGTTCGATTAAATGCGTATTTGAGCCATCGTTTACGTTTAGATAAGAATTATATAACATAAACATCGAAATTTTTCTTTTAAACTTCATCTGAATACCTCTTCTTCTATTTCTGTTGATTTATACTTGCAATATTTCTTTTAATCATCTGATATTAGTAGAGTTTATTATTTTATATATGCCTGAGAACGAGTAGGCATTTTGAATAGGTTCCACTTTATCCTACTAGTGTCCAGTTACCATATCGTATCAGAGTTTCGTATTAACATCTTTTAGTTTAATCATTTTTCAACATATTTAGCAACTTTTTGTTTTAAGTGACCCGTCTTTGAATCTACATAAATGTGAAAAATACTTCTTATCTCCAAATTTCAGAACCACCATTATTATATATTTTATATTTTTTTGCAAATGTAGAGTTAAATTCTGAAATGTCATGTGTTTTGGCCTTATGATCTAGTAATTTGCCTTTCACCACATTCCAATATCTTAAATATATATAGCTGGTACTTTTCGTTTTATCTCTTTGAAGTGAAAATATGTCAACTATAACATTGCTATTAATCAAAGATTGACTTAATAATCTATTACTACCAATAAAATCAGTATAAATATAAGTACTGTTCAGCTCAATTTGATCATGCAACCATATGGAAGCAGAGCTTTCCTGATCATGAACATAATTTTGATTATAATCATTTCCTTCTGAACTCAAAAAAATCGGTCCTTGAGTATTAAACAATTGATCCACAATACCTGTAGTGCATAAGAATAATGGTATTATAACTGCGAGAATTACTAATATCTCTCGATAGGGAATTGCAGGTAAGAAACGAGATATCCTTACACCACCAATTACTAAAAAAGGGGCTAATATTACAATTGTCATAAAGTAAAGTCTTTGAAGACCGTATCCTACTAATATATAAGGAATAATTATAGAAGATACTAAAATAAACGTGCATATCAATGTAATTACGAAATACTCAATATCTATTTTTGATTTCAGAATATTCGATTTATTACTATCAAGAACAGGAATATATAGCAGTGTTTTGTAGTTTATAGATGTACTTAATATTCCAACAGTGGTTAAGATTATTGAAAGCCAGTATACAATAAATTTAATCCACTGAGAAATAGATTCAATATTAGTACCTGTAGCTTCATTTACTTCCACTCCCCTAGATTCCAATAAAAAGAACTGATTGAATTGATTTAGAGTAGTGTATACAAAGTTTATGCCTGTCTTGAATGTTTCACCATTTGCTTGACTATACCAACAAAAAATGAAAACTATAAACATTAATATTAAGTTTATAGATATATTTTGGTTAGTTTTTCGCCAATCACGATCAAAAACTGAACATAAGCTCAATTTTTCTTTTATAATTGTAATATTCGCGAAATTTGATAGGATATACAATGCAAACCAAGTGGCAAGCAAGATTGATACAAATATATATGTAGTAGAATAATGTGATACTGCGCAGGAAAATAGAAATATAATACTAAATATTTTTCTATTTATTTTCTTAATGTCATTATGAAATGTAACCATGATTGTTAAGGCAAAAAAAAGAAGTGCCATATTAGAACGAGCAACACTTCCTGTATTCAAGAACAGAAGCTGTGACATGAAATAGAATGATGATAAGAATGCATAAAAATTACCAACATACTTCCTAGCGATAATATATATAATCAGAGGAGATATCGAAAAGAGTAAGGGAAATAAAGTTTTGAATAAAAATTCAGATGGGAGTCCTAGCAAAGAATGATATATAGCAGGCAACAGAGAGATACTGAGGCATGTGTCAAGTGTACTAGAATTGTTTATACTATAATATAGATTCTGTAAAGTAATACGGAAATAATAATATTCATGATGAGTATCTACTCCTATTATATGATTTGACCTTAATGAGGTCATTAACAAAAGAGATGTGCTAATCATAAATATAATAAGGGGGTACAATTGAGATGGGAATTTATTATTGTATAAAGCTATAGAAGCAACATAAACTACAATTAGAATTAACAGAAACATCAAGAAGATGTTGTTGTCTGTTGTGTTCATAATGTGCATTCCAAATACGCTTAATGCTGGAAGCACAACTGGAATGATCAAAAATGCTTTTTCTGCTGCACCTAAATTAAAGTTAGGTAATAAAATAGCTTCGTTGTTGACTTTGTATCCGATAATCAACAAAATAACTAATGCAATGCTAAATGAATTCAAAAGAAAGATGGTTGATAGTGGTCTACTATACCCAAGAGTTAGTGCTATATTATTGACGAACAAACCAAAAAACATCACAAATGAGATACTTAATCCAACAATCAGGATACATCTTTCGATCAAGCCAATTTTTATATTTAGTATTTGAAAGATAAGTAATCCTGGCAAAATGGTAAGAAATATAAATCCAAATACTGGCCTTATAACAGTTACATCTAAAATTATTCCAATATACGTCAGGCTTAAAATAACCAGTATTGCTAAATAGAAATACCTACTGTGGATCTTCTTTGGATCAGTTGCACTATTCCACATCTTTATAACATCCATTTATAAGTTTGATATATTTCAATATATTATTCTGTATGTTGTGTTCATTTTCTACATACTTTCTTCCATTAATACCCATTTTTTCTCTCAGCTTATCATTATTCAACATCATTTTTATATCTTCTAGCAATTGGTCGAAATTTTGCGAATGAACTCCAATATTGAATTTATCTAGTATTTTATCTGGGTTACTGTGAAGGCTTACTACTGGAGTATAGTTGATCCATGCTTGAATAAACGCGTTCGGAAATCCTTCAAACATAGAAGTATTGACCAAGAGTGATGCTTTGCGAAAATATTTATCGATTTCACTCAATGGAACTACACCTAAAAAGTCAAGGTTCAATATTTCCTCAGATTTTTTTTCCAAAGCTGTATATAGTTTCTGATCCCCCGAGTTTCCTCCAATCATTTGAAATCTTTGTTCTGGGAATCTCATTGCTAATTCAAGAAACAATTGTGGTTGTTTTACTTCAGCCATTGAGCCTACCCATAGTACTATCGGAGGCTTTTCTTTAAAAGGAATTCTGTCTCTAGGTATTTGAAATGGCATTTTTATAAGATAACTATCAACCCTAAAATTTGATTCCAAAGTATTCTTTTGGTAAAGAGTTTGTACAATAATTTTGTCTGCCAATTTTATGTCTACTAAATTCCCTATTCTTTCTAGAGATAAAATAGATTTGCTAAACTCTCTATTTTTTTTTATGATTATTTTCCTATTAACTTGAGCATCAGAAGCAATTTCATATATAAATTTCGTCCTTATTATTTTACTAAATATTGATATTATACCAGATCCACCACCAGCGTTATAAAATATGTGTGCTTTTGATTTGATCATAGCATTACATACGGCAAAAGCTTTCAGTAGCATATCGATGAATCTTAATTTATGAGTCTTATTGCATATTTGTATTACTTTTATTCCTTTAATATATTCTATTTGACAAAATTCATTTCCATAAACAATTATACTTACTTCGAATCCCTGATTCACCAACTCTTTTGCTAGAGTAACTTGATGAACATCTGGTCCAATTATATTTTTAGCATCCTTTCCCGTAAGCAAAGGATAAGCACCTAAAGCAATAAAACAAATGCTCACTTTTTCACTCATCAATATCTTCCTAAATTATTTTGGCCCGACTTCTTTATATAAGTTTAACAATCTTTGCTCCATAATTGTCCAACTATATCGATTATCATAGGCTATTTTTGCATTCTGGCTCAATTCACGGCACAATTCTGGATCATCTCTCATTTTTATTATCGCACTTCTTATTTCGGATACATCTTTTGCATCTACAACTATTCCACAATTCTCTTTATGAATTTTTTTTGCAGTGGATGTATCTTTATTGACTAAAATTGGTGTACCACACATCATAGCTTCTAATACTTTGCTGCCACAAGTGTACTTATTCACTAGGACAAGAGGATCCCTAAGTACGAATAGTAAATCTGCATTCATGCTTCTTTCCAATACTTCAGCATGGGTTATTTCACCCAAATATACTATTTTTTCGGGGAACTTCAATGATAAATTCTTTATTTCCTCTGCCATATCGCCATAGCCAGCAAAAACAAGGACGACGTTATCTATTTCCTTCACAGCTTCAATTATTTTGTCAAGATTCAACTTTTTTACTGAGAACAAAAGACCAGCATAAAATATAGTGAAAACTTTGTTTTCAGAGGAAGAAGGAGTTATTTTATATGTAGTATAAGGGGAATCATATATAGGAACAACCCTTGGATTCGGGACGCCTCCCATCTCTTCAATTTGCTCCTCATCTGCAAGTATAACTGCATCCACTAAGTGCATAATAATTTTGTCAATCCTTATACATAAATCCCTAACCTTTTTAGGAAGGGGAACAGTATCCTCATAAACATCTAGCAAATCATACAAAACTGGTTTATTTTTCAATTTACTAGCAAGTACAACGGGGGGAAGCGAGAGTACTTGAATTACATGTACAATGTCCCAATTTATTAACATTAATTTTAAAAATATGAATGTCCACCATACTGGAAGAAAAAAGAGAATTTTAATTCCCCACGGAGCTCGAAATTTTAGTTGAATTTCTTTATGAAATACTCCAGCCTCTTTACGCTCAGACCTCGAATTATTTTCCCCTCGGTTCCAACATAAAAAGGTTACTAAATAGTCGTTCTTTGTAAGAGTATTTATTATTTTAGTTGCTCTCGTTTCCCGATCTAAAAGATTCGCACTAATTATGACTACTTCTTTTTTAGACACAGTACACTGCCTCTATCTTTATATTGTATCTGAATTTTGTGATTTTATATCTGTAGCAACTCTTGTTATTCAAAGTTGCCACATATTTCCAGATTAAAATTCTGCATTATTTTCAATATATGTCCAGTTTGTATCAAACCATTCATAAACATTCTTTAATCCATCTTCGAATTTCATTTGTGGTTTGTAACCAAGGAGGTTCTCTGCTTTTTGCACACAGGAGAGAAGCCGAGTCTTAACATCCCAATCTCTGCGCTCTTTATACATGATACCAGCTTCATTACCGGTGAGCTTGTTAACAATGTTAGCCATTTCAATGACTTGATGTTCAGTAGCAGATCCAAGATTGAAAGCTTCTCCTATTGCTTCTTCTCGTATTCCCATTGCAAGCAGGCCATTAACAATGTCTCCAACATAAGTCCAGTCCCTCGTTTCAGTGCCCTCGCCTGTGATGGGAAGGGGTAGTCCTTTCATGGCCCAATAGAAGAAGTTGGGAATGACGTTTCGATATTTTCCTGGTACTTCGCCAGGTCCATATGAATTAAAAAAGCGAGCATTTACAATTGGAAGTGCATAGAGGTTGTGGAAATAATTAGCATAAAGTTCCCCAAGTAATTTAGTTACCTGATATGGGGTGTGTAGATGAATAGATACATCATGCTCTTCGAAAGGCATCTTTGATTCAAGTCCATATACACCACATCCTGACGAGGAATACACAAACCTTTTTACACCAACTAATTGTGCATATTGTAGAACTTTCAAGATTCCAATTCCATTGATCATGAGATCTTTCTCAGGATTATCAACAGAGTTTTGATTTGCAAAATGGGCTGCTAGATGGAACACATAATCAGGTTTTTCCTTAAATACTCTTTTAAGCATTTCATCATCGAGAATGTCTCCTTTTACAAAGGAAACATTGTTTGACTTTGGTATATTCCATTCATAAGCAGATGATAGATTATCAAGGATAATCACCTTCTTTGCATTAAACTGTGCGAGCTTCATGCAAAGATTTCCGCCTATAGCACCAGCTCCGCCAGTGACAAGTATTGTTTTACCTTCATAGTCAGATGAATAATCGTCCATGTTATTCACCAATCCTGTAGTATTGCTTCATCCATTCTACCGTTCTTTTAATTCCTTCTTCTGGGGAGACTTTAGGATTATGCTTCAAATCTCTAATCGCTTTAGAACAATCAATTGTTTTTACTTTTGTAGTAAATGACTCTGCTTTTTGATATGTAACAATTGAATCATCAACTCCAACGGCTTTGAGGACTATGTCCGAATATTCTTTAATTTCTTTTTCCCATTCTGGCTTTCCTGCAACGTTATATACTTCTCCGGGGATGAAGTTATCAACTATATTTGCCCATGTATTACAGGAATCGCTGACGAAATCGATTATGCGTTTATGACCATTATATACTGTGTAAGGTCTGTTGAACAATGCATGGTAGATAAATTTCGGAATAAAGCCTCTGTAGGGAGTATAATGTTCATAAGGGCCATAACAGTTCACTGGTCTTACTCTAACAGTTTCGGTACCAAACATGGTTGCCGAATTCATGCACATTAATTCACCTGCCCATTTAGTAATGGCATAATCATTCATCTGATAAGTCTGTTTTATGGGATTGTTTTCCATTACATCTTCAGTCATTATTCCGGTATAGTCACCATATACTTCAGCACTGGAATAGAAAATCATTCTGAACTTTAATTTTTCTTGCAAACGAAGCATGTGTTTTGTTCCAACGACATTTGTTTGCCAGAGGTTCTCATAATAATCTTCCCCATTCCAGCGACCATATTCCGCAGCTAAGTGATAAACATAATCAAACTTATTTTTTTCAAGAATGCGTTCAAGTTGTCTGTAATTTCGTACGTCTGCACGAATGTAGTTTTCTCTTTCATTATTACAAAGATCAACAGCCAGTACTTCATGACCTCGGCTTTTGAGCTCATTCACAAGGTTTGTGCCTATAAATCCTGCACCACCAGTAACTAATATGTTATCTGTTTCCATTTTTTATCATCTCACTACATATAATTTGTTTGTTTTATTTCGACTTGCTATTGCATCTAAATTTAAAGCAGTATAGAGTACTAATTATCCAAAAGTAAAATCATAGAACTAACTGGGCTACATTCAAAACTGAAGTTGTGTCTTAATTTTTGTTTGTATATTTCTATCGCATGCATGGTATGCTACCTTCAAATAACCAAATCGTTTCTCATTGTAACTATTTATTATAAATCCTTAAATAATCAATTTATCAAATTATAATTTACATCGTAGGCAATCTATGTATGTATCCTCTATACGATCTACTATTGTTTCCCAGGTGTAGTTTTGATTAATTGTATTGAAAGCATTAATCCCTAATATTTCTCGTTCTTCAGGATGGCTAATTAGACGATTTATTGCATCTGCAATCTCTTTAGAATTCATTTGTTCAACTAAAATACCATTATAATTATTTGTGATTAAATCTGAGTTTCCAGGAATATTCGATGCAATTATCGGTTTTTTATATGACATAGCTTCTAATAACACAGTAGGTAGGCCTTCTGAGAGAGATGGTAAGACTAACATATCTGCTTCCATGTATGCTTCTCTCAAAGTGCTTTCATTTACTCTTCCCATGAAAACAACATTACTGATATTTTTTTCAGAAAGTTTATCTAACAGTTGTTGTTTATAGCCTTGGTGGCCTTTTAATTCTCCACCCACAATTATTAGTGCTGAATTGTGACTTACATTTTGCATTGCATCAATTAAGTAGCTGATACCTTTTCTTGCAATCAATCCCCCAACATATAAAATTATAATTTTATTATTTAATCCGTATTTTTCTCTGAATTGATTGGTATTTCTATTTACATTGATATCTGCCAAGCTTATTCCATTAGGTATTACTTCTATTTTTTTAGCGCCGAATTTATGCAAGTTTTCCTTTTGAGAAGGAGTTAAAGCAATCACGGTATCTGCAGCAGATAAAGTCCATTTGCAAAGCGTTTTATTATATATTTTAGTTATAATTATCTTCCAATCGTCATATTGAGCATCACCAACAGTACCATGTAATGTGATTACCAATGGTATTTTATTTTTAAAAGTCGAAAATGCAGCAAAATTCGTTGTTAATTGTAAATATCCATGTGCATGTATGATGTCAAAATCATTTTCTTTGAGTAAGTGCTGCAAAATCCCAGGAGTTAATTGGTTATTAAGAGGTGACCATACACAGCCAAATCTATGAATTTCTACTCCGTCTATAACTTCATATTTTTTATTTTTTGGAATATTTGAAGTATACACAGTAACTTCATGTCCTTTTTTAACTAGATCACGGCTTAATTGATGTACATAATTCTCAATGCCACCAACATGAGGCGCATAAAGTGCTGCTATTTGGAGAATTTTCATAGTAAAATCCACATTGGTTTAAAAGACTTTTTTGACAATTTCTGTTGAGAAGCTTAATCCATGAACAAAATAATAATTTGATTCTGTACCCTCTACGGAGGTGTTTCCTCGAATTAAATTATTCTTTATATTTGGTTCAATTAAAGTCCTACATTTTCCAATTTCAAAAGGAAGGTGTGCATCACTACCTGCAGTAATTGGTTTTTTGTGTTTTTTAACTAACTCTAATGCCATCACGTTAAGCCCTTTCTTAGATCTTGCATTCAAGCCTTCAATTAAATCTATTCTTTCCAACAATTTTTCAGGAAAAGTAATACCTTTTCGATAAGGATGTGCTAATATCACTAAACCATCTTGATCTTTAATTTCTTCTGCTACTTCTATAAAAATTCTGGAAACTATTTCTTCTTGAAGGAATAAGCCTATTATGTCTCCATATTCGGTTTTAATTTCTGAACCAACAATTACTTCAAAATCCTTATCGTGATTCATCTTTTTTGTAACCATACCTCCCTTTATTGTTCCATGATCAGTTACTGCAACCCCATTTAAGCCTCTTTTTTTTGCCATTTTAATAATAGTCTCAGGTTTATTTAACGAGTCTTTAGAATATTTTGAATGAACGTGTAAATCCAATTTCATAAATCCAGCACCTCTCTAATAGGGGCAAACTTAAAACTGATTAGTAGATTTTCTACTTTTTTCAATGAGGATTTTATTCCATAGTAAGTGATTAGCTTCGAATATCGAGGCATTGGTACTACTGGTGTCATGGCACATGTTTCCCATGGGTGTATATACAAAACTACTGGTCTATTTTTATTTACTGTCTTTATAGCATTCTTTAGGAATAGTGTTGGAAATATGCGGAGATAAAATCCTCCTGCTATGGGAATGTTTTTACCGATTTTTAGTATACTTAGTGGATATTCTAGAATTAATCCAGAAGAATCATGTAAAGTGATATCCGTTTTAGAAGGTCTATATGGGCTTACAGGTGCATTCGGTACTCCATATAAATTTGTCTTTATTGGAAAAACACTTGAATCATATTTAAATCCATTTTTGATAAGTATATCAAAAGCCCATTTTGTTGAGTTATCTATAGAAAATGTTGGTGCTCTAAATCCAATTGGTGACTCGCCAGTAATTGATTTCAAAATATTGTTTGTTCTTTTTATTTCCCAATCAAATTTCTCCTTATCTAAGTCATATAAGGTTTTGTGTGAATATGAGTGAGAACCAATTTCGTGCCCCTTCTCATATATATATTTTACTAAATCGGGGTATTTTTCAGCTAAACTTCCAAGTACAAAAAATGTTGCTTTAGTATTGTATTTGTCCAATAAATCTAATAAAGGGATCACCGCATCAAGAACATAGTCTTCCCTATCTTCAGGTGCAAAGCGGCGGACAAGTTCTGCAGTATGCCAGTATTCCAAATCAATACTAAGTGCATTAATCATATTATCTTTCTTCTATAGGTTTTCTTATCATGAATTTCCACATGTTTCTGTCAAACATAAAGCGCCCTGCTGCTAACATAAACCCAAATGTAGGCCCAGGATCATTAAAAGATAAAATATCATCTTTCGTACTAAAATTAAGAAACTCTGGCAAGTTGCTCATTTTTGAGGGAGAACTAAAGTACCATAATATATCTCCTGGAAGTAACCACCGACATTTAATACCTTTTTTATAATCCATGACAGGTTCCACATCACCCTCTTTCATTAGTTTATATAATAAATATGGAAAATCGACGCCTGACAATATTGAAAGCTCAAGTGAACCCCAAAATCTGGGATTAATTTCCATTAATTTTGGGGTATTATCTCTTGAATCTATCCGGAATTCTACCATTGCTAATCCTGTCCAATTTAACGCCTTTAATAGTTTGAAGGCCATATCTATTAATTCTGGATTGTCTATTGTTTCTCTCAGGGTGCTGGGACCGCCCGATATTGGATAAGATCGTATACGCCTTTGAACAGAAACTGCTCTTGGTTCAGAATCGTGATTAAATAGGGTGTAAACGCCAACTTCATCTCTTTTTGGAACATACTCCTGTATTAGAGCAGGACCAAAATCTTGGACTATTTGCTGGAAACGTGGAATTACTTCATCAGGTGATTTACAAATAACAACTCCTCTGGAACCATAACTCACTCTAGGTTTAATTACAACAGGATAAGGCAGATTATTTTTAATATCTTCCAAATCTTCTATTTTTTCGATAAAAAAGGTTTTAGGGCAAGGAATACCATTTTCAACTGCTTTTTTAATTGTTTCTCCCTTATCTATTGCCTTTGATAATATATCGTAATCTGGAAAAGGAACCATTGTGTATTTTGAGAATTTTCTCTTGTTTTTAACAATAGGTAAGACGGTAGAATCGGTTATAGGAAACACGGCATCATACTCTTTTTCTTTTACTAGTTCAAGTATGAATTCCGCAAAATGATCTGGATTCTTAGGACTTGGATATATTAACTTATCACTACAGTATCTGGAAAACATTCCTGTTGAAAATCTGGTTTCATCTCCTGCAGTAACTTTAAATCCTTTTTTCCCCAGAGACCTAATAACTGCAAGAGAATTCCGCATCTGAGAATCTGTTACTAATACTTTTGGAGATGTAGCGCTTAATGAACTCATTTCTTCAACTCATCTAGTTTAAATCATTTGCTACATTCTTTGATTATTCTTGCAACTGCATGCAAATTCAAAGCCGTAAACACTGCCAGTAACCCCATAGTAAACAACAAAACCATAGATATAGCTGGCCCAAATGGTACAGGACTTCCGTTATTATAAGAATTCAAAACAAACCCTGCATTCACAACTCCTGCAAATAGAAGTAATAGTCCCGGAATTCCGATATAGTGCAATGGTTTTCTGTATTCAATTTCAGTAATTATACTAGTCAATACCTTCAGGCCATGCACTACAGGGTTATGTGTTGAAGTATCTTCAATATCGTAACGACAGGTAATGGGAACTTCTTTTGTGGTTAAGCCATGAGCTTTAATCTGCAACAGGATCTCTGAGCCAGCAGACATACCATTGTTGCCTATCTTTATTTTATTGATCGCGTTTGCGGAATAGGCGCGGAAACCGCTTTGAGTATCGGTAAAACTCACGCCTCCGGCCTGATTTGTGAAAACATCAAGGACTTTCATACCGACAGTGCGATAGAAAGGAATTTTGGCTTTATGGCCTTCTATGAATCTGGAACCAATGGAAACGTCGGCTTCATGATCTAAAACCGGTTGTAGAACCTGTGCTATCTCTGCAGGGTCGTGCTGGCCGTCAGCGTCTATGATAACCATTGCTCTGGCTTGCATTTTTCTTGCAGTCTCAAAGCAGGTGCGTATAGCAGCACCATAACCCATATTTTGTTCATGGTAAACAACAGTAGCACCGCAGGCAGTTGCGATCATTGCTGTGGCATCTGCACTGCCATCATTCACCACGATCACTTCTTCCACAAAGGGCTTGCATCCGAGGACAGTTTTTCCAATGAACTTTTCTTCATTGTAGGCAGGCATTGCAGCGATGATTTTTCCACGTTTTTCATTTCTTTCAGGCTCAGTAAGAGTATCAGCAATAATAGAATCTGCATCCGCAATAGTATCTGAAAACTCTTCAGAAGGAATTATGGGTCTTAAGAATGAGCCATTTCCACCATGATCGTCCTTCACCACCTGTTCAATGATCTCAGATGCCATGGCAGACCCTCCCTGAATGAATATGGATTAAGACAAGTATCGTCATAAGTACCACCCCTGCAAATTATCAAGGGATGGAAGCTTAACTTTTTGATACGGATTTCTCCTGAATGTACTCCCTACCACTTCGTGCATAACAACCTAAAATTACAAACATTGTAATGCAATATAAGTCTTTCGAAAATATCTATACAGTGATTTTTATATATAGCTTTTTAATCTTTGTATCTATTGTGAAATGTTCGCGGAGATGCATATTTATTTAAGTTGTTCAATAATTTAGAAACGGTCAAATGAAAGTGATTTTTATGTTTAATCATGCATCTGTATACGGATAAATTCAAGAAACATGATGAGTGTGTATTGTAATGAGGCTGGATGTGTCTGAAAATGTTTGTTCGGGGGCTTTTATAAGAAGAGTATTATGACGGTTGTTAACATGCGGCAACATCAGATGAAAGGGGTTTTGTAAATCTGTGTGAGTGTGTAGAAAGGGGGTTGCCGCACTTATGCCGGGCGTATGCGGTACAAGTGGTTTTGGTATTGAAAAAAAGTAAAAAAAGGGCTCTGTAGAAAACATGCACATTAAGTTTGAACCACTGAGTTCACAGAGAACACAGAGAATTTGAATAGTTATCCATCTCCGTGAACTCTGTGTTCTCTGTGGTTGCATCTGCCCACAATTGAGATTGTAACCTGACGATTTCTACAGAGCCAAAAAAAGAAAGAGTATTACCTTATCTCTTCCTCCTGTAATACTCAAAGCCGATGGAACACACTTCCACTACAGCAATGGCTATGACGAATGTCCATATAGTGTTCTTTTTCTCCTGTACTACCTGCTGTGTGGTTACTATTGCTGCTTTGGCAGCCTCTTTAACCGTCTCGGTGTTTATGGGGGAAGCAAGTGATTTTTCTGCCGTGATGGCAAACGGTGAGAAGCCAGGGGTTTGGGCGTCAAATACTACATAATCCGTTGTTTCACTGATAACTGTAGTCGGCAACACTTCCCAGGCTGTGCCGTTGTATCTCTGCAGCTTTACGTCAGCTGGCTTTATACCCATCTCCTCTATCCAGGAGGTTTTTACTTTAAACATAATATGCGGCTTATCTATGTTAGTTGCAGTGGCAAATCCGGCTTTACCCACCCAGATGTTGATATATTCATAAATATCGCCTTCAGGAGTGCTGTTTACCAGTTTTGACTGGTTCTTCAAAAGCTCTACAGTGGATGTGATCTCTCCTGAAGTCTTCAGGGAATAGAAACTCACTGACATTATGTCAATTCCATTCTTAGTAAACTCATAAGTTACGTTGGCATTTGCTGTGAGGTACTCGGTATCCGCATCTTTTAATGCAATATTCGCAAAGTCCTCGGAGCTGCCACCGCCTCCACTGCTACTGCTACCTCCACTGCTACTGCTACTGCTACCTCCTCCGCCGCTACTGCCGCCACTGCTGCCGGAAGACGTACTAAGGCTAACACTTACTGAGTTCCCTGCCAGGCCACTCTCATCGTATGGAATTAAAGTATAGCTGTAAGTTGTGCCAGTGCTCAGGTTACCATCTACATAAGTTGTGAGGCCACTCACATTGCCCAGGATACTTCCGTATCTGCTGATCTGTACTCGGGAGGTATCGCTGGAGGCTTCCCATGCCAGCGTGATAGAACTATTTGTGATATCTGTACCGCGCAGGTTGTATATCGTTGGCAGTTGCCCGGTAGTGGCCGAATCATTGACCCATGTAGAACTGATGTTTCCGGCAACATCTACAGTACGTATACTGATGGTGTAAGTAGTTCCGTTGGAAAGTCCCGTTGCATTGTAGGAATGAACAGATGGATCAGCTGAGGTATCTGCGACAAATGCGCCATTCATGTAAATCTGGACATAGCTAAAAGTCTCCTCAGTAGGATTTACCCAATTCCAGTTGATCCAGTCAGAACCTGTAGCTGTTTCTTCCAGTTTTGTTACATAAGAAAGTACTATATTTACTGTTGTTATTTTAGCCGTATCAAAAGTGGTTTTAGCTGCTTTAAGATTAGTAATTGCCTGAGACACTTCATCCTCAGTGGCAGTTGCATCATCTGCAATTTCCTGCGCTGCATCGATGGCTGTATTTAATGCATCAATTGCAGCTTGCGGATACTCTCCTACATGTGTTCCGGCTATTGCTGCTTCTGCTTTTTCAGTGGCTTCCTTAATAGATGCCGTTAATGTAGTCTTGTCCACTGTTGATATTTTAGCCGCGTCAAAAGCATTTACAGCTGCCTTAAGATCACTAGCTGCCTTCGCTACTTCACTTTCAGTTGCAGTTGCATCATCTGCAATTTCCTGTGCGGCAGCAATGGCCGCATTAAATGTATCAATTGCAGCTTGCGGATACTGTCCTACTCCAGTCCCCGCTACTGCTGCATCTGCCTTTTCATTGGCTTCCTCGATGGCTGTTGTCAATGTATCTTTATTCACTGTTGATATTTTGGCTGCATCGAACTTCTTTTGCGCTGCCTTAAGATCAGTAACCGCCTGAGTTACTTCATCCGCAGTTGCAGTCGTATCATCAGCAACTTTCTGTGCTGCACTGATATCAGTTTTGAATGCATCGATTGCAGACTGCGGATACTGTCCGATATCCGTTCCTGCCACAGCTGCTTTTACTTTTGTGTTGGCTGTCTTGATAGCCGCTGTTAATGCAGTCTTGTCTGCACCTGCTATTTTAGCTGCATCGAAATCCTCTATGGCTTCATTGAGAGCAGCAAGAGCTGCATCTATTTGAGGTTGTGTTGAACTTGAATCATCAGCAACCTTTTCTGCATCATCAATAGCATCATTTAATGCATCAATTGCAGACTGCGGATATTGGCCTACACCAGTTCCTGCTACTGCACTGTCTGCTTTTGCAGTAGCTGATGTGATAGCTGCATCCAATTCTTTTGTATCCGTAGTTGAATTGCCAGTAGCTCCTGTTGCTACATTCATTAGCAGAATAATAAGTATAACTCCAAAATACGTAAGTCTCTTCAAATTCATTTTCTATTGTACCCCTCATTACATTAATTAAGTGTTAGTTGACTTGCTTTGTACTATTTGGGATATGTTGGGGTTAACATTATTTAAATGTGTTTTACAAAATCAGTTCAGAAAGTTATAATACTAGTAATATAATATTCACTGGCGTTGTTATTGCATACGAGGAAAAATGGGAAAAAGAAGATTGCACAGGCTGAAATTAGACAAAACAGACTCAGATATCTAACATTGCCGGAAAGAATTAGTTACACTGACAGGCCGACCTGATAAATACGATATTTTCCGCAGTATTTGCCCCCATGTCCCTGGGTGCATGTGGCAGACTCCGAGTCTGCAAAACTGCATTTCCTATAGAACTTGCACTTCATGTCAGCAGTCACTCCTTATTGCATGTATCTATTAATACAATAGAATATTATTTAATAATATAAATATATGTGCTATTGTTCATTCATGGGCAAATGCAGGAGTGTATGGGTTTGACCAAAAATGTAACATGCACTACTTAGAGGTCTGCCCATGCTTCATCTTCTTCTGGAGTATCCCAAAGTTTTGCAAGAGATTTTTCCGAAGCTATAGCTGTACTCAGCTTATGCTCAACAATCGACATGATCTGCCCTCCAATTACTTCTATTCCTTTTCAAAGCTCGTCATTTCTGCTCAAAAGGCACGTACCTGGGACCAAATCCCAGGTATTTAAGGGATGCGTAATTCATAACCAGCACAATGGCAAAGGAGAAAACTCCTGCTGCAACTGCAAATGCATAGTTCAGAAAACCCATATTTGCAGGGTTTGTGTACAGGAAGGTGAACAGGCTAAATGGTTCATTGTACACCGGGTACAGGTATGTAATGACTCCATCGTCAAGGTCGTCCAGAAGCAAGTGGAACAGCGTGGTAGCCAGTGCAAATAATCCTAAGGCCAAAGCTTTGTTCTGTTGTTTGTACACCAGCATGCCTATCAGAGATCCGCTGACAATAGCAATGATACTGAACAATATTGAATGTGTAGGGAAAGACCCTATCATGCAATGTCCTCCCAATTTGCCGTACACCAGCAAGTTCCACACAGCAGATATATCCGGAAACAGCGAGAAAAATCCGCCTATGGCTAGTAATAGTAATAAATGTCCCCAGTCCTTGCGCTGCACTTTTCCCTGGCGGACAGCTTGTGCAAATCCATAGAGGGCTATCGGTACTAACAGCAATACAAAGAGTGTTAAATGTACAGGTGGGTATGGCATAGCATTATGATAATATTAGCTATATTTAATAATAATATCGGTCAATGCTTTTGAACACAAATACTATTTAATATAATAATGTCAGTGACGTGCTACTATTATTGCCTGTTTTCTGCACTATCAGCTTCTATTACTTTCATTCCATGTTCAGTTTCTGGTATATACGCTCCTCTGCGATTGCTTTCGGATACCACTACAGACCTATCGTATCCGAGCTTTGCATTTTTCTCTGCAAGAGGCCGATATTGTATCCCAAAGCCCAGGTAGTTAAGAGACACAAGTGTCATCAGCATCACACAGGAAACAAAAACAACGATCACCATGCCTGCAAGATTGTAGTACATGAAGTTTACCTTGGCCAGATCTACATTCGCATAAGAGAACAGGTTCATCGACGCGTTGTAGAAAGGATAAAAATAAGTAATAGCGCCATCCGCTACATCATCCAATAGTAGATGTGAGAGAGCTGCAGCCTCTGCAAATGTTCCAAGGGCTATGGCTTTGTCCCGGTTCCTGTACAGCAGTTGACCTAACAAAGCTACGCCTATGAATGCCAGGCTGCAGAATAATAAAGAGTGGGTAGGTACTGGTCCAATTCTTGTGTGTCCCAGGGTGCCATACAGCAGGTAATTCCACACCGCAGGTACATCCGGCAGCAGCGAGCAAAACCCGCCAATGGCTAATATTAATATCAGATACCACCAGTCTGTCCAGTGCACACCTTTCAAATAGGCAGTCTTTGCGAAACCGTATATCGCCGGTGAGGATAAGCAGAAAACAAAGAACATTAAGTGTACAACCGGATAGGGCATGCAGTATTAATGAGGTTAAAACATTTTATAATTCTGTCGCTCGATGCGTGCAATAACTACTCTTAGTATTTTCCAAGTATGTGCCAATGAGTACTAATATTCATCTTCTGCAATATCGGCATTCACTACCTGGATCTCTCTAATATCTCTTATGGTATGTTGTGAAGCAAAAGGAATTTGATTGCATGCTGTTTCTGCTTTGCTTCCGAGCGGTTCATACCTGAAACCAAAGCCCAGGTTATTCAATGCCATAAGAGCCATAAGCAGCACACAGAATATGAAGAAGACGGAAACCATGCCTGCAGTATTATATTCCTGGAAATCTATGCCAGAGTATTTTACATTTACGTAAGAGAACAAACTCATGGTTTCAGTGTGGAATGGATAAAGATAAGAGAGTCCCCCTTCTGCTATGTCGTCCAGAAGCAGATGGGAAAGAAATGCTGCCTCTGCATACATGCCCAGAGCCAATGCTTTGTCCCGGTGTCTGTACCCTATCAATCCTAATACAAAGGCGCTGCAGAATGCAACAACTCCAAACACTATAGAATGAGTTGGTACTGGTCCGGCCATGCCGTGATCCAGGTTTCCGTGCAAGACAAAGTTCCATACTGCCGGTATATCCGGCAACAATGAGAAGAATCCTCCTATGGAGAGTAATAATAGCAAATTCCACCAGTCCCGTCTGTACACTTCACCGCCAAGCGCAGTTTGTGCAAAACTAAACAGTCCGGGCAGGGATATGCAAAGCACAAAGAACATCATGTGTACAACAGGATAAGGCATGATGCAGTAATATAATTTTAATCAATATATATCTAATGACATAACTTCCTGGTATCATCTGCACAAGATAAAACAATCAAAATATTACTTGTTTGATTCCTGAAATCAAATTCAATAGAAGTAATTAGCTGTTTTTCGAATTACTATGTAAAATCAAAATATAAGGTCATAAAATAGAAAAAAACTTATAAAATAATAGAGTGGGAGGTTGTCAAACCTCCTTCATTAAAAGCCCAACCAGTTCAGAATTGCCTGTATAATACTCATTATACTGTTGGTACTTGCTGAAGCCGTTGAAGCTGTTCCGGATACATCAGCAACATCTTCAGGTCCGTAATCATTTGTATCGGGGACACTTTGCTGAACTGTTGCATTGACAGTTGCGTTTCCAATACTGCTGGTTCCAACACCGCTGCTTACTACTGCGTTTCCAGAACCTCCGCTGGAAGTAGTGGTGCTGCTTGTTGTATCGCCAGATACTGCATCCACAGTAGTTTTACCATCTTGTTTAGAACAATCTCTCAAGTTTACAACTCTGGTTTTGTCACCTATCTTGAGAGTGTACTTGCCTGGTGGCCTATTTGTGCAGCAGACTTGTTTAAAGTATCCATTTGCATCAGCTTTGACATCCATCTTTGCTACAAATGTGATGGCCACAGTCTTCACAGAGCCTTTGTCATCCTTTCCATTATTTCCATCATTGCAATTTGTAACAGCTTTTTTGTCTGCAGCATTACCACTTATTAACAAGGTGTAATTACCTGGAAGAATGAGTGGGGATGAAACAGACATACCTGCCTTGTTAGAACAAGCTTCCTGTGTCTTAGATATGGGAATAAATTTAAAGAGATTAGTAGTGATGGTCATATCCTTCACGCTTTCTGCAGTGATACTACAGAAAGTTGTACCTTTAGGAATTTGTACAATTCCTGGATCGTACTCATATTTACCATTCGTCACATCCACTTCCTTTACATAAGTGGTAGTTATCGTGACGATTTCGTTAGGGCCCACCTTACCTGTTATGGTAATATTACCATCATAAGCACACGGACTTTCTGGAGTTATTTTAAGTTCAGTCACAGGCCATGCAAGGACACAACTTGCGGATATCAACAAAATTAATAGTACACTGATCGATGCAATGGATGCGCGACCAAGCTTTTTGAAGCCTGAACTGCGCCTACCTGAAGCACTTAAATATTCGCTATTCAATAAACAACCTCCTACTCTAAATTGACAGTTTGATAATGTATTCTGACATTCTTCTATAACTTTACCTTTTACTTAAAGTTATCTATTCTATTACATGGATCGAATCTTAGCAAAGATCGTATATTTTTTATAAATCTTATTTTTAATCATATGGTATATTATAATGAATTAGCATTGTGTTTAATTCAACTCGTTTTCAAAATTAGCATTCTCCACTTCAGTATCAATTTTTATTCAAAATATGTCATATTCATGGCGTTAACGCCTAATTAAATTGTCAACTATCTAATTAAAGTGGAGATTCTTATCTATATATATTATAATGTGTTTTATTTTAAGCACATTTGAATAGATTTATATAGTGGAAAGTAGTTGACTTATTTACCATGTTGACTACAGCAGTATCTACGTCAGCTGTATCTACAGCGGCTACATCTACAGCGGCTGGGGCTATTTCAATGACAACAAATGTGGGGATTCCTGAATATGGAGTGCTGGCAGTCATTGGTTTAATAGCTTTTCTATCAGCAAAAGAGATTTTATCTGCTTGCAGCAAGTGGAACCGTAGTATAAGCAGTTTGCTGGACATCAGTATACTCCCACTGTTGGTTTCCTTTGCGGCAATAGTGGTATATAAAGTAGTAGAGATTATCTAAAATCAATACTCGCTACTTTATTTTTTTTTATGTATTGGGTGGTTCGATTATTTCATGCTTGGTACAAATAGAATACCGTCTGGCTGATTTTTCTTACTGCGTTTTTAGGGATGTTTCATTTTTTTTAATAATTGTCTCTATCGTCAATATCGATTAGATGAATGCCTTCTTAAAAAAACGATCAATATACTTTTTGATACTTCGATAAATGGCTATAACTGGAAGTTCAGAATAACTAGGTACTATGTACATTAGAAATAACATGATGTTCTCAAAAAAGAACACTAATATATTAGGGCAGGAGGTTGTTAGACCCCCCTTCATTAAAAGCCCAACCATTTCAGAATTGCCTTTATAATGTCTATTATACTATAGGAGGTATTTGCCGGAGGCTCTGCAGTGGTAGTTGTTTCGGCTACATCGGGAACATCTTCCGGTCCGTAATCTGTATCGGGAATACTTTGCAGAACTGACGCATTGACAGTTGCATTTCCAACTCCGCTTACTTTTGCGTATCCTGTACCGCCGCTCTTGGGTACTGTAGTGTTGCTTTTACCATCTTTTGAACAATCTCTTAAGTTTACAACTCTGGTTTCGTCACCTATCTTAAGAGTATAGTTACCTGCAGGCCTGTTGGTGCAGCAAACTTGCTCAAAGTATCCGTTTGCATCAGCTTTTACGTCCATCTTTGCAACAAAAGTGATTGCCACAGTCTTTACAGAGTCGTTATCATCTTGTTTATCTGCAGCATTACCACCTATTAACAAGCTGTATTCGCCTGGAAGGATAAATGGGGATGAAACGGACATGGATGCTTTATCCGAAGATGCTTCCTGTGTCCTGGATATAGGTAAGGGCAGGTATTTGGAGAGATTTGTGCTTATTGTTATATCCTCCACACTTTCCGCCGAAATACTGCAGAAAGTCGTACCTTCAGGTATGAGTACGATACCCGGATCATACTCATATTTACCATCCGTCACATTTACTTCCTTTACATAAGCAGTAGTTATCGTGACAATTTCGTTAGGATCTACCTTACCTGTTATAGTAATATTACCATCATAAGCACATGGACTTTCCGGAGTGATCTTAAGTTCAGTCACAGGCCCTGCAAGAACACAACTTGCGGACACCAATATTATTAACAGCACACTGATCGGTGCAATGGGCATACGGCTAAGTCCTTTAAAGTTTGAGCTATGCAATTTACCTGAAGCACTTGAAGAACTTTTACTCAATAGAAATCCCCTACGCTAAATTGACATTTTAATTATGTATTCTGACATTCTTCCTTTACTTAAAGTTTATCTTTTTATATTCAGATGAATAACAGAATACAGTGACTTCTTTTATTCAAAATAGAGAGCACAAACAATATCTAACATGGCTGCCAATTTCATCCCACCAAGTGGGGTATATTGTCAGGGCAACTTCCTGAAAATACCATAAAAGGTGATTAACATGGCAGGAGACAAACTGGAAAAAGGAGCAATTTTGCAGAGAGATAAGGAAACATATGCAATAGCACCGCAGATCCCTGGAGGTATAGTTACTCCCGATCTATTGCGCAAGATTGCAGATGTTGCAGAGAAATACAATGCTGCAGCAATGAAAATGACATCTGCGCAGAGAATTTGCATTGTAGGTATCAAGGAAGCTGACCTGGATAACATCTGGAAGGACCTGGATATGAAACCGGCAGCAGCAGTTGGGCTGTGTGTCAGGAGCATTAAGATATGCCCGGGTACGACCTTCTGTAAGCGCGGCCAGCAGGATGCCGTAGGTCTGGGTCTTAAACTGGACGAAAAGTACCACGGTATGCAATTGCCATCCAAGCTGAAGATAGCCGTTGCAGGATGCATGAACTCCTGTTCCGAACCTGCGATCAAGGACATAGGCATCCTGGGTACTCCCAAAGGATATATTGTCATGGTCGGTGGAAGTGCAGGCATTAAGCCAAGGCTTGCAGATGTAATTGCAGATGAACTGAACGATGAGGAAGTCCTCGCACTCGTTGACAGGATAATCAGCTATTATAAGAGCTGTAACACAAAACACAGGCTTGGCAGAATGATCGATGAGATCGGACTTGACAAGTTCAGAGAAGATATCGGGCTGTGAGCAGTCCATACATCTTTTTTTCTATTTTTACATCACTTGCTCCAATTATTAGTGTTTTGAAAAATGTGGCTGCTGATCGATATAAGTAATGAAAATCTTTAAATATAATCGACACAACAATCATCCAGACCAATACGGTTACTCGAGAGTAAATTAAATTTAATTTTTATAATAGTTACTTGTTTATACTAATATCAGGAGAAGATAAATATGGAGTATTTTGCAGGTGTATCCGAGGCATTAAGACTCACATTTGTGCAGATTATGATTATTTCTTTCCTTTCAGTTGGTATTTTTCTTGTAGGAATGTACATCAACTTAAAGAAATGGGGTATGGGCTCCACTGGGTATGGTCAGGCACCATCAAAAAGCATTATGGCTTTCCCTAAGACGCTCATGTATCAGATGAATGAGCATGCACATGTTCATAATCAGTCGGTTCTTACAACGTTTGTCCTTGACATTCTTTTTCAGAGAAGGATCCTGAGAAGAAGTCCTCTCAGATGGTTCATGCACTTCACTATTTTTGTCGGCTGGATGACTCTTTTTGCTATGTCCGGTGCTATGTTCTTTGTCGAAATGGTACACATGATCGGTGAAAAGGTAGGATATGCAGAGTCCCTTCCATGGTTCATGATCCCTGAGACATTCAGAGGACTACTCTCACTACCCAATGACATATTCAGTTACATACTACTCATAGGAATTATAATCGCTATCTACAGGAGACTGTTCGTTGCAAAGGCAAGAGAAGCAACCATTGCTTATGACTCCGTCCTTCTGATTGGTCTCACAGTTATTACAGTCACAGGTTTCATTGCAGACGGAATAAGGAACGGTACTTTCTGGGGCATGGGCCTTCACAATGAACTGGCACCACCGGCAGCACTCTTCCACGTTATTATCTCATTGCTGTTCTGTATCGCATACATCCCGTTCAGCAAATACATTCACATAATAGCAATACCACTAGCACTCCTTGCAAACAAGGGAGGAGAATAAAATGGCAAAACGTGAACCTTCAATTAATACAGAGAACTTTACAGCAGTACAGCTCATGGAATTAGACTCATGCAGCCGCTGTGGAGAATGTGTTAACTGGTGTCCGACATACGATGCATCCGGGCAGAACCCAGGTCTTGCACCCAGGGACAAGATCCTCAGATGGAAAGATTTCATGAACAAGTCCTATGGACTGCGTGCAAAGCTCTTTGGTCCCAAGGAGATCTCTGCAGAAGAGATAGAGCAGTTCAAGAACGATGTATACGGATGTACCACCTGTGGTATGTGTGCCACAGTCTGTGAATCTGCTATAAACACTGTCGAACTGTGGGAATCCATGCGTGCCAACCTTGTGAAGCGCGGTAACGGTCCATTCGGAAAGCAGGGTATGTTCCTGAAACTCATCGGAGAATACAAGAACCCATACATGGCAGACAACAAGGACAGAGTCAACTGGTTCCCTGCTGACATCAAGGTCGAAGATAAGGCTGAGATTCTCTATTTCGGAGGATGCACTGCAGAACTTAAGCAGAGAAAACTGGCCCTTGCAACTGCACGTGTACTCAACAAGCTTGGAATTAAGTTCACAATGCTTGGAGAAGATGAGATCTGCTGCGGTTCAGCACTTATCAGGACAGGTCAGTATTTCATAAATGACACTGCTAAGAAGAACGCACAGAAGAATATTGATAACATCAAGGCAAAAGGTGCAAAGACAGTATTGTATGCATGTGCCGGATGTTTCAGGGCTTCACTTATCGACTGGCCACGTCTGACAGGTAAGGAACTTCCATTTAAGGTAGTTCACATAACCCAGTTCCTTCAGGACCTTATCCAGAAAGGAGACATCAAGTGGGAGCAGTCCATTAACAAGAAGGTCACATATCATGACCCGTGCCACCTTGGACGTCACGTAGGTGTATTCGAGCCCCCAAGAGCTGTACTCAAGAGCATTCCTGGTATTGAGTTCATAGAAATGGAAAGGATCGAGGAGAACCAGCGCTGCTGTGGAGCAGGCGGCGGTGTAAAAGCCGGTATTCCTGACCTCGCGTTGGGTGTTGCAAGAACAAGAGTTGAAGATGCTCTGGCAACAAAGGCAGACCTCCTTTCAAGCGCATGTCCCTTCTGTAAGAGGAACCTTAGCGATGGAAGAGATGCTCTTGGTGTAAAAGAACTTGAAGTTGAAGACGTAGTAGTGCTTGTGGCAGAAGCCATGGGAATCGACCTGAGTGACACTCCTGCAGAGTGAAACTCAACATTCTCTTTTTTAGCACAATACATTTCAGATAAAAACCTGCAATAGAGATTAAAGATGCAGATTCCCTATGAAATACTGGGAAAGGTATTCATACTACTGGCTATTCTTGTCATTATAGGTATAGGTCTGGCTTTACTGCTGGGTGCTTACAGTTTTAGCCGTCACAAGATACTTTTTCCGGGTTTCGTACTTTTTATGTTATACCTGTTCTACGGTCCTGCTAAGTGGATATGCAGGAGGTTCTCTATTCGCGATACTATTGTTGATGAGATCCTTGTAGAGCTAAGAAATGCTCTGATGCTGGAAAAATTCCAGAAAACAAAAGGGCGTAAAGTCGTTTTTCTGCCTCAATGCTTAAGGCATCCTGATTGTAAAGCAAGATGTGATCCTATTGATGGATATCTATGCAAAAAATGTGGAAAATGCGATATTGGAACTATCTGCGAGGCCGCCGATAAATATGGTTTTAAGGTATTTGTGATTCCTGGCGGCAGTTTTGTAAAGAAGATACTTAAAGTTCACAAACCTGAAAGCTGCATTGGTGTTGCCTGCTACCCTGAGCTTTCAGAATCCATTCAGGGAGTTGCAGCCTACATGCCAGTACAGGGCATCTGTTTGCTTAAAGACGGATGTTTCAACACTGAAGCTAATGTGGAAGAAATCATCAGGAAAATGGAGGAATCCTGTGTATAAAATAATAGGTGAGATCGTTTTTGTTCTTATTCTTGCCTCTATTATACTTACTGCACTCGCTCTTTTTGTCAGTCGCATGAGTGTAAATCGTAATGTTTGGCTTGCAGGCTCTTTTGCAGAAATACTTGACTTCTTTTATTTGCCGATCAAGTACTTGTTCTACAAATTTTCTGACCCCAAGATACTAGATAAATGGATGGTCTCTTTAAAAAACACAGCTAGTAAAAACGATTTTAAACATACGAAAAAACGTATTATTCTCGCTCCTCACTGTATGCGTTCTATGGATTGTCCTGCACATTCCACAAAAGAAGGAATACAGTGCATGTCTTGTGGTAAGTGTGTCTATGAACAGCTCGGCAAGGACGCACAGAAATACGGATATAAATTGTACATAATCACAGGTTCTTCTTTTGTCAAACATATCCTGCGGGATGAAACTATAGACGGAGCTCTCTTGATTGCATGTGATTATGAACTTATCAAAGTGATGCAGGCCCTTAAAGGCACAAAAGTAGTTACTTATGGCATCTCAATGCTTAATGATGGGTGCTATAACACAGAAGTAGATTATGAAAAAGTAACGCGGGCTTTTGAGGAGTTTGGTTATACAGGACCTGTACAGCCTGTAACATAAGAAATATGTACCAGCCTATCTGAGGCTATAAACACCCCTTGATTTTTGAAAAAGATATTTACTGAAGGTAATAATTTGGATTACAAAAGTAATGTAACAACCACAGAGAATGAAGATACTGTAAAAAAAGGCATTGCATATAAATGGATTGCATTGTTCAACGTGGCACTCGCATCTCTAATGGGTACTATAAATGGTAGCATAATATTGATTTCTCTACCCGCTATTTTCACAGGCATTAAAATAAACCCTATGGCTCCGGATGCGTTCCAGTATCTTCTATGGATACTCATGGGTTACGGTCTGGTCACAGCCACACTGCTTCTTAGTATAGGACGACTGGCAGATATATACGGTAGAGTCAAACTGTTCAGACTAGGATTCTTTATTTTTACCGTTGGCTCGATTCTGCTCTATCTTACGCCTGACACCGGTAACACTGGTGCACTGGAGCTTATCATTTTCAGGCTCATACAGGCTGTGGGTGGTGCATTTACCATGGCAAACGGTGCAGCTATCATTACAGATGTATTTCCCACAAGTGAGAGGGGAAAGGCTCTTGGTATTAACATGGTAGCCATTATGTCAGGCCAGTTCATCGGTTTATTACTGGGTGGTGTACTGGCAACGTATAATTGGCGCTACGTATTCTTAGTGAACGTTCCTTTTGCTTTGCTTGGAACTGTCGTTTCTTACAGGAATATGAAAGAGCTCTCCTTCCAGGCAACGAAGACAAGTATTGATGTGCTTGGAAATATCTTATTCATTGGCGGGCTGACTTCACTTCTTGTTGGTGTTACCTATGGCCTGATGCCTTACGAGCACAATGGTATCACTGATGCTATGGGTTGGAATAGTCCTTTGGTGATGTCAACACTTGGCATAGGCATCGTAGCATTGATAATATTCCCATTTGTTGAACGTAAGGCAAAGAATCCCATGTTCAGGTTCGAATTCTTCAAGATCCGGTCTTTTGCTTATGCAAACCTTGCCAGTTTTACAGCAGCCATTGCAAGGGGAGGAATTATGTTCATGCTGATTTTGTTACTACAGGGTATCTGGCTTCCTCTGCATGGTTACCGCTTTGAGGATACGCCTTTATGGGCTGGAATATACATGCTGCCCATGACCCTGGGATTCATTATAATGGGACCTATATCAGGAATGCTTTCGGATAAATACGGGCCAAGGTGGATAGCTACCTCTGGTATGGTCATTGTGACACTGGTCTTTATAGGACTTGCATTACTTCCCTCAAATTTCGATTACTGGCAGCTTGGAATTCTCATATTCTTTATGGGGATTGGAAATGGTATGTTCAGTTCACCTAACAGTTCCTCCATTATGAACTCAGTACCAGCCCAGGATAGGGGAGTTGCTTCCGGAATGATGTCAACTCTGATCAACTCAGCTGCGACTTTGAGTATGGCTATTTTCTTTACCATCGTGATAGTCGGTATCCAGGGAGCGTTACCAGGTGCTATTCATGAATCATTTGCAAACCTTGGATCCAGTCCTGTTGTTCAAAATCTGGGGGACCAGCTGGCAGGTCTGCCACCTACCAATGCATTATTCTCTGCTTTCTTAGGGTACAATCCAATGGGATCGACTCTGGAAGCAATGGATCCGAATGTCGTTAGCGCGATTCCGCAATCTGTTGTGGATACCCTCAAGAGCACCTACTGGTTCCCTCAGACCTTGCAGCAGGCGTTCATGCCAGCACTACGAGTTTCATTCATCATAGGAGCTGTTCTCTCTGCAATAGCAGCTTTACTTTCAGCAATGAGGGGAGAGCGGTACGTGCATGAAGCATATGGATCTGAAGAAAAGGCTTAGGCAGGTATGAATGAAATCTCAGAACTAGTGCAATTCCGTATCTACTGATAACTTGCAGAAAAATACATATATTTAGCATGAATTCCTTCTCTGGTTTAAGTTGATACTGGAAATAAGGTTATGAATGGGTGAAGATTATGGATTATGATGTCATAGTTGTCGGGGGTGGACCCGGTGGTGCAATGGCTGCACGCACATGTGCAGAAAAAGGACTTAAAGTCCTCCTTTTGGAAAAAGAACAAGTACCACGCTATAAAGCCTGTGGAGGTGCTGTTTCCTCGAAAGCATTGCAGATTATAGGTCCAATTGACGAAGTTCAGCCTCAGTATCCATGCTATGGAGCTTCAATATACTCTCCGGGAATGCGTCATTTGTCACACAAACTTAAAGATCAGGCATCAATACTTGTTTTTCGCAGTTCTTTTGATCATTTTCTTTTAAAACAGGCGCAGCAAAAAGGAGCTGTCATTAATACCGAAGAAAAAGTGATCTCAGTAGACGTAAATAAGGAATATGTAAATGTTGTAACAACAAAAGCAGAGTACACTGCAAAGATTATTATCGGAGCTGATGGTGTTAACAGTGTTGTTGCAAGAGAAACAGGCCTAAGACTAAAATGGGAGCCAAAGGGCTATGGAATATGTATTGAAACTGAAGTAGAATTAAGCCCAGAAGATGCTAAGAAATGTGTTCTTGATAAAGAACTTATAGAGGCTTACTTTCTAAAAAGCAGGGGCTATGCCTGGGTGTTTCCTAAAGGCAATATTATGTCCATTGGTATCGGATTATGGAAACCCATCACCATTAAACCCGCAAAGGCTTTTGATGATTTCATATCCTTCCTTTCCCGGGAAAGGGGGATTGATCTTGCTGCACATATCAGGAAAAAGTATATCCACAGAGTACCGGTAGGCGGTATTGATCGCAAGACGTATGATCAAAGGGTACTTCTTGTTGGTGATGCTGCGGGTTTTGTGGATCCCTTTTTAGGTGAAGGCATCTACTATGCAGTTGCAAGCGGTGTTCTGGCAGGTGAGACAGCTGCTGAAGCTATCCACAATAATAATTCACTTTCTTCTTATGAGAAGAAATGTAATGAATTGTTTAACAACGATTTGCGCATGGCCTACAAATTCGGAAACGCATTTCACGACTATATAGAGAAAATATTCTATCTGTTTATTCATGACCCTGAACTTTTTGTAATGTATGTACTTACAGGAAAAGGAGTTTACAATTACAGAGAATATGTAACAAAATGCATTTTCAGAATGCCGATAACGCTTCTTAAAATACCTACTGGTATGGTTAAGGGGTTTTTAAAAAATTCCTAATATCCCCTTAAATGGACGTCCAAACCATTCTAATAACTTAGATTAACTATACTCTATTACAGCTACGGGATAAACTGCGAAAGTGCGCCGGGTGAATGCTTTTGTTACAGACAAAAACTGAAATCATAAATCGTCTTAAGAAAATCAGTTACTTGCTGCCAATTGTTATATTTGCGCTTGCATTGGTGACTTTAGACAAACAATTGCATCATATGCATTTAGCAGAAATTCATAATGTATTCTCGCACATATCTTCAGAGGATATTTTTTTAGTACTTGTTTTTACATTCCTGAGCTACATTATACTAAGCTGTTATGACATTTTAGCAGTGCATTATACGAATCATTGGATACCAATTGATAAAATAGTTAAATCGTCTTTTATCAGTACCTCTATAAGTTATAATATTGGATTTAATTTTCTGACAAGTGGATCCCTACGATATAGACTATATTCTCTTTATGGTCTGACACTTCTTGAAATAGGAAAGATAGTAACGTTCTGCGGTCTTACTTTTTGGGTTGGTATATCTTTTATTGGAGGAACATTACTAACCTTCGGTTCTCTTAAATTGCCGGAATCAATATCCATGCCTCCAATTTACTTAAAAGCGACAGGAGTTCTTTTACTTCTGATTTTATTCAGCTACTTTTTCTTCTGTCTGACACAAAGGTCATTTACGTTCAAAAAGCATGATATAACCTTTCCAAAGATCAATATAGCATTTTTACAGCTAGTCGTAGCAACACTGGATTATGTTCTTGTAGGATGCGTATTCTTCTTTTTACTTCCCGGATACGGGCATGTTAGTTATTTGTATGTACTCACAGTTTTCCTGATAGCACAGATGATCGGACTAATAAGCACCGTACCTGGAGGGCTTGGTGTATTTGAAACCATTATGCTTTTTATGCTCAGTCCATATTTTCATTCTGACGATATTCTTGGTACGCTTGTTGTGTTTCGTTTAGTGTATTATTTTGTACCTTTTATTGCAGGAATAGTATTACTTTCACATAATGAAATAAATGTAAGAAAGAAGATGCTCACACGCTCTCATAGGAGGGCCATTTCTAAATTATCTTCATTCACACCCCAAATATTTAGTGTACTGGTCTTTTTTGCTGGTATGGTTCTTCTTTTTTTTGAAGCTCTGCCACCCCAAATAGAAAACATGAGATTAATGGCTACTATAATTCCACTTTCTTTGATAGAATCATCCAGTCTGCTCAGTAGTATGGTAGGGGTTTTGCTTTTGATTGTTGCAAAAGGCCTGTGGAAAAGAATAGATGGAGCGTATCTGCTATCGCTTATAGTATTGTTTTTAGGTGCTGTTTTGTCCATCCTGAAAAGTTTCAATTACATAGAAGCATTAATTTTATTCCTAACATTTCTAGCCCTGCTTCCTAACAGGAAATATTTCTACAGAAAATCATCTCTAATGAATCAGTTATTCAGTAAAGATAATGTCATTTCAATATCCTTCGTTGTCTTAAGTTTTATCTGGCTTGGCTTTTTCTTTCACAGGCATGCTGATTACTCTCATGAAACATTATGGCAATTTGGCATTGACTCTCATATATCAAGATTTTTAAGGTCAGCTGTGGGATCAATATTCATTTTGGTAGTTGTTGGTATATTGAAACTTCTTGGCAGTTCAAGCAAAGATATAAGATTGCCGAATAAAGATGATATGGACCTTGCTTTACAGATCATTCAGAAAAGCACAGATACAAATGGAAACCTTGCATTGCTTAAAGATAAATATCTGATTTTCGATGAAAGAAAAGAAGCATTCATAATGTATGGTATATCTGGAAAAAGCTGGATCTGTATGGGTGATCCCATAGGTAACGATGAGAGCATAAAGGATCTGATTTGGGATTTCCATGAAACTGCAAACTTGCACCAAGGATGGGCTGTGTTCTATGAAGTCAGTGAAAAATTTATTCCCTATTACATAGACATAGGTCTGAAATTGATGAAGATTGGAGAAGAGGCAAAGGTCAAACTTCCTGAATTCAATATTGAAGGAAGTGCTGGAAAGGATTTTCGATATTCCATAAAACGTATGGAAAAAGCTGGATATCATTTCGAAGTAATGCCTGATGAATATGTTTTGGATCATGAGAAAGAATTGAAATTAATTTCAGACGCATGGTTGGAAATAAAACACACTCATGAAAAGAAATTCTCAATGGGTTTTTTTGATATTACTTATCTAAGCAATTTTCCGTTAGCTGTTGTCAAGAAAGAAGACAAAATCGTTTCTTTTGCAAACATATGGCTTGGAGCCAAAAAAGAAGAACTTACCATTGATTTGATGCGTTACGACCCTGCAATTGCAGATAGAACTATGGAATATCTTTTTGTGAAGCTCATGTTATGGGGTAAAGAGAATGGATATGAATATTTCTCTCTTGGAATGTCACCCCTTTCTGGCCTGGAAGATCGAAATCTTGCACCGTTATGGACAAAAATTGGTGCAGCTATTTACAAGCACGGTGAATATTTCTATAATTTCAAAGGCTTAAGAGCATACAAAAATAAATTTAATCCAGTCTGGGAGCCAAAATATGTAGCCTTACCCAGTAGTTTTAAACAAGTATCTGCTTTGAAGGATGTTGCACTTTTAATCTCAGGCGGAGCTAAAGAAATATTCCTCAAGTGACTGCTCCCACGACTAAAGTGCGTGGGCTATCTCTAACCCCACACCCCGTTAATCGTAAGTTAAGTACGCTAATTCATGCATCATTAAGGAATTTCAGAGGAGTGAGGAGAGTAAGCTCCCTTCTGTTACTGCAAAAATCCCGTTGCGCATGGCGCTAAAGAGACAGCCGGTGGCATTTGCAGCTGCGGCATTCAGCTAAGCGTCGTTAACTTCGGGGACGGTCTGAACTCCGTTTATCCCTACTTCTGACTTGCACCCACGAGGATTCACCGTTCCATCCACATTCCATACGACCTCAACCTTTCAGTATCATTGCATTGGCATGGAGTGGTATCGTTTCTGTGCCAGAGCCCTGGCTCTCGCCAGACACCCTTTACAAGTGTTCGTGTGTTCAGATGGTGGGGAGACTTTCCTCAGGCCATTGGCCCGGAAGCCGCCCTTCCTCTCTCCGATATCCTAGAAAGCTACATCAGATATAAATCTAATGAAAAAGAGCCTACTACTAGGTGTACAACAGTGATATTTTATCACGACATTGTATCAGCTAGTGATGCAGGTTAAAAAAAGTAAGTCAACTTGCTTAATCTAGAATGGTTTCAAAGCTCTTTGACTCCGCAACCACAACCACGGGTCAGGAGAAAATCCATTTTTGCACGTATTTCTTCCTGATGCATTTCAGACAGAATTTCAAACTCTTCTTTATGCTTTTCCAATATATGATCCATCATCTTCTTTTTTGCAGCTTCACGGTCCTGTTCAATAACAATAAAGTCATCATTGAAACCAAGATCTCTACATTTCATTATCTGCAGTTTGGCGATAGTAATCCCTCCAAACTAAAATAAGAATTCATAGTAATTAAGGCTTAAGCCAAAAAGAAAAAGTAGAATCTCATCCGAAATGTTAAAAGCCGGATGAGCATTTTTGTCTTATTTATTCTGGATATATTTTGCAACCATTTTTTGCATACTTGCAGCCATTCCTGCCAATTCCTGTGCATTCTTGGAAAGTTCCTGCATGGCTGCATTTTGTTGTTCCACACCAGCAGAAGCTTCCTGAGTTCCAGCGGCTGCTTCCTGCGAGATAGCTGCTACCTCCTCAACTGAAGATGTAATTTCTTCTATGGATGCGGATTGTTCTTCTGAAGCTGCTGCAATTTCCTGGACCATCAGAGCAATACTGTTACCAGCTTCGACCACATTCTTCATATTGTTCATAGCTTCGTTCAGAGCATTAGAACCATTGGTAACTTCTTCAGAGCTTTTATGGATAGAGCTTACTGCATTGCTTGTTCCCTTCTGCATTTCGTGAATGAGGCCTGAGATTTGTTTGGCGGCATGGCCAGAATCCTCTGCAAGCTTTCGTACTTCATCGGCAACTACTGCAAAACCTCTGCCATGTTCTCCTGCGCGTGCAGCTTCTATGGCAGCGTTAAGGGCTAGCAAGTTAGTCTGATCTGCGATGTTTGTGATCAGGCTTACTATTTCGCTTATCTGGCTGGATTTCTGGTCCAGATCTCTGATCACCTCTCCAGCATCAGCCTCAGCTTTTTGGATTGCTCCCATCTTTACGATTAGTTCTCCAGCTGATTTGCTCATTGACTGAATTATATCGCTGGATTGTGATGCAGTGTCTGCAGCTTTCTGTGAATTAGTAGCGACATCCTGGACGGTCTTGGTCATATCTGCCATTGCATGAGCAACTTCTTCCGTTTTGGAGGACTGGTTCTGTGAACCTTTTGCCAGTTCATTTACAGTTTGAGATATCTGTTCAGATGCAGCAGTCGTTTCCTCGATGGAGGCAGACATCGCTTCTGCAGTTATAGCTATATTATTCGCGTTGACACTGACCATACTGATGACATCTGTGAGGGATTTCAGGATCTCGTTCAGGCCGGTAGGTATAGCGACAAAATCCACACCCACGTCAGTACTTGCCCGGGTGTCGATCTTTCCTTCAAGTGCATCAGATGATATCTGCTTGAAGTCATTTACCATGCTATTAATACCGCCAGAAATTGATCTGTTGATCAGCAGGGCAAAAGCAGAACCCAGAATGATGAAAACAGCCACTACACCTATGATACCGTTACGAATAGCGACTACCGGGGCTTCAAATTCATCTATGTATGTACCGGATGCGATAATCCAGTCTGTAGGTTCATAGTAAGTGTAACTCATCATCTTGTCTCTGCCCTGCCAGTTATAGATGATCTCTCCTTCTTTATTTGCAATCATTTCCTGTGCAAAGTCTTCGGCAGCAAGGCTTTCCCTTTCTTTAGTGGGGTGAATTACGAGTTTTCCTGTGGAATCCATTGCATACATATATCCTGTTTCACCAAACTGGATTCCATTCATTTGCTCTTTGACAATGAGTCTGTAGTGCTCTTCCGGAAGACCAGCAAACATTATACCTATGATCTTTCCGGATACATCTTTTATTGGTGAGTAGATTCCTATATACGTCTCTCCCAGCACTTCAGATCTTCCTTCGTATGTTTCACCTTTGCCTACAACAGTATTATAAACTGTATCTGATAGACTCGTTCCCACAAGACGGTTTCCATTTGCATCGCGTATTGTTGTAGATACACGAGTTGCTGAACCATCTTTTACTTGAAAAACAGTTACTTCTCCGCTAGTTTCTTGTTTTATGTTATCAACGACATCGTAGTTGCCATTAACAGTATAATCTCCAAACATTAATTTGCCATCAGATATCGTTGGGTCACCAAGTAACTGGAATGTAGTGGTAGCTATCCCAATGTCAGCTTGAATGGTCTCTTTGCCAACTGAAAAAACAGCGTCAATATACTGTTTTTCCAATTTTACTTGCTCATGCAGTCTTTCATTAAGTTGTGTATGGATAGCGTTTGATGTCTTTTCATAAGCATAAAGTCCTACAATGGTTGCAGGTAATATAGTTAAAATCAGTGCCATCGCAATGATCTTGCGACTGATAGGTATGTTTTTGAAATCCATTTTTGTCCCTCATCTTTCTGTGGAATGTTAGTGTGTTCACGAATTATTCTGGGGGCGATAATCCAAATTAACTAATATTATATTTACAATTTTATCTACTCATATAATATATATCTATCTCTAAACAGGCACCATTTTATATGGCATTCTCAACATAAATAATACAATATCTTCCTATAATTTATTTTCATAGTGTGAAATGTTTGTATGTCTGGATATTTAGCAATGTTTAAGCGGGATCTTTTGTGCACATGTTCACTTTTCTTGACTAATTCGAAATGAAATACTTATATAATTAAAATTACATCCCAACTTGAGGGCTACTTAGGAGTATAGTAGTAAAGTGTTACCATTGTAGGAACGAGTTTTTCGTAATCCTGAAAAATCATGAAATCGTTCGTAGATGCCCTATTTGTTTTAAGCCTAACAAAATAAAAACTATTATTGGGGGCAAAGCTCAAGGTGAATACTTTGAGGATACGAAATGTGACCTGCAGTTTTCATGTTGAATTATTTTTTATCCTTGAACTCTTCTTTATTGTTCTTTCAACAAAAAAATGAATAATTTGATGCAAGCACTATAACTGAAAACTAAAAAGAAATATGCATATAAAATTCTCAAAGACCTAATTAGAAAAGTCAGGCACCTATCCCCTCTAGTTTTTGAGGTACCTGTTTTACATCATCTTTACTTTCTGATGTTATGGATTGCTACTGCAATCAGGGTCATCAGTATCAGGGCAATTCCTAATACTGCATACGAGCCTTTGTTGTTCACAGAGTTTAATGATTTAATATTAGATTCGCTGTTCTGTCCGATAATAGAATTAGTGATTGCAGTTGTTATCATAATTGGTTCAGTTTCTACAGGATGGGATCTTGCATCCAGTTCCAGAACATTCTCATTTTCTGCAATTGGAATTTCTGCAGCTTCAGTTTCATCAATAACTATCTGCTGAGTAGTGTTAGTAATGTTCATTGGAGGAACGGAGTATGCTTGAGCACCCGTACAAAAAGCTATTAGAACCAACAATGCTGCGAATATCTTCATTTTGTCATCCTTCTCTAAATATTTTCCCAATACACAACAAATTCTCTGTTTTGTACCACTGCGTCTTTTTCTATGTAAGACAGACAGAAGTCAGATCTTCGCATATTTAAACATAGTGAATATATTGAATATGTTAATACTCATAATGATGAGATTTGTAATAGCCAAAATATAGGCTATGCATGGGTTATGTGAAGAGCAAAAAATAATAAAAAAGTAATGCAGAAAAAACCTGCACGATAAGTGCAGGGGACAAAAATATCTTTACTTTTGTTTCTTCAAATATGTGTAACCAACTATAGCAAATCCTATCACAAGGATAACAGCTATGATTATCCACATAACAGATGATGATTGTGCTCCTGCCTTTTGATCACCATCTGTTTGATTAATGTTGCTTACAGGTACTTCATTTTCATTATTTGACTGCACATTCTCATTTGAAGCTATAGTGACTACTTTTTCAGCAGTTATAGCGAATGGAGAGAACCCCGGTGTTTGAGATTCAAATACTACATAATCTGTAGTGTTGCTTACTATAGTAGTAGGCAATACTTCCCATGCAGTTCCATTATATCTCTGCAGTTTCACATCTGAAGGACTTATTCCCATCTGCTGGATCCATGAAGCATTTACTCTGAACTGCACGCGTGCATCTTTAATGCTAGACGGTGTTGCAAATCCAGCCTTTCCTACCCACAAGTTGATATATTGGTATATAGAACCCTCTGGAGTGCTGTTGGCTAGCTTTGACCTATTATTCAGTACCTCTACGGTAGAAGTAATCTCTCCTGAGTTCTTAAGGGAATAGAAACTTATTGACTGTATAGGGTTTCCTTCCTTTGTGAACTGATAGGTTGCAGTTGTGTTGATTCTCAGGTAGGCATTTGCAACATCCTTCAGTGCCAGGTTAGTATAATCCTCTACTGAAACTGATCCACCACTACCTCCACTGCTGCTACTACTACTTCTGCTGCTTCCACCACTGCTACTGGATGTAGTTCTCGCGCTAACGCTTACTGCTTCACCTGCAAGACCATCCTGGTTGTACGGGGTCAGGGTATACGTATATGTAGTACCACTGGTCAGACTAGTGTCTACATAAGATATTGATCCGGTAACATTACCTATAACAACGTTGTTTCTGCTAATTTGTACTGTCGTAGTATCGTCAGAAGCTGTCCAGGTTAATGTAATCGAAGTCTTAGTGATGTTTGTTCCAGAAACACCGGAGACTACTGGATAATTTCTCGTGATGGCTGAGTCATTTACCATAGTCGAATTTATGTTCCCTGATGAGTCGACTGTCTTCAAACCTATAGTGTATGTAGCTCCTTCAGAAAGTCCTGTTGCATTGTAATAACTGATTGAACTGTCAGTTGTGTTTGTGATAAAGGTACCGTTCAGGTAGATCATCACATGGCTGAAGTCTGCATCGTCAGGATTTGTCCATGTCCAACTGATCCAGTCAGGATCTACATCAGTTTCTCCCAGGTTAGTTACAGATGCAGGTGGTATAATATCAGCTGATACTGTAGTGCTTGCTGAATCGTTAACCCATGTTGAGTTAATGTTTCCAGATGTGTCTACTGTTCTGGTACTAATTATATGAGTAGTTCCTTCAGACAGGCTAGTTAAATTGTAGTATCCTGTGGATGTGTTTGTGACAAATGCATTATCAATATATACTGTAGCATAGTTAAAATCCTCATCAGTGGGGTTTGTCCATGTCCAGTTGATCCAGCTAGATCCTACCCCGGCTTCGAGTTCTGTTACAGATGCTGGAGCTGTTGTGTCTGGTATAGTATCTACATGGAGGATTACCAGTCCATTATCAAAATCAGCTACATATACATAACTACCTGAAATTGTAACCCCGTATCCATAACCCACTGTATTGTAACTGTCTTCAAGTTCTGGTGATGCAGGGTTACTGATGTCTATAATTACAAGACCATGACTGTCATCTGCAATGTATGCATAATTACCTAATACTGCAATGCTCTGTGCAAAGTTAGTAGTCAGGTTTCCCTTATATGCTGGAGTTGCAGGATCTGTGATGTTTAGTATCACAAGGCCATCACTACCATCAGCTATGTAGGCATAATTATTCACTGCTGAAATGCCATATGCATGTCCACTGGTATCGTAACTGCCCTTAAGAGTTGGAGATGCTTTATTTGTGATATCTACAACTATAAGTCCACTGTCTCCATCTGCTACATATGCATAATTATCTACTATTGCAACAGTTTCGGCATTGCCAGGGGTATCGTAAATACCAATTTGGGCTGGCGCGGCTGGGTTGCTTATATCAATGATTACAAGACCTCCGGCACCATCTGCTACATACGCATAGTTTCCTGATAAGGTAACTCCCCATGCATGCCCGGAAGTATCACGACTACCTTTTACAGTTGGAGATGCTTTATTTGTAACATCCAAGATTACAAGACCACTATTTCCATCTGCTATATATGCATAATTTCCTGCTACAGCAACATCACGTGCGTATCCAGTGGTAATATAACTACCTGCAAGAGTTGGAGATTCTTTATTAGCAATATCTACAATTGCAAGTCCCATATATCCATAGGCTAAGTATGCATAATTGCCAGATACGGCAACACCGGATGCATATCCGGAAGCATCATATCTTCCTTCTGTGATAGGTGATTCGGGGTCAGTGATATCGACTACTGTAAGGCCACTTCTGGTAAATGCTGTGTATGCATAATTTCCTGCAATTGCAACATCATATGCATATCCTGCAGTACCAGTATATACTGCTGCAATAGTTGGTGAAGCTTTATTTGCAACGTTTACGACTACAAGACCACCATTATTGTTAGGTACATACGCATAGTTTCCTGATACTGCAACTGCAAGAGCAGTATCTCCTGTAGTAACATTTCCTGTAATTATCGGACTTGCTGGATTTGCAGTATCTATAATTACAAGCCCACTGCTATTATCAGCCACATATGTATAGTTTCCTGATATAGCAACATCTAATGCGCTTCCACTGGTGTCACATGTTCCTGCAATTGTCGGAGTTGCCGGGTTTGTGATGTCTATAACTACAAGGCCATCAGCCCCATCGGCTACATATGCATAATTGCCTGATAATATAACACTGGAAGAGTAACCGGCAGTATTACGTGTTCCTTCATGGCTTGGTACATCTGGATTTGATACATCTACAATTATAAGGCCATTGTAACCATCAGCTATGTATGTATAGTTGCCTGATACTGCAACACCATTAGCAGAATCAGTACTATAATTTCCTCTAATAGTAGGTGCTGTCTTATTTGTGATATCTACTATTTCAAGCCCATTTTCCCCATTGGCGATATATGCATAATTTCCTGATACTGCAATATTATTGACCAATGCCGGGGTTGTGACGCTTCCAACACTTGAAGGATTAGATGGATCACTGATATCGATCACTAACATGTCCTGTCCCTGTCCAACGTATGCATAATTTCCGGCAACTGCAACATTATACACACTTCCTCCATAGTGACCGGAAAAGTTCTGCGCCTGTGTTAACAGATCATTGGTTATGCTGTTATCGCTGTAAAGGTCATTGTACTGGCTGACAAAACTCACATCGAGTTTTTCAGCCGAGCTAACTCCTGTGATCATCATCAGACAAAATAATATCAGCCCAAAATAGATTGGACTATTAAGCTTTAGTAGCATTTTCTATCACCAGTCTACACAGATATTTTCACATTCATCGGATTTTGCATGCCTACGAACAGTCTAACAGTATCATTACTGCTGGAGCTATTACTAGTCAGGGGCAGAATTTTGTCCCTTTCTGAACTATAATACCCAAGACCGCTTGAAAGGATACATGATGCGATCCGAAGTATCAAATGAGTAGATATCTGTTTTTGCATGATCGATACCGTTGAATTGTTTTACCATTTCTCTTTTTTAAGAGAATGGAGTTCACTTCTATATTTATCTATATTAAAATATCTCTAAATTAATATGTGCTCATTATTATAATGATGAAATGCATTCAATGGCTTTAAATGCTTTCATCTAGAATTCAAATAAGACTCATTATGGAATGAATCTAAACAGGCAAAAGATAACTTTATTATGATTTCTTGAATTATTTATCCTTAACTTTATGTGGGTGTGTTATAGCGGCAATGATCAAGGTATCTTGTATTCAGATGAATATTGCACAATGTTCTAAAGAAACAAACGTTAAAAAAGCTCTTCTTATGGCAAAAAATGCAATCGATTCTGGTTCACAAATAATAGTGTTCCCTGAAGCTTTTTCAACTGGTTTTTGTTATAAAGATCTTGAATCGATAGCTGAAAGTTCTGCTTCTCAAAGAGTTGAAGAATACCCTACAGTAGCAGAGTTTTTGGACTTTTCGAAGATACATGATTGTGTGATTATAGGCTCTATTATCGAAAAAAAAGTTGAAAATTCTAGTGTGTATAAATACCATAATCTAGGTTTTTGCATTGAATCCGGGACTCTAAGTGGAGTTTATAGGAAAACTCATCTTTATGGAATGGAAAAAACACATTTCTCAAGGGGAGAACAAATATGTCCAATAAAACTTGAAAAGCTTGGAATTACTATTGGACTTCAGATTTGTTTTGAGATCCGATTCCCTGAGGTATCACGAAAATTAGTGCTTGCAGATGCTGATATATTGGTAACGGTTGCTGAATTCGCAAATCCCAAATTAACCCAATGGAAGGCTCTTGTAGCCGCAAGGGCCATAGAGAACCAGATCCCTCATATTGCTTGCAATCGTGTAGGTACAGCTCCATTATCTTCATACTTTGGTAATTCTATGATAGTCAATGCATGGGGCAATGTTAAAGTTGAAGCTGGAAATGAGGAGTGTTTTGTCGTGGGAGAGATTGATACCGATGAAACACAGAGGATTCGTGGTAAAGTCTCATTATTAGACAATAGGCAACTGGATTTATACTGAACCTGAGGTAGTAATGTATTAATAATATTGCATATTTTGGATGCTATTTGCAACCTGAGTTAAAACTACATTCAATTCTATTAAATGGATACCTCATTTGCTAAATTACTTGTAATCTCTCACGCTAAGTTTAATTTAATCATTTCTGCCAGTATAAATATTTATATTAATACTCAGTATTAACATTGATGTCTAGAATACAGGTTCTAGGCAATCAACCTTATATACAAATACACCAATTGTGGTGCATTCCATACATAATCCAACCAAAAACAGCTATCATCTGATGCATCAGGTCTAAAGGGAGGAAAGTTGGTGGCAGAGAATAAATACGTGTACTTTTTCGGCGGTAATAAGACAGAAGGAAGAAACAGTATGAAAGACCTGCTGGGTGGCAAAGGCGCAAACCTGGCAGAAATGGCAAATCTTGGCATTCCAGTGCCACCTGGCTTTACTATCACAGCTGAAGTCTGTGTTCAGTATCTCAAAGATAATGGTTATCCTGCAGGACTACTGGAGCAGATTGATGCTGCTATTTCAAGGCTTGAAGAGGTATCTGGGAAAACATTTGGTAATGACGGTAATCCATTGCTCGTGTCGGTACGTTCGGGTGCACGTGTTTCAATGCCAGGAATGATGGATACTGTTTTAAATCTTGGAATGAATGATGAATCTGTTCTTGGTCTTGCAAAGAGTACCAACAATTCAAGATTTGCTTATGACAGTTACAGGCGTTTCCTGACAATGTTTGGAGATGTCGTTCTGGGTATTGAGCATGACAAGTTCGAACATACATTGACTGAGAAAAAACACTCTTTAGGCGTTAGGCAGGACACAGAACTCGATGTAGCTGCCCTTAAGGAACTTGTGGAAGATTTTAAACAGATTATAGAAAACGAAACCGGTGGAAAGTTTCCACAGGATGCACGCAAACAGCTCATGATGGCTATAAATGCTGTTTTCGAGTCATGGAACAACCAGCGTGCCATAACATACCGTAAACTGAACAACATTCCTGCAGACTGGGGTACTGCAGTTAATGTGCAGTCAATGGTTTACGGAAACATGGGTGAAACATCTGGTACAGGTGTTGCTTTCACAAGAGATCCTGCAACCGGACAAAAACGCTTCTATGGAGAATATCTCATTAATGCTCAGGGAGAGGATGTTGTAGCAGGTATCAGGACACCTAGCCCGATTTCTACTCTAAAAGAGGTAATGCCTGATGCTTTCGAACAGCTTGAAGATATCTATTCCAAATTGGAGACTCATTTCTGCGACATGCAGGATATTGAGTTTACCATTGAGCAGGGCAAATTGTACATGTTGCAGACGCGTAATGGAAAACGCACTGCTGCTGCTGCAATAAAAATTGCAGTAGACATGGTTGAAGAAGGTCTAATTGACAAGAAAACTGCTCTTTTGAGGATAGATCCTAATCAGATTGACAAATTATTGCACCCGATGGTAGACCCGAATGCAAATCTTAAGGCAGCAGCAACAGGACTTCCTGCTTCTCCTGGCGCTGCAGTGGGTAAGGTTGTTTTCACTGCTGAGCATGCGGAAGAAATGGCAGAGGCTGGTGAAAAGGTAATCCTTGTACGTGCTGAAACCTCTCCTGAAGACATCGGTGGTATGAATGCAGCAGAAGGTATTCTTACCGTACGTGGTGGAATGACATCTCATGCTGCAGTGGTTGCCAGAGGTATGGGTAAACCATGTGTTGCAGGATGCGGCGATGTTGTAATCGATATTAAGAACCGTGTCTTCTATGCAGGTTATTGCATGGTAAATGAAGGTGATTATATCTCTATTGACGGTTCAACGGGCCGTCTCATTATAGGACAAGTCCCTCTTATTACACCTGAAGTGAGCGGAGAGCTTAGGACAGTTCTACAATGGGCAGATGAAGTGAGAACCCTGGGTGTAAGGACAAATGCCGATACTCCATATGATGCTAAAGTTGCCAGGGATTTCGGTGCCGAAGGAATTGGATTATGCCGTACAGAGCATATGTTCTTTGGTGAAAACCGGATTCCGGTTGTAAGAGAAATGATCATGGCCGACAGTGAAGCCTCAAGAAGAAGTGCTCTTGCAAAGCTTCTTCCTATGCAGAGAGAGGATTTTGTTGGCATATTCCGTGCTATGGACGGTTACCCTGTAACTATCCGTTTGCTTGACCCACCACTTCACGAATTCCTTCCAAATCATGAGGAAGCCAAAGAGAAATTAATGGAACTTGAGAGTAAAGGTGCTTCAGCAGAGGAGATTAACAGAGTTAAGAAAGTAATGGATAGGGTAGAATTCTTAAAAGAAATCAATCCGATGCTCGGTTTCAGGGGATGCAGACTTGGTGTTGTGTATCCTGAAATTTATGAAATGCAGGTACAGGCCATTATTGAAGCTGCTTGTGAGCTTGCCAACGACGGTATGTCCATTGTGCCAGAGATAATGATCCCTCTTGTATCTCACGTTAAAGAGCTGCAGATCGTCAAGAAGCAGGTTGTAAAAATAGCAAGCGATGTCATGGCAGAAAAAGGTGTAAAAATTAATTACAAGATAGGTACCATGATAGAACTTCCAAGGGCTGCACTTACTGCTGATAAGATAGCCCGTGAGGCAGAATTCTTCTCCTTTGGTACAAATGATCTTACGCAGACAACATTTGGTTTTAGCAGAGATGATGCGGGTAAGTTCCTGCCTGCTTATATAGAGCAGTCCATTCTGGAACACGATCCATTTGCTGTGCTTGACCAAAGCGGTGTAGGTGAACTTGTAAAAATAGGTATTGATAAAGGTAGATCCACCCGCCGCGATCTAAAGATAGGCATCTGTGGTGAGCACGGAGGCGAACCTAGCTCTGTCATTTTCGGACATAAAGTAGGTCTCAACTATGTAAGCTGCTCACCTTTCCGTGTACCTGTGGCCAGAATGGCAGCAGCACATGCAGCACTTCAAGAAGAAGAAATGAATAAAAAGTAAGTTTTTTCAACAGGGTCTTTTTGGACCCTGTTATTGATGTTTTTTAACTATCTGCATCTAAAGTTGTTTTCTCACGATCACTATCCAAAGGTAACTCGAAAATGAAAATTGAGCCTTTTCCAAGCTCACTTTCAAACCAGACCTTACCATTATGTAATTCTACGAACTTTTTTACAAGGGAAAGACCAAGTCCTGTTCCTTCATACCTATTATTTGTTGCAGAACTCAGTTGTGCAAAGGGGTGGAACAATTCTTTCTTATTTTCTTCCGATATTCCAATTCCATTATCCTTTACTGAAACTCTTAGCCTGTCAGAAACAAGCTCAGCAAAGGTATCTACCTTTCCATCTTTGGGAGTGAACTTGATAGCATTACTCAGCAGATTAAAGAGAATCTGTTTTAATTGTATCCTATCAGCATATACCTGTGTGATATTACTATCAGTTGAAAAATTAACCTTGATTGACTTTTTAATGGCAAGTGGTAATATCAATTCCTTAACTTCTGCAAACAAGCTTTCAATAAAAACAGGCTCCAAATTCAAATCAAACTTTCCAGCTTCTATCTTCGAAAGGTCCAGTATGTTATTAATAAGTGATAAAAGATGATGTCCACTTGCAGAAATGTAGCCTAAGTATTTCGATTGCTCATCATTGATCTCTCCTGTCATACCCTCTAGAATAATATCCGAAAACCCAATTATAGAATTGAGAGGTGTCCTTAGTTCATGGCTCATGTTTGCAAGGAAAGTACTTTTAGCACGATTTGCAGATTCTGCAATAATCTTTGCCTGGATTAATTCCTCTTCAGCACTTTTTACATTTGTCAGATCCATAAAACTTTCTATCAAATAGTCTTTTCCCGAAATTCTCACGGGTACGACAGATTTCAAAATTGGAATGGTTTTTCCATTCTTATTCAGGATCATCCGTTCCGATCTGTCAACAACAGAACCCAGGTCAGTGATCGGACACTTTCCTTTTTCAGCAGGGCAGACAAATTTATGGCAAACGTTCCCGATTATTTCTTCTTCCTTTAAGCCTATCAAGTTTGCAGCAACTGGATTTGTCTCGACTATAATATGAGTGTCAGCATCTATTATCAGAATTCCACAAATTGAATTTAAGAATGTCTTTTCAAATTTGATCTTGTTTTCCAGTTCGATCTGTTGAATCCTTTTTTCATTTTCTTCAAGTGACTCTAGCATGTGGTTTATGTTGTCTGCTAGTTCAGTTAGTTCGTCGTTTCCATCAATCTTTACTCGCGACGATAATGATCCATCAATAGTAATCTTTTTGAGATTCTTATTTAGTGAGTACATCCGGGATAACAAAGACCCTTCTACAGAGATCATAAGAACAATAAAATATGCCATCCCAATGTAGATCATTGCATAGAACATATACCTGAGAACAGAAACACCCTGCTGATGAATCGCCCTGGACATTTCAATATCTAAAAACTGTGCCGGATATCCATTGATATCAGTTAATATTTCAGTTCCGATCACTGTTGAATCATTAACATAATTTATACTTGAGTACTCAGTTCTTATGTCTGGACTAAATGATTCAAGAGATATTGTTAATTGGGCTCTGTAGAAAACCTACTTTAGATTTTATTTTCACCTAATAATTTAAAAAGGATAAGTCCCCTGAGTATTACTTCCTACAGAAAACACAAAGGGGATGATTGTGTTTTGTCTAATAAGTACTTA
>NZ_JBGMEB010000020.1:0-88309 GCF_041447285.1 Methanomethylovorans sp. | reverse complement strand
GTGAAGAAATTAAGGCAAAAAACTACTGGAATCAAGTAAAAGAGGTTAAAATCAAGTTATTGATACATAACCTTGACAGGCATGTCAAAGTTATATGTATTGCTCAAATGAGGATTTCTACAAAGCCATTTAATTGTTCTTTTTTAACATAGAGTCAGCAATGGCTATGTAGAATACGAGTTTATTCGATATCATTCGGTTTAAATGTTCACTTGATGTATACGGTCCATTTGGAAATAATATCCTTCAGTTGAATCTTTGCTTGAATACCAAGGGTTTCTACAGCGCCGGTATTTCAATTCTTTATATAAACGCTACCATCTTTTTATCAGAGATACCGTTTTCCATAAAATTGATTTGTATGGAATTCGAAGAAACACTATCTTGCATTGTATTATTCACATTTTTGATTTTATTATATAGAGTAAATATGGGTAAATTATATATACCATTATGTTCGTTCAAACATAACGATTGAACAGAATATAGGGCAGGCAGGCAATGAATGAAAAAAAGGGCATAACAAAATCGAAAAATCAGGAGGTATTGTAGTGGCGAATTACCTTCTTATCCTAAAAGATAGAGGCACATATGTTTCCACAAAACGTATAGTGAAAATGATGCCCAGCCTGCATTTATGTGGATTGAGAGAGGTAGAGACCCTCAGGACAGGAGCAAAAAAGGGGTACAATAAAAGCACAGATGTTGTACCCCATGACAGTTCTTGTAAACTAGAACACCCCATCATGCAGAATATGCGAAATACATAGTAAAGGAGGACGAAAGAAGGGACAATAATGAAGTGTAACGTATGTGAAATTGGCTGTGACATAAATGGACACAGCAATGGTCGGTGTGGCACGTACATTAGCGATGGTAATGTCGTCCTTCAAAATCCTAATATAGGATATCTGAAAGCCGATCCAATATCAATAGAGACAGTTCCTATTCTTCACTATTATCCTTCGGGGAAATTCCTTCAAGTTTTCAGTAATGGATGTAATTTCCGATGCCCAGGGTGTGTTACAAGATTATTATCATCAAACAGATCACTTGACTGGCCAAATCTTAGCCCGTCTCAGGTAATATCAATAGCGTTGCAGCAAGACTGTATAGGTGTTGTTTCAATGCTTAACGAGCCAGCTGCTAATTATTACTTGTTTAAGGAACTGGCAACCTTGGCAAAAGAACATGATTTACTAATTGGTTGCTCTACTAACTGTTATTTTACAGATAAGGCACTTAAAGAGCTTGGAAATCTGTTAGATTTCGTAAGTGTTGGAATAAAAGGATTTTCCAACCGCAGCTACAGAGTATGCGGGGTTTCATCATCAGACCCTGTTTTTCGTAATATTGCTACTCTTATTGGAATGGGTGTGCATGTTGAAGCATCTGTTGTGTATTATAGAGGAAATGAAGATGAAATTGTAAATGTTGCTAAGACACTATCAGACATATCTTCAATAATCCCTATGCAAATAATGAGATTCATACCCTTCGGGGATGTATCCTTTGAGCTTGAACCATCAGTGGGAGAAGCTGAAAGGTTATGTAAAAAGTTAAGTGAACATGTAGGCCATGTCTACTTATTTAATTCTCCTGGAACTGAAATGTTACATACATATTGTCCTCAATGCGGGAGGCTTCTGGTAGAAAGAGAATACCATGGACCTATGGGCTCCACGCTTTTAAAACCATGGACAGAATACACATGCAAATGTGGTTATAAAGTTCCAGTTAAAAGAATACCATCCATGAAATATGATGAGATTGGATTTAGAGGATATAGGATTACCCGTGCTTGTGGGATGGTCCATTCAGTTCTTACATGTTTAGGCGTATCCGATGATAAAGTCTTACTGAATTTATGGAAAAGCATCGCTGACAATGCAACTCTTTTAAAAATAGAGTCCATGACACAACATCCATGTTCTTATCTTAAATTCATCAGGCTGATTGCCAGCAAAGCAGGTTTGGAACGTAAGGGAGAAGAACTTATCTCTTTCATAAAAAAACGCCTGGAATTGGTATATAGTGTCATAGCAGAAAATGAGGGTCATTCTGTGTATTACTGTATGAGTTCACCTTTGTTTGCTCTTAATGCAGGGAGAATGGAAAACAATCTTGTGGACTTTGCTGGAGGGTACAGTATCAATAAATTGCTTGATAGGGATGGAAAACCTGGCATTAATGTTCATCCTAATTTCATTAATCAACATAATCCAAAAACTATTTTCATTTCAGGAACACTTTCACGTCCACTTTACGAATTTTATAGTCTCTGTCGGCAATATGACATTGAGCCTGATGCAGTAGTAGAACAAAGAGTTTATGCAATACCAACTTCCTGGGATTTTGGAAGTCCGCGCTGGATACTTGGTTTACTTTACATAACCGATAAAATGTATCCCGGGAAACTTGGCGTTGATATTAAAAAAGAAGCAAATGACTTCTACAAACGTTTTTACGGTATGGAATTTAAAGATGCTACTCCAAATAGATCTATGCACAGGCCTTCATCCCGAAATTGGCCAAGAATGGAAGAGAATACTATTCTGTTGAGTACTGAATACAAATAATGAGGAGTTGGCAATAAATACGTAGTTTTACGCGAATTTTAGTATTGAATTTAAACTCTATATTCTAAAAATAGTGCATATATTGAATTAATAATGCTTAGAAGGATAGTTTAATGCCTAATATTGTGACATTTTTAAAGGAATAGTTAATAGCAACAATTGAAGTAAATCACTCAAAAGTTTTTATCAAAAATGTAGACTCAATTTCAAGTCGATTTCGTCCTTAAATTTGAAAACTATTAATTAAAATTAAAGTTGATAATGTACTAAAATGCTCTGAAACAAAAAATAAGATTTCAATTTCAAAAAACATAAAACACTATTAGTGCAATTATAATGCTGTACATTATCGGGAATCCTTTGAATTTTTCAGATTCTGGTAATTTGCTTTTAAGATATATGTATACCAATACCATAAAGATAAGTCCTGCAGCTGAAAAAATAGTTACACTCATTGTACTTTTCACAATAAACAATCCGATCGCAACAGCCAACCACATCAAAAATCCGATCATGATGCTCTTGATACTGATCTCATCATCTTTTCTCTTTTTTTCATCAATTGAACTTCCGGCAACAATATAATGCGAACCAATTATAAAGAAGGGAAGCGGGCCAATGATCAACCATTCGCTAATGAAGCCCATGTTCAAAAGATCAGATCCAAAAACAAATCCCAAAAAAACATAGATGATGTACAATACTACTCCGACAAGACCACCAACAGTTTCGATAATTTTTATCTCAATTTTTGACATAATACTCTCTTTTGGCTCGATTTATTAAATGTAGAGATTTGAAAAGAGAGCTAAACCTTCACCCCTTCAACTATCTTAAGGAACAGTTTCTGCAGGTTCATTTCCTCTTCTTCGAACATTGAGATTGTTCCACCTGCATTCTTTACACTTTTTGCAATTTCGCTGCGTGGCATGTTATTTGTGTGTACGTGCAAAACACTATTCTGGGTGTCAGTGACCTGTACTCCATTTATGCTCTTTATAGCATCAATAGCTTCAGATAATGGAATATCCTGCACTTCAAGGAGATAGTTCACTCCTTCCTTTTCACGTACAATATCCCTTAATTCTTCCACAGATCCTACAGCAAGCAATTTGCCTTTCGCTACAATTGCTATTCGGTCACAGATCTCTTCGACTTCCTCCATGGAATGAGAACTCAGAAAAACAGTAACTCCTTTATTCTTTTTAAGGTCTTTAATGAGATCTCTCATCATCTGAGCACCAAGAGGATCAATACCACTTGTAGGCTCGTCAAGGAATAAGATAGATGGTTCATTGATCAAAGCCTGGGCAAGACCAAATCTCTTACGCATACCTGTGGAGAATCCTCCTATCTTCTGATCGATGGCTTTTTCCAGACCTACAAGGTTCAGCAGGTCAACGATCCTTTTTTCCCTCACCTCAGGTTCAATATCGTATAGTTTGGCATAGAACCTTAGGTTCTGCCGAGCTGTAAGATGATCGTAGAATCCTGCAGGTTCAGGAAGCACACCTGTGGCTTCACGGATATTGATCACTTCCCTTACAATATCAAATCCTGCAACTTTACCACTACCGGAAGTAGGCTCAAGCAATCCGATCATCATCTTCATCGTAGTGGTCTTGCCTGCACCATTAGGTCCTACAAATCCAAATACTTCACCTTTCTTCACTTCAAGGTTAAGTGAATCAACAGCTGTTCTCTCGTTATGTTTTCCGAACTTTTTCGTTAGACCTTTGAGTTCGATCACATTTTCATTAGCTACCTTGTTATCCATAATTATCTCCTTCCGAACTTTGAAATTACTATTAATAATAAAACAATAGCAGCAAATACTAACCCAATCCCTATAAATCCGCTACTACTGGATTTTTCAATTGTTACTTCTACTGAACCATCCTTACTCTGAGCTTCATCACTAACTGCTCGCATAAGCAGCTCTTTCGTGCCCGGACTTGCATCAGCTCTGGCTGTTATTTCGATAGATGTATCCCAGGATTCTCCTGCTTCGAGTTCATCTATAGTGCCAAAACTTCTAACTTCCGTTGTAAGTCCTGTCACTTCCTGCACTTTCAGTTCCACATTATTGAGTGTTTCATCTCCTGAGTTTCTTAAAGTAACATAGATCTCCTTAGAAGAACCCGGATTAAGAGCAATGCTACTCGTACTCTGGGATATAGTGAGCATTTCTTCTTCTTCCAGACCATTGTTGATGGTAAGGTCAAGTCCCATTGAAACACCATTTTTCCCATTTTCGGGTATTGCCTGGATTTCAAAGGGATAAACTCCATCAGTTGCATTTTGAGATGGTTTGACCTTTACAATGAACTGCTGTTCAGAATCAGCAGCAACTGATAATTTTGTCTGTCTGTAATCTTCATCATCTATTTCCTGAAGGAACTGAATGCTCCAGTCTTCCGGGTTTCCGATTGCGTTTAAGGAAACAGTTACCCGATGGTCATATTTGTTAACAAGAGTTGCAATATACTCTACAGTATCAGTTGAGCGTGTTTCCATACCAGGAGTAGCTGAATAAAGATCCAGATTTGGTTCAGCATTTGTATCTACTGTTACGGTAAACTCTCTGGAAATTGTGTCACCATCATCAGGTTTGAACTCAGCCCAGATAGAATAAGCACCACTTGATGTATTTGAAGGAACATTAACTCTCAATACAATATCTTCGGGTTGATTGTTGTCTTCAGGGAATAGTAAATTCGTAATCTGATCATTGTCCTCATAGAAACCTGCACTCCATCCCAGAGGCACATCTTTTACAACCATATTGCACCATGCATCGTCACTGTCATTATAACAGCTTTCTACGGTTATGGGAAATTCAACAGAATCTCCGGGATATACTACCTTTCCAGTAATCTGGTTAATTACTGCTACTGATGAATAGTCTGCACTGACACAAGGAATTACCATTAGAACGAATATCAGGGCAATTCCTGTAATTTTGATGAGAATTTTTGTATTTTTCATTGCACCACTTTTTGCTGAAGGGCTGTTCCCTATGACCATTGTTAAATCAAACTGCTATTACTCCCAGAGAAATGTCTGATTCTTCATTTTCATCAAACAATGTTATATCAAACATACTCCACAATTGCAAATCTGTTTGGTTTTCTTCAGTGAGATTATCATCTACTGTTACTTTTATTGTGGTATCTTTGCTATCTCCCGGAGGGAAGGAAAGCTGTAACAGTAACCATGTGGATTTTGATTGAGAGATCTCAGAATCAGGGTCCATTACGTATACTTCTTTGAATATTGAATTGTTTTTAGAATCCAATATTTCTACCATGACCTTATGAGAAATAGTATCTTTATTCTTCATTGAAAAAAGAGGATCTGGCTTTCCCATGAATATAAATGGGACAGCAACGCAGCTGATAATGATCAGTGCAATTATGACAGCAGCGAAAGAAAGTATGTATGATCTTTTCATTATTTTATCTCCCTGATCTCATTGACATGCTATGTTTGCTCCTAAATCATTTTCATCATAATGTGATATCCTTCCTCAGAAATGCTATGAATGATAGAACAAGCAGAACAATCGGAACTACAACCAATATTGTAAGGTCCATCCAGAAGTTAGAAAGCACATATGTAATGGTCTGGCTGACATCAAAGAGTCCATTGACCAATTGCTGATAGTGATACGCTGGTGCTATTCCTAATAACTGTTGGAAGATAACTGATAAATTTCCATCTGCATCTACTATCTGGATTTCGAAAACATACAGTACAGCTCTTATCACATCAGAATATGCGATAGTAAAGAACAGCCAAACCACTATGTTATAGATAAGTGAGTCTGATGTGTTCTTCACAATTATCGAGATAAAAAGTCCAGCTCCCAGGAAGATAATCGAATACAGGTATGCAAAAATGAAATACAGGGCAATTCGTGAGATCTCAAATAATGTTATCTCTTCACCGATGAACATAATCAGGGTTCCAATGGATAATGCCATTGATACTGCAATTACAAGTAATAATGACATCATGGCTCCCAGTATCTTTCCTGTTATAATATTATCCCTGTAGACAGGATGAGTCAAAAGCACGTTCATAGAACCTGACTTTTCTTCTCGCAGAAGTGTATCAAAGCTTAAAGCAATGCCAAATAGCGGTATAAATTGGGACAAGGTAGATGTAAAAAAGAACAGACCTCGTAAAATCCCTGGCATAAGGCTGTCCATCATTCCTACAAAATTCGTTGCAATAACTCCATACTGATAACAGGAAGCTATAGTGATCAGGCTGAATGATGCTAACAGGATTAAGAATATGGGACTCCAAAGGTTATCTGCAAATTCCTTTTGGGCTATTGTCATTGCATTTCGGAAATTTACATTCATGCTTTATCCCCTCGTTATATCCTGTTTTATAAAGATCAATAGAGATGATATGATAAGCAAAAAGGGTACTATTGCAAGTAATACAATATTTGTCCAATAGTCATTCAACCATTGTCCTAATGAATGACTCATATCGAATAATCCTGTACTGGTCTTTAGATCTTCTTCATCATACGATATGCTAATTCCAGCCACTGCCTGGAAATAATGATTGAGAGGAGATAGGTACTGTAATTTTTGGTCTACTATCTGAGCATGCTCCTCATTTTCGCTGTAAAGAACTTCACCTGTCGTAACGGAAGCTATTAATGCAGTTATCTGTCCGAATGCAAGGATAAATACTGCCCATAAAACGATACCTGTGATAAATGATTTTGCAGGATTATTAAATACTACTGAGAACAGCACTCCCAGAGCGAAAAACACTGATATGTAAATGAAAGAAACGAAGGAAAATACAATTATTCGATTGATCTCTGTCATGCTGACCGGGATCCCTGTCAGTACAAGGGTCACTCCTATTGAAGATATGATTGACAGGATGATCACTAAAGCAAGTGTAAGGAAACCTCCAGTGATCTTGCCTAGAATAATGTTATCCCGAAATACAGGATGTGTCAGAAGCGTATTCAAAGAATCAGATACTTTTTCTTTAACGATTGCATCATATCCAAGGGCAAGTCCTAAAATGGGCAAGAATGTACCCATTGTATATACAGTAATAAATGAACCCTCTTCGAAGATATTAGATTGGTTTTCTACATCACTGATACTACCGGATAAAAGAATTACTATTACTAATGCAAGCAGTACTCGGAACCGTGTGCTGTATACATTATCAGCAAACTCTTTCTGGGCTAATGTTAATATATTCGCAGTATTTAGCTTCATTCTATTTCCTCATAAATACATTGCATTTTTGTGCAAACGATCTGTTGATAAAATGAAACAGATAACTTGCTGATATGGGTTTAGAGATCATTTTTCGAATATGAGGAATCGATTTTTTTGCCAGGCAACTTTCTATTTTACTTTCTATTAAATCCCTCATTCGATATCTTCCACCTTTTCTTAAATTATTCCAATGTGTTTCTTTCTTATTCATTTGCATTTTATTTATTCATTATGGCCATTGAATGAACTGTTATCGGGAAAAAATTAATTTTAAGATTCTCAATGCTTTTATGAGATTCATCCAGAATTCGCTAAACTATACGATCATTTCCTCCGTTTCAGTAAGCATACGCAAATAGTACAAACAAGCAGGTCTGTCAGCTGAAATGCAGGCGATCTGGGAGGATTTTGCTCCTTAGATACTTCTTTATCCTCGATGTCCTTTGCACTGGCCTGACTGCTGTTGTTAAGCTGGACTTTATTCTCATTGCCAAGTATTTCACTTACAGACATTTCTTTCCAGCCATCTGTTAAATTTGTTCCATCCAATGAAATGAGATAGGAACTACCAAATATAGTTTCATCGTTATTGAAATGGGTAGTGGATGCTGTAAGTATCTTGCTGTCCGGGCTCCATCCTTCTACAAAATCATATCTGCCTTTTATAGCTGGAGTTATTTGAGTAAGGTTAGTTCCATCAGAATTAATAGTAAAAAGCGGTGCTTCGATAAATTTCCTAGATTCGATCGAAGGCTCATGATCAATAATTTTACCGTCCTCGCTGATTGCAGAGGTAAATGCAATAGTTTTTCCGGATGGACTAATTGATGCCTGCTTAAAAGCGTAGATCTCCCAGATGAAATGTGTTGTCAATCCGATATCTGTAATATGCAGAAGATGTGTTCCATCGAGATCTATTGAATAGAGCTGATTCCCATTTTCAGTAAAAAGGACCTTGTTGCCATCAGGGAACCATTGAGGATGAGTTGCGTTGCCTTTATACAATAACCGCTTATTATTTTCAGTTCCCTCTATTACATATAGATCTCCATTCTCATTTAATAGCATAGTAGATCCATTCGGCTGCCAGATACCAAATTCAAATTGTGTTTCATCTAAGAACTCAATATTTGATTGGTCTATTTTCAATGATTCTGACCCATCAATATTAGAAAGATAAGGTTGATATTCATCATCATTTTCTAATCTCGAACCTGCGACTATTTTCTTCCGATCAGGGCTTATCGAGCAGAGGCTATATTCTTCTCCCGCATTAGGAGAAGTAAGTATCCTGATATTATTTCCATTGATATCTTTTATGATTATGTTTCCATTTTGTAATTGACAAATTACAACAGTTGAATTATACCACATAAGTGTATTTGCATTTGCCTGCAGTTCAAATGCTTCAGTTCCATCCAGGTTCTCTATCCAGATATTGCCAAAATAGTTTTCTGAATCCTCATAGATGAAAGTTAATTTTTTATAATCTGGACTATAAGTAAGATCGCCGTATACAATTTCTCTTCCTAGATTAGATATTACATCGGATAGAGTAGTAGTATCAGAAGAACCTATTGTTCTCATATCAGTGCCATCCGGATTGCAAATTACAGTGTTTCCTCCAAACTCACCACGACCACCTCGTTTTGATACAGAAAAATATGTTTTATTATTGCCTGGAATCCAGCTAATTCCCGGTGACATATAATTACTTTCTTCTTCGGTTATACCATAGTCGATCTCTCCAAATGTTTGATTTTGGAAATCTAATAGGTAGTGTTTGTTAATGGATTCCGCCATGGATATCTGATTGAATGATCCAAAAATTAAGTATCTTCCATCTGAACTCCACTCGGGAGAATGTATTATGAAGCCATTCTCCGAATGAATTAAGTTGATCAATTGAAGTGAACTAATATTTCCGGAAACAGGCTCTGCTGCTGTCATTCCTACAAAGAGGAAGATTATTAGAATTATACACCATTTATTTTTCATTGTGTCACCGATTACTAAAAATAATAGTTCTGGATAATCCAGAACTGGTCTGGTCAAGCATGATAATATGCATAATTGTCAATTTACATTTCTATCTACTCATCGTTTTTTGATATGCACAAAAGCCATAGCAACAACAAATCCAATCAATCCTAAGATTGCAGAAAAACCAGGAGCATGAGAAGCTGTTGTAGTATTTACTTTTTGCTCTTGGTTGTTACTGCTGTTGAGTACAGTTACTTGAGATGCTGAATCATTTTTCTGATCCCTAGCAATTGTTCCTGGACTGTTCCCATAGTTCATTTCAAGGATTGTATTATTCATCGAAATGAAATGTTCCTGAGGAGAGATGCAAATCATATAAGGATAAATTGCAGATCTTTGGATCTCCCATATTGTGTTCGTACTCGTATTCAAGATAGATGTTTTGCTATTAGTAGTGAACATAAGATTATCATTGATCCATGAACTTCCTGTTACATTTGAGAAATCCTGCTTATATGAATCATTAAATATAACTAATTTAGAGGTACTGGTATCTAATACTGATATATAATCATCAGGACCTAAATGAACTTCGACTACTTCTATACCATCTAACAGGACCTTCTGATTTCCGGTAATTGAAATAGAACAAAGTTTACTCGATCCAATTGAATCATCGGCCACTAACAGTCTTTCACTGTCAGGATACCAATTTAATACTGAATATATACCTCTTTTTTGATTTATTTTTTCAGTAGTGTTCGTATTTTTATCCATGACGTAAATATCATAACCATTTTCGCTATTTTCATCTGTTTCATTCAAAGTATAGAACACAAGTTTTTGACTGTCTGGACTCCACAGTGTATCATACATTCCGATATCTTCAACTGAATACATCAAATGGCGTTCTTTTTGATCAATATCTATACCTACAATATCTTTATGACCGTCCTGTCCTTCCAAAAAAGCGATATTTTTACCATTTGGAGACCATTCGAGATGATCAATATTAGAGATGTCATTATCAATATCAAAGGTAAGGTTATTTTCGTTGACCGGATCATAGACAACCAGTTTCCCAGGAGTAGGTACAGCAAGCATTTCTTCAACAGGAGACCACTTATAATTTAATGGATAGTTATAATTGTAAAGCATCTTGTTATCCATCTCGATTTGTTGAACTTGTTGCATGTCAGTTGATACAACGAAAAGCTGAGCTGATTTTACCGTGTACATTTTCCCTTCAGTTAATTCTTCATATGCAAAAAAATCCCCAGATTGACTCCAGGAAGGCGATTCTATTATCTTTCCATATTCGGTGGTTGTAAATTCCGTCCATGCAATGCGTGAGATGTTTGAGAAGTCTTTACCTGCAATATAAAGTGCAGAAATATATCCTGACTGAGTATCTCCTTTTCCTTTTGGACAAACATAAAGCTTTACGTTAATTAATGCATGTTTCTCATCAGGGCTCCAGATGACATTATAATAAGGTCCCAATTCAATTTCAAGGCGATCAGTATCAACAAGACCTCTTATATCCTTATCTATAGTCTGATTCAGGTCAGCTATGATCGTTGTATTCATTTGTTTGATGCTAGTACCTGCAGCCAGTGGCTGAAAAGGGATACAGGCTAAAGCGATGAATAGTATGATTTGAATTGTTTTCATTTTGAACATTTGAATCACCTATTTGTTTGGAATTAATATTTGTATAAATTTTTTGGAACATAATCTATAATGTAATATCTCTCCGTAGAAATACTATGAATGAGAGTATGAGGACAATTATAGGTGATACGATAAGAACAATTAGATTTGTCCAGAATTCGCTTAACCACTCAAATAAGGTGTAACCTGTATCAAATACTCCTGCAATTTTTGGAAAATCATCAAATGATTCTCTTACAACATCTTGCATACCAGCTGAGACAAGTACATAATGATGGCCTGGAACAAAATTAAGTAAGCTAAGCGTTTGGCTATTTGCGGCTTGAACATCATTAGTTAAAACATATGTTGAACTAAATATCAGTTGAGCGAATAGTATAGTAAAAACAAGCCATATAGCAATATTGTATAATAGAGAAATATTTGATTTATTTACTATAGTTGATATTAACACTGATATTGCAAGGAAGAATAAAGAGTAAAAGAACGTTAGCATTACGAAAATCTCAATACGTGTTAAATATTGAATTGTAACTGGCATTCCGGAAACTATAAGCATAACTCCAGCAGCGATATTAATTGAAATAATAAGGGTTAGAAGAATACACATGCTTGAACCAATGATTTTTCCTGCAATTATATTGTCTCTGAATACAGGATGTGTTAATAGTACATTCATTGAGCTAGACCTTATTTCTTTTACTATCGAATCAAAACCCATGACAATACCAATAACAGGTGCAAAGCGCCCAACAACCATTGCCATTCCCTTAAAGCCTCTCATAAGATCAGGCATCCCAAGCACATTTGAAGTATAATCTACTTCCATACCTTTGACATAAGACCAAGCAAGAATCGTAATTGTAAAAGTAACTGCAAAGGAAAGAAATACTGGACTAGTTAAATGGTCAGCAAACTCTTTTTTAGCAATTACCATTGCTTTATGGGCATTAATGGGCATTTTTAAAAACTCCTTAGATGTCTTCCCTCATGAATGAAATATAAGATCCAATTATGAGGATAATTGGAAGTGCAATCAGAAAAAGTACGTTTTGCCAATAGTAATTAAGCAAGTAGGAAATTGTATATCGAGTATCTAAAAAACCATTTATTTCTTTGGCAACGTTGAAAGTTCCATAACTTAAATCCTGTAATCCTACAGTAACTTCTGCAAAGTGATGTATTGGAGAGATACTAAATAACAAATAACCTGTAGAAAAGAATTTATCTGTGGAATCAAACATTGACTCTCCTGTAATAATAGAAGTTAACATTATTATGGTAGGCCCAAGTGCAAAGCATAGATTGATCCATGTTACGACTCCTAAAGTAAGAGATGCAATTTCGCTTTTTAGTATAATTGAAGTTACAACTCCAAAAGATGCAAAGATTAATAGATAACAAAAAGTAAAAAAACCAAAAAAGAATAACCTTGTAATTGATTCTAACTGAGCAACCTTTCCTGAGATCAAAAAATCAGATGCCATAATTACCATTAAAGAGAAAAACACAATACAAAAAAGATTTAGACATATACCAATATATTTTCCAATAATTACATTGTCTCTGTATACTGGATGTGTCATAAGAACATTGAGACTTTTGCTGTTTTTCTCTGCAATTATTGCATCATAACCCAAAGCTATTCCCATTAATGGGAAAAAAACTCCAATGATTTGTACCACGTCTGAAAAAGTTGATGCATATTGGATATAAACAAATAGTGTTCCTATGAATATTGCCATCAAAATCAATGAACTTCTTTCATAGAGTTTATCCGAAAATTCTTTTTTTGCAATTGTCATGATAGCATTTGCGTTGATCATCCTATCATTTCCTCAATTTTAACAAGTATACACAAGTGATGCAAACAAATAGGTCCGTCATCTGAAATGCAGGTGACTGAGGTGTGTTTTGATCCTTGGCCTCGTCTTTGTTTCCTATGGTTTTTACACTGGCCTGACTGCTATTGTTGGACTGGACAATACTATCTTTGCCGAGAATCTTACTTACAGGCATTTCTTGCCAGCCATCTGTTAAATTTGCTCCATCCAATGAAAATATATACGAATTATTGGACTTAATTTCATCTCTCGTAAACTGAATGCAGTTTACTGTGAGCATTTTTCCATTCTGGCTCCATCCCTCTAAAAAGTCATGTCTTCCTTTTACAGCAGACGTTAATTGAATGAGATTTGTTCCATCCGAATTGATAATAAAAAGAGGGGATGCAATGTATTTTTGTGATTCTATGGATGGCTCATAGAGTACCATTTTCCCACTTTGATCTAACCCGGATGTAAATGCAATAGTATTTCCCGAAGGGCTAATCGATATCTGTTTTAACTGGTATGTATCAGCTGCAAAAGGAGTTGTAAATCCAATATCTGTAATATGAGAAAAATTCGTTCCATTAAGATCAATAGAACACATCTGATTTCCATTTTCAATGAAAAGGATCTTGTTACCATCCGGGAACCATTGAGGATGAGTTGCATTGCCTTCATATAATAGACGTTTTTTATTAACATTACCCTCTATTACATACAGATCTCCATTATCGATCAACAGCATACCAGAGCCATTCGGCTGCCAGATACCAAATTCAAGTTGTACTTCATCAAAGAACTCAAGATTTGATTTGTCTATGCTTACTGGTTCTGATCCATCGATGTTGGAGATATAATATCGAATATTATCATCTTTATCTATTTCCATAAAAGATAGTTTCTTTTTATCAGGACTAACCGATAATAGCAAGTACCTTTCAGATTCACTGGGAGGAGTGAATGAGTAAATAATATTCCTATTGACATCACTGACTACTATACTTCCATTACATGATTGAACTATGGCAATTGTAGAGTTGCACCACACAAGATCGTTTGCATCAGTTTGGAAATCAAAAGGATTTGTTCCATCGAAACTTTCAATCCTAATATCTCCTACAAAGTTTCCGGGATCTTCATATTCAAAAGATATTTTATTGCAATCCGGATTGAATGTCAGATCTCCATACATAACATCCCCTCCAAGGTTGGCAATAATATTAGAAAGAGTGCTTTTATTTTTTGAGTCAACTGCCCTCATGTTTGTGCCATCCGGATCACAGATGACGGCGTTTGACCCTGATGTTCCTCTTCCATGTCCGATCTTTAGTACAGAAAAATATATTTTATTTCCACATGGTGTCCATCCTAAAGTTTGTCCAATATAATTACTTTCTTTCTCTGTTATTCCGTAGTCTATTTTTCCATATTTTTTGTTTTCTACATCCAAAAGATAGTGTTTGTTGATGGATTCAGACATTGAAATCGATTCAAAAGATCTAAAAAGTAAAAATTTTCCATCTGGACTCCAGTAAGTTGAACTTGAATCGAATCCTTTATCAGCGTGTATCAGATTATTTATTGATACTGAATTTGTAGCAGCAATGGTATTTGCATTTGGATAGATAGGTTCTGATGTAGCTGGTCCAATAATCGAAAGCAGGGTTACTATTATACAAATACTTTGTCTCATTTTGTCACCAAATGTAAAAAACTGTTTGGGTTAATCAGATCTGTCCAGAACTCGCTTAACGATTCCATCATTTCCTCAATTTCAGTAAGTATACGCAAATAATACAAACAAACAGGTCTGTCAGCTGAAATGCAGGTGATCCGGGAGGAGTTTGTTCCTTAGATACTTCTTTGTTCTCGATGTTCTCTACACTTGCCTGACTGCTATTGTTGGACTGGACAATACTATCTTTACCAAGAATCTTACTTACAGGCATTTCTTTCCAACCATCTGTTAAATTTGTTCCATCCAATGAAATGAGATAGGAACTACCATATGTAGTTTCATCGTTTTTGAATTGGGTAGTGGATGCTGTAACTATCTTGCTGTCCAGACTCCACCCTTCTACAAAATCATATCTTCCCTTTACAGCCGGAGTTATTTGGGTGAGGTTAGTTCCATCAGAGTTAATAGTAAAAAGTGGTGCTTCAATGAGTTTTCTAGATTCGATCGAAGGTTCATGATCAATAATTTTACCGTCCTCACTGATCGCAGAAGTAAATGCGATCGTTCTTCCAGATGGACTAATCGATGCCTGCTTAAAATCATAGAACTCCCAGATGTAATGCGTTGTCAATCCGATATCTGTAATATGCAGAAGATGTGTTCCATCGATATCTATAGAATACATTTGAGTCTCATTTTCAATAAAAAGGATCTTGGTGCCATCAGGGAACCATTGAGGATGAGTTGCGTTGCCTTTATACAATAACCGCTTATTATTTTCAGTTCCCTCTATTACATATAGATCTCCATTCTCATTCAATAGCATATCAGAGCCATTCGGCTGCCAGATACCAAATTCAAGTTGTACTTCATCAAAGAACTCGAGATTTGATTTGTCTATGCTTACTGGTTCTGATCCATCGATGTTGGAGATGTAATCTTCAGACATTGAACATATAGCTATTTTTTTCCGGTCAGGACTTATTGACTGTAGCAAATATTCTTCTCCTTTATTAGGTGAAGGAAGTGTCCTAATATAATTTCCATTGATATCTTTGACAATTATGCTTCCATTTTCTGATTGACAAATGAAAACTGTTGAATTACACCACATAAGTCTATTTGCATTTGCCTGCAGTTCAAATGCTTCAGTTCCATCTAAGTTCTCAATCCAGATATTTCCAAAGGAGTTTGCTGGATCCGTATATATGTAAGTTAATTTTTTATAATCCGGACTAAAAGTGAGATCACCATATTGAATTTTTCGTCCTAAATTTGAGATTACCACTTTTAAAGTAGCATCACAAGAACTTATTGATTTCATATCCCTACCATCTGGATTGCAAATTACTGTATTTGACCCATATTCTTCATCTACCTTTGAGAGAGAAAAATATGTTTTATTATTGCCTGGAACCCAGTTAATGTCCGGTGACAAATAACTGCTTTCCTTTTCCGTTATACCATAATCAATCTCTCCAAATGTTCGATTTTGGATATCTAATAAGTAGTGTTTGTTAATGGATTCGGCCATTGATATTCTTTTAAAGGAACCAAAAATTAAGTATCTTCCATCTAGACTCCACTTAGGAGAAAATACTTTAAATCCATTTTCAGAATGAGTTAAGTTGGTTATTTGAAGTGAACTAATATTTCCAGAAATGGGCTCTGCTGCCGTTACTCCTACAAAGAGCAGGATTATTAAGATTGCATAACATTTATCATTCATTCTGTCACCAATTATTAAAAATAATTGTTCTGGATAATCCAAAACTTTTTGAATCGAGTATTATAAAAATACATTTTATCTAAGTCCCTTTTTGATTTACTCATCGTTTTTTGATATGTACAAACGCCATAGCAACAACAAATCCAATTAATCCTAACAGTGCAGAGAAACCAGGAGCCTGAGAAGCAGTTGTAGTATTTATTTTTTGCTCTTGGTTGTTACTGCTGTTGAGTACAGTTACTTGAGATGCTGAATCATTTTTCTGATCCCTGGCAATTGTTCCTGGACTGTTCCCATAGTTCATTGCAAGGACCATATTATCGATAGCAATAAAATGTTCTTGAGGAGATATGCTGATTAAATCAGGGGTAGTTGAAGATATGGGGATCTCCCACATTGTGTTTGTACTCGTATTCAAGATAGATGTTTTACTATCAGTAGTAAACATGAGATCGTTATTGAACCATGAACTTCTTGTCACATTTGAGAAATCCTGCTCATAAGACTCATTAAATACAACCAATTTAGAAGTATAGAGATCCAATACGGATGTATAATCATCAGGACCGAAATGACCTTCGATCATTTCTGCACCATCAAAAAGGACTTTTACATCTCCGGTAGTTGAAATAGAGCAGAGTTTACTCGATCCATTTGAATAATCGACCACTAGAAGTCTTTCACTGTCAGGATACCAGTTTATTGCCCAATAACTACTTTTTTTTAGATTAATTCTTTCCGTAGTGTTTGTATTTTCATCCATAATGTAAATATCAAAAAAACCCTCATCATTTTTATCTGTTCCATTCAGATCATAAAATACAAGTTTCTTGCTGTCTGGACTCCATTCTGTATTATACAGTCCAGTAGTTTCAAATGGATATATCTGATGTTGTTCTTTTTTATCGACATCTATATTTACAATACCTTTAGGGCTTTCTAAAAAAGTGAGTTTATTCCCATCAGGAGACCATTCTAGCTCTGTGATAAAAGATACAGTTGTATCAATATAAAAGGTTAAATTGTTATTTTTAACTGGATCATAGATGATCAGTTTCCCAGGGGTAGGTACAGCAAGTTTTTCTTCATTAGGAGACCATTTGTAAATGAATGGGTCTTCAGGATTTTGGTCCATATGTTTGTCCATTTCAATTTCCTGGACTTGCTGCAGGTCAGTTGAAAGTACTAAAAGCCTAGCTGATGTAATCGAATACATCTTTCCCTGTGTTAATTCCATATATGCAAAATGATCACCGGACTGACTCCATGAAGGTGCATTAATTAGTTTTCCATAGTCTGTGGTCGTAAATTCTGTCCATGCGACACGCGAGATGTTTGAGAATCCTGCATCTGTTATATAGAGCGCAGAAATATATCCTGACTGAGTATCTCCTTTTCCTTTTGGGCATACATTAAGGAATACATAGACAAGTGCATTTTTCTCGTCAGGGCTCCAGATGACATTATAATAAGGCCCCAATTCAATTTCAAGGCGATCAGTATCAACAAGACCTCTTATATCCTTATCTATAGTCTGATTCAGGTCAGCTATGATCGTTGTATTCATTTGTTTGATGCTGGTGCCTGCAGCCAGTGGCTGAAAAGGGATACAGGCTAAAGCAATGAGTAGTATGATTTGAATTGTTTTCATTTTGAACATTTGAATCACCTTATGAGAATAGAAAATGTCATAGAGTCATATCTTTTCTTAAAAATGAAATAAAACATAAAACCAATAGTACTATAGGGGTTAGAACCAAATATAAAATGTTTAGCCAGAATTCATGGAACCATTGGCCGAGCATAAATTCAGTATCAAAAATACCTCTGACATTTGGTTCAATGTTAATCCCTCCCCAGCTGAGATCGATTTCACCAAGTGATACTTCACTGTAATGGTGAAGTGGAGTAACAGATATCAAATTGTATGCTAAGTCTGGGACATTGTCTTGTCCTGTAGCGGCAGAAGCAATTGAAATTATTATAGGTCCGGATACAATGCAAATCAATAACCATATCAAGATATTATAAACAAGTGAATCTTCAGACTCTTTAGCAAGTATAGATACAAAAATTGCAATTTCTGCAAATATAAGTGCATACAAAAAAGTTAAAAAAATAAAAAAAAGAATCCTAATTAGTTCCAGAGCACTTATGGCTGTGCCAGTGTATACCAGGATAGTTCCAACCGGAATTATTGTTGAGAATACAATGACTATCAGAAGCGTACTGATAATTCCAATAAGTTTTCCTGTGATTATATTATCTCTGAAAACCGGGTGAGTCAAGAGTACATTGAATGATCCAGCCCTTTTCTCTTTAATAACTGTGTCAAACGCAAGTGCTATAGCAATAACAGGTACAAACCATCCGATCTGTTGTACTATTCCTCTTAATCCAGACATTAGTGTTAAGTTTCCAATATGTTCATACAAGTATACACTCCGGAATGAAAAAGCAAGAACAATCAAGGTGTAAGTTACGATGAACATCAAGAATAACGGGCTTGATACGATGTCTGCGAACTCTTTTTGAGCAATTAGGAAAATATTTTTTAAATTAATATCCCTGCTTCGATTTTGTACGCTCATGTATATTCCTCAGTTAGTTATATCTTGTTTCAAAAAGGATACAAATGACATGACAAAGAGGATCAAAATAGTCGATATTATGACAATAATTTCAACAGAATATTCTTTTAACCACTGTCCAACTGAATAATTAGGATCAAATATTCCACAAATGCTATCCAGATCGTTTTTTGAAAAACCTCCCCAGGTCATACACGGATGCCCGATCACAAGCTCTGAATAATAATGTACTGGAGTTAGTTTTTGAAGCTGAGCATTGATTTCCATGGCTTGATAATTATTACCAAGATCAAGTAAAGATTGGCCAGTGTACATAGTTGAAATGACTAAGGCAAAGCTTCCAAATACTACACATAAGATAAGCCAAATACAAATACCATAACAAAGAGAGTTAATTGCATTTTTAGATATAGTTGAAATGAATATTCCTAGCATCAGAAAAACAGAGAGATAAAGATAATTAATTATTGTAAATATAAATATCCGTATTAGTTCCTCGGCAGTTATCTGGATACCAGAGACGAATATCATTGTTCCGATCGATGCACTCATCGAAACGAATATAATGAGCACAAGAGTTATCATTGCACCCAATACCTTTCCTGCGATAATATTGTCTCTATAGATCGGTTGTGTTAGAAGTACATTAAGAGAGGCATTTCTTTTTTCTTTAACGATGCGGTCAAAGCCGAGTGTTATTCCCAAAAGAGGGAGAAAAACAGCGATTATCTGAGCTACATTAACAAATCCCATTTCAAGGAATGAGGTGTTTTCTCCCGTACTGCGATAACTGAAGGAGAACAAGATCAATGTAAAAATTGTAAGAAGGGAAAGGAATCGTGGACTCCACAGGTCGTCAGCAAATTCTTTTTGTGCGATAATAATAGAATTCTTAATATTCAGATTCATGCTATTCGGTAATCCCTGATATTTATTAGATTTGGAAATAGTCTATTTGACCATTAATGTTTAAAAATAAATTGGAGAAGTTTTACTTCTCCAATTATCCATACACATAGTTTCTTCCAGCAATGAACTCATATGCTGATTGTGTTCCTTTTAGGATTTGAATGCGAGGAACATTAGTAATGTCTATTGCATAATGGTCATTATGAGTAGTGGATACCCACGCTTCAATATTATTCTGACCATCATGAAGTTTCATCTGTCCTCCAGCCGTAGTAAACGTTCTCTGTAGATCTATATAACAGTCATCATTTTGAACGACACTAAATTTATACCAATCACCCGGACTAGCTCTACACGTTCCAATCCAATAATCTATGTCTCCAGTTGGAACAGATATTGATTTTGCTGTGCTGTACGAGGACCCACCTGCTGCTGCTGCTGCTCCAGTAGCGACGAGCAGAACAAGCATCATTAGTCCTAATTTTACTAAACTGTTTATTTTCATTTTCTACCTCTTGTTCTTTACTCCAGAGGCAGGACAGCAATGATTTTATACATAAGTAAAACCAATATTGTCTTGCCTTTGGGCAATCTGGGATCCGAATAGATCCAGAAAGTTCAGTTCGGATCCCTCTCACATTGTCTAAATGTGATAAATGATTGTAATCATCTATCTTATTAAACTATTATGGCCATTGCCCGAACTGATAAAAACAGTAGTTAATATATTCTTTTTTTATATTATCTACATCCTATGTTATTAAAATGAAAATAATTATAAAACAATATCATGAGGACAAGTCTACAGAGTAAGACTGTTTTTATTGATACAACGTGTTGTTTTTTCCTGAAATGACATCAACATTAACTTTAAATACAAGTATTTTTTCAGAGTCAACCGAGATATTATTCTTTATGATTGACTAAGAAATAAATACTTTCAAAAGAAAAAAGTCTATAGGTGATTCTTATCAAGAAATATGGTAATAATAATTTTCGCATAGTCCTTCTTACATTACATCTTTCTAAACTTCCATCCACTGTATATACAAATTAAGCTTCCTAGTATCCCCAAACCTGGTGCATAATTACTTTTATTTGAGTCGTTTCGATCTGATTTATTATTGTTACTTGAATTATTGAGCTCTATAGGGTCCTTTTCATGAGATGTAGATGAATTATTTTTTTCAACAATTGAAGTAGCTTCTCCTGCTACTGGCACAGCCAGATCTCCATAAACAAATACTACTGGAACTCCCTTAATTCCCATTTGGCTTGCTTTTGAATCAAATATCTGATATATTTCATCCATCAAAGGCTTTTCAATATTCGTATTAACTTCCACTTCAAGAACGCCATTAATTGTGTAACCATGGCTTGTAACGGGGCCATCTGGATACATGTATTTTGATATTTCCATATCGGTTTCTGTATATATTTTATCTAGCTCATTAAGCCATTGTTGTCTTTCCTCCAAACTTCCATAAGAAGGTATACTTCCATAACTAACAATAAAATTCGAATCATTTCTAAGTTCATCAAGAGTTTCCGGACCAAAGGTTAGTTCCGTAGTTGTATTTTCTTGTGCATTTGCTGTAGTTGCTAACAATAAACTAATCACAAGTATTCCTATAAGGAGTATGTTTCTGAATTGATTTCTCATTGTTCACCTCTTATCCTGTAGTTGAGGAATCTGCAAAGAGTTACTTCATTCTATCGTATATCCAAAGTCTATATAGGCTTCTGCATTTTCCGAGTCGTTATATATATGGATACTAGCTGCTGCATTAGAGTCAACTGTGAAATTGTATGTGCTGGTTATGTTGTTTTCTAATGTGGCTTTGTACATATATGTGTCACCATCGTCGGTTTCATTGATCACTGAAGGGGATTTCACAAACTGTCCGGGATCCAATGCATATTTATCGGTAAAAATAAGAATTCCTGCTGAATCAAAGATCTTGACAACAACTTCATGTGGATATACATCTTCATTATTCACGGTGAAAAACAGATGTTCCTGCTCGAAAAATCCAGTATGCAAAACGGCTATTAATAGAAAGGATAGGCACATAATAACCAAAATTGCAAATATTGTTGTCCAACTACACTTAATGCTCTTCATAATTACTCCAGAATAGTGATTTTGTCTATTCGATACCTTGACACTTTACATTTGACTTTATTTCCAATTTTTACTTTATTGAAGTTTTCTATACTGACAAAATAAGTGAATGTCTCACCTTTAGGTACATCATTCAGCGGATCTTCAGAATTTACCTGTACAGCGACACAATAGTTAATACTAGTGTATTTCCTTTCCAAGAATTCTTTTATAGAATCATTGACAAAGACATTCTTATCTGTCGGAGAGAAGAATTTTTCGAAGTCTTTGTTGTCCACGGATATCCATGGAGCATCTGGATGTGGTCTGTTGAGTATTTCCTCGCATGTATTCTCATTGCACCCAATAATCAATTTATGGTCAACAATGCCTTCGATTTCAACTGGTGTGAGAATATAGATTGCAAGTACAAGCGTACAAACAATTAATATAATAACTACTTTGTTCATGATACCATTCTAAAAAATTAGAACTGGCAGTGCCAGTATTTAACTGTAACTAATATATGGAGACGATGTAGTGCTTAATATTTTAGAATTAAGGGAGTCTTTTCGGAATATCCCTGTGGTTTTGACATCTAAAATTTTATAGTTGCCCGTAGTATGCTGATTTCCACTTGCTGTGCTACCAGGATTTACAAGGGATGTCGATGTCTTCGCAGCATTACTGTTACATGTCATTTTCCAGTATGCAATGTCAGTATTAGTGCTACTGTAACATAAAGTTGATACATCTGGCTGAGAGTATGTCCAAGATATGCTTGCAGATACTCCTCCTGATCCTCCAGAGATAGAAAAGCCACTTGAATATTCTCCCGAAATAGATGACGATGGCTTAAACTTAAAAAGTTGTTCATTCCCAAGACCACCATTACACCATTTTTGATAAGCATACCATAAATCATTTTTCCACGGTGATATTGGATAAGCACGATAACCTGGCTCAAGTCCTGACTCTTGCAGAATTGCAAACCAATCTAAGGTGTTGCTACCATCATTCATTAGGACATATAATTCGTAGTTATTCATTACTCCGCCATAAGGTGATAGATAATAGTCATTATAGAAGTAGCATGGTTGACTCCATTCCGTTCCACTTTTAGAAGAAACAAAAGCATCAATGTCATTACTGGTAGTGTCTTCTGTTTGCTTTACTTTAAAGTTCACTACTTCAGCACTGTACCATTCATCGGATCTTTCATGAACTTTTGAAACAGATTCCTTATCTCCTACAATCCCTACATACTGGCTTGTCGTCCCATCATCATTAATCTTGAAGGAGTAAGAGATGATTTCTCCACCGGCTGGAATTTCGGGTATTGAATAGATTATAGGAACCTCTGAAATTCCCTTCTGCTTTTTATACTCATTTACCACTTTCTCTAATAGTATCTATATCTTTTAGTGAAAGTGGATTCGAAAAGTTCTCTGATACACTTGCATATTTTATATTTCCATATGATTTCACAATCTCATTACTAAATTCCATAGATTCAGAACTTGTAGCTGTTGCTGGTAAAATGCTTGCGACTAGAAGAACAGCTAACATAAGACTACATGATATATTATTTATCTTCATTTATTCTACCTCTATTTTTAGTCTAGAGGCCTCACTAACAGAAGCTTCATAATCTATTAAAGCGACTATTTCTATGCCTTTGGTTACCCGGGATCCAAATTTACTTTGCAAGGTTTCGTTTGGATCTCGGAACACATTTCATAAATGCGTTCAAAGATTATAGGTACTTATCATTTAAAAAGATTCTAGCCATTGACCTAACTATCAATAGAGTTTACAAAGTTATGTCTTTCCTTAGAAATGCTATGATCGATGTGACAAACAGGATGATGGGAGAAATTATTAATACTACTATATTCATCCAAGAATTGACCTAAGCATTGTGAAGTTGTTGAGTTAATTTCTATGCATTTGCAACCAGGATGCTCCAATTATCACAAAAATCAGATCTACAGGATACATGAACGATAAGAAATGCTCTCCATTTGCATTCGTACATGTGTTATTAAAAAGACTATTCTCTTTCTCCCCGATGAAACACTCTTCATTATCTGACAAATAATTTCCACTAACAGAGTTATTGATACTTGACTCTTTGAACCTGATACCTACATCGTTTTGGTTTATTGTGTTACTTGTTATTGAATTGTTCCAGGAATGCTGAAGAAAAATGCCAAATTCTTTATTCATTGAAAATTCATTGTTTTCTACTTCATTGTTGTCCGATAAATAGAATGATATCCCGATATCATTGTTGTAAATACCGTTATTCTCTATCAGATTACTATTAGCTATACCTGACATAATTCCAATTGTGCTTTTTACAACTGTGTTTTGATTTAGCTCACAATCATCAGCATTCAAATAGATACCATAATAATTATAAAAAACTTTATTTTTTTCGACCAAGCACTTTTTAGAATCATCCAGATATATTCCAGCATGGGAATTATTTTGAACGCTGCAATTTGAAATGGTACAATCCGAACAATCCATTAAATATATACCGTGGCCATTATTTGTACAACTGAGGTTATGCAAAATTATTCTTTCGGCATTATAAAAGCTTACTCCACATGAATTATTTGAAACAACAAGATCTTTCACAGTTATATTATCACAGTCATAACAACAGACAGTCCCAGCATTTGAAGATACATCAATTCGAATATCTGAAACACCATTTAAATAAATGATACTTTTACCATTTACCAGATTACTCCTATCGATTTCATTAAAACCACCTACATCTCCAAAATTGAACATGTTGTTGTTCATTTTATTTTCATACAATTGATTCCCGTTACTATCATCCCTCAACATAATTCCGAGATTAGAGTTTTCGCATATCAGATTATCTCTTAAGATGTTGCTATTTGAGGAATCAAGAACTAGCCCATCATACTGGTTATTTATATTGTTATTTTCAACCAAGTTCTGATGAGATTCTACTAAAAAAATACCGCATCTGTCATTGTCATTCAAAAAATTGCTCTCAATTGTATTTTCATCCGATGATTCCAAGAAGATACCCCAGAAATTCCCCGATATAATGTTATTTTTCAAAGAGCAACCAATGGAATCATAGAGCCATATCCCATTTCCTTTACCCTTCATCCCAGACAAAGTGAAACCTTCAATTGTCACATTATTTGCCTGGACTGAGAATATACTGTCCTCTGGATTTCGAGGTCGAATTACTACATCCTCTGGATTTGTTGAATTTGAAATTATAGACAGTTCTTTATTAACAACAATATTTTCAGTGTACTGCCCCTCATCAACAACGACAATATCACCAGAAATAGCAGTATCAATCGCTTCCTGGATGGATGAAAAATCCTCCTTTCTACTGTTATCGACAATAATGATCCTTCCTCCCGCAGTACTCGACAACAATAAAAGCAAAATCCCAACTAAGCAATATTTTATTAGCATGGTAACTCTTTAGATCATTATAACAATCTTACATATAGTTTAATGTTTGACAAAAAAGATGGATTTACTTTGTCGTTTAGATCTCGGAACACATTTCACAAATGTGTCCAATGATTATAGGTACTTATCATTTAAAAAGATTCTAGCCATTGACCTAACTATCAATAGAGTTTAGAGTGTGGTACATTAAGGAATACCAAAGCGAACAAAAAAAGTCTATAGGGATCTCGTACTACAAACTACGTATCCCTGTAGACACCGCCTCCACTACCAAGAAATCCATCTATTTTTGTCCATCCTTTTTGAGGCCCGAACAATTTGACGTTCATCCAATCCGAATAATCGTTCCCTTGCCATCCCATGATCCACCATGAATTTTCTCCATCTGCCATAATTGTGATCTCTACAATTGCATCAGGAGAGGCTTCGTATTCTGCATATAGAATACTTTCATAATCGTACTGCTTCCTGAAAGAATAACCTTCATCAGTTGTGGGCTTGACGTTATATTTTGGCTGGAGCACCACGTCATTACTAAGAGGGTCCAGTGTATCGATAGTACGGTTCGAGTTAATCATTGTTGAAAAGATGATCATATCAGGGATCGGAGTTTTGTTAGAATATTCGTCTGAAGTCCACACCCTTGTTTCTTCAGGATCGCTACCTTTGACAACATATCCCTCACGGGAATGGAACGTGGGATCTATTTCATCGGTCTTCATGGAAAGCATGAGCCCATGTTCGGTTTCTACAAGGGAATAATTCCACGAGTGATCATTTTCATTGAAGTTGTTTTTGATAATATCTTCTCCAATTGCAGAAGTACTATTCAGAACCATGAGTGGCAAGTATAGAGTCACATTTTTTAGGCTAGCGTTGGGCGATATCTCAACCGAGTAGCTATAGCTGCTCTGGTAGCTTTGGTTATACATTTCCTGGTTTCTGTCCTCTATCCATGAAGATATTACGAAAAAACCGATTACTGCTACAAGAAAAAATACCGTCATCACTTTGAACAGTGTTCTCATGTATAGTTCTCCTAAAGGACTTATGGTAGTTGATTTCTTAAGGTGTAGCTTATTTTCGAATTATTTTGTAAGACACGTATATCAATAGAAATATCCCTGCAGATATCATCAGGCCTGCGCTATATCCAGCACCAGGGCCCGGAGATACAATGTTCTTTCCGGTAATTATTGCGTATGCTAAAAGTGGTAATGCAACAATTATAGGGGTGAGTACAAATGTTTTTCCTACTATCTCTAATGTACGCAAGCAGTCATCGTTCATATTCTCATCATCTTTTACTGTTGGTTGCATTTGCTCTCCCTCAAAGCACATCGTATAAATATGTCCAATGAGTAGTTACTTCCATACTATTAATGAATTGTGGCCACAGCCTGAACTGCCACATACTAGGAGACGCAAATGTCAAGAACTAATCTGGACTCAAAGGAATTGTTGGGACATATGGTGGGTTTCATTGTTTATCTGATCTGGTCTTTTTCAGTGTTCATATCTACAGAAAAAATCACTCCAATATTAGATTGGATTATGTATGGTCCGATCGTATTCTTTTTAGCATCGTGCCATTATCTCTTTTCAAAGAAAGTGATCAGTGCTATCAAAAAGATCGATGATAAGATCAGCATCTTGAGCAATGTAATTGGTCTGGTCTTATGGTCTGCTGTAATAGTTCTTCTATCTCCACATTATACACAGATCGAGGATTTCAATCTGATTGGAGGGTATCTTCTTATATTGTTGATATATTTTATATCAAGAAGTCAGCTTGCTGAAGCACAAAGATCAAAAGAGTTCACTTTCACTTATTCTATGGTGTTGTTAATGATCTTCAACAATGTTGCAGGATTATTAATACCTTACATGTTTCCAAAATGAGAAAGTTATTGATTTGGTTGTTTCGCCATTTTTCCTATTTTGGTATTCATGGGAACATAGAATTTTTCACTGGTGGTAATGCGGTATAATTCCAATCATTTGGACTTTTCTGCTTCGAGTAATGTCCAACTTTAGAACCATCTTTGAAAATCTCTATGTTCATAATAAAGAATCTCTGATCATAGTCATTGGTTGGGGAAAAAGATTCCACTATATCAGTAATACCTTTTTTCGTTAATATGATTTCGCCTTTCCCTGAATATACAGGTGATCCTGCCTTTGGGTCATCAAGATGCCATTTATAAATAAGGTTTACTTCTTCATTCATATTGTTTGAAAGCGTGAAATAAAAATGGCTTTCGTTATCAAGGTAAACATTACTGATAGTTACTGGAAATATCAAATGCCATACCAAAAATAAAGAGGCAATAATGACCAGTCCTAGTATTAGTGCCTTTGAGAATGTGTTCACAGCTCCTCACCTACGCATGTAAAAGGAAGAAGGAGATTAAGGTAATCTCCCATCCTCGGTTGCATAAACATATCCTTCATACTGTCCCATATAACCAGTATTTGAATTTATAACATCTCCTTTGAAAATATATACTGGTAATACATATTCTTGATCTTTATCGGCAGCTTCCATCCAATAACCAAAAGTTATATCCTTTATAATGACTTTATCACCTTCTATACGCATTGGTACTACATCTTTACTTGCTAAAAGATCAGAATATGCCTGTTCTGGAGTTTTGATTTTAACTTCAGTATAGGGTTCGAAATCTCTCCATACTTTGAAAAGGCCTACGATTTCATTGTTATCTCCTATAAATACCTTAAGTTTATTGCCAGGACCTACAACAGGCATACCATTTATTTCTCTTCGATATCTCACCTGTAAAGTGACATTATAGATTTGTGTAATCTTTCCAGTTTCCTTTTCACCTGTAATTTGTTGATCTGCAACAACATCACTAAATTCTGCGTCTTTGGGTAGACTATCTGTCGAAACCAAAAAATCTGTTGCTATTTTTGTAGCTACATCTGTGCTCGGAAGATTAGGTTGTACAGTTACTACTGGTTCCATTTTTGCTGGCATTGAATACCATACAGCACCTGAATTCTTATAAACAATCAAATGTTTTTCCCCATTGAACAAACTGAATGTCCCTAAATCTGTATCTTCCGAACTGGAATTTATAATACCAAATTTGTTTCCGATTTCTGTAACATACTTATTACTTACCTTAGGAGTCTTAGTTACGTAGACTTTAGCAGTATCATTAAGAACAGGGAAAGAAGATTTCATTTCATATTGAATATTATCTTCACCTTTCATAGTAAGGACGTTAACGTTATCTTTAAAATTAATTGATTGAGAGAATAATACTGCAGCAAATAATGCTACCAATCCTAATATTATAGTAATTTTTTTCATTGAAACAACCTCTCTGCTATTACATGTTGTATGTCCAAGATGTAAAAGACCCATCTACAGATGGATCTGCGATCACAGTCCCTTGTCCCCAGATGTAATCGTTTCCACAGCTGGATGTTTCTCCCATTACTTTCCCAATTTTTCCATTTGGTTGATCTATGTCTGCACCATAAAACCATGAGTTTTTAACTGTATATGCGATATCATTTGCACCACTATCAACAAGATAATCGGCCCAATGGGACCCAAGATCAGAATCATATGCTGTCGTCGAAAAACCTAGAATAAGATGTGCTCCATTAAATGATGACGAAAAATCACTTGTTCCAGCTAGACAGCAGTCCAAACCTATCCATTCTAAATCATAATCCCCCCACTCGGCTTCATTGTGGTATACTTTTTCAGTTACAGTTGATACATCTAGCTTGTCTGTGGAACCATGTCCAGAATACAAAGCAATATCTACAGAATCAATATATTGAGAATCTTGATTTGCCTGCTCAAAATGAGATGCTTTTGCATTACTATTTCCTTTGTTGAATCTTTTTGTCCATCCAACATTTCCCAGTTTATTATATAATCCATTTGCCGAATCGTCACAATATGATAGATCGGCTGATGGCCATGTATAATCATTTACCCATTCAACACCAACTTCTGGAGAAGAAACATCATTTCCATCACCAGTTCCTGCAGATACTACAGTGGAATCAAGCGTAATTAGTGCTAGCAATAGCATAATACATGTTGCAACATGATATGTTCTTAATTGTAGAATTTTATTCATCTTACTCCTCTTGAACTTGTTACTAAACGATTTTAGTGTACATATCCATCATGTGGATATTAAATACATTTTATAAATATGTTCAATGAATAAAGGTTATATTCTTATTAAACTATTATAGCCATTACCTGAACTATCATCTATATGAACTCCTATTGGAGGCAAACAGTTATAGAGAATACTATGGATATCCAGTTATTAGGTCCTCAAGATGAATGGAAGTCACTGAAGGGAGAGCTTGTTACAGGACAAGGACCGTATTTGGAAACAGCTTAATTAACAAATGGTGAGGCGAATGTCGAGAACTAATATGGAATTAAAGGAATTGTTAGGATATATAGTAGGTTTCACTGTTTATCTAATCTGGTCTTTTTCAGTGTTCATGTCTGTAGAAAAAACCACTCCAATATCTGATTGGATTATGTATGGTCCGATAGCATTTTCTTTAGCATCATGTCACTACCTTTTATCAAAGAACGTTATTGACTCCAACAAAAAGATAGATGATAAGATCAGTATTATGAGCAATGTAATTGGCATGATATTATGGTATGCTGTAATAGTCATCATATCACCGCGTTACATACTAATCAGTGATGTTAATTTGGCTGGAGGATATATTCTCATATTCTTGATATACTTTATATCAAGAAGTCGGCTTGCTGAAACACAAAGATCAAAAGAGTTTACTTTCAATTTCTTTATCTTACTGATCATGATTTTCAATCATGTTGCTGATTTGTTGATGCCTTATATATTCCCAAAATGAAAATGCCTATATCCCACTTTCCGCAGATGTCTTGGAATTTTGCCAATTATCTGAATTGCAGTTATTTTTCAAATATGTGTATTACTATTTAATATATTAATAACATATAGTATTACAAATATTGGATATTATCTACACGAATTCCTGAAAAGAGAAAATACCTGTTTTTTTCTTGACATCTGCGGAAAGGCAGCTATATGTTCAATATCCCAGAAAAATAAAAAGGGCAATCTTCTCACATTTCCTCGATGCCCTTAATAGTCGGCTCGTACTCCTTCTTGATTGAATCCAGCAATTCTGTCTGGTTAACATATTCGTATTCTCTTATTGCCAGTCCATCATCTGTTAGTGTGAATTTTCCCAAAGAAAAGCCTGTTACAACATAGTGTTTCGGGCCAATATCCTTTGTTACTGGATATGTGTCCTCACAAAGATACAATAACACTTTCTCATTCTCCTTGAAAGATGGTTCATCTTCCCAATCAATTCTAACAATATCATCCTCTCCTCCCATATTACGTACCCTGATCTCCTGATCTTCGAGTGAACCTTTGAGACACTGATCGACCCTGATAATAATATCAGTGTACATTGTATCATTTTCCGGAATATCTTCAATTGCATTGACTCGTCTTTTTCCATCAGGTGTGTTCCATTTTGAAGGAAGGATCTCTTTAACAGTACCAGTTATAATGAGTTCAGATTGCTGATTAAGCTGCGTGAAATTCAGATATACCAGCGATGCACTGATAGCAATAGTAGTTTTGTTAGTCAAAGCCTCTTCTTCATCATGAGAACTTGTTGCTTCATTGGGAATGATTTCATCTTTCTGAATATCTTTTTCAGAGATTGTACCTTGTGCAGGGCCTGTGTTTGGCATAGGAGCTATTGTATAGAAGCTTAGTATACCCACTACAAATAGTAGCAGGATTCCTACAACGACTAATCCATATTTTAGTATCTTATTCATTTTGCATCACCTGATTTTGTTTGATCGTTCTTTTTGTTAAAAGAAATGGAAAGTACTATGAAAACAAGAACAAGAAGATTAAGAGAAGAGCTATAAAAATCGTAAAACCATGTGTTATAAGCATTGTATAATGCAACTATAATAGCAAGTGTCGAAAATAGTCTGGATAACAGACCGTATTTTTCTTTCCCCATTTATACCTCATATTCAATATAGTAACTGCAATTCAATTATCATTCCTGCATATAGCACAAATGTAGCCACAGCAGCGAAAAGTATTGATCTTTGGAATGAAAAATGATGCCGATGGTATTTTTGACGAAACAGCATTGCTCCTGCAAAAAGGGCCGGTAATACTAATACTAATACTATTTCCATTTGCATTTTCTAATCTACTCCTCTTTCAATGCTCTCCTACTAGCCCTCTTCCTATTAAGAACCCGATTCCAATAGCAATCCCGGAACGAATTCCACTAATTAAATCATGAGACAAATATCCTAATAACATGCATACGATAAGAGGTATGATGAAATACAAGAGTCGGCTTTTTATAAGGGATTCATCCATGTTACCTTTTCCTGATTTTTTCCAATTGACTATTGTTTAATTATATGTTTGTTTTGTCTTCTCATTTTTTCAGATTTCCAAAAGTAAAATGTCCCGATTAAGAAAACGATCATCCCCACAATAGAGAAATATTCTAATAAACTATAAATATATGTCAATGTAGTTATAATACTCCCAAGTCCTACTAAAAACAAGCCAATTGCTTGCACATTTTTTATTCTATTTTCTTGCATACCGTCACCTTTCTTAATTTAAAGGGAATAAGCAGTTTAATCAATTCTTTCAAAGTACTGAATCATATCCGGATGGCAATTCTCTTTGAAATAATAATTCTTTGATTTGCCATTTGGTTCTACAACCAAGTATCCATTTTCTGCCAGCTTGTGAATATGGGAAGTAATAGCACTTTTTGTAAGTCCTAATTCTTCAGATATCTCTTTATTTGTAATACCCGGATTTTCATATATTAACCAGCATATCTTTTTACAGGTAATACCTTGCAAATAAGGCTCGATGTTTCTGGAATATAAATTGTTTAATACATCTTGATCTTTCTTGAATAAGCTGACATAATTGCCGTTTTTTAATAATACGATTTTTCCAGCTTCTTTAAGAACGCTTATATGGTATCGGATAGTTCCTCTTTTAAGGCTTAAATCCCTTTTAACGGAATTAACACTAATTCCAGGATTTCTTTCAATGAATTGAAGAATCTTCAGGCGATTATCATTATTCTCGTCTTTTATCCTTGCGATTAATACCGCAGCCATCTTCCAACCGAGTGCTAAGACAAGTGAACTAATTGTGACCAGTTGTAAAGAAAGTGGCAAATCCCAAAAAGTCATATTGGCATCTGCACCACTGTCATCATTGATCAAGTTTGGATCAGGTTGGGTTAGAATTACATAATCTTTACAATAGCAAGGCGATGTGAAAAAAAAGAAAATAATTATACTTGCCAGAAGTATTCTTTTCATATTCTACAACCTTTAAATCGAATAGTCTTCAGTTCCACTAACTGAGTAACCGTATACCTTGTATTTCCAAGTTCCTTTTTCTATACCATTACTATTAGTAATGTATATTCTAATCCTTCCATTAATTGTTCCATCGGCAGAATCATAATAAGTTCCTATACAATAATTATTTGGATTATATATACTAAGTCTTAGGGAATCACTTGTATCTCCCCAGTCCAAGTTAACAGTCATGCTTTGAATATTCGTGCTAACTGTCTTACTATGCCAGTTTGTCTCTCCTTGGGTTATAGTATCATATACTGATTTTATTCCAATATCACTATCTGTTATTTCTGCAGGGATTATCTTGTACCCGAGGTCCGATGCAGAAATCAATGATACTTCATCTTCGCTATTAGAAGCACTTGCTCCAGCGACTGTAATACACAGCAAAAATACTACAAATCCCATTATTATCCTATTCAATCTTTATTCTCCTTATTTCTTGATTTTTGCAATAAGTATTGAAGTCAAACAAAGTATATAAGAATTTTAGCCATTGACCGAATTGAGAAAGAAAATAAACAAGAATTGAATATATTATTAGAAGAAAATCAATATATTAGGAAATGGGTGATGCGCTGATCACCCATTTTTATGGATTCAACCCCCTAATCGAGGGTTTTTACTCATCCTCTATCCCATAGTTGCTGTTTCTTGTTCTAAGATTCGTTTTTGACATTAATATCAAAGAACACACAATATAAATAAATTATGGCCACTAAATGAACTGATAATTTCTATTTTTTGCTGAAAATTCAATCACTACTATTTAAAAAGACAGCAAAGAATGGATTCAGATGGATGAGATTAGTATAGCAATTAATTCAAAAAGTTACATGAAGAACTTATCTGTATTATCACATTACACTGATATTTAATTTGTAATATAGAGTATTATTTGATTCGTCAAGTTGAAGATAACCTGTTCTTAAAAGAAAAGTTAAACATAGTTCCAGCTCTTTATTTGCAATGCCAAGCTGTTCCAAAAGTGTTTTTTTTGTTTTTTCAGATTCCTTTAATGAATTAATTATTTTCAAACAATTTTCCCTATTGCTTTCTTTAAGTGTGTCAATACTAACTAGACAATCTGCCGGAAGAAGTCTGCGGTAAGTATCAAGTAATTCGATACCCATAGGAGTCAATTCCCAGTATGTCATGTGTGGAGTTGATCTTTCAGATTCCCTGATAAGTCCAACCTGAGATAATTCAAGTATTTCCGCATTGTTTGTTGTTCGAGGTAAGTTTGCAAACTCGGCAATACGTGTCGTATTCATGCTAGTAAATAGGTTAATGACCGACATGATGCGCAGATGTGCTAACATGGCTAAATTACTCTCCCTTTAGAGATTTTTGTAATCCATTCCTTAATAGGACGCATTTCTCCAGTTGTTATATCTTTGATATAAATATCAATTTGTGTATCTGCAGATGCAAGGCCGTTGTTTATTGCAATATCAAGCGGACTTTGCAATATCTTGTGAGCAAACTCGGTAGCCTGCAGAAATTTAACGTGGAGACTTTCTTCAGAGCTTAGTTTGTCGGGTCTGATCGCCAGACAATTTTGAAGATGATGTTGCATGGTGTGTGGAGCTACCAGTCGTGTTGAAAGAAAAATTGGGTCCAGTTCAAAATGTTTTATGATAGAATTTCCAATAGAAAACAGCTTGCTATCAATATGATCATCATTGTCAAGATACACTTCCTGCAAGTATTCCCTCAATACTTCAAAGTCAAATGTCGGGTCAATATTTGGATGCTGTTTCAAAAAATAGTATTGAAGAAGTTGCTCATTGAACCTGTTTGTTAAGGCAGCAATGCTTAATGGTTCGATGTGTTCTCCAGAATAGTGATCGATCAGCCACTCATTAATACTTTTGTCGAGGATCTCGTTATTCAGGATATTACATATATGGCAATTCGTTACAACAGATACTGACTTCTTTTCCATTATATGACCACAGCCTTGAATTGCTCAGGTAATTGATTTGGAAGATATCCCTACTTGCCTCTTTTTCATTGTATCTGTTTCTGGCGGAAGCTTTGTAAGTATGACTGAGCCCGTAATTTTCCCCATGTAATCCATAAGGCTTTTCAGCCGATTGGGATCCAAAAATGTAAGCTCATCAAATAAAATGCAGGGGAAATATTCTCTCAGGTTATTAACTATATATCCGCTGATCATTATGGTTAATCCTATTACTTCAAGCTCCGATTTACTCAAAGTTTTAATGGAATCCATATCCCGGTATACACTGTCTTTATCAGTTTTTCTTGAAACCACAAGATCATAATTTTGATCCAGAATTATTCTACCCACGTTGCTATCGAATTCCAGTATAAGATAGATTTCCTGAATTGCTTTATTGAATTGCTCCTGAATGCGAAGTTCAATTTTATGAAGCTGGGATTTAGTATCATTCACTTCCTTTTTTAGGTCGGCAATGAGATGTTTTTTCTTATCGATCTCACGAATAGTCCCATCATACCGCAAAATCTCCTCTTTGAGCTGATCAAGTATGCTTTTTTTATTTCCGATGGATTCGTTGGTTTTGGCAAGATCCATAGTAATGCTAACAAAGAGGTCATTAATTGTTTTTGACAGTTCCATGATTTCAAGATATAGCTTTTCTTTTTTAAGCTTAAGTTCATCAATTGTTTGTTCTATTGTATTGATACTGTGGCCTTCCTGATTGATGGCCATTTCCTTAGACCGAAGTAGAGAAATTGCTTCAGAAATTTCTGATTTTTTCTGGATCAGAAAATTCCTTTCTTTTATTAAACCATGTTTGTCTTGTTCTAGTTTTTTGATAGCTGACTGGATCTTTGCTCTTTTTTCTGTGATAGATTCAATTTGCTTCTTAATCGTTTCAATTCCGGAATCATGCCCACAGAGTGGACAAGATACATGAAAATCATCTGATAAAGCATCCAGTAGTTTATCGGTTGGAGGATTATCCTCTAAGTGTTTTACAAGATTTCTGGCAGCCTGGGCCGTCATATCCAGGGAAGATATCTCCGAAGCAAATTTTTGTATTTGATATTCAATGTTTTCCACATCTTTATCAATCCTGTCGATTTCGTGAGAATCAACATTTCCAAGGCGATCCAGATTTCTACGTATTGAGTGGATTTCACGGGAAAGTTTCTCTATTTTTTCTTTCTTGGATTCGACATTTCTATTGCTATCATTGATCTTCGAGTCTATTTGTTGTAGTTCAGATGATTTGGCCTTAAGTTTTTCATTGCTTATTCCGCTGTTTTCAACATTAGAAAGAGCTATACTATCATGTTGTTTTTTGAGAATCGTATGTTTTTGTTCAAGTTCTTTGATCTCTTCCATTAGTATGCGTTTTTTCTTTTCTGCTGATAATTTTTCATGCGGAGCGTTCAGAGCTATCTTCAACTCATCTGAAAACTTTACTAGTTCACTTTCCTTAACTCTGATTTCGTACTTCAGTTTCTCTATAATATTAGTGTCAACAGCAATAAGACTCCGGAGGTTTTTTCCAGAGCGAATGGCTGAAAGGATCTCATTATCGCTGCCTCCTATGGCAAATCTTTTTACCAGCTCTGAAACTTCAGGAGTGAACATGTCCTGTCCAGAAACCACAATATTATTCTGATTCCTTACGATCGTTTTTCTGATCTCATTTTTATCTTTATCGATGATAGATACAAACCCTTCTGAAGACATAGACCTGAGAATGTAACCCAAATCGTTGTGAATTCCAGAAGGTGTCACCAGAAGCGAAAAAGCCCTCAAAAAGGATGTTTTACCAGATGCGTTTGGTTGTTCCATTACATTTAGACCTGGCAAGATCTCGGTTTCAATATAGTGTAATCCGCCAATATTTTTTACAACAACCTTTCTATATGCAAAATCCATTTTGGTCATTCCTTAAGTATGGAAAAAATCCATTTTTCAACAAAAACCATATGTTAAAAACATGTAATCTACCTATAAATAAATATTCTTGTAGCTATTGGTTCATTTGTTAATACATCCATAATTGAACCAAATATTTATAACATATGATTATAAACCATCTATTATGAGTAAAACAGAACAAATTCCAATACAACATCATCTATCTATAAATGAATTAAATAAAAAGATCAAAGAATTAGAAAAGACCACACGACTCTTGAAACGTTTATATTTCATCAGACACCGTTACGAAGGCGTTTCAGTAGAAGAAGCTGCTAAACTTGTTGGGATTTCAAAACCTGTTGCATATCAGTGGCAGGAAAGATGGAATATTGATGGTCAGAATGGTCTGAAACCAAGATTTGCAGGTGGTTCTCCTTCTAAACTATCCAATGAACAAAAAGAGAAACTAAAGATATTATTAAATGAAAGGGAAAAGTGGTCAACAAAAGAGATCAAAGAGCTCATTTTAAAAGAATTCGCAGTCCAGTATACTCATAAACAAGTATTAGTAATTCGAAAAAAGTATACATCTGATCGTATAAAATCCCAGATGCATCAAGTGGATTGATATTTATCTAGAAAAGGTAACCAATCAATGTTAACTTATAAATTTTGGAAATGCTAGAGTTACATAACGTAGATATGTAATAAAAGATCAGTTCAAAATATAAGGGTAATTGATGAAAATGCCAAATAAACTCGAACGATAATACGAACAATAGAATATATGAAACAAGTTGGCACACAAAAATCCTCAACAATAAGCAATTTCAGAAAAAGAATATTTCAAATAGGCTATTTCAGTTATATATGTCCTTAAATTGTATTTATTGAATAAAATAGGGAAAAATAAATTATCTCCACAATTGCATAGAGTGCAAATAGATAAAATATAACCAAACTTTAATAACATCTAGATCTCAGTAATATTGTAATGTTTTTTGTACCTACAACATCCTACATGATTTAATTTATACATGATCAATACTCACTTTTACTGTAAATTCCCCTGTACCTTTGTACAGGGTAACATAGATCATTTTTGACTTCTTTTCACATAGGCATATCCTGCTGCAAGTATTCCTATTACGAGAATAGCCATGCTAAATCCAAATCCCGGAGTCTTTTCTGGTTGTGCTTCTTCTACAACTGCCTCTTCCTTCTGGATTGGAGTTGTAGCCGTTTCAGCAGGTACAGAAGCTACAACCTACCTTTCAGTAGTGATCGCAAACCGAGAGAAGCCAGACGTTTGAGATTCGAATACTACATAGTCCGTGGTATTGCTTTCCACATTAGTAGGCAACACTTCCCACGCAGCTCCATTATACCTCTGTAGTCTTACATCTGCCGGGCTTAGTCCCATCTGGATTAGCTTCCCCTATAGAATATGAATGAAGTGTTATAAAAGCATTTTTAAAAGTTGGAAATTCATGGGATGTGCTTTAGGATGAGAAGTAAATAAAGCAAAAATAGGCAAGTAAGAGTTAATAAGACTCCATCCCAAGCTTTACAGCCAGATCATCTTCTCCATGGGCTTTGCCATCAATAATTGTCCTTATTCGGTTTGGTTTGAAGCAGTTGGCGCATCTTCGGACGAATTGATTGTTCGAAATGGCTGCAAAGAACTCTTTTCGGCAGTTGTAGCAGGTTACGACTATATTCATGATGATCCTCAAACCGCGAAAAGGTTTATGAGGATATAAGGATTTCACTTTTGTTCTGGCGAGGCCGTATGTGAAAATAATACTTTGCCTTGAATAAAATAAGCATCCTTCAAGACAATTCAGCAGGTGGGAAGTAAAGATGAAAAAGACAATACTTTCAGCTTTTCCATATCCCTGATATATCTAAAATCAAAAAAATCAATATTTACCGAGGGAACGTGCAATTAGTCTGTGCATTCCATGAATGCTCAGTCCGCTGCCCAGGTACAGCATAGGACACCTGCCGATCATAATATTGCCTCTTGCATCAGAAACTAGTGCACGTACTTGTTCAGTGTCAGTTCTCCAGTGAACCCATATATCTTTACAACCTTTATTCATAAGGTATCTAATGATATCAGCAGGCTCTACTGCTGTGATCCCTATCACAACTTTTTCCACTGGCAAGGACAGTGCTTCAAGGTTAGCGTTGATCTTATCCGCGTCCATCCCTTTGACATCCATGACCTGCACGGACAGACCTCTTTTTTTAAGCTCGTCAATGGTTAATTTAATAGCTGGCTTTGATCGATCGGTCACTACCAGATAATTTTTCCCTTCCCAAAAGCTTTCTGTACCAGAAGTCATACCAATACTCCTTCAGACATCCATACTAGATTAATTCAGCAAGTGATGTAACCTTTTCCCCTTTTGATCTTGAAAGCATCACTTCGATCTTTTTAAATGCCGGCACACCAGTACCTCCTGTTTCAGCAGCTACAAGTGCATTAGCCCAGGGACCGTTGATCATGAATGCGGTTCCCGGATGAGGTTCCTGGATTGCGGAAGTTTCCACTTTTAATACGACTCTGGCAGAAGCGTTTTTTACAACAACCAGATCTCCCGCTTTCAATCCCATTTTTTTCATGTCTTCTTTATCCAGCCTGATGACAGAAGAAAGCTCTGCATATTGAGCACTAAACCTCGAATTTTCCTGGGCGGTGTTCTGGAATATATCCCTGTGAGTAACAATCATGAACTTGAACTCAGGTTCTGTAAGAAATTGTCCAAATCCCATCATATCTCCTCCATGATACGTGCAATGATCTGCTCATCTGTAAGCCTGTTGCTATCTAGAATCTGTTTAAGTGCAACTTCCACACCATCCATGCGCACAGCAGTACCTCCACACTCCACACCACTAAGAGCAGATGGAATTGTCACTTTGGACCTTCTGGATGTCAGGTTCTCGCAGGGATCAATGGTAATAAGTGGTATTTTGCTGAGTTTCTTTGCAATTTGCCCCGGTAGGCTTGCCAGTGGATCTGAGCCGATGATCAAGGCAGCATCTACAACGTTATTGCTTATTAGTTCCACAACAGATTGTTGAGGTCCATGCTCAATGCTCTCTCCGTTAAAATACACACGGTTAATATAACCGGTTTCTTGGAAAAGAGTATGATCGAAGCCACGCATATTGTATTGCCCCACCATGGGTATCAGGTGGAATTTAGAAGTTTCATTGAGTTTGTTCATCAGTCTGAACAAAGGCTCCAGTGAATCAAGGGAATATGTCATGCCAAGGCCAGCAAACACCACTCCGAACTCTGCTTTCTTCAGGACATTAGCTAGTTCCAATATCCTTTTGGGATCCATATTAAACGATGTCTTCGGTACTTTATTTGACAGAGCACTAATAAGGGAATCCATAAATTCAGAATCAGTTCCTATGGGTATTTCATAGAACATTTTTCCACAGACCACAGCTGTGTCGGATTTTCTAACATCGATAACTATAGCGTTTCTGTCTTCTTCCCAGCCTCTTTGACGCTGTTTTCCCCGGGGAAAATAAGAATACATTGAGAGATGTCTTGGATGTGAATGTGATGGGTCAGCACCCCAGAAAATGATCACATCAGCCTTGTGACGCACTTCATCCAGAGTGCAGGTAGGTAACTTTTCATTGAGGATAGCTTCAACAAGAGGACCCTGGCAGAAAGAAGAAGTGTCATCAATATGTGCTTTGAGTTTTTTTGCGAGCTCTATGGCCTTTCTCTGTGCTTCCAGAGTTGAATTTCCATGCCCGAAGATTAAAGGATGCTTTGCAGCCTTAAGCACACCGGCAGCTTCCTTTATTGCAGTGTTGATATCTGCTGCTTTTCCATCTACTGTGCAGGGCATGGGTGAAATGCAGCCCTTTATGCGTGAAACACCTTTTCTGCATGCAGTATCCACTCTGACAATACTGTTATCCTGCAGCTCTACCGATATATCATCACACAGCAAGGCACAGCCAGTACATACAAACGGTCCGTTCTCCAAAATCATCACTCCTGCAAGAGATTACACAAATTCTATTGCCTTTGTTGGACATGTGTCGATACACGCATAGCACAAGGTCTTGTTAGGACCGAAACGGCGGCATTCCTGGATATTTGCTGGCTTGACTATACCATCTTTTATAACGATAATCACCTTGTCATTAGTCGGCGCTCTGCCACTGCCAGTTCCGGTTGGATCAGCTGCTACATTTACCGGACATGCAACCACACAGTTGCCACAGCCAATGCATTTGTCCTCATGTACAAGAAAACCAGTTTCGGTTACATTACCCACTGGAGTTATCATTTCGCTTAATTTTTCATATCCTGCCCGATATTTTTCCTCTTTGAGCGGTGGACAGTCGTCCACATTCATTTTGCGTGCCAGCAGATCCACTGCAAAGGCCATGCAAGTAGTCTTACCGCATTTCTTGCAGTTTGTCTTTGGTAACAGCTGGTAAATCTCCATCACATTGGCCATGGTGTTTATCTCCTGTAAGACACATCAAGATTCATTCTCATTATTCTTAAAGAAAAGACCACAATGACAACTTCCACTGGTCTTGATCTCTTCTTCATGGTACACACATGGACAAATAATGTTCCTGTCCTGTTCCTTATCTCCAGTTACTATCCTGCAGGGACAATACTGGCGCCCGAGTTCATTTCTATTCTTTGTAAGACCTTCAATGACTAAATGCAACATTTCTTCATTAGGATTCAGAATATACCCTTTTTTATCAGCATACCTTGAGAGCCACGCCTTGGTCTTTTCAACGATGTGTTCGTGTTTGGTCATCCATATCACCAGAGTTTATTTTAGATAATGCACTTCTGGGCCCATTTCCCTTTTTCATACCCGCAGGTCCATTGAATATGTGATCAATGTGGGAATCCCGAATTTCCAGGCATGGTTTGGGAATAAAGGTACGATCCAAAGGGTCCAATGCAGGATATTATGGAGAAGATGGATTAAATCTGTAACGCTTTGCATTAAAGATATTTCATCAAGATGATGTTGCTTTTTCTTTTAATTTATGATCACTCCTAGGATTTTTAAGATTAAATTTCCTGCTAACTTAAATACTATATTCCAATTTTCATTCCAGCCTAGCTGGCGATTGATAGCGAATAAACCAACAATCAATAACTGTAATATATAATTAAATTTATATATTAAGAATACAGATAATAAGATAGATCGAGTGACTATCCAAAGGGACCTATGTCTGTTGATGGTTCACCGTCTATTATTGGCAAATCGGTATTTATCCCGACGGAGGTGAAAAACAATGGAACAGAGAAAGGACGCACAGAAGAAGGCAGTAAAAGCCCCAACACCTGCTAAGGAACAGAAAAGAAAGTAATTACTCAAAATTGCCGAATGCTATTGATCAATCAGTGTTTTCTTGATGAGGTGAAAATAATGGAACAGAGAAAGGATGCACAGAAGAAGGGAGTAAAATCCCCAGCACCTGCAAAAGAGCAGAAAAAGAAGTAATTACTCAAAATTACTGTAAACGATTGTCATAATAGTATTATTGATGAGGTGAAAATAATGGAACAGAGAAAGGATGCACAGAAGAAGGGAGTAAAATCCCCAGCACCTGCAAAAGAGCAGAAAAAGAAGTAATTACTAAATATTTGTTTTCGGGGGGTTAAACCCCCACATTTCTCAATAACTAGGCAATTTAGAAGCTTTGTATGCTGACTGCAGTCTGAGACTGAGGACAATACAATATTGCTTCCTGAATGCCACTGTTAACAGGAATGGACAGAAAATATCATTCGTCACTCGGAGGTGAACTAAATGGTAGCAAAGGAACAAAAGAAATCAGGATCCAAGAAGCCAGCACAGGAAGAAGCATCTTACCACACATACCCATCTGGTGGATCCCAGAAGAGAAAGTAAATTGAGTTAAAAAATATTATTAATTTTTATTTATGGGAGGAAACACCTCCTTTCATTTCTTTTTTATGTTATAAAATCATAAATAAATAAATATTTAGTCAGATTGCGGAGCTTTTCTTTTCGAGGCTAAGTGCATAAACCTCGATGCCAGCACCGATGCAGGCATTCAATCGACTCTCACCGATCTTAGCACAAACGATTCCCAGCCTTATCTTTTCGCGAGGAATAGAGTATTTGTTTGAATATGTGATAAACCTCTGTACCTGGCCTATAGCATTATCCCTGGCTTCGATCTCGATCTCAATCAAAAGAAATTCATCTTTCTTACTTTTGAAAACGGCATCTATCCTTCCACCTTCGATCTCCACTTCAGTGTCAATGAATTCCAATCCATCTTCTATAAGTTCGGGAAAAGTAGAGATCATTCGGGACAGATCTTGTTCTGAAATCGAACTATGATCGACGATCTCATCAATATTGCTCGCTTTAGATACCTGTTTCAAGTGAAAACTAATATCTGTTCTTTTCTTGTTTTTCTCTTGCGGATAGATGTTCTTTATTTGTCCCTCATCCATCTGCAACAGGATACAGATCTTCCCCAGTTTCTTCTTACGGGAAATCGGAAGTGCACCAGTGCCTTTACTAACTACACCAATCCCATTTTTCCTGCTTATAATTCTTATGTCTTCAACAAGTTTTTCTTTCTGTGCTTCGTTCAAAGTATCAAGATCTACGAGTTCATAGTTGATTCCGTGCTTTTTCTTAACAGCAGAAAGTAAAGTAGGATATAGTTCAGAATCCTTATCTTTGGTCTCATTGGTTGTATAGAGCCTATAGGTGATCATTTTTAACTTCCATTTGTAAATGTACATTTGATACCCATTATAAAAATTTTGCGTATAATGGAGAAACAGCCTGTATCTTCTAAATGTAAGTTCAGTGCTGCGCAATTTCTGCACAAAAACGGTAACTAATTCAGTACAAAAAGATAGAAAATGCTCACCTTTCTCAATTTACAAGAAATCAATAGCAGCAATTGCGTAAATATTTATATACTAATATTGTACATATAACTAATTTACCATATGAGGGGAATTCTATGGAACACGACAAAACGACATTTATTCAGTTCCAGGAAATCTATTTTAGATACCTGAATTCGGAAGAGCTTTCAGAACAAGAAGTACAACTGAAGGACAACATGATCTTTTTTGTTCAAAGGGCATGTATGGAATATTTCATGCATTGACCTTTGAAAACAACAAAAGACTTCTGTAAAACGTATTTTGATAGCATCCAATGTTATCATTTCTTTTCTTTCAAATGGACATATCGGCCTTCCTACCGATCTATTGATTAATAACTGCTGATGTCATTTTTGTTTAGTTCAGTATTTCAGAATAAAATCGAAAGCTTGATAGATAAGTACTGAAATAGCCTCAAATTGGTACAGCATCAAGACAATCAGGTGAAATAAATCCATGACCACAGCACACTCAGAAACTGGCATTATTTTTCAGGAAAACCAGTATTTTGATAAATGGCAGTGGTTCTTTGCTTTTGCAGGGATAATGACTCTGGCGATAATCGCGATTCTTCTGTTTATCTTTACTGTTGTTCCTGAAGTTCCTTCCATTCTTCTGATTATAGCAGGAATTCCAGTATTTCTTTTTGCTATACTAGGTTTTGTCTTCTCAAAAATACAGATGACAACAGAAATTCGTGATGACGGATTGCGTATAAGGTATTTCCCAACACAATTGACTTTCAAACACTATCCGCTTAACAGTATTGAGTCCTATGAAAAATCAAAGGGTGGACTTCTGGATGGAATTCTCAGCTGGAGGATACGACGCTATCCCAATAAAACCTCATATCAATGCGGAAGCTATGATAAGGTACTAATCAAACTCACTAATGGGAAAAGTCTCCTTCTTGACTCGAGAAAACCTGATGAATTGATTACTGCCCTACGGTCTAAAAAGAGATAATTTGATTTACCAAAGAGCTTTTTCTATAATTCTGGGAATACCGGAGCAATGGTTACGCATATCAAGTTTTAAAAAAGCATCTATTCCTGGCTCTCCATTGTCTTTCTGCCACTGTTGATAGATACGGGAATAAAAACCAATAGAACATAGAAATTGATCATCCTTCCAAGAATTTCTTCCTGCCCCTTGGGTGGAAGGATTTAACTTTCCGATTGGAGAATAACCTAAATAATCTTTCCAGCTATTTCCAGGAGGGAAATAATCATCTGCATGAATTCGATTTAAAGAAATGCCGATGTGATGTGCATCTATCATAGGGCAGATGTGAGGGAAAATACAGTGGATAACTTTACTTCCAATTACAAAACCACCGGAATTTGAGAATATGCCAGGAGAGGCACAGTAATTAAAGAGCTTTTTTAGTTCATCAGCGACTGTTGAAGTTCCACATTGAAACGATAGTGGGCTCATTGACATATCAAAACAATTTAAGCAATCAACATCTATATTTTTAAGTATCTTTTGTATGTTCATATGAAATGTTGTTATCTCGACGAGTTTACTTGCGCGGGCATTCATATTGAAATTCCTAAGAAATATGAAAATCGAATTGCTGGCTTCTGATTTTTTAAGCCAGTTGCTTAAACCATTTTCTTTTTTTATTCCATTAGATCTGGAACTGATAAAACGATGGTAGTCAACATTGTATCGCTTGTTATCCAAATTGTAGTTTTTGACATTAAAAGCGATTTTATCTACTATCGTTTTTATTGTAGTGTTCTCTTCAACGGGCATTGCATCCACCACCATTAAAGTAATGAGTCTAGATTTTAATGGAACAAATATATAAAAGGTGTACATGATTTCACTTTTAGATTCAATAGCAAAAAATGCACAGCAGAAGAAGCATAAATATTTGATTAAAAAATAGATGATATATATATAATATTTTTTATACTCAGTTGAGTCTCTAATATCAATAGGCTCTAAGGAATTAAATTTTGATTAATTCTAATAGTATAAAATCTGCAATACTATTCATAGTTAGTTCAAGCCTTTTTTGTTAATACCTCTATCCTCTCCAAGAGGATCATTTTGTTAATATAAAAGCATGCCTAAGATGCTTTTAAATATCTTTTAGTATCAACTAAAAAAAGGAATAGATTTTTATATCAGAATCCGAATTTAAGTTCTTCTCAGAACATCCTTATGCTTTGACCCATGCCATGCTCAAGAGCTTTCTTGTATATCATATTGGCAGTGACTATATCCTGCACTGCAAGTCCTGTGGAGTCAAAAATGGTTATCTCATCATCAGACTGCCTTCCAGGATGAATACCACAGACTACTTCTCCAAGTTCGCAGTAGATTTGCTTTTGCGTAATTATACCATTTAACAGAGGTACATTTACCTCACCAGAATGTGATGCCTGTACCATATCATCTACTATCACTTTAGCACGTAGCAGTAGCTGAGGGTCCAGTTCTTCTTTACCTTTTGCATCTGCTCCTATTGCATTGATATGCGTGCCTTCCTTAATCCATTCAGACATGACTATTGGTTCACGTACAGGAGTGGTGGTCACCAGGATGTCGCAATCACATACATCCTTTATCTTGTCCTTTTTCAGAAACTCACAGCTCATGAGATGGCTCATATCTTTCTCAAAATGATCACAGTGACTCATATTCCTGCAAAACAGCTTCACTTTTTGGATGTCCATGACCTGGGATAGAGCAAGTAACTGGGTACGAGCCTGGTCTCCTACGCCTACCATGCCCACAATATGTGAGTCTTTTCTGGCAAGATATTTTGCGGCCACACCTCCGGCAGCACCTGTACGCATATCTGTAATGAATGTCCCATCCATAATAGCAAGAGGTGCACCAGTTTGCGTAGAATTAAGCACAATAACTGCCATCACAGTAGGCAGACCCTTCTGATGATTATCGGGATGCACATTTACTATTTTTACACCTGCAATATCCTCTTCCTCTATATACACCGGCATGGTGCGCAGATCTCCATTGTATTTTTGGAAATAGAGATAAGATTTAGGAGGCATTTGCACCTTTTTAAGACCATGCTGTCTGAACCCATTCTCCACAGCTTCTATTGTGGAATGCATATCCAGCAAGCTTTGAACATCGGACTGATCAAACCATAGCACATCCATAGAAACATCACTTTCAGAAATCCTTGTTATATTTCTGATATACATGTGTAAAAAGGTTTGGTATTCAAGGGGACCAAGAATTGCATCCTGTCAATCTCATTCCATGATCAACTTTCTGGCATTTTCCTGATAATTTCGAAATAGCTCCTAGCTCCACTGCAGAGCACGTGGATCAAAGCTCATGATCACACGGTGATCATAGTGGCCACTTTTGTTGAAGAAACATAAAAATAAAAATCGATCAGTTGTCACGATAGTGGCTAGCCCTGATACCTCATCCGTTACAAAAATCTTCGTGTTCTCGAAGGCAGATATTTTATTCATCTCTTCAGCATAGTCCTTTTGAAGTCTTTCAAGTACAGAAGGTGTAAGTATAAGGGAAACATTCACTCCCTGCTCGGCAAGCTTTGAGTAGATGACAGGATATTCGGGATGGAAGTACGCAGTAAAAGCCATAACAAAATTTGATTTGAAGATATTTTCCCTGAACTCCCGGGGAAACTCAAATAGGTAATTGAGATCCGGCTCTATGAGAAGGTAATTTCCAAGTTCCCCAAGTCTTTTTAAGAGAGGCCAGGGTATACCCTTAAGATTACGGGTTAACCAGTATTCTTCGTTTTCCTCAAAAACCTCTACAATATTGAGGTAAGGAAGCATATTCTCAACCAGCACCTGACCCATGTATGAAAGTCGATAATTGTCTTCTTCCTGAAGGACAAGACCTGCCTCTTTAAGTTTCTTGATCTGGGGGATAATAGCAGTAGAAGTAACATTAAGGGCTGTCTTGATCTGGTCACGGTCTTTCTCCCCTTCCAGAAGCAGAAGCAAGAGATTTTTTTCTCTTCTCAGAGTTCAGCATGGTGTCTATCAAGGAAGCCTGCATTACCCCTCTCTATAATATATTATACTGTTCTGGTTATAAGGAGTCATGGTATAAGAACTGATATTAAACTATGTGCTCCCCTCGCATGAAGCTCTTTCATTATCCGTACTTTTCTGCATGCTATGCCTGTACAGTGCCATCTCGATATTGGAACGCAGATCTATAGCCTTAAAAGGCTTCACGATGTATCTATAAGGTTCCGTTACCTTTGCCCTATCCAGTACCTTGTCGTCAGAGTAAGCCGTAAGATAGATAACGGGGATAGAAAACCTTTTTTTGATTTCTTCTGCAGCTTTCACTCCATCCATATCTCCTTTGAGCATGATATCCATAAGGATAAGATCAGGTGAAATGATCTCAGCCATTTTAACGGCCTCTTCACCTGTAGAGACAATGGCAGGCACAGCATAACCAAAACTTTTTAGTTTTTTCTTTATATTAAGAGCAATTATATTCTCGTCCTCAACGATCAATATCTTTATTTCATCCACGATTTTTCACCTTTTTTCATTCATTTGAACGTGATTATAAATCTGGTACCTTCAGTTCTTTGGAGTTCTATGGTCCCATCTATCTGGTCAACTAATGTAGTCACAAGCTGCAGTCCCAAAGATTCCGTTTCCCTGAAATTCACTTCTTCAGGGAACCCTGCACCGTTATCACATACTACAAGTGTGAACATTTCGCCATCATAGCTCAGGTCTATGAGAATATCTCCTTTATCTCCTGATCGGAAAGCATGTTTAAAAGAATTGGAAACCAGCTCGTTGACGATCATACCAAGAGGTATGGCTACATCCATATCCAGAAAAATAGCATCAATGTGTGTGCGAATATTGATGTCTCCGGTATCCATCATGTAAGAGTTGGATAAGTCGTTGACAAGTTTTATGATGTAGTCTGAAAAATCAATGCTCTCCATATCTTCTGACTTTGTACTATCCAACATCACTGGTTCATGGCTCCCCACGGACTGGGCCTGGGATCTCTCACACATATTGATCCTGCTGGGTATTTTTGCCATGGCACAGTGGAGCGCATGCGCCTGGGAAACAGCAGCTATCTATGGCCCTGAATACAAGAAACCACACTCTGATGTTCCAAAGGCTCTGTTTAGCTGTGGTTTCGTCTGCCTGTTCACTTTCATTCTTGTCCAGGCAGCAGTTACCGGAACATTGGGCATTGAAGGAATTCTCGCGCAGCCTATTTCACCCATGTTGCCACTGGCACAAGCTGCAATGGGGCCAATAGGAGCATACATATCCATTATCATGCTTGTGGCAGCAATGATTTTGATCATCCAGACAGCTTTTCTTGGATCTGCAAGAGCTATGCACTCCATGGCAATCGAGGGTAATCTTCCACACGTATTTAGTAAGATCAATGCAAATGGAACTCCTGTCTTTGCTATGATAGTTATTGCTCTCTTCAACCTGGCACTCATATCTTTTGGAACACCTACTGCCATTCTTGCAGCATCTGCCATAGGATATGTCTGTGCTAACGGTATTAGCCTGTTCGCATATGTTAAGGCCAAGACTAACCCAAGGCTTGCTGGTCTGGACAGACCTTTCAAGGCACCATCTGGCTGGAAGAACGTTGCATTGCTCTTTGGACTTTTCAACCTGCCTCTGTGCCTTATTGGGATAATCTATCTCAATAGCCTTGAGATAGGCTGGACTTCAACAATTGTAGGTTTTATTGTGCTGAGCCTGTACATACCGTTGTGGTTCTACTCACAACATGAAGTCCAGTTAGAAGCTAGAAAAATGCAATCAGTTGCACATTGAATTGCACAGAAAGTTCCCTCTCACAGCTGAGGGAATATCTTTTCTTTTTTAGATATTTGCCCTTTCTTTAAGCAAAGGATATTTTCAAATAGTACAGCCCTATAAAAGAATTGGGGAGATTTATGAATATACTCTACATATATGCGCACCAGGAACCAGCATCTTTTAATGCAGCACTGAAGACAACCGCTCTTGAGACTCTGGAAAATGCAGGTCATGAAATAAAGGTTAGTGATCTGTATTCCATGAAGTTCAAGCCTGTGCTTGATGCCAGTGATTTCTTGCAAAGGAAAAATAAAGACATTTTACACCTGTTTCCGGAACAAATCAATGCAAGCAAGACGGGTACATTTGTACCGGATATAATGGAAGAAATGGAAAAAGTGAAGTGGGCGGACCTGCTGATATTCCAGTTCCCAATCTACTTCACCGGCATGCCTGCCATTATGAAGGGGTGGCTAGACAGGATTTTTGCAGCAGGTTTTGCATTTGACCCCATTACTCAGGGTGTCTACGATAAGGGCTTGTTAAAGGGTAAAAAGGTCATGATGACCATTACCACAGGTGCAGATGAAAGCCTGTATTCCAAAGGTGGGGCACACGGAGATATCAATGATCTCTTAAAGTACATCACTCATTGCATATTTGAGTATACGGGACTTGAGGTCCTGCCTTCGTACATTATGTTTGCTGCAAACAGCCAGTCAAAGGAAACAGGTAAGCAGCGTTTGGAGAAATACGCAGAATTATTGAAAGGACTATAACATTTATCTTCACCAAAAAGCCTAAGTAATGTCAATTCCTCTTTGCACAAAAATGAGTTTTTACTTATTTTGATAAACCGAGTTGATATTTTTGCCAATAAAAGATGGAGATACAATTAAGATAGATTATACCGGCACACTGGATGACGGCACTGTTTTTGATAGTTCTGCAGATCATGATCAACTACTTGAATTCACTGTTGGAGCAGGTCAGGTCATACCAGGTTTTGAAGATGCAGTAAGGGGCATGGAAATAGGGGAAGAGAAAACCTTCAGAATAGAAGCTTGCGAAGCCTACGGCGAAATAAATCCGGACCTTACACAATCATTCCCAAGATCAATCCTTCAGTCTGATGTGGAGGTTGAGATTGGAATGATCCTGACACTAGGTACGGAGGATGGTCAACAAATGCCTGCAATGGTTACTGAAGTAACGGACGAGACAATAACACTTGATATCAACCACCCGCTTGCCGGTCAGGCTCTGACATTCAGCATTAAGGTCATTGAAGCATAAAGTTTATTTTAACTTGTCAAGCCAAGAGATTTCAAAATACAAAAACAAAAAGCTGGTGAAGAGGAGCTTTTTATAGCTCCTTTTTTGAATATTTATTCACTCTGCCAGCTTCAAACCCGCCGCTTTTGCTCTACTCATTAGTTCAGCATTGCTTTTTACAGAACCGGGTTCGCTGTATCCTGCGGCTATGATCGTATCAATGGTCTCGACACCCATGAAATTCTTGAGGTTTCCGGCAAATTCCTCAAATACAGGGGCATACATAGCAGCTACAGGTGCTCCGTGAGAGCCTACAAGCACGGCTTTTTTTCCAGGAGCTACACGGGGAGAGAAATCCGGATTGATAAGAGAATAGCACCTGTCAAGGAATAAGCGCATCTGCCCTGTAAACTGGCTGAAATATATCGGGGAACCCATGACGATTGAATCAGCTTTTACCATTTCATTCAATACTTTGGTAAGGTCATCTTGCAGTTTGCATTTATCGTGGATCTTACAGTACCCGCATCCCTGGCAGCCTTTGAACTCCAGTTCATTGAGGTAGAATAATTCTGTTTCAGCTCCGGCTTCTGCTGCAGACTCAAGGGTCTGTTTTACAAGTGTGGCAGTGTTCCCGTTAATTCTGGGGCTTCCAATAATACCTATAGTTTTCATTTGCTAGTCCTCCATAATCATTTCCTTGGATTCAGAAGAATGACCCATCGGGTATTCTTTAGTTCTATTATGCTTACTATATTTATATACCATACAATCATTTAGGATAGTAACTTACTGGTATGGTACAATGCAAATCACAGAATGTGGAAAAAACAATAATAATCACTGTTGTTGTCCCATTGAGGCAACTTTGGATGTAATAGGCGGCAAGTGGAAACCAATGATACTTTGCCTACTGGCAAATAACACTTTACGTTATAACAAAATTCAGCAGCTTATTCCTGATGTGTCCCCAAAGATGCTTACAAAACAATTGCGTGAGCTTGAAGACGATGGACTGATATCAAGAAAAGTGTATCCTGAGATTCCTCCAAAAGTCGAATACACAATTACAGATTTTGGAAGAACTGTTCTTCCAGTATTGAAAACTTTACTAGATTGGGGAACCGGATATCTCGGAAAGAAATGCATTGTAACCATGCAAGTGGAAGAAATAAGCTGCACAAACTGTGATTAGTGACAGTTTCTGCTTCTATAAGAAATGAACCGAACGAATTTTTTATATCAAACCCTTGTATTTAGTTTATATTGCCACGGTTACACTGATTAAATGAAAAGATTCCGGGAATATGATGACAGTCGAAGAGAATGTAAAGGCAATACTCAAGGAACTGGGTAACACAAAATTGGTTTGTGTCACTAAGACAGTAGATGTTCAGAAGATAAATGAGGCCATAAAGGCAGGAGCCACCATCATTGGGGAGAACAAGGTTCAGGAATATGAAGAAAAACGTGATGATCTGTTGCCTTGTGAAAAGCACCTTATAGGACATTTGCAGTCAAATAAGGTTAAAAAAGCTATTCAGCTCTTTGATGTGATACAGTCAGTCGATTCCCTGAAGCTGATACAGGATATTGATAAGAAAGCCAGAGCCGTAAATAAGATACAGAAGGTCTTTCTTCAGGTGAACATAGGCAATGAGTCTCAGAAATTCGGCTTTGCAGAGAACTCGATAGCACAGGTACTTACTGAGGTTCCTGCACTGAAAAATGTCCATGTTAGGGGTCTGATGTGTATACCTCCCTTTGAATCTCCAGAAGAAACAAGATCATATTTCAGAAGGATGAAAGCCCTTTTTGATGAGTTGCAGCAGAAAAACCAGGAAAATATTGCTATAAGGGAGCTGTCAATGGGCATGTCAGGTGACTATAAAGTTGCTATAGAAGAAGGAGCCACTATGGTGCGTATTGGTTCTTCGATATTCGGGGATAGAAAGTATTGAAATGATCTCATATTATTATTGCCTCAATAATGATACTAATAATACTTACAATGACCTGCAGAGGCGGAAGCCAAGCGAGTAGTGGCCATAGTTCGGGTGAAAGGTTATACGATAGGCTGATCGACATTTCTTTGGATAGTTAACCCAGCCACCACCACGTAGAGCCGGGCTGGAAACAGCAACATCTTCCCAGGTATTAGCATAAGCCAGATCATCCTCAGAATTTCCATAAGATCTGTTCTGACACCATTCCCACACATTACCATGCATATCATACAATCCCCATAGATTCGGTTTCTTCTGACCTACCGGATGAGTCTCATGCTCGGAGTTACCATAATACCATGCATATTTCCCCAATTTTGAATCGGCGTCTCCAAAAGAATATCTCGTGGTCGTGCCCGCTCTGCAAGCATATTCCCACTCTGCTTCGGTGGGCAGACGGTACTTATCAGTGCCTTCCTTCGTATTTAGCTTTGTGATAAACTCCTGTACATCATTCCAGGAAACGCATTCAACAGGTCTGTCATCTCCTTCAAAACATGAGGGATCGTTGCCCATCACCGATTTCCATTCTTTCTGGGTCACTAAATATTTTCCAAGATAGAATGGTTTTTGGATGATCACTATGTCAACGGGTGTTGCATAGCTATACTTATTAGAATCCATCCTAAGCTCCCCGGCAGGGATAAGCACGAACTCCATACCTATGGAATTCTTTATAGATGCAGCATGCATTTTATTATCAGCTTCTTCTTGCTCATTTCCAATATGCTCATTTTTTTACGTTTTATACCAACATTATCTAATATTTTATCACCCCTCGTTGGTTTAAGAAGCATTTCCTATATTAGTGACGAACTGGATTGTATTTAGTCTTTGCATTTATGAAAGTACTCTACAAGAAGCGGTCTCTTGTATGTGACTATGCCTCATTTTTAAAAATTAGATAGGTCTCAGTACATCCCCCACATCCGCAAAAAGCAATCCTATAAGAAAACCTACTGCAGAGCTTGTGTAAAAAATAAGAGTGTGGATGATTATGCTTGCAGCAAAAACACGATCATACCAATTATAGACATTAGAATAAATGGAAGTAAAATATCGACTAAATCGACATTAGCATCTTCATTTTTCAGAATATTTTTCATTCATATCACCAAGGGTACTGCTTGTACCGGCTTAAACTAATTCATTCAACTATTTAAATATAGTCCTGATGTAAAACATGAAGATGCTCATTATGATGAAGTAGTTTTCAACTATCTACAAATCAATAAGAAGCTAAGAGCACATTGCATTACTGTAATACCTTCTCCACAGGATATACATTTCATGGCAAAATGTTAATCTAAGCCTCATGTCATTTAGTATTTCATGGGTAGCATCATTTCCATAAAGGAGCTTAACAAAAAGTTCGCAGGACATGTTGCACTACAGGATATTAACCTGAATATAGAACAAGGAGAATTTGTAATAATTCTGGGCCCTAACGGTGCAGGTAAAACGACGCTACTCAAGATACTTGAAACTCTTGTAAGACCCTCATCAGGCTCAGTAGAAATAAGTGGAATGGAGCTTAACAGGTCAGCATTACAGATACGAAAAAAGATCGGCGCCATTTCACACGAGAGTTATCTGTATAACGATCTGACAGTCGAAGAAAACCTGCGTTTTTTTGGAAAAATGTATGGATTGTCTGATGACGAACTAACTCAAAGGATTCAACTACTTCTTGAGCAGATGCATCTTGAACACAGATGTATGGACCGTGTAAGCACACTTTCCAGAGGTATGAAGCAACGTCTGTCTATCGCACGTTCTCTCATTCATGATCCTGAAATAATTTTAATGGATGAGCCATATACTGGCCTGGATCTGCAATCAGCCTGTGATCTAGAGAGACTGCTTCTCGAAAATAGCAAAAAAGCCACAGTGCTGATGGTTACACATGATATAGACAGGGCTTTTTGTATATGTGACAGGATAATCATACTTTGTGATGGAAAGATATCTTCAGATATAAGGCAAAAGGACATAAGTTCTGCAGAAGAACTCAAGAATATCTATACCACGATATTTGATGGAGGAGCATGATACGCAGTCTCTATATTTCAGCAAAGGACCTGCGTACTGAACTGCGCACAAAACAGGTGCTTAACTCCATGCTCGTATTTTCTATTGTAGTTATGGTAATCTTCAGCTTATCCCTCAGTGATATGCTTAGCGATTCTTCAGTCATTGATCGCCTGGCTCCAGGCTTACTTTGGATAGCCTTCATATTTGCCGGAATGCTAGGCATCACCAGGACATTTGCCTCAGAGACTGAGAATGGTTGCCTGGAAGGATTACGGCTATGCCCTGTAGACAGTGCAGCCATATACACCGGCAAGGCCATATCAAGCATGTGCCTGATGTTCATTGTGGAAATAGCAACAGTACCTGTTTTCATGGTGCTGTTTAATTATACTATCCCTGACATCCCGGTAATGGCAATAGTAATACTGCTCGGCACAGCAGGTTTTTCGGCAGTTGGAACCTTGCTTTCTGCTCTAACTGTTAACACCCGTACCCGGGAAATATTGCTCCCTGTACTTTTACTTCCTCTGCTTGTGCCAGTCCTCATTCCTGCTGTACTGGCCACTGGCAAGATACTGGCAGGAGATGGAATATTTGAGATAATTACCGAACTGCGCCTGATGGCTGTATATGATATTGTTTTCTTTACGCTGGCACGTCTGCTGTTTGACCACACGCTGGAAGGATGATGCAAAAAGATAACGGGAAATTAAATAAAATATATTGATAATAGACCATCATAGAAAACAAGATCAAAAATGGGACTAAAGTATGGAAAATAAAAAAATAAGGATATTGGCCGTTGTAACCACTGCACTTGTGCTTCTATCAATGTATATGGTTTTTTTCTACTTGCCTACAATGAAATCAAGTTCAGGTGAGATACTGGATAGCAGTTTCAAAATATTTTATTTCCATATGCCCATAGCAATTACTGCATACTTTTCCTTCTTCATTGTTTTTGCTGCAAGTATCATGCAGCTTAGATCTCATGATGTGAAATGGGATATTTATGCCAGGTCCGCAGCAGAGATAGGGGTAATTTTTGCTATGCTGGTACTAATCACAGGTTCTATCTGGGCTAGGGCTACCTGGGGTTGGTACTGGGTATGGGAACCCCGGCTTACTACATCTCTTGCACTGTTCCTTGTTTATGCCACGTATCTGCTACTACGTCAGGCTATAGAGGAGCCGGAATCAAAGGCGAGACTTGCAGCAGTATTTGGAATAGTAGGTTTCATCTCCGTGCCCCTGAGTTTTCTTTCTATCCGCCTGTGGCGTTCTGCGCATCCATTAATGTTTGGGGAAGCAGTTTACGGCAGTACAGGAGGAGGACTGGAGGGTTCTTCATTGCAACTAACGCTGCTAGTAAATTTCGTGGCATTCCTTGCTCTGTTCTTAACATTGTTCTTTTACAAATCCAATATCGAGACACTTAAAGAAGATATCCATGTTCTAAGGGTATCACGTCACTGAGCCCATATTTTTTTTGATAAATAAAAACTGGCTTAAAAAAGAAAGGATTATAAGCTGAGGGGAGGAACAACAATCCATGTTTTTCGAGCCCATCAATATAGCCGGAATTGAGATCCCTAATCGTTTTGTCAGATCTGCCACACACGAATGGATGGCAGAACCCGATGGAACACCTACTTCACGCATAGGGGACTTATACGAGGAACTTGCCCGCAATGAAGTGGGGCTTATCATAACTGGCTATGCTTATGTTAACCCAAAGGGAAAAAGTGATCATCTGCAACAAGGTATCTATGATGACAGGTTCATAGAACCTTATAAGAAAATCGTTGCAAGGGTACATCAACATGGCAGCAAGATAGTCATACAAATAGCCCACGGAGGACGGCAGACCATGATCACTGCCCAAAACCCATATATGCTGGCTCCTTCTGCGATTGTTGATACAACAAAGGGTATCACGCCAGAAGAAATGACGGAAAAGGAAGTGCTTGAAACTATAGAGAACTTTGCGCAGGCTGCAAGAAGGGCAAAAGAAGCTGGATTTGATGGTGTACAGTTGCATTGTGCACACGGTTTTTTGCTCAGCAATTTTATATCTCCGTATACTAACAGGCGAAAGGATAGATGGGGCGGTTCCACTGAAAAAAGGACACAGGTGGTCCTTGACATAATCTCACGCACGCGGGAACTGGTAGGCCACGAATATCCAATTCTTGTCAAACTGAATGTTACTGACGGTTTTAAACCTAGATCTCACAAGCGCACTCTTGATGCGCCTGAAAGTATAGAGATAGCAAAGATCCTCTCAGATAATGGTGTATGCGCCATAGAGGTCAGCGGAGGGATCGCAGAGGCTGGTGATGAGTTATTCAGAACGAATATTGATTTACCAGAAAAAGAAGCCTATTACCGTGACTATGCTAAAAAGATAAAAGAGAAAGTCACTGTACCTGTGATCCTTGTAGGTGGTATCAGGTCGAAGCATGTAATGGAAACGCTGCTTAAGGAAAGTTATACTGACATGATCTCCCTATGCAGGCCACTAATATGTGAACCTGACCTGGTGATTAAACTCAAAAACATGGAAACAGAAGTTGCAAAATGCGTATCTTGTAATCTTTGCTCTGATGAAAGTGGTATCAAGTGCAATTATAACTTTTCAAGATGAGTACATTCTCTAATACAAGTTTCCGGCTTATCCTCATGCAGATTTAGAAGAAGGTCAATTAAAAGGTTATGATCCATAACAACAAGATCTGCCTGTTGAAGCTCTTGAGGGTTCAGGTATGTAGGGACTGCTATACAGCATAAACCTGCAGCCTTTGCAGCCTGTACACCCACAGGAGCATTCTCTATTACAATACATTCATCTTTTTGCATACCTAGCATCTCCACTGCCTTCAGGTAAGGGTCAGGAGCCGGTTTACCGTGAACAATATCGTCTCCTGTGACAACCACACTGAAGATTCCCGGATATAAGTTCTCTAGAATATTATGTACAATTGGCCTGTCAGCACCTGATACAACTGCAAGCTTATATCTATGCCTGAGAATGTTCAGGCATTCAAACATACCATCAAATATGCGTAATTCAACTAAAAGTTGGAACTCTTCAATATATCTCTTGACTATTTCTTCAAGATCGAACCTTCCATCATTTGCACTTTCTTTCTCCAGCAGGAGGCGTACAATATCAACGGTCTTTTCGCCTTCCCTCTCGTAGATCAGCTTATGATCCATATGTACACCCAACTGGTCAAAGATGCGTTTCATGGCTTGAACGTGGTATGGCATAGAATCTACAAGTACGCCATCCATATCGAATATTAATGTTTTTAACAAATTCTCCCTCTACTTTGAAATGTGCACACATGAAGGCATCACTTTGGTATATTCTTTTTTGCCCAAAAGGATGCTGCAAAAGAGCCTGAAATGTTGTGCCAGATACTGAACAAAGCACCTGGAAGTGCAGCGGTTGCTGTGAAGTATTTGATGGAAAGAGCAACGCTAAGGCCTGAGTTCTGCATCCCAACTTCTATACCAATAGTCCTTGCCTCGATCTCACTAAGGCCCAGAAGTTTGGCAAATCCATAACCACTTGCAAGCCCAAGCAAATTGTGCAATACAACTACGATCACTACTAAAAATCCTGCAGAAATAACCGTTTCCCTGTTTAAGGCCATGATGATCGATATTATGAAAACAATAGTAAGTACTGATATCACTGGAAACAGATGGCGTATATTTTCTATACGGGAACTTAAAACCGTATTAATGGCAATTCCCAATGCAACAGGAACTATGACTATCTGTAGAATGCTGATCAGCATACCGTACATGTCTACATCTATTGTCTGGCCTATATAGGCCCATGTAAGTAACGGTGTCATTACAAAGGATATCAATGTGGAAAACGATGTCAACACAATGGAAAGTGCTACATCTGCCTTCGCAAGATAAGATATAACATTTGATGCAGTACCACCCGGGCAACAACCTAAAAGTACTACACCTGCTGTTAGTTCAGGTGAAAGTGAAAACATTCTTGAAATGGCATATCCTATGAAAGGCATCAAAGCATACTGTAGTATAGTTCCGATAAAAACTGCTTTAGGTCTTTTGAAAACAAGCAAGAAATCTTCAAGGGCAAGTGTCATACCCATTCCGAACATCACAAGCCCCAGCAGAAAAGGAATTGCATCTTTATAGGGCAGAAAGATATCAGGGGATAAAAGAGCAATAGCTGAAAGAATGATAGCCCATAAAGGAAATAAAGAAGTGAACTTTTGTAACATAAAACACCTTCAGATGTTAATGAAATATTTAATTAACTTGTGATAGACTCCGTCTAACTATATTCTATAAACCGTTTCTTTCTATTTAAAACACTAATTAAATAGTATTCTAGAGATGCATTGTGTTTTAAAAAACATTCCTCTTCATGAAAATATAGAAGTATTGTAGCACTCAAAATCAGTTATTATATATTAACCGTAAAATATATGCTATATAATTATAGATAAATTATGCTTTATGAGATATACTTTTCCCAAACACTTATTAAGTATTAAATGCTACCAACTTTCTAGACTAATTTCAGATTTAATACAATTATAAACTATATGTATATTTTTATACATTTGAGTGAACTAAATAATGGGAGAGTCTTAGAATGTTTGGTGAGTCAGGGGAAGGAATATGTCAGATGCTTAGCTTTTTTAGAGCAGTTAAATCGTATCAGATAATATTGCTCGTGTTGCATATCATATGTTGCTTTTTTTTATTAACTGGGCAATCTGCAAAAGAGAAACATGGTTTATCGACAATTAATACTAAAAATAACACGTCTACAAAAAAAATACCAACTATGCTTATATGTTTTTCAATCTGTTTTCTTTTGTTTTCAATTGCTGCATCGAGTATTTGCTCGGCAGCAACCGTATATGTAGATACAAATTCAACTGGGAAATACACATCTAACGTCTCAACTGATGGTATTTACATTTGTGATGGAACAAATGACGAGATTGAGATCAATAAAGCACTGACGTATATCGATGGTCTTGGTGGCGGTACCGTCTATCTAAAAGGACCAAACACATACTGGATAGATGGCACTATTCTGATGGGATCAAATACAATTCTCACCGGAGATTCGAGTGCTTGTATTAAGCTGGTAGCAAATGCCGGATGGGCTGTTGATGTACCATTAATAAGAAATAAAAGTGGGGACTATAAAAATTTTACAATCACTGGATTTGAGATCGATGGAAACAGTGAACAGCAATCTGTAGACCGCGGTGATGGATACTATAATCTGATGTATTTTGATGACTGTAAAGGAATAACAGTAACAGACATGCGTCTGGAATGGAGTACAGGCGACGGACTGAAAGCAAGAAATAGCCCTTATTCTTACACTTCTTCAGCAAATATTGTATTTTCAGATAATTCGGTATACAAGCTTGGACATGATGCCCTGTACGTTCTGGGAATGAATGGGGTTGTAGCAACCAACAATGATGTTCATACAAGAACAAACAGTGCATTCAGGTTATCAAGTTCTGGTGAAGCAAAGATCTATAATAATGTTATACATTCAGAAATTAGTGGCTCCTCCACAGGTCCAGGTATAGAAATCGATAAAAACAGTGGATACAAATCTGAAAATATCGAAATATATAACAATATATTCCATACCCTTAATGGGGCTGCTATCTGGATAGATGGCGAAGACAAAGATAACGTAAAACGTGGAAAGAATGTCCATGTACATCATAATATAATGTATAATGTTGGACAATATAGTACTAATACAGGATACAGCAATGCAGCAATCATAGTAGGACAATTCGATAATACAATAATAGAAAACAATGTTATAGATAATGGTGGTCATGCTGCTGTAAAGTATTATCAATATCCAAATTCATACAAGATGAGCGCAGACTTCACAACTATTGTGAGAAACAATGTTATCTTGAACTGCGCTAAAAACATGAAAACTGGTATTTGGAACTATAATTCAGATCATCATGAATTTATTGTGTACAATAATTGTTTATATAATAATGCAAATGGCGCATACACTGGCGCAAATATTGGTCATAGCGACGATATATACCTTGATCCGTTATTTGCATCTTCTACAAGCCGTGATTACCATCTAAAGAGCAAAGCAGGTAGATATTCAAGTGGGAAATGGGTAACGGATAGCGTAACCAGCCCCTTGATAGATGCAGGATATTCAAAGTCTAGCTACAGCAGTGAACCTTCTCCAAATGGTGGAAGAATCAATATCGGAAGATATGGTAACACTGCTCAGGCATCAAAAAGTTCTTCCACATCGTCTACTGTATCTAACAAAGCACCAGTTGCAAAGGCTGGCTCTGATAAGACCGTTTCCACAGGTTCAACTGTTAGTTTCGATGGCAGTTCTTCTTCCGATGACAAGGGTATAGCATATTATTCATGGGACTTTGATTCTTCAAATGGCATATCTGAAACCACCGGAATAACATCCACGTACAAATATTCAACTGCAGGAACTTACACTGTGACACTGACTGTCACAGATATATATGGACTGAAATCTACAGATACATTAATAGTAGTGGTTGCTGATCCGGATGATCCGCCAGTGGCAAATGCGGGTGCGGATAAGACAGCAACTACGGGATCAGCTGTTAGCTTTGATGGTAGTTCATCTACTGATGACAACGGCATAGCAACGTATTCATGGGACTTTGATGTCTCAAATGGTATAACTTCCGAGGCCTCAGGTAAAACAGCTACCCATACATATACAACTGCAGGAACCTATACTGTGACTCTGACAGTCACTGATTCAAGTGGTCAGAAAGATACAGACACATTAAAGGTGGTTGTAAGCAGTAGCAATCCATCGGGTCCAGGCTCAATCTCATATACACCTTGCTATGACAATAGGTTGCGTGAGTCACTGCCAACTACTGTTCTTTCCACAAGTGCATACATTGACGTTGGAAGGAGTACAGATAGCGTATGCAGAGACGTTATGCTGTTCGATCTGAGTGGATATAAGACCACCGACACGATATCTAAGGCAACATTGTCGCTTTACTGGTATTATCCTGCAGGTAAAACACGTACTTCTGCTACCACTGTGGAGATCTATAGGCCAATTGCATGGAATCCAAATTCTGTTACCTGGAATTCCTGGACAGTAGCAGGAGGAAGCTGGTATGATAGGAGTGGTGTTGCTCAGGGAAGTATACCATATGCTAATCTTACTTTCTCAGCCAGCAAACTACCTGACAACCAATACTATGAGTTTGATGTCACACAACTTGTGCAGGAATATGTAAGTGGTAAATATGCCAATACTGGTTTCTTCATCAAGGCACGTACTGAAAGTGGAAACTACATTGCATTCTATAGTTCGGATTGTGGGGACGACGCACATAAACCACTATTAACAGTTACCACTGGTTCAGGTTCAACCTCAACAGATAATGCACCGGTTGCTAATGCCGGTGCTGATAAAACTGCAACAACAGGTACAGCTGTCAGTTTCAGTGGTAGTGCTTGCACAGATGATAAAGACATAGCAACGTATTCATGGGACTTCGATGCTTCAAATGGTATAACCTCTGAAGCGACGGGAGTTGAAACTACTCATACATATACAACAGCAGGAACCTACACTGTAACTCTTACAGTAACCGATACTGCAGGGCAAAAGTCAACAGATACGTTGCAGGTGGTAATAAGTAGTAGCACTTCACCCAGTACAGGTTCCGGTACTTACACGCCTACTTATGACAATAGACTACGTGAATCATCTCCAAGTAGTGTGTATTCCTCTAGTGAATTTATTGATGTGGGAGGACTTTCCACAAGGTATAGAGATGTAATGTTGTTTGATCTCAGTAGCTACAAAACAACAGATACGATAAGTAAGGCAACGCTTTCTCTGTACTGGTATCATCCTGCAGGTGAAACTCGTACTTCTGACACTATTGTCGAGATCTACAGGCCAGTTGCATGGAATCCAAGTTCTGTTACCTGGAATTCCTGGACAACAGCAGGAGGAAGCTGGTATGATAAGAATGGTGTTGCTCAGGGAAGTACACCATATGCTAATCTTACTTTCTCGGCAAATACAGTGCCTGATAACAAATACTATGAATTTGATGTAACACAACTTGTACGGGAGTATGTATGTGGTAAGTACACAAATACTGGTTTCTTCATCAAGGCACGCACTGAAAGTGGAAATTACATTGCATTCTACAGTTCAGATTATTCAAATGCTGCAATGAGACCAAAGTTAACAATTACCACTGCTTCAGTAGACAATGCACCGGTTGCAAATGCCGGTGCTGATAAAACTGCAACAACAGGTACAGCTGTCAGTTTCAGTGGTAGTGCTTGCACAGATGATAAAGGCATAGCAACGTATTCATGGGACTTCGATGCTTCAAATGGTATAACCTCTGAAGCGACGGGAGTCGCAACTACTCATGCATATACCACAGCAGGAACCTATACTGTAACTCTCACAGTAACCGATACTGCTGGACAAAAGTCAACAGATACGTTACAGGTAGCTGTAAGTAGTAGCACTTCACCCAGTACAGGTTCCGGTACTTACACGCCTACTTATGACAATAGACTACGTGAATCATCTCCAAGTAGTGTGTATTCCTCTAGTGAATTTATTGATGTGGGAGGACTTTCCACAAGGTATAGAGATGTAATGTTGTTTGATCTCAGTAGCTACAAAACAACAGATACGATAAGTAAGGCAACGCTTTCTCTGTACTGGTATCATCCTGCAGGTGAAACTCGTACTTCTGACACTATTGTCGAGATCTACAGGCCAGTTGCATGGAATCCAAGTTCTGTTACCTGGAATTCCTGGACAACAGCAGGAGGAAGCTGGTATGATAAGAATGGTGTTGCTCAGGGAAGTACACCATATGCTAATCTTACTTTCTCGGCAAATACAGTGCCTGATAACAAATACTATGAATTTGATGTAACACAACTTGTACGGGAGTATGTATGTGGTAAGTACACAAATACTGGTTTCTTCATCAAGGCACGCACTGAAAGTGGAAATTACATTGCATTCTACAGTTCAGATTATTCAAATGCTGCAATGAGACCAAAGTTAACAATTACCACTGCTTCAGTAGACAATGCACCGGTTGCAAATGCCGGTGCTGATAAAACTGCAACAACAGGTACAGCTGTCAGTTTCAGTGGTAGTGCTTGCACAGATGATAAAGGCATAGCAACGTATTCATGGGACTTCGATGCTTCAAATGGTATAACCTCTGAAACGACGGGAGTCGCAACTACTCATGCATATACCACAGCAGGAACCTATACTGTAACTCTCACAGTAACCGATACTGCTGGACAAAAGTCAACAGATACGTTACAGGTAGCTGTAAGTAAAACAACCGGTACAATTTCTTATACTCCAACTTATGACAATAGGTTGCGTGAGTCATTGCCGACTACTGTTCTTTCCACAAGTACATATATTGACGTTGGAAGGAGTACAGATAGCGTATGCAGGGATGTAATGCTGTTCGATCTCAGTAGCTACAAAACAACAGATACGATAAGTAAGGCAACACTTTCTCTGTACTGGTACTATCCAGCAGGTGCAACACGTACTACTGATACTATTGTTGATATCTACAGGCCAGTTGCATGGAACCCAAGTTCTGTTACCTGGAATTCCTGGACAACAGAAGGAGGAAGCTGGTATGATAAGAATGGTACTTCTCAGGGAAGTACACCATACACATCTATTACTTTCCCAGCCAAAACAGTGCCTGATAACAAATACTATGAATTTGATGTTACACAGCTTGTACAGGAGTATGTAAGTGGTAAGTACACAAATACTGGTTTCTTCATCAAGGCACGCACTGAAAGTGGAAATTACATTGCATTCTACAGTTCAGATTATCCAAATGCTGCAATGAGACCAAAGCTAACTGTAACATGTTAACTTAAAACAGAAACACATGTTGTGAGCGAAAATGTTTTTCGCTCTACTTATTTTTATTCACGTTAACCTTGAAATCTGAGAAATGAAATAAGGTTTATAGCCAAGAATCATTATTCACTATTGCATGATTTTATATTCCTTGGTCTGTTTATAAGTGTTTCATGAGACTTGATACTTATCTTGTGGATATGGGTTATTTCAGCTCCAGAGCACGTGCAAAGGATGCTATTATCCGCGGGAATGTAAGAGTTGGGGGAAATGTTGCTACCAAGCCATCTAAAGATGTAAGTACCGATCTACTTATTGAAGTCGTTGAAGGGCTTGATATGCCAAAAGGGTATTTCAAGCTAAAACTTATTCAGGAAGCTTCTGATATCATTTGTGAAGGGGATACTGTCCTTGACCTGGGGTCAAGCGCTGGAGGATTTTTGCTATATGCTTCACAGATAGCCGAAAAAATACAGGGTATTGAGTACAGTAAAGACTTTCATGCAGAGCTTAGCAAGATCACTGATGAGCATGAGAATGTAAGTGTAAAGTTTGGGGATGTTTTCACACTTCCTTTGTATGAAATGTCATCTGAGAAAGTGGATGTTATACTAAGCGATATGACTCTGGAGCCTGCTGACTCTCTTGTGGCACTTAAAAGAGTGCTTCCTCTGCTTAAAGAAGGCGGAAAATTGCTACAAGTCATAAAGATAAAAAAACGTGAGAGCAGGGAACCTTTTCTTTCTAAAATAGAGGCAATGGGTATTGAAATTCTCCAGGTTATAGAGCCAGAGAAACAGGAGATCTACGTGATTGGACGCAAGCCTTTAAATCAAACCTATTTATGATGGATAATGATGGCTTATAGATTGGTTGGGGAGGGTGATCCAGTAAGACTTTTTGTCGGTGGTCTGCATGGAAACGAATGGATGGATACATCCGATATACTGGAGGAACTTGAACAGCCGGAAGTAGGCTCTTTGGCTATTATACCCGTTGTGTGCAAAGAAAAATATGTGTCTACTCTGGAAGAGCATTACTACAAAACACTTGGCAGACCAATAATAGAAGCTGTAAATGAACTAAGACCCAGCATTTATATTGAGTTTCATTCATATTCCAAAAAGAACCAGAAACATCTGACAGATGCAGAACGTGTTCATAAGACTGGAGTTCCTGCATATAGCCAGCTTGATAATGATGTGCTTCTGGGTTCGGTATCTCCTGTCATAAGAAGAGAATACTTTCCTATGGAAGCACTATGCCTGTCTTTTGAGATCCAGAAAGATAATCCCTTATCAAAGGATTATGGAACCAAACTTGCGAGAAAAATGAAAGAATGCTTATCAAAAGATCATTTTATCGAGCAATTGAAAAATAGATATCCTGCTCAGACCACAAAAGTAATAGAGGATTACAGAAAATTTTATGGTTTGTAAGTAAGGCTTACAAACCATGTGATTTACCTTCTTTTGGCCTAGTTTTCAGCTCAGCCCATATTGTAATTGTGGATGTTGTGTGCAGGGTTAACATCCTGCATATCCCTTTCCTGTGCCTTGAGCATGTCGTCAACGCGCAATATCATGGCAGATACCTCTGATGCGGACTTGATGGCCTGTGTCTTGACACGGAGCGGATCAATCACATTGTCCTTCATCATGTCTTCTACCTTGCCAGAATAGACATTGATTCCACTGTTCTTATTCTTCCCAGATTCAGCACGCAGCTGCAGCAGCATATTGATCTTGTCCAGACCTGCATTCTCTGCAATTGCCTTTGGTATTTCTTCCATAGCATCTGCAAAGGCGATAACTGCAAGCTGTTCGCGTCCTTCTATGGAAGAGGCATAAGAGCGTAATCCCTGTGCTACTGCCATCTCAGAAGCCCCTCCGCCTGGAACTATTGCTTTGTCTTCGAGGACAGATTTCACGACATTGAGAGCATCGTCAAATACACGCTCAATGTTATCAGTAACATGTTCACTGCCTGCCTTTATGAGGATTGTCACAGTGTTGGATTTCTTGAAACCAGTGATGAGAGTTTTCTCTTCATATTCGGATTCCTGCTCAACCATTTCGGCAAAGCCCAGATCATCAGCACTGATCTCGTTCATGTTCCTTACAAGCTTGGCACCTGTGGATAGGGAAAGCACAGTCATATCTTCATCTTTCAGTCTTCTGCAAGTGTAGATATTGTGCTTCATGAAGTAGTGTACAGCGCTATCATCTATGTTCTTGGAAGAGAAAACAACATTGGCACCTGTATCTATGACCTTATCCAGCATTTTACGGAAATTGATCATTTCCTGGTCCTTGAACGCGAACATTTCTTCAACACTACCAAGCTGGATCTTTGATTTGGTGTTGGTCTTGGAAAACTCTACTGGCATATCCAGAAGTGCAATCTTAGCGTTTTCAACTTTAGCAGGAGTATCAGGATGAAGACGATACTTATTGATGTAAATTCCCTTTATTACTTCGGTATCTGTTATCTTGCCGCCAACCTCTTTCCTGATAACAATCTTATTATCTATATCATACTTGCCATTTTCCTCTATTGCCAGCACTGCATCGACACATACTTTTGCCAGATGGTCAGAGGAAGCTTCCGGAGCTTTGCCTGTAATTGAGGTTTCTGCTATATTTTCCAGTGTTTTCCTGTCATTTTTGTCAACTTTCGTTGCAAAGTTTTCCAGAATCTCAATAGCTTTCTGTGCAGCAAGATTGTACCCCTTGAAAATAACTATGGGGTGGAGACCTTTTTCAATAAGTTCTCCGGCTTTGTCCATGAGGCTGCCTGCTATCACAACAGCACTGGTGGTGCCGTCCCCTGCAATATCTTCTTGCGTCTTGGCGACCTCAACGATCATTTTTGCAGTGGGATGCTCTATCTCCATTTCCTTGAGTATAGTGGCACCGTCGTTGGTAAGAACAATATCTCCAAGAACATTGACCAGCATTTTATCCATACCCTTGGGTCCTAAGGTAGAACGTACCAGCTTTGCAACTGCTTTAGCTGCGTTGATATTCATGGAAAGGGCATCTTTACCCTGTGCGTGCTCTGTTCTTGGGTCAATAATATAAACCGGCTGACCTCCATATTGTCCTGCCATTTGTATTGACATGCCTTGTTGTGCCATTATTTTGAACCTCCTGAATCCAGATGATGAACTTGTTTTAATGTATCTTTTTTACGTATGAATTGAACTAACTGTATATAGTTCTATAAAAACGTTTCGATATGCAAATATGTGCTTTTGCATGGTCAAAGCATTTAAATCATTAATTCCATTTCTCGGTTATGTTGACCTTCATAGGATTGGGACTCTTTGATGAAAAAGACATTTCCCTGAAAGGACTTGAAGCTATTGCCCAGGCAAACAGGGTATATGTAGAGTTCTATACATCCAGACTTATGGGAACTACCGTGGAGAAGATGGAAGAATTATACAATAAAAAGATAACAGTACTCACACGGGAAGAAGTGGAACAGTATCCGGACTGGCTAGGTTATGCCATGGATGAAAATGTAGTTTTCCTTACAGGTGGAGATACAATGGTTTCCACCACTCATGTTGACCTACGCCTACGTGCGATGGAAATGGGCATCAGTACAAAACTTGTGCATGGCTCGTCAATATCTTCAGCAGTATGTGGACTTACCGGTCTGCAGAACTATAGGTTTGGAAAAGCCGTTACTGTACCTCATCCATATACAAGTAGCAGAGGGAAAACTGTCATATCGGAAACCCCTTATGATACAATTCTTCAAAATCTGGATCATGGACTTCATACTCTTGTTTTCCTTGATATTGATAAAGAAAAAGGTTACATGACAGTGAATCAGGCGTTGGACCTTCTTCTTAGGGTAGAAGAAAACAAAGACACAAAAATTCTGCAGGACAGGATAGCAGTTGGTATAGCCAGAGCTGGATCTGATTCCCCATCTGTTGCAGCAGATTACATTAAAAGCCTGAAAAACTTTGATTTCGGTGGACCTCTCCATATACTGATCGTCCCGGCGGATACGCATTTTGTTGAAGCAGAGGCGTTAGTACAGCTGGCACATGCACCAAAAGCATTACTTGAAACTCAGCAGCAGTAGTGGAATATAATTATAGGGTACAAGTCTATATATCAAAACGACATAGGACATATTGGTTACATATAAAATATATCACTATTGAAATTAATATACGAGGGAAAAATGGTTCGAGATGCAGTTGGCGTGATATTCGGCGAGGCAGGGACATCCAACTTCAGGATACTATTATCAGATAGCACCAGTGTGCATCAGGGAGGATATGTAAAAGCCTGGCATGAGATCGATGGCTGGGTTCTTGCACAGGTGCTCTCCATCACCCGTTCAGGAGATAGTTACTCTATAGAGGAGGCAAAGAACGGTACCCGTAAGGACAAAAGCGGGGACAGGATAATCGCTGATGTGACGGTCATAGGCAAACGTGATGATTCAGGTTTGTTACGGTCACCTACAACTCCTTTTAGTCCGGGAGACCCTATCTACAAAGCGAACAACGAACTTATATGCAGTTCCCTTGGGCTCTCTGGAAAAGAAATGTTCATTGGCATGCTGGAAGGTACTGATATACCCGTACATCTCAATGTGAATAGCCTTGTACAGAAACATTGCAGCATCCTTGCAAAGACTGGAAGCGGTAAGTCATATACTGCAGGCGTTCTCCTTGAAGAGATGCTGGACCGCAAAGTACCTTTGCTTATTATTGATCCGCACAGTGAATATGCTTCATTGAAAGAAGAAGGAACTATTAGTACAGAAGTCGCAGGCAGGTTTAAGGTTTCACCAAAATCATATTCACAGTATGTTACTGTATACACTCCTGCTGACAAGAGCCTGAATCCCAAAGCCGATGAAGTGTTTCGGCTTAACGGCATGAACCTTACAGCAAAAGAATTGAGTGAGGCTTTTCCCAACAATTTCACCAGCACTCACATAGGTATCCTTTACGAGGCTATTGATAAGATCAAAGCCGAGATGGATACATATACTCTTGATGAGATAATTTTTGAGGTCAAGAACAATGATAGTAAGTCAAAGTGGAATGTGATCAGCTTTCTTGAAGAAATAAGGGAAAACGGCATACTTTCAACAAATCCCACATCAATTGAGGACCTTGTTCAGCCGGGAAGAGCTGCCATCATAGATTTCAAAGGTGTGAATCCGGATATTCAGTCGATGATCGTTGCGCGTTTATGCAGTACGTTATTCGAGGCCCGAAAGATGAATACCATTCCACCTGGTATGCTGGTGGTAGAAGAAGCTCATAACTACGCACCGGAAAAGGGTTTCAGCAAGACTTTAAGTTCAGATGTACTGAGAACAATTGCCTCAGAAGGACGTAAATTCGGTCTTGGATTGATGGTGATTTCCCAGAGACCTGCACGCGTGGACAAAAATATTCTTTCTCAGTGCGGCACCCAGATCATCATGAAGGTCACGAACCCTAATGACCTGAAAGCTATCAGCAAAGGTCTTGAGGGAGTAAGTTCCTATGTGGAGGACGAGCTCATGCGCCTGCCTCCAGGAGTGGCAATGCTGGTGAGCACAGATATTGAAAGGCCTATTCTGGTAGACATTAGAGTGCGTAAAAGTAAACACGGTGGAGAATCTGTTAATGTAATGCGAAGTGTTAACATAAATACTGCTCCGGCAGCACCACCCAGGAAGCCACCCGTAGAACATGTGCATGAATCACATGTACCTCACCCATCGCCTGTATTAGAGCATCATTCCATAGAAGAGCATGTGCCTGCTCAGACCACTACAGCTCCCCCTCCCAAGAGAAAACCCTCGCGGGAAGTAAAAACAGAAGAGGGAGGCGGTCTATTCAAAAAAATATTTGGTGCGAGTAAATGAGGAGGAAATAGCTTGCCAGCTGATCTGAATGAAAAGGTTAAAAGATATGAGAACCTACTAAGGCAAGCGCTGGAAAAAGCAGAGTTTGCACCTATCAAGGATTCGCATATGTACGCTGTTGCAAATGACTTCCATACGATGGCAAGATCATATTACGAAGATGGTATCCACTTTGTACAACAGGAAGACCCTGTGAACGCACTGATATGTTTCAGTTATGGACATGCCTGGCTGGATGCTGGGGCGCGTCTTGGAGTGTTCAGAGTGTATGATGATAAATTATTCACGATATGAATTCTAAAAGGTGACATAACTCAATTTCCCGGAGACGAGTAAATGTCAAATTATAATGTTGTACTTGAAGCTGCCTGGTTGGTCAGAGATGTGAACAGTCCGGATGATGCCATAGGTGTGGCAATTTCCGAGGCTGGTAAAAGACTGAACCCTAAACTCGATTTTGTGGAAGTGGATGTTGGCACCACATATTGCCCGGCTTGTGAAGAAGCATTTAGTAGTGTTTTCCTGACTGCTAATACTGCTATTGTTGGCCTGGTCCTTGAGATGAAAGTATTTGATGCCGAAAGTGAGGAACATGCATCACGTATAGCTAAATCCGTTATTGGAAGAGCATTACGGGATGTACCCCTGAAAGTCGTTGATGTTGAAGAGTTCCAGTAAGGATAGGAGGAAAAGTATGGACAGGACAATATCTGTTGTGGGGCATGCAGCCATAGATCTGCTTTTTGACGTTGAGAACATTTCCTGCCATAACGAGTCTTATCCTATTATCGACTATCATGAGTATTTCGGAGGCGGAGCTGCTAATATCGCAGTGGGTATTTCCAAGCTTGGAGGTAAGGGTCAGCTGATATCTGCTGTTGGCGAAGATTTTGGAAGTTCCGGATATGAAGAATACCTTACTTCTTTGGGCGTGGACCTTTCTTTGTTATATAGATGCAAAGACCAGAAGGTTACAAAGGCATTCGTTTTTACTGACAGAGATCATAATCAGAGCACATATTTCCACTGGGGGGCATCTGCGCTTCTGAAAGAACTGGAACCTCCAGAAGTTGATTTTGTACATCTTGCAACTTCAGAATGCTCTTTTAATGCAAGGATTGCAAAAAAAGCGGGTTTTGTTTCATTTGACCCAGGACAGGATCTTATAACCTATAACCGTAAAGATCTGGAGGCCATATTAGAACACACGGATATACTTTTCACGAACCGTCATGAGATAAAGAGAGTGTGTGAGATGACCGGACGTTCTTTCGATGAACTCAAATCAATGATCGGAACCATTGTGGTGACCTATGATTCACGAGGAAGCAAGATACATATTGAAGATGCAGAATATTGCATACCTGTGGTGCCTGTGAAAGCAGTTGATCCAACAGGTGCAGGTGACGCATATAGAGCCGGATTCCTGTTGGCCTTCACACGAGGATATGATATGGAAACCTGTGGCAGGATAGGTTCAACGGTTGCATCCTTTGCAGTTGAGGTCATTGGTTGCCAGGTGAAGTTGCCTACCTGGGAAATAATGCAGGAAAGGTTTGAAACACATTTTGGGACCCTGTTAAAATAATATTTCAATCAGCTGCTGAACCTATCAAGTCCCAGCAGCTTTATTTCTATTCCACAAGGTTATTCGATGTATACTCATCTTTTTTTAACTGCTTAATAAACCAGTAAATTAAACAAGTACCTAAAACTAGACCTAAAATACCCTCTCCATTCAGGTACAATAAATTACCTTCTATGATCCCTTGCTCATTTCTATACAGATCCCCCAGTACAGTCATATTCAACAGATTCCATATTGAGTGAAATAGTACAACTGGTAGTATCTTTTCAGATAAATAAAAACAATACGAAAATGGAAAACTAAAACAGAATATGAAACAGGCTTGGATAAAGCATAATAAAAGTGGATTGCCTGAGCCGGTTGTTTTTGCCAGTAGATATACTGCCGGAACATGATACAATGCCCAAACCATACCAACTATGATAGTTGATTTTGTTATCCCTTTTATTTTTGTTAATTCAGGAAGCAAATAGCCTCTCCATCCATATTCTTCCCCTAACACACCAATTAAAGTAGCAATAATTGTAACTACGCTAGTTGTATCTTTTATTGTGAGTATTTTTTGAAAATTCAGCTCTCCTATTCCTGTAATCAGGCCTATAAGAGCACAAACTGCAACAAATAGTATAGGATAAAGTATAGGAAATAAAAGTGATCTGCCACTTATCCTTTTGGTTAAACCTATCAGTTTCGTTTTTGGATTCTTATGCAAAACTTTTATAAAAATGATGGCCAAAAGCCCCGGAATCAACATTATTATCGAAAATAAATTTGGTCCTGTTGTTGGATCAATAAAAAGAGCAATAGTCACCAGCCAAGTAACTGTTAATACAGAAAGAATGTAAGCCTTGGAATAGTTTTCTTGTGATCCACTTTTTTCATTCATGAAACTTGAACCTGTAATTGTAATTGTTTTGGTACTTATTTTCTTATAAGAAATATCTTATGTTATATTAAGAACGATGATACGTTGGATTCTAATTCTGGCGACCCAGATCAACCTTGTATCTTTCTATGATAATGAGTATAATAAGGATAATCGCTATCATCAAAGGGGTTATATAGTCAATTGGAAATTTATAAAGTGCCTAGAGGGGCAAAATGAACCATCAGGCAAGCACAGAATAAATGCGTCAGCCCGTCAAACCCTGGCGGGCATCTCTCCTCTCTATTTTTATCACATTCAAGCTTTAATGAACATAGATTTGCAAGTAATTTCAATCTTTTTCTTCTTATTTTTTCTTCATTTCAGACCAATAAAGGATTGGCTTTTTAATATTATATAAATTTTAAATCTAGATCAAACTCCTCTAACAAAACGTTTTTATATTGAAAAGTAGCTTGTTATGATGATGATGATGAGATAGATGGGCCTCATGCCTAAGATAAGGATCTACCGGATGAAACAATGATAGCCAAACTCGTCCAGAGAAATAACCCCAACAAATCAATGGATTCCCTTTATTCGGCTATTACGGGCATAGACCTGCGATTCTGGAAAAAATCCCGCCGCTCGTTTCCGCAATATGATCCATCAATGCATGGCCCGCTCATCGAATATTCTGTTCCTGAAGGATATACGGAAATTGAACGCTACTGGGTCGATGAGCCCTACTCATTCATATCCATTCTGAAAAAGAAAGATGTTCGCTATTTTCATGTAGTAGAGCCTGCACTAACAATTTATGAAACAGAACTTCTTGAGATTCTCTACGATGATCTCAAGGATTTACTTACTCTCGGAAAGATGGTGCAGAGAGAAAAAAAGCTAGAAGTTCTTACAGATAATGTACTGAAACTTTTCAAAAGATATCATGCAAATCTTGATATTCCCTCCATGCATCGCATTATGTATTACCTTGAGCGCAACTTTATGGGCGAAGGTAGGATTAACTCACTGCTAATGGACCCATTCATCGAGGACATTTCCTGTGACGGGCCAAAAATACCAGTTTTTCTATATCATGCAAAATATCGTAATATAATGACTAATATTATTTATGAAGAGCAGGAACTTAACTCTATGGTCATTAGGCTTTGTCAGAAAAGTGGCAAGCATATTTCTATCGGAGAACCACTGGTCGATGCAACACTTCCTGATGGTTCTCGTCTCCAGGCAACATTAGGTAAAGAGATTACGACCAGAGGAAGCTCATTTACCATTAGAAAGTTCCGCGGAGACCCGATCACACCCATAGATCTTATCAATTATAACACTTGCACTGTAGAAATGATGGCATACTTTTGGCTGGCTATGGAAAATGGGAACAGTGCATTATTTGCAGGTGGAACAGCATCAGGTAAGACCTCCATGCTCAATGCTGTTTCGCTTTTTATCCCGCCCATGTCCAAAGTCGTTTCTATTGAAGATACAAGGGAGCTCATGCTGCATCACGATAACTGGATAGCTGGAGTTACCAGGGAGGCTATATCCTTTTCTGACAGAGGTGAGATCTCTATGTATGATCTCCTCAAGTCTGCGCTCAGGCAAAGACCTGAATATATACTCGTTGGTGAAGTAAGAGGTGAAGAAGCTCTTACTCTGTTTCAGGCAATATCCACAGGCCATGCAACATACTCAACAATCCATGCAGGTGACGTGCAAGCAGTTGTCAGCAGGCTTAACAGTGAACCTCTTAATGTGCCACGTGTGATGCTACATTCCTTAGACATTATGACTATCCAGTTGCTAACTTTTGTGGAAAATGAAAAGGTAAGAAGAACAGAAACCGTTGTAGAACTTACTGACATGGATTCCATCACAGGGGAGTTACTTGTGAACGAGCTATACAAATGGGACCCCCTAGCTGATGAATTCCATCGCTCTGGTGACTCCCATGCTCTGAAAATGGTAATGCAGGCACGTGGTTGGAATCAAGAGAAACTGGAACAGGAAATGAAAAATCGGGAACTCATTCTTGAGTATATGAGCACAAAGCAGATGAGGGATTATGTTAGCGTGTCCTTGGTCGTACAAGCCTATTCGGCGAACCCTACAATGGTATTGGATGCTATAAAGAACGATATGCTTCAGGATATAATCTCCCAGAACATTTGAAAGAGGATACAGATGCTCAATATTCTGCAAGCAACGTGTGATCTTTTCAGGCCGTTCATATCCAGGGATAAAGACCGCTATATTCAACTTAGATTACAATTGCAACGGGCTGGCATGAAGGTGCTTACAGATGAATATATTGTACGCGCCTATATATGTGCTATTCTTTGCGGCATACTAGCAGCTTTTTTCATATATGAGGTTTCTAAAGGAACTGTCCTTCTTGTTTTTGCTCTATTGTTGACATCAAATCCATTCATATACGACATTATGCCCCCATATTACTGGACTCTGATAGAAACGGCATCTAGTTTTGTGGTAATATCTTACATTACATTCACAACATGTCTTTTAATCCCAGGTGTCAAAGCGGGGATAAGGATTGGTGTCATTGATCAGTCTCTTTCTCACACCGTTGCTTTTCTATATGCGCTTAGTCATGGAGGCGCTATAACTATATTAGATATGTTTAGATCATTAAGTGAGCACAGAGATATATATGGAGCTGCTGCTGAAGAATTCACTAAAATAGTAAATGATATAGAATATTTTGGAACTGATCTACTGACAGCACTAAGTAATGCTATTCGCAGATCTCCTTCAGCAGAAATGAGGGATTTTCTGGAAGGTCTCTCTTCTGTATTATCGAGTGGAGGAAACATTGGTGCTTACCTTGGCTCAAAGAGTAAATACTTTCATGACAATGCCATGAAGCAGCAAAGAATGTTCTTTGAGACGCTGGGCGTTATGGCAGAGGTCTATATCTCTACCTTTGTAGCAGGCCCTCTTTTCCTGATGACAATATTAGTAGTACTTGGTCTTATAAATCCTACCAGTACTAAGATACTTTACGCAATAGTTTATTTGATAATTCCTATAAGTACTGTTACTTATTTGCTTCTTCTTAATTCCCTTACAGGCCAAGGGGCAAAAAGAATAGAGATATACAAACTGGACAAATATCTTAATGAATTTGATAATGTCCCCCTGAGAGAAGATACAGAAAATGAACAGAAAAAAGTAAAAAAGATCAGATTTTACGAGAAAATCAATAAGATTAGTACTCGTTTACTTCATCCGATCAAATGGATGCAAGCAAATCCTGCACATACTTTGTTAATTAGCATACCCATTGGAATCATTTATCTGCACTATAACTTAGATAGGCATATTGATTTCATTAATTTAACATCCATTTGGGATTTTAATACAGCAACTCTTGCATCAATAGATAAACAACTATTCACTGCCATGCTCATTGTAGTAATTCCATATGTTATTTTCTATGAACTATGGCATATGAGAATAACAAAAATCGATGAGCAAATACCTGATTTTTTGAAAAATCTTGCAAGTATGAATGAATCTGGAATGCTTTTGACAGATGCCATTGCTTTTGCTACGCATTTAAAGATCGGAATCCTACACACCGAAGTGAGGAGAATGCACAATGAACTGTCCTGGGGCGCCACTCTTTCCGAAGCTTTGAAAAAATTCGAATACCGCATCAGGACTGAGATGACAACAAAAATAGTCTACATTATCATCAAAGCTACAGAAACCACCAGTAACATTATGAATGTACTAACCATTGCAGCGACTGATGCTGAAGTACAGAAGCAGTTGAAAAAGGAACGAAAATCAGAGATGTTCGTGTATGTATTCATTATTTATATCGCCTACGGAGTTTTCCTGTTTATAGTCTATATTCTTGCAGCATTTTTCCTCCCTTCCATGCCAGTTGCAAGCGCGAGTGCAAATGCAGGTATGCCCCTTATTCAGTTAGTAGATCTGGACGAATATAACGTGCTTCTGTTTCATGCAGCTATGATCCAAGGGTTATGTTCTGGTCTTGTTGCAGGTAAAATGGAAAGAGGAGAAATCAGTGCTGGATTAAAGTATTCTCTGTTTATGATGTTCACTGCTTACTTGGTTTTTATTACGTTCTTTTAAGGAGTAACAGATGTATCCAAAAGAAAGAAACTTGTTAGAAAACACTGATGCAGTCTCCGAAATAATAGGAGAAATATTACTAACGGGTATAGCTGTAATCGCATTCTCAATCATAGCTGTTTTTCTGCTTTCGCCACAAGAATCCATAGAAAAACCAACGGTAGATGTTGATGGTTGGGTAGACAGTGACATTGATACTATCTGGATAAGACATGTAGGCGGAGAAAGAATCGAAACAGAAAATATCAAAATTTATGTAGACATCAATAATGATCGTTTTGAAATAAATCCACAGCAACTTTCAGCTATGCACTCAGAGCCTTTATGGCAACTTGGCGATACCATAGGCCTGGATGCTTCAACTCTTTGGGGAAAGGACATCGTAGATACTGACCAGATATATGTAGTAATTGTCCATGTACCTTCTAATACCGTCTTGAAAAGCGGTACTGTTCTTGGAAATGTTATCACACAAAGTACCAGTAACAATACCACATCCACAGTACAGATCTATCCGGTTTCAATCTGGAATTTTGATGAGGGCAGTGGTAGCATATTACATGACATAAGAGACGATAACGATGGAACTATTTATGGTGCTACCTGGGCTACCGGGATTAAAAACAATTCACTTAGTTTTAACGGGAATAATAACTATGTATCTATTCCACATGACTCATCCCTTAACTTTACGGATGAAATGAGCATGCTATTCTGGATGAATGGTAGAAATGTGCTCGGAACGAATACAATCATTGGAAAGGGAAACAATGAGAAAGATAATTTTGATGTCTTCGTGGTTCAAAGAGAACTTGTTTTTGAGTGGAATGATAGTAGTACCAACTTTGTGCAAACTTCAGGCATGAGCCTTTCTAATAATGTATGGTATATGATAGGAATTACTTTTGATAAAAACGAGATACGGTTCTATAAGAACGGCCAGTTTATTGAAAGTAAACCAACTAATGGCGTGAAATTGCGACCCAATGCAAATAGCTTATGGATCGGACGTCAGAATTCAGGCACATATAATTTCTATTACAGAGGCAGACTTGACGAACTTGCTTTGTATAAAGAAGCTTTGTCAGATGAAGAGATCATGAATTATTACAATGCTACTGCACCCTGAAGTGGTTAATATGGCGAGAAGGAAATATACAGGAAGATCCGAGGAAGCTGTATCTACAGTTGTGTCCGCTATTCTTCTGCTGGCATTGGTAGTTGCCTTGATCACCTCGATAAATGTAAGATATGTTCCACAGTGGACAGAAGACGCTGAGCATTTGCATATGCGAACTGTTACCAATGATATGGCTCATCTTAAGTCTGGAGTTGATCTGATGCTTACAATTTCTGCTACAGGAAGTAATTCTTTTTCTGCAGGCATTCCTATCACCATGGGAGGTGGAGAAGTTCCTTTCTTCAGTTCATTATCTTCAAGCTCCACTTTGTTGCTTAATACACGGACAGTTAACATGTATGTGATTACTGAATTGGGTGGAGTAAATCAGGACACCGGAGATATGATGAAAGATATGGGAAGTGTAGATTTCCTGTCAAACAATGACCATTATCCTAACCAAAGATTTTCTTATGAATGTGGGGGATTAGTACTAGGCCAAGATAATCGTTCAGTTATGAAAATGGTGCCTCATATAAGTGTAACTAAATCTTTGAACGATACCATTGATGTGACTTTTGATGCTGTAAAACTTGGAGGTTTGCAGAGGACCATGAGTAGTAACAGTATGGAAGAGGTTTATGTTGCATCTAGAAATTCAGTCTCCGTTTATGATGGAAGTACACTTGTGGATGAAATTACATTGCTTGTGGAAAGTGAAAATTCCATGGCATGGCAGGATTATCTGAATAAACTTATGCAAGATTCAAACCTTGATGCTGATCAATACAGCATAAACTCCAATTCTACGGCAGTTGTTCTGCATATTTCAGGAGATGAAGGCGCTGATATAAGGCCAATGCTGAATGTACATACATTTAACGTTAGCCTCAATGTACTTTGAATATTATTTTGTTCATTTGATAAGGCTTAAGTCTTTTGAACACGAATTGTTTTAGGGGGTTTTCCATGATCAAAGAAGCTATGCTTTACGATAAGCTTGAAGGGAACAAAGTGCACTGTAATGTATGTGGGCACAGGTGTATCATATCTAATGGCAAGAGAGGATTTTGCAGAGTTCGCGAGAATAAAAATGGAATTCTTTACACTTTAATATATAACACTGTTTCCAGTGAAGCTGTTGATCCTATTGAAAAAAAACCGTTGTTTCATTTTTATCCGGGGACACTTGCATATTCTCTGGGTACTATTGGCTGTAATTTCAGATGTAAGCATTGTCAGAATTGGACAATATCACAAATAGAATTAGATAAAGCTTATACCGTTGAGATAACACCCGAAGAGGCTGTACAGAGGGCACTTGCAGTTGGTGCAAAAACAATCGCATGGACATATAATGAACCTACCATCTGGTATGAGTACACATATGATTGTGCAAAAATTGCAAAAGAAGCAGGGCTTGCAACTGCATATATTACAAATGGCTATATTACACCCGAAGCATTGAAGAATATATCTCCATATCTGGATGCCTTCAGGGTGGACATTAAGGCTTTCACAGATGATTTTTACAAAGAGATTGCCAGTGCGAAACTTTGGCCGGTACTGGAATCGGCAAAACATGCACGTGAACTTGGAATGCATGTGGAAGTTGTGAATCTCGTAATCCCAACTCACAATGATTCTCTAGAAGAGATAAGGAACATGGTAAAGTGGATACATGAAAACCTTGGTTCGGACACTCCCTTGCACTTCACGCGTTTTCAGCCCCAATATAAAATGTCAGAACTCATTCCCACCCCTGTCCGGAAACTAGAAGAAGCGCATAAAATAGCTAAAGATGAAGGGATGAGGTTTGTATATATAGGCAATGTGCCCGGACATGATTATGAAAACACATATTGCCCGAAATGTGGAACTCTATTGATCAGAAGAAATGCATTCTCTTTGTTTGAGTATAATATCACCCCAAAGGGGTTATGTCCTAAATGTAGGGAAACCATTCCAATTGTTGGTGCGGCGCACGATGAACTGACGGTTAAATCAGATTGAAGAGCAGTAATCATTAAAAGTGACCGGGAGCCTTGGGCTTATATTGATAACGCTATTGGCTCTACTTTAATATATACAATTATCTCAATCTGCACTTGGTTTATTGTACTTACAGCAATGAAAATGGCACTGCAAACACAAAGTTTAAAAACAATAAGTGCATTAAGACGTTTCGCGCGTAGGGCGCAGATGCAAGCCGCCATAACTCAGTTGGTAGAGTGTCTGGCTGTTAACCAGAATGTCACAGGTTCGAGCCCTGTTGGCGGCGTTTCTAATCTTTTTTTAATCGTGGCGGGCCTGTAGCTTAGTCAGGTTAGAGCGCCCGGCTCATAACCGGGCGGTCACCGGTTCAAATCCGGTCAGGCCCACTGAAGATCATCATATAGTCCTAAGGCGATATTGTCGATATGTACTTTTCTCATCCGTAGCTTTAACACATTAAAGAAGCCCGGGATTTTCAAGCAAGTTAGAAATGTTTATATATGTATGTAGAGTGGTTTTACATGTGGTAGGTATGAGAAGTAAAAGTCATGTGAAAAAAGTGGCTATTATAGTGGCGACATATCTGCTCATGATAGTTGCCTTGGTATTAGTCTCTGGCCTCGTCATATAAAAGTATTTATCAAAAAGGAGATTCTTATTTTCAATTTGGTTTTATCCAGTCCAGGATTTGATTCTTAAACCATTTGCCCTGAACTGGATTTCCCCATTTCATCCTTTGTTTTTCTCTGTATCATTATGCATGCTCCATAGGAGGTAGGATACCCGCATTTGGCATGCTGAGCTGCAAATGAAGATAGGAACTACTTGTATTTAATAACTTGTACATTAAATATAAACTGAATCCACTAATTATCAATCATTGAACCTGTTTAGTAGCATCTATATACTGTCTCTTTTTTCCATGATTTGCTAATGAAGATCCACCCATTATAACATATTTAGAGAGTAATAAATAAATAGTATATGCATCACATATATTGTTTTACAGGAGATTAAATCCTTGATAGCACTCAGGTTTTACAGGATCTACGATATTGGATTGGAAATTGACCTTGATTGGCTGGAAAGAGAACTTGCTGCAAGTTTCCATATTGCCAGAACAAGTTTTCGACGTGTTAAACCCAAGTCTATTATAATGGATGTGCCACCGCTTTTAATAAAAATGGGACGTTCTACTGTGGAAAAAGCAGGCAGAACCTTTGAATTCACAGTATTTGCCCGCATCTTTGATATAGGGGTCATCAGTTTGTGTTTTGTTTATGAACGGCCTGAATCAGATTTTGCTCTCCTGGAAGAAACTGCACTTCTTTTTGCAGAACAGGAAGGGCTTTCCGATCTGTTCCTGTCACACCTTAAAACCCTTACTGAGATGCTAAAGTCCCACATCAGAGGTTTTGCATTAAGCCCGGGCTTCTTTGAAGACTATACAATATATCTCACGGATTGGGTAGATGAATCTATAGATCCATTACCTTTGCTTGCGGGAGAAAAAAAGAACTTTTCCCCTCAAATGAGAGAAGAGATCCTCAAAGGTACACAGAGTTACACTAAAGAAGACCTTGCAATACTTTCATGGGACTCTGCCCTGCTGTGTAATCCGGATAGTCCTACTGATCTTTTTGACCTCATTGAGTTTGCAAATGTGCAGGTGTTCGAACTGCGCTACTACGATCGGGAACTAAGTCGTCAGATGGGTAAAATGTATGACGATATCGTGCTAGCTGATAAACTTCCTCCTTTTAGAAGAAGGCATCGGTATCGATTAATCATGATGCAGCTGATGCAGAACAATGCAGAGATATCTGAAATTACTGAAAAGGTAAATAACCTTATCAAGGTGACAGAGGATATTTATTATGCTAGAGTTTATGCATCAGTATTAAAAATGCTGCGAAGCGGCCAATGGAGTGAAAGCGTTAGTCATAAGATTGAAGTTATTAGAGACAATTACTCTATGCTCTCTGAAGAGGTACGCATTCAGCACTCAAACTATTTGGAATGGATAGTAATAGTGCTTATAGCACTTGAGATTATTATGGCTTTAGTGGAAGGATTAATGTAAAGAGTAGTATATAGTCAAAAATATTAATACAAAAATAATCTATAATATCCCCTGATCTTTATTTTCAAGGGATATTTTATTGTTAATCTTCTTAAATGCTTATGCGACAGAAGACAGTTCTTTGCAGCGGATCACAGTTTTGGTATGTTTTTGTATATTTTTGATCCTGTACATTTCCCTGCCAGCAGCAAAAGTAAAAGCACGTCCTTCTTTCCCAGCTCTTCCTGTCCTGCCTATACGATGAATATAGGATTCAGTATCCTGGGGGATGTCATAATTGAAAACTGCCTCGATGTTCTTCACATCTATTCCTCGGGAAGCCACATCTGTGGCAACAAGAGTTTCAATCTCACCATTCTTGAAGCTGGACATTACTTCATCCCTATGCTTTTGCCTCATGTCCCCGTGCAATCCATCAACAAGGTAACCTTTTTTTCTGAGGGTGACTACCAGTTCATCAACGCCTTTTTTAGTGTTGCAGAAAACCAGAGATGATTTTACATCATAAGCATCCATTACACGGCACAAAATATCGTGCTTTGGCCTGCCTTTTATTTCAAGATAAAATTGTTCTATCTGGGAGACGTTTACGCTTTTCTGCTGAGTCTTTATCAACAATGGCTCACGCTGATATTTAGTAGTTAGTTTAATGATGGGTTTAGGCATAGTTGCAGAAAAAAGAATCGTTTGCCTCTTGTCATTAGCTTTTTCGAGTATAAGTTCGATGTCTTCTCTGAATCCCATATCTAACATCTTATCAGCTTCATCCAGCACAATCATCTTTAAGCTATCAAGCTTCAATGTATTGCGCTCAAGATGATCCATTATTCTTCCAGGAGTACCAACGACTATGTGCACGCCTTTTTTAAGCGCTTTCATTTGTCTTTCGATGGACTGCCCTCCGAAAATAGCATGAATCTTAGTATCCCTGTATCTTGAAAGCTTGTTCATTTCTTCAGAAACCTGATTTGCAAGCTCCCTTGTAGGACATAGAATGAGTATTTGTACCTTCTTTTGTGTAAGATCTACCATTTCCAAAGCAGGTATTCCGAAAGCTGCTGTTTTGCCGGTACCTGTTTCTGCCTGGCCGATCACATCCTTTCCTTCAAGAATATGAGGAATGGCTTGTGCCTGTATAGGAGTAGGGGAGGAAAAACCCATATATTCTATTGCTTTTTTGATATCTGTAGATAAATGCAAGTCATTAAATGTAATTTTTTCCATAGTAAAGTTCCTGTGTGTTGAAACACAATTTCATATTAAAGGAGTCAAAATAATAATAAGAAGGTTGACAGGTAGCTGTTCCACCTGTCCCACCAAAAAATCTAATTTAGTTGGATACTTCAGCGAATGCGAACTTGCGCATTACCTTTGTGACCTTTATGGTCACTTCATCGCCAACGGAAGTACCTGGCACAAATATTACAAAGCCACTTACTCTGGCAATGCCATCTCCCTCTCTTGCGAGGTCTTCAATCTTTACTTCATATTCTTTTCCAGCATCCACTGGGGCAGTTGGTTCATTTCCGAACAAATAATTCACGTCCTTATATTAGCTTAAGAAACCCAACTATAATGAAAACATAACGGAAAAACAGCATCTACAGAAAAGTAACACTATTTAATGCCAATACGTTTATCTACACAGTTTATATCTTAAAGCAATCTTAAGTGGGGCTGATCATATATAAGAGTGTTGATGTCTACTTGCTATTAGGATACAATTTTCACAGATGAAGAGAATTTATCGTATAATTTTTGTTGTGGAATAATTCTAATAATCTCAAATAAAATTTAACTTTGGTTATATAGTCACTTGAAAAATGAAACTCCTCTCCCGAACCAAAAGAAGATATAAATATGTTAGAAAGTCTAATTTATTTATGGAGGAATAATCGTGTTTAGCTTAAAAGGACGTGTTGCTGTAGTTACAGGTGGTTCTTCTGGTTTGGGTGTGCAGATGGCAAAAGGTTTTGCCGGACAGGGAGCTGATCTGGTCATAATGGCCAGGAGATTAGATAAACTGGAAAAGGTAGCTGAAGAGATTAGAAGTTTGGGTGTAAAATGCTTGCCTGTCCAGTGTGATGTGACAAATACAGACCAGGTGAATAAAGCTGCAGAAGCAGCAATTAAAGAGTATGGCAAGGTAGATATTTTAGTTAACTGTGCCGGATCAGCTAAAAATGCTGGCGTGCTGAACATGACTGATGAAGAATGGGATTTTACAGTCGATACAGATATGACCAGTGTATTTAAAGTGACACGAGCATTTGCAAAATACATGGTTGAAAAGAAGTATGGCAGAATCATTAATATCGCTTCTATGTATGGGCTTGTGGGAAATACGGCTATAGATACTGTTGCCTACCATTCATCTAAAGGTGGAGTAGTAAATTTTACCAGAGCTGTTGCAGCAGAACTTGCTAAATATAACATTACATGCAATGCAATATGCCCGGGATATTTTGCAACAGAATTGACCATTGATACTTTAAAAACCGAGGCATTTACAAATTATATGAAAGCTACGGTTCCAATGGGAAGATATGGAAAAGAAGGCGAATTAAATCCGGCTGCTATCTTCTTAGCAAGCGATGAAGCCTCATATGTGACCGGAGCCATCCTAACAGTTGACGGCGGATATACTGCTGTTTAATGCTGCAAATCAAATAGGTAGATTTAAAGAGTCAATAGACTCTATTTTTTATAACATTATTTTATAACATTAGATATCTTGATTACCTAATAACTCAAGTTTTGCAGGCTTTATCATCCCATCTCTGGTCTGAAAAGCTACTATTTTAGAACTTATTCTTCTTTTTTAATCTTGGTAATATCGCGCATGATCCCTTCGCTGAAGAGTGGCTTTCCTTTTTGATCCTTGATGATCGTAAAGTGATCGGCAAACCAGCGGTATTTACCGTCTTTATGTTTGAACCGGTACTCCAATGTACCGAAACCAATATCCATTGCATGAGCAAATGCCGCAGTAACGAGAGGAAGGTCATCAGGATGAACGAGATCCCCAGACCTACTGATGCTACCCATTGCGATCATCTCCTGGGCAGAGAAACCAGCAATCTTTTCTATCATCGGGTTCATGAATTCAAGTTTATCTGCCTGAAGGTTTCTTCTATATGCGACATCAAAAGAATTATCTGTTGCCTTCTTATCTTCGAGAGAAATATTAAAGCCCCCTACTTTTTCACTCATTTAGTATTACTAACTATCAAATTTCTTATGTTACCTCATACTACTTATTATCTTTGAAAACATAGATTCAGAAGGAAGCACTTATAAATGAATTTAAAAGTCCAATCTGAATACGAGTAAAAGGATAGATTTTTACGAAATATGTTCTTATTTAAAGTTTACTTCGTTTTTGGGAATATGGATGATTACTGCCTTTTCATCAATTCTAATGACGGTATTGAAAAACTCATGTTGGATTATTACGGAAAGTTATATGAGAAAAGTTATATCCATGCCTTACGTTTACGAAAGTTATGAAAAAACATTTTTCCAATAAAATCGTCATTATCGGCTATGGCTCAGTTTCACAATGCACTCTGCCCCTTTTAATGGAAAAACTCGATATTCCGCTCGAAAACATTACTTTAATTGATTTTGTCGACAAATCAAGATCTCTTAAAAAATATACCAATCAAGGACTAAGATATATCTGTGAAAAGATCACCTCGAAAAATCTGGATCAAATTTTATCGCAATATCTGGGAAATGGGGGATTGCTCATTGATCTGGCATGGAATATCGATGCTAATGACATCATTAAATGGTGTCATGACCACAATGTATTGTATGTTAACACTTCGGTTGAGGTATGGGATCCTACTGAGGGATTTTTGACTAGAAGTTTATTGGAAAAATCGCTTTATTTACGGCAAATGAAGTTACTTGAACTTTCCCGTGATTGGAAAGATGCACCGACTGCTGTTGTTGACCATGGCGCAAATCCTGGTCTGATTACTCACTTTGTAAAGCAGGGCTTGCTGGATATTGCCGCCCGCACCTGTGCTGACAAGAAAGTATCCCCTCAGGACGAACAAGAAATAGTTCATCTCGCAAAAAAAAGGGATTTTGCCCTTTTAGCTCAAAAACTGGGAGTCAAAGTGATCCATTGTAGTGAGAGAGATACTCAAATTGCCAGCAGACCAAAGGAAGTAAATGAATTTGTTGGGACTTGGAGCATAGAAGGATTGAGAGAAGAAGGGACAGCTCCGGTTGAAATTGGGTGGGGGACGCATGAAGGCAAATTGCCATATCTAGCGCATATGCCTCCATACGGACCGAAAAATATGATTTTCTTGCCTCAAATGGGTATTAATACGTGGGTCAGATCGTGGATACCAGATGAAGAAATTGTAGGTATGGTTATCCGTCATGGAGAAACATATGGCCTTTCACACCTGTTAACTGTTTGGGAAGACGGCAATGCGATCTATCGGCCTACAGTACATTATGCGTATATGCCCTGTCATGATACACTTTCCTCTCTTTGTGAATTAAGAAGCCGGAATTATGAACTTCAGCCCAGACTCAGGATCATGACAAATGAAATCATATCCGGCGAGGATATAATGGGGGCACTCCTGATGGGCCATTCTTACAAATCCTGGTGGACTGGGAGCTCATTGGGCATTGACGAGGCCAGATCCCTTGCTCCCGGTCAAAATGCTACTACTCTTCAGGTAGCTGCAGGTATTGTTGCTGCTGTACTCTGGATGCTTGAAAATCCCAGAGAAGGCATTAAAACACCTGAGGACTTGCCTCATGATTTTGTTCTGGATATTGCCAGACCGTATCTTGGAAAATTTATTTCCGCACCCTCGGACTGGACACCACTTAAAAATCGGAAGATCTTTTTCAAAGAAAATCCAGCTGTGAATCACGATCCAGATCCCTGGCAATTCGAAAATTTCCTTTTTATAGGTTGATCCTAAGATTCGGTCTTAGGATTAAAACCATTTCTAGCTGGATAACGGTAATGCTAACGAATTCACTCTAATATCAATGTTATCCAGAATCTATTAAGCATTGGAAGCATTTTTCTAATATAAAACTCGATAGATATTCGAAATTAGAAATGCTGAGGCATGATTTTGAGTTTTGAATTCACTCTTTTTTATAACTGTTGGTAATATGACCGTCAATGATTTATACAATAACTTAGATATTGTAAATTGGTCATAAGGAAGTAAGCTGAAGAATGAAGCAAATTCAGGACGGAGTAAGATTCGATCCCGTAACAAACTTCATTGACGAGTAGGCTGAAGAATGAAGCAAATTCAGGACGGAGTAAGATTCGATCCCGTAACAAACTTCATTGACGAGTAGGCTGAAGAATGAAGCAAATTCAGGACGGAGTAAGATTCGATCCCGTAACAAACTTCATT
>NZ_JBGMEB010000019.1:0-88376 GCF_041447285.1 Methanomethylovorans sp. | reverse complement strand
TTTTTATCCATGGAGGAGCAAAATTTATGCTATTTATAGCTACCGCCCCCCCCAAAAAAAAGAGAATAGCAGTATCAAAGAAAAAAGGAATAGGTTTTTAAATCAAAATCCTAATTTGAGATTCTCTCTTAATAAGACAGTAATAACCGAATAAAATATATAATGTACTAGTATAATCACTATTGTGACGGAATATTATGGCAGAAAATGCAATGGATGAGCTGCTCAGGTGGATAATAAGTGTTGATAGGCGACTTATTCTTCTGGAGTACATGAGAAAACACACAGTTGCTAATGCTTCTGAGATCGCCCATGAGTCTAACAGGTCTATCCAGAACATTAGTCATGCTTTAAAAGAACTTGAGGATGTAGGACTGATTGAATGTTTGACCCCTACTAAAACTACATGGAAAAAATATATGCTTACAGACAAAGGAAAAATGGTAATGGATAAAATGGAAGGAAAATATTTTTAACTTTCTTATTACTCACTTTCAACTTCCATTTGAAGAGCCTTGTATCCTTGCACAAGTTTAATATTGGCTCTTACAACAGAGTTTTTAAATTCTGCCAGTTCTGAGGAGATACTTTCCAGATTTTCTACAGCATGCTGTTCAGTTATAGCCATGCCATCAGGTATGACTTTCCCATCCGGGACAGTGATCTTTCTTACAGTAGCATTATGCATAACCAGACTATCGTCACCCACAGCGCAGTCAAACACTACTGATCCAAAGCCTACAAAGCAGCCTTCACCTATATAACATGGACCATGTACGATACACCCATGGGCAAGAGATGTGTTGTTGCCTACTATAACCTCAGAATGGGAAAGGGCGTGTATGATCACATTATCCTGAACATTGCAATCGTTTCCAATAATTATTGAGGAACCTGGTTCATCGGCCCGGATGATAGCATTATGTGCCACAAAGACATTATCGCCAATATTAACATTTCCAATGATGATAGCTGTTTCCGATATCCATGCTTTTTTACTGATCTTTGGTTTCTGTTTCTGTGGGTTTTGGAATTGCATTTCACACCTCTTTTTTTGGATTATACCACTGAACTTGCATCGCACTTTCAACACGACAATATGATAAAATATGAGAGTTTATTTATACCTGTTGCTTGGAATAATCGCTTAAGGACAAACTTATAGGAAAATATGGTAGTGCTTGTTGAAAACATGATTCTTCTAGCATCTTAATCGCGTATTTCAAATCTCTTCAAAACACTTATATTCAACATATTCTAAACATAGATATTAACGCTGTTTACTCTACTAAATTGCATCACATAAGTTTCGGAAAAAAGCGCCTTTCAGTTAGCTTTCATTTAAAAAGGTGATAAAATGCATTATGGTTTAGGAATTGATGCCGGGGGAACCTATACTGACGCTGTTATTGTAAGGGGGTCAGATGGAGCGATAGTTGATGCTAAAAAATCTTTTACTACTTACCCCGATATTCAGCAAGGAATTCAGAATGTACTGGATTCACTGGATCAGCAGTATCTAAAAGATGTTAATCTTGTATCAGTCTCTACGACACTTTCCACAAATGCACTTCTTGAAAACACTGGCAGACCAGTGGGATTAATACTCGTGGGGGAGCAGCCAATAGACAAAGAATATCCGGCTGAAAGTGTTGTTTTTGTTTCTGGCGGTCATGATACTAATGGTGAAGAAGAGTATCCGCTGGATATTGAAGCTGTAATTAATTATGTAGAAACATCCAGATCATGGGTTTCAGCTTATGCGATATCAGCATACTTTGGCACACGAAACTCGGAGCATGAGCTTGCCGTAAAGAGCATAATTCATAGTATCACAGATTTGCCTGTTGTCTGTGGACATGAACTCTCACAGGAACTTGGAGTTTATGAAAGAGCTGTAACTGCAACTCTTAATGCTCAGTTGATCCCTATTACTTATCAGTTCGTAAATGCTGTAGTTTCAGATATTAAGAGAAGAGGTATCAATGCCAGGATGCTGATGCTTAGGTGCGATGGTTCTGTCTATAACATAGAAGATGCTTTGGAGAAACCCATCGAAACAATATTTTCAGGACCTGCTGCCAGTATTCTTGGTGCTTCTTATCTCGCAAAGACAGATACATGTGCAGTTATTGATGTCGGGGGTACCAGTACGGACGTATCAGCGATTAAAAATGGAATTCCTGAGATAAGTCCGGAAGGTTGTATGGTAGGTGGCTGGAAAACTCGTGTAAAAGCTATGAAGATGGAAACATCAGCCCTTGGTGGAGATAGCCATGTTTGGGTAAAAGACAAGAACGTATATATCGGTCCCAGAAGAGTCATACCTTTGTGTGTGGCGGCAACTCTCTATCCTGATTTTATCTATCGATTGAAACGTAACAAAATGGTCTTGAGAAAAGACACTAATGAAAACTATCAGCAAACCAAATTCTTGGTAAGGACAGGATATGAAGCTATTGGATTGAGGGAGAAGGAAAAAGAATTACTCAAGTTAATTGGTCATGAACCAGTTTCTGTTACTGAGATTACAGATATGACGGATGCCAGGGAAATAATGCTTATTGATAAGACCCTTGATTCACTCATAAATAAACGGCTTGTACAGTCTATCGGTTTTACACCTACTGATGTACTCCATGTGCTTGGAGAATATGAACAGTGGAACAAAGAAGCAGCAGAAATCGGAGCTATCTATCTGTCAAAGTATGCTAACATGGGCAAATATGAGTTCTGCAGGCATGCAAAGGATATTTTTGCAATAAATATGGCTCATGATCTTGTGTCCTTCCTAATACCTGCCATACCAAAAAGTGCAATCGATGAGGTTCTAACCGGTGATTATCCTGTAAGGTTCAAAGCAGATATTCCCGTAGTGCTTCTTGGCGGTCCTGTTTCTGCATATCAGGAAGATCTGAAGTCCATAATTGATGCAGATGTGCAGGTTCCCCAGTTTGCAACTGTAGGGAATGCTGTAGGTGCGCTTGTCGGAAAGAGCGTAAAGAAGGTAGAAATAATGATAAAACCTGCTTCACTGGTAAATCCTGATAGTGATTTTCTGGTATTTTCATCCGAGGGTAGGGAGCGCTTTGAGAGATATAGTGATGCTGTAGATTATGCTACAAAAATTGGCCATTCCCTTGTGCTTAATTATGAGAAACGGTGTGGCATAATAAAAGAAGATACGATTATAAATGTGTCAAAACAGACCACATCTCCTGATAACTGGCCTCATCCTCCTATCGAAACAAGAATTACAGTCGTAGGGGTTGGAGATCCTATGATGGCAATCAGAGGAACATACAACAGCAATAATGGCAGTTCATGACAAGTGAAAAGTAGCTCTGCTATTTCTTCTTTACACTATATTTTTGTGTTGCTCACTTTCCAGGTTTTCTGCACAGATTATTGTTCCATCGCATGTGTGAAGTATCATTTTTTTGTTTGTATGTGTATAAAAGATCTTCTTCACAATCATCGTCAGCATTTGTTACAGATGTCTCTGGTGTCATATTTATTTGACTTTTCTTTTCATTATCGTTGGTCATGAATTCACATTGATTTAGTTGCTATTTGTTTTTTGCGTTGAAGACAAAAGACCAATTTAAACTTAGTTAAATTCATGCAAGTTGACAAAATCAGGAATTATCCTCATATCTGGGTAAATATCGAATATTTACAGTTTTTTTAGAACATACTGCTGTCCTAATTCTGTAAGATTATATGTTATCCATGTTGCTTCTTTGTTACCCTCTATTAAATTATTTTCAGTTAATACTGAAAGGTGGTAGGAAAGTTTTGATGGCGATGTCTTTGTTATTTTCTGGATAACACATGCACAAAGTGGCTGTATTGAGAGAAGATTTAGAATCTTCAGCCTAAGAGGCGATGAAAGGGCATCATATATCTGGCTTTGCCTTATCATTCTGTTTTCATCAGGCAGTTTTTTTATGATCTTATCTATTCCACCAATCAATTCTATGTCTTTAGATAATTTTTCCGGGATTTTCATCAATTACCTCATACAGAGCATGTGATCTGATTTTGAACAAAGTACACAGCTTATTTGAAGTCAATGCTGATGTTGCCTGATTTTTTAGCTAACGATTCCGACAAAAGACCCATTTCCATTCTGCATACATGCAATATTCCGCAAGGCACAAGGCAGTTTGATGAGCATTTCGCTTCCTGGGCTTTTGTCATCACGTAATTATCCTTGATGTCAAGAGTCTGATCCATAGGTATCTCCATGTGCGATATTTTTTTTATCTTTTCGCAATCAGTTTCTATATCGATTATTATATTTTTTCCATCTCTTTTTCCGTACACCTTATGCACAAACCCACATATATTCGAATTAATCGTTACTTCTGTCATGTTAGTTACTCTTTCTGATTGGTAGTTGATTAAATTCATGTTGTTTCTTGTATTTATATGTATTTCAATTGAATTTGAAATGCTAAGCTTTAAATAGATTGATTCAAATATATTTGAAACACATGACTCAAGATTATCTTATACATCTGGTAAATGTTGGCCTGCAATCTGTGCAGGAATACCTGGCATTGCATGTACTGCTATGTCTGATCCCGGCTTTTTTCCTGGCCGGTGCAATAGCATCACTCTTTTCAAAAGAGTCTGTACTGAAGTATTTTGGTTCTGATACACCAAAATACATCTCCTACTCCGTAGCAGCAATCTCTGGTTGTCTCCTTGCAGTATGCAGCTGTACTGTACTCCCGCTGTTCGCGGGAATTTATAAGAGGGGAGCAGGCATAGGTCCAGCTACTACTTTCCTGTTCTCCGCACCAGCTATCAATATTCTGGCAATAGTCTATACTGCAAAGATCCTGGGTTATGATATCGGAGCTGCCAGGGCAGTGGGTGCAATTCTTCTTTCTGTTATTATCGGATTGATAATGCACATTCTATATGAGAAGAAAAATAGTGAACACAACGGTATCAAGACCTTTAACTCAGAAGAGCACGCTCATACCGTTCAGCTTTTCCTGTTGCTGCTTGCAATACTTGTGGTTCCTGAAATGATCAAATCCTGGACCTATCTTGCCTTGGTGGAGATTCCACTCATAGCTGCTACTGTATACCTGTCCTTCAAGTGGTACTCTAAGGAGGAAAGAGAGAGCTGGATGCAGGAGACCTGGTTCCTTGTTAAGATGATCGCTCCTTTGTTGCTTGTGGGGGTCTTCTTTGCAGGCATCCTTGTAGAACTGCTTCCCTCCGAAATAGTGGTTAAATACGTGGGTGGTGGCAACCTGCTTTCGTACCTCATTGCTTCTGTAGCCGCTGCGCTAATGTATTTCTCCACGCTTACGGAAGTTCCCATCATCAGCGCTCTGACATTGCTGGGCATGGCCAAAGGTCCTGCTCTTTCAATGCTCTTGGCAGGTCCTGCATTGAGCCTTCCCAGTATGATAGTTATCAGCAGGATCATGGGTGTTAAAAAGGGACTTTCATATATAGTGCTGGTAGTCATAATGGCAATGATATCAGGAATGGCATTCGACTATTATGTACTTTGACTAGAATAAGAGGTTGATATATGCGTTTATTGATAATTTCAGACATCCATGGAAATAAAGAAGCTCTGGACGCGGTCATGGCTGTATCTCATGATGAAGTTATCTGTCTGGGAGATATTGTGGATTATGGTCCTTCTCCGGGCGAGTGTATCGATGTGTTGCTGGACCAAAAAATCCCTATTATTATGGGAAACCATGACAATGCAGTGGCGTTTAGGATGGATTGTGGGTGTGGCTACGCGTATAAACACCTCTCTCAATCAACCAGGGAGTACACATGGAATCTCCTGAATGCTACTCAGCTGGAGTTCCTTAGCAAGCTTCCTATGGATATTAGAAGGGAGGAAAATGGGAAAAAGTTGTATTTCACTCACGGCAGTCCCTTATCCTTCTATGATTACATCAAGCCGGATACTCCGGAACAGACAATAAAAGAACTTATAACAGGAGTTAGTGCTGATTTCTTATTCATGGGCCATTCACATCTTCCTTTTGTAAGGAAGGTCGCAGATGTGACATTGGTGAACCCGGGTTCAGTGGGCCAGCCCAGGGATGGAGATACTCGTGCAAGCTGCGTAGTATTTGATACAGATTCATTCCAGGCTGAGATAATCAGAGTTGAATATGACATGGAAGTAGTTTTCGACAAGATAAGAAAGAACATGCCAAATGCAGAGGAACTGATCTCAATATTGAAAAGAGGTTATTGATCAGTTGGTTTTTATTAGTACATTATTTAGATATTACTTAGAAAGGTGATTACATGAAGATAGAAATACTTGGAACCGGTTGTGCAAAATGTAAGAAAACAAAAGAGATCGTTGAACAGGCAGTTGCTGAGCTTGGCATCGTTGCTGAGGTTGTAAAAGTGGAAGATATTAATGCTGCTCTTAACTATGGTGTGATGATAACTCCTGCTGTTGTAGTCGACGGTGATGTAAAGATAGCTGGAAAGGTTCCAACTGTTGAGAAAGTAAAAGAGTGGCTCTCTAAATAAAAGAGGACAAATCATGGCAGAAGAAATTAAAATGGCAGAAGGAGTAAAATGTGCATGTGAAGCTGCGATCGTCGGACTGTATGCATGTGCTGGTGGCTCTAACGTTGGACAGATGGCAAATAAAATAGCTGTTGAACTCACTAAAAAAGGAAAAGGAAAGATCATGTGTACCGTCGGCATCGGGGGTGATGTCTCTGGTATCATAAAAAGTACAGAGGGAACCGATGAGATAATTACGATCGATGGCTGCGCTCTTGTATGTGCAAAAAAAACACTTGAAAGTGCAGGGTTTACTGTTGATAAGCATATAATACTAAGTGAGCTTGGAATGAAAAAGAATAAGGAACTTGACCTCAATGAAAATGAGATAAATGAGATCATGGCCAAAGTAGAGAGTGCTTTAGGAATCTAAAATAGCATATGTGTTAATAGTTAGGTGAATAAGATGAGAATGTTAGAAGAGTTTTTTCCGGAATTCGCACAGAAACTGGATGAGATCGATGAAATATATAGGGACAAGAGGACAATTGATGAGAAAACATATCAATTTATATGCTTTGCTCTTTCCATAAAGGCCCGTTCAAAACCATGTGTCTTAAAGCATTTCAAAGGGGCTCTTGAGGCAGGGGCAACTGTAAAAGAACTTACTTATATCCTGGCTTTGACAATGCGTGAAGCTGCAGGAGCTGACGACTGCTGGACCCATGATGTCATAGGTGAATGGAAAGAGATCCTTAAAGGCAATGTATCCTGTTGCTGCGCAGGGGATAAAGACTGATTTCTGAAGAATTAGTCTCTACATTTCGTAACTCTTTTTTATCTTTTTTACGCTAATGATCGTTTTGATAATTTCAAAGGCATATCCAGTTGAGTAATTATACTGTAACAAAAATAGCAAGAGTCGGTACAAGTGACTGCGACAAATTCAATAGATTTCAAAGATAATGATTCAATCATCTGAATTTCAGTCTGCTGTATGTAACAAGAGGGATTTTCGGATTTGAGAACAATACTAAACCTGATCGATCCATATGGTAGAGAATATCCCTGAAGATATCGTAAAAGATTTTCAATTTATCTGCTGTCTGCATGAACAGGCAGTCTGCGACCATGATAAATGTAGAGAATTCAGTGAATATTTATCCGAACTTCTGATTAGACTTGAGGACATGGAGTTTTACCGGTTGGCTGACAGAATAATGAGCATTCTTCTGAACTGCAAGCCAAAAGATGCATCTCACTGTGAAAAAGCAAATCTTGTGGGGGAGATGTTAAAAGAGATAACAAAAGAGATGCATAAGTAGCTGGAAATGATGTTTTCATTCAGTTTTTTTACCTAAGATATGACATGCTTCTATCTTTTTGTTTCCGACTTTCTCATTTCTACTAAGGAAGGCTCTTCTCGTTTTCCCTGCAGTTATCTGCAGCAATCACATCCACCTTCTAAATGAAGCAGATTGTTTTTAACACGTTCTTTAGACCAGCAATCCACACAAAGCTTTATTGTTCCTAACTCTTTGTGATTAGTTCTGAGCAAAGAATTTTCTTCTTTTTCACATATTGCACACTTAAAACTCATTTTAAACCCTCTGAACAAACTCATATTTTATTGTACGTGTGAATTAAAACATTCTCCATCATCCGTTTTATATGGTGTTTTGTACGAAGCAAGACATTTTCCACATTTATCTTCTACTCGGTAATTTTCATGTCTCTGTCTTCATTTGTAATCTTTTTGATACTCACGATAGAAGTATCGTCACAATAGCAGCTAAATCTATCTTACCCAAATTAGAATGTGATTAATTACCTTTAAGATTTTCAAGAATCGAATTCACTTTTTGGTTTAATCGATAGTATTTCCATTTAGAGTGATTATATGAATCTACAATTCCACTTTGCTTCATCACTGCAAGATGATGAGATATCAGATTTTGCTTTTCCTCTAGCTTGTAAACAAGTTCGCAAACACAATAATCTCTTTTGTAGAGAAGATAAGCAATCCTGAGACGAGTGGGATTTGCAAGTACTTTTAAGTTTTTACAGATCCTATCTATATCTTCGGATGATATTCCTTCTTCATCTTGCAATTCTTGTCTCCATATCAGTTTTATTTCGGGATCTTTTGGACAACATCTCATGATTATGCAACTTCCATTTCCATAAATATGTGTTGCGATTTCAAATCCGGCTTGATATCAATAACTTTTGATTTTCAAATAACGCTTATTTAAACAATAGAGGCTTTGAATTGTTTGAGGTTTGCATTATGTCATTCCTAAACAAACAACTACCCGAAACCGCCGAAGCATTTGCAAAAATGCGGGATTCTATATTTGTGGAAACTACGCTTGATGGAAAAACAAAGGAACTCATAGCTGTTGCATCATCAGTTTTGATGAGGTGTGAATACTGCACTGAAATCCACTCTCAGAGAGCTATTGCTAAAGGATCTAACCAGAAAGAAATAGCAGAAGCAATTGCTATTGCAATGTTCGTTGCATGTGGTTCCCAATTGGGATGGACAAAAGTATACGAGCAAATTTTCAGTGATAGTGCAGACAATGATAACGGTACCAACAAATGCTGTTGTGGGGGTTCAAAATAGAATTCTTGTATCCGATAGTTCAATTATTAAAATGTATTCGCCAGATAGCCAGACCAGACTGGTTTCTTTAGAACTCCTCTGCTATCATTGCTTTGTGGTATGCCATTGTAAGCATCTTGTTCACAAAGCTGATGGCTTCTTCTTCAGAGTCTACCATCCTGATTGTTACCTGACCACTCTGGAAAAAGTTCATCTCTATTATTCCACTCCTCACCGCTACCATACCTAATTTATCGGAATATTTACCATCTAAATATTTGGCTATTAAGGGAAGATCGGGTTCTTCATCCAGTTGTGCAATGATCCTTAATTTCCATGGGTCAGCTATACACGGAAATATCTTTTCGGTATGTGCAACTCTCATTTTAGTTCCTCGTTACATATAGCAGTGTTAAGTATAGGTACTTCAATGATTATTGAAATACCTTCTGCTTTATCAAATTTGCTTTCCAGTACAAGTTTTTCATTGAGATTTCAGTTGCAACAAGATCCGTCTTCGCCTCCGCAGCAACATTCACCACTATCCATATCTTTGCCTTTAAGTGCAGCCCCGATCATTGCCCATGCACATCCCACACCACTCTGCACTTCTATTGCCTGGACAGGACAGTTTCGAGCGCAGGCACCACACTCCATGCATGCGGATGGCTTTAAAAGTTCAACGTGTTCTTTTCCTTCTCCAAAGATTCCATGAGGGCAGACTTGTGTGCATCGCAAACATTTGATGCACTTGTCAGGGTAGTATTGGAGAGTATTCTCACGATAAGAATTGAACATCAGATCACCTTCATCAATTGAATTGCTCCTAGCAAAATCGAGAGTATTATCCCGGAAACTGCCATCAGTGCCATAATAGGCACATATCGGAAGATCTCTTTTTTGACCCCGGTCCTTGAAGTGAACGTTGTGCACCCTGTAAAGTTAAGAGCCAAGTACGCTGTCACAGCTGGCATTGTCAAAAATATTGTCACTGATATCAGCACTCTCATCAGGAGAGAAAGTTCGGTTTCCACAGCAAAGGATATTGCAAAGGGAACAGCAATCAATCCTCCAAGAATAAGTCCTTTAGTGCTGAAATCATGTGTGGGAATGAATGGAAGCAGAGCAGGAAATAGTATAGTTCCTGTTATTACCGTGGTGATTGCTGCAATAGCTGCAAGAGAACCTGCCAGAAGATAAAGAATGATGGCAGCAGCTATTGTAGGAATTAATGCATGTCTGAATTCCACCGGTGTGAGAACCAGCCGGTCTTTGAATGAAAAATGAACCTTACGCATTTCAGGTGTTGCAGTATGTGTTTTAAGGTACTCAGGAAGATCATTGGCACGGACCGGACCAAATTCGACCTTAAAACCAGACCTCCTTTGTACTTCATGTGCTGAGATTCCCGGAGCTCCAAGCTGTGGAAGTATCACAGTGCGGTGACGGACAATATTAGAAAGTCCTGACCACATAATACGTTGTACTAGTTCATCTGTTCCAAATGTGCCTTTTCCTGCAGCACACCATACATTGATCCCCTTGGTATCCAGGACAAGGATATAACAATCAATGCCAGCAAGTGCTGACCGCAGCGCATCAAAGCTAAGAGTGTAATTTGCTGAAACAAAGACCATGGAATCTGGAGTGGGATTCCCTAGTTTGTAAAGGCCAGGTTTTACAGTATGTCCCATCCGGTTTACACCTAGTAGGGCAAATAAATGATCAAGCCTGTCTTTGGGAGTTAGCTCACTTGCAGTTATAAGAATTTCAGATGCCTGCATCTTATTGGTCAGAGTTATAATTTGATTTTTATCTGACTGAGGCGCACATGCGCATGAAGAACCAGTAGTTTTGTCACCCGCCATGGTCTGTCTCCTATTCAATCACCTTTATGCATAAGGGGTTCAAGTACTTCTTTTACCATTCCGCTTAGATTCTCTGCTTTGATGAGAGCCAGACAGCAGATTCCACCATCTTTCTCCCAACTTATCAAAGCAAGTTTAGTCCCTGTCTTAATACCAGCTTTTTCACGTACGTCTTTTGGAAGTACCATCTGTCCTCTTTCATCGACGCTAAGAATTGCTTCTACATTGTATGCAGAACATGAGTTACACTCGCACACAGATGCGGAGTCATTAAGACAACTCGTTTCATTGGAAGTCCTCTTTTTAGTCATTTGAATCCTCTTAATTAAGAGGATATTCCATATATTTGTATTTTTCTGAAAAATCTAATTATACTGAAAAATACGACAATATCACTTATTCATTTGAAATTGAAATTATTTCGAAAATGAAAAGCATTTCAAAAATCAGTTTAGATCAAGTTCATCAAATCTATTTTATATCTCTTTTATAAATACCACTCTATGCTCGCTAGGGCCGCTATAATCGCGAACCACATTGATTCCATTAATGATTTCAGTCCCGATAAGCTTCATCCCAATGCTTTTATGAAAACCTACGGAGTCTTTATTTGTTGGTTTTGTTATGGCTTTTATTTTTGTGCAACCCTTTTTTCTTGCACATTCGATAAAATGCTCATAGAGCTTTCGGGCTAAACCACGCCTGCGGTAGTTATTTCTTACAGCCAGCAGATGTGCATAGGCTATTGGTTCAGTCTGGGAATAAAAGCCGAACAAGTAAGCGCATACTATTTCCCTATCTTTTATAACAAAAGCTGAATCTCCAAACTCATAGATCAAAGTGGGATGATGTAAGTGTAATGTTCTGTCACTGCCCCAGAAGTAAGTGATATTTTTAATGATCTGATCAAAATCAGATTTGCTGCACTTTGATATTTCCATTTTACCAATCCAGTTTTGCATGATTTGTAGAAATAGTTTGGTATTGGCATATCTTTAATTCTACTTGCAGACCTCAGAACCAACAGGTATATATGTTAGGTGAAACCTAACTAATCAAAAGGACTAGAGCATGATTGACAGAAAAGAGCATTTGTATGTGGTTTTTGAAAATCTTTTAAAGATCAAAAATGGATGCTCTTGTGAGGTCTTCTCTGAATGTGGGTTATCGGACATTACCGTAAAACAAATAGGATATCTAAAAACCATTGATGAGCATGGAGAAGTGACATTTAGCGGACTTGCTAAGATTACCAGAAACTCTAAACCCACTATTACAGAGATAATTAATAAATTTGTAAGAATGGAGTGTGTGTACAGAGATCGATGTCCTGACGATGGCAGGATCTATTATATCCGATTAACGGAAAAAGGCCAGATGATAGCCCGTTCCGAAAAGCATGCTTTGTTGAAAATGATAGAAAAAATGGCTGATTCATTGGATGAGGATGAGATGGACACTCTTATACATATTCTGAGCAAACTGAAATGATTTTTTTTGATATGCATAGTTAGGGAAAAGTGAACTAAGTAACTCCTAAACTCCCACAAACATCGAGATGATTAATAATGTATTCACAACAAACTCATAGTAACAAGGAGAGTGTGGTACTACCACTCTTCGATATAGTGGTTTATCCACACAGCCGGACAAAGTTCCTGATCAATAAAACTATTGGAGAATTGCTTTCAAGTGAAATGGACAATGGTGGAACAGTCCTGGTAATAGGTCTGACGGTAAAAAAAGATAAGCAGTCTTCTGATATCACCGAGGATGATTTATTCAGGACAGGAAACCTATTGCAGGTCACATCTATACAGCCTGCAGATGATGAATATCTAGTTTCTGTGAAATCTCTGCAAAGAATAGCTGCTTCTTCCCTGCACATCAAGGAGAATGGATTGTTCTATGCAACGTACTCTCCTGTCCCGGATGTAGAAGATCTTGAAGAGAGTTTAAAAGAAACTATACTAACAGATGTGAAAAAGACTATTCACGATATAAGTAGCCGTTTCCAGAGTTCAGACGAGTTTACGGGTCCGATAGCTGAGATGCATTCTGTTGATCAGATCATGGCTTATGTAATGCCATTTATGCCCATACAGGTATCTGAGAAACAGGATCTTCTGGAGACTGTTTCTGTACGAGAAAGGTATCTTACATTCCTTTATGTGCTGACCAAGCAGAAAGAGAACATAAACCTGCAGATAGAAGTTGCAAAGAAAGTTGCAGAAAAAGTCAATAAGACTCATCGTGAAGCAATGCTAAGGGAGCAGCTTAAGGTTATTCAGGAAGAGCTTAATGAAAACGAGGATTCTTCTGGTGAGGGGGGATATAAGGAAAGGATAGAAGCTTCAAAGATGCCTGATGAGGTTAAGAAAAAAGCCCTCTCGGAGCTAAAGAAACTCGAGAACGGAGGAAGTCATAACCCTGAAACTCCAGTGATCAAGAATTACCTGGATCTTCTGCTTGACCTTCCATGGGTTGTAGAGGAGAAAAAGAGTATTGATATCGAGCAAGCCCGCAATGTGCTTGAGAGCAATCACAATGGCCTTGAAAAGGTCAAAGAAAGGATAATCCAGCATCTGGCGGTAATGAAGCTAAAGCATGAAAAGCAGGGTTCCATCCTCCTCTTCACAGGGCCACCAGGAACTGGCAAAACAAGTCTTGGAAAGAGCATTGCAGATGCTTTGGGCAGGAAGTATGTGAGGGTGAGTCTTGGCGGTGTAAAGGATGAAGCCGAGATCAGAGGACACCGCAGAACTTACGTGGGAGCTTTGCCTGGACGGATCATTCAAGGCATAAGGAAGGCAGGCACGAAGAATCCTGTGTTCGTGCTTGATGAGATAGACAAGCTATCGTCTTCCTATTCAGGAGATCCGGCAAGCGCTCTTCTGGAAGTCCTTGACCCTGAGCAGAACGGTACTTTCTCGGACCATTACCTGGAGGTGCCGTATGACCTGTCCGAGGTGTTGTTCATAGCTACTGCCAACTCCCTTGCAACTGTCCCATGGCCGCTGCTTGACAGGATGGAGATCATAGAGATCTCGGGGTACACGAAAAATGAAAAGTTTGCAATTGCAAGGGACCATTTGATACCTGCTATACTGGAAGATCACGGCCTTGATGGAGATAAGCTCAGGATCGAAGATGATGCCTTAAAACTTATTATCGATAAGTATACCCGCGAAGCCGGAGTAAGGGGGCTTAAAAAGCAGCTTGCAAAGACTGCAAGGTTCGTGTCCGAGAGAATTGTTTCCGGGAAAGCTGAACTTCCGTATCTCGTGAGGGCAGATATGCTCACGGAGATCCTTGGAAAGGAGTTGATCCGGCAAGAAGAAGCCAGAAAAGAAAATGTGCCCGGGGTGGTCACGGGACTGGCCTGGACTCCAGTGGGCGGAGATATTCTTTTCATAGAAGGTACATTCATGCCTGGAAAAGGAAAGCTTACACTTACAGGTCAGCTTGGGGATGTGATGAAGGAGTCGGCTCAGATCTCTCTGAGTCTGGTGAGGTCACGGCTTGGCGGCACTGTAAAAAGCTTTGATTTCATCACAAGCGATATTCATATTCATGTGCCTTCGGGGGCAACTCCAAAGGATGGTCCTTCGGCAGGTGTGACCTCATTCACTGCGCTGACATCCCTGATCACTGGCAAAGCGGTTGATCCGAAACTTGCCATGACCGGTGAGATCACTCTAAGCGGTGCAGTGTTGCCGGTGGGTGGCATCAAGGAAAAGGTGCTGGCCGCGCACAGGGCTGGTATAAAGAAAGTGATCCTTCCAAAAGAGAACCAGAGGGATCTGGAAGATGTACCAGAAGATGCCAGGAATGAACTTACGTTCATAACCGTTGAGACCATTGAGGATGTACTGAAAGAGGCTCTGGGCATTGAACTGCCCAAACCGATAATATCACATCCCGGCAGCAGTAGTTTAGCGCCTGTACAGAATATTTAATCACAAGTGAAATTACGGTCCGGTAAGGGCCGTAAGATATTATTTTTGAGATATTGATTTTTAGACGCTAATTAATTTTATATAGTATTTGTAGCACCTATTTTTATACATTCTTTTGAAGTTTCTGGTGTTAAAAGATGAATAGTTATAAAAAAATAGTATACGTGCTTTTTGTCACATTCTTATTATTGAGCGTTGCAGGTTGTGTTCAGTCTGAAAATACGACTATGAATAAATCTCATGCTATCGATCAAGTTGCTGGACAGAATACTAATATATCATACGGCCAGTCAGACATGGCTATTCAGAAAGACATGACAGTGTCCCTTGTGAATGACGCTGTAGAGTTGATGGGTGAGAAAGGGGAACTTGCATTTGACAAGTTCAGGGAGAATGGGAGCAAGTGGTTCCATAATGACACTTATCTAAGTATCTGGACGCTTGAAGGTAAACGTGTTGTATATGCTCCGAATACAAGTATTGAAGGTGTGGATGTTTCCGCCCTTAAGGACTATGATGGTAATCCCATTGGAGAATATTTCATAGACACTGCCATGAGCGAAGAGGGTGAAGGCTGGGTCAGCTATCAATGGCCAAAACCAGATGAATCTGCTCCTGCTTTGAAGTACACATTCGTTAAAAGAACCTCAATAGGTGATCAGGCATACATTGTAACTTCCAGCTTCTATGTTGATGACTATGTTTATACGAATAGCCTTGAGGATATTGAATATTTCAGTCGCTTTAATTCAGTGTCACTTGGGAATGTCCTCCATCCCTCAAAGGTCGACAGAGACTTGGGTGTGAATTACAGTATCGCTCATGTGATAATCAGACCAGGTGCTTCTATCGGTGATCATGCTATGAAGAATCCTGAAGTTCATTTTGTACTTGCAGGTAAAGGCATTTTTTATATCGAGGATGTACTATTTGAACTGAGTGAAGGTCAAATGGTTCTTGTACCTGCAAATGCTAAGCAGCAAATTGTCAATAGCGGGGATCTAGCTCTTGAGTTCCTTTCTATTGATCAGCCGGCATGGGCACAGGAGAATGAAGAAACTCTCGACTAAGTAACAGATTTCTATTTTGACATGCGTTATGCATGCATTCTTTTTATCTGTTTGAGCTATAATCATTTAGAGCTCCCTCTATAGAACCAATAAATCAATTCTAAAGTAATTCTTTGAAAATTATGTGTTTAAAGTTCATAAAATGAACGGAACTATTCAATTTAATAATCCAGTTCTCGTTCCAGATTATTTTGTACTGAATCTCTAGTGTATTTTATTTACTTTCTCATATATTATCATAAATATTTTTATATAGTATCACTCTCATAATAGGAACTAACCTAATAATAGTAGGGAAAAACGGTGGCTTAATGGACAGAGACTCATATATAAAGAAAAACAGTAATTCAAAAAACACTTCAGTGGATGAGTTTATACAGCATCATTGTAGTGAAGCTGTCAAGAAAAACGGTAATCATTTATAAACCTCTACTTTATGTTTTTAGCTATCTGTTGATTATACTTTATATATGCAGTCCCTTGTCTTTGCCTGTATCTATTTTCAGATCCATCAAAAGTATAATTTGAATCATTCTCAAATGTCCTGGATCAAAAATTAGATTTGTTGGTGAATAATATCTAAATATGCTCTTTTAAGCATACCAATGCTTTAAAGAGACTCTAATTCTTCTCTGGACGTCATTTGAAGAATTTTGTGGCATAAAAGTTCATATTAAAGCTTTTAATCCTCAAATACCCTCCATTTTTCTCTTTAAGCTCTAAGTATCTTTTTATTATAAGATGCCAAATGGGGTTTTGCTGCCAGGAACATGCTGGTAAGCGTACCACCCAACACAGCTATCCCCCCTCCGAAGTGTGAAAAAACATACAATGGAGGTAAAAAGGAGGCGTCCTGCTATCCAGTGGATGCCTCCCTAAAGGAGGAACAAATTAACTTATGTGTGTTGTCGGGAGGGATAAAGTGAATCAAAAATATGGTTTCAAAAAGCATAATGCACTTGATAGAAGACAACTTAATCTGGTAATGTGGAATATGGTAAAGCAAATGTCTAATAATGCACAACAAGGTTTAACTCCGTCATCTTCCGGTTGCAATAAATCAAAATAAGAAGAAGTTCTTGTGCTGCGAATTTTACTGAAGCTTTTAACAAATTCTGGTAGTTTTCTAAATATCAGTTTCGGGCACTGATAAAAGGTTAAGGATAGATTTATGAATTTTTCACAGATTCTGCATCTTTTAGCAAATGTATGTCCATGTGTTCCAATATAATAGCTAGCCCCCATCCTTTACTTTATGATCAATTCTCCTGCTTACTTTGAAAAATTCATTAATATCTTTTTAGCAGTTGCAGTTTTCATGACTTGACAATATCAGTGGATTCTACGCTGCTGACAGAATAGGTGAATTTTTTTGGACATAAATTCCCGTTAATTTATGTTTTTCTATTTGGAACTTGGTATGCTTATGATCTGTTCATCAATCAATTGTTTCACTTCTCTTGTCATCAATTTGGATCTGAATATTGTGTGCTATTATTATCTAAGTTTTTTTATATACGCGGTGGGCGCATTATGTCCACAATTATTATATTTATGACCAAATAGCTTGGGATAATGGTGAAAAGCCATGATCCTGAAAAACGTAATTAGCTTATCTCTTATTTTGTTTTTTATAACAATTCCTCTTGCAGGATGTAGTACGGGTAGTCCTATTGTATACGTTGGTACTAGCAGTACGAGTGGAACTGTCAATTACAAATGCGACGGGACGAATGACCATATTGAAATAAACAAAGCATTAGCATATATTGATGGTCTTGGAGGAGGTACTGTATTTTTACGTGGTCCAAATACTTACTGGATTGACAGCACTTTATACATAGGTGCAAATACAGTGCTCACAGGTGACTCCTCAGCTGAGATCAAATTAGTTTCAAATGCCGGCTGGTCCTCAGGAGTGCCTTTGATAGCAAATATTGGAACTGATGATGATATCACAGTAACAGGTTTCACAATAGATGGAAACAGTGCAAATCAGGGAGTAAGTCTCGGTGCCGGGTATTACAATTTAATTTATTTTGATGGCGCTAATAATGTAGAAGTTTCAAATATGCGCCTTGAATGGGGATGTGGCGACGGGCTGAAAATAAGAAATGGGTATAATATAAAATTCATATATAATGATGTTTATAAACTCGGTCATGATGCACTTTATGCTATGGGATGCAGCAATGTCGAACATGCCTATAACACCATCATGACAAGAACAAATAGCGGATGCCGATATTCAGATGGCTGTACAGATTCTACGATTCACGACAATCTGATCTACTCTTCTATTTCCAGTGATTCTACTGGTCCAGCAATACAAATAGGTACGTCTTCAACTTCAAGCTGCGTTTTTGATGACATTGAAATCTACAACAATAAAATACATACTACTAATGGTGCAGGTATCTGGATATCTGCAAATTATCAGGATAATGTAATCCATGCTAAGGACGTATATATTCACCACAATACTTTTACAAAAGTCGGTCAATATTCAACTAACACTGGTTTTAGTAACGCTGCTATCGTTTTAGGTGATTTCGACAATACTATCATTGAGAACAACGTGTTTGATGATGGTGGGCATGCTGCCATAAAGTATTTCCTGAGAGATGGAAGACGTCAGCAACAAACCCAATTCACAACTTACGTCAGGAACAATATAATCATGAACAGCGATGGTGCTTCCTCCATCACTGGATCAGGTGTGGGAATATGGAACACTAATCCAACATATTCTAAATTTGTAGTCCAGAACAATGACATTTACAACAACAAAAATGGTCAAACCTATGGTAGTGGCTTTACAATGAGCAAAAACCTAAATGTTGACCCGCTATGCGTTGATTCAACTAATTCAAATGCTGGATCTCGTGACTACCATCTTAAAAGTACAGTTGGTCATTATTCTAGTGGAAGCTGGGTAACAGATTCAACATCCAGTGCATTGATAGATGCAGGATATTCTGGTTCATCCTATAGCAGTGAACCATCTCCAAATGGTGGAGTGATAAATATTGGCAGGTATGGTAATACCGCACAGGCATCTAAGAGTGTTTCATCAGCTTCAACAACAGATGCTGTTCCTGTTGCCAATGCTGGTGCAGATCAAAACGTAACTATAGGTTCTGACGTTAATTTTGATGGGAGTGCATCCACTGATGACAATGGAATAGCCTCATATTCATGGGACTTTGATGCATCAAACGGCATAACTTCTGAAGCAACGGGCAAGACTGCCGCGAACATTTATACGATCGCAGGAACTTACACTGTAACTCTCACAGTCACTGATATGAGCGGACAGAACTCAACAGATACATTAAAAATAATTGTCAATAATGTAGTTTCAAACCAGATAGATGATTCATTAACTGTCTATGATAACAGACTACGTGAAACAAATCCCGCTACTGTTTATTCAGACTCTGCCTATATTGACATAGGAAAGAGCACAAGTACTTCCCGAGATCTCATGTGGTTTGACCTTAGCGAGTACAACACAACGGATACAATATCCGAGGCAACTCTCTCACTATATTGGTATTACCCTTCAGCCACTACCCGTACTTCTGACACAGTAGTTGAAGTTTATAGGCCTGTTGAGTGGGATCCTGAATATGTCAGCTGGAACTACCGTGCTTCAGGTACTCTCTGGAACATAGCCGGAGGAGACTGGTTTGATAAAAGCGGTGTTTCTCAGGGTAGTACCCCATATGCAACTCTTACATTCCCGGCAAGCACAGTGCCTGGCAACAAATACTATGATTTTGATGTCACAGAACTTGTACAGGAATACATAAGTGGCGAATATGGCAACACTGGCTTCTTCCTCAAGGCAAAGACTGAAAGCGGCAATTACATTGCATTCTATAGCTCAGAATCAGCAAATGATGCCCAGAAACCAAAGTTAACTATCAATCTAACATCTGATGAAGTATCTGATGAAGTCCCGGTTGCACAAGCTGGTTCTGATAAGACTGTAACCACTGGTTCAGCTGTCAGTTTTGATGGCAATGCTTCCAGCGATGATAATGGCATAGTTTCTTACTCATGGGACTTTGATGCTTCAAATGGCATAACATCTGAAGCCACAGGAGTAACGGTTAGTACAACCTATTCCAGCGCAGGCAATTACACAGTGACCCTAACTGTCACTGATACCAGTGGCCAAAGATCAACGGATACATTGAATGTAGTTGTCAGTAGTCCGGTGAGTACTGTTTCAGGTCAGACAGTTTATGATAACAGGCTACGTGAAACTTCCCCTAATACTGTTTATTCAGATTCCTCTTACATTGATATAGGAAAGAGTACAAGTGCTTCCCGAGATCTCATGTGGTTTGATCTTAGCGAATACAACACTACAGACAAGATCTCCAAAGCAACGCTTTCCCTGTACTGGTATTACCCTTCAGCTGCTACTCGCAGTTCTAACACCGTGGTTGAAGTTTACAGGCCTGTTGAGTGGGATCCTGAATATGTTAGCTGGAACTATCGCGCTTCTGGTACTCTCTGGAACACAGCCGGAGGAAACTGGTATGATAAGAACGGCGTATCTCAGGGCAGTAGTCCTTATGCATCTCTTACTTTCCCGGCAAGCACATTACCTGGCAATAAGTACTATGATTTTGATGTCACCGAGCTTGTGCATGAATATGTAAGCGGTGAACATGAGAACACCGGTTTCTTCCTCAAGGCAAAGACCGAAAGTGGCAATTACATCGCATTCTACAGTTATGAGTCATCTGCTTCCCAGAAGCCTAAATTGGCTGTAAATGTAGCATCTGATGAAGCCCCGGTTGCAGAAGCTGGTGCTGATCAGAGTGTAACTACCGGTTCAGTTGTCAGCTTTGACGGCAGTGCTTCCAGTGATGATAGGGGTATAGTTTCTTACTCATGGGACTTTGATGCTTCAAACGGCATAACTTCTGAAGCAACCGGTACAACAGTTATTAAAACCTATAGCGCTGCAGGCAATTACACGGTGACCTTAACTGTCACTGATGTATTTGGTCAGATATCCACGGATACACTAAAGGTCGTTGTCACAAAGCCAATAGTTACTGTTGAACATTCAGCTACCTCTGACAACAGATTGCGTGAATCCTTGCCGACAACAGTTCTTTCAGATTCTACATATCTTGACATTGGAAAGAGTACAAGCGTTTGCAGGGATGTGCTGATGTTCGATCTAAGTTCCTATGACACCACGGATACAATAACCAAAGCAACTCTCTCACTGTATTGGTATTACCCTTCAGCCACTACCCGTACTTCTGATACTGTAGTTGAAGTCTACAGGCCAGTTGAGTGGGATGCAAAGTACGTGAGCTGGACCTCAAGAACCTCGGCTTCTACATGGACAGCAGCAGGAGGAAACTGGTATGACAAGAATGGTGTTGCTCAGGGTAGTACACCATATGCTTCTCTTACATTCCCTGCCAGCACAGTACCTGGTAACAAGTACTATGACTTTGATGTCACAGAGCTTGTGCAGGAATATGTAACCGGTGAACATGAGAACACCGGTTTCTTCCTCAAGGCAAAGACTGAGAGTGGGAACTATATTGCATTCTATAGCTCTGAGTCGTCTGCTTCACAGAGACCTAAGTTAACCATAACAAGTTAAGATTGTGGCTGATGTGAGCGAAAATTATTTTCGCTCCATTTTTTCCTTTTTATGGATCTCTTTTTATCAAAGTAAAAAAGATGGTTTTAGTATAATTCCTCCAAGCTTCACTGATTTTGACTGGCTGGTCTTTCTCCATTTAACGACATACAGCCGTGGTGGTCCACGAATCCAATAATATAACTCCATTCTTCAGTAATGCAGGATTTATAACCTTGCAGCTACATGTTTTATGTAAGGTCCGAAGATCATATCTTTATAAGCTCCCCCTGCCGGGACCTTAGGATAAAGAACCTCTTCACTGTCAGTGCAAACCTCGAGAAAGCAAGGCCCTTCCACAGCCAGAAGATCCTCAATGCCTTGCCTGAGATCCTGTCGGTCTCTTATCCTTTTTGAATAGTTAAAACCAAAGGAACGCGCTATCTCAGCAAAATTGACATCCTTTTGTCTTTGTGTCCCCGTTCTAACGCCTTCATACGCTGCATCCTGCAGATTCTGTACCATGCCATCGCTCCTGTTGTTTAGCATGAGTATTTTTATAGGCAGGTCAAGGGATGCTATGGTATGTAATTCACCCAGGTTCATTCTCAGGCTACCGTCTCCATCGATGGCAATGATCTTTGAATCTGGATTTGCAAAATAAACACCAATTGCTGTAGGCATGGAAAAGCCCATTGTGCCAAAAGAACCAGAAGTCATGAAGGACTTCTCTCTTCGTATGGGCAAATATTGAGCTGCAAGCATCTGATGATTACCAACACCTGTGGTTATCTTCGTGTGCTCATCGATATAAGCTGATAGCACATCCATAACCTCAGCAGACTGAATATATGTGGATTCCCTGTTGTAGTCAAGTGGCCATGATCTTTTAAGTTGTCGGGCATGATCCTGCCATTCATGGATATCAATAGTGATATTATGTTTCTTTGCATAGTTCAGCAGGTCCCTGATGGCTGTGGGAGCATCCCCTATGAATGTGAACTTTGGACCACGTTCTATCTTTATCTGATGCATTTTCTCTGGATTGATATCTATGTATGCTATGTCGGCACAAATTGCAAATCCTACTTTTTCAGCAACCCTGTCATCCCATCTGACACCAATGGCAAAGAAGAGGTCATTTTCCTGGATGAGCATATTTGCACAAGGTGTACCAAACATACCCAGCATTCCTATATTCAGTTCTTCCCTTTCGTCAACCACACCCTTTGCCATGAGCGTATTAACAGAAGGTATCCTGAAATGCTTGTTAAACTCCGTTATTGCCTTGCTCCCTTGCTGTGAGTTAAGGCCACCTCCCAGGTAAAGCAATGGCTTTTTAGAATGAAGCAATATCTGGAAGAACTCTTCACACTGATCATCACAGAGATGTCTGTCATCGTGATAGCTTTCTTCGAACCTTCTTACATTAATGCCTTCATAACCATGGACTTTAAGCTGTTTATCAAGAGGAAAATCTATGACCACAGGGCCGGGTTTACCGGACTTTGCAAAGTAATAGGCATCCTTAACTATAGATTCAACATCGTCGCTATTTGATAACTGGATGACTTTCTTGGCAGCATCTCCAAAAACACTTGTCACACTGATGTGCTGGAAAGAGTCGGTTCCAATCTTATGTTCAGGAACCTGCCCTGCAAAAACAAGTAATGGAATGCTGTCACCATAAGCATCTGCAACAGCTGTAAGAGTGTTTGTTATAGCAGGTCCTGATGTAACAATTGCCACACCGACCTTATTGCTGGATCTAGAATATCCTGCTGCACTGAATGCAGAGGATTGCTCGTTTGAATTTATGACTATTTCAATATCACTCTGCTGGAGCGCATGGAATACAGGAAGTATAGCTGCTCCTGTATAACCAAAGATGCATTTGACCCCAAGGTCCTCCAGACTTTTGACCAGCACTTCTGCCCCATTCATTTCTTTCATTTTCAACTCTCCTTAGAAAGAAACCAGCCTGGCACAGAATGCACTAATAAGTAAACAATCCCAAAACAGTACACTTGAGCCAGAAAAGTCTCTTGCTCAAGCGAATACTACTACTACTACTACCGCTACTACAGATGCAATGAATAGAGTAACTGCGTAGTCGGTAATACTATCTCCTCACTTGCCAAATGGGACGGATTTTACTTAACTGTTTTGTGTCAATATTAATGTTAACTAAATAGTGAACTTTATATTTCGGTATGGGGTAATTTTTGACTCTAAATAAAATTACCTCCCAGTTAAAGTACTTGAGCTCAGGGTTGGGGTGAGGTGGTTAACCCCGTACTATCATGGGGTTTCAATTCCAGTTCTATGTTGTTCCTTTAACCTTTGAATATATGGCTTCTTAATGACCTTGCCATTCTTCTAAGTGTCCATCGCCTAAGTTTTCAAAAATATTCTTCAGTAAATACGTTATCAGAGCAACAAGCAACCCAAAGGAACCTGCTGCCATAAAAACCGTGTCAAGATCAAAATATGACAGGATTATACCAAGCACTATGGGAGAAAGACAAGTACCAACGAACTTCATGGAGTTATGAATAGATAGAACTCCACCTTTTGATTCCAAGGGGGAGATATGAATAATCTGTGTATCGATTGTGGTTTGAGCAAGTCCATACCCTGCTCCGAATAGCAATAATAAAGGAATAACTGCAACAATTGAATGTGCAAATGAGATGGATAATATTGCCAGTCCAGCAAATAGAAAACCAGTAGCAATAATTATTGTCTTTGAATATTTACTGGCCAGATTCTTTATGCGGGACGTAGTAAAAATGATAGCTATCCCTTGTAGAGCCAACATAAGTCCTGCTTCTTTTGCAGTATAGCCAAGTACATTCTCAAGCATAAATGGCACGTAGACAAGCACTGCATAGAGTAGGAAGAAAAGCGCAAATCCCTGGAATATCGTATATATTACTCTCAATTCTTTGAGCGCTTTGAACCCATTAATTATGCCCTTGTGATCATCATTGCTTCTCTGAACCCTTGTCTCTGGAAGGGAGGTAAGCACAACAAAAGCAAATGGAAGTGAAAGTGCATAGAAAAAGAATGGATAGTTCCATCCCAAGCTTGCCAGTCCTCCGCCTATTAGAGGAGCAGATACCGAGCCAATGGCAAGAGCAATACCAACCCTGCTCATGGCATGCAAACTTTCATGACCTTTGTACACATCCGCTATGATCAGCATGGTCAAAGGCAGCAGGGCCGCTGCTCCGATTCCTTGTATGAACCTTAAAATAAGAATCAATTGCATATCAGTGGTGAAATAACTTACAAGTCCTGGTAGACCGTAAATGGTAAGGCAGGGAACAAGTATTCTCTTACGGTCCACACGGTCAATGAAATGCCCAATAACCAGTGTAAAAATAGCCGTTGAGAGAGTGAACGCTGAAATTAATAGCCCTACCTCATGGGATGTTGTTTGCAATGGTTCCACCATTTCTGGCAAAACTGGTGCTAAAAGAGCTCCTCCCGCCATTGCAAAATATGCAGTAATACAAAGCATTAGAAGATGAATGTTTTTAAATTGCATGATATGATCTCGTAATTTCACATTATTTTGAATACATTTTCAAACATAATTTCAAGTGAGTTCGTAATCTTTCTTCTTTGAGTGTCATCAAAGCCAAAGAAGAGGATATCTTCCCACTCTGAAGCTATTTTTTTCAGATTTGGTTCTATATTTTTTCCTTTATCAGTAAGGAAAACTCTGTATGATCTCCTGTCCTTCTCATCCCTGAGTCTGAAAACATAACCCTCATCAACAAGTTTCTGTATCGCCCTTGTAGTAGTGCCTTTATCGATTTTTAGATAGTCAGAAAGACTTTCCTGGTTAATTCCATCCTCACGATACAGTCTCATCAGAAAAGGAAACTGTCCGATTCCGATACCATACGGCTCAATTTTTTTCCCAATATAAATCTGTTCATATCTGTAGAGATATGAGATGGCCTTTCCAATGAACTCCTTACCACACATTTCATTAGCATGAGAGTCTCCATTGAATTCAATTGTATTCATTTCTATTATCCCCCACTTTTCCTGGCCAATATAGTTGTATATGCAACCAAATTAGTTGCATATGCAAACAATCAATCTGATAAATAGTTGTCGATGCAACTAGTACTTCCAAAGTTTAGCTTAATCTTTATGTGTCCATTCTACATCTCTAAGGTTAAGTGATTAGGATATGGATACATTGCAGTTTACATTAGTGTTTAGCTTTAGAGACCTAATGGAAATAGGTTGTATCTTTATGGGTTACTATTATATTTTTGCAAAAAAGATTTGCCAGGTACTGATATAATCAATAAAATTCAAAATGAATTTTTTCCCACTAAAGGAATGTACTTACTTATATACACAAAAATATACTATACATGTATATTAAATGTATTCGATACATTGCTCCTTGAAGCAGAGTATGGTATCAAACACTTAAACGATGCGTGATATTATGACACATGTTGTTGTGCAAAACGTTTTTAGAAAAGAGAGCATCGGATTTACAGGATTACTAACAATAGCTTTAGTGATCGCTAAAGCTCTCGGATACCTGGAAATAGAATGGCTGTGGGTATTTGCGCCATTATGGTTGCCAGTTGCTATTGTTTTTGTATTGATGCTAATTATCCTAGCTCTTATTATAGTAGTGCTTTTCCTAGCTGTACTTGCTTACCTTGCAGTAAATGCGGTAAAGATAGCTTATCATCTTGTTTGAAATTGGTAAAGTGGTTAATACCACATAACCAAACATTTTAAGACTTTTACCATTTTCCCAGGCAGGATTGGCATTCAGAACTAGCTCTATTTTCCAATACATCAATATTTTTTATTACCTGCTTTTCTGAGAAACCACGCTCTTCAACCAAAAAATCATACAATGCGTCTGATTTTGGCTTTTTCCATTTAAGAGAATAATCTTTTGTTACCGGAGGATTCATGAAGAAATCCTTAATATCCTCCACTGAAACACAGGCTCTTATATCCTTGTTTTCTTCTCTAAGCATTGTGTTAATATCTCCATGCTTTGAAATGAGTTTAAGTGCAGTCTTTGGACCCACACGCTGTATTCCCTCATTGAAATCTGTGCCAATGCAGATGGCAACGTCAATAAGTTGTTCACGGGTGATATCCAGCTGCTTAAGAGAGTCTGTCAAGGAAACATGTTCTGGGTTCTTTGAAACATATGCAGATTTCCCAGGAACTTTTCTTTTACCGGTGCTACCCAGGTTACGGACAACATTTTCAGCTCCGAAAAGAAATACATCATAATCCTGTGAACCCACGAGGTCAGCATCTCCGCAAGAGGTCATAAAAGCTGCCTGTGCCTCTGCTTCGGATTCAGCCTGTACGCAGGGAATACCCATAAGCTCAAGGAGTTTTTTTGATTCTTCAAGGATCTGTGGTGTTATCCGGGAAGTCCCCTGAGCGAATTTCTTCATATCTTCAAGGTTACCTTCTTGCTTTGCCATCTCATAATTGCGGGCTGCCATCTCTTTGCATTCCTTACGTTTTTCCAGCGTTCCCATTTTCATTTGTGGTGGCTTGCCATCGAATATGAAAAAAGGTTTAATATTCGCATCCCTCATTTTGCTTATCCTTGAGAGAAGTCCTGTAAGATGGGACGTAGGATTTCCTGAGGTATCAGTAAGCAGTGAACCATCTTTTTGCCTTATGGCACTAAGGAACTGATAAATGGTATTATATGCATCGATAGCGATCACTTTGCCTGAAAGTTCTTCGTAAGTGACCGGATTTTTCGTGAGGAGTGAACCTATTTGCGTACCCATGATGACCTTCTGATTTTTGTTTCAAATGGTCATTCTGGTTTATAGTGCTATTGTATGAGCAATAGCAGATGCATCTATGTTTTAATATAGTACGGATCTATTGATATCTAAATAGTTACAGATAGAAAGAAATAGCTGTATAGAGGTATTACTTCTCTACAATAATTGAGCGGTGATCGCGTTTTTGAATCATCATGTAAGCACATTAGGTCCGGGTGACGTTTTCAGGGATTGGCTTGTATACATACTTGGAGACAGGATAAAGAATAAATCCTGCAGTGTGGAGGTTTTCAAGTACAAACCATCTTCACACACTGTATGCAGGTACCAGTTCAAAGGCGAACACTACAGTGTTATTGCAAAGTTCTTTGCAGAACCGACTGGGAAATTGAAGAGATATAACGCATACGAGGCAATGGTTAAGGAATACAATAACCTGCGGGAAGTTCAGTCAATTGTAAATGTGCCAGTACCTATAGCGATACATCAGGATTTCAACTGTGCTCTTGTGACAGAATACATTTCAGGTAAGTCTTTTTCCTGGTATCTGTCCCATGATAAGGACATATACGACAAACTGACAGCAATAGCTCATACTTTACACAGACTGCATAAGCATACCCGCCATGATTATTACGACAAGACAAGAGATTTTGCGAATTTCCATAGTGTGCTTGACCAGTTAAAACTCAATGATTCTCTAAGAAATCAGTTCAATGAGCTTCTTGGGAGATGGTGGTACAGTTCCCTTTTGGACCAGGCGCAAGGATGTATGATCCACCGGGATGCAACACCATCGAACTATATGTTCCATAACGGTATTCCATATATCCTTGATCTTGAAAGTTCCTGGCATAATGCACACTATGCAAGAGATCTGGGTATAATGTGTTCTGAACTTAAAAACCATTTCGAATTACGCAAAGGTTCAGGTAATCTTGCAGAACCTTATATCGGACACTTCCTCTGGCATTACAGCAAAAATGAAAGTGACTTTTTTAAAACTACAAAGATTCTTCCTTTCTTCATGAGTTTGGGTTTTTTGAGGTCTGCAAGGCTTCACAGGCACAATCAACATCACGAGTATCTGATTAAGGAGGCAGCTGAATGTTTGAAAGCTCTGGGATAAAAGGTATGATTTTTGACTTATATGGTACACTAATAGATATCCAGACAGATGAAGATGATTTTTACACATATGATACTGTGAGTAAGTGGTTGCAGTATAAAGGTGTGAAGATAGATCCGGAGGTATTGAAATCAGAATACCATTCTAAGATAGCAGACAGGATGGCAGTTTCTAAAGAACAGTATCCTGAGGTAAGGGTGGAAGAGATATTTGCAGAGATCTGTAATGAAAACGCAATATGGAAAAGTGATACGACTTATCTGGGCATTGAAACTTCAAAGGTGTTCCGTTCTGCATCACTACGCAGAATGCGCCCCTTTGAGGAAAGTCTGAAGATACTCCTAAGATATAAGGACATTCCAAAATGTTTAGTTTCCAATGGTCAACGTGTTTTTTCTGAAAAGGAATTGCGTTTTCTGGGTCTATATGAGCATTTTGACCATGTGATCTTTTCTTCTGATGTAAGGTATAAAAAGCCTGATCCTCGTATCTTCAAAATAGCACTCGATCGCCTGAAACTTAAGCCGGATGAAGTGCTTTCCATCGGTGATACCGTGGAAAATGATGTCATCACGCCCCGGGAAATGGGCATGGAAGCCATGCATGTCTATGATGCCTGGTCATCACTACTCGATTAAGGACAAAGAGCTAAAAATCTCTATGTAAGCAAATCTTTATCAAATACGTAGCTCAGTTAATTTGAGGTTTGTTTTTCATGAATGTAATGTCATTTGATCAAGAATTGTGCACCAACTGCGGCATATGTATTCAAATATGCCCTTTGGGAGTAATTTCCAGCAGTGGTAAGGGCACACCTTATATACCTGATAAGATGGGATATATGTGTGCAAAATGTGGTAATTGTGAAGCATTTTGTCCCACAGGTGCAATTTCTCCTATGTTCAACACTGAACACTCTCTTTTTGATGATTCTTTAAGGCCCGATATATCTCCTGAACAGCTCGGTCTGTACATGAGAAAACGCCGCTCTATACGCAATTATAAAAGTAAAGTGGTAGACAGGGCCACGATCGAGAAAATGCTTGATATTGTACGTTTTGCTCCATCAGGCGTGAACAATCAGCCTGTGCACTGGCTCATAGTCCACGATCCAAAACAAGTTCAGAAACTTACAAAGCTTACTATCGACTGGATGCGTGAAGTTGTTTCTTTAGATGGCGATAACCCAATGAAACCTGTCATGCAGGGACTCATAGCTGCTTATGACAATGGAACAGATCCTATTTGCCGTGGAGCTCCACATGTGGCAATAGCGCATGCTTTAGCAGATAACTCAATGGCTTATACTGACAGTATTATTGCTCTTTCATGGTTAGAGCTTGCTGCCCCAGCCTTTGGACTTGTTGGGCAGGTTTCCTCAAACTAGCCGCAACATCCTGCAAACCCCTTATGGATGAACTTGGGCTTCCCAAAGGCCATACTGTGCAGTATGCAATGATGTTTGGTTATCCTAAGTATGAGCCACACGGTATTCCAGGAAGGAGTTTAGCCAGAATTACATGGAAATGATCTGGCAAAAACTTAAAGATATGTTGTAAATCACATTAGAATTGATTTGAGATAGATCGTCGCCCGGAGAAAGGCGACAATCTTCTCATGGGAGGTAGTTCCACTCAATAGTCAATCGTAAAATTCAATCCTCTTTTTTACTGTATGTGCGGATAGATTCTATTTTTTCCCAATCGTAATATGTGTTTATCCTCTCGTTGTCTTTTTCTTCTGTGAAACGGACGAACTCACCTAAAAAAAGTACGGCACCCTCGAATATTTTGCCTTCATTGATCTGTAATTGTACTCCTGGTCGTAATTTTCTTGACATCGTTCCATGCAGGGGCACTGATGCATATTCGAAGACTTTTTCCCATGTATCTTTCATTTTGTTTCTCTCCCTTTTTGAGGCTCTTAAAGTTAGAGGCGATTTTTGGATTTAGACGGATTCCTATGTACTATCTTCTACTATTTATAATTATGGTTTACAGTCAATTGGTATAACTAATGGATATAACTATAACTCGTAAATAGCAAAAAAGACCTATGAATTAAATATCTCTGGTTGAAGGCAGCTCAAAGGTGAAATTGCTACCTTTTCCAACTTCACTCTCCATCCATACTCTGCCACCGTGTAATTCAACCAGTTCCTTGACCAGGGCAAGTCCAAGACCTGTACCCTGATATTGTCGACTATAAGTAGAATCCAGTTGCGTGAATGGTTTGAATAGTTTCTTCTGTTCTTCCAAAGATATTCCTATGCCAGTATCAATAATAGAGACGCGTATCATTTTTCCGGCCATACTTACATGAACATTGATTTTTCCACCATCAGGTGTGAATTTGATAGCGTTTCCAAGCAAGTTGTAAATGATCTGTTTTAGTTTCACCTCATCAGCCACTAAAATATTCATATCCTCCTCTTTTTGTATAGTCACAGTTATTTGCTTCTTTTTTGCAAGGGGCTGCATTGTGGCTATCATTTCTGCCATAAATGGCTCAATATAGATCGTTTCCAGGGAAAGTTGCATCTTACCTGCTTCTACTTTTGCTATGTCCAGTATCTCGTTGATAAGGCCCAGAAGATGTTTACCGCTGTTTGATATGTGTTGAAGATAGTGGTCCTGTTTAGGTGTAAGATCCCCAAAATGCCCTTCAAGCATGGCATCAGAAAAACCAATTATAGAATTGAGCGGTGTACGCAGTTCATGGCTCATGTTGGCAAGGAATTCGCTTTTGGTACGGTTTGCAGCCTCAGCAATGGTCTTTGCCTGAAGTAAATACTCTTCCATCCGTTTGCGGTCAGTAACATCTCTTACAATAGCCTGAATAGTATCAGGATATGCATCCAGAATTGAACCACTCACATCTGCCACCATTCGATCCCCATTAGCTTTTTGAAATTCTGCTTCAATGCGAATAGATCCGTTATCTCTGGTTTTTAATAAGGCTTCTACAGCTATATTCCTCTGGTCAGGAGGTAGCAGATCAGAAACTTCCATTCTCTTTAATTCTTCTTTTGTATAGCCCAGCATCTCGCAGGCTCTGTCATTTACATCCAGAATCTGGCCATAAAGCCCGTGTATAAATATGGCATCATTGGACTGTTCAAAAAGGGAACGGTATTTATTCTCGTTCCTGGCTAATTTTTCCTCAGCCTGTTTACGCTCAGTGATATCTCTTACTACAGCTTGAGCAACATCATTATACCCTGCAAGAATTGTAGCATTTATTTCCACATTTATAATATTGCCATTTGCTGTGAGGTACTGTGTTTCACCATGTATTGTGTCTGAATTCCCTAAGATATCCAGTACTTGAGTTCCTTGAGTCCTTAGTTCCGGAGTCAGAAGGTCAACAACTGACATATTTCTGAATTGCTCTCTGGTATATCCCAGCATTTTACAGGCTTTCTCGTTAACGTCAAGGATCTGACCATCGAGCTTATTTAAAAAAATGGCATCAGTTGATTGTTCAACAAGTGATCTGTATTTTCTTTCACTTCTGATGAGTTCCACTTCTGCATGTTTTCGCCAGGTAATATTAGTAGTAGTACCGAAAATCTTGACGGTTCCGTCCTGTTGAAGATGAGCTATTGCAATGGAATTTACCCATACTATATTTCCGTCATCTTTTACCAGGCGGTAGTCCAGATTGACATTGTTCTCCGGATTATTATAAGCGAGTTTTAGCGCATCAAAGACATTTTGAATATCGTCGTGATGGACATAGGAAAAGTACTTATCCCAACTGTTTCCTATGGTTCCTTGAGATAATCCCAGCATTTTGTCGACAGCTGAGGAAATATAAGTATTGATGTACTTTCCATGCTCATTAACATCAGCTTTCCAGACGATAGTGTCTATTGAATTTACAACTTCTTCATAGTCTTCTTCTTTTTTAAGCAGCAGAGTTTCGGTTTGTTTGCGTTCAAGAACACTGGTTATCATCTCACCCACAAGTTTCAATAAATAGAAGGCGTTTTGATCCCATTCCTTTTTTTGCGTCTTGCAATCCATCGCTATGTATCCGCTGAATTTTCCTTTAAAGGCTATAGGAACCAGTATCAGTGACAAGATACCCAATTCTCGAAGTTTTTCTTTAAGTATCCGTTCTTCATTACTCAGTTGTTGAGTATCTACTACACAAATTGCTTGCAAATCTGTTAATTTTTCAATTATGCTTGGCACTGGGAATTTTTGGTTGAAGCTAATCTGTGATATAATACCTTCGGCGTGCCATTCATGGGTTTTGATCACATAATTAGGATCATCAGTTGTTAAAAAAACAGTAGCACGCTCAGCACCAGTAAATATAGCTGTTTTCTCAAGGGCTTTATTGATCTCAGTGTCAATATCTTTAAAACTGCTGTTTATAAATTGGCTGGAAATATGCGAATAAAGATCTTCTTGCTTTTTCTTTTGTTCCAGTTCGCTACGGGTTTGTTTTATGATTGTAGCGTCTTCAATTATTGCATGGCAACCGATGACATTTCCTTCTTTGTCCATGCGAGGTACAGTTTTAAAACGCAAAAAAAGCTCTTTACCCCATTTCGAATGATAACTTGTTTCTATTACTGAAATCTTGCCAGTTGAAATAGATTCCTGAATACTAGCAGATATGCCTGATTCAACCAGAGGCGGAAATTCTAGCAGATTTGTCTGTTTTGTATCTTCAGCTGAAGGAGAGCCCAGAAGCTCAAGAAGAAATTTGTTTACTGCAGTGATATTTCCTCTAGTATCAAATGAAAGGACGCCTATAGGTAATTCATCGATGAGATCATTTTCATTTTCTTCTTCTACCTGTTCTTCAGATATAAACCGTTTATATTTTAGAGGGATCATACTATTTTTTACTTTTTAAATAACTAAATGCTCATATTTATTCGACTCCACGAGAGAATTTAAATTATACAATAAAATGGGGAAAAATACTCTTTTGTGATTTTTCCTGTGCGCCAATTCACAGCTTATGCTGTTATTGTAATGATTTTATCAATGGATATTGATGTATATCTTCCTGGAATGATTTCAAGCTGAACAATACCATTCTCGCATTGCTTGACCTTACCTTTAAAAGTGGCAATACCTCCACAATATATTGTCACTTTTTGGTCAAGGAAATATTGTACAATAAAATTCTCCATCATTTGTATCTCCCACTGTTCTATGATGGGCATATACATAATTCTATAAAATCGATTTGATATAAAACTTTTCAATCAAATCAGTTTTATTGGCATCTATTTTAAAAAAATATTCTATAACTCACATATCACATTATGTTATGAATAAGTAGCGAATGTAAGTTTGCATTCAGAGGATTGAAAAAGATCCTTTTATGAAGGTTATTTTGTGCAGCATAAAGGTAATTCGAATGTAAAGTTGCTCCCTTTTCCAACTTCGCTTTCCACACAAATACGCCCTCCATGTAACTCTACTAGTTCTTTAACAAGCGCAAGTCCAAGACCTGTGCCGTCATACCTTTTTGATACAGAAGCATCCAGTTGTGTAAAGGGTCGGAACAGTTTTTTAATATCCTCAGGTGCAATACCTATTCCTGTGTCAATAATTGAAAATCTGGCCATACTCTCATTAATGTCTGCATGAATGCTAACCGATCCGCTGTTATGTGTGAATTTTATAGCATTTCCTAAGAGATTGTACAGAATCTGTTTGATCTTAGCCTTGTCAGCTAACAGTGTTTGCAGTTGTGGATCTTTATTGATATTTAGGACAATTTGCTTATCGGCTGCTATAGGCTGCACTAAAGATATCATTTCTTCAAGTATAGAATCTATCTCGATACATTCAGGGAAAAGTTTCATTTTTCCTGCTTCCACTTTGGAAATATCAAGTATATCGTTTATCAGATTGAGCAAGTGTCTGCCGCTATTTGAAACATTTTGAATATACCGGAGTTGTTTGTCATTAAGTTCACCGAAATACCCATCAATCAAAGCATCGGAAAAACCTATTATGGAATTCAGGGGTGTGCGCAGTTCATGGCTCATGTTGGCAAGGAATTCGCTCTTGGTGCGACTTGCAGTCTCAGCTGTGATCTTGGCCTGCAGCATATTTTCTTCTGCCAGCTTGCGATCAGTGATATCTCTTATTACAGCCTGAACAATATCATTGTAGCCTTCAAGAACTGTAGCGTTTATTTCTACGATCCTTTCCACACCTTTTGCAGTGATATATTTAGTTTCACCATTAACAAATCCATCGATTCTGAGCTTTACCAGACCTTTATCACTTTTCTCTCTTTCAACAGGGTCTAAGAAATCAAACATAGATAATTTTTCCATTTGTTCTTTGGTGTACCCCAGCATTTCACAAGCCCTTGCGTTCATATCCAGAATTTTTCCATCAAACTTGGTGAGAAATATAGCATCATTCGATTGTTCAAAAAGGGATCTGTATTTTTTCTCATTCTTTACAAGGTTCTCTTCTGCACGTTTGCGATCTGTTATATTGGCAGTAGTACCAAAAATTTGCAATGCTCCTGTGTCTAAGGCATAGGATACACCAGTGGAATTCAGCCAAATCAAATTTCCATCGTCTGCTATAAACCTGTAGTCAAGATTAATTGTCATACCAGGATTGCTAAAGCCCTGTTGAAAAGCATTAGCAACCTTGGGTTTATCATCGGTGTGGATACGGTCTAAATATTTATACCAGTTATTTCCAATAAATCCCTGCGGTGCACCTATCATTCTGTCCACTGAAGGCGATATATATGTATTTACGAAATTTCCCTGGCTGTCAACATCAGCCTTCCATACAACGGTATCTATGGAGTTGAGTACCTTTTCGTAATCTTCTCTCATATTCGATATTATTTGTTCTGCGTTTTTTCTTTCAAGTATGTTGGTGATCATTTCACCGATGAGTTTCAGTAAAGATATGGTGCTCTCGTTACATTCTATTTTTTCTTTTTTAGAATCAATGCCTATGAATCCTTTTAATGTTCCTTTGTATAACAAAGGAACCATAGCCACTGATAAAATGCCGATTTCTTTGAGGGTATCACGTAGTTTAGTGTTTTCATCAGGCATTTGTTGCACATCGATTATACTAACTACTTTTAAGTTCTCAAGTTGTTTTGATACCAGCTTGAAGGCAGGGATCTTCTCATTGATCTTAATGTGTGATACTATGCCTTCAGCATGCCATTCATGGGTTTTTACTACAAATTCTCCTTCTTCTGCCAGGGCAAATATTACCACACGTTCAGCACCAATGAATTGAGCTAGTTTCTCCAGAGCTTTGCATATCTCCTCATCGATATTTTTAAAACCACTGTTTATGAAACTGCTGGAAATGTTTGAGATAAGTTTGTTCTTCTTGTCTTCATTCTCAAGTTCTTCTTTGTTTTGCTTACGTGCAGTAATGTCCTCAACGATGGCATGGCAGCCTGCTGCATTTCCGTCTTTGTCCTGGTATGGGATCAGTCGAATAAATAAGAAAAGATCTTTCCCCCATTTTGAATTATAAAGCGTTTCGAAGAACAGGGATTTTTTATTTGTGATGGCTTCCTGAAAAGCTGCTGATATACCTGCTTTCATCAGAGAAGGAGATGTCAGAACGTTTATTTGTTTCGTAGCATCCACTGAAGGGGATCCAAGCAGTTTTACAAGGAAACTGTTTACTGAAATGATGGTCCCGTCACTTTTGCATGAGATTATTCCAAGAGGCAGCTCATCCATAATCCCCTTGTAAATATTTTCGTTTTCTCTGATCTGATCTACCAAGTAGTTTTTGCAGCTATTATTAGTCATAATAATATTCTTAGATTTTTAATGATCTATTATTAAAATAGAATCAGATCTTTATTTATATATAAGTTATTACTCAACTTTCCATTTACTTATATTTACTTATATAGTGATCTTTTATATAGTGATCTGATCATTGTTCTCCAAATCGCTAGTTATATATGCTTTTCAATCAAAACACGTCTAACGAATGTATTCAGAGTGATATTGTGATCAGTGTAAACGAAAAGGGATTAGATATAATTGATGAAATGCTCGACTGGGAAGAAGAACTTAATATCCAGTCTTTCGAGCTTGGTAATGGGGCAACTGTAATTGACTGCGGTGTGGAAGTGCAAGGTGGTTATGATGCAGGCATGTACCTTTCCCGTCTTTGTCTTGCTGATCTTGCAGACATCAGTTACACTAAATTCGATCTCAATGGGCTTCCGGTACCTGCTATACAAGTAGCCACAGACCATCCTGTCATAGCATGTATGGGTTCACAGTATGCAGGATGGAGAATATCAGTAGGCAAGTATTTTGGTATGGGATCAGGTCCTGCAAGGGCTCTTGGCCTCAAACCAAAAGAGCTTTATGAAGAAATAGGCTACAAAGACGATTCTGAATTTGCAGTCCTGGTTATGGAATCCTCTGCCCTGCCTACTGAAGAGGTAGTGGAATACATAGCAAAACATTGCAATGTTGATGCTCAGAATGTCTACATTGCTGTTGCACCTACTTCTTCTATTGCAGGTAGTGTGCAGATCTCTGCAAGGATCGTGGAAACCGGTATCCACAAATTAGAATCCATCGGATTCGATATTAACACCATTAAGAGTGGTTTTGGAGTAGCTCCCATTGCACCTATTGTGGGTGACGATACAAAATGCATGGGCTCAACGAATGATTGTATCATTTACTGTGGAGAAACATATTACACTGTAGAATATGGTGATGCTGAGAAGCTGGCTGAGTTCGTAAAGAAGGCGCCTTCCACAACATCAAGAGACTTCGGCAAACCTTTCTATGTCACATTCAAGGAAGCAGGGTTTGACTTTTTCAAGGTCGATGCAGGCATGTTCGCTCCTGCAAAAATCACAATAAATGATAAAAAGACCAAGAAATCATTTACAAGCGGTCGTATTAATCCGGGAATTCTGCTTGATTCCTTTGGAATTAAGGAAGTCTGATCTCTTCAGTTTACGGTGCAGCCTTGTTTGGTTGCACCAACTACGGAGAAAAACATGAATCTAATAAGCACATCAAAAGGTATAGGTGGTCAGCTTGTTGCTTTCAAGGAAGTGGTCAAAGAATCAAAAAGCATAGCTTTTATTGGTTCTCCGGGCTTTTGCACCCCATTTGCAGAACTTCTTGCTTATGGGCTGCGCGGAAGCGATAAAAAATTGATCTTTATATCTAACACTGATTCTGGAAGTGCAAGATCTATACTTGCCGTACCACAAGGTATGCAGCTTGGTGAAAGTGTAATTCCTGAAGCCGATACTGTTGTCCTTCTCGGGGGGCTTGCCATGCCAAAGATCGGTTCCACTCCAAATGAAGTAAAGGCTTTTCTGAACAATTTGCCTTCAAGCTCACAAAAAAAACTTGTAATAGGTGTATGCTTCCAGTCCGTATTTGAAAGGGAAGGGTGGACCAATATCATCGATTTTGATTACATCATCGATTCCGATCTCGAGAATCATCTCAAGGCATATGAACAGTAACTTTTGTGTGTAACTGTCACGTGATCTTTGCATCTACTACAACGTGCCAGACGCCTGGCGCATATTTTTTAATACGTCGGATATCTAGTATTTCGGTATTCTTTCCCAGTTGTAGTGCAGCTTCTTTTACTCTGTTTACCGCCCTCTCTGGTAATAATTTTTCAGGGGTTGTCTCGTGATAATGTAGCACACCGCCTTCAGGTTTCAATGCTTTGATCCCACTGGAGAGGTAATGGTGAGTGGTTCCAACATAACCCATTATTACCCGGTCAGCTATCCCTTCCGGTGTAACAACAGCACAATCACCAAGTATAGGTTCGATCAGATTTTCGACATGATTTAAAAGGATGTTTTCCTGGAGATAACCAAAGGATACAGGGTTTAGCTCAATAGATATGATTTTCTTTGGTGAGGAATGTACTGCTATTGGTATAGAAAAATATCCAATACCTGCAAACATATCAACTACAACCTCATTCTTTGAGGATGTGCTCATTAATTTCTTTTCAGCAAGGTTGCCTTTTGAAAACATCACTTTTGTAACATCAAGTCTGAATATACAGCCATTTTCCTTGTGCAAGGTTTCAGTACCACTGCCTGCTATGATTTCTCTTTCTGGGACTCTGAAAGCTCCTTTAATACCTTTATCACGCACAACACAGGTGCATTTGGGATACATTTGAAGCAGCTTTTGACCGATGAGGGTGGCAATATCATTGAGTTCATCAGGTATTGCTATTACAATTAATGTTCCTATGACTTGCCAGCTTGAAGGTATTTTTGCAAATTTTTGTGCAGGTATTTCATCTGAAATTAATTCCTTTAAAGATCTCTGAGACTCGTAGAATTCCGGATTATTATCTTCAAGGCATATATATTCTGGAATTTCTTTTGTTACAGGTAGAAGAAGATAATTTTGATCATTTTCTGTAAACTTCTTGATCTTTCTGTTCATATCAAGAACTTTACTTTCTATAAGTTTTGCACGTATGCACTCTGCCTCTTCAATAGGCACATAAACTATGACATTTTGTTGAATTTGCATATCAGTAACCATAATTTACACGATTATTCATTATTCAATTAATTGCTATTTTACAATCTATTCGACTATTAGCTAACATTTATATAGAGTTATTGTTATCTAATGTAATATGAGTGACTGCGATCGGACTGCTCTTTTTTCTAATGGAAATGGTTTTGTCGCATTGAACAGTCCTGTAAAGATCCAGATATTGGATTTCCTTAAAATTTCTTCCCGTTCTTTTGATGAAATTGTTAAGCACACAGGAAAAGCTAAATCTACAGTTTCAGTACATCTCAACGACTTACGTTCTTCTGGTCTTGTTGAAGAAGAATATGATCCTGACGATAAACGGCGCAAGACCTACCATCTCAAATGTGAGTATATGGCTCATTCCCAGCCTCCTATTCTTAAGCATTATAGAAATGTGTTGGAAACACTTGCTTCCCCTCGCTTAGAAAAACATGGTTGTTTCAAATGTTTTTTCCGTGCTATACAATTTGGATTTGATGCTCATGGTATCAATAGCGATCCAATTATGAGAAAAGTTGGCAGAGATATCGGGATAAGTATCTCTTCAAATTTCATCTCAAAAGATACTGAATTTCTCATCAAAGAATTGGCTGAATTCTGGAAAAGATATCAGATGGGTACGATGTATGTGGAAAGCCGTGAACCGTTGGTAATTGCGGTAGAGCACTCCTTTGATTACAAACTGATATCCACTATAGGAAAGAACTTATGCTCTTTTACGGAAGGTATTATTGAAGGTACAATAGTGCACTCACTTAATCTTACTTGCTGTGTTCAGGAAGTAGAATGTTGTGGTAATGGAAAGGAAAGATGCCTTTTCATTGTTCATTTCCTTAATAAGAACAAATGATAATTTTGTTCTCATGAAGAACCAATTATCACTCCAAGTTCTGAAGGTACAAACTTTCCAATTGCTGCGACTATGCCGGGTCCGTCAGTAGTTTCCCTACAAACTATTGCATGCTCCATTATTCCCAGCCTTTCAATACCATATATATCTCTGGCATGCCCGGTCTTTTTTATTGCAGCTTTAAGTTCAGATCTGGTAATGGCATTTGCTGTCACCCGGTCGTAACCAGCCTTTTTCCATTGCCACCAGGTGTCTGCTTGATATTTACTGAACATGCCCTGTATTTTTGGTTTGGTATTTATGATCTCTACTTCTACAGGCAAATGCTTTATCATGCCAAAACGCAATGATATTTGCTTTGCACTTCCTGTTCCGAGGTTTTTCATATTTTCAGGAGAAATGATTATCTTTGTGCCAATATCCACAATGATCTTATCTTCTTCAATTGACTCAATAAGCCCTTTATATATCATCCCTTCAGAAGGATTTAATGTAGGAGTACCATATTGTCTTGCCAGAAGATTACTCGCGAATTCCTCATCCTCCCCTTCAATTTCAGCAATAGCCCATCCATCACCAGAAACAGTAACTGCAGCTTTCGCAGTTAGTTCTTTCAGTTCATTTGCAACAGCAGCAGAAATAGCATCTATAGTTTTTCTTTCGTTACCATAGACCTTTATGCATAATGTAATCTTCTTCATATTTTACGATCTCTTACTGGTTTATAAGTGACTCAAGAAGATCTTTTGTATCATTGAAATACTCCAGTGTTGCATCGTCGATAGCATGATGTTGTTGCATAGAGTTCTCGATTTTCTTGAGATCCCTCTTAAAAGGCCCCAGTCTCATTATAATGGTTTCCCTATCAGCTCCACTGCTAATAAGTTCGTTATAGATGGCTACAATAGTATCGTTCAGCCTTTTTGTTTTATCATATATTTCATGCTCTTGATCTGGAATGGATTCTTTAATATTGGAAGAAAGATCCGCATTGCCCTCATCTTCAATAGGCTCCATTCCTTCAGGCAGTTCGCCTTCCAGCGCAATGATCAAATTTTTAAGAGCCTCCACTACTTTAAATCCCGATTCGGTAAGTTCCACATATTTGACTCGCCCTTCCATTGTGAATTTTACCAAACCGTGTTCTTCCATTTTTGAGAGAATTTTCGTCGTATGCGCAAATGTCGAATTGATCTCTTTGGTAATTATAGAGGCATAGGTTTTCTGGAAGGACCAGATGGCAAGGAGTGCCAATGTGGGTTTTTCCTGAAGGAAGAGTTGTTCAGCATATTCTTTAGCCATAATTTCCCTCTCTTTATGAAGGTCCTGAGAATTTGAAGAGAATTATCTTATAATTCTATCTATTTTATTGTATATTACTCTGTGTAATCATAGATATGTGAACATATTTATATTTATCGAAATCTTCTCAGAGTGTCTAATATTCCCTCAAGTCCTGCATTAGTTTTAAATGATGTTCCGCTGAAATGTGTTCGTGAAGCTTCAAATCCATTTGTCACTAATTCCTTAAGCAGTTCTTCCATGGGTATGGCAGATATTCCAAGTTTTTTCGATAGGAGGTGCTGGTCGTAAAAAGTAGGTACATCAAGTTCATTTTTACACAGTTCTACCAGTTTTACCGCATGTTCTTTTTTTCCCAGTTCTCTTTTATTTAGCTGCTCTAATATGGAGTTGCAAAAGCCTTTGTCATGCAGAGGACCAAGCCAAAGGGGACCAGCGATATTGGTCTGATGTCCGCATACTCCGCATTTGTCAGGTATACTTACTGCCAACCCATAGTGAACAGACCGGCATGAACATTTCGTACAATGTGATATAAATCCTATGTTCTTTAGGCATTTATCAGCGCCTTTGGCACTTTTCTTTATATCCAGGTAAGCCCTTACATAATGTCTGGTAGCATGGCAGAATAAAGGATGCATAGCCTTCTCATGTCTTGCGAGGTCTCGTGCAATTCTGCCAAGTAAGATACGTAATCCCATTTCACTGTGATACTCAACGTTCAAGGGCACTGCGCCATATTTTCTGATCCCTGAATTCAAATGCGCTCCGCACAGGGGTGCAGTATCTGTAGCAGTGACAGCAAGCATATTAATGGCTGAATTACATGCAGCATCAAGATAAGTAGTCGGTGATCCAAAGGGGTCTATATCTACTATATTATAACGTTCTTTGTGTAACAACACATTAGCGTTACCCAGATTAATCTTTATTTTTTCGTTGAGTTTATTAAGCTCTGTATTTTTCTTGATCAGATCATGTGCATCTTGATTCCAGTCATTAAGGGTAACGTTGATTCCTACTTCTTTTGCGATTCTAAGTCCTCGAATACCAGAAGCTGCAAGTGCATCAACATAGGTTATATCTGACAGATTCAGCTCTTTATGGGATGCTATTAGTTCAGAATAGGCAGCAATCACAGCCACCGAAATATCCCGATTCAATTCCATTTCCGGATTGTAAAAAACACTTGCTAAAGAAATGGAAAGTGGTTGGTCCTCTGGGACGATGGGGACCAATGCCTGGGTACAGCCTTCTATAATAGTCCTGGTGCTCATTGGTCCCAATCGAATGACTGTTATTATTTAACTATAATGGTCCCACCCATCCTTGGGAAACCTGTGATACTATAATTAAATGTTCCAGTTTCATTGAAAGTATACCCAAAGGATTCTCTGTATCCAATGTTCCTATTTTCCCATAGTCCATCCTCGCTTACAAGGACAAATAATCTTTTAGGATCATTGAAATTGGTCCAGTATACGGTATCCTTAGGCGCTACGACCAGCGTACTTGGAGATGAGAGGAATTTTTCCAGGCGTACGGTAAAAGTACGGGGAACTCCAGTATCTACCACGTATGGTCCAGTGGTTGTAGTCGTAGTATCTTCAGTAGATACATTCGCAGCAGGTACATATATAGCAGTCTCTTCTGTAGTTGTAGTAACGTTTTGTTCACTTTCATTCAAAGATATGACATTTGTAGTATCGGTAGTGACATTCTCAGTACTAATATTGCTAACATTATCTGTTGCATTAATGCTACCATTTGTGGTCTTGTTGTCGGTACAACCAGACAACATGACAGAAGACAGCATCAGTAATAATATAAAAGTTTTTAGTTTCATCCCTATCACCGGTTTATATATTAATCTCCTCTACCTAATAAACTTTCACTTCAAAACTTCAGAAGTTCAACTTCAATCTTATCGCCAATACTACCATCATTGATCTTTATGAGGGCAGCATATCCTAAAGCTGCCATGCCGGGGTTAACGATTACTGTTCCCTTTTCTCGTACAACTCCTCGAGCTTCATGTATATGTCCGCATACAATTAGTTCAGCTCTTCCTATGAAAGCCGAGATAGATGTACACCCGACATGCCCGGATGGTACTTCATCAAGAAAACCATATGGAGGGGCGTGAGTGAGCAATACAATTTTCACATTATTACTTTCTGATTTTTTCACTATTTCCTCAAGCCCTTCTCCAATATCACATTCCTGCATCTCGAAAGGTGTGCAGAACGGAGTAGGATTGGAACCCCCATAACCGATGAATACTGTATCATCGATTGTATAGGAATTTTGGTGGAGGTTTGCAGCTTTTGAATTATCAAGCACTTTAAGTATAGATGTTTGATCGCAATTTCCAGGTACTGCCAAAATAGGTACATCAAAAAGTTCGAAAAGTTCCAATGCCTTTTCATCAGGGCCGAAGTTTGTGATATCTCCTGCCACAAGAACCAGGTCTATCTCACCGGCCTTTTTTAGAAGCCCCTTTATCTTCGAATAGTCCCCATGAGGGTCAGCAATTGCAAATATTCTCACTTAAGATGCACCTCAGCATTAATATCTAATTATGACTTTTTCAATTATTTCTATATCCATCTCTCAGAAGGATTTGTCTCCTCCAAGTATTCCACCTATTACTTTTCCTCCAATTCCGCCGACACCAGTTGATTCATCCCGGCTCTGGTATCTTGCCGCAGCCATTACTCTGTCAGCAAGTCTGGAGAAAGGCAGGCTTTGCAGGAATACTTTTCCGGGACCGCGAAGAGTTGCGAGTACTATACCCTCTCCTCCAAAAAGCGCATTCTTGAATCCGCCCACAAAACCGATGTCATATGCAACACTTTCAGCAAATGCACATACACAGCCGGTATCGACTCGTATCACTTCACCTGCTTTGAGGTCTCTTTCTATGATAGTACCACCTGCATGGACAAAAGCCAGGCCATCACCACTTAACTTTTGCAGGATAAAGCCTTCCCCGCCAAAAAGCCCTGCTCCAAGTTTTTTAGTGAACGCAAGTTCCACTTCTATTCCTTTTGCTGCACAGAGGAAAGAATCTTTCTGGCAAATAAATCTCCCTCCCAGTTGTGCAAGGTCAAGGCAAATGATCTTGCCCGGGTATGGCGCTCCGAAAGCCACATATCCTTTATCTTCTCCTTCGTGGGTGAAATTTGTAATGAAAAAACTTTCTCCTGTGATAGCTCGTTTCAGTCCCTTTAATATACCTCCACCAGTGGAAGTTTCCATTTTGATACCTGGTCCCATGTATGTCATGGCACCTGCTTCAGCCCTCACGCTCTCCCCTGGATCTAACTCTATTTCTACTAATTGCATATCATTTCCAATTATCTTGTAATCAATTACATCTGCCATATTTATCACTCCTTAATCCGGATCAATCATAAATTCTGTAGATTGCCATCTAGAATTGCTTTTGTTACTGATATATATTTTTGGCGGAAGCAAAGATAAAAACTTAATTATATCAGGTATGCATAAGTGACAGAGTGAGATAATCCATGAAGGAGAAGAGAGCAGTTTTTAAGGAAAATACATATTTAATATCTCAATATCATCATTGTATCCTTCCGGATGATCTTCGTGCAAAAGCAGATGCACAAAAAACGAGTTCAATTGATTTCAGCACACGTCTAAATCCTATGGGCAATGTTTTTCAGTATCAACACAGTGGTTTGAACCTTGATGGCCTGATCAATGCTGCTAAAAAACAAATCAATCAATATCCTGATAACCGGTATCTGGAATTTAGAACTGCAGCTGCTGATTTTATAGGTAAGGGTATAACTTTCGCTAATGTTGTGCCTGGTAGTGGAACATGTGAACTTATAAGACTGATTTTGGGTTGCACTCTTGAAAAAGGAGATATAGTACTGACTCCATTCCCTTCCACACCAGAATATGCTCTAAATTCTGTGTTATTTGGAGCGCGTGTGTTACCTCTGCCTCCTCATGAGTTGTTGTTAGCAGAGGATGATGTGTTATCATGTGCCAGATTAGTGCTTTTATCCAATCCTGCTAATCCGGGAGGCCACCTAATCCCTAGAAAGGAATTGAGGCTTTTTGCAGAAAGGTGTGCTGAGAACAAAACTATGCTCATTGTGGATGAATCTTGCATTGAATTATGTGATCCGTCCCAAACTCTTGCAGGTTATACTTTCGGAAATGATTATCTTGTGATCATTCGTTCAATTGCTCATTCTTTTTCACTCCCTGGACTCAAAGCGTCTTATGCCATCGCTTCTGAGAATTTGGCTCAGTATTTTAACAATGGTCGTCTGCCTTGGAGCATCGGTGCTTTTTCGGATTTATTGTGTACAGCTGTCCTTAGTATAGAAGGGGGAATTAACTCTAGGTATCTGGAAGAATCCCGGCAGCTTATACAGTCTCAACGTAATTATTTGATGAATCGCATAGGTCGGATCTATGGTTTTTCTCCTCAGCACTCTGATGCGAATTATCTTCTTGTGGACCTCAAAGACCTTTTTATGGATTCTCGAACGCTTACACAGAACCTCGCATCAAAAGGTTTTCTTATAAAGGATTGCAGTTCCTTCTTCCAGGCAGAAAAGCAGTTTGTCAGAATCGGCATGCGCACACAGGAAGATAATGATATCCTTTTGAAGGCTATCGGTGAGGTTCTTACTGAAACGAGCAAAGAGGATGCAAGGGAAAGATTGGAAGTAACCATAGAAAGCGCTGCATCAGGAGCTGCTCCGGCAAGCAGAGGTACATGCCAGTATTATCCGTGTCATTTTAAGGGGCAGGATTGCACTTTTTGTTTTTGTCCTTTCTACGCATGCGAGGATGAGCGTACCGGCGGCAAGTGGATAGTAGGATCCAGTGGTAATAGGGTATGGAGCTGCGAAAACTGTACCTATATACACCAGTCAACGTTATCCCGTCAAATACTTGATATCCTTATGGAAGAAGGGGATACTGAAGCTAACATACAGAAGGCATGGAGTAAAATACTAAAGCCTTTGTTGTAATTTATATTATCTATATAGCATATATTCACTTGGCATCTTAAGCTTTAAACAAGTTTAATTTAATTGCATTCAACTTAATTAAATAACTTAATATAGGTCCTGTTATCTAAAAAAAAGGCGATAACTGTGTCAAGACAAACAAAATTTATCCCGGTCAGAGAACATCTGTTAAAGGTACAGCCATGCAAACACGGAGGCCTGGTGAGAAAATCATCCCAGCAATACGGCATACCGGAATCCCAAATGTTGGATGCAAGTGCCAGTCTTAATCCTTACGGCACTCCCTTTGACCATCCCTACACCGGGCTTGATATGGATAATATTTTGCATTCTGCCCTTAAGAGAATGGGTCAATATCCCGATAATCGTTACGTAGAATTCAGAAAAGCAGCCGCAGGTTTTATAGGAAAAGGCATGACTGCTGAAAATATAATACCTGGTAATGGTTCATCGGAAATCATCCGGCTGGTTGCAGAAACAGTCATAGAAAAGGGTGATATAGTACTTATTCCATCGCCCACATTCAGCGAATATGAACAGCAGTGCAGTATATTCGGAGCTGAGATCCGATATATAAAACAGGATATGCTGCCTGATGTGCCGGATGAAATCTTACAAGATGCCAGGCTTCTTTTTGTTTGTAATCCAAATAACCCCACCGGTAAAATGTTCACCAGGAAAGAACTTGAGAAGCTCATCGACAAATGCAGGGAAAATGATGTGATCCTTTTTGTTGATGAAGCCTTTATAGAACTGGCAGATCCTTCGCAGACTATTGTGGATCTTGTGCAGTCCAATGACCATCTGTTCATACAGCGTTCCCTTACCAAGGCTTTTGCTATCCCTGGCATTAGAATGGGTTTTGGAGTTGCTTCCGTGAGAATTGCAACGTTGCTCAATAATGCAAGGCTTTCGTGGAACCTGGGATGTGTAGCAGAAGAAGTGAGTACTGTTCTTATGAATATGGAAGGTGGCTGTTACAGTCGATATCTTGTGGAATCGAGGGATATGATCTCCAGGGAACGGGAATTCCTCATGGAAAAACTGGAACGCCGTGGGTTCAGACCCCTTGAGAGCACTGTTAATTATATTTATGTAGACATCAGCGATCTGTCCATGGATTCTGTGGAATTAACTGAAAGAATGGCGGCACATGGTGTTCTTATAAGGGATTGCAGTTCTTTCCAGGATCTTGGAAAGCACCACATCCGCATAGCTGTACGTACCAGGGAGGAAAATGAGCGTATAGTGGATTGCATAAGGCAGGTAATTCAGGAATGGGGCAGAGAACAGGCAATTCTTTATCTGGAGCGTAACCTGGAGAAGGCCCGGGATAAAGGATCTCTGGGAAGCAATAAAGAATGCAATTACTATCCATGTCATTATGAAGGTCAGGATTGCACTTTTTGTTTCTGTCCATTTTATCCGTGTCAGGATGAGCGTACGGAAGGTAAATGGATAACCGGTTCAAGTGGGAATGAGGTCTGGAGCTGCCTTGAATGCATAGTAGTACATGAACCTGCAGTGGTTAAAAAAATGCTCTCTGTGCTCACCGCTGAGGGTTGCACTCAGCAAGCGATCAAGAAGGTATGGGAGCAGGTTATGGAGCCACGATTATGTTCTTCACAATAAGTGCATTTGATCTGATTGCTGTATTGTTCCTGGCCTTTATCATTGATCTAATAATAGGAGAGCCTCCCTTTGCCATACATCCTGTTGTATGGATAGGAAATCTCATCTCCTTTTTCAAGCGCAAGGCGCCTTCCAAAAACAGAAGGATCTATGGTATCTTTATGGCATTGTGCTGCATTCTTTTTGCCGCTCTTATTGGCCTAGTTGCCACTGTTATACTTGATACTGAAAGTATACCTGCAATTATCAGGTACCTTATAGCGGCTTGGTTTCTCAAGATCACTTTTGCCATACGCTGCCTCATGGATGCAGGAAAAGAAGTATATGGAGAACTTGCAAAAGGTGATCTGGATGGGGCAAGGAAGAAACTTTCCATGTATGTGAGCAGGAATACTTCTAAACTAACGCAGGAGCAAGTGTCATCAGCCGTGATAGAGACATCATCGGAGAACTTTGTAGATGGCATCCTTTCACCTTTGTTCTATTTTGTAATATTTGGGCCATTTGGGATAATCGCTGCCTATATATTCAAAGCAACAAGCACTCTTGACTCCATGGTGGGCTACAAAGATCCTCAATATCTGCATCTTGGCTGGTTCTCTGCAAGGTTCGATGACGTGTTGAACTGGATACCTGCCAGATTGTCACTGATACCTATATTCATAGCTGCTACTCTCTTGCGTCTGATACCGGCATTTTCAAGGTCTCTTGATCCTGTAAGTGCAGTCAAAATTGCAATCGAGGATGGAACCAAGACTCCATCTCCGAATTCCGGATATCCCATGGCTGCTTTTGCGGGGGCTATGGGCATTCGTCTGGAGAAACCTAAGGTTTATTTGCTGGCTTCCAGGAATCCTTATCCTCAGTTCTCCCACATTAAGCTGGCACGCAGTTTGATATTGATGTCTTCTGCAATCTCTGTACTTATGTGCGCTTCCATGATTTACATTCTTATGAATCGTTTCTATGCATTTTATTAAGGTCTGACCAAAGTGATGAATATGAAATTATCAGATATCAAAAGCAACGATATGAAAAAGGACCAGTCAAAGGAACTGGAAGGTGATGTTCTTCTAGATATAAGGGATCTATTAGAGGAAGAGGGAATCACTGTGCAAATGCTGATTGATACGGCACTGGAGCTTTATGTTCCTCATCCGGGAATAGAGACAAGAGAAAAAGCAGAAGAAGTGTTTCTGGGAGAACTTAACCTGGCTTTGTCTGATCCAAATTTGTGCCTTCTGATATATGCTGGCATGTTACTTGAAAAAGAAGGACGCAATGGTCATCTTCCAAACATAAGCAGAAAATCCTATGAAAGGGACCTGACATTCATAATAGCTGATGAAGTCCTTGGAATGAGCATTTCCAGATATATCAGTGGTGATAAGGGTACTTTTGAGTTTGTGCGTTTCGATAAACAAAAACCGGGCATTCTTTCAAAGCTTGGTCCTTTTATGGATGATGTCATTGGAGGCCTTATTGGTGGTGTCTCTGCGAGTATGTATACTCGGAGCATGGCTGAATCTGGCCTCAAAAAAGAAAAAACAGATGAGAAGAAGAACAAGAATAATGAGAACAGTGGTGTGATCGCAGGATGAATAATTTCCTTCTGGCAGTACGTTCCAGTTTTGGTTTTCTCTCTACTATCCCTGTAGGCCTGACAATGGAAGGTCTGGATGAGTTCTTCAAGAGAACGTATTTGCATATCCTTGTAGGTGCTGTTTTGGGATTACTTATGGGAGCATTTTCTTTCTTAGCCATGATGGCATTACCACAGCAGATAAGCGCTGTACTGATAGTTGTTTTTGTATACTATCTTACAGGCCTAAACCATATTGATGGCCTTGCAGATTTTGGTGATGGTTTAACTGCTCACGGGTCTGTGGAAAAGAAGATCCGGGCTCTTAAGGATGTTGCGCTTGGTATAGGAGGCGTAGGATTTTGTACAATGGGTATCATTGCATTCTATTCAGCAATAGTATCTCTTCAATCTGAAGCTCTTATATTTGCTGATAGTAGCATAAAGACAGCTGCTACTGTTCTATTGTCCGCCATGCTGATCGCAGAAGTATCTGCAATGCAGTGCATGCTCACAATAGCAGCTTTCGGCAAGTCTATTCATGAAGGTTTGGGATCTATCCTTGTACAGAATACGACTATTCCAAAGTACTTTGTTGGATTATTAGGCTCAGTTATAATTTGTTCTCTTGCCTTGGTACCTTTCGGGCTTTGGTATGGAGGACTTGTTGCTCTTATAGCTGCTATTGTTTCAGCTTTTATTATATTGAACATAAGTAACAGGCACTTTGGCGGCATGAATGGGGACGTGATCGGCACTTCCAATGAGGTGGGAAGAACTATTGCCCTTATAATCATCGTATTGGTATTGAGCTATCATAACGGAGGTATTCCATGGATGCTATAATTATGGCCGGTGGGTTGGGAAGCAGGCTGGGGATGGGCGAGAAGCCATGTGTGACTTTGCTTGATAAGCCTTTGATCACTTATGTCATAGATGCTTTGTATGAGGCTTCCGGAATAGACAAGGTGTTTGTTGCCGTCTCTCCTGCTACCCCTCTTACACAAAGCTTCCTTCTGAAAAAATACAATGGAGATGTAAGGACCATTATGACAGGAGGAGGTAATTACGTAGGTGATATGATATATGCCGTAAAAGAGGCAGGTATACATTCTCCAGTCCTGATCATCATGGCTGATCTGCCACTCCTTAAGGGAAAGCATATCGATTACGTTATCGAAGAATACAAAAAATGTGGGAAGCCTGCAATGTCCGTATTCTCTCCTCTCTCTGTCTGTAAAGGACTATGTGTAAGACCAGATACTGTCTTTAATTGGGCCGGAGAACTAATAGTGCCTTGCGGTGTTAATATCATAGATGGCAGTAATATTGAACAGGAACAGGAATATGAAAGTCTGGTGAGTCAGGAAAGTGCTTTCGCATTGAACATAAATCGTGTAGAAGATCTGCAAAGGTGCAAAGAGATAATAGAAAAAAGATTGCTTTCTCAGGCGTGATCTGTATAATGGATTAGATCAAAGAGGTGTGTAATGACCATCGCAGGAAAAGTACTCATTGCAGAAAAAGAATATTCTGTAGATACTCTGAAGATCATAACAGGTCACTCTGTACTCAAGGACCTTGATTCAATATCAGAGGAGTTGCTTCTTCTTTGCAGCGTGATTGACAATCCTTATTTATTGCCTTATTTCCTTGAGACTTTTTATTCCATGCAGCTTAGGGATGAGAACCTTTTTCATTTTGCCTTACTCCGGGTGCAGGTTGATTCTCAGTTGCGGATGAATGAAGATATCCAGAAGCATCAGCATCGTATCTACGTGGCAAGGACCCTGGAGAAATTGCTGTTCAATGAACTTTTGCTTGAGATGGTTTCGGTTCAGGAGATCGTAGAATAATACTTTCTCAATAAAATAAGAGAATACCCTTATATTCTATAATGTGGATTGACCTCTCAAATTAATGATGTATATCTAAATGTATATTTTTCTTGGAAGAGGGACTTAATTGGTTGAGGGGCAAATCTTATTTTCAAATTCATCTACTGTGGAAGACAATATCTCAGTAAAAATGCGTATCCGGGAAGCATTGTTCTCAATTTCCTCTAATTTTGCAACTTGTGAGAACACAGATGAAGCTATCGAACAATGCCTTGCAATTATCGGTAAACTTTGTGAGGCGAGCAGGACTTCTGTTTTTCAGTTCATTGAACAAGGTACTTCCATTTTAAATACTCATGAATGGTGCCGGGAAAAAGTAAAATCAGAACAAAAACTGTTTCAGTGCGTTCCTTTGTCGAGTTTTCCATGGTGGATGGAACAACTCATGAAAGAGAAAATCATCAGAATAAATGATATTTCGATCCTTCCTCCCGAAGCTTCTGCAGAAAGGGAAGCTTTTGAATCATGTGGAATAAGATCTATACTTTCTTCTCCGATATTCATTAAAAATGAATTAATTGGATTTATAAGCATAGAGAATGCTACGGGATTGCATTCATGGGAGATCAGCGATATTTCGTTCATGCGCGTGGCAGCTGATATTATGGGTCTGGCACTTGAACGTCAGGCTGCAGATGCACGTTTTAAAGAATCTGAAAATGAACTTTCATACTGCAAAGGGCAACTAAGTTCCCTTGAACAAATGAAGAGTGAGTTTCTTTCCAATATCAGTCATGAACTCAAAACTCCTTTGATCTCTATTAAGGGATACACGGAATTATTGCATGATCATGTACTGGGAGACCTCAATGCTCAACAGGAAAAGGCTGTGGTCACCATCCTGCACAATTCTTCCAAACTTGAACACTTAATTAATTCCTTGTTATACATTAGTTCGGTTCACGAAGGTGACCTTAAATACAAATTTAGTTTTTTTACCATAAACGATCTACTTAACAGAGCTATTGAATTGGCTGTATCGCATACAAAAAAGCAAGGCATTGAGATAATTATCGATATACAATCAGATCTTCCGGATGTATATGTTGATGAGGTAAAAATTACAGGTGTTTTTTCCCGGTTGATCGATAATGGACTTAAGTTCACACCTTCTCCTGGAGCTATCAGTATCAAGGCTTTTGAAGATAATGGAAAATTGCATGTAGCAATTGCGGATACAGGTGTAGGTATTCCAGCAAAGCACCTTGGACAGTTATGTGAACTTTTTTTCCAGATCGATGGTTCAGAGACACGTAAATATGGAGGCACCGGTGCTGGCCTGTATATCTGTAAACAAGTGGTCACAGCGCATAAGGGTATCATGTGGGTAGAAAGTGAAGAAGATAAAGGTTCAGTCTTTCATGTAGTCCTTCCGTTCCAATGATGTTTCTATAATTGAAATCCTGTGTTAAACTATCTTTTTTTACGCAAAAGGCAGAACAAAGCATTTAAATTGGATACCGCAATAGGTGAATATCTAATAATCATGCTTATGGAGACTTCCTATGCTAAAGGAGATCACAGGTCAATACAACGCAGGTGAGATCGAATCCAAGATACACTTTTTCTGGGATGATATCGATGCGTACTCAAAGGTACGCCAACGCAGAATGGGTGCAAAGCGTTTCTTTTTCGTGGACGGTCCGCCATATACTACCGGCCATATACACCTAGGTACCGCATGGAACAAGATCATCAAAGATTCCATACTCAGATACCGTTCAATGAACAATTGCCATATACTTGACCGTGCAGGGTGGGACATGCATGGTCTTCCTATAGAGGTAAAAGTGGAAGGTGTCCTTGGCTTTACTTCCAAGAAGGATATTGAGAGGTATGGTGTCGGCAACTTCATCGAAAAATGTAAGGAATTCGCCTTACTGCAAAAAGATGATATGACCCGCCAGTTCTATTCTCTTGGGGTATGGCTTAACTGGAAAGACCCGTATATGACACTGCGGGATGAGTATATCGAAGCTGCCTGGTGGACGCTGAAGCAGGCACAGCAAAAGAACCTGCTGGAAGAAGGAAAACGGGTGGTCAACTGGTGTCCACGTTGTGAAACCGCAATAGCGGATTCTGAAGTTGAATATGAGGAACGCATCGATCCTTCCATCTATGTGAAGTTCAGGGTAAAGGGCGAACCTAATACATCTATCGTAATCTGGACCACTACTCCGTGGACCATACCCTCCAACATCGCAGTGGCAGTACATCCTTCATTCGAGTATTCCAGAGTAAAAGCAGTTACATCAGCCGGTGACAGTGAGATCCTGATCATGGCTTCAGCACTTGTCAAAGATGTGCTCAAGAAAGGCAGGTATGCTGACTTTGAGATACTGGATACAATGCTGGGCGAGGATCTTACGACACTGGCATATGAGCATCCTCTTGCAGACCAGATCCCAAAACAGGCACGTTTTAAGCATAATATATATCTTGCAGACTTTGTAACAGCAGAGAACACCGGTTGTGTCCATATAGCCCCAGGACATGGTATGGATGACTTTGAAGTCGGCGTAAAGCACGGGCTTCCCATCTTCTGTCCGGTTGGATCAGATGGCAGGTACACGGAAGAAGCCGGTGAATATACTGATATGCATATCAGAGAAGCTAACAAGGTTGTTGTGGAAAACCTCAAGGCAAGAGGGCTTTTGCTTGCAGAAGGTACTATTTCTCACCGCTATGGACACTGCTGGAGATGTAAGACACCGATCATTTATCTTGCTACTCGCCAGTGGTTCCTAAAGATCTCTGAATTAAAAGAACAGATGCTCGCAGAAATAGACAAAGTTGCCTGGTATCCCGAGTGGGCAGGTTCAGCCCGTTTCAGGGACTGGGTAGAAGGTGCCAGAGACTGGTGTATCTCAAGGCAGCGTTACTGGGGCATACCTATTCCCGTCTGGCGCTGTACCGAATGTGAACGGATCGATGTCGTTGGTACCAAGGAAGAACTTCTCGAAAAGTCAGGCCTGAAGGAAGGAATAGAGCTGCACAGGCCCTATGTGGATTCTGTGACCCTGACATGTGAATGTGGCGGAAAGATGCGCCGCGTGGAAGATGTATTCGATGTATGGTTCGACTCGGCAGTTGCTTCATGGGCTACTTTGAATTTCCCTCAGAAAAAGGAAGAACTTGAAAAATGGTGGCCAGCAGATTTCATCACCGAGGGCCATGACCAGACCAGAGGATGGTTCTATTCACAGTTAGGTGCCAGTATGGTGGCCTTTGGCAAGGCACCTTATAAGAGCGTGTTGATGCACGGATTCACTCTTGATGTGGAAGGCAAGAAAATGTCCAAGAGCCTGGGCAATGTAGTGCAGCCTTCCGAGGTCATTGATAAGTTCGGTGCCGATACCCTGCGTGCTTATGTGCTAGCATCCAGTGCCCCGTGGGAGGACCTTAAGTTCAGTAATGATGAAATTGCCAATATGCACAGGACTGTCAACATCCTCTGGAATGTCTATCGTTTTCCCTTGCCCTATATGGCGCTTGACGCCTTTGATCCGTCAAAGATATCACTTGAATCAGTAAAGCCTCATATGCGCAGTGAAGACAGGTGGATTCTTTCCCGGATGCAGTCCGTTATAAAAGCGGTGGATTCAGCTATGGAGACATGTATGCTCCAGAAGGCCATCAGAACAATCGCTGACTTTATCCTTGAGGACCTTTCCCGCTGGTATATCCAGCTCATAAGGCCAAGGACATGGGTCGAGGCTGATGATCCTGACAAGATAGCTGTATACAGGGTTTTGTATGAGGTTTTCACTACCACTACAAAGGTAATAGCTCCGTTCATGCCTCATCTCGCAGAGGAAATGTATCAGAACCTGGTACGCAATGTATATCCAGACTCACTTGAGTCAGTGCACATGAACGACTGGCCTATGCCAGATGAATCCCTCGTAGATGTGGATCTTGAGCAGCATATGAAGCTTGCACGCTCTATTGTGGAGGCAGCTTCCAATGCTCGCCAAAAGGTCGGGCGTAAGCTGAGATGGCCTGTGGGAAGGATTGTCGTCACTCCACACGATGAAACTGCTGTCTTGGCTGTCAAGAACCTGAAAGCGGTGCTTATGGATCAAACCAATTCCAAGGACATTGTACTAACAGAAATTGGTGGGTCCTGGGACAAACTCGGGCTCAGTGCAATACCAAATCCTGGTGCTATAGGGCCTGTTTTTAAAGGTGATGCTGGGAAGGTCATAGCTGCCTTAAACAAAGTTGATGCCTTGGCACTGAAGAAAAAAGTGGACTGCTCTGAAGGCTATGAATTACAACTTGCAGGCGGCAATGTTGTAATGATTACTGGTGATATGGTCTTTTTCCAGCAAACATTGCCAGAGCAGGTTGCAAGTGCTTTATCATCTGCAGGCACCGTATATGTGGATGCTAAGCTTACAAGGGAACTTGAAGCAGAAGGCTATTCCAGAGAGGTGATCCGCAGAGTCCAGGATATGAGAAAGGAAATGGACCTTGCTGTGGAAGAGAACATTAAGGCCATTATCTGTATCGATGATGAACGGGTAGTGGACCTGGTGCTCGATCTGGAACAAATGATAGCCAGTGAGGTGCGTGCAGATGTGCAGATTATAGGCTTTGATGTGGAAGTGCATGGTGACCTTGTCAAGGACTGGGATGTGGAAGGAATATCAATGCACATCGGCATATCAAGGACCTGAGCTTGCAGGGAAAACTATGGATTTCGCAGTCTGGGAACCTGTATACAGAGAAATATTACAAGACTTTGGTTTCAGCAGGGAAGAAGATGAGCGAGCAGCTCTTCTTCTCTCACAGATGCTGGACAAAATACATTCTCCAGGACCTGATGCTCTAAAAAAAGTAATATACGGTAAAGAAATTCTTGTTTGTGGTAATGCTCCTACCCTTGCTGATGATCTTGATAGGTTAGACCTTGAAAGATACGTGGTAATTGCAGCAGATGGTGCAGCAGCTGTTGTAATGGATGCTGGCAGGATACCGGATGTTATAGTTACAGATCTGGATGGGGACGTAGAGCGTGAGATAGAAGCTTCAAAGCATGGTTCTCTTGTAGTTGTCCACGCTCATGGTGACAACAAGGGTAGGCTTCTCAAGTATGTCCCGCTTTTGCAGAATATAATAGGCTCCACACAGGCTGCTCCACTGGAACACGTTTTCAATTTTGGCGGTTTTACTGACGGAGACCGGGCTGTGCATGTGGCCTATGAGTTTGGTGCAGGAACTATTAGTCTTGCAGGTTTCTTTTTTGATGATCCGTTAGTATCCATGTTCAAAAAGAAAAAATTAAAATGGGCCCGTAGGCTTATTTCTTCGTTAGGGATCTGTTTTTGAACACAGACTGTTCCATGATGCCGATTTTCATGAGAACTTATTTATATTTTGTTCAGCAATTAGGAATAAGGTTTCATGGATACACTGGTCATTTGCATAGACAGGGACAACGATCTGGGTGAAAAGGCAAAGGTATCAAGTCCCATAATAGGAAGAGAAGAAAATATCAAAGCAGCTGTTGCTTTGTCCATAGCCGATCCTGAAGATTCGGATTCCAATACCATCTTTGGCGGCGTTAAAGTACTGGATGAACTTCGCGCAAAGGGACATGAAGCTGAGCTTGTAACTTTTGCTGGCGATAAGAAGGTTGGTATCACCTCTGATCAGAAGATCTCTCAGCAGCTTGATGAAGTCCTGGCAAAATATCATGCTTCTAACGCTATTTTCATTTCAGATGGAGCAGAGGATGAAACTCTTCTCCCTATAGTCCAATCCCGGATAAAGATCAATTCTGTTAAACGTATAGTCATTATACAGAGTGAGAATCTTGAAAGTACTTATTATGTGCTCAAGCATGCTTTTAATGACCCTAAGATATCTCAGACGTTCTTTGTACCACTTGGACTTGCATCTCTCATATATTCTATCTTCCTTTTGGCGAATTATCCAGAAGGAGCTATAATCGGTATTCTTGCCGCTGTTGGCCTGTATATGCTATACCGTGGCTTTGGTGATACTGTCACAGTTTTATGGAACAAAGTCAAAGATGCTTTCCATACAGGCAGATTAATTGCTGTAACTCATACTGCAGCTTTATTAATTGTTTTTGTTGCTTTCGTGCAAGGATTCGTACGCTTATGGCAGTATTACACTCATGGTGGAATATGGTACCATGGTTTGGTTCCGCTGACTACTGTGTTCATACATAGTTCCATATGGTGGCTGGTATTAGCTGTGATCATTATCAATTTCGGTCGTATGATGGATAAATACTTGCATGGGCAGTTTAGTCTGAAGCTTATATCCTCTTCGTTCTATGCCTTTTCCATAGGGCTGCTATTCTGGGGAGCAACTACGTACATACTTGCATTCAACCCTGCTATTGAAGGCGCTCAGCTTTCAATTGTTACAGGACTTCAGTACTTCATTTATTCCATAGTCTTGGCTATCATTATAGCTCTTGCAGGTATCAGGATAGCTATCAAGCCATCCAAGGAGTAAATACCATGGCTAGAAATACATCAGATCAAGAATGCATTACTAATGTAGATTTTTCCTTTGCTGTCATAGGTGGTGTGGGTTTCTCTCATCTTGATGGCCAATCCTCGATCACAGTAAAAACCGACTTTGGTGTTATAGAGGCGTCCGTGGTCAAAATGGAAAGCCGTAACATATTGTTTATCCCACGGCATGCAGGAGATACCGGCCATGTTCCACCTCACAAGATCAATTATCATGGCCTTATTATGGCAATAAAGCAATTAGGGATTTCAAGGGTGATATCTATCAACTCGGTGGGTACAATGCATGGGCACACCATCGGAAGTATAGTATTACCTTATGATTTTATAGACTTCACTTCCAAGCGTCCCTCTACTTTTTTTGAAAATGAGACTGTACATGTAGATATGTCAGAACCCTATTGTCCCCAGCTTCGGTCGCTGATAAGGTCCATTCTGAAAGAAAAAGGAGTTGAGACAGGTGATGTGATTTATGCCTGTACTGAAGGTCCCAGGTTCGAGACTAAAGCTGAGATACGCATGTTGAGTAATTTCGCTGATGTTGTGGGTATGACCGGTGTACCTGAGGTAGTACTTGCCAAAGAGATGCAGCTCTGTTATGCATCTTTATGTCTTGTAACAAATATGGCCTCTGGTATTGAAAGTGCCAGACCGACAGCAACTGAGGTACTGGACACACTTGCTACCAGAAAGGAGTTCATTTTTGAATTGTTGCGTTCAATTGCATCGGGTATGCCCTCAAAGAGAAAATGCCACTGCAACAATGCAATAGAGGATGGAACTCTTTGATCTTATTTTTTCATGCAATATCTTTGGATGTGTCAATCTGAACCCCATCGCAGATCTTGAACTTGATGACCTCAGGAGTTGGCAGCATGCCTCTCATCTTAGGGATAGCAAGCTTGTTAACCAGCTTATCGGCTCCTCTATCCAGAGAGATCTCAAAAATCACATCTGCAGAATTAAGGATCTCATTTTCTATGTTTTCTGGATGGCTTCCTTGTAATCCATAGAGGTATGTAAGTGCACTTGTTTCCTTTGTTACTTCGTATATGAGGTTCATCATTCTTCTAAGCAGTCCTGGGTTCACATTCAGGTTCATGAAGAATGAGAAATTGTCAAAAACAAGGTTAATATCTCCTTCCTGAGCCTCATTCCTGATGTTTTTCAGGTTATATTCCACGAACTCAAGCAGCTTAGTATCTGCATAGTCATTTCCTACATTGTCTACCATTTCGCCTGAAGGCGTAAGGTAATACTCGCTATAAACGTCGATAAAAATTATATTCCTTATATCAAAGTTAAGGTTAAGTATGTCCCTGAGTACATATTTAGGCCTGCGGCCAGTAGTGAAATAATATGTCTTTCTTGATTGTGTGAATTGGTATAGGAAGATCTCAGCCATGCCGGAAGGGTCGGCTGCAACATAGATCATTGAACCACAAGGAAGACCTCCTCCTATGCTCCTGTCCAGAACTGAAATACCTGTGTTTGATATGCTGGGAGTTGTAATATTCTCAGCAACTGATTTATTTCCTTGAGGTATGCTTTCCCGGATTGTATCATAGAGACTGTGGGCATCTTTGTAGGTATTAGATGCATCTTCTTCAGTAATGTTTTGCTGCATTTCTGCAGACTTCGAAGTCCCTAACATGCTATTTTCCTCCTCTATCCGGAATATCCCTCTATACTATTAAAGTATATTTTTAATCACTATAGTTTATTATGAATATATTTAACCTTTTCCGGCCAATCAAGATCAAGCATACATTACTTATACCTTCTCTCCAATTCAGCTGGATAATGACTTTATGGCTCCTTATAAATCCCGAAAACACTAAATTATTTGTATTTGTCATTAAAGGAGGCAAAAAATTACCTCTTTTTACCGGGGAATTGATCCTGACTAAAACTCCTGCAGGTCCGAGGCCCCATAAGTTCAGGGTGCTCAGGGATGGAAAGGAAGAATACATGACACCTGCAGATTTTGTAGATCTGTTACGTATGGCCGATCGTATCATGATCGCAAAAGGTGGTAATGATATCTCTGCTGCCGTTTTCTTAGATATGTTAAAAGGTTTCCAGCTGGAAGCGGAGTTTGTTAATGTCTGTCGTTTTTGCATGCTAAAACGCAGATTTAATTTCCTGAACAGAAGGTCGATACAATATCATTCACAGAAGATTTGTGAGGAATGCGCCAAAGAAGAACTTTCCAGAGTCCTCAATGCACCTTATTCCCATTATAGCGAGGAAGCAAAACAGCGCATTGAAGAGATGCTTTTACAAACAAGGGATTTTGACAGAACGGTAGGTTCACTTGATCCGCAAGGCCTTGATCAGGAACTTACCAGATTCGATACGGTACAGGCTTCCATTGACGCCAGGACCATGAAGATAGCAGATCTTCCAATATCAAAAAACTTTAAAGATATATTGTTGAAAAAATCAGAGGAATTACTTCCTGTACAGGCAATTTCAGTGGATCTAGGCCTTTTCAAAGGAAAACATCAGCTTGTTACTTCAGTAACGGCTACCGGTAAAACATTGATTGGGGAGCTTGCAGGTATAGAGAACATATTACGAAAAAAAGGGAAGATGTTGTATCTGGTACCTCTGGTGGCCCTTGCAAACCAGAAGTATGATCAGTTTACTGATAAGTACGGATTATTGGGTCTTACAACTTCTATACGTATAGGCAGTGCCCGTATTCGTACGTCATCTACGCTCAAGATGCGCAGGACGCTGGATTCTGACATTATTGTCGGAACTTACGAAGGCCTTGATTTCATCCTCAGGTCCGGAGATGCTGACCTGCTGGGTAAGATCGGTACTGTGGTCATAGATGAGGTACACACATTAGAAGATAGTGAACGTGGCCATAGGGTAGACGGTGTAATTGGACGGTTGAAATATATTGCTCCTGCTGCCCAATTCATATACCTTTCTGCCACAGTAGCCGAGCCGCTTGCTCTGGCTCAAAAGCTGGATGCGACATTGGTGGAGTATGAATATCGGCCTGTTCCCATTGAACGTCATCTCATTTTCTGTGAGGAACATGACAAGCTGAAGCTTATGACCCGGCTGGTAAGGGAGGAATTTTCCAGAACGTCCACAAAAGGGCATAAAGGTCAGACAATTATTTTTACCAATTCCAGACGCAATTGCCACAGCATATCAGAAGCATTGCCAATGGTCTCTGCACCTTACCATGCAGGTCTTACACAATCTGTGAGAAAATCCGTGGAAGAGCGTTTCCTGAAAGGAAAGTTACCAGTGGTAGTAACAACTGCCGCCCTTGCAGCAGGAGTGGATTTCCCGGCATCACAGGTAATATTCGAATCCCTTGCCATGGGTATCGAGTGGCTCAATATGCAAGGTTTCATGCAGATGCTGGGACGTGCCGGACGTCCGGATTATCATGACAGGGGTGTTGTAGTGCTGCTGGCAACACCAAATAAGCGCTATTCCAGCGAGCAGACAGAAACAGAAGATGCTGTTGCCATAAGATTACTTAAGGGTAATATGCTGCCATCTTCCTTTGATTATGGCGAGGATCAACAGATGGAAGAGATACTGGCATCAGCAGCTGTGACATCTTCCAAAGCGGATCTTTCAGCGATCCATAAGCGTATGCTGGGTACATTTGAACTCACAAAGCTTCTCAATCGGCTGATACATTATAAATTCCTTGAAAAAAGAGAGAATACTATTTCCCTCACACCTTTTGGACAGATAGCAGCCGGCCATTTCCTTTCAGTGTCGTCAGCTTTTCTTATACGGGATGCGGTACTTAAAGGGAAGCATCCGCTTGAGATCATTACTAATCTGGAGTTCTTTGATGCTGTTTACTTCAAATATGCAGCCCAGATCTCCACAGCTCTGGACATCAATGTGCCTTCCCGTGTATTCCAGGGTGCTTCCCTTGATATAATATTCGAGGGAGATAATATTTCTCAGCTTGACCAGAACATACAGGATCAGCTCTTTGAATTTGCAGCGGCTTTCCTTACCTGCAAATGCAAGGATTCCCCATATTGTGGATGTGCAGAGCGCCGTTTTTCTGCAAAGATCGTGGAGATCCGTATGGAAGGTTATGATCCTGCAGGCATTGTACATAAAATTGAGGACATGTACGGTGTGACTGCTTATCCTGGTGATGTATTGGGTTATCTTGACAACGTAGTACGCAATCTCGATGCCGTTGAAAAGGTAGCAAAGGTCTATTCTAAAAAAGATATAGTACGTGCTGCCAGGGAAATGAAGCAGCAGGTTGAGGGATAACCTCGCTTAGATTATATGCAGATGCAGCAGCAGAGCAAGGAATATTAGTATAATTCCTGTGAAAAGCCTGATCTCCACACGCTTGCTCTCCTTGAGTTTTGTGATGGTCTGCGGTTTCATTCCAAATCCAAGTAAAATTCCCAGAATGATGATCGGAAAAATCACGCCTAAATTATATACTGCAAGGTAGAAAGCTCCACGAGCAAGATCCGTTCTGCCTGCCAGCATATCAAGAATGGAAAAATATATAGCTCCTACACAGGGTGCTTTTACAAGGGAGAAGAGTCCTCCAGAAACACAGGACAATAGCAGAATATTGTTCTTTGATGTTTTTTCGAGCAGCTCGATCATGGCTTTTGGGGTATGGAAAGTTGATCTGGAATACTTCCGTAGATGATATGCATCATAAATATGCCAGACGCCCAGTATGAAAATGAGAACGACCATTGCTGTTGTGATCGCGATTTGAAGGGAAGGCAGTATGTGTACTGTTCCCAGGATGCTCAGACCCACTGTCATATATACTACAAAAATGCCGATGCAAAAGCCCACAACCATTTTTAATATATCTTTTCTTTTTCCACTGGATGCGAGTATGAGTGTTGCCAGAAAAGCCATAACTGCAAGAATGCAGGGATTAAAACCTGCAAGCAGGCCTGCGATGAATACTATACAGGGTGAAAATTTCACGGTTTCACTGCCCTTGCCTTCTGAGATATTAGTAGTAACATTTTTATCAGATGCAGAAACAATAGCATTGCTGAGCAGCTCTTTCAAAATTGTGGTATTTCCCTGATAATCTTTATACGTAATCACTTTTTTTCTATCCACTACCACCGCAGGAACTACAGATACGCCATATCCCCTGGCAAGATCATAGGAAGAAATGATCTCGTAAGAGGTGAGATTACTCCCATATGCAGTTGTTACATTTTCTATTACAGGCGATGCCTGCTGGCATTTCAGACAGCCTTCTTCATAAAAATAGTCAACTGCAATAGCAGATGTAGTATTTAGAGCGCAAGCACCTACATTCACAACTAATATTAATAACAGGAGGCTACACGTTATCACAAATGCCCGTTTAGTGGCATGTCGTAGATGCGCATGTGGAAGCGTTGTATGAAGTCTCTGAGACTTTTTTCGTTGATACATTAAATACTTCCCCGGTTTCTGTGGATACATAACCTTCTATCACATAGATGGGTTTTATGCCAGCGCATGCGCAGGTTCTTTCCATAATCTCTACTTTCCATACGTCTTCTTTCGGTGTTACAGTTTTCCCGTACATATCGTGTATACTTCCATTTGCAATGGTAGTTCTATTGACTCTCCAGTCCTGCACATGGAAGAAAGTCTTATAGTACATGGATATGTTGCTATCGTTAAGCAGAATTATCTGGGCTTGTGAAGAATTTATATTGTACTTATTTTCATGCGTTAACATTTGTTGGAAGGTAACTATGCCGCCTCCAACAAGCATAATGATTAATGCTGCCATAGCAATGAGGCCGAATGTTTGTGAGATTTTCATGATCGTATTCAAGGTATATTCTTTAATATCTTTTTTGTTCTTGACAGTATACTGTGTTTCCAGTACTTATTTAAGTGATGTTAACACAATACGTGCCAGTAAAAGGAGATCTAAAAATGAGCACGGATAACATTGCAGGAAAACACCAGAAGAAACTTAGGGTAGAATTTTATAAACCTGAAGATTGCAGGCAGGTGTATTCCATAGGTGCCGTGGGGGGCCACAGCCCGTATGATTTCAGAATAGGTTTCTATAATGATAATCCCAAGCCGGGAATGGATGAGGATGGAGTGCAGGTAATCCAGCGCAGGCTTGAGACAGAGGTAATTCTCTCACCCCTTGCGGCTCTTGAGCTGTCCAAATGGTTGAACCATCATCTGAAAGAATATGAGGCTATGTTTGGTCCTATACCAAGACCTAATAGGGGTGAAATCAAATCCGAATCTCCGACTGATAATAGCAGAGAGAATAGTGAGATACAGGGTTACATCTGAGTTTGTTTCAGAGGTAATCGTTATTGTTAAATAGGATACAATACACTTTTAACATCCTAGATCCTGTCTTTGACAGGCAGGTTTATCTTATCAATTAGAAGTGAGGATTCCATTTGTTCCCAAATAAGAGAGTTCATAAACTGGTTGGATCGAGAGTCCAGGTTGAAATGAAAGGCGACTTGCATCTTCTAGAGGGTTTGCTCAAAAGTGCAGACGACTATCTAAACCTCCACTTAGTAGATACTGTAGAGGTATCTAATGGCCAAAAGCTCAGGTCCTTGGGTTCTGTGGTTCTTCGCGGCAATAATATTATTCTTATTACACCTGCAGAAGAATAATTATAGGGCAGGATTCTACTAGCAAGTGTTGGTTGCCATGGAAATCGAAGAAACAGCGCTGGAAGTTATTGCAAAGCATGAAAACGGTGTTTTTCAGAACCAGTTGTGGAAGGAACTGAATATCGACAGCCGTAAATGTTCAAGGGTCATTGCAAAACTTCTAAAAGATGGTCTGATTACTCGTGAGTCTGCTGTGGACAACGGAGCAAGGACTTTCTTGCTTAAAGCTGCCCACAAGGAAGAACCCTGCTTTGAGCTGTTGCTATCGGGTGATATGTTCTCACCTTGTGCAGGCTGCAGGGATGCATGTCAGCCGGAATCTTGCGAAAAACTAACCGCATGGGTATTGAATTTATCTAAAGACAATGTTGATGACCAAGAGGCCAGTATAATTGAATAATTCTGGCCGAAAGGTTTAATAAGGTTATGTGCTATTTTGGTGTCGCTCAAGCAGCAACATTCGTTGTGCTCCGGTAGTGTAGTTCGGCCAATCATTCCGGCCTTTCGAGCCGAAGACTCGGGTTCGAATCCCGACCGGAGCACTCGCCTCTTTATTAAAAACCTTTTCCTTAAATTAACCTTAAAAGCTATATAGCCAAAGTTCTAACTATATACTTGTAAACACCAACTTCCAAAACAGAACTACTGCCGCTAGTCACCCGGCAGTAGTCATTTCTCAACTAGTTTTAAAATCTTTTTATAAAGATATATAGATTCATTTTTAGTTCCTTACTCTATTATGTTCTTCATAATCTAAATGCATATAATATATAGATGTAAATAGCTTTTAGGTGTCCGGTGGTCTGATGATTGAGGCTTTTTTACAGGATTGCAAGATAAGAGGCCGGACAAAAAGGAGTTTAGAGTCTTACAAGAGTGTAGTAAAGGAGTTTTTGCACCACTACCCAGAACCTGAGCGAGTAGATAAGCATGATTTACGCGATTATTTAGAGCACTTGCAGGAAAGAGATTTACATATAGCCACCCTGAAAACGTACTTTTCTGCTATTTCTTCCTTTTACGATTTTCTGATCTATGAAGAGGTCGCCCAGGTAAACCCCATACTTCCATTTAGGCAGAGATATTTAGATCAGCCTACTAAACACGACAGCCGACAAATACCGTCTTTGCAGGATGTCCGGGCACTCATTGAGAGAATGAGCCAGATAGAACACATTGCCCCTATAGTTACCCTGGCAAAGACTGGCGCACGATTTGGAGAGTATTTCAGGCTGGAACCTGACCATTTGGACTTTAAGCGAGACACTATTACTTTACCGGAAGCAGCAAAAAGGCATAATAGAATGTTACCTATGGACCTGGAACTAAAGGCAGTATTAGAGCTTTATTTAGAATGGAGAGAGCCACGCAAGAAAACAAAATATCTATGGGTTTCTGAGCATGGCGGCCATATACATAAGGATTGGACCAATGAGATGATAGCTTATTATGCTGAACCGTTGGGATTGCACAAGCCGAGAGGATCACTGGAAACCCGTTTAACTTGCCATTGTTTCCGGGGCTTTTTTACTACCTCGTTAAGAGAAGCAGGAATGACAGACGAATATTTACAGCAGCTTAGAGGCGATTCCATAAATAAAGAAACATGGAAAGCTCATTATTTGTCTAAAGGATATATGAGCTTTGAGAAGATCCGCGCGGAATACCTGCAATCCATGCCGGAGCTACTTTAATTTTTTATCCCTTCTTCTGACTGCTTCTATATAGCAGATCTGTATATACTCTTCTACGGTTATCCTGTTTCTTGTAATTGTGAGAACTCTTATACCATAAATGTAAATGTTCCCGTATTCATCTTTAGAGTAGCGATCTGCCAGCGACATAAACGACAGTTAAAAAGAATCATACTTAAATGAATGCAGTATACTTTTTAACTTAAATATATAGCATATTTAGATTTTGTAGAAGAAAGAATCCGTTACTGCTGAATCTATACTTTTCTTTTGGTCTTGCTTCTGCTGTTTTTTGTTTTTAGGTTCTTTTTCTGGTTGCTGTTGTGTTGTTTTTTGGTCCGGAACTTCAAGCTTAGAGGCTACACCTTCAAGAGCACCAAAGACCCGGTTTAATTTGTCTTTGCTTTGCTTGCTCTTAATTTCCTGCCTGGCTAAAAATTCGGCTTCATCCTGGCTCAAGCCGAGCTTAGTATACTGCCTGCTGTCCTGCTTTACCTGCTGGTCTTCCTTTGCCTGGCTTACTTTTTTCTGGAGGGCCTGTTTCTTTTTCCAATCTTCAAGAAATCCCATAATATCACTTACCGAATAGTTTTTTTCTTACATCGTCTTTGCAGATGCTGCGGGCAATTATCCTGCTGTCGTCATCTATAAGCCGGGTATATTCCGGGATAGGGTCCAGATCTTCCGGCCTCTGCACTTTTCTAGCTCTTCCCTGTCCGTCTATCACAAACATGAATACAAACATTAGTATCCCCTCTTTTCAAATAGTCCGTAGAGAACACCCACAAAGCCCAGGACAACCAGAATATACATGACTCCGTGAACTTCCGGGGGCATGAATGTTATAGCGATTGCGTTAAGGATCAGCAAGACCAGAGACGCAGGATAGATAGATCTGAATTTTGCAAGCACCATAGCAGAGAAGGTGAAAGTAAGGGCTACGTAGAACCACCCGCCCCAGACCGGAATCCAGCCGTAGGTTATGGGAAAGAAGGGGCTTTCCCAGGAGCTTAGGTTTGTGGCGTTCTTTATGGTAGGATCTTCTGTTACATTTACACTTACATTCGAGAAGTCCCAATCATACGAAATGTTAAATTTCGTCATTAGTACCCGCTCCTTTGCAGTAGGATGTTACCCAGGCCAAGCAGGATAAGCACGTCTACACCGTAGCCGATCAGATCCGCAATTGCAGCAGGCATATAGAACATTTTGAGAATGGCCGGGACGCTGGCGAATACTGCAACTATGAAGCTTAATACTATTTTCAGGCCAAGATAAAGCAGTTTTCCGAGAACTGCAGTATAATCGATAATAGAATCTAGGTTTTCGGCTTCTGCGGCTATTTCGTCTTTCATGGAAACAATTTCATCATAATTGAAGCCTGGGACGGTTTCAGCCACTGGAAACACGCCGGTAACATTTACAATTGCAAAGGCTATCTGGATCATCAGGACAGCCATAATAAAATTATCTACCCATGAGGCTATGTTATTCCCTCCTTGATCTATGCATGTAAGCAGCTACTGCGATAATGGCACAGGCTGCGATAACTGCGCCTTCTATTTTCAGGTTGCCTGTGTACCATAAGAAAGCAGCTACTAAGGTACCGATAATACAGGCTATGTCATACCGTATAGCTCCGAATATAAGAACAGTAAGGATTATCAGACCCGCACTTATGAAATTCTTGAGCCAATCCGGCGCATCTGCAGGAAGGAGGGGCAGGCGTTCCGGCTGGATGCCGTCAGAGGTCCAGGATATAAGCTGTGTAACTTCCCTTGTTTCTCCGTCTGTGGCTGTTGCCAGGAACCGGACCAGGTACGCGATAGAGTTATCCCCGGTATAATACAGGCTGCCGTTAGTTGATGATGAGTTAGTATAGTATGCTTGTGTTTTATTCTCTGCATAGTATACCCACATTTGAGCAGAGGTAAGGGTTTTTTGTGATTCGTAGGAGATAGAGATTGTTTCTGTGCTGTTGTCGGCTGAGATCTCATAGTTTAGCCAGCCGTTCCACAGATCCGGGAGGGTGTCAGTAATTACTATTTCGGTGAGGCCGTCAGGATCTGGGGCTAAATATCCGTAGCTTATGGTTCTATCCGGGCAAATGATGTACATGATGTACATATCGGTACTTGTCAGCCATGAGGCCGTATAACCCTGATAATCAAAGTATGATTCGTATACTGTGGCCGTACCCGAATCATACGCTTTATCTATCCTAATCTGACAGTCTGAGAGCGTGTAAGTGTTAGTATTATCTATGAGCCGGAAACGCTGATAAAGTCCCGTGCTGCTGGCATTCTCATCACTAGATACCAGGTACATGTAAGCCTCGGTATCTGTTGCCAGTGTAAGATTAATAGAACCGTGCGCGGAGTAATAGCCATCAGCAGAGCCGGATAAGATATATTCACCGTCAGACATGTTTAAATAATTTATAAATGCTGATTGGGTGCTGTCGTTTATTTCTCCGTCCCGCGTGAAGGTTGTATTGTAGAGCCTGACACTTGCCGGGGTTATCCTGTCGCCTGTAGATTCGTCCAGGAGGGCCACAGTCAGGCCGGGAATGTCCGATACTGTCCAGGTCCAGGATAATGATGTACTGCCGTTTGCGTTTGTAGAGTTGCATCGTACAGTATGAGATCCGACCACGGCTGTACTGTTGCTGTATGTTGTTGTTTTTGCATTGTTCTCTGTTTTTCTTAATACGTTATCTACATACCAGGTATTATTAGCTGTTTGGTTTAATGTGACGCTAAACGCTTGCGATGATCCATAATACGAGGTTGGACTACTTGAAGGAGAATAAGAGGAAATAGAAATGGGTACCGTGTGGGCTGTGACATAACTAATTGATACATCATCCACGAAACCATTAGCCACAGAACTAGAGGATAAATCCTCATAACCTAACGATAGATTGTGAATACCACTATATCCGGTTATATTTGTAGTAGTATAGTTTGTCCAAGATGTATCCCCACCAACAGGAGCAGTATATATTTTGATCCCATCTATTTTTACACAGAGATGAACATATGTAAGTTGCTCACCATATGCCCAAAATGTTAGGCTTTGGGCGTTTGTTAGGTCTACGTTTTGACTAAGCCCCGCATATCCAGTGCCTGATGAATCGGCAGTCATTAAAAACCAACAGCCTGGTGAACTGTGATATACCCCGTCATAATATTCATAGAGCAGGGGAGATCCAAGTTTAGTCCAATTGTGGGCAATATAGGCACCAGTATGCCCAGTAAAGTTTCCGTTTAGAATTCCAGCAGCAGAGGCACATGAAATACACAGCAGTGAACATAAGAACAAGCTTATAAGTATACGCTTCATACTGCCTCAATTAAAATACCCTGTTGTCTCTTTTCCTCCGGCCTCTCCGATGGCTGCCAGGATCAGGGCGAGACCTACAAGCATGAGTATATAGTTCATGCTGTTTAGGCAAAATAGTATAGTTGGGTTGTCCTGGACTCCGAACACTATAGACAGTTGCCGGAGATATTCAAACATTGGAGCACTATAGACCACTACGGCCCCTATGGTCCAGAATCCTACTATAAGCTCAATTCCTGCTTTCACTGCGCCCATTATAAGCCCCTCCGTATTCTTTTTGTGAGTTGTTCTTCAAGTCCTGCGGTTGATTCAAAGGGATTGTAAAATTTGTTTTTCTTCAGGCCGTCAATAGCTGCGCGGAGATCCGGGGTGAAGAATTGAGGTTTTGTTTTTTCCCTGTCCCGAAACATTGGCTCTTTTGAAGGTGAAGGTAAAACGCTATTAAAATTATCTGGAACTACTGAAAATATAGAGATCCTAGTTTGAGGCATGGGCGGCATAGACCCTACCGGAGATCTTGAGGACATCTGAGATCCTGCAAGAGAAGATACAAGGCTTTCCTGGGTTGGCATAGATCCTACCGGAGACCTTGAGGACATTTGAGAAGGTGCAAGGGGAGATGCAAGAGAAGATACAAGGCTTTCCTGAGTTGGCATAGATCCTACCGGAGACCTTGAGGACATTTGAGAAGGTGCAAGGGGAGATGCAAGAGAAGATACAAGGCTTTCCTGAGTTGGCATAGATCCTACCGGAGACCTTGAGGACATCTGAGATCCTGCAAGAGAAGATACAAGGCTTTCCTGAGTTGGCATAGATCCTACCGGAGACCTTGAGGACATCTGAGATCCTGCAAGAGAAGATACAAGGCTTTCCTGAGTTGGCATAGATCCTACCGGAGACCTTGAGGACATCTGAGATCCTGCAAGAGAAGATACAAGGCTTTTCTGGGTTGGCATAGATCCTACCGGAGACCTTGAGGACATCTGAGATCCTGCAAGAGAAGATACAAGGCTTTCCTGAGTTGGCATAGATCCTACCGGAGACCTTGAGGATATTTGAGAAGCTGCAAGGGATGAAGCTACACTATCAGGCATTCTGGCGGAATCTGTAGAAGATTTAGAGGACCACACAGACCCCGGAAAAGAAGACTCAACAAGAGCCGAATAGCCACTTTTTTCCAAAGAAGACCATACAGAAGGAGAATTGCTAATCTCTGCAACCTTGCCGGATTTAGAAAACATCAAACTCCTTTCTGTTGCTGCTTCTGCAAATTTGGGCATTGATTGAAGTATATCAGTGGTGGGTAGTCTTTTGTTTTCAAGAATGTAACCGACTACCGGAGAATCCATAATTTGAGGGTACTTTTCGGCTGCTATTTCAGTGTATCTTAAAAGCTGGTCCCCAATGGGTAAGCCTTTTTCTATTGCGTATCCTGTGCCTATTTCTATGAAGTCTTGCACGTCTTTGATTCTGCCTTCATGAGTTGGCCTGATTTCCAGATCCTTGAGAGTTGTAGCTCCCGCGTATTTTCGGGCGGTTTGCTCAGAGAGAATAGTCAGATCCAGTCCTTCCACATTAATTGGACTTTGTTTATTGTACCCGTATGCAATCTCTGTTTTTTGACTGTACCCATCTTCATAAGTAAAAGTACTTGTATCCTTCTGGAAGATCTCAATACCTTTTATTGGTCCTTCGGGCGTATCAAAATATACTTTGGGGCTAGGAGTATCCACTCCCTTTATTGTGTATTTCGTACCCGTGTCTGAGAGTTTTTGCTCTAAGAACTGTACGAAAGAACCGGAATCATCGACTATTACTTCAAGGTCTTTAGGAGATCTTGACATATAGTCCCCTAATTGAAGTTTTTGAGATACAGAGCCGTAAACGTCTATTTCGCCCGAATATTCAACAACTGCCTCTTTTACTGCTGCTTTTGCGGGTGAGGGGATGTTTTCACTTAAAACTTCAAATTTAGTCGGCTGGATTACTGGCTCATTAGTTTTGTAAATTGTTTTGGTTATATCTTGACCCAAATTAAAAAATTCACTTTCCAATGGGTCTATTTTTGATATTGTTTTGGTAAATGCTGCTGTTTCTAGCGGGTCAAAAGCTGTAATCTGTTTTCCTGAAATTAGTTCAGTAGGAGCTGAAGCTACACCTTTAGTAAGTTTTCCTTCGGAATAAGAAAGAATGGGCTTATCGAATACCTTTAGCGTCTTTCCATATTCAAGGGGGCGTAATTTTGGGCTGGCTCCCACAGATTCCATTTCAACTAAGTTAAGATCCTGAATTTTCACTACTTTTGTAGCTTTTGTTGCCAATGACCCCACAGCAGCACCTAAGAGCATATCTACTGCAAAATCCCCTGGGTTATTAATTGCATATTTTCCCGTCTGATAGAGATTTTCAGGAATCAAAGCAAGCGAATAGCCGAGGGTTTCAGGCTGTCTAATAAGAGTTTCAGCTCCTGGGATCAGCACACTACCAAATGAAATTAAGCGTTGAGATCCTGAGCTTAATTCCTGAAATAGTTTAGCATCATAAGCATACAGAGGCGACCAGCCTAAGTAAGTATCTCCAACCCCTAGTATAGAGGTAGTCGCTGATTCTATGCGTGGGTTCAAGTATTCGGGGGCTTTTGCTGAGAGCTGAGAAAGGCCGGAGTACTCTATTTTGTCGCTGGACTCTTCCAGGCCCTCCGATCCCCATCTTTTAAGATCTGAAAGAGATCCAGAGGCTTTTTCATAGTAAGGGTTGCTTAGTATCCCTGCTTGTAGAGATTGCCCCGCTTTGGCGAGTTTATCGCCAGTAGTCAGGCTGTCGGGGTTGTCGGCACGTTCCCATAATACATATTGTTCCTGGCGAGAGCTGACAACATTAGAACCGCTTTCAAGTGAGTCATAATAAGAATATTTTCCATTTCCTGTATAATTTCCCCTAGAATCAAAGAGGCCGCCGTCATAATGTCGTTTTGTATATACTGTGCGAGTTCCTGTTACCTGGCTGTAGCCTCTGGCTTCTAAATAGCGCTGTTCTTCATCGGTGAGCTGGTCGCCTTTGTTGGCACGGCTTGCCAGATCCTGAGCGTTGTATTGCTGAGACCACACTTTGGTTTGTTGTGTGCTTTCGCTACTTTTACCAGGTATGGAAATACTGCCATTGTAACTTTGTCCATGAGGACCGCGAGGGTCATTGGATCGAAAGAGATAACTTAGATCTACAGCCATATAATATACCTCACTTCAATACAATAGGAACGGAGCTAGTAGCTGCTCCTACTGCGCTGGTCCCCCCCCCAGATGTGAGCATTTTAAACGCGATCACTCCAACTATGATAATTACAATGATAGGCAGCAGGGTTTTTGCATGTTCTCCGAGAGGGTTTGCCATTCTGCGGCGTTGCTTCTCTTTTTCTATCTGTACTATTGCTTCGGTGAGCTTTGGGTTCTGTTCGTCCAGATAGTTGATTATGTCAGTAGGACGGAGGACCGTAGGGCCTAATAGCACCCCCTGGCGAGAGAAGAGGGCCGTAATGTCTGAATAGTCCTCTTTGGAGAGGGTAAAGCCGCCCCTGTCTGTGTATACGTCCATTGTTTCGCCATTATCGACAACTATGCTCATGATTTGCCCCCTTGTTTCATTGCGTCAAATTCTGCCTGAGAAATGGGTTTAGCTGAAAGGATGGCCTGCAATTTGTCGTATCGATCAACACCGATCTGTTTAAGCAGTCTGAGAGCTGGAAGGACTTTAGGACGGAGGGCCTTAGAGTACGGAGCATAGACGATTATACCGGGAATCTTCGCGCAGTTTACCACGTCCTCACGGCCAAACTCAAATATCCCGTCTTTTGTAACATACGCCGTGCTCTGGAGTTCTGCAGGGACCGGGGCAAATTTCCCGTCACCGTACACGGTCCAGCAGATACGCCGGGCTTTTATGAGGGTGAAAACGTGCGGGAACCTCATGTATATGACAAAATAACCGAGGGTAGCCACAGCAGACCAAATAAAGAGGACTGCAAACATTCCGGCATCGCTCATTAAACACACCTCTTATGTTCTGTTATTAGGCAATATACGCCCAAAAAATAGAAGGGGTCAAACATTGACTGCCTCCTTTTTGCTTTTAATAAAACCATATTTTTTTAGGCGTAGATAAACAAAATCTACAGCTAAACCCAACCATGCAAGAGTACCTAACAAAACTATGGTTTTGTTTTGCATCATTGCACCTATTTCGACAAACCCCCCAATAGAGAGCAGTGAAAGCACAAGTAATGCCCAATCTATGGATATTAATGGTATTTTATCGGTCATTGGCAACACCTCCTTTTCTTGCTTTGTTGCTAGGGTCATTCTTTACCGCCTCCCAGGAGGCCACCGAGCAGGCCGCCGCTTTGCCTGGAGGCATCAGCATAAGTTATGTGTTTGTGGACCTGTGAAAGCTGTTTTACAGAGAAACCATTAATAGAGAGGGATAAGGCAGCTTCCAGGTATGACCTGGACGTTACATATTCAGCTCTTGAGGATCTCGGTAATTCATACCGTTTTTGCCCGTTGATCTGTTCGATGTGGGCTATTTCCTGGTCGTCCAGCAGGTCGAGTGCCTGATTAGGTGTTAAATTAGCCCTCTGCATGATCCCGGAGAAGTAAGGAAAATGCCGCTTTTGTTCGTTTTTGTCTATGTCGTCAGTGTTTGCGATTATATCGGCTAAACTCTTCTGATAACCTCCACCGAGGGCAAGAGGATTACCGGGCATAGATCCGGCTGATTCCTGATAGATAAGAGGGTTGTATAGTTTGGGGTCCAGTGTGCCGCTCATTGTTCTTCACTTCCTGGCTTCTTTTTGAAGTATGAGAACAGGACCGCGATACCTAACACAAAGGACAGAGTAGCAAAAAGCCGACAGACTCCGGCAAAGGTAGGCGAAGCATACGTATAGAGTTCTCCTGAATCGAGTATTTTCTCTATGGCGAAGGATGCAAGGGCTGTGAGATAGAAGAGGATCGTAGATAGTAGAGAGGTTATGATCTTTACGCCTCTGTCCTGGGTCACAAAGAAACCGAAAAAGGAGACGGAGGAAAGGAGAAAAATAAAAGAAAAGAGGGTTTGCTCCATTAGTTGCGCCCTCCTCCTGCCAGGAGCATTACAACTCCTAGGATGGTCACTGCACCAAGCACCCAGGGGTACATACTGACAAGGTTCATAGCGCCCCATCCTGAGGTCTTGACGTTCTCATAAGCGTCCTGTGCAGCTGTATCATTGACGGCTTCCATTGCTACGTCTGACTGTGCGCTAAATTGTGCGAACAGCATAACACCGATGATGATCGTAAGCAGGGAGGCGACCAGGACACCCACTATAGAGGCGTTACCTGTTCCGTCTCCATACATACCGTTAGTGTGCTGAGAAAGACGGTCAGCGAAAAGCAAGCAGAGACCAATTACAAAAAGCACAAGTAGCTTAAAAGGATTAATTGCCGCGTTTGCGATTGCTTTTAATTCCATAAAATCACTTCCTGATATTAGAAAATCAATATTTATGGAATAAATATATAGTGACGACATAAAGCTATAGAAATATATCTAAGTACACTATAGTATGATTTGTATAACTATATAGCGTGATAAAATGGCAGAGATAAAAGATTTACATGTTATGAGAATCCGAAGGCATGGGGCTTCTAAAGCCCTTACTTTGCCGCAAGAATGGGGACAGATTGACGAACGTGTTTTAATTGAAGTTGTGGACAGCCAGACGTTACGGATTGTTAGGGGTGGGATAAATGTCTAGAACCTATATTGATACTTCCAACCGCCAAACTGCAAACCATGCGGACCTTATACAGCAGGTTAATGAGTGGATCTGTGTATGTGAGATGCAGGGAAACCGGGGGGGGATTGAGAGACTAGTAAACAGGATGGATATTTTATTAGATCCGTTCAAAGATGAGATTTTTAAAAATGATCTGGAGAAACTAAATAGTATACAGTTACCAGAAACAGAGACCAGGGAGCAGGAGAAAAACGCGGCTGTAATATTGGCAGCTTACAGGACCGACCAGACTCATAGAGCACTTATGAACCTGGCATATAGAATAAAATTTTTGCCTGCATCTGCAAACCGCCCGGCAGGATCTGGAGAGCTGCTATAATGGCTACAACTTATGACGCAGTTGCCGGGATGATCCGGCACAGGCTGAGAGAGCAGAATAAAAACTATATTTGTTTTGTAGTCGGAGAAACTGGAAGCGGAAAGTCCAGGCTGTGTACATCGATGGCCGAAAAGGTAGACCCTACTTTTACGGCTGATAATTGCAGGGTTGCGTTTAAGGCTGTGGATTTTATGCGCATGGTGAAGAGTTCCAAGAAATACCAGGCCATTGTTTTTGAAGAGGCCGGAGTTGGTATTTCTGTTAGGGAGTGGCAGAGTAAAATAAATAAGATCATGGGGGCTGTGGGCCAGATCTTCAGGGAACTAAACCTATGCGTATTTTTTAACGTGCCTTCTATGGCCTTTGTGGACAAGCAGGTAAAGATTGTTTCTCATGCGATCATACACACACAATCTATAGACTACAAACAGAATTTAACGAGGTCTAGATACTGGGTAGTACATCATGATCCTGTGAGAGATACTACAAACCTGGAGTACCTGGAGCTTGCAGGGAATGGTGAGAGATGGGTAATAGATAACATCTATACTCCTCTGCCTTCGCCTGAACTGGATGCAGTATATGCAAAGATGAAGAGAGAGTTTAACCAGAATTATTATGATAAGGCTTTGGAAGAGCTGGAGAGAATAGAGCAGGGAATAAGCGATAATAAGAAGAGGATCTTAGTACTTGAGAACAAAGAGCAAGTACTCTCTAAGGTGTTACCCATTGCTAAGCAGGAGTATACTTGGGAAGAGCTGGAGAGTATTTGCGGAGTGTCTGCGAGACAGATGCAACGATGGGTACAACACGACAAGACGACAGCACTATAATAGATAATAGTAATAACTAGAGAGTAATTCTCTAGATACGCTTTTCCGTTTTTTGATTTGGCTAGTCATGTCGCAAACATGGCGGTTTTTCCGGCAAGTATGGCAACCGATACCGACAAAGCACCGACATCGATAGATAGCCACACACGAATTTTTCAAAAAAAGGAGAACTTTTTGTCCTGGAACCTTGCAGATCCGAGCCTATGCAGAGGGTCGAGCCGGAGGATCTGCAGGGGAGAAAGACAGATCTTTCCGATTAGTCGGCTTGCCCGGAAGATTTTTTCCACGCTGGCAGGAGAGCAGAGTTAAATCGAGATAGGATATAAAGAAAAAGGAGTTTTTTGAAAAGCTATTGGAAGCTTTTCCTTTACTTAGGATTTTAGATCGGACAAAAACATAGCCACTATAGCACCAATACCCACAAAAAAAGCACCTGTAATTGGCATAAATAAAAAGAATGAAAAAAATAAACCAATTACAACAAATATAAAAGGTATATAATCTAAAACTCTGTTCATTTTATTGTTAATTCCTGATCTTAATCTGATTTTAATTCACCCTATATATACAGTGCAAGAGAGGAAACACATTACCCCTAAAATAAACATTATTAACAAATATATTGGGGAAAACCACATAAAATTAAACGTGGCTGAATATGTTATACAAGTTGCGTAACCTAATAGTGCCCCTGCTATAAATCCATATGAAGGCCAACCATCATGTACCCATTGATGAATACCTTTTTCCTTCAATATATTAAATAAAATCAATATTACAAGGTCGAGTAATAGCAAAATCATCAATGACATTTCCTTACTTCCTCCATTCAAGGTAGACCAGGTAACACGCAAACCAAGTAAAACAAATAAACATTCCCGAAAGCACACCTATACACCACCAAAACATACTGGACATTTTATTTCTCCCTTGTAAGACATAGTATTCCTCCTGTTAAGCAAAATTAAAAATAGAAGCCTGCCCTCCAGGAGTAGCATACCTCTTGAACTTGTCAAAATTGCCTTTGTAGATGATCCCGTAATAATGACCTATAGAACCATAACCACCGCCTAAGAAGGGAACAGCAATCATTAATTTTTGTATATCCTTCTCCTGGACATTCCAGACACCTACATACTGACATTCCCTTATATATCCGGGGACCTCTGGATCATCACATAAGTACATCTTAAGCCTGTGCTGATAATCCGGACTAAAATCAGGCATCTATAGAACCTCTTGGAGTCGTATAATTAAACCATTCGCCTTTAAAATGAGTGAAATATTCTTCTTGTGTAACATCTAAAACTATTCGTGTATTATTTTCATAGAGAACAAAATAATAAGAATATCCTATAAGAGTAGGTTCTATTTGCTTGTCGATAATTGTGCTGTTGTGGGCCTCTATAGGAATGTTTCCCATGTCCTCAAGAATAACAGCTCCAATTCCTACAACTGTAAGAAATGCAAGAATAAATGCAAAAACAGGAGGAGGGCAGGCATCATGTAGTGTAATACTATCACTTCCTTTATTTGGCGTTCTCTTCGTGTTGTGTAACTTCTCTACCTGTCGATTTCCCATGATTAGGAGTTCAGGCAGTGGCCCGATTATATTCCGATATATCAATAGACCAATACAATTGTTTTTTATTAGCCCATCTTCTTAATGCTTGAATCCTCGAAGTGGGCTTTTTATCAATGTCAAACATAACAAAGGCATTGCACCAGAGCTTTTTTAGTTCTCTGCACCTGTAAACCCCTGTATTATAATCCTGATCCGAATCTACATAGACATAAAAATGAACAATATCCTTTAGTTTTGTTTTTGTAAATCCGGCATCCTTCAAAAGCTGTACTTTTTCTTTAATGATTTTTTCATCCTTTACATGATCCCAAGCAAAAAAAATCGATTTCCAAGTTTTCATATTCAGCAATTGTTTAGCTGTTTCGATATCAAGAAGCCGTGCATCTAACCCCTGGTTAAAACATACTTCAAGGTTATGTTCAATACACCAATTAGTGATTGCAAAAAACCATTCCCGGTCCGCAAGAATGTTATTATCTAAAAACATAATCTTTGTAAATTCGGAGTTATACCATTTTTCAGGATGAAGAGCACGCACAAAACCCCCCTCTTTTTCGGGAACAACACAGAAATAACATTTGCGTATGCATCCTCTACTAGAAAAACCTAAACTATAATCAATATCGGGATATAGAGTATAGTCGGGAATATGGTACTCAATTTCATCCGGCAACTTAGAAGCAAGATCATATCCCGGTCCACCTATTATAATCTCTGCACCTGGATACCAAAAACGAAGACCATCTACAAGGTGCTTATTCTTCTTGAATATCACAGATGCATAGACAAGATCAGGGTCCGCAACATCAAAGCCTACTGTATGCCCATGCGCTTTATAGTATGCGCTAATCTTCATTAGTGCAAGGTTTGGCATCTTTGAATCTACATCTACAAGCTGTACTCTCATGATCCTTCCTTTATTTGGCGGTTTATTCTTGTTGTGTAACTGCTCTTGTGTCTTATTTCCCATGATTAGGAGTTTTACCATGGTTCAAGACGTACATTAATAATTCCAACATCCAGTTCTTTACCTATAAGATCGGCATCAGCTCTATACCCAAATGCACCTTTAGAATCATATCTTTCAATAACAACACCTTTTACTCTAGCGGGTATGTGATCAGTAATTTCTGTCACTTTGATCTTGAAACGTCCCCACATTGAAGTCAATGCATAGAGTATCATTCCTACTTTGATGTCCTTTTTTCTCAATGTTCGGCACTTCCTTTACTTGTTGTCTTCTGTTGCCGGATGCACCTGATCACCTACAAAATCTATTTTCATTGAGAGAGGAGTTGTAAAGCCTTTAGACATTTTTTCCATTGATAGTACCTTTCCTACAAAACGAAAATGCTCTTTTTTTCCTACGTCTTGTGGCTCATCTACATCTATTAGGATCCACATTTTACCCACTTCCTTTACTTGTCGACTCATGCAAATTCAGGGAACTTTTTTAGTACTTCTTTCTTTGCAATTTCGTGTGCTGCATTAAATGCTTCTTCATCATCGTAAGCACATTGCAAATTATATATCCATTCATTTCCCCATAATTCCAGCCATCTACGATAACTGCACAGTAATTCTTTTCTGGATTTGACTGGCGGGATCTCTTCGCCAGGTTTTGCATCACACATTAGTCTATATGCTAAGTCGTCAAGTGATACTCGATATTCAATTCTCATAGAGAATCGTTTTTCTCCATCACGTGAATTAGTAATGTTTAACACGTTATCACTTCCTTTACTTGGCGTAGCCGGAAACCCTCCGGCTTGGGGTATTCGTTCCACTATTCGAGCTATGCGAGCTGACATAAATTATTGATAATTTGCAGATCCCGGGAAACTTCCCGCTTCCTGGGAGGATCTACGCCCACCCCCCAGGCTTGAACATAGGGATTATGCCTGGGTGCAGATCCTTCATAGAATACACCTAGGAAGCGATACCAACCCAGACCCCTAAACCTCTTCTTAGCCTTGTTAAAAGATTGAGAGCAGGTAAAGAAACGAGTATTATAGATCCAGTATTGCATACTGGCGTTATCATCGAAAAGGTTTTTTTTCAGGTATTTTTTAAGATACGTATCCGGCTTTTCTTTTTCCCCTGCATCTTTCGGCTTGCCATGGGTCCATTGCCAGGTAGTGCCATCTGTTTTTAGGAGCTTTGTATCCACTATTTGGCCTTGGCCATACCTCTTCCACATGTCGGAGATATCATAAACCGAAATCAAAAAGCGTAAACCAAAAAACAAAATGTGAAGATGAAGGCGGCCGTTTGCCTGAAATTCATAGACGTTAAGATATTTTGGTCGGAATTTAAGCCGCCGCGTAAGGAAAGACATAAACCTATTAAAATTTTTTGAAATCTTCTTATTTGCATCCCATAGATTGTCCTGAAGCTTGGGGTCTGTAGTAAGAGTAAGGAGTACTGCGTTTTTGTATTCCTTGGGCGTGTTGTCGAAAATACCTTCTATTTTCCGGAGCTCCTCAACCTTCCTGCTGTCATCGGTGAACCTAGTTCTATATGGTAGCTTCTTACAGTCCCCATGGAAACATTTGTCTGGATCAGGAATCAGAACGATTTCGGCGTTTTCTATCCTTTTCTTATAGTCGGTAAAATGATTATCTACATGCTGAGCCACCGATCTTATATCGATGGTCCTTAAGACCAGACTAATAGAGGCCTTTCTCTCCGGTCCAGTTTTACCATAGTGATAACGATAAGCCTGCTTACCTCGATTTTTCGCGTTTTCGTTCGGTTTGTTTGAGAATTGCGATCCCTTGGTCAAGTTAAAGGCGGTTTGCCGTACCCTCACCCAGATAAAACCATCGACCTTTTTTGTGGCAAAAAGAGAAGATCCTTTTTTTGTGTTCAGGAAGTCCCAGAGACTTTTCCTATTCACATTCAGGAGCCTCGCTAAAGTCGGTAAAGGTTGCGGAAGTTCTGTAGTAAGATCCCGCATAGATCCTATCTGCTCCTGTGAAATGGCCATAAGACTACCACCGCAAAAGTCGAGATGTAAAAAAATAAAAAAAGTTTAATCCTCGGCTTTCTCGAACCTTCTGCAAGAGCTGTCCCACTCTACCAGATCGCCAGAATAGGAACAAGAGAACACATAAGAACTACGTTCTAGCGAAGATATTCCAGATAAAAGCGTATAGAAGCGGCAAAATCCGCAGATCTCCGAACACATCACAGACCACCCGCCCTGCAGAAAGTACGGAAATCTCTCATGTCCTTAAAATCAATGCATCCTGCCGGAGTAATGACCTGACCGGATTCAGAATAAGCCCGTAGTCTGTCTTTCTGGCATTTGAGGCAGTATGCACGATCCCATATACAGAGAGTGCAGGAAAGAAGAGAAGCAGGCATTCAGACCACCTCATGAAGCTCTATAATCTCATTACCTATTGCACTCCATACAACTGAACCCGAAAATTTGAACTCAAAGGGTGCTACTTTACGGACATTCTTAAGAATCCACCCATACGTTTTACCCTCTTGATAGCACCAGCCTGGATTCCAGTGTTGATGCTTTGTTGATAGAAATTCGTGTTTAGAAAAAGATGTGCAACCAGATAGAGAAGCAACTGCCAATATCTTCCCGTGTGGAAGTGGACGCTTCGGAAGATCTCGCCAGTTAATCCCTAAATCCTTGTAGAGGACATTATAGACATAAGTATCCTCGTCCACTGATTCCTTTGTCCTGCTGGCATAGATTGCAATATCCTCTCTTATGCGAGTATGACGACTCCGTATCTCAATAGACTTAAGCCCCTCTGCAATCAGAGAAGCCCAGGGCTGACGAACTGCAAGAACTCGCATTCAGACCGCCCCCCATGCGCTTAAGGACCTCCCATACTTTGGCCTGGGAACTTCCCAGGGACGTAAGAGAAGGGACCGCTTTTCCCCATAATCTGAAAGAAGCTGCTTAGTGGCGGCCAGCTCCAAACTATCATCTTTGGCCTTCTTAGAATAAGACTCAATATTAGCATTGAGAACTATTGTTTTTAGGTCCAGTTCCTGAATAGCATCTATAATATCAGGATGACAGCCTGGGAAATGACATTTTTCAAGCCTTTCCCGTTCAGACTGTAAAACAGAAAGCTCTTTTTCTGCTATCCGTATTTGCTTAGCAGATTCACACATAGACCTTGTAAGTAGTTCCTGCTTCTCGAAAAGTCCCAAGATGGCCTTGTCTAACTCCGCCCGAGTCTCCGGCTCCTTCCTGCGTAGACTCATAAAATCCCCCCTAGAGATTTTTGAGCTTCCCAGGGAACATCTAGAGTACTCCCTTCCCATAGTGGACAACAAGACGCAGCACAGCGAACACACCCATACCAACCACACAAAAAAGGAGCATTCCTTCCCGTAGGATCTTGTACTAGTATGAGATACAATTCATCGGACACGGACTCAATAGGAATAGAAGATCCCTTAGTACAATTAGCACAGCACTTGTAAGGACTCATAAGAACCCCTCCGCGTCATCGAGAGGGCATTTATCCCAAATTAGGCCAGAAGTGATGACCTGTATAGGTGGTTCTAAATCCAGTTTCCAACATCTAAGATAAGCCTTAGAAAAGAGAGGGCAATCCATGCAGGTATCAACCACTATTATTTTACGTCTTGTCATATCCTCACCCCCTGCGGAAGATCCGCGAATCGTACACATTCCGGACACCTGCCGGAGAGATCCAGGAGACTAGAAGCAAAGAGGCGATAGCAGGAAGAGCAGCATAAGACATGCTCCGCTAGAGAGTGCTCCATTTGCTGCATGTTATACCTCCTTTGGACACTTTAAAAGACAACTTGGAACTCTACCGCGAGGGTAGCCAGGAGCTACAGACAGGCCACAATACCAGGACCTTTTACCACATTTAGGAGTGTTCCGTCTATGCTCTACAAGATCCGGACACTTTGCTTTTTGGCATTTTGCGGAAGAAGGACGAACACCACGAAGAAGACCGGGCATTATTCCACCTCCCTGCTAATATCCTCAATGTATTTGGCGAAAGCCTCCGGTCCCATTTCCTGCTCTGTCTGCTTGCAGTTTAGACAGAGACCAAATACTACATCCCAGGAACTACGACCACAGCACATACAAGACTCCTGAAGCGTAAGAGGAGGCTGGTAGAACCTACCTAGACCACGCTTTAGAAGATCCTGCAAGGACAAACACGGCCATTTCCTGACCTTCCTTGCCCTAAACATTGTCCAGCAAGCGGGGCAAGATTTACCATCTGCCTGATATTGCCTGTTGTTGCCAGGAATGACGCCCACTAAGCGAGACATTACGCCACCCCCTGAGCTTCCAGCAGTAAGCCGAAATCCTGTACCGCCTGCATTGCTGTTAATTCCCGCGATTCTACGTATCTGATGGCTTTGCGGATTGTGTCCTGGCTGCCACCGTACATTTTTTGAGTCATCCTGACAGATCCGGCTTTTTGGAAATTAGCATATATACGCAACAATTTACCGGGCCGTGTGCGTTGATTATTTCTCCAAGGCCTGCCGGACTCGCGCCGGAACGCCTGCCATCTGGCTTGTTCTTCCGGAGTCATGCTACACCTCCGCGCAGGTTTTTAGCTAGCTGTTTATTATCCCTGTGCAGATATTGAGCATTCCTGCATTTTGCAGATCTGGCATTGTGGGCCTGTAACCTATCATACTGCTCTTGAGTGAGTTTTAGCACCATTCAGACCACCCCCACAAGTACAGGCACAGCCCCTGCACCCGGAAGAGTTGCAGAATCAAAAGCACAGTTTAGATGCTTGTTCCTGGGAGTTGGCCGTGATACTGTGCGGCCCTGATTAGTTAAGTATCGGCCATTCTGGAAACCTATTACAATTTCCTCCGGACCTACAACGAGCCAGGACATTTATTGTCCCTCCTGGCGGGTGTGGCCTTTGTACCATGCTGCACTAAACAGGCCAAAGAACACAAAGCCGATCAGAACCACCAGGACTAAAGCGACCAATTCTAAAAGGCTTAGATTGCCCTGACTTAAACCATAAATAGCCACACCGGAAGCAGAAAGGGAAGAAATCACACCTATTCCAAGTTCTGCCAGTACGCGAGGGCTATAATCTAAGGGTTTTTTCTTAGAAGATGAGACAGGACTAGCAGCAGATCCTACCCGGACAGGTTCAGGGAATTGAACAGAACCTAATAAACTCATGCCTTCACCCCCTTTGCAGTTAGTGGGTTGGCAGGATCGTACTCTAACCATTTTGCAATAGTTACGCCGTTCCTCTCCATGAGGACAAACTCAGAGGCCATGCAGCCGGGTACTGGCACCTGATCCCCGTCTTTAACTACCATTTCCCTAAAAGTAAGAGACATTACTCATCACCTCCTGTAAGTTTAAGGAGAAGAGGGACGATGAGAGCAGGACCAAGCACCGGAAATAGTGAGAAAAAAGCCAGGACCATAAGCACGGCAGTTGTAAAGCTTCTCAGGATGGCCATTAAATCCACCCCTTGAACTTACCGATAAGAATCCCGCCTGCGATTACACAGCACAGCAGTTCACATGCAATCCATGTGATAAAGATCTTCTTTCCTACATCTATACAAACTGACTCTGTAGAAACAGAGCCTTCGCTATTCGAGTGTTGTTTCATTTCATTGCGACCTTATACATTGCTCCGAGTCTGGTAAACTCAGGCAAGTACTAGGTTGATTAGCTAACTATATAAATGTGAGGTATATAGAAAAAGTTCGCAATGGTTGAAACATATTTTATTTTACTTTTCTTTGGTTCCTCCGTTTTTTACATCTGCAACAAATAATGGATTCACTCGAAGTAAAAATGTAGTAATTAAAAGTTTTTACTTTTACCCATTTGTGACAACCGAGTCTGCATAAGAAATGAATAATAACACCCACAAAAACAGATTGATTTTTTGTTTATATATCCTCGCCACATGTTTTTTGAAAATACACGGATAAAGACAGAAAAAGAAGTGCAAAAAAGATAAATAGACTAAAGAGAATATATAAATTGCCTCTGTAGGCCCCAACTGGTAATTGGGTATTACAGGAGGTTAGTTTTCTATTGCGACCGCTAACCTCTAAAGTCTTATAATGAGGCGATATGCAACGGGAGAGGGTTTAAAGCACCTCATAAGGAGGATAAGTCTTTAAATCCCGACCGGAGCACTTTTCCTCTTTTTAAAGCAAAATTATAAGGATATATAGATAGTATTGTAGCTTTCTACTCTATACACTCCTCTATAATCTAAACACAGATACTATATAGGTCTAAAAAACCTTGAAATGCCTGGTGGTAAGAGTGATTGATGCATTCCTTCAAGATTGCAAGATTAGAGGTCGGACAAAACGAAGTTTAGAGTCTTACAAGAGTGTAGTAAAAGAGTTTTTGTACCACTATCCACAGCCTGAAAAAGTGGATAAGAGAGATCTTCGGGATTACCTTGAACACCTGCAGGGCAGAGATCTGCACATAGCCACCCTGAAAACCTACTTCTCAGCTCTCTCAGCTTTCTATGATTTCCTTATCTATGAAGAGAAGGCGCAAGTCAATCCAATACTCCCTTTTAGACAAAGGTACTTAGATCAGCCCACTAAACACGACTACAGGCAGATACCTGAACTTAAGGACGTGCGGGATCTCCTTGCAGGCATGGATCAGATCAACCATATAGCTCCTATAGTTACCCTGGCCAAGACGGGCGCGAGATTTGGCGAATATTTCAGGATGGAGCCTGAACACATAGACTTCAAGCGTGAAACTATTACCTTACCTGAAGCTGCAAAACGGAATAATAGAGTAATTCCTATGGATTCTGAACTTCAGGCAGTCCTGGAAGTTTATCTCGAGTGGAGAAGAGGACACAGACGCACTAATTATCTATGGGTTTCAGAGGTTGGAGGCCATATACATAAGGATTGGACCAATGAGATAATAGCTTATTATGCTGGACCGCTGGATCTCCATGAGCCGGGAGGACCACTTGAGAAAAGGCTTACATGTCATTGTTTCAGAGGCTTTTTCACTACAGAACTAAGAAAGGCAGGTATAAGGGATGAATACTTACAAAAGCTCAGAGGAGATTCCCTCAAAAAGGAAACATGGAAAGAGCATTACCTGTCTAAAGGCTACATGGGATTTGATAATATCCGGGAAGAATATCTCAGATGTATGCCTGAATTGTTATGATAAAGGAATTATTCCCTTTTTATGGATTATTCGTCTTATTATCTGTAGTCTGGTTTTCTCTGGTAAACTTTTATAGTAATGTGGTCTTCTAATAAGTCCAATAACACATAACTCAATACTTGGGATCATTAATGGAATCACTAAATATCTACACGTTTGGACAGAATCTTTCTGTTATTACTATAGATGGTATCCATGAAACGACCCATTTCAGAAAAAGAATAATTGGCCGATTTGGTGAAGAGTTTATCACAGAAGTTTATAGAATTATATTCGATTGTACACCAGTCGGGATATTGCAACAAGATGAGCAAAAGTTTAAAGTCTTATATTCATATAATGAAGACTACGATCTTATTATAATCTTTAGTGTAAAGGAATTGAAACCAATAAAATATTCATTGGTAACATGTTTTAAAGAAGCATCAAAGAAGAGGGTGAGAGTAGATGAATGAAGCCCGGATTAAAAGGAAAGGCGATGTTGCTGATTATGATCTACAAAATGATAGCTTCTTTACTTACACAAAGGAAATGAAGTACAAGTCATCTCTAGATATAGATGGAATTGTGCTCGATATTGCTGAAGATAATTCTATAATGGGTATAGAGATCCTAGATTTTTCGAATAGATTTGGCATCAGCAAATACGATGCTCAGCATTATAAATCACTAGCTGTAGAGGTAACAATAACTGAGCAAGCAATTGTTGTAGAGATTACCTTGAGTGTCTTAAAAAGAAATGCTGAAGTTTCGCATATCACTGAAGCATCTGCAATTAACTCTATGAACTTACCCGTTGGTTCTGAATCCCTGGCTGTTACTGCATAAGTGACAGTCTACGACAATTTTTAGATGTTTTGTAGAAACTATCATCGTTGAAGATCCCCCTTTTCATATCTCTCTGTGATTTCCCGGCTCTGTAGAAATGCTACTTTTGCTTTTATTTTGACCTATTAATTTAAAAAGGATAAATCCCCTGAGTATTACTTTCCACTGAAACACAAAGGGTATGACTATGTTTTGTCTAATAAGTACTTAAAGTTTGTTGATACAGCTTTAGCTGTATCAGGAAAATCTCACCTTTCGATTTATAGTTGCAAATATTCTAAAAGGAAATATACACAACACCAGCTATTGACCTTGATTTTGCTAAAAGAATATCTTAATGTCGATTACAGAAGTATTGTTGAACTTGTAGAATTGATGGATAAATTAAAGTTGAGAATTGGACTAAAACAAGTTCCACATTTTACAACACTTCATAAGTTCATAACTAGACTTAAGTCAGTTATTTTTAGATCGCTATTACAACAAACACTGAAACTCTTTTACTCATATAGTGAGAAAATAGATATTAATGCTATTGATTCAAGCGGGTTTACAAGTGGTCATTGTAGTTACTATTATTCATTTAGAACAGGGAAGAAACGACGATCATTCCTAAAAGTAAGTATTTCTGTAGATACTGATAAATTCATTATCACTGGTTTTACAATATCAGGCAAACCTGTACATGATACAAGATTTTGACAGGGTATTGTATCATGTTAGGAACCTGGCAGAAACGATGTTCTCTGTCATTAAAAGAAAATACGGCGAAGAAATCAAGGCCAGGAAATACTGGAATCAATTAAAAGAGGTTAAAGCCAAGTTATTAATACATAACCTTGACAGATATGTCAAGGTCAGATATATTGTTCAAATGAGCATTTCTACAGAGCCGATTAATTTTATCGTTCTATAACTGAGAATCTCAAATTAGGATTTTGATTTAAAAACCTATTCCTTTTTTCTTTGATACTGCTATTCTCTTTTTTTTTTTTGGGGGGGGCGGTAGCTATAAATAGCATAAATTTTGCTCCTCCATGGATCAAAAATCTATAGAGTATAAAGGAGTCCTCTTCGAGGACTCCATAGAAAACTATCTTTACAGAGAAACTGCCTCTATTTGCCAATTTCTTCATTTTCTCTGTATAGAAGACATTTCACAATACGTTGA
>NZ_JBGMEB010000018.1:0-98954 GCF_041447285.1 Methanomethylovorans sp. | reverse complement strand
ACATGCAAAAACGAACATTTATCGATGATTGCTTAACTTTAGATCTCTCAAGCGAGCTGCATTGCGTTTCCGCGCCGCAAAGCCCCTTGCGAGCACCCCTAGAAGTACACACTACTATAAATACCTGCCGCCCACAACTGACTTTGTAACTAATGTTGGGGCATGGCACTAGTATTAGAACATTGATTTTAAAAACTATTTTTTGTTTAGTCGATGCGGACAATATCGTTTTTTAGAGATAGCATTAGATATAAAGACAATAAATTTGGCCAGATCGATCACTAAAAAGATATGCCATATAAACTAATGATGTAAAGAGGAGATCTCTTTGAGAACTCTGTCGAAAACACTTCATACACATTGAATATGCCATATTCAACTTTTTAAACAAAATGTGCCCTTGGCCTTATTACCCTGTTATCAGAATATTGCTCAAGGCAGTGGGCTATCCACCCAGAAATACGCCCTATTGCAAAGATAGAAGTTGCAAGGTATGGAGGAATTTCCAGATCCTTGTATAGCACTCCTGAATAGAAATCCACATTTGGATATATGGGCTTATGTTGATTTTCGACCATTTCATGATACATTATCGATTCTATTTCTCGGGCAAGGTCAAACCAGTGGTTATTTCCTTTTTCCATCGCCACTTTCATCGCTATATCCTTATAGATACGGGCCCTGGGATCATAGGTTTTATAGACCCTGTGCCCGAATCCCATTATTCTCTGCTTATGCTCCAGGTGTTCTTGAACATATTTTCCTATATTATCCATTGAACCAATATCATCAAGCATGTCCATTACTCCTTTCCTTGCTCCACCGTGCAAAGGACCTTTGAGAGTACATAGACCGGATATAACAGCAGAATGCAGATCGGAAAGAGTGGAAGCGGTAATCCTCAAAGCAAAAGTAGAAGGGTTTAACTCATGTTCTGCACTGAGAATAAAGTCCTTTTCCATTGCTTGTGCTTCCAGTTCCGTAGGACGGTTACCTCTTAACATATATAGAAAATTTGCTCCATGAGCAAGAGATGGATCAGGTGCTACTACTTCCAATCCATTTGCCATCCTATAGAAAGCAGCTACTATTGTTGGAAATCTGGCAATGAGCCTTATGGTTTTTCTAACGTTAGCCTGTTTAGAGATATCATGGGAATCTTCATCAAAATGTGCACATACAGAGATGGCAGTTCTCAAGGCATCGAGGGATTCATTTTCAAAATCACAGAACTTTAACATGTTTAAAAGACGTGGATCTACTTTTCGCTCCTTACGCAGATTTATAGAAAACTCTGCCAGTTCTCCCGTATCAGGCATTTTACCGTATATAAGTAGGTAGGAAACTGCATCATAGGACAAACCTGCAAGTTGTTCTATTTCTATACCCCTATATTTCAGTATACCCTGTACACCATCTATAAAAGATATTTGTGTGTCCAGAGCTACAACGCCTTCTAAGCCCTTTTTCACTTGTTTCATTAAAACCCCGGAATATTAAAAACGTTTTTCTAGTAAAATATGATACATGAGTCTTTTATTCAAAGATATTTAAATATTCTTACGATTTTGCATCTATTTTTAATAGATAGTTAACGCAAAACTGCGAACATATTCCTTGCACATATCAATCTCAATTATGTTTATCACATTTTTTAATCAGTTTTTTTAACTCTTTTGTGATCACCATCTTTGTTCTTTCAGGTACATTGTTATCTTGTTCAAGTTCGTGGAGAGCTTTACAATAATAACTTTTAGCACGGTTCTTGTCTTCCTCAAACAAAATAGTACCTGCAAGCACATATAACTCTGTTTTGTCATCACATTCCTTAATGTAATGGTTTACTAGTTCTTTGATAACACCAAATTCCTTTCTTTCCCCGAGTTCCACGACATATTTTTCAAACAGATCAAAATGTTCATAACCATGCCCTAACAAGAAGCTAACTTTTGATTTGTCATCCATAGCAAAGAACTCACTTTCAAGAAGTAATGCCCTGGACTCCTCATCAGTATTGTCAACAGGTTCTTCGTTCTTCAGCAGCAAACCATCGATAGTATTCTTATCAAAACCCAGTTTTTTACCTAATTTTTCAATATGCTGGACATATTGCCTTTCTTCAAGTTCACTATAGAGATTGAACATGTAACATAGTCCTTTTACATATGACTGCTTATCCCCCATCCACGAACGGTTGTCTATACACCATAAAATGTAATCAATTACAAGCACTAATTCATGTTTGCTGATTGGCTTTTCAGCAAGTGCTTCTGCAAGGGCTTCAAGTATAGTTGCTCCCAACGGATCATCAAAACAAGAGAGATTGACACCAATACCTTTTTTAATATTTCGCAGTACTCTAACCACGTCTTTGTCAGTTAATTTCCTATCATACTCGAGATAATAATAAGCGATGGGGTATTCAAAAGCAAGCAAATAAGGGGAATATTCCTCTTCTTTTTTGTGAAGTGTTTTTAGACTCTTTATTTCTGAAGTATCGGGTTCAAGTAATCTTTCTAGAGAAAGAGTATTGACATCATTCTCAACGTTGGACTTTTCTGCTTCCTCATCTTCGAGAACTTCGGTAGTGAAAATGGATTTGCCCTTTAGTTTCTTACCTGCTTTCTGATCCATAGATTACCATCTGCATCTGATACCTTATGAATCCTATTTCTATAGGACCAATACATATAAACCTACTAAATATGAATCTTAATGATATTATAGCAAAAATTATATATTACTTATTGGTTTTAAATAAAATCACAATCAACCGTTTGATATCATAAGGATTTTCTAGCTAATATGGAGCAAAAGCATTATATTTAAAAAAACAATGTATAAACTAGTCAATTATGTTCAAAAAGCCTCCTATCAGAAACAGAGTGTCTCTTTTGGATAGATTGATAATAAACTAAATAGGAGGTAAAAGATATGGACCGCAGAGGATCCGGATCATCCCATGGAAGCAGAGGCGGCAGTGGCCACGGTGGCTTCAACAGGGAAAACAGAGAAATGCACAATGCAACCTGCGCAGACTGTGGTAAGGAAACACAGGTACCTTTCGCACCTGACCCCGACAGACCAGTATACTGTAGGGACTGCCTACCAGCTCACAGGCCACCAAAGAGATACTAATTATCTCATCATTAGTATACGTTAATTATTCTATTGCCGACATTATTATGGTCGGCAGAATTCTTTTTATGATATATTCTATTAAGGATTTTAGTTTTTATCCTATTTACAACACTAATAAAGCTAATTCTTCTGTGTCAAAAATATACCCTAAAACTCTGTAAATACAACGAAGTAACCAGATATTAGAATCATCAAAGACAGACGTCTACAAAAAGTAGATTGATATTTACTCCCAATAATCATGTGAGCGGGTTGGGGAGTGGGGGTTAGTGTGGGAGTGGGGTTAAAAATGTTGTACCCGCTCACTTGCCCTTCATACGAATTAATGATATATATAGTTTATCTTGAGGACAGGATTTAAAGATTTAGTCCAAATTTACATTTAAAACATAAAGCAATTGTCCAGAATAATGAGTACAGGACATATAGACACAACACAATACTTATCTGATAACCTTTCAATATATTAGAAGATAAGTCATTACCTCCTGCTCTTAGTGTGGTGCATTATATAATTTATATCCTTAACTGTTAAGGATATGAAGGGAAGATGGGAATGTTAAAAGAGTACATAGACATTGGATATATTCCATACGAAAATGAGTTTATATGTGAATATAATCTTGAACCGGCTTCAGGAGTTGTGTTTGAGGAGGCCTGTAGTTATCTGGCAAGAGAAAGTTCCATTGGCAAATGGAACGATATATCCATATTGAGTCCAAAACTTGCAGAGAAACTTAAACCCCATGTATTCTATGTTGACAAGAAAAAGCACACTGTTAAAGTTTCCTATTCGCAGGACCTGTTTGAGTTTTGCTCATTGACCCAGATACTTAATGCTGTTGCAGATAACGTGTTCGACAGCAAGATAATTAGTAAGCTGAAATTGAATGATATTGTCTTCCCGCCAGATCCGTTAAGCGAATTCTGGGGACCGAAATATGGTGTAGAAGGAGTAAGAGAACTTCTTGGTGTTTATGACCGTCCTTTTTTATGTACCACAGTAACGCCAACTATTGGCCTTGATCCTGTAACACATGCTAAAGTAGCATACAATTGTTTCATAGGAGGCTGTGATCTCGTAAAGGACGATAATAATCTGACAGATCAGAAGTTCAACAGGTTTGAAAAGCGTGCTGAACTTGCATTCAAAGCCAAAGATGATGCAGAAGAAACTACAGGTGAACGAAAGATGTACATATGTAACATCACTGCCCCCACATGTGAAGAAATGATAAGGAGAGCAAGTTTCATAAGCAATATAGGTGGCCATTATGTAATGATAGATACGCTTCACACTGGCTGGAGTGCTCTTCAGACATTGCGAGATATCACTGAAGAACTGGAACTTGCAATACATGCAAATGGTATGGAATATGATGCTTTTGCCCGAATGAATAATCACGGAATCAGTGCATACCTGATGACAAAACTTGCACGTCTTGCAGGATTTGACCAGCTGCATATCGGAACTATTGATAAAATTCAGGAAAACAAGAAAGAATTGATCGTTCTGCGCGATTGTTGCACCATGGATAAAGTCAAAGAAAAGGAAAAAATGCATATTCTTTCTCAAAATTGGGATGGTATCAAGCCTATGCTACCTGTTGCTTCCTGTATTTTAGAGCCTACATTAGTAACTGAAGTGATAAATGTCTTTGGCAAAGATGTTATAATACAATTCGACAGTACTATACACTCACATCCAATGGGTACTGTTGCAGGTGCAAAAGCTTGCAGACAAGCTATTGATGCAATGCTCGCTGGTACATCCCTAGAGGAGTACGGAGAAGTCCATGCAGAATTACAAGTTGCCTTGAATAATGGCGCATAATACTACAAAAATGAATAAGCAGACAAGAGTCTTCAAAATAACCTCCAGCAATTTATCTGAAGTAATCAGGGAATGTGCTGATATAATCCAAAGAGGCGGAACTGTTGCCATTCCCACGGAAACCGTATATGGGCTTGGAGCCAATGCACTTGATCCCATAGCCGTCAACAGGATATTTTATGCAAAAGGTAGGCCTGCAGACAATCCGCTTATTGTACATGTGGCTTCTGTGCAACAGTTAGAAGAATTAGTATTAGAAATTCCCCCGAAAGCCCTATCCCTCATCGAAGCTTTCTGGCCAGGGCCGTTGACATTAATTCTTAAAAGAAAAGGAATCGTACCAGATATCACTACCGGAGGACTGGATACAGTTGCTGTAAGGATGCCAAGTGATATTGTTGCCCGGGAGCTAATAAGAGTAGCTGGTAAACCCATTGCAGCGCCAAGTGCAAACATTTCAGGCCGTCCAAGCCCTACAAACGCAGCCCATGTATTATACGACCTGGATGGAAAAATAGATGCTGTAATAGATGCAGGAAATACCTGCATAGGTGTGGAGTCTACAGTTATCGATATGAGCGGAGAAAAACCTGCAATATTAAGACCCGGTTATGTATCCGCAAAGAAAATAGAGGAGATAATAGGAGAAGTCGAGATAGGATATAACAACCATCTTACAGACCCCCCAGGTATTGTAAGGTCACCAGGTATGAAATATACCCATTATTCTCCAAGTGCAACTGTTATGCTTCTGGAAGGAACTCAGGATCATGTATCAAATAAGATCCGTGAGATGTATGCCGAACTCACTTGCAAAGGCGACAGAGTAGGTTTACTTGTTACTGATATGGCACTTTCTTCTCTTACAAATGATATTGTATATCTTGGCGCAAAAGATGAACCTGAAGAGGTCGCACGAAATCTTTTCCTGGGACTGCGTGCTTTGGATGAGAAAGGAGTAAATATCATACTTGCCGATGGTTCTTTTACACACGAAGGCGTAGGTACAGCTGTAATGAACAGGCTAAGAAAAGCCTCAGAAATGATAATTCAACTATAGGAGTATTATGAAAGAGTACAAAAAGGATCAGCTACATGCAAAGCAACGATACATTCAAATATTAAAGACAAATAAGCAACTGGCACGACTAAACGTCGTTATTTTGTCTATAGGATTAGTCCTATCGTATCTGGGAAAAGAAACATTCGGAGTTCCGTTACTATGGACAGGAATTATCGTTTTCCTTTATACCATGTTATCAAACATTATGGTACGCCGTTCTCTTAAGAAGATGAAGTGATATAAAGATCGGAAAGAAAAAAACCTCTTTCCTGAAACTCTATTTTGTCTTGGAACTATACACTACATACAGCTATACTGTAGCTTTTCTGAATACATATATGCTGATTGCAAGCACAATGAGAGTGCCGACAATCAATCCAAAAAATGTATCTGCAGGAAAAATACCTGCCTGTACTTCCCGAACACCATCTATTGCGTAACTTACTGGGTTCAGTCTGGCAATTGAAGCAAGCCATGCTGGCATCTGATCATATGGCATCAGTGCACTGCTTGTGAAGAAAAGAGGCATGGAAATCATGGCATTGAAAGCTGAATAAGAATCATGGTCCTCAAGAGAAAGAGCAACAGTAGTCATTACTGAAGACAGCAACATTCCAAAAATCATAAGTATAAGATAAGTCTGGATAAGTAACAATGGATCCAAAAAGTGCGCTCCAAGTATCACCGCAAAGATGAGAATAACAGTGGACTGTATCAGTCCCCGCAGAGTTATGAAAAGGATCTTACCAAACAAGATGGTCTCCCGCGGGGCAGGCATCGCAAGGAATTTGGGCAGGAAACCCAGCACCTTGTCAAACATCAGAAGAGCACCTCCCTGCAAAGAAGCACCAAGCATTGTCAATACAAGTATGCCCGGGGTGATAAAATCAAGATAATTATCAGTAAAACGGATAGGGAGAGCCAGACCTACAAATATGAGCCATGCCGCAGGCATAACAAGAGCAGATACAACATTTATCTTCCCACGCACCCAGCGTCGGAAATCACGTTCCAGATAATACAGAGTTTGAATCATCCTCTTCTCCTGAGCATTGTCCTAAATCGCCGATAATCAAATGCACTCGTATCTTCCTGTTCAGCAACCAGAGAAAGAAAAACATCATCTAAGGTAGGTTGCCTTATAGCAAAAGACTTTATTTTCATTCCGGAATCGGAAAGTGCACGGGCAAGAGCAAAACCAGTTTCCCCTCCCGAAGGAGCCTCAAACTTCAATTCATCACCGTTTTGCCCGATGAACTTAACTCCTTCAACGACATTGCCCTGATATTGACCATCAGCTCCAATAACAATGATATCACTGCAACAGTTTGCTTTGAGCCCTTCCGGAGAATCATTCGCAACTACAACACCATGATCAATAATTCCTACTCTGTCACAGGCATAATCAGCCTCATCCATGTAATGGGTTGTCACAAAAACGGTCATTCCATTGTCCTTCAGATCAATGATATGCTCCCATATCTTTTTTCGGCCTGCAACGTCAAGTCCTATGGTCGGCTCGTCTAGGAAGAGCACTTCAGGATCATGAACAAGAGCTTGTGCAAGTTCAAGTCTTCTGCGCATACCACCTGAGTAAGTCCTTGCAAGGTCATCTGCGCGGTCACCAAGCTCCATCTTGGCAAGAACTTCATCAGCTATATCGCGGGGTCTCTTTACACCATAGAGCCTTGCAAAAAAGATTACGTTTTCTCTGCCTGTCAACTTGGCATCCACAGCCATATCCTGTGGTACATAACTTATCCTGTCCCTTACTTTCCGTGGATCTTTGATGATTGAGTGACCACATATGGATGCATCACCTGAAGTGGGAGAAAGGATAGTGGTCAGCATTTTAACAGTTGTTGTCTTGCCGGAACCATTGGGTCCGAGAAGACCGAAGATCTCGCGATCAATTGAAAGATCCATTTTGTCAACTGCAGTAAGGTTGCCAAATGTTTTTGTCAGGCCGTTAATCTCAATTGCACTCATGAGGGTTTTCTATGATATTTCCATTGTTTATCTTTTTTTCGCAGATATTCAAAAGTCAAAGGACTTCTTGTTGATGAAAAGATAAAAAACATAAATAAACCGCTGAACAAAACTAACAACTTAAAAATAAAAAAGGCCACTTTTGAAGTGGCATTATATTGATTTTATACTCTTATTAAAGACCCTTCAGAATATTCCAGCCAGGTTCAAGAACATTTTCATAAACCAGAAACTTAGCAGTACTTACAAGGCCAACTGGATCAACAGTAATGGACCCATTTTCAGACGCAGCTTCATAGACTGAAAGAGGATCTGTGGTATTTATGAGGCTTATAACTGTATCTTCGTCCGCAGTTATGATCACTGTAGGCTGATAGTCTTCAACTTGGGTGACCTTTTCAAATTCATCAACCCTACCATTTTCCGTGACTAAATATACATTCAGTTCACTGCCATCATTCATTGTAACGTTAGCCAGGATCCTCTCATTACCGAGAAGCGTCTTTAGATAACCGGGAAGTTCTTCGTAGTAAGCATTGTATTCAAGAACTGCCCTGTCAAGATCGCTAAAAAGTTCTGCACTGGTAGTGCCCATTGTAATGAAAAACATGAGAATTAACATGCATAAGGTCTTCTTCATATGAAACCCCTTTTTTAGTATATAATCAGGATTTTTCCTGCATGTTTTGTTTCTTTTTCTGATATATAACCTTGTTCGTTTAGTAAAGAACAATAGGAAATATCCAGATATGAGCCAATATTCTAGCCAGAGATTGTTTTTTATATCGTGGAGTGATAAAGGATATTGCCTTACACGATCCTTATGATTTTTCTTTACATGTATACACTTTGAGGTTTACCAGGATGGGAGAAATAATAGCAAGCGACTCTATGTGGGAATATTTCCACTGGCTTGATGCAAAGCTAAAACGGGAGATGGACATAGCTAATGAAGCCAGGAAAAGGGGACGTGATCCAAAGCCCTTTGTCGAGATACCGCTTGCTAAAGACCTGGCAGATAGAGTAGAGAACCTCATTGGTGTAAAAGGCGTAGCCCAACGCATCAGAGAATTAGAAACAACCATGTCTCGTGAGGAGGCTGCACTTGCTCTAGGCAGGGATGTAGCTGTGGGCACTGTAGGTAAATTCGATGACAGGAAAAAAGCCATAGAAGCAGCTATCCGTGTATCCATGGCAATGCTTACTGAAGGAGTAGTGGCAGCGCCCATTGAGGGTATTGACCGGGTGGACGTGGGAAAAAACGACGACGGAAGCGAGTATATCCGCATCCTTTACGCAGGTCCCATACGTAGTGCCGGTGGTACTGCACAGGCCCTTTCTGTACTGGTGGGAGATTATGTGCGCAGAGGCGTGGGTATTGACAGGTACAAGCCACGTAAGGAAGAAGTAGAGAGATATGTAGAAGAAATATTGCTCTACAGAAGAGTGGCAAGCTTGCAGTATACACCTTCAGAATCAGAGATCAAGCTGATAGTAGAGAATTGTCCTATCTGCATAGATGGGGAACCTACTGAAGAAGAAGAAGTGGAAGGACACAGGAATCTGGAGAGAATAGAAACAAACCGTGTCAGAGGCGGTATGGCCCTTGTGCTGGCAGAAGGTCTTGCTCTGAAAGCCCCGAAAGTCCTGAAACATGTAAAAAAGCTACAGATGGACGGGTGGGACTGGCTGGAAACGCTCATAGCAGGTACAAAGAGCAGCGGAGATGAAGAAGATCAAAAGACTGTGGGTGTAAAACCTAAAGACAAGTATCTGAGAGATCTTATAGCAGGAAGACCCGTATTCTCTCATCCTTCAAGGCCTGGAGGATTTCGATTAAGGTATGGAAGGTCACGTAATACTTCTTTTGCTGCTGCTGGTATAAGTCCGGCAAGCATGGTCATACTAGATGAGTTCATTGCCCCGGGGACCCAGCTTAAAGTTGAAAGACCGGGAAAAGCTGCAGGAATGGCTCCTGTGGATTCCATTGAAGGCCCTACAGTAAGACTAAGATCAGGGGATGTCCTCAGGATAGATGATGTGGAAGAAGCACGTCTCCTGCACAAAGAAGTGGAGTACATTATCGATATCGGCGAGATATTGATCAATTACGGGGATTTCCTGGAGAACAATCATGTATTAGTCCCTTCACCATATTGTTTTGAGTGGTGGATACAGGAATGTTCTGTTGCTACAGGCGAAGACGGATCATTAAAACCGGAACTGAAGCATCCTTCCCAGGAAGTTGCCCTGGAAATCTGTGAGAAATATAATGTACCTTTGCATCCGGATTTCACTTACTTGTGGCATGATATAAATGTAAGTGATTTTATAAGGCTGGCAGAGTTCATCGAAGAACATGGGTCTTTGGATGAAAAACATTCGACACTATCGCTGCCTCATAAATTAAGTGTTGATAGCGGAATCAAGGTCCTCCTTGAGAACATGCTGGTGTTTCACAAAGTATCTGAAGGAGCTTTATTGATCTCACAGCCTCTTGCGTTACTAAGATGCTTAGGCATAGGAACGGACCTTCACAGAAATTGGACAAACATTGATACAGAAACTGGTCTTGACGCGGTCAACAAGGTCAGTGGACTGATTGTACGGGCACGTGCTCCTTCAAGAATCGGTGCACGTATGGGAAGACCTGAGAAATCAGATAAAAGAATGATGTCACCAGCACCACATGTACTGTTTCCCATCGGTGAGACCGGCGGAAACACTCGCAAGTTGGAGGATGCTGCCAGTTACAAAGAGTCCGTCAATGCTAAAGTGGGGCTAATTAGAGTTGAAATTGGCTCAAGAATATGTCCTGCATGCGGTATGGATTCATACGAGTTCAGATGTGAATGTGGTGAATTTACAATTCCCAAGTTATCCTGTCCAAGATGTGGTCTTTCCATAAACAAGGAAACCTGTCCTAAGTGCGGTGTGAACACTACATGTGCCCGCATGCAGAACCTTGATTTCAAGAACATATATCAGCGGGCTTTTGAGAAACTGGGCGAGCGTGAATCAAATCTTGATGCTATCAAAGGCGTCAAAAGAATGATGTCACGCAATATGACACCGGAACCACTTGAAAAAGGAATTCTGCGCGCCAAGCATGAGCTGTTTACTTTCAAGGACGGAACTGTAAGATATGATATGTCAGATATACCGTTGACACACATCAGGGCTGATGAGCTGGGCATACGTGTAGAGAAACTGGTGGAAATAGGTTATTCTGAAGATATATATGGTAAACCCCTCACCAGCGAGGATCAAGTGGTCTGCCTAAAGGTCCAGGATATTGTCGTTTCATACGACTGCGCCGAATACCTGTTAAAGACTACAAGATACATAGATGATCTTTTGTCCAAATATTATCATCTGGAACCTTATTACAATGCCCAGAATATCGAGGATCTTGTAGGTACACTAGTTATGGGTCTTGCACCTCATACGTCCGCAGGTGTGCTGGGAAGGCTTGTAGGTTTCACAAGAGCTGCAGTGGGCTATGCTCATCCCTTTTTCCATGCAGCTAAACGGCGTAACTGTGACGGTGATGAGGATTGTGTAATGTTGCTCATGGATGGTCTGGTCAACTTCTCAAGAGAATACCTGCCTGACAAAAGAGGCGGAAAGATGGATGCTCCGCTTGTACTGACCACCCGTTTAGATCCAAGTGAGGTAGACAAGGAAGCTCACAACATAGACGTATGCGACCATTATCCCCTTGAATTCTACGAAGCTACACTAAAGTACACTAACCCAAAGGAACTAGAGAGCAAAATGGACCTTGTGAGCAGTCGGCTGGGTACTCCCTTGCAGTATGATAAATTCATGTTCACATATGATACATCAGATATTGCCATGGGACCTACGGTAAGTGCTTATAAGACCCTTGGAAGCATGGTGGAGAAAATGGATGCTCAGCTTGCTTTGGCGGATAAGATAAGGGCTGTTGATGCATCAGATGTTGCAGAAAGAGTTCTTGTTTCGCATTTCCTCCCTGACCTGTTCGGTAACCTCAGGGCTTTTTCCAGGCAAAGCACACGTTGTATCAAATGCGATGAGAAATTCCGTAGACCTCCTCTTACAGGAGTATGCCCAAAATGCGGAGGCCGTGTGATACTAACAGTGCATGAAGGAGCTGTAAAGAAATATCTCGAAGTGTCAAAAAAGGTAGCTATAGATTATAATGTTTCAGCTTATACAAAGCAGCGTATAGAACTTATCGGACTTGACATTAAGTCTCTTTTCGAGAACGACAAATCAAAGCAGACAGGCCTTTCAGAGTTCATGTGATTAATTACTTGGCTGGCAGGCCAAAAGCATTGATCTGATTAATGAGCTCTGTGAACTGCTCTACTTCAAAGGCTATCACTTCTTCCCGGGTCATGCTAATGGACATTTCCCCATCGTAGCTAAGCATTTCAGGACCTCTGCGTACGAACCTGTCCACACCGTCCCTGGATAATACTGCTTTTGCTTCAGGATCGTGCACGAATGCTCTACCGGGAATCAATACTGTTTCTTTGACATCTGCCAATTCAAGATTTTTCAGATCTTCGATGGTGATGAGACAACCAATGTCCTTGTCAACGGAAACAACGTTCACATATCCTCCCAATTTAGCAAAAATGTCTGTAAGTCGCGGTGAAGCTGCTTTACTAGAGATAAGCGTTGCCTGTTTCCTTATCTGCGGGAGCTGGGCTAGTGCTTTCTCATCATTGCGCAGTGCAAATGGACAACCAATTAATGGGTCTTCCAGAGGAGTTCCTGTTATCCTGATATTATATCTGGAAGCAGCTTCTCTCACAATAGCAAGAAATTCATCTATCGTATGTGTTTTTAGATTTTGTAGGATAGGACCATTTCCAAGGATCAGCCCTTCTTCCCTGCTATTTGCAAAGCGCATGAGAATAACTCCTTTTGTTCCCATTTCTTGCAGATCGGAAAGTGTTTTCCACAATTCTTCCCCATCATTTATACCCGGTAAGAGCACAATAGCAGCATAGACATCGCAATGTTTACTGAAATCCTTTAGTACCTCCAGAGAAGCTTCAGGATTCGGATCACGCATATACTCTCCACGAAGTTTGGGGTCGGTGGAGAATACAGTAAAAGAAACTTCTTTTACACCGTGCTCTATGAAAAAGCGTGCATCATCAGGGGAATTGAATCCTTTACCACTGGTATACCCTAAATGTATCGGTCTTTCAAGCTGTGAAAGCATAGATACAAGTTCCTTTAATTGTGGATAACAACTAACATCTCCTCCTCCGCTAATGGTTATTTTTGTGATCTCATTAGCTCTGAACCTGAAGATATCTGATAGACTATGAAGAACAAACTGTATAGGTTTAAAGCCACTATAAGCTTCCTTCACACCCCTGGTACAGTAATCACAACCTTTTTGGAAAGGAAAACAATACTTGCACCCAAAGGGTGTTATTTCTTTTACTTTCTTGAAATAACAATAGGTACAGAATCCATTGCAGTCTATGCCCGGACTTCCACCAACATCGGCTACTATTTCCATTTGTATCGTGTCATAACAGAGGTATTACTTAAACCTTTGTGATAACACAGAAAAACGTTATTTTTAAAATAGACATGGTACACATATATATTTAGTTAATAAGATAAATATTACTTTATGTGAATAAAAATAACCATATAGCTTAAAAATGATTGGAAAAGCATTCCCCTTTGTAGCACTGAACTTGCCAAGACAGTATATAATTTATAATATATATCATTTATCTAAACATTGAAAGCAGAGAGGATATTGATGCAAAAGGTTTAAAACCTAATTACTCTTAACTAGTGGGTAATCCCGATGGAAAATATCGTACTCTTTAACGATTGTACAGATTTTTTCTTAACTCGTTGTCTGTACTTTTTCCAGGATGGATCTTAACAAATAGGAGGAAACATACGTGTCTGATAAAATAGACATTTACGACGACAAAGGTAAGCTGTTGGAAAGCGGCGTCGATCTTATGGACATTGCGCCAACAAGAAACGCAGCCATACAGAATATCGTCAAAGACACCAAAAGGACTGTTGCAGTTAACCTTGCAGGTATCGAGAATGCTCTTGCCAGTGGTAAAATGGGTGGCGCAGGCCGCCGTATCCTTGGAAGAGGACTTAAGTATGACATAGTTGCAAATGCCAGTGCCATCCAGGACTCTGTTGAGAAATTAATAAGAGTCAACAAAGATGATGACACCAATGTACAAGTACTTGCTGGCGGAAAGCAGCTACGCGTGCAGGTTCCATCCATAAGGACCGCAATAGGTGCAGACTACATTTCAGCAAGCACTGTAGGTGCAGCAGCTGTAGTACAAACCATCATTGACATGTACAAGGTAGACATGTTCGACGCACCTATCGTTAAGGGAGCAGTCTGGGGAAGCTACCCACAGACAATGGACATGATGGGCAGCAACGTTGCATCCATCCTCAGTATCCCACAGAACAACGAAGGTCTTGGTTACTCTCTGAGGAACATCACCACCAACCACATTGCAGCCATCACAGGTAAGAAGGCCATGAACGCCGCAGCACTCTCATCCATCTTCGAGCAGGTAAGTATGTACGAGATGGGTAACACTGTCGGTTTGTTTGAGAGGCACCAGCTCCTCGGTCTTGCATACCAGGGTCTGAACGCTAACAACATGGTATGTGACATTGTTACTAAGAACAAGAACGGTACAATCGGTACTGTAATTGAGTCCACAGTAGAGAGAGCTATCGAGGACGGCGTCATTGCAGTTGACAAGAAGGCACCATCCGGATACAACTTCTACAAGGCAAATGATGTTTCAAAGTGGAACGCATATGCAGCAGCAGGTCTGCTTGCAGCAACCATGGTAAACTGTGGTGCAGGAAGAGCAGCACAGAACGTTTCTTCAACTATCCTGTACTTCAACGACATCTTAGAGAAAGAGACAGGACTTCCAGGCTGTGACATGGGAAGGGCCCAGGGTACAGCAGTCGGATTCTCCTTCTTCAGCCACTCAATCTACGGTGGAGGCGGACCAGGTATCTTCAACGGTAACCACGTAGTTACCAGACACTCCAGAGGATTTGCAATTCCTTGTGTATGTGCAGCAGTTTCACTTGATGCAGGTACCCAGATGTTCACTATTGAGAAGACATCTTCACTTGTGGGCAACGTGTTTGGTTCAATAGAGGAGTTCAGAGAACCAATCAAGGCAATTGCAGGAGCCCTCTAAATCCATTAATACCTTAGTCATAATATCAAAGGTAATCAGATGACAGATACGTCTTCAGACACAACAAAGCATTTGCAGCTTGAAATAGTTCCTCAGCGTTTGCTAAAGCCGGAAACCGCCCAGACTCTTCTTAATGAGATTCTGGAACTGAAAGGAGTCGTCAGGCTGTTCATTCATGGCCCGAGATTACCCGGAACAGTGCCGTATGGTCCTGCAAAGGGAACTCCTATGACCCATGATTCCCGACGCCTTATAGAAATAGAAGGCAATACAGTGGAATTGATGGTCAGTGTAGGTAGCATCCGTCTGGAAGTAACAGATGCTGACGTGAAAGAACAGGTGCATGAAATATGCGAGAAGATATTCTCTTTCCCATTTGAGTTCAGGGAAGGTAATTTCATGCTAAGGCGGCAGACAGTCACAGGTTATGCGCGATTCGGACCTGATCAAGACCCACTTATGCTTGGGATCACTGATCCGAAAGGCAAACTGAAAAACCAGGTATGCATCATTAAAAAGGAGTGATGTTATGTTTGACCGGGAAACGCAAGTTGTTGATTGCAGACATGGGATGGGGCTTGGAAGAGGCGGTGGTCTTGCACAAAGAGGCACACTCTCCGAAACCGGAAGATCCGATGTGATTGCAATAGCAATGAGTCCCGGAAGAAGGCATATCACAAAACCTGTATGCGAACTTACATACGGTATGCGTCGCGAAGAAATACAGGTGAGTGTCCTGGTGCTGAATACAGGATCGGGTATACCCGACACTAACATGGGTTCCGGTACCTTCGGAATAAACCCCGAAGAAGTAGCCCAGATCTCAAGGCATAAACTTGCGGTCATACATACAGGCAACGTAAGGGACCATGTGATAAAGAAAGTAAGGGCTATACTAGAACAAGCGAATATTCCTGCCGTTATTGTTTGCCAAACCCCCGTTGATTTCGAGGATTTTGCAAAGGCAGGCGTGAAGACAAGGCTTGTGAAACCAAAAGAAAAGGATATTGTGACGAAAGGAAAAGTAATGGAAATTGTGACAGGCGTCACACGAGGAGAATCATGTTCAAGGGAAAAATTGAACGAACTCGTGAAAGCCGTGAAAACCACAATGAAATCATTAGATGTTAGGAGTGTATGATTATGGCATATAAACCACAATACTACCCAGGTGCAACATCTGTTGCAGCAAACAGAAGGAAACACATGTCTGGCGATGTGGAAAAGCTCAGGGAGATTTCCGATGACGATCTCGTAATGGTCCTCGGACACCGCGCACCCGGAAGCGACTACCGCAGCACACACCCACCACTTGCAGAAATGGGTGAGCCAGAGTGCTCAATCAGACAGACTGTCGAACCAACCCCTGGAGCAAAAGCCGGTGACAGAGTAAGGTACGTACAGTTCGTAGACTCAATGTATAACGGTACCTCAGTACCATACGTAAGGTCCTACAGTGCAGCCATAAAATTCAGAGGTGTGGACCCAGGAACCCTTTCCGGACGTCAGGTCGTTGAGGCTCGTGAGAGAGACATGGAACAGGTTGCAAAGTTCCAGATCGAGACTGAGATGTTCGACCCAGCACTTTCAAGCCTTAGAGGCGCAACTGTGCACGGCCACTCCCTGAGACTTCCAGAAGATGGTGTAATGTTCGACATGCTCGACAGGGCAAGACTCGATAAAGACGGCATAGTGAAGATGCACAAAGACCAGGTAGGAAGACCTATCGACAAGAAGGTTGAGATGGGAAAACCAATGTCTCCAAAGGAAGCAGCAAAGAGGACAACCATCTACCGCGTGGACAACGTTGCATTCAGAAGCGACAAAGAGGTTCTTGAATGGGTCCACAGAGTGTTCGACCAGAGAACAAAATACGGATTCAAGCCGGAATAATCGAGGTGACATAAATGGTAGCAGACAGAAAGAAGATGTTCGCAAAACACTTGGAGATCAAGTTCACAAAAGAGCACGGTACCAACAAGATGGAGGGTGGAAAGATCACCGACATGGTTGGTAAGTACTACAGGCTCGGTGTTGATCAGAACCCAAGGAAACTTGAAATGAAGAAGGCAGGTCAGGAAATCGCAAAGAAGAGGGGACTTGTCGGATACAACCCAATGATGCACTGCGGTGGTATACCACTCGGTCAGAGAGCTCTTACCCCATCCTTCATATCAGGCACTGACATGATGGTGGAGATCGACGATCTGCACTACGTGAACAACGCAGCAATGCAGCAGATGTGGGACGACATCAGGAGAACTGTAATTGTCGGTATCGACCTTGCACACGAGACCCTTGAGAAGAGACTGGGTATCGAAGTTACACCAGAGACCATCAACTTCTACCTTGAGACCCTCAACCACGCCCTCCCAGGCGGTGCAGTGGTCCAGGAACACATGGTCGAGACCCACCCCGCACTTGTGGACGACTGTTACTGTAAGATCTTTACCGGTGACGATGAGCTTGCAGACGAAATAGACAAGCAGTTCCTCATCGACATCAACAAGGAATTCCCAGCAGAACAGGCAGAGCAGCTTAAGGCAGCTATCGGAAAGACAACCTGGCAGGCAGCTCACATTCCAACCGTGGTCAGCAGGGTAACAGATGGTGCCCAGACCAGCAGATGGATGGCCATGCAGGTCGGTATGTCCTTCATCTCCGCATACAGCATGTGTGCCGGTGAGGCAGCGGTCGCTGACCTTTCATACGCAGCAAAGCATGCTGGTGTCATCTCCATGGGTGAAATGCTTCCAGCAAGGCGTGCACGTGGTCCAAACGAGCCAGGAGGTATCTCCTTCGGTCACCTCGCAGATATCGTGCAGACCAGCCGTATAGACCCAGAAGACCCAGCACACGTAGCCCTTGAGGTAATCGGTGCAGGCTGTATGCTCTACGACCAGATCTGGCTCGGTTCATACATGTCCGGTGGTGTCGGTTTCACACAGTACGCAACCGCTGCATACACCAACAATATCCTGGATGACAACCTGTACTACGATGTAGACTACATCAACGACAAGTACAACGGCGCAGCCAAGAAGGGTACAGACAACAAGGTAAAGGCAACTCTGCAAGTTGTCAAGGACATCGCCACAGAGTCCACTCTGTATGGTCTTGAGAACTACGAGAAATACCCGACTGCACTTGAGGACCACTTTGGAGGTTCCCAGAGGGCAACCGTGCTTTCCGCAGCAGCAGGTGTCGCAACAGCTATCGCAACTGGTAACGGGAACGCCGGTCTTTCCGGATGGTACCTCTGCATGTACCTGCACAAGGAAGCATATGGCCGTCTCGGATTCTTCGGTTTCGACCTGCAGGACCAGTGTGGTGCAACCAATGTGTTGTCCTACCAGTCCGACGAGGGTCTGCCTGTTGAGCTGCGTGGACCGAACTACCCCAACTACGCCATGAACGTAGGTCACCAGGGTGGATATGCTGCAATAGCATCTGCAGCACACGCAGGCCGCGGCGACGCATATGCAGTGAACCCACTCATCAAGGTCTGTTTCGCAGACAGCCTCCTGCCCTTTGACTTTACCGCACCAAGGAAGGAATTCGGTAGGGGCGCACTGCGCGAGTTCATGCCTGCTGGTGAGAGATCACTCATCATCCCGGCAAAGTAAATCCAAAGATAAGACACAGGTAGGCTTTATGCCTACTTTTTTCTCTTTTTCCATTACTACAGATCCGTATTTCAGCGGCTTATTCTGCTGTCTTTCCTAAGTATTATATATCATGCAATTCCTCTCCATATAGTACATTTAGGCTTATAGTGCCCGTTTTCATGGAGTGTCACCTATGCAATATAGTCTGGGAATAGATGCCGGCGGAACTTTTACAGATGCTGTCCTCATTCGTGATACGGATGGGGTGATAGTGCAGAAAACAAAGGTAATAACCACATATCCTGATCCATTGGACGGGATAAGCAGGGCCATCGATGAACTCGATAAGGAATATGTCCGCAATGTCAAACTGGTATCGGTTTCCACCACACTTTCCACCAATACTATCCTTGAGGACACCGGATTTCCTGTGGCTGCTATCCTCGTTGGGGATTATGCCATACCACAGGAAGGGTTCCCCACTCCTGACTATATAATGGTGAACGGCGGTCATACAAGCAATGGTGAAGAGGCTGCTCCCCTGGATGAGGAAAAAGTAAGGACGTTCGCTCTGGAGGTAAAGGACAAGGTAGCTGCCTTTGCGGTTTCTGCCTTCTTCAGCAATAGGAATTCGGACCACGAGCTAAGGGTAAAGAAGATAATTACAGAACTAACAGGGCTGCCTGTGGTATGTGGTCATGAACTGTCCCAGGAAGTAGGAGCATATGATCGTGCGATAACCGCATACCTTAATGCCCAGCTGCTCCCGATCACACACCAGTTCATACAGTCCATACTTAAAGATATTCGTGCAAGGGGGATCGATGCAAACCTGCTTATGCTTAAGTGTGACGGTTCTGTGGTAGGTATGGAAGAGGCGCTGGAACGTCCGATAGAATCTATCTTCTCGGGTCCTGCCGCAAGTCTTGTAGGTGCTTCATATCTTGCAAAACTGGACACTTGCGCCATGATAGACGTAGGGGGTACCAGTACCGATGTCGCCCTTATCAAGAACGGGGTGCCTGAACTCAGTGAACATGGTGCCATTGTAGGAGGCTGGAAGACCATGGTGAAAGCTGTCCGCATGGAAACCTCAGCTACTGGCGGTGACAGTCATGTATGGATCAGCGACCACAAATTCCATGTGGGACCTCGCAGGGTCATCCCTCTCTGCCGTGCAGCACAGCAGTATCCGGGTTTCCTTCAACAGCTTAAGGAAAGCAAGAGTCCTTCAAAGAAGATTCTTGACGAAAACGTACAGGCTACCAAATTCTTTGTACGTACCGGCTTTAAACCAATTGGACTTTCAAAAAGTGAAGACGAAATATATGACTACATTCTGCACACGCCTGTGTCCTATGTTGAACTCTTCCAGAAGATGAAAAAACAGCCAAGCACTTATGCAATAGATAATCTAATTAAAAAGCGTCTGATACAACCCATTGGTTTTACTCCAACTGACATGCTCCATGTACTTGGAGAATTGCAGAAATGGAATGGTGAAGCCTCTGTTGTTGGTGCAGAAAAGCTCGCAAAAATATTACAGGTCGATAAGATCGAACTATGCCGACAAATTAAACAAAAAGTTGCAAGGAATATGGCGGTTGATCTGATATCTTATCTTGTTGAAGGTATACCTGCTGATATTGTAGATAGGATATTATCCGGAGAGAATTTCACAAAGTTTAAAGTAGAAACACCTGTTGTCCTTTTAGGGGGACCTGTCTGGGCATTCAAGGAAGAAATGGAAAAACTCATTGATGCACAGTTCATTGTGCCTGAAAATGCGGATGTAGGCAATGCTGCAGGTGCTTTGGTAGGCAAGGGAATAAAGAGAGTGGAGATCCTCATCAAGAAACATTTTGCTCCTATTACAGGTGAAGGAGTTTCGGATGAAGAACTGAAAGAAGCAAAAGAAGTTGTTGAATATTTTGTCTTCGTTCCGGAAGGTAGAAAGGCCTTTGGAGATCATGCTGATGCCATAGCATTCGCAACGGATACCGGCAAAAAAATGGTAATGGACTACATGATAGCGGCGGGCTATTGCAATAACGAGGTTGAGATCGACATCACCAGAAAAGATATGGCGATAACTGAAGGAGAGATGCCTATGGAAACAAAGATCATTGTTGTAGGCGTGGGAACTTCCCGCATAGTGATGGATAAGAACTGCATTCCAGACTATATGCGTAAAAAGGCATTCAGCTTCAGCAAGTCGCTTGATGGATCATACTCCGGAAAATGATCATTCATCAAGCATTTTTATTTTTGCTCCAATGGATTTCATGTCCTCAAAGAAGTTAGGGTATGAGATGGATACGGATTCTGCGGTATCTATAGTGGTGTTTCCAGCTACCATTCCTGCTAAGGTCAACGACATTACTATCCTGTGATCATGCCATCCGTGCACATCTGCTCCTGTAAGCTTGCCACCGGTGATGGTAAGACTATCAGGCTCTTCTTTGACCAAAATACCCATTTTTGAAAGCTCAACTGCCATAGCATGCAGCCTATCCGTTTCCTTGTAACGCACATGTTTAGCATTGCCGATAACGGTCACACCATCAGCAACAGCAGCCAACACTGCCACAGTTGGCACGAGATCCGGAGTTGCTCCAGCATCGAATGTTATTCCCTTTAAAGTTTTGCCGATAACGGTCACAACGCCTGTTTCTGTATCCCATTGCACATCAGCTCCCATCAGTCTGAGCACATTGATGATCTCAGAATCCCCCTGTTTTGATGGAAAAAGATTACGAACAATGATACGCGAACCAAGCATTGCTGCAGACGCAAGTAAATAGGAAGCTGAAGAGAAATCGCCCGGCACAGTGTACTCTTTAAGATCATACTTCTGATTTGCAGGAATTATGAATTTAATCCCATTGGTTTCATCTACTAATATCCTTACGCCGGCTTCTGCTAACATTTCAATGGTAATATCCACATAAGGCCTGGACTTCATCTCACCCTTAATAGAAAGAATAGTATCTTCTGCAGCAAGTGGACAAGCCATTAATAGTGCAGAAACGAATTGTGAACTCATGGAACCATCTATTTCCACAGCTGAACCTTTGAGCCCTCCCCTTACTACAATGGGAGCACATCCGTTATTCCGTGTGGAAAAAACTTCCACATTCATCTTGTTGAGCACATCCAGAAGTGGCTGATTTGGCCTCCCCCTTATGGAATGGTCACCTGTAAGTACTGTAGCACCGTTTGCCAGTGAAGATATGGCAGTCATGAGGCGCAAAGTAGTACCGGAGTTCTTCACGTCTATTATATCATCAGGTACTCCTGGTTTCCCTTTCATGCCTATTATATGGAGGTCACCATTGATTATTTCTATCTTAGCCCCTAATTTTTCACAGGCTGCTACAGTTGCTAAGGTGTCTGCCGACAATAAGGGTTTTTTGACAATACATTCATTGGAAAGAGCACCTATAGCAATAGCTCGATGCGTATAGCTTTTTGATGTGGGTGCAAATAACTCACCACTAATCTTAGAGATGCCAGCAGATACTTTCATGTTATCCTCATATGATAAAAGTTACCAGAATTTTATGCATCAGATATCGTATTCATAAACAGCAGCGTTTGCATGTTTTTGAATCCAAGCATGAAGTGATGATATATATAGGTATCTATACATATCTGTCCCAAGCTGTATTTAGAACATATAAAACTATCAAAAAGCATCTTATTAAAAATTGATTTTTAGAATGTCTTTTCTGATATATAATGGTGCTTAGCAATATAAAGTAATAAATCGTCTTTCATTTAGATACAGAAATAAAATGTCCAAGATAACGGATTAACTTATCATTTGATATGTATAAATGAAGTGTCTACAGAAGATAAGATAAGGTAATAATATGGAAGAGCAAAACAATGTCGAACAGGACATAAAAATGATCTGGGCAGTTACTCTTTTGTATCTCTTTGTAGCGAGTATCTGGATCAGATTCTCTGATACCGTTTTAGAGTTGTTTGCTCCGGACATGGTCCTTTATGCCAGACTGCAAACTTACAAAGGATGGGCTTTTGTCCTTGTTACAGGATTATTATTCTACCTATATCTTAAACCGCGCATTGAATCTCTCAGGAAATCACAAAATGCCCTTTTAGAGGCTAGAGAAGAACTACGTAAAAGTGAAGAAGATTATAGAAGATTATTTGAAGATCATTCCGCGATCAAACTTCTTATTGACCCCGATACTGGCAAGATCGTTCAGAGTAATCATGCGGCTGCAGCTTACTACGGATGGAGCAGAGAAGAACTCAGCCAGATGCGTATCCAGCAGATTAACACTCTAACTCCTGAAGAAATAAAGTCGGAAATGAACAGGGCTAAAAATCGAAAAAATATCTGTTTTGAATTCAAACATCGTCTTGCAGATGGGTCAATAAGGGATGTTGAAGTATTCAGCAGCACTATAAAAATGAAAGACAAAGAGTTACTTCATTCTATAGTCCATGATATCACCAATCGCAAACAAGCAGAAAAAGCCTTACAGGAAAGCGAGAAGAAATTCAGGAGCTATGTTCAGAATGCACCTCATGGTATTCTTATAACTGATGCCAATGCAGAGTTCCTTGAAGTCAACAGAACTGCCTGTATGTTAACAGGATATTCAGAAGAAGAATTAACAGGGACGAATTTTAATGACTTAATAACCCAGGAATGCAGGAAGAAAGCATATCAGAATTTCATAGATCTTAAAAACAGTGGCTTCGGTTCTGCTGAACTACCCTTTGCGCATAAAGACGGTACAGTTTGTTGGTTGGCAATAGATGCATGCAAGTTATCAGAAAACAGTTATCTTCTATTTGCAAGCGATATCACACAAAAGAAGAAAGCTGAGCATTCTCTTGTAAAAGCCAAAATGATGGCGGAAGAAAATAATCGCATGAAATCAGAGTTCTTGGCAAACATGAGCCATGAGCTACGTACTCCACTTACAGCAATTATTGGTTTTTCAGATCTTCTTAACACTCAGCATTATGGTGAATTAAATAAGAAACAACTTGATTTTGTAACTCACATTTATAATAGCGGAAAACATCTTCTTGATGTAATAAATGATGTTCTGGACCTGTCGAAGATTGAAGCAGGTAAAATGGAACTGGAATATGAATACTTCTCTCTTATCGGATTAATAGAGGAAGTTAAAAAGGCCCTTTATCCTCTGGCTACAAAGAAAGGTATTGAGATAAGCATACACGACAAAAGTAAGGAACTTGAGATATTTGCTGACAAAACGAAGATAAAACAAATAATGTATAATTTACTCAACAATGCTATCAAGTTTACTCCGGATAATGGTTCGATATCAATTATTACAAAGAAAAACGATAATACTATCGAAGTATCGGTTTCTGATACAGGTATTGGAATTCCTGAAAATATGCACGAAGAGATCTTTGATCCATTTGTACAGGTTGATGCATCAAACAAGAGAAAATACGGTGGTACCGGCCTGGGGCTTGCGCTTACCAGGAGGTTCGTTGAAATGCACAAAGGAAAGATTTGGGTAGAAAGCGAGGAAGGGAAAGGAAGTACTTTTATTTTTACCATTCCTGATCAGAAAAATGATGAATAAAATAGCCTTTTACCCAATGAAGTCATGGAACTTGTTGCTCAAACGTTCTTTCTTTCGAAGTATTAAATTAGATTAAAGATAATTAGCTTTACTGATGGTTGAAAAAGCTCAATGCTACAGTATAGGATATGCTAACAGATCCTTTGATGACTTTGTGCAGATTCTTGTTGAAAACGGAATAACTAACCTTATAGATATCCGGAGGTATCCACACTCAACATTTGAAGAATATAACAAAGAGTCGCTGGAAAGATCTCTTCCTCTCAATAACATAATATATGCCCATTGTGAAGGAGTTGGAGGTCTCCGGGACTCCACATATATCGAATATATGGGTACTGGCGAATTTAGGAACAGTGCTGCACAGCTCTTCGAGTACATAAAGAAGATTGGCAATAAGGGAGGGAAAGTGGTATTAATGTGTGCAGAAAAAAATCCAAAAGACTGCCATAGGCGTTATCTTGCACTATATTTAGAACAGATGGGGATAAAAGTAATACATCTGACCGAAACAGGCCAGATGGATTTAAGTTGCTTCTCCTGATTATTAAATTACATAGCACGCAGACGAGCTATCCTCTCTTCTGTGGCAGGATGTGTTCTAAACAAGTTGCTCAAGCCGCCTCCCTTTAGAGGATTGACTATGAACATGTGTGCTGTGCTATCTGATGCCTGCACATCTCCTCTTCTTGGGCGGTATAGAGCACTACCATATTCCAATTTTTCCAAAGCATTTGCAAGAGCCCATGGCTTTTTACAGATCCTTGCTCCTTCTTGATCTGCAGCAAATTCCCTTGATCTGGATATGGCAAGCTGTATAATGGTAGCTGCCAGAGGAGCCACAATAGCCAACACGATAAGGCCAATTATATTATTGCCCCCTTCATCATCATTTCCACCAAATCCACCGAAGATAGCTGCCCATTGTGCCCATGTGGCTATCATGGATATGACACCTGCAATGGTTGCTGCAATTGCACTTATAAGCGTATCTCTGTTCTTCACATGTGCCATTTCATGTGCAAGAACACCTTCGAGTTCTTCAGTTGAGAGAAGATCCAATATACCTGTAGTGGCTGCTACAGCTGCATGTTTTGGATCTCTTCCAGTTGCAAAGGCATTGGGCATAGAAGTATGCACGATATAGACTTTAGGCATAGGCATATCTGCAAGAGTTGCAAGTTTCTTTACTATGCCATACAATTGCGGGTGCTCAGAAGCAGAAACCTCTTCTGCCCTGTACATGCGCAATACGATCTTATCACTGTACCAATAGGTACCAAAGTTCAGAATTATAGCGAATATGAATGCTATAATCATTCCGGAAAAGCCTCCGATGAGCCTTCCGACGATGACCAGCAAACCGGTCAAAGATGCCAATAACAGAGTTGTTTTCAGCATGTTTCCCATATTATATTTCCTCAATAGATCTCATTAGGCGAGTTCTCATAAATTTGCATAGATTATATGTATGTTCATCTATAAAAAGATGCCCGATCAGAATAAATATAAAATAAAGAATGAGAAAAGATCAAACATCTTCAATAGTAATGTTCTCTTCCTTTTCCATTTCGCTAATAAGAGCTTCCAGTTCTTCCATTTCCTGGTTCATGTCCAGTATCTCAGTATCAGTTATACTTACATTACCTTCAGCAAGAACCGCATCTGCAGTTGCAGTATCATTTACAGAAATCATTGCAGAGGATGCCAATTCAGAACTATTATCCTTTTTATCTACACATCCGGAGAATGCGAGACCGCAGATGAAAATAGCTAAGATGCAAATACTAGTATACTTCATTTTTAGTCCTCCTGCGAATTATTCTCTTCAGATACACTATCAAATTGAGATGCCCAATGTTTGCTGTCTTCCCCAGTGCCTGCAGTATATGTTCCATCTCCTGAGAGTACAGCGTTTCCGGTACCTTCCACTGCCAGATCAAGAATATTTCCTCTGACCATGACAGTAAGCCTACTTCCAGAGATACTTACTTTCCCTGTAAGGTTAGAGTAGACAAGTGCCCTCTTTGGATCATCAGCCTGAGAATTATCCAGCTCCAGCACAACTTCAGATTCATTGCTAATGATCCTTATCTTTGCATCACCTGCAAGATCTTTGATCACAAGCTGTGAAGCATTTATTTGCATCTCTGCTTCTATGTCACCTGAAAGTACTGCGGTACCGTTACCTATGGCCTTGAGTGTACCATCCCCATTAAGAGAAACTAGCCCTTGCCTATAACTTCTAAGAATTTGAGATATCTCAACAAGCACAGAGTTTGCATCTTTTAGGTTTTCCGCTGCAGCGTTCCAATATTCCTTGGATGCTGTTTCATCACCATTCCCATAAGCTTCTTTTGCACTTTCCCTGTTCTGCCGGGCCTTATCTATGAGGTCATTATATTCTCCAAGCAGCTTCTCAAGCTCTGCGGTATCCTCACCCTGTTGCTCAAGTTGTCTTATTTCATTAGAAAGACGTTCTGAAAGAGACACAGATTTATTCAGGTAAAGACCAACTTTATCATCCACGAATCCTGCCCGTGTCTTAGAGGCATGCTTAACTGCATCTCTCCATATATCACGGATATTTCTTGCAGATCTGGCAAGCTCCTTAGTTGTAGTTGCATTTTCAACATTGCTCTTTTCAGCATCCAGTTCAGAGATATATCCATCAATTTCAATGAGCACCACGTCGGCATCTTTCCTCTCAGATGCATCCACTTTCTGTTTCAAATCCTCTAAACTGGATACAGTATAATCAATGGTTTCAAGCAAGTATTCCTGTCTGACATCAAATACCTCCTTTGATGAAGCATTGATTTTGCCACTGTTCATTTTAGCATTTAATTGCTGTAATTTTTCCTTTGCAGAAAAATACTCTCTTTTTGATTCCCTTAATCTTAAAAAGGATCCGTTATTGTCTGTATCATTGCTATAGTTTACAGAAATCCGATTTTGTTCCCTTTCCTGGTTTTTCGCCTCACCGCCCTGGTTTCCCATCCCGGAATTACCATTGGAATCACTATTAGAATTACCATTGGAATTGCCATTGCCTTCCCCTGGTGCAGCAAGAGCATCAGTAGAGAGAACACTAAAAAGTACCAACACAACAGCCACATAAGCAATTAATTTCATGGTTTTCGTTTTTATCTCCCCTTGCATATATATTTATGGATTTTAACGTATTCAATAAATTAGCGATCCTGCAGAAATCCAAAATAAAACAAATCAGATATTCTGCATGATCAACAGAGACTATACATTAAACAAATTACTTAGTTGTTGCCATAATTATAGTCATTAGGAACGTTGTCGGCACCATAATTATTAGGTATACATACTCCTGTGTTCACGCATTGGCCATCATTTGGACAGTCACCAGCATTTGGGCAAACCCCATCACAGATACAATCACCATTATTATTCAACATCTTTCCATTTCCGCCTTCTCCGGCTTTTGCAGAAACTGCTCCAATCGCCAGCATGCTGACAATCAGGAGTGCAACGGAAACGTATGCTATCTTTTGTATGGTTCTCATTTATACTTCTCCTTTTTTACATCAGACGTTTTTCGTCAAACACTATGTTCGAATATTCGAATAAAAGCATACTTTACTTTAGGGACACTTTCACTTCATGCGAAGATAATTCTAAGGAGGTATGGGCTTGATTTTACTTGAATAAACTTTATGAACACCCAGATACAAGGTCTTGGAAAAGATTTACATATATTGGAATTTAATATAAAACCGTGCCTTTCAAAAAAACTATAACTAAAATACGTAACTTATTGATAGTTGCAATCTTATGTTTGCTTTTTATTCAAACAACATCAGCCGCAGAAGTAGCAACTGTCCATGGAGCTATATATGAATGGGAAACATTTAAGCTTCTGGAGAATACGATTGTTGAAGTCAATTCCACACCTCCTCAGTCACAAGTAGCGAAATACGGCCTGTACTCCTTTGATCTGCCAGTGGGAATCTACCTGCTCAATGCAAGTTATTATGAGGATGGGGAATTGGTATATTACGCAGAAGAAAATCTCAATATTACTGACGGTGGAGATTATCTTCTTGACATGTTGCTTCTGCCAGCTTATCCTAAAGGCAGCTTAAATGATAGTGATCTTACAGAAATTACAACAGGACTTGAAAATAAATCTCTTATTCTGGATGGAAATGAATCTAAAACCACGGTTTATCTGATAGCTGCGGGCGCTATAGTTATTGTTGGCACAATAGCTGCTTTTGCATTAACGAAGAGAAAAGCATCGCAGAAAAACGAACCTGAAACCAGATTATATGATTTTGAATATACAGATCAGGAAACCTTAACAGATGATGGAACTTCATTGCCACATGATCTTCAACAAGTAGTTGATATAATCAAGAACAACGGTGGACGTATAACGCAAAGAGATCTTCGCAGTAAAATGAGTTACTCTGAAGCGAAAGTAAGTCTAATGGTGTCAGATCTTGAAAATAGAGGTATTGTAGAGAAATTCAAGAAAGGCAGAGGCAACATTATAGTCCTTAAAGAGAACGATCACCAAAATTTATAATTGCTTTAAGTACCTATGCTTTTCGAGATTAATATTCATTTCAAATCAAACGAGGCAACCTGATGCGAGTTTCTATGGATATAGAATTACAGGATGCTCCAGGGCAACTGGTGCAGGCACTAAAACCAATATCTGAGTTCAAGGGTAACCTTGTCTCTGTGGTACATCATCATGAGAAAAGAACGCCCCGTGGCACTATTCCTGTCCAGGTAGTATTTGAGACAGACGCCTTTAACGTATCTCCTCTTATCAGAAAGCTGGAAAACCTCGGCGTAGGAGTAATTCGGGTAAATGAGGAAAAATATCTCGAAAAGGGAACAGTCGTACTTATTGGCCATATAGTACACACGGACCTAGAAGATACTATTGATACAATTGATAAGACAGGATATGCAGAAGTAGTGGAACTTCACCTTTCAATGCCTAGTATAAATAAATCATCTTCTGCCTCCTTCAAGATTGATGCGGTAGGGAAAAAAGAATTGAAAGATGCTATATCATTACTCAGATCAATTGCTATTAAGAAAGACCTTGTGCTGATAGAGCCGATTGAGAGTGAGATCCTGTGAGGTTTTAAACATGAAAACAATAAAGGCATCAATCATTGGTTTTGGTTCTGTTGGGCAGGGAGTTGCAAAAGTATTGCTTCGTAAAAATGAAGAATTAAGGTCAATGGGCCTTGATATTAAGGTTGTTGCAGTTGCTGACTCAAAAACTTCTGTAGTCAACATGAATGGCCTGGACCTTGCCCATGTCCTTGAGCGTAAAGTATCTGAAGGAATTGTAGGCGATGCAAATACCACGGGTCATGACATTATTCGTGATGTAGACCATGATCTTGTCATAGAAACAACACCTACTAACATTAATACAGGCGGTGTGGGTCTGCAGAACATGATAATGGCCTTCAATAAAAAAAGACATGTTGTAACATCCAATAAAGGTCCGCTTGCATTAAAATATAATGAGCTCTCAGCACTAGCTTCTAAATGCGGATGTGCTTTTAGGTTTGAGGCAACTGCCGGAGGTGCAATGCCTTTACTTAACCTTGTGAGGGATACTCTTGCTGGTAACGAAGTTATAAGTATAGAAGGCATTTTCAATGGTACTTGTAACTATATTCTTACCCGCATGATGGAAGAGCATGCAACCTATGAACTTATGCTTGCAGAAGCACAGGAATTAGGCATAGCAGAAAAAGACCCTACATATGATGTAGAAGGCATAGATTCAGCATGCAAACTTGTGATTCTTGCAAATGCTATATTCGGAATGAATGTGGCATATGAAGATGTACATGTCACCGGCATTTCCCGCATCACTCCTGAAGCTTTAATGCTTGCTGAGACAAATGGATATGTAGTAAAACTTATTGGAGAAGTTAACCGGCAGAGAATCCAGGTAGCTCCGAGGCTGGTTCCTAAAGGACATCCACTTGCAGTTGGAGGAACTCTGAATGTAGCCTCACTGCAAACGGACCTTGCGGGACCTGTAACAGTTGTTGGCAGGGGCGCCGGGTCAGTAGAGACTGCAAGTGCCATTCTCAGTGACATTATTTCCATTTACATGAATTAAAAAAGCTGATCGAATGACAAGCTTCAAGGAGTTCTGCAGGGTATGTAAAGTCATAGAAGAGACATCCGGATCTTTGGATATGACAGCTCTTGTCTCTGAACTATTTTCCCTTGTGACAAGCGAAGAGTTGCCGATTGTCACTCATTTTGTCATGGGGGAGGTATTCCCTGCCTGGAGCGATGAAGAGGTCGGTTTGGGAACAGGGCTTCTTCTCAATGCCCTTTCCAAATCTTCAGGTCTTTCAGTTAAAAAGATAGAAGATATAGTAAGGGAAACCGGCGATATAGGTAAAACCGCAGTGAAAGCCCTGAGCAAAATATCTAAAGGGCAGGCTACCTTCTCATCTTTCCTGGACACACCTGTGGAACTTAGCATAATGGAGGTATTCGAAAGGTTCAGAAATATAGCTAGTGCAACTGGCAAAGGATCCCAGACCTCCAGGATAAAGCATTTACAATACCTCTTTAATTCGGCATCTCCTGACGAAGTTGGGTATATAGCCAGACTTGCCATTGAAGATATGAGAATAGGCGTGGGTGAAGGTATTGTAAGGGATGCTATTGCAAAAGCTTTTGATGTACCTGTGGAGTCGGTTGAGAGGAGTTATATGCTCACCAATGACATGGGACTTGTGGCTGTCACTGCTAAGGAAGGTGGCAATGACGCCCTTTTAAATCTTGGCTTGAAGGTAGGCAGACCGATAAAACTGATGCTTGCTCAGGTAACACCTGATATAGAAACAGCTATCAAAGACCTGGGCATCGTTGCAGCAGAATGGAAATTCGATGGGGCAAGAGTGCAGATACATAAAAATGGTGATGAAATCACCCTCTATTCCCGCCGTCTTGAGAATATAACAGACTCACTCCCTGATATCGTATCTGCAGTGAAGAAAGCTGTAAAGGCCAATTCTGCGATACTTGACGGTGAAGCAGTTGCTATTGATGAAGATGGCAGACCTAAACCATTCCAGGAGATCCTCAAACGCTTCAGAAGAAAATATGACGTGGAAAACAAAGTACGTCACATACCTTTAACTCTTAATCTCTTTGATATAATGTATCTTGAAGGTGAAAGCCTAATAGAGCTTCCACTTCAAAAGAGACGAGAATTCCTTGTATCATCAGTAGAGAACAGTGATCTTGTGCGTGTGGATAACCAGCTGATAACATCGGAAATCTCAGAGATAAACAGTATGTATGAGCAGGCACTTCAAGCAGGGCATGAGGGAATTATGCTAAAAAACCCTGATTCTCCATATTCACCCGGAAAAAGGGGAAAGAACTGGCTTAAGAAAAAGCCAGTTATGGAAACACTGGACCTCGTGGTAGTAGGAGCTGAATGGGGCTATGGCAGAAGAACAAGTTTTCTTGGTTCTTATGCATTGGCCTGCCATGATCCTGACACTGGCAGATTCCTGCCTGTGGGCAAGGTGGCTACCGGGATATCTGATGAACAATTATCAGAATTAACAGAACTTTTCAAGGAACATATTATTTCAGAATCCGGTACTGTTGTGGAGATCAGACCTCATGTTCTCTTTGAAGTGGCTTTTGAAGAGATACAAAAGAGCACAAACTATGAATCCGGATATGCATTGCGCTTTCCAAGACTTGTGCGTGTAAGGGATGATAAGTCAATAGAAGAAGTTGATACGCTGGAACGTCTTGAGGATATGTACAGGACACAGCGTAAATGAGGAACTGCAAAAAGTCAATAGCTTCTTTTTGTTTCAAAAACTATTATACCTATCAGACCATAACCCAAAACATATGAGAAATAAATTATTCGTAGCTATTTTGCTGATAGCTGTTCTTGCATTTTCAGGATGTGCGGATAAAGAGAACGGGACTGTTACTAGCAACAATACATCTGCTGAAGATATAGAATACGTGGAAATCTATATTGACGATTATAACTTCCATCCACAAACACTTACCATTTCCAGAGGGGATACTGTGCGGTGGACTAATAATGATTCTGTGGCATATATTGTCAAAAGCAGTGCATTCCAGTCCCCTACTCTGACCAAAGGTATGACCTTTACCTACACGTTCTATGAGAACAGAACATACAATTGCTATCTTGCAACACATCCCTATACAAAAGGCGGTATAATAGTAGTGGAATAAGTCACAATAGCACATCTTCGAGGCCAGCGGAGAGTACTATCTCCGCAGCCGTTTCAATTTCCTGCTTAGTAAGATGTCTGTTCATCTCTGGGTATTTGTAAGCAAGATAATGTGGACTATACTGGAACATCAAATTAAACCGAACATGAGGAATACGTTCTGCTACCCACTTCACTGCAGGCCTTGTACAGCAATCAATATGTCCGGGTAAGACCAGATGGCGCAGGAGTATTTCTGCATCTGAATATGCTCTAAGCAGGTTTTCAGTGACCACCTGCATGTAATTTTTAACTTTTGAATATTTATCAGCGCATTCGTCGTTACCATATCTCAGGTCAGCGAGATAAACATCTACAACACCTTCCAGCAAATCTGCTACTTCCCTGGAATGATACATGTTAGAGTTCCAGATAACAGGGATGTTTACTGACAAATTTCTGATAATTCTGAGCACTGTATGCGGATGTGGAGTAGGAGTGACAAAGTTCACGTTCTTTGATCCTTGCATATGGCGCTTTTCTATCAATTTAGCAAGTTCCAGCGGATCAGCGATCTTACCCGTTTCCGGATGAGTAGCTATATCCCAATTCTGGCAATAGATACATGAAAATACACATCCTGCGAAGAAAATTGTGTGAGAAGGCACAAGTTCAGGCTCTTCGCCGGTGTGCAGGAATTCTGATGCATATCCTGAAACAGCTCCGACACGACAGTAACCCTTATGGTTCTCTTTCCTGTTAACACCGCATCTGCGTTCGCAGAAACAGCAATTTTCAAGCATCTTTTGTATAATTGCAACCTTCAGGTCAAGAAGAGAAGATTTATGATCACTAAGATGAGGAGTATATCCATTAGTATCTATCGATACCAGAAGCTGCCGGTAATCCTGCATCTTCATCTGATGAATATCCCATAGTTCCTCCATAGAAGAGTTTTTTTCGAATGATACAGGTACTAAACTGGTTATCCTATACCTTGGAAGCAGTTCATTCTTCTCAACTTGCTGATACCTGCGCAGGAAAACAGGTTCATTCATAAATATACTTGTGCAGGAAGAATTGAATAACTTGTGGTCCTATATGATCTGAGTTTTATATGCAGAGGGCATTAGATGGTGGAAAATGATTCTGACAATGAGAAACTCGACCCTAAGCTTTACATCCTTTCTATTTCCAAATTCTTCAAGGACCTGGGTACAGGAATACTTGCTTTTCTCATACCACTCTACATCGTGCAAACACATAGCATCTTTGCTCCTGAAATTCCTGATGTGGTAAAAGCGGGAATTGTAACCACAGTATATGGCATTTTTAATGCATTTTCCCAACCCTTTTTAGGCAGGTTGTCTGACAGGCTAGATAAAAGGAAGCCTTTTGTAATCATTGGCCTTGCGGGATTTATGGCAGCTTCACTGCTTTATTCCCGTGCTCATGTGTTCGAATATGTTGTATTGTTAAGGGCGATACAGAGCATAACTGTGGGTGCCACAGTACCGGCTATCGTGGCAATGGTGACACACTTCTCAACATCAAGTACAAGAGGCAGAGCCATTGGTATATACTCAAGTATGAGGGGATTTGGGTATGGCATAGGTGCAATGGTTGGCGGAATTGTAGCCACTTACTACGGATATACTGCTGGTTTTTACCTATGTGCTCTGCTGGGTCTGATAAGCTTGCTATTGGTGCAATTTTTTGTAGGCGAGACGCATGAGCAGCATGAAAAACAAACAGTACTGAATAGGAATGATGCCGATACAGCGCAGTTCTATGCACTGGCCCTAGCTATGTTCATAATAATGGTAGGTATTATGATCATATTTGCCTTCCTTCCGGAATATGAATTTCGTCTGCAAGCTTCAGAACTGTCACTTAGCGTTGCAGTATCGGCCTACGTCATATCAAGAGTAATACTGCAAACCCCCATGGGAGTGCTTTCGGACCGATATGGACGTAAAAAGCTGATAGTATATGGTTTACTCCTCAATATACCAGTAGTTCTTGGATTAGGATATGTCACCAGAGTGGAGGAACTTATAGTATTGCGTGCAGTACAGGGACTTTGTATGGCCGCCGTGGAAACACCTGTCATGGCTCTTGCAGTAGACATCGCAGGAGGGACGTCCATAAGTTCGAGAGTCAGCTTCATTACCAGTGCACAGGCAGCAGGCACGGCTTTTGGGCCTCTTATAGGGGGATTACTTGGAGGATATGTGTCTTTTACGATGCCTTTCTATGTATGTGCTGCCATGATGGCTTTTTCACTGATAATAGTAATGAATAAGGTTTCTGAACCTAATTGGAATGACAAAGGCTTTTGAAGTTCTTAAAAGTCATAATGAACCTAGTACCTGAACTTCTATCAAGCTCTAATTTTCCTCCCAGTTGCTCTACCAAAGTAGTGACCAGTTGCGTACCTAGAGAATCTGTGTTGAAGATATCGATAGTTTCAGGTATGCCTTTACCGTTATCGCTGATAGTAAGTATAAGCGAAGTATCTGAAACTTTAAAAGAAACTCTGATAATACCTTGTTCACCTGGGTTAAAAGCATATTTCAGAGAATTTGTAATAACTTCGTTTATTATAAGGCCAATGGGTATGATTTTATCTATATCCAGGTAAATCTCATCGGTATCGAGCTCAAGGCTAACTTTTCCTGTGCCTATAGAATTAGATTGTAGTAGATAATTTACCAAATTTTTTACATAGTCTACAGTGTCTATATTTTCCAAGTCTTTTGACTTGTACAGTTTCTCATGAGCTATAGCCATTGCACGTATTCGGTTTTGGCTTTCAGCGAAAGCTTTTTTGATATCTTTTTCTTGAAAGTTCCTTGCTTGCAGGTTCAGCAGGCTGGAAATCACCTGAAGGTTATTTTTAACCCTATGGTGTATCTCTTTTAGAAGCAGTTCCTTCTTCTGGACTTCCTCTGCCATTTTTCTTTCCGTTATATCCCTTGCAACCGTCAGAATTGCTTTTTGCCCATTATATTCAATTACCCTGCTGCTGACTTCCACCGGAATTCTCTTACCTGAACTATCCACATAGATGGTTTCGTAGATTGCATGTCCCCTATTCTTAAGTTCTTTCAGCCTATCCGGCAGCATTACAGCATATTCCGGTGCGTTGAAATCCCGCGGAGACATGCCCAGCAATTCATTTCTGCTATACCCCAGCATATCGGAAGCGATATCATTGACTTCTTTTATCTTGCCTCCCATATCATCATATATATAAATAGCATCGTTAGCACTCATAAAAAGAGTCTTGAATTTCTCTTCGCTTTCCATAAGTGCCCTTTCAGCTTCTTTAATATGAGAAAGGTCAAGGAAACTTTCCACTATAAGCTGCCTATCATCAAGTTCAATATACGCTGCTTTCTTGAGAATGGGTAATCTTTCGCCCTTTGCAGTAAGAAGCACACGTTCTAAAGAGTCTATTACCTGCTTCTGATCTGTAATAGGACATTTTCCTTTTTCTGCGGGGCATATGAATTCATGACAAACCTTCCCTACCATTTCCTCTTTTTTCCTTCCTAAAAATTGCATTGCTACGGGGTTTACATCGACTATAGTATGAGATTTTGCATCGATTAGCATGACACCAGCCTGGACAGCTTCAAGTATCTTCTTCTGCCTTTCCTGACTTTTCTTCACCTCCGCTTCGATCTGTTGTCTGTGGATCGCAGCTCCTATGGTATCGGCTGCTGCCCAAAGAGCATCCATTTCAACCATAGACCACTCTCTTTCATGCTTACAGTCATCAAATCCAATGAATCCCCACCACTCTTTTCCAACATATATAGGCACAGTTGCAAGCGAAAGTATTCCTTGTTCCCCCAGTGATTCACGCTCTTCATCTGGAAAATCTTTGATAAGACCTGCAATGTGGTACCGTCTTTTCATTATTTTCTCCCAGCGTGGAGCTGCATATCTATATGGTAGCCTCTGTAAAAGTGGATTATCTATCTGAGGAGAGATTCCATGGGCTACCCATTCGTATTTTTGGGACATCAACAGCGTTCCGTCTTCTTCTATCTCATTCTGGAAAATGTATAGTCTGCTAACATCCGTGGCCTTTCCGAGTTGAGCCAAAACCTCATTGAAGTTTTCTGAAGATGAACCCATCTGCAGGAATTTACTTGCTGCCAGACTCACAGCTTCAAGTATCTGTATCACTTGTTCTTTTTCCTGATGTTCGCTGATATCTTGGACTGTGCAGATACCACCCAAAATACTGCCGTCTTCAGCAACATGCGTACTTAATGAAGCTTCAATAGGAGTTGTTTTTCCTGAAAAAAGAGATATATACTCTCCTCTATATTTAAATGGCTTTCCACCTAAAATATTATTTAATCCTTCTTTAATAGAGGGATTTTTTGAAAGTACGGATAGGATATTCAAACCCTGAATGAATTCTTTTGAGCTGCCAATTATTCTTACCAATTCATCGTTACAATTAAGGATCTTGCCACTGGGATCCATATAGAAAATGCCTATTGGAGAGTTTTCAAAGATTATTTTATATTTGTTCTCTGATTCCCTTAACGCTTCTAAAGATTTTCTTCGTTTTTCTTCCAAAGCTATTGCTGCAGTTATGGTATTCAGAACCCATTCATCTTCCTGCAAGAAGACATATTCATGGGGGAAATAAAGAAAGATGGTACTAATATGTTCGTCCCCAATACTTATTTTTTTTGAAATGATATTGTAAGATTTTTGAGAAACTGTAATGGCTTTTTCCTGGCTGTGAGATATGTGTCCACCGATCCAATAATAGCGAGCATGATCTGCTCCAAGAAGCTGTGCAGATGTTGCAATTAAACGATCGATAGCCTCAAGAGGATCAGTAGTGAATGCCAATAAACACTGATTGATCTTCAACAATCGTTCTTCAGTGATTTTTTGATCCGTGATATCTTTTAGAATACCCGTAATACCCAGAAAAGTTCCATTTGCATCTTTTTGCCTTGAACACCTAGACTCGAACCAACAAACCTTTCCATTTTTCTCTTTGATCCTCAGGATCACAGGAAATATTCGTCCATACCTTTTGAGTTTAAGATACGCTCTTGTTACATGCTCCCTATCTTCTGGAATAACAATGTCCAGGATATTAGTGGAAATAATGTCTTCTGCCTGAAATCCATATTTTTCTACATGCGGGCTAATATACGTTATTGTACCCTTTTTATCGGTTTCAAAAAAGATATCCACAATGTTCTCAAAAAGGGAATAGAATCTGTTTCTTGCAAAAAAATGAGCATCTATTAATTGTTTCTTCTCTGTAATGTCTCTTCCAACTAAAAAAACAGTTAATGTATTTCCTTTGGAACCTTTTTCTGGAATTAATTGCCACTGCCAGCTATGATAACCACTTTTACTGGAGAGTTGCAGCTGGATTTCATATTCTGTACCTTTACCTGTAAGAAATGTTTGCTGTATCTTATATTCCAAGTAGTTAACTGCATCTTCCGGAATTTCTGCCTCTTGCAACTTTTTGCCAATCAACTGCCGTGCACTTAACCCAGTGGCTTGTTCCATAGAAGCATTTGCATACAAACACTCCATATTTTCATTAAATGCAACCACTATATCGTTAGAATTATCTGCAAGTATACGAAAATCCATCTGATCAGATCCATGCGTTTAAATTGAATAGTTTTCTAGCTTTGGCGGAAAGCATTTTGAAACGCAAATAACTAAAATACCACTCTCAAAGCTTCATATAATTCCATAATAGAACATATATAATATCCAGTTTATTAGATATATTATTTAGCCTTGAATAGAGCACTCTAATGCAATATTACTAAATGGATTAAAAATGAAACTTAAAAATAAAGATTAGCCGACTACACTCATATCGGCTATTCTAAGTGAAGGTGTGACTGTTCCACCCACTTGCCTTACATCTTTGCCTGCACCATTAATGCTCTTAAGAATATCAAAAACATTTCCTGATAACATAAGTGACTTAATTGGTTTAACGAGCTCTCCTTTCTCAATGATAAAAGCATTTCTTGCTTCTACAGAAAAGTCCCCGGAAATATAGTTAGCAGTATGCGCACCTATTACAGTGTTAATGTAGATGCCTTTATCTGTTTCCTCTATTAAGTCGCTCTGATCATATTTAATGATAAAATTACGAATACCCACAGAAGGAGGTGCAGAATAGGAGTGTCTGGAAGCATTCCCTGTACTACGTGTACCTTCTTTACCTGCTGTATAATTGTCGTAAAGGTAAGACTTGAAAATACCTTTCTCTATAACAGGAGTTGTCTGTGAGGGAAAACCTTCGTCATCTGCCATTGCTGTCTCAAGACCTGCTTCAAGCAATCCATCATCGATAATAGAGAGCTTCTCGGTGGCGATCATTTCTCCTTTACGGCCAATAAGGCTGGATCTTCCTTTTTGGACATTATCCGCATCGATGGCAGAGGATAAAATTCCGGTAAGAAGGTCAGCAACTGCAAAAGGATGCAGAATCACTTCGGTACGATGAGGTTCAATCGAAATGCCTTGCCTGGACTTCGATGCAAGTTCAGCTGCGGATTTTCCTAAATTAAAAAAATCAATGTCCATTTTTCTGGACATATCATAATCATAAGCAGTAGTTGGTTCATCCTGACCAGTAATAACGTCTACGAACCCACTTATTGCAGTTCCCCTATCCTCTACCTCAATACCGTTACTATTGAGTATTAAACGTCTGCTTGCTACACGGGAAAATGATCCTGCAGTCACAAGTACTTCAGGTAATGATGATGCACCCTCCAGCATATTTGAAGAAAGCTCTATGCATTCATCAAGTTCCATATCTTTGATCTGGGGATCAAATGTACCCTTTATTTCAGGATATTTACCATCGGTGGGGAAGGATTTCCATTCCGGATCGGTACCTCGTATCCTGGCCGAAGAGACTGCAGTCCTGGCGGTATCTTCCATTCGTGTATCTATATTAGTGCTTGCAAATCCAACAGCACCATTAACAACTGCACGAATTCCCATGCCCTGATTGATGTTCTCTTTGGAGCCTTCGATAACACCTTTGCGGATATCTATACTGGTCACTTCACTTTTTACCAGATAAACTTCAGCTTCATCAGCACCGGCCCTTAAGGCAGCATTAAGGGCTCTCCTTGCAAGATCATACATTCAGGCACCTCCGACAACAGCCTTTGAAATACAAAGATGTGGTGAACCATCGCTTACAGGTACCAGTTGCCCACCTTTTCCACATCTGCCAGAGGTCATTTTGAGATCATTGCCCACATGTGTGACATTGTTGAGGATCTCAAGTGTTTTTCCAGAAAGAGACACATCTCTCATGAGTGTAGTTATCTCTCCTTTCTCAATGAGATATGCTTTTTCGGCATTGAACTGGAATATGCCTTCACCTGTATTGACTTGTCCCCCTCTTGAACCAATAAGATACATACCGTCGCCTATTTCCTCGAGCATTTCTTCAAAGGTAGACTTGCCATTATCAATATAGGTATTACTCATGCGTACGATAGGCATGGAATAACCCTGGCATCTGCTGTGCCCGGGTTCTCCTCCAAGCTTTGCAGACGTCTCTCTGGAATGCAGGAATGAATTTAATACACCATCTTTTATTATTGTGGTCCTCTGGGCCTGTGCCCCTTCATCATCAAATGGGAAGTAACCATATTCGTGGAGAGTGGGGTCATCCATTATAGTAATAAGTGGCGAAGCTATTTGTTTTCCCACCATATTCTCAAGGATAGAACTGCCTTCAAGCACCAGATCGGCTTCTGAAGCATGACCTACAGCTTCATGTACGAACACACCTGCCAACTCCTGGTCAAGTATCACCGGAATATTACCGCCTTTAGCTGGCTTGGCACGTATTAGTTCGAGAGCCGAGTTTGCAGCAGTTGTTGCAAGATCAAGAGCATTGTTCTCATCGAATATCTCATATCCCTTGACACCAAACTTGCTTTCTCTTCCCGCCTGGTAAACACCGTTCTCTGAAGCTACTGCACTAACGGCAAAGCCTGACCTAATAAGTTCATACTCACAATCCAGTCCATCAATGTTAGTATAACATACTTTTACTTCTGATTCAGAATAAACAGCACTTGTGCTGCTGATCCCTTCAAGCCTGGCCCGTTTGCTCATTTCCTTGAGCAGTTCAACCTTTTCTTCAATTGCTATATCCCTGGGGTCTATCTTTATACGGGGAATGTTATTCAGTTTTGGTGTCCCTACTGGTTTAAGCTCCACTTTTTCCTTAGGATTCCGGGAATTCATGCTGATAGCAAGTTCAGAAGCAGCATTTAGTGCTTTTCTTTCATCGAAATAACCATCAGCTGAAGTAAAGCCCCAAGAACCACCGCACAGAGCGCGGATACCCCCACCCCGTGTATAGTTCACAGAAATCTCTTCAACATTTCCATTGTCAATAATTATAGACGTAGTAGTGGCATCCACCACTCTTACGTCGTAAAAGTCAACATTTTTCATGTGGGTCATATTAAAACCAATATCCTCATGTGGGAACCACTTCAGGAATATCGAGATTGAGCTTAAGGTTTGTCAGTTTCGTAAGCTTCTCCACTATTCTCTTTTTATCGACTCCCACAAGGCTGTGCTCCATAACTTCTATAATGTTCGTTACTGGCACTATCTCGATCTTACCCTTATAGGCTTCTTCTATAAGCACGTCATCCTCATTGGATTTGGGGATTATTACTTTCTTGATGCCTGCTAAGGCTGCAGCCTCTATTTTGTAGGTGGCACCACCGATGGGTAATACATCTCCCCTGACTGAGAGAGAACCCGTCATTGCCACAGACTGGTCCACAGGTATGTTCTCCAAGGCGGAGATCACAGCAGTAGCTATGGATATGGACGCACTGTCTCCTTCCACACCTTCATAGGTCCCTATGAACTGTATGTGGATATCATGGTTTGCGGTATCCTTTCCGGTGATGTTCTTTATCACAGCAGATACGTTCTGGACAGCTTCCTTTGCTATGTCCTTGAGCATACCAGTGGCTATGACACGTCCTTCTGAACTGGATTGAGCAGGAGTCACTTCGGCCATGATAGGCAATACGATACCAGAATCTCCTCCCATAACAGCAAGACCATTGACCCTGCCCACGGCTGAACCACCTTTCTGGAACAGCTGGTAATCTTTACGTCTTTCGAGATAACTATCGGCCAACTGCTGTTCAATGGAACGGGCTATTTTCTTTGCTGCAAGTACATGTTTATCAGTAGTCACGGGAGCATTTTCAGCATGAGCAATATCTCCGGCTACCCTCACAAGGCCGCCTAGATCCCTTAGTTTCAGGGTCAAGTGTCCTTTCCTTCCTGCTCTGCGCCTGGCCTCCCTGATGACTTCATTGACAGCTGACCTATCAAAGGGTGGAATGTGACCATCGCGCATTACTTCCTGAGCGACGAAGCGTACAAGGTTCCTGCGGTTCTCAAGGTTATCTTCCATGGAGTCACGCATGAATATCTCATACCCATAACCTTTTATCCTTGACCTGAGGGCTGGATGCATTTTCTCTACTGCATCGAGGTTACCTGCAGCTACCATGATGAAATCACATGGTACGGGCTCTGTTTTTACCAGAGCACCGGAACTGCGTTCTGATTGCCCGGTGATAGCGTATTCTTTCTCCTGTAGCGCTGTCAGCATGCTTTGCTGAGATTCAAGGCTAAGGGTATTGATCTCGTCTATGAACAAAACACCCTTGTGTGATTTGTGTATATCTCCACTCTCTACCCTGTCGTGTGCAGGTGTTTCAAGTCCTCCTGACTGGAATGGGTCGTGGCGTACATCACCAAGAAGTGCACCGGCATGCGTACCTGTTGCATCGATGTAGGGAGCGTGCTCTTTATTATAATTATTTACAATGAGTTTTGGTACCATCATTTCTTCTTTTGGCAGCAACTGGCGTGTAAGCAGGAGTATCATAATAGCAGCTATGATTCCCCATAACAGTTGGTCAACGTAGAAAGAATATATGACTATACCAAAGACGAGTAACATCATCAGCAAATTGCGGGACTGGGCTTTCTTCTGGGCCTCCATTTTATGGGCCATAACAATTTCCCTGCCCTTCCCAGCTGACACTGTCCTAATCTTGGGGTTATTCTGATCTTCGGGATTTGGGTAAGCAAGGATATCCTGTAGTTCTTCCTTGGGTAGAAGTTCTGCCATAGCCTTAGCTAGCAATGATTTACCAGTACCGGGAGTACCAATCATCATCACATGCCTACGCTGGCTTGCAGCCTTTCTGACCACTTCCACAGCACGCTCCTGCCCGATGATCTGATCTATCAATAACTTTGGAACATCTATCGAATCCGTAGTATTGAAATCGATATCATAAAGTTCGCTCTGATCAATAGTAGTCATCTCTGTATCCATGGTTTGCTCACAGTTATGATTTCTGTTGTCAACCTGACTATTCCTTGTTTTCATTTTTTCTGCATAAATAGATGCTATATAAAACAAATGTATCATTTTATATTGCAAAACTATATGAATATTAAGGGTGATATGCAGAAAGCGTTTAGAAAATGCGATCCATTATTCATATACTTATTGCTTTCCTGCTGGTAATAATCACTATTTCATTGCCTGTAACAGCAGCAACTGAAGATACTGAATATATACACTACAAACAGATGACAATGAAATTCAGTGGCACAAATGCTACTATAACTATCTATTTCAAATTAGATGCATTTGCAGAGGCTTATACGCTACTAATGGGAAGCCACAACCTTGAAGGCGATATAAGAAATATGTTCAGCGATTTTGGAGAGGTCACAATTTCTGAGATCGGTAAAAACTATGCAATACTCAGCGTCAGTAATGTGTCCAACTTCAGCGATGGATATTATTTACACGATTCCAGAAAACTGGGTTCAAGAGTTGACCTGTTGATATTGGTTTATCCAAGTGGTGCAACCAAGCAGATAGTGAATGCAGAATCAACATCTAACATATTCTATTAACCACATTTAAAATTACATAATAAGAATACTCGATTACTGATTCCTGCCTGGGAAAATCAAAAATTCTAAACTGTGGGAGACATAAAGGATGCCGCAGTTATCGCCCAGTTAACTACAATGTAATGAGGATAATGATTGCAAAAATACAGGCATATGGAAATGTATTTTGTTGAAACTGCCTGAATTTTCACTCTGTCAATGCTATAAAACTGCTGAGTATAAATAGAGTAAGTACCCTCCATCAACAAGATAGCCTTTTTTGAATAGACAGAACAAAAGATTTATGTACTATGTCAATGTAGGAGTGGTGCCGATAAGGGCTCGTGGTCTAGTTGGTTATGACGTCGCCTTGACATGGCGGAGGTCCTGAGTTCGACTCTCAGCGGGCCCATCAGCAAAACAATCAAACAGTTAAGTTTAAATTGGAAAACAGCATTAAGGTGCTATGTTGGCCCTCCAAAAGGCCCAGGTAGCTCAGTCTGGGAGAGCGCTGCCCTGAAGAGGCAGTTGTCCCCGGTTCAAATCCGGGTCTGGGCACCAAAATAATGCACATCAGTAGTGTAGCGGTTATCACCTGGCGTTGCCAACGCTAGAACCCGGGTTCGAATCCCGGCTGATGTATTTCAAATATGTATATGCCTTTGTACAAAGGCGTGTTTATTTATTTCTTTTGAAATCAATAAATGCTTTAGATTTTATGATTAATTTAAGTTTTAAGCGTTTTAACCCAATAGATAGTTTACTCATCCTACGCAAGTTATGACTTGTTCATGATAGTTATTCACTAGAATATGAAAGAAGAGAGTAATGAATTACTCTTTCCTCAATATGAAAAATGAAAGAAAAAGCACGCACAAAGTGCCGAATGTTCTAATTCCGGGCAACAGAGGGGTTTCGCACTTTGCATAGACTTCCCTCATCTGAGATGCCTTAAGCATGTGCCATTCGGCTTTATTTCCACTGACAGCGTTAGCATTGGAATCAATAATATCATTTGGCATTTCTAGATAATAGTGAACAGTTACTGCAGAATCTACAGCATCACTCAGGCCAAAAAAGCCATCTTCCATTTGATAACTTGGTGATAGAGAGGTGATATTATCTTGGTACACAAGATAACCATCCACTTTTTCTATTTTGACCGTGTCCGAGGAACTGCCATTAATGGTTATTTTAACATTATCCCCATCCCATGCCTCATTGTATCTCAAACCCCTGGAGGTAATATCATCCCTCAATGAATTCCCAGATTCTTTATATGAATTTGAGTCCAATAAATTATAAACGTACGAATTCGTGTCTATTACCATATTGTATTTAAGCAGTTCACCTTTACTGTTCACTTTTGAATCAACTGAAAGAGAGATACAACCACTGACCAAAATTGACACAACGACAAACAAATACAATCCTATTTTCTTCATAATATAATCCAGTTAAAATATTAATTTTGATCATATTAACTTTTCGAAACTGCTGAAGATTACGAGCTTTAAATATAGAAGTAGTTGATACACTTATGCAAGAGATGATCCTGAAAAAGTAATGGTTATAACTTTTCAGTCTAAGCCTCACATTTCTTTTACTCGCGAATTGTAAAAATAAGATATCAACAACTCTTGTTACCAAAGATACCTACAACTTTTCAGACATAAATGACAATATTGGAGAAACACACAAAATATATCATAAATAATATACATATTCCGCTTAACTATAAGTATTAATAATGATATTTATCACTGCGCCACGAAAACAACCCAATAATTGCCAGATATGCAAACAAAATGGTGATCGCCAGTTTCTGGTAAATATGAAGGTTAGCTGGAAGGAGTGTAAAAATGAGTCAAAGCACAACTAATACAGACATAAACCATGTCAAAATAATGGACCTAACCTCAAACCCTGCTCCCCTGGGTTTGATGGGATTTGGAATGACCACAGTACTGTTGAATTTGCACAATGCAGGTTATTACCCTATGGATGCAATGATCCTTGCAATGGGCTTTTTCTATGGTGGACTAGCTCAGATCATTGCCGGAATAATGGAATGGAAAAAAGGTAATACATTTGGAACTACAGCTTTTACTTCATATGGACTTTTCTGGCTCACCCTTGTAGGACTCATTCTACTTCCAAAACTAGGAGATAATTTTGCTGGGCTCGCTCCGGTCAAAACAGCTTTTGCAGCCTATCTCTTCATGTGGGGAATCTTTACTCTCTTCATGTTCGTAGGCACACTCAAAGCAACAAGATCCCTGCAGGTCATATTCCTGGCACTTGCAACATTGTTCTTCCTGCTAGCCATAGGAAACTATCTGAACAACCCTACAATACTTAAGATAGCTGGATTCGAAGGAATATTCACAGGCTTTTCAGCCATATACGCCGCACTTGGCCAGGTATTGAATGAAATGTATGGAAAGAAAATGGTTCCCCTCTAAAAGGGGATTTTTTCTTATTCCATGCTCTTTTAAATTCTCATCGAGTTAAAAATAAAAAAATGAAAGTATGAAGTCTTATTTTTTTGACAGCTTACATGCCTTTCCATATTCATCTACCACAGATTCTTTACAAAGCCCTACTCCATGCCTGTGTGCTGCTCTTGTTATCATATGAGCCGCTATGGGAGCTGTGAGAAGTAAAAACAGACCAACAGCTATAGCCTTGACTCCCAGAGGCGAGAATCCGGTCCTCAGAACTATGCTTAGCATTACACCAAAGGCTCCGAGGGTACCGATCTTGGCCGTCGCATGCAAACGATTGTAGGCATCCGGCAAGCGCAGAAGACCTAGCATGCCAAGGAACACGAAAAACAAACCTATTAGCAGCACTATATCACTCAGAACATTCAAGAATGTATTGATCATGCTCACAGAACCACCCCTTCATCCAGATATTTGGCTACAGTTACAGTACCCACAAAGGAAATCACTGCCAGAACAAGAGCCACATCCATGAAGAATGCAGAGTTATGATCGTATGAATATGCCCCAAGCATCACTATAATTACAGTTGTCAGAGCATCCAGAGATATAACTCTATCAGCGATAGTGGGGCCCTTAATTATACGATAGATACAGGGTATGAATGCGAGAACCATAAGTATTAGTGAAAAATCCAGTAAACTGATCATTCAAAAGCCTCCAGTACATATTTTTCAAGATCGTTGCGAACAGATGCAGCTACTGCTTTGGGATCCGATGCATCTATGCAATGCACATATAGAAGTGATTTATCATCAGATATATCTACAGTAATAGTACCAGGAGTAAGCGTTATTGTGTTTGCTATTGCAGTAATACCCATATCTGTCTTACATCTGATAGGTACGGCAATAATACCGGGTTTTATATCGATTTTCGGTTTTAATACAATCTTAGCTACCACTATATTAGCTTTGATAATCTCCTTTATAAGTACCATGAAATACCGTATAATTGAAATTATGCGGGTTGGAGGAGAGAATAATTTGAAATTTGATTCTGGCTTGTAAAGGAACTTGAATGGCCTTATGCAGACCAAACCTACCAGTAAGCCAAACACAAGGCTATTAATGCTGAAAGTACCATGCACGAAGCACCATACTATTCCAAACAGAGCTGCCAGAGGAATAAATTTTTTCATCTTACCACCCTCGTGAGAACTGCATCTATGTAAGGTTGCGGATCAAGTATCTGTGCCGCAGTTGCCTGAGCCAGGGATAGTAAAGGTTCCGAATACACACCAATAAAGACCACCATCAATGCCAGAATAACAATTGGCACGTACATCATAGGCGATGCAGCATGTTTTGAATATTCCCCATGTACATTTACATCTCTCTTTTCACCCCAGAACATAAGCAACCAAGCTCTGAACATATAAAACAGTGAAAATATAGCGAACAGAAGAGCTATTGCTATTTCTGTATAGTGTCCTCCAACGATACCGGCATCAAAGAGAACGAATTTGGAAATGAAACCTCCCATTGGGGGCAGTCCTGCTATGGACATTCCACCTATTAGGAAAGCCGCTGCCATGAAAGGGGAACTGTTTACCATTCCACCCATTTTATGCATATCACGTGTTCCTGCATGATGGATGATGCCTCCTGAAGTAAGGAACAACAAAGTCTTAGCAAGCGCATGATTGACCAGGTATACAAGAGAAGCTGCAACGGCACCAACGCTTCCAAAACCAATGCCTAAAAACACATAACCTATCTGGCTCACACTGGAATATGCAAGTAATCTTTTAACATCTGTCTGGGCAACTGCAGATGCAGCACCAACTCCTATTGTAAACAAGGCAAGTACAATTATGATAGACTGGAACATTCCCTGTACATCTCTGAATATAAAGAAGAATACCCTCAGCATGCCATAGACACCTACCTTTATGAGCACACCACTTAGCATGGCGCTTATGGGGGACGGCGCTGTTGGATGTACATCCGGCAACCAGTAGTGTAGGGGGAATATAGCTGCTTTGTTTCCGAAAACGACTATGAACATCAGACCAATGGGAAATATATACCACGGAAGGGTCCCTGCAGCTTGCATTGCACTGAGCTTTACTGAGATATCAGCCATGTTCAGTGTTCCTGTGGTCGCATATAATGAAGAAACAGCTATTAACATCACTATAGAACCTAGCATGTTCAAAATAAGGTATTTGAAAGTTGCTTCTAACTTATCCGAACTCTTTGTTACTCCATCTGCTTCCAAGGCCATTACAAGTCCGCAGGATGACAACAGGAGTACTTCGAAGAACACGAATAAATTGAATATATCACCTGTGAGGAAAGAACCATGCAATCCTGCTACTAAGAGATTGAACAGAGGATGATAAGTGGATAAGGAGCGTTTCTCAATATAATCCAGAGAATATATGAGCGAAAGGAAAGATAGACTTGAACTTAGCATAACCATACCTGCACTGAGCAGGTCTGCCACAAGTACAATTCCGTACTTACCCCATTCTCCTACTTCATAAACCTGTATCCCTGAATTCCATACTATCAGAAGTAGAATGGCACTCATGACCACAAGTGAAAAAGAAACCAGTAAACTGAGTCCTGCCTGAATCGTGGGTTTTGAACGCAGCATCATTGAAAAAGCTGCAGCTAATATAGGAGTAGCTATCAGCAAAATAGGGAAATGAACAACTATCGAGCTCATCCCCACAACCTCTTTATTTTCTGTATATCAGTAGTACCGTATTCTTCATGGAGACGATATGCAAGTATAATGATTACAGCAGTTGTCGCAAGACTAATTACTATAGCTGTCAGGACCAAAGCCTGAACAAGTGGATCCACATATTGAGTTGGTGCAGTCCCATTCAATATTGGAGCAAGCACACCAGTTTTCAGAGAGTCAATGAATATAGTGCTTGTTGGAATGACTTCATCTGTTGTTTGAATTGGTATCTGCTTTCCGCTAAATACTCCTACAGATACTATCAGCAAGTTCACAGCATGAGACATTATACTTAAACCAATTATTACCCTCACAATGTCTCTGCGCAGGATCAGGAAAGTCCCTATCCCGAAAAGCACGGCTATTATGAAGGACAGCAATGCGTTATTCATTTATCTTCACCAACCATCTGGAATATAGTAAGCAAGGAACCTATTACCACAAAATACACACCTATATCAAATAACCCGGCAGAAACTAATCCAATCTCACCTACAAACGGTATATTAATAAACTCTACTGCACTCCTGAAAAAGTTATGACCAAATGGTAGGGCTGCAAAAGCTGTTAGTGCAGATATGGTTAATCCAAAACCAAACCATTTACCCCAATCCGGATTGAATGATTTTTTGATCTCTTTAATGCCATACACCACATATGTAAGAGCCACCACGGCAACGAACATAACGCCTCCGATGAAACCTCCTCCTGGAGTGTTATGTCCTGCAAGTAAAAGTGAAATAGAGAATAATATCGCTAAAGGTAAACATACTCTAGTGATCATTTTTGTAATTACAGTAGTCACTGACTCTCACCCCTGCTGCGTATAATATTATAAACACCCAATGCTGCAAGGCACATAACAGATATTTCGCCCAATGTATCATATCCTCTGAAGTCTACTATAATCACGTTAACAATATTATGACCACCTGCCAGAGGCCAGCTCTTTTCTATGAAATAGTAAGACAAAGACTCAAATGGAGGTACGATGCCCTGGTTTGCATATAACAACAGTATCAATACAACAGATGCTACAACAACCGATATCAGAGCATCTCTAATAAACACAGATGGAGAAATATGCTCCTTGAACGTTTGTGGTATCTTGACAATGGCAAGCAAGAAAATGATCGTAGAAAGAGTTTCTACAAGTACCTGTGTAAGTGCAAGGTCTGGAGCTGAGAGATATATAAAGAACAAACTTACGAGATAACCAAGAGCGGAGAGAGAGAGTATTGCCTGCAAATATTTAGGTAATACTGCTGCACCTACAGCAGCTATAATCATGAATATGAATACAAGTGCTTCGTAAGGTTCTACATCAAAGTTCAGGACAGGCATGGAGTTTCCTGCAAGTTTGAAGAAAGGTATTGCAAACAACAAGACCATTAATCCCAAAAAGGCAAGCATATAATTCTTTACAGGGCCTGGCTGCATGAAAGACGAAAAGCCTTTTAGAGTGCCTTTTGCGTTGTTTACAAGACCATCATACACATAATTTACACTGATCAGTGGGTACTTACGATTAAAGCTGTTCTGCCATTCTGCTATAGAATCATACTTTGTGTATACCAAGGCTCCTAGCAGGAACGTAACTAAGGTCATTACCAGAGAAGTGGTAAACCCATGCCATAACTGGACATGTAAATTCTGAGTCTCCATCATAATGGAAGAAACTGCAGGTTCCACGAAGGTTTGTACAGCTAGAGATGGTACAAGTCCGAAAAGTATAATGAGTCCGGCAAGGAAAGCTGCTGGAGCGATCATAACAAAAGATGGATCGTGGATATGAGGTGGCAATCCTTTTTCAGGACGCTTACCCAAGAAAATAGCTGCTATGAACTTTATTGAATATGCAAAAGTGAAGACTCCTCCAGCGACTGCCAGTGCAGGCATAATGAATGTGAAAGGGCTTCCAAGGGCATGTCCCATTTCTATGGAAGACTCATAGAACATTTCCTTGCTTAAGAATCCGTTAAGAGGCGGCACTCCTGCCATAGAAAGAGCACCAATGGTTGCGATAATGAACGTGATAGGCATTTCGTGCCTTAAGCCACCAAGCCGGGTAATATCACGAGTTGCAGCTTCATGTGCAACAATACCTGCTACAAGGAACAAACATGCTTTAAAAGTTGCATGGTTGAGCAAGTGGAAAGTTGCAGCAGCAACACCCATTCCGGGTTCCTGATATGTGGTGTAGCCAAACATGGTCATTATGTATGCCAACTGGCTGATAGTGGAATATGCAAGTATGGCTTTTATATCAGTCTGCCTGAATGCAAGGAACCCTGCAACCAGCATTGTAATGATACCTGTACCACTAACCAACACAAACCAGGCTTCAGTACCTGAGAATATTGGATGGACTCTGGCAACGAGATATATACCAGCTTTCACCATCGTAGCTGAGTGCAGGAATGCGCTTACTGGAGTTGGAGCTTCCATCGCATTAGGAAGCCATATGTAGAAAGGACCCTGAGCAGATTTTGATGCTGCTCCTATGAAGATTAGTACAAGAGCTGCAAGGAACAGTTTGTGGCTTTGTAATGCCTGTATAAGTGCCTCATTTTGCAGGATTGTAGGCAGATCAAATGTGCCTGTAATAGCACGCAACACGATAAAACCTGCAAGCATGAAAAGTCCGCCAGTTGCTGTCACAAGCAAAGACTTAGTAGCACCATAGACTGATTCTGGTTTGTGCCTCCAATAACCGATGAGCATGAAAGAGGTGATACTGGTAAGTTCCCAGAATATAAAGAGCATTATAGTATTGGCAGAGAACACCATTCCAAGCATTGAACCCATGAAGAGAAGAAGCCATTGATAATATCGAGGCAAATCTTCTTTATGCCCCATGTAAGCAGTGGAATAGGACATAATAATTATGCCTATACCTGTTATAATGATACCGAACAAAACACTTAGGCCGTCTGCATATATGCTAAAGTCCACGCCCATTGAAGGAAGCCATTCCACAGAAGCTTGAAAAGGATCATTATGCATTACCACAGGAATAATACTGGCGATCAAAAGAAAGCTTATGAAAGCAATTAGTGAAGCAAACCAGCCAATTCTATGTTTTAATAACTTCTCTAATGCTGGCACCACAGCTGCCAACACAAATGGCAGAAATACCGCCGATGTTATCGATGTGAAAGGGTCCATGCCTACCCCCATAACCACACGCATATATAATTGTTTTTAATGAAGATTGGAGACTATATATAGTCAAAAGTGATATGATAAAATATGAAAGATTTACCTAAAAAAAGATCATAACAAAATCAATAGAGAAGAAAATGCGATTTAAAAAGCATCCTATTCTATGCACACAAGTACTGTTTTTTCAGCATCAAATACCTTTAAAATGACCTCCAGTATGCCATTGCGGCAAGTGGCCCGTGCACTATGGGGGTCAACTTTTGAAGGAAGTACAATCTGCTCCGAATATTTGCGCTCGCCGTGAGAAGCCTTTAAATCAAGGATACTATCCGTAGCTTTGAGAATAATCTGACCTTTCGATATACCGGGAAGCTCCGCAGTAACGTAAATTTCATTTTCTTTTTCTACTATATCTATCAAAGGTTTGTGTTTTTGGATTAAGCATTTTTGTTCCCCACCTGATTCATCCCCAGATACCAGATACAGACTACCGAATTCCCTTATTTCAGATTCCTCTTCTGAATTCCCGATAACAGAAAAGCCATAAATAAAAGGTGCTGGGAATCTGTTAAAACCTGTCCCCAGATTTTGTTTCATCCTAATTATTAGAGAATCTATATGATTGAAATAATCTGGGCCAAAAACTTCATTAAAAGAACCTTTATTTTTGATTTTACCCTTTTTATTCCTTTTGTCCTTCATATCTTCCACCAACTTAGAACGTCCTTGAGCACTTAAGTATATAAGAGTGTGCGGTTTGAATTTTTTTATTTACATTAACTACAGACATCGTTACAGAAAGAACACTTGGAAAATAATTATTAACCACATTGCCTAGAGGAGTAGGTAAATAACATCGGACCATAATAGATAAGAGAAAAACAAACGAGAAGAGGAGAATAGAAGTGCCACGACAGCTTTCTCAAAAAGATATAGAAATCTTAAAACATCTAGCCCCGGAGTGTAATGACTTGGACTGTGCTGGTTCCGGTTCTAGCTATAAATCTATCCTACCGCCTCTTGCAAACCATTTTGCAGTGAATGAGAGTGATTTCAAAGACAGATTAGAGAAACTTACTTTAGAAGACCTGCAGTATTTGCTATCACTAATTGAAAACGGAAGCGAAAGTCTTAGCTGTGTGCCTCCCCATTACATGCAGGTATTTATCGATCTGGTCACCGAAAAGTTAGGACCGGAAAAAGCCAAGGCTGTGTTCAGGACTTACATATTGAACCCTAAATGTTGATTGCAGCAAATAAGAAGATTGTTCCTGACTAATCCTAAAGGGATAAGAAAAACCAATAAACTCCAGTTTGGATTATTGTAAGAGGCACTCCGATTTTAGCAAATTCTATAAAACTGAGTGTCACATTACCTTTTTTCTCTGCATTATGAATAATGATAACATTACTTGCTGCTCCCAGAACAGAAAGATTTCCTGCAATCGTGCTACCAGCAGCAAGTGCCAATAATCCTCCTGTATCTACTGAAGCATGAGAGAGGATAGGTAAGTAAAGGGCTACAAGCGGTACATTCGAAATGAACTGACTTAATACCACACTTACACTTAAGATCATAGGAATAGAAACAACATTTTGTTTTGTATTTACCAGGATTCCCTGAAAAAAACCTGAGTCCCATACACTTTCCATGAGTATGAACATCGAAGCAAAGAAAAACAAAGTATGCCAATCCATTTTTTTAATGATCTCAAATCTCTTTTTGCTAAAGACAAGTACCGGAACAGCAGCTATAAGAGCAATGTAGGTTAGCCTGAAATCAAATGAGATGGAAAATAACTGGATGAGGATCTTCACACATACTAACGAGATAAGCAAAATAAGCGATAATCTGGACAAATCCGCGAGTTTTGCATCACATATCTGAGGTTGTGAATGGTTCAAAACATTTGTAGAAAAATGTTCTTTGAAAAAGAACTTGAGCACAAAATATACCACTATAAGATTGATTATAGTTGGTAACAGTAGATATCGGGCAAAGACTACAAAAGGGTCTTTGATACCACTATTTAATGCTATTAAGAGATTCTGAGGATTACCGATAGGACTTGCAACGCTGCCAGTAGTCACTGCAAAAGCCAATGCAAGCAAAAGTACCTTCGGATTGATTTGATGTTGTCTTGCAAGCAAAAGCACTACGGGAGTACCTATAATTGCCAGAGTATCGTTCATAAGAAAAGCTGATGCTAAACCCATTCCAAAGAGTACGAAGAGTATAATAGCATCCATGTTCTTGGCACTTTTAAAGAAATTATATGAGACCTGAGAAAGATAACCACTTGCTTCCAGTGCCTGCCCAATTGCGAATACACCAAAAAGGAACAACATGACATCAACATTAATAGATTCCATAGCTTCCTGAAGAGGAATCTGACCACTCAGCAGCACAGCAAGAGCACCCAAACCCATTATCTGCCACAGGTCAAGCCGAACATTCCCTATCTGTCTGGTAATTGTCAGGAAAAAAACAAGACAAAGGATAACCACTGGTATTATCATCAATCAAATATAATATGTGGCAATAAATATAATTATTGGTAACTACTGTGTAAAATTTTCAAACAGAGCATTGATAAAAGGGTTCAATTGCATCACATATCAATCTCCATTACATTCTGGAACTGCTGTACAATGATGTATTTTTCTACTTTCATACACATCAGAGCTGATGAAGGTGAACTGAAGAAATCACTTAGATAAGGATGCTTATGAAGATATATTTCCCAAAGATCTGGATATTGCTCACGGTCAATTTCTCTTATCCTTCCCATTGCATTGACTGCCATTGCATATTTTAGATCAGTATAACGGTTTGACCTATTGTCAATAAGCAAAGAAGCTCTTTCATCGGTGATAAGGTAAAGATATTTACGTGTGGACCGTGTGGTCACAAATAACAATTTTTGTAGATCTTCAGTAGCTGCAAAAGCCACAAGGTTAGTATAAGGATATTGCGGAGCTTTAGTGGCAAGCACAGCAAAGAGCTCATTTCCCAGCAGGGAACCAAGTAAACTATCAACGTCTTTGTCATGTTTATTCATATCTCTTCCTTCACTGTGAGATAATCTGCGATTCATTCCATATCTTAATATTGGGACACTTGCTAATGCTAAAAAGGAGGTATTGTGTGAACCTTAAAGAAGTATTGACCCAACAGAACGTGGGAGGATATGATCTGTTATTAAGAGCACTGATAGGTTCCGTAGCAATAGTTACACTTGCTATGGACCTGATAGAACCTGGATTATGGAAATGGATTACAGCGTTGGTAGCATTCACAGGACTTTTTACAGGTATGACAAGACACTGTACACCTTATTTGCTTATAGGATTCAACACAGCTGATCGGAATAATAATCAAAAGTAAATTTACCTATTCTATGGGTCTTCTTTTTTTGAAGAATCCAGTTTTAAAGATAATAGAAAAACACCGAATAAGATCGAAGCTGCAATTACAAAGGTGGCTGTACCAAAAAAAGAGAACATGAAACCCCCAGCTACAAGTCCTACAATGCTTGCCAGGCTTGTAAAGCTGGTGGAAACTCCTTGTACAGCCCCTTGATATTCCTTTTTTGTTGTTTTGGAGAGGATGGACATTAGTGAAGGCCACATGAATCCGTTACCCAGTGCAAAGAAAACCAGTGAAACGTATGTGAGAAAATCAGTACTGTAAACAAGCAGCACAAAATTAGCAATTAGCATGAAACTTCCAGAAGTAAGAAGCAAATAATCCGAATATCTTTTGCTTACCCATGAAAGCAAGGGTCCTTCAACAAAGACAAGCAACAAACTCAAGATAGAAAAATATAAGCCAAGGGAAGCTGCATTCCATTTAAGATTATTTGCAGCGTGTACAGGAAAAGCAGTATAGAAAACATTGTAAGCCAGGAATATGAGGAAATAAATGGACAAAATACGGAAAATGCCTTGCATTTTCATTATTTCTAGAAAACCCATTTTATTTGATACAGAATATATGTTTTCTTTTAGAATTCCAGATTCTGCTTTACTGCCCCTAATATGAGGAGCCATGTGTATAGTATGTTCCGGGGATTCGGGCAGTAGAAAAATAATCATCAAAATTCCTACTAATGAAATAAGAACTGCAGCAATAACAGGCAGTATTTCACCGTATATTGTCACACTCAATATACCTGCAAGTGCAGGACCAAATATGAACCCAAGGTTAGTTGAAACTGAAAGCTTACCATATACGCTGCTTCTGTCTGCATCACTGGTGATATCTGCAAGATATGCATTAGCAACAGATACATTCCCTCCGGTTATACCATCAAAAGCCCGGGCTATAAAAATAAAAATCAAAGGTACTGTGAGGACAAAAGTACCCAATATCTCAGATTTAACATCGATGATCTTGGTGACTGGAATTAACATAGCAACCAGAAAAATTATCCAGGAAATGAAAGTACCTACCTGACTTATCAAGAGTATTTTCTTTCTACCATACATATCAGACCATCGACCAAGCAGTGGCCCTCCAAATAGTTGAAAAATTGGATACATGGAAGCAGTCAGACCATAGATAATCGCATTGCCTCCGAACCTTTCCACAAGGAAAATAAGAAAGGGAAGAACAAGGCTCAAACCAAGGGTACCAATGAAATTAACAGCAAGCAGAGGATATATGGAAATCTTGGATTCGGCCATTATTCAAGATATTGAATCTGTAGATATTAGAAATTTTGCAAAAGATACCTAAGAAATACATTTATGTCATACATCATCATTTATAGGCATGGAAGAACTGTATTTTGAAGACTGTTATCTTAAAGAGTTCAATGCGATTGTAAAAAGTGTCATTGATGACAAATATGTGATCTTGGATAAAACGGCTTTCTATCCTGAAGCCGGAGGCCAGCCTTGCGACATAGGTTTCCTGTACTGTGAAGATAAAGAATATCCTGTAATTAGCGTAAGGAAAGTGGATGGAAAAGTAAGCCACGAAATTGGGATTATTGGTTTAAAGGAAGGAGATTCGGTAAAAGGAGTAATAAACTGGGATAGGAGATACTTGCTGATGCGCTACCACACGGCATGCCATATCCTAAGTGCCATCATACATAGCGAAACCGGTGCAAAGATCAGCGGGAATCAGTTATCTGAGGATAAAACCAGAGTGGATTTCTCTCTTGAGGAATTCGACCGGGAACAGCTGAAGGCCTACGAGACAAAAGTTAATAACATAATTGATAAAAAGATCCCTGTAAGCATTGAAATAATGGATCGCGAAGAGGCCTTTCAAATACCTTCAGTAGTAAAGCTTAAGGATGCTTTTCCTCCAGAAACCTTACGCATCAGAGTTATCACAATTCCTGAAATAGACAGGCAGGCTTGTGGAGGGACACATGTTGCAAATACTGGCGAAATACCTTATATAGAAGTATTCAAAGCCGAAAATAAAGGTAAGAATAACAGAAGAGTATATTTCCGCTTCAAAGAGTAGTTGATTATTAGTATCTGATTCTGGCATATATGACAGGTATCATCAGAGTAAAGAAGGAAGATATATGTATGTAAAATATCTTTTCTGCTCTACATTGAAACAACAACTGCTAAATATGCTTGCATAGTAGTTAGAAATGTATAAATTTGCTCAAATGGTGGAAATTGGCTTAAATCGCCATAACCATATCATCCATTACAGGAGACATACAGATGAAGATATTAGTCAGTGATCCATTGTCCGAAGAAGGCTTGTCAATGCTCCAGAAACATTTCGATGTAGATGTTATCACGGGCTTGTCAGAAAGTGAGCTAGCAGTAAAAATAGTAAACTACGACGCTCTGGTTATCCGCAGTGGAACACAGGTTACAAGAAAGGTTATTGAAGCTACCAGAAATCTGAAGATCATAGGCCGTGCAGGAGTAGGTGTGGACAATGTGGATGTTGAAGCAGCTACTGAAAAAGGTATAATCGTTACCAATGCACCAGAAGGAAATATGCTTTCTGCTGCTGAGCACACTATCGCTATGATGATGTCCATGGCAAGGAACATACCTCAGGCAAACGCTTCCATGAAAGCTGGAAAATGGGAACGTAAAAACTTCATGGGTGTTGAAGTCAACGGCAAGATCCTGGGAGTCATAGGCCTTGGACGCATTGGGGCAGAAGTGGCAAAAAGGGCACAAGGGCTCAATATGACTATAATGGGCTATGACCCATACATCTCAAAAGAAAAAGCACATGAGCTTGGAATAAAGCTTGCTACAGTTAAAGAGATCGCAGAAGCTGCTGATTTTATCACAGTACACACACCTCTTACCAAAGAAACAAGAAACATCCTTGATGCTGAAGAATTCAATGTCATGAAGAAAAATGCAAGGGTAATCAATTGTGCACGAGGAGGCATCATCAATGAAGACGCTCTTGCTGATGCACTCAAGAGTGGCAAGATTGCAGGAGCTGCACTTGACGTATATATCAATGAACCCCCAAAGGACAGCCCCTTGCTTGAATGTGATAACCTAATTATGACACCTCATCTGGGAGCTTCCACCGAAGAGGCACAGATCAATGTAGCTATCACCATAGCTGAGGAAGTGATTTCAGTCCTTAATGGCGGAACTGCAAAGAATGCAATTAATATACCTTCTGTAAAACCAGAAGTAATGAGAGTTCTTGCACCTTATATCAATCTTGCAGAGACCATGGCAGATGTATGTGCCCAGTTACTTGGAACCAGTTATGAGAAAGTGGAAATCTCATATAATGGAGAGATAGCTGAGAAGGACACAAGGCCGGTTACAGTTGCCGCCTTGAAGGGAATGCTGCAAAGCGCAATGGGCTCCAGCGTGAACTACGTGAATGCACCTGCAGTGGCAAAGTCAAGAAAGATAGAAGTAAGAGAGAGCAAGTCAGAAACTTCCGAAGAAAGGGCTTCTGAGATTCATATCAAACTAAGCAACAATGGAGAGTCTGTGTCTGTTGCAGGAACCATCATAGGAAACGAAGCTAGAATAATTGGAATCGATGGAGAACGCGTTGACATTATTCCATCCGGATATATGATAGTTGCAAAGCACATCAACAGGCCTAACGTAATAGGACCATGCTGCATGGTACTTGGCAAGAACAACATCAACATATCTGGAATGCAAGTTGGCAGAGCAGCAATAGGAGGAGTTACAATTATGACCCTCAATGTTGACTCTGAAGTATCACCTGCCATTCTGGAAGAAATGCGTAGTGTTGATGGAATACTTACTGCAAAGCTCGTCAAGCTCTGATGAAGATAAATATTTAAATGATGTATATGGTAATATGACCCATCCAAGGTCCAGACCATGAGAAAGCGCATATACCACAAATTCCCGCATAGGGAGATCGAGTTCGAGCAGAAGTACCGATACTACTCGGATCTTCCTTATTTTGTCAAAGTGATGGCGAACATGGACGGGAAATTCGGAATGTTCGTCACTGAATCTGTTGCACAGAGAGGTCACAGGATACAGGCAAAAAGAGAGATCAGTGTAGAAATTGTGCGCAATGGAGTGGACTTTGAACCACTCAATTATAAGAATGTAGACCAGATGATCGATACCATTGAACCTGAAGGTATAATTGATTTCAAGGTGACACTTAATTATAGTTACCTGGATGGGAAATATAACCGTGTGCCTTTTAGAGGGGATATTTATCTTGTACGTGCTATCCTTGAGAACGAAGTGCTAGTCCTTCAGATACATAGGATAGAAGGGCCTGGCAGGACAGAAGCCGGGAGAGTTGCAGATACCATAATAGAAGAAATTAGGCGCGGATCCTGATGGATGAGTTCCTATATGTTGTAGCAGCACCATTCAAGCAGCATGCTGCAAGTTTTATTTCCATAAGGGATTTTGAATTTGCTCTTTCTTTTGGCTTGAAGTGGATGTCTCCAGAAAATGCTTCAAAGGTGAGGGATGCTGCTCTTAGCTTGAAGCTGTTGGAATTGAATGACAACAAGCTTGCTCCTACATTTAATGTGGAAAAAATAGAGATACCTCGTGGTTTTCGTCCTTCAGAAAGCATATTTCATGAAAAGCCACTTATAGAACAGATCATGGCAATGATCACTGCTTGTTCCGGAATGGACAACAGGAATGTTGCTGCTTTGATAAGCAGGAAACAGGAAAATTTGGGGGACATGGTGGATATAGAAGTTGCAGCACTTGTTGTAGCCAAAGAAATGGGATGCGACATCAGCAAAATCTATCCTAAAGTAATGGCAGGCATGTTTCCAAATATGGAATGAGCCACACAATCTTTATGTACTAGTAATAGTATTCAAGACTCAGATGTCCTTTATGGACATGGAATACCCTGAAGAACACTCATGGATGTTCGAACGTGGTTTACCCGCGTGAGTAAGGTCCGGATGATCTTGCGGAGGGACATTATGGGAAATAAGACACAAAGAAAAATTACAAGAAAAACTAACCCCAGAATACCTGAACTAATATCCACTCTTAAAGAAGAGTCAAGGAATAATGATGTTCTTATCTGGAGAGACATTGCAAAGAGACTTGAGAAACCAAGCCGTAAGTATGCTCAGGTCAATCTTAGTAAGATCAACAGATATGCTAAGGAAGGAGAAGTTGTGCTTATCCCCGGCAAAGTGCTGGGTGCGGGTGAGCTGAAGACATCAGTGACAATTGCTGCACTTGATTTCAGTGGCACAGCTATTGATAAGATAAATGAGATTGGTGGCAAATACCTGACAATCGAGCAGGTCCTTGAAGAGAACCCCAAGGGCTCTAAAATAAGGATACTGCAGTAAGAGGTGTTGAAGATGACAATAATCGATGCCAATGGGCTTATTCTGGGAAGGCTTGCAAGCGACGTGGCAAAAAGACTGCTTGCAGGAGAGAAAGTTGACGTAGTTAATGCTGAAAAGGCAGTAATTTCCGGTTCCAAGCTCGATACAATTGCAGAATACAGAAATAAGATCGATATCGGCTCAACTGAATTTGGCCCTCACTTCCCTAAAAGACCTGATCGTATACTGAAGAGGACTGTAAGGGGAATGGTGCCATACAGGAGAGCAAGAGGACGCGATGCAATGGCACGCCTGAAGGTCCACGTAGGAATTCCTCTTGAACTAAAGGATAAGGAAATTATACAGATTGCCGAAGCAAATATGAAAAGGCTTAGTTCTAACAAGTATATGAGACTTGGAGATGTAAGCACAAAAATAGGCGGCAAGTTCTAAGGAGGATTATCATGTCAAACAAAGTAGTAAATTCATCAGGTAAGAACAAAACCGCAATTGCCCGTGCTACTATCAAGAAAGGGGCAGGAAGAACTCGCATTAACAAGAAACCTGTCGAGATATATGAACCTGAATTCGCAAAGATGAAGATCTATGAGTCCCTGATGCTTGCAGGAGAAATTGCAGAGGGAATAGATATCGATGTGAAAGTAAGTGGTGGAGGAATAATTGGGCAGGCCAATGCTATAAGAACAGCCATTGCAAGAGGTATAGTTGAATGGACCAATGATACTAACCTTCGTGATGCTTATATGGCATATGACCGCAACCTCCTTGTAAACGACTCCAGGCAGAAAGAAACTAAGAAGTTTGGTGGACCTGGTGCACGTGCTAAATATCAGAAATCATACAGGTAAGGCATACATAGATGATACCAGTCCGTTGTTTCAGTTGTGGAAAAGTAATCGCGAGCAGCTGGGATGAATACAAAAGGAGAACAAAAGACGGCGAAGATCCTGCCCAGGTCATGGATGACCTGGGAATCACACGCTACTGTTGCCGTCGTATGCTCCTGTCCCATGTAGAGCTTGTAGATACACTGGCACCATATCAGTAAGGGACCGTAGGGTAGCCTGGACCATCCTTCGGCGTTCGGGACGTACTTGAAAGTGCGCGGAATACGCCGGAACCTGAGTTCAAATCTCAGCGGTCCCATTTCCCTTACTCTTACTGCAAATATGGACTGGCCTACAGAATAGAAGTATGACCACATTCGGAGGGATTCCGAATAAAACTATCTCAGGTATGGAAAGAACACGCACAGATATAAAGCGTAACCTATGCAGCTTTTAGTTGACGATACCTGAAATAATACAATACTGATCACGTTCTATCATTCCTTAAGGTGATTTTTTGAGCACAGAACATTATACTAGATATGAGCGAGCAAGGATTATTGGCGCTAGATCCCTGCAAATCTCTATGGGCGCACCCGTCCTGATAGATGATTCCAGTACTCAATCTCTGTATATAGCGAAGAAAGAATTAGAGCTTGGGGTTATCCCCATTACTGTTAAAAGGGACTATAAATTTAAGGTGATTTAATGACTACAGAAGAAATACGTGTTACTGATAATGCAAATATGGGTAGTGATGACAAGATGCTAGATGTGAGTGCAGATGCAGAGAAATCTACCTCACTCGTTCCTATAGACGAATATCTGGCAGCTGGTGTGCATATTGGTACCCAGCAGAAGACAGAGAACATGATGAAGTTCGTGTACAGAGTAAGAACCGACGGACTTTATGTGTTGGACATCCAGTCTACAGACGAAAGGATTAAGATGGTAGCAAATTTCCTTTCCAAGTACGAACCATCAAGGATACTTGTGGTTTCTGCAAGACAGTATGGTCAATACCCGGCAATGAAATTCGCAAAAGCTATTGGAACAAGGGCAATGGTTGGCCGCTTTATACCCGGCACTCTCACAAACCCAACTGTAGAGGCATTCTTTGAGCCAGATGTGATCATAGTCACAGACCCTGCAGGAGACGCACAGGTAATTAAAGAAGCTGTTAACATTGGTATCCCAGTAGTTGCACTTTGTGATACGAACAATATGACTTCCAATGTAGATATGGTAATACCAACCAACAACAAAGGAAGAAAGGCTCTGTCACTCATCTACTGGTTGCTCGCAAGAGAAATTGCAAAGGCAAACGGTACACACTTCAATTACCAGTTTGAAGACTTCGAAGCAGGCATTTAAAAAGCCTGCTTTGGAAGCATACTACATATATAATGGCCCCATAATATTTACATGGGGTGATGTAGTATGAGACAGGCTATTGTTGCGGGTAAATTTTACCCTGCTAATCCAACTGCGTTGAAAAAAGAGTTAGATAATTGTTTCAATGACATCCGAATTGATGCGAAGTCTGGCATAAAGGGTACGGTAGTACCCCATGCCGGCTATATCTACTCTGGAAGGGTTGCAGCTCGCTCATATGCTGTACTGCCGCCAGCAGATACTTATGTAATGCTCGGCCCAAATCACACGGGCTATGGGTCCCCAGTTGCTCTTTCAATCGACACTTGGTCTACACCTCTTGGAAAAGTAGAAGTAGACCATGAATTGAAAGAAGAGATAGCTGGCAGTATAATAGACCAAGATGAGCTTGCTCATCGGTATGAGCATTCGATCGAAGTGCAGATACCTTTCCTTCAGTACCGTTTTAAGCATGATTTCAAGATACTTCCTATTTGTATGGGAATGCAGGATGAGGAAACGGCCATTGAGGTTGGCATGGAAATTGCTAGAGCAGTCATGGACACCGATAGGAAAGCCGTTATAATTGCTTCAAGCGATTTTACACATTATCAACCTGCACATGTAGCAGAGAGTAATGACAGATATCTAATTAAATCCATTTTAAATATGAACGTGCATGAATTTTACAATCGGCTGTATGAAAAAGATATATCAGCATGTGGTTTTGGACCTATTGCAGCAACTATCACTGCAACAAAGGAGCTTGGAGCAGGCAGAGCAGAACTTCTTAAGTATGGAAACAGCGGAGAAGTGACTGGCGATGATTCAGCTGTAGTAGGATACGCTTCGTTAATTTTAGAATGAGTGGAATATGACGCAAACAATAACATGCTCTGCTCCTGGGAAGATATACCTGTTCGGTGAACATGCAGTAGTTTACGGAGAAAGCGCAATATGCTGTGCTGTAGATCTGCGTACCCGGGTAAAGGCTGAAATCAGCGATACCATAAGGATCAGTTCTGTATTAGGGGACACCGGAATTGACTACGACAAGTACCCGTACGTTTCAACGGTAATAGAAAAGATGTCAGAAATAGCAGACATCAAAGGTGTAAACCTGCATATAGAGTCTAATATACCTGTTGGCTCAGGCCTTGGTTCATCTGCAGCAGTGACCATAGCTACCATCCAAGCATTGAACATGTTATTTGGATATGGGTTACAATTAGAAGATATAGCAACTCTTGGGCACAGCATTGAAAGAAAGATACAGGGTGCTGCCAGTCCAACTGATACTTATGTCAGTACCATGGGCGGAGTTATCATGGTACCTATGAAAAAGAAGCTTGATATCATTGATTGTGGCATAGTGATAGGAAACACTGGCAGGTTCTCTTCTACCAGGCAATTGGTGTCCAATGTGGCACTACTTAAAAAACACTATCCTGAAATAATAGATCCTATTCTTTCAACCATTGGAAAGATATCAATTACCGGAGAAGAATTGGTAATTAAGAAGGAATATGAATCTATAGGAAATCTCATGAATATAAACCAGGGGCTTCTTGATGCTATTGGCGTCAGCAGTTCGGAGCTTGCAAATCTTATATATGCAGCCCGCAACAACGGTGCATATAGTGCAAAGATAACAGGTGCAGGAGGTGGAGGATGTATGGTTGCATTAACTCGTCCTTCTGATGTTGGAAAAATAGCTTCTGCGATATCACAAGCCAGAGGAGAAGCCATTATAACAAAAGTAACTGAACATGGAGTGAAAGTGGAGAATTAATATGGTTTCATCTGAAAATCTCACTATACTTAAACTTGGAGGAAGTGTAATCACCGATAAGAGAGCCGAAGATGGCGTTGTTAAAGTAAATGAGATTCAGAGGATAGCAAAAGAAATATCCGGTTTCAAAGGAAAGTTGATAATAGTACATGGAGCCGGCTCTTTTGGACACCCTCAGGCAAAAAAATATGCCCTTAACGAAGGGTTTAACGTGAGTGGCTCCATAGTAACCCACCTCTCAGTGAAAGAACTATGCAGAAAAGTAGTAGATGTACTTAATGAAAATGGTACATGTGCTGTAGGAGTTCATCCTATGTGCTGCATGCTCGCAGATAATGGAAGAATTAAGACTATGTTCCTTGACCATATATACTGCATGCTGGAACGTGGGATTGTTCCTGTTTTACACGGAGATGTGGTAATGGATAGCAGTCTTGGAACATCCGTCATTTCTGGTGATCAGATAGTTCCTTATATTGCAAAACAGATGAAAGCAACTCTTTTAGGTATTGGGAGTGCAACAGAAGGAGTTCTTGACGATAAAAGTATGACTATTCCAATAATATCATCAAAGAACTTCGAAAATGTGAAAATGCATATAAAAGGCTCTGAAAATATTGATGTTACAGGCGGTATGCTGGGAAAAGTCAAAGAGATGCTGGACCTCAGTAATAGTACGAATATAACTTCGCATATATTCGATGCTGGAAAGCCTGGAAATGTAGAACGGTTTCTTAAAGGCGAGAAAATAGGGACAGCTATAACAAATGAACACTAGAATTGTAGGTTTTAATATGAGTACATCCCAGAGAAAAATAGAACACCTCAAGCTATGTTCTTCAAGTCCTGTTGAGTCTAGAGTAAAGGGAACCGGCCTCGAAGACATAATGCTAGTACATCGGGCTCTTCCGGAATTTGATATAGAGGACATAGACCTTCATACGAATTTTCTGGGAAAGAGTATGAAAGCGCCTTTTCTTATAGCTTCGATCACCGGAGGACATCCTGATACAAAGCCTATAAACGCTGCTCTTGCACAAGCAGCTGAGGAAATGGGCATTGGTATAGGTGTGGGAAGTCAGAGAGCTGCTATTGAAGATCCAACTCAGGAAGACTCATTCACCATAATGAGAGATGTTGCACCAGATGCCTTTATCTATGGAAATATAGGAGCCGCCCAGATAAAAGAATATGGCATCGAAAAAATAGAGAATCTGGTGGAAATGCTTGATGCAGATGCAATGGCAATCCATTTAAATTTCCTGCAAGAAGCAATACAACCTGAAGGAGATACCGATGCAGGCGGTGCTCTTGATGCTATCAAGGAAATCTGCTCCCTGGACATACCCATCATTGTAAAGGAAACAGGCGCTGGAATTTCCCACGAGGACGCATGGCTATTGAAGAAAGCAGGTGTTTCTGCTATTGATGTAGGCGGAGTCGGCGGCACAAGTTGGTCCGGAGTAGAAGTATATAGAGCCAGGGACAGAAAGGACATAATATCAGAAATGATCGGCGAACTATTCTGGGATTTTGGTATCCCAACGGCTGCAAGTGTAGTAGAATGCAATGTATCTTTACCGATAATAGCCACAGGTGGAATAAGAACAGGAATGGATATTGCAAAATCAATAGCAATTGGAGCTAGTGTAGCCAGTGCAGCACTTCCTTTTGTAGCCCCGGCACTAGAAGGAAAAGACATGGTGCTCAACAGGCTAAAGCTCATGATGAACGAGCTTAAAGTCGCGATGTTCCTCTGCGGATGTAAAGACCTGTGTAAATTGCATGCCACACCCACAGTGATCACCGGGTGGACAAGAGAGTATCTTGAATTACGTGGATTCAATGTAAAAGAATTCGCTTTACGCTCAAACCGTAGTGAATTACAGATTGTATAAAATTCATTTCTAAGGGATAATAAAATTAGATTTTGAGGATTTAATATGACAGAAATTGGAATAATAGCAGTTGGAGGCTACAATGAAATGGGCCGCAATATGACTGCTATAAGAGTTGATGAGGATATAATCATCCTGGATATGGGTCTGAGATTAGATAGAGTACAGATCCACGAAGATGTAGAAATAGATAAAATGCATTCCCTTGAGCTTATCAATATGGGAGCCATACCAGATGACACGATAATGAATGATGTCAATGGGAACGTACGTGCTATTGTATGCACACATGGCCATCTTGACCATATTGGTGCAGTCTCAAAGCTGGCACATCGTTATACTGCTCCTATTATTGGTACACCTTATACAACCGCTCTGGTAAAACACCAAATAGATTCGGAACGCAAGTTTGGTGTAAAGAATAATTTAATCTCTATGAAAGCCGGGGAAACCTATGAAGTAACAAAAGATGTCTCTATTGAGTTCATTAATACTCAGCACAGTATAATTGATACTGTTTTTGTGGTAATCCATACTCCAAAAGGCGCTATAATGTACGCCTGTGACTTTAAACTGGATAGGACACCTACTTTGGGGGAAGCACCGGATTTCAACAGGCTTAAAGCTTTGGGAGAAGAGGGAGTAATTGCACTAATCACCGAAAGTACTAATGCCGGAAGATCTGGTAAAGCACCTTCCGAACAAATAGCACACGACCTGGTAAAGGATGTACTGCTGGGTACTGAAGAATCGAATGTTGGAATGATAATCACAACTTTTGCTTCTCACATATCCCGCCTGAATTCCATCATTTCCTTTGCTGAAGAAATGGGACGTATACCTATCCTGCTGGGCAGGTCCATGGATAGGTACATGACCACAGCCAAAGAACTTGGATACGTTGAGCTTCCAAGGAATGTAGAAATATATGGGCAGCGCCGTGAAGTTGAAAAGGCTTTGGAAAAAGTAATGAGGGAAGGTAAAAGCAAATATCTGCCTATTGTTACCGGACATCAGGGAGAGCCAGGTTCCATATTAATACGCATAGCGAATGGCGATACCCCTTACATGATAGAACCGGGAGACAAGGTCATATTTTCCGCTAATGTAATCCCAAATCCTCTTACACAAGCTAACCGCTATGCTTTGGAAACAAAGCTTCGGATGAAAGGGGCACGGATCTATGATAATGTACATGTGTCAGGACACGCATACAGAGAGGACCACTGGGAACTATTGAGAATGGTTAAACCTGAACATGTCATTCCTGCTCATGGAACCATAGAAATGCATTCGGCATATATTGAAATGGCAGAAGATGCAGGATATGTGCTGGGAGACACACTTCACCTGTTAAGGAATGGAGAAGAATTATATATAGAAGACTAATATCGCATCTACTCACGAGGGTATCATGAACCTGATAGAAGAAATAAAAAAACGGAGTTCACATGTTGATGAGGGAATCAGCGAAATGCTCCCCATCACACATCCTGCAGAATTATACAAAGCTGCGAGATATTTGCCGGATGCAGGTGGAAAAAGACTAAGGCCTGCAGCTGTCATACTGGCTGCAGAAGCCGTTGGATCTGATCTTCAAACTGTGCTTCCAGCTGCTGTTGCAGTAGAACTGGTACATAATTTCACCTTGGTACATGATGATATCATGGACAAGGATGATGTACGCAGAGGAAGGCCTGCAGTACATGTTAAATGGGGAGAGCCTGCAGCTATCCTTGCAGGCGATACATTATATTCCAAGGCTTTTGAGATAATAACCTCTATGGATAACGATCCAGTACGTATCGTAAAATGTATTGACCTTCTAGCAAGAACATGCACAGAAATATGCGAAGGGCAGTGGTTGGATATAGAGTTTGAGGATAGGAGCATAGTCACTGAAGAACAGTATCTGCAAATGGTAGAGAAAAAGACTGCTGTGCTATATGGAGCTGCATGTAAGATCGGCGCCTTGCTTGGCGGTGCCCCTCTTGATATAGCGGACCAGATGTACGAGTTTGGTCGCATGATAGGCATTGGTTTCCAGATATATGACGATGTGCTGGACATTGTGACCCCTGAAGAGGTGCTTGGCAAAGTAAGAGGCAGCGATATAATGGAAGGAAAAAAGACTCTGATAGCTATTCATGCCCTCAATGCTGACGTAAAGTTGGATATTTTTGGCAAGGGTAAAGCCTCAAAGGGACAGCTAGAAGAAGCTATAAAGCAGCTTGAAGATTCTGGATCCATTGAATATGCAAGAAATACGGCTGTTTCATATATCTGTGAAGGAAAAAAGAAACTGGATGTACTAGAAGACTCAGAAGCAAAAGAAATACTGCTCGCAATAGCGGATTACATGATCGAAAGATCTCATTGAATTGGGTCATGAAAGACCCAATATTTTGTTTTTTAATCCTTTAACCACTTATAGAGCTTACTTTTCAAAGGGGCTATTGCGTTATATTTATCTTATATGAGCGATTATGGCGTTTGATTGAGGCGATGTACTTGGAATGCATTTTCTGCAAGATACTCTCAGGGGCTATCCCTTCTTACAAGGTTTATGAAGATGAGTTCGTTTTTGCTTTCCTTGATATTTATCCGTGTTCAGATGGACACACTGTAGTACTTCCAAAAAGACATATTGAAAGATTCACTCAGATGGATGAAATTGATGCTGCAAACCTGTTTTCTTCAGTACATAAAATCTCTAAGGCCGTGTGTAAATCATTTAATCTGCAAGGGATGAATATAGGGATGAATGTAGGGGAAGTTGCAGGACAGAGTGTTCAGCACGTGCATGTACATATTATTCCACGCAAAGAAGGGGATAATGGCGGATCTATGCATAGTATAGTGGAGAATAATCCGGATACCAGCAAATTGGGAGAATTAGCTGAAAAGATCCGTGCATCATTCTAAATTAAATAACTGATACACTTTTTCTAAAAACACTTCCTTTAATATTTTGTATATGAGGAATATAATGCTCAGAGCAGTAATCAAATCCATGCGTCCCCATCAGTGGTACAAGAATTTTATTATTTTTATCTGTATCATCTTTTCAAGGAATATTTTTAATCCACAAATGTGGATGGATCTTGTTGTGGTCTTTATTGTATTTTGCCTGCTTGCGGGTTCACAATACATGTTAAACGATGTAAAAGACGTAGAAAAAGACAAGCTTCACCCCAAGAAGAAATATAGACCAATAGCAGCAGGGATAATTCCAGCTAAAGTCGCGCTTGTTATATCTTTGACAATAATGGTAACCTCTCTCATCATTGCTTTTTCAATGGGAAAGTTGATAGGACTTGTAAGTTTTATGTATCTTGCGAATAGTATAGTATATTCGTTCTACTTTAAAGAGTATGCTATTGTTGATGCTATTTTCATTGCTGTTGGGTTTGTCATAAGGGCGATCGCTGGTTGTGTTACAATCAATGTAACTATTTCTCCATGGTTGATACTATGTGTTTTTCTTCTGGCACTGGTTCTTGCATTCGGAAAGAGACGGCATGAACTAGACGGAGATCAAAATTCAAGGAATAGCTTGTCACAATACAACATCACTATGAGTGAGAGCATGTTGAATACCTCAGTTTCACTGCTATTGATGTCATATGCTCTTTATACGGTTTCAATAAATTCTGCAATGATGCTAACTCTTCCATTCGCATTCTATGGCATCTTCCGGTATGTTCAACTCATGCACTTGAAAGGCATCGGGGAAGAAACAGAACTATTGCTAATAGACAAACCTTTCATTTTTAATCTAATTCTATGGACATTTCTTACAATTTTTGTCCTATATGGCGGGTTTCTATGAAATTTGATATGCATTCACATACAAACTACTCACCTCGCTGCGGGTTTATGGAACCAAAGACCCTCGTCAAAATTGCACGTAAAAGAGGATTGGATGGGATTGCGGTTACTGACCATGATACAATCAAAGGGAGTGTGAAGGCTAGGGAATATGCAGAGAAATCTCTGGAGATAATTATTGGCTCTGAGGTAATGACATCCAGAGGAGAAGTGATCGGACTTTTCCTGTCAGAGGAGATTCAATCAACTGATCTTATAGATGTTGTAGAAGAGATCCATGACCAGAATGGTGTTGCAGTTGTCCCCCATCCTTTTGATACACTGAGAAAATCAGCACTGAGGCCTACAGAAGATGATGTTAAATATCTTGACGGGGTAGAAGGGTTCAATGCAAGGAATGTTTACCAGAAAAGTAACATGGATGCAATTGAATTTGGGAAGAAACATAAACTTGCTATTACAGCCGGAAGTGATGCCCATTTTAGTAATGAGATCGGTAATGCAGGAATAATTACCGATGATGAAGATATACGGGAAGCTATTCTCTCAAGAAAAATCGAAATATTTGGTAAACGAAGTGGTATATATAACCATGCTTTCACTAAAGGACTTAAATTATGGCGAAAAATAAAACCATTCTGATCATTTTCTTTGCATTGATTGTTTATGCAGCAATGGGCATTTATGCCGATATCAGTCAACTGACTGCTGCTATGCAGATGTTTCATTGGTCTTATTTCACTCTCCTATTACTCTTTACAAGCATAGGATACCTTTTCAGGTATCTTAAATGGGATATTTTCCTTAAAAAAGCTGGTGTGCATCTTTCCTTCAAGCAAAATTTCTTTGTATTCATAAGTGGGCTTTCAATGATCGTAACCCCGGGAAAACTTGGCGAGGTATGGAAAGCCTGGCTTATTAAGGATATTTCCGGAGATGATCTTAACAAAACGGTCCCAGTAGTCATAATGGATCGTGTAACTGATGTTTTAAGTCTTGTTATTCTTTCAGCTTTTGGGATTCTCTCTTATAAGGAAGGAATATATCTTTTAGTTGTATTACTTTTGATGATCTTGATCTTTTACATTTCTATCACATCAAAGAGAGTCTCCGAAAAAGTCATTGGATTAATTGAGAACAAGACAAAAAAGTTCTCAGGTAATGTTAAGAACATGCATGGGACTTTTCAGGAACTGATGCAACCAAAGATCTTTATTTCACTTTCTCTCTTGAATGTTCTAGCATGGTTCTGCGAATGCCTTGGTTTTTACTTCGTTGCAATGGGTTTTAATCAATCTCTTAGTATTCCGCTTTCAACATTTATCTTCAGCTTTGCTTCACTTGCCGGTGGTGTAAGTATGATTCCTGGTGGGATAGGACTCGCTGAAGTCACTATCACAGGCTTTTTGCAACATTATGCTTTTAGTCCAACTATAGCTATAGGCACTGCACTTGTTGTGCGCCTCGGTTCTTTCTGGTACGGTGTGATATTAGGTCTTGCTGTATACCTGCTTTTCAGAAAGAAGATCATTCCAAATAATGGAAATGGACTGAATAAAGATTAATTATCATCAATTGAGGGATTAAATGTCAAATGTTAGTGTGCTAAAGACGTCACCAAAGACAATATTGGATGACTATCAAAAGTTGATGGATCTGGCAGATTACAAATCAGCTGTTCCAAAAGACAATGCAACGATCTTGAAAATAAATCTTTCATGGAGTTTGTTCTATCCTGCATGTTCAACTCCTCCATGGCAACTTGACGGAGTATTAAGCAAACTTCGCCAGGATAGTTACAAGGACATAACCTGTGTGGAAAATCAGACAGTTGTTACACATCCATGGAAAGGAGCTTATGGGAACAAATGGCTTCCTATTCTTAAAAAGTATGATGTAGACTATGTTCCTCTGACAAATGCCGAATGGGTTCCATTTAAACCAAAAGCTGAAATGCTTGCAATGAACGATCTTTTCGGAGAGATCCTTGTGCCTAAAAAGTTCTTCAAGAGCAATGTAATTCATCTTCCCACTGTTAAGACACATGGTCACACCACTACCACCGGATCTATGAAAAATGCTTTCGGTGGCCTTATACCTAAATATAGGCATCATGCCCATAAGAAGATCCATGAAGTACTTGTGGACTTACTGGCGATCCAGAAAGAGATCCACAAAGGTATTTTTGCGGTCATGGATGGTGGAGTATGTGGAAATGGTGCTGGCCCACGCACTATGGAGCCTTTTATAGGGAATGTGCTTTTGGCAAGCGAGGACCAGGTTGCTATCGATGCAATATCAGCCAAAATAATGGGCTTTGACCCACTAGATATTGATTATATCAGGATTGCCCATGATAAGGGTCTTGGAATGGGCGACTATGACCAGATCGAGATCAGCGGTATGGATAAACAAGAGTTAGAAAAGTTGAACTTTAAATTCTCTACTGCCAAAAGTCCTGTAGTCGAATGGGACCAAAGATTGAGAAAGGGAACTGCCAACATACATTGGCTGCACAATATTTTGTTCCATTCCCCCGTCTTTAAGACTTTTATCTTTGCATCAGGATTTTACCATGATAAATTGTGGTATCCCACCACCGGAAAGAAGCATATTGATGACTTCAAGAAAACCGAATGGGGAAAGCTATTTGATACTTATGAGTATGGTAAGTTCCCTGAATTCCCAGAGGTAAAGGAATGGAATCCTTATTGAATGTTGTAAATGGGTTAAAGGAAGGGCTGATCAGTTTAATGTGAGCAGGTTAAAAAACTCTGAATATTCATGTTTTTGACCAAAAACAGGTATTTCATTTAGTCCAAATGGTCCTGTTTCTCCACACTCCAAAATATCGGTCCAGATGGATTGGAGATAGCTTTGTAACAAGCTTTATGATATAGTTCCTAATTTCAATATATACACAGACCCGTATTTTTTATATGCAAACACCTATTAGGTAGTCCTGAAGTACAGAAAAGTTAAAGAAAAATATAACAGTTGCGAGGGCAGTAAACTACATTATTTTAGGAGGAAAAATTATATTGACCAGGTCTTCAAAAAATTGGTTTGAAGAAATAAACTATCTGCGAGCCATAGCTATCATAGGGGTACTCATTATACATACCACCGACAATACAGCCGAAGTAAAGAATTTAACTGGATTGACTTTTTCTCTTATGTATATCGAAGAGTTAGTTAGGTTTGCTGTACCAATGTTTATTTTTGTATCCGGATTTGTTCTGTACAATAAATATAAATCAGAGTTATTAGTTAAGGACTTCTATAAAAAAAGATTTATGTCTATACTTATCCCTTATATTATTTTCTCTGTAGTTTACTGTATAGTATTTGTACAATTGGGTTTAGTTCCAACACTTACATTAAATTCAGTTATCACTAGTATTTTTAATTTCAGCGCAGCGGGCCATTTTTGGTATATTAAACTCATATTGACATTTTATGTTTTTTATCCTATCATCATTGCTTACTACGAGATTACAACAGATCGTTTTGGAATTTATACAGTCACTGCACTTTTTTCACCTATATTAATAATGTATCTCTTAGGATCGTTTATACCTTCATTCGGATTTGCACTAAGCACACCGTTTAAGTATTTGATATATTTTTTATTTGGGATATACACAAATGATAATTATGATAAAATATACCGGCTTTTAGAAAGAATAACGATGAAAAAAGTTATATTACTGGGTGCTTTAATTTTAATTCTTCCATTTGTTTCTATGTTTCTTTTCGTTGATCCTAGATGCGGCACACAATTCTCAAATTCCATTCCGTATTATTATCAGCTGGCATTGGTAAGCACACATATACTTCATATATGCATATTTATGTTTTGTTTGTATTTCTTATTAATATACAAGCCAAGATTAGGAATATTGCAAAAAATTGGAGAATATTCTTACGGAATATTTTTAATTCATGCACTTTTCCATTATTTCCTTCTTATATGCATATTTCCCCGATTTTCGATTTTTCCTACAAGCTTAAATTTCTACATCATTTTATTTACATTAATGCTAACAATGAGTTATTTTACAGTGAAACTGATGCTAAGCAACCGCTTTACAAGTTATATGATTACGGGAAAATTCATAAATGATTGATACTACTTTATTTAATGTTTTTATGTGTCCTTTACAAATAGTAGGGAGTTTCAATCTTAGGCAGAGAAGGATTTTTCTGCCTGAAATCGAGCCAAGAATTTGACAGTGAAACCAGCTCTTCAAACATATCGGAGAGAAGACGCCATCGAGAAGATATCCATTCTCTCAAGAACGAGATTGAGATAAAACCATTGAGAGTGTGAGCTGAGAATAGTATTTATTGTACCTTGATTATAGGGTTTATTGCACAACTGTTCATATCGCTGGCGCGATATGAATTCAAGGAACTCAAGCATAAGTCCACGAAATTCATCAAAAAAAGCTTATTGAATTTGACAGTTACAGTCTGTTTCTTGAAATTCCAGGCGAAAAACTATATTTATACTGACTTTGATGCCATAAACACACTGATCTTAATGCAAAATAGGACTATACCATAGAATTTTACATGAAATTGCCAAAAATGTAAAAGAGATTTTATGTATAGAAAAAGAAACTATTGGCATAAAAATAAACTAAGATCTTCACCAAGTAGTGAAAATTGTTAAACCTAAGTTAGATATTGCATCTGACCTTCCGCAGATGTCTCCTTAGAAATAGTATTTTTCACAGCTTTTTCCCATTACCCTTATAATCTTCTCTTTAATCATATCCATATTTGCAATCTGCATTTGGACATTTGAGTCCATTCTTACTTTTACTTCTGTGATACCTTTCATCAACATGAAGGCCCATTTTAATGTTGGGTTTTGAGTCTGTTTCTTTACTTGATCAGGTATTGAATCTCCTGTTTCCTTTAACCTCTGTCTTAACTTCCATTCCGCCACAGAATAAACCATCAGTGTCAAGACCATTACCATTGTTAATGCTTCAATTCGTTCTGGTTTTTTCAAATACACCTCCGAAACCCTGAAATTCCCATCTTTTAGAAATCTGAACCCTTGCTCCACCTTACTCTGTTTTTTGTAATAGTTCAGCATCTGTTCAGCACTGATATTCAGATCATTGCTAGCGATAATGAACCTTCCAAGGTATTCGGCTTCATGTTGTATGAATTCTTCATTCCTGGATACTTCGGCATTGATAACATAGCACTTGATGACTTTTTCATCTTTTCTCGGTCGTCCTCTTTTGACATTTTCTTTTTTGGAAACTTCCGATATCTCCACATTTCCCAATGAACAGTAAGGATTCTCTTGCTTCCATTTTTCTACAAAAGATCGTGCATCATTCTCACATGCAAAATCTATGTTCTTAAGATGTTTAAGTTCTTTTTGAGCTTGCTGCAAGTGCTTTTCAACCTTCTTATCAAAAGATGCATCCTTTCTTTTCTGCATTTCAGTAGAATGAACAACAACCCACTTTTGCTCTACATCAGCGTAGTTAATACAAGTTTCATAGAAAGAGTATCGAGGATCTTCTCCTGTTGTGAATTTCAGATCAGAACTCAATAACTCCTTAGAAAGAGTGAGCGTTTGAGGAACTCTGGTGATCCACTTCATGTCTTTTCCCATTGATCTTATGTTATCCTCAGAATACAGAGCACTGTCAGCAATGTAATAAACGTCATCGGGAAAAGTTATGTTATCCTTAAGTCTTTTCATGGCTTCGATTATACTCTCCTTGTCTGAAGTGTTACCAGAATAAGCCTTTGCAAACAATGGGATTCCACACTGATTTGTGATCATCCCTAATCCAAAACGTTTCAGATCATCCCTTTTGTCTTTGGCATGACCATATGTTATCTCAATTGTAGAGCCATCACTACTATGTTCGTAATCACCATAAACACTGAAATTCGTGGTATCATAATGCAGTAGTTGAGTTTTTAGTTTGATCTTTTCCATCATTTTCAGAGCGATCTTCATGAAAAGCTGAGTTGGATCAACATCATGGATGCTATCCAGTGTCCTGCCTAAAACATCATCGGTAAGGTCAGATGCATTGATCCCTGGACCAAGAAGTCTTTCAATAGGGATAGTTTCGAAGTACTGAGAGTACATGTACAATCGGCTATCAGTAAAACCAAGACAATTAAGGATCATGGCTTTCAATACATGTGAATGTGCTAACTTGTGCTGCCCAACTTTGGGCAGCACTTCATCAATGACACTACCAATTTCAAGTTCATCATAAATTCCAGAAACTATACCATGATGATCAAGAGAGCTAGTGGTAATGTGCATAAGAATCAAAGATTCAATATCAAATCCCTGTATTTACAGGTTTGTATGAAAATTACCAAAAATAAAAAGACATCTGCGGAAAGTGGGTTGCATGATTCATACTAGGTTTGAAAAAGTTTAGGGGGAAGTTTTGAAACATGCCCACGGTCAAAATATAGAACTATCAAAATATTGAAGTCGATTCAAATTAAGGAATGTAAATGGCCACATCTACAATAAGTAGCTCCCACTCTGTTTAATATCAATTGGCAAGTTTGAAGAAAATATTCTCAGATTCTCTTTCAATTTCCTTTCTTCTTCAGGATTGGTTGCATAGAATGTAACAGTATCCCCGCCACATACTACGTTATTTGGTATTGTCCATTGGCCAACCGCAATCCAATCTGATGGTATACCTTCAGCAAACATACCTTTAGTAAACCAACTGTCATAAATAATAGCAATTTTGACATCGTATTCTGTAGCTAAATCTTGTATTTTTTGAATATCGTAAATATTCTCCCTTCTTAGCTTTGCTACTTTTATATTTCCCAATCCAATTAAATCAACTGTTTTTACATCGCTTAAATAACTTACAGCTCCAATGTCATTTACAGCGACACTCTCCTTTCCATAGAACTGTTTGAGGAATAGACCCATTTGATACTGTTGTTCATAAATATTGTTAGTAGCTTGAGTAACATGTGTCAATGAAATATAACCCCTGTCAGTCAAAGGGGAAATCACAATTAGCACCAAAAGTATAATTGCAATATATTTTGTAAGTATATTCTTAGTGATGCAAAGTGATAAATTTTGAGATAAACTTTCTTGAAAACCAATTGCTATTGCAAATATCCCAAGGCATACTAGGTAAGCTTCATATCTATAAAACCAGCCAGTACTTGCAAACATTATATGTAAAATAGAAGTGAGTATAAAGACACTTAGTATTGTTGTAGAATCTGACCACTTTTTTTGTTTATGAAATTGGTATATAAAAAGAATTAATGCTCCATAAACAAGAACAAAAATATGACTAGTTTCAATGATCTTATGAATGAAAACTGTAAAAAAATTAATGAGTCCTAATATAGAGAACGTTGGTGTGTTGCCCTTAAGAATGATAGAGTTAGGTAAAAAATACCAACCTTTTAATAAAGATATAATTCCATATATTACTATTGGAAAAAATCCAGATACTAATAAACCAACTGCAAATTTCCACTTTTTATTCAGTATGAATAGACTGCTCACAACAAGAAGTAAAAATATTCCTTCATAACGCACCATGGTTACAAATATTCCTAGTATAAAAAGAAAAGTGTTGTTTCTATTACTTGAGTTACCTTCTGAAATTATTTTGGCGGAAAGATATACAAATGGTATTGTAATGAGTATCTGTAATGTGTGTTCCATGCCAGTGAATATAAGTGCTGGTAATGGAGTTAAAAAGATTATTAGCTGCAGTAGAATGAATATGTATATATCTTTTATATTATTTTGTTTTAGTAAACAATAAATGACCCAAATTGAAAGTGTTGCAAATATTATATTTAGTATTAATGGAATTACCTCATTTACGCCGAACAAGAAATAAATGAAAGACAGTAATAAGGTATAAAGTAAAGATGAAGATGATGATGCAAAATCATACTGGGTTATACCCCAAACGCCATGTAGGGCAAAATTTTTTGCAATTGACATGTGAATATACGCGTCATCCAGAGCGTAAGCGATATGTCCTTGATTGATTTTAATTGACGTAATTAATAAGGATGCGACTGTTATCCATAATATCCCTATTGAAGCTATCAACGCTATATTTTTTTTTAACATACTAATCATATTGAACTACTCACACAATGCGAATAACCATTTTAATATAAAAGTATTTCGATAAACTATAATAGATGCAATGTTCTCCCTCTTTGCCGCACATTTTACCGTAAATTATTTTTAAATGGCTCTCTTCAAATCGTGTGGGTAATCTCAATTTCCCCGCCATCAGATAGATCATGGTATTTCTGTATTTTTCCGTTTTGAGACCATAAGATCTTTTAAAGGCAGTTTTAATTTTATTGTTCAATCCCTCTGCAACCCCATTGTTTAGACAGTTCTTGATTGCTTCAAGAATTCCCTGAGAGTGTTTTTTGATTGCTTTTGACACTGAAATTATCTCCGGAATATTGCTATGTGTTCCCCAAAAATGCCATTTATCGAGATACTCCCTTGCTATTGATATCTCTTTTATTGTCCACAATCTTTGAAGAGCCAATCTAAACTGGTATGCTTTAGCAGTTTTTGTATCAAGGTTCTTGATTGAATCCATGATAACATTTTCTTTCTCTGACAATCTATCAGGGTTCTTTAACCACATGAACCTGGTATTCTTAAGAACATGGTTTTCTTTTGATTCAGTTCTTCTAACTCTATTAACTGAATCATTCATCATCCTGATCACATGGAACTTATCAAAAACAATAGTAGCTTTTGGGAAATATTCCCTGGCTCCACTTTTAAATGCCGGATACATATCCATAGATATGCATTGGATCTGTTCATGATCCACCTTGTTAGAGATCTCTGTCCTTAATTTTTCGAAAATATCCTTTCCTTTTCCATTTTCAATGTGTATGACTCTTGCTTCATCCATATCATAGAACAAAGTGACGTAGTTGTGACCTTTTTTTACAGCGATTTCGTCTACTCCAATTGTTTTAAGATCTGATATATCCCTTTCCTCTTTTGCTTTGTCTACATAATGACTAAGTATTCTCCAGACAGAATCCTCATGAATACTTACAGTATCAACTACTGAAGCTACTGACATTTCTTTGCACATGGTAACGATCAATGCTTCAAAGAACAGGGTGAATCCAGTGTTCTGTCTGGTCCATGGAAGATCAATTAACTTCACACCATGTCAATTACACTTTATTCTAGGAACCTTTGCATGAAGATAGGTTTCGTAATGAAAGAAATCCAGGTGTCTCCATACTCTTTCTTTTGTATCATGAAGAGGGCACAATTCATTACATACAGGACAGAGGAATTTGCTTCCTTTTATAAAATCAAGGTAAATATCCATCTTTTTCTAGAAGTATCGAGATTTAGTTCTTTTACAAACCAGGGAGATTTATTCCCAGAGCAAGTTGAATGAGATATTTGTCTTCCATTAAAAAGGGTTTAGATGAAATAACATATTAACTTACCCACTCAATGTTGTGGAGATCCTTAATTAATAAGTTTAAAATGAAGCCATGAGGACTTTTAAATAATAAGCCAAGTATTTGTATCTTGTTAATATGCAATATGCTTATACATTTTCAGGAAATTATAGTACATGAATGTCAAATTATTATCTAAATACTGGAAAAATCATGAACTTACCTATATCTTATTTATGCTCTTAAGTACAAGAATAATGTTGAGCGTAATCGGAGTGATGTCTCGCAAAGTTTTCATGTTACTTGGTGTTACTTGGTACGAGTCAATTGGTATAAGTCAGTCTTATTGGACAGGTAACATCTGGCTAGACATATGGGGAGTTTGGGATGCTGGCTGGTATATGACTATTTCTCAAAATGGTTATACTGCTGGGCCTTTTGAACAATTGATTTTAGAGCAGACAAATATTGCTTTTTTTCCCTTATATCCCTTACTAATGAGGTTCTTTGGTTATATTTTAGGAAATCATTATATTGCAGGATTAATTATATCAAATATTTGTTTATTCATATCTTGCATTTATTTGTACAAGTTAGTAAAACTTGATTTCGATAAATATACTGCCAGTAAATCGGTAAAATATCTGCTTTTTTTCCCAACTTCGTTTATCCTTTCAGGTGTATTCTCTGAGTCATTATATCTTGCCCTTACTGTGATTTGCTTCTATTATGCAAGGACAGGTAAATGGCAAACGGTTGGAATAATAGGTTTCTTCTTAGCTCTAACAAGGTCTACTGGTGTTCTTGTTGTTTTGCCTTTACTTTATGAAGGTATAGTGCCATTGCTAAATGAAAACAAGAATTTAAGAAGCATTAAATTCTCTAGGAAAGAAATAAGTCCTCTTTTTTATCTTTTATTGATTCCACTAGGTCTAATTTTTTTCATGATATTTAACTATTATTTAACTGGAGACTTTATGGCTTTTGCACATGCTCAGTTGGCATGGGATCGTCATCTTACAAATCCTCTATATGTTCTTATCACCGGTTATAAAAGTAGTGTTTACACAGCCTTTGAGGCCATCTTCACCTTGCTATTTAGTTTTATCATTCTACTGTCTTACAGGAAGATCAGATTTTCTTATTGGTTATTTTGTATGTATTCTATTTTCATCCCACTTTCTACGGGAATCATGTCTATGCCCCGATTTATTTCAGTCATTTTTCCAATTTACATACTTTTTGCTGGCATTACTAAAAACCGTCTTTTAGAAGACCTTATTACGATGTCCTTTGTTCTTCTGCAAGGTTCTTTGATGGTTTTCTGGGCTAACAATATTTGTCTGGTGGTATAGGAAAAAGCTTTGTAATCTCTGGTTAATTTTTCTCCCTTCTGAAGAAAGTACTAAATAGGAATAAATAAGACAGTAACTTACATTACTTTATTGCTCTGTCATTATTTCTATCAAATCCAGGTACTTCTTCTCAATGTTTTCCCAGCTATAATTCATATCCACAAATTCCCTGCCCCTATTGCCAAGCTGATCTCTTAGATTTTCATCAGCAAGCAACAAATTAAGGCATTCACTGAACTCTTCGTAATTCTCATACCAAAGACCTCCATTGCTTCGGATACATTGTCCCTTCAGCACTTCACACTGTCCATTTACCAGCACAGGTTTTTTGCAAAGCCATGCTTCAAGTAGTACTATGGATAAACTCTCGTATTTTGATGGCATTATAAGCACATCGCAATTTTTAAGGGTGTTGTATTTTTCCTCTTCAGAAACAAAACCTAAGTATGCAATGTCTGGGTGAGACGGTATTTTCATAATAGCTTTTCCCAAAACTACAAGTTTAATGGGAGAATGACTCTCTTCTTTGTATTTTTTGAAAAATCCAAATAATTCTCCACATCCTTTAGATTCGTCAATTCTGCCGATATAGGTTATGAAATTCTCTTTAATGCTCATCTTGGAATTATTGTTTTCCAGATATTCAGAAAGAGATACTCCGGAACCAGCCACATCATAGGGGATGTTTCCATTCTGGAATTTTCGTAACACAAAATCCTTTTCTTCCTTTGTGTTGTACATGATTGCCCTGGGTTTATGAAACAAGTCATTAAAAATAGAAAGATAAATGGGTGGTTCATCATGTGCAGCAGGAACCAGAATCGCTTTATCAGCAACAAGTGGGAGCCCAAAGAAGGTTGTACAATACAGATATGTGAAAAAAAAGAAATAATCATAAATATCTTTTTTCTCTTCGATATACTGGAAAAGTTTAGAGGAGTAAGGACCTTGCAGTTTCATCCATTCGATTTCTTCGTCGATAGAATGCTCTTTGCATAATACTTTTTCAGAACATTTATTAAAGCGTTTTGTTTCTCTTGGGAAATCTACTGGGAATCTTTTGACATATACACCATTTATGCATGATTCTCCGGGTTCATACTCATTTTTCCATGTGACGTAATCAATTGCACATGTAGTAATTACATCTATGTCACAATATTTTGAAAGGTGCTCTGCCACATCCCTGCAAAGGAATTCCGCACCTCCATTTATCTCAAGTCCATATCTTTGGACAACAAATGCTATCTTATAAGATTTTCTTATCTGATCATTATTCTTATTTTGATCTTGTGTTTCTTCAGGTAAAAGAACATTTGAATCATGGCCAATTCTCTTTACCATTTGTGGATCACCTTATTTAGCTGATCTTTAAAGAGGGCCATTGTTTTTTCATAACTGAAGTCCTTTATTCTGATATTCTGTCTTCTTATTATTTTGTCCCGGAAATTATCATCTGTAATTACTAAGTCGATCATTTCAGCTATTTCCGGATAGCATTTTTTGTTTACTAAAATACCAGCTCCACCCATTGTATATGGCACAGCCGTTGAGTTATAGGCAATGATGGGAATACCAAAATGCATACTTTCTATCAAAGGTACACTAAAACCTTCATGTTCACTCATACAGAGAAATACATCAGCAAGCATGTAATAAGAAATAAGGTCTGCAAAATCAACCATTCCTATTATATGTATATCTTTTATTTTCAGTCCTTTGATTAAATTCTGCAACTGTTCATAGTAAACTTCGCATCCGTTGAACCCGCCAACTAAAAAGAGCCTTGAACGTGGATTAATGGCCTTATAATAGTAGAAGCATTTGATGATATCTTCTTGTTTTTTATTTGGAGCTATTCTCCCTACAAAGAGAATATTCGTCCAGCCATCATTATATTTTGTTATCAATCCTTGGTTATATTTATCATATTTTGAGAGATCAATGATCAAAGGTAATACTTCTGTTTCACGATATCCCATTTTTTCCAGTTCTAAACGATTATATTCTGATACTCCAAGGGCTATATCTATTTTATCAGCAAGCAATTTAAGCTCATCTCTTCCTGCTCCTAAAGCCATTGCAAGGTTATCATTTATATTATAGAAAAAATGAGGAGGAGTAACATTATGATATATCATTATCTTTTTATCGGGAGCTTTCATTACATATTTTGAAACCTCTGACCCTATGGAAAAATGATAAATCAGAATGTTATTTTTAGAAGATCTCTTTTCGTGATCCAGATAAAAACTTGCACAATCAATTGATTTATGTACATTTTGTGCATATATTTCAGATTCATATCCCCAACCCCTTAGAATATCCCTTATTAGTAATACTTCATTTCCAATTGCATCCCCAGAAGATATTGTTGGTAATATTTGATGAATCTCCATTTTAGACCACACCTAATAGGTTTTTATATCCCCTTATAACTGTTTCCCAGCTATAGTTCCCGATCACATATTTCTTTCCATTCTGTGCCATCAGATCTCTCTTGGTGGGATGTGTCAGGAAATATTTAACACATTCTTCGAATTCATCATAGTCCCCAAAATAGAGTCCGCCATTACTTTTTATACAGTGATCTTTAGTCACTTCGCAGCCTGCATGCACTAAAACAGGTGTACCACAGAGCCATGCTTCCATAATTACAATAGAGAAGCTTTCATTAAGTGATGGCATGCAGAACAAGGTTGCAGCCGCATAAGCATCGAATTTATCCTGAGGTGGAACAAATCCCAGATCAATGACATCATGCTGATGCCCTTTAGGAATATCAATTTCCCCTTTGCCTATAAGTATCAGTTTCAGTTCGCCACCATATGACTCTTTGTATCTGGTAAAGTATTCAAGAAGCATAGATACATTTTTCCCCGAGTCTCTTCTTCCTGCATACAGGAGGAAATCGTCCTTTAGATCATATTTTTCTCGAAACCTCTGGCCATTATGCGAAATATCTGTATTCATTCCTGCACCCAGAACGAGTTGATGCCCTTTGATATCATAGATTTGATTTGCAAGTTCTTTCTCGGGCTCAGAATTGTATATTACTGCTTTGACATCTTTGAACATATCTTTGAAGATGTCCATATATGCATAGCTTTCATCATGCAAGCAGGGTATCAATATCGATTTATGAGGATATATTTGTGAGCCATAGTAAGTGGTTCCAAACATATATGGGATAAAGAAGAAATAATCATATTCATTACCATGATCTCTTATGTATGAGTATAGATTATCGCTGTTTATCATATTCTCCATATAGATCTGCTCTTCTATTGGAGAGATACTGCAATTATTCATTAGTTTGAAATTTACCTGGTCAAATTTGTTAGTATCCCTTTTACGAACAATGAAACGCCTTACGGTTATGCCGTTTTCTATGTATGTTCCTTCCTTGTAGTAATCTGTATTCCAGTCACTTAAAAACTGTTTCACACAGGTGGTGAGTATTTCAACATCCACTCCACTCTTTTGTAGGTTTTCGGCAGTGAGTCTGCACTCTGCCTCAGCACCGCCGGGAATGTCTCCATACCATGGTATAACAAACGCTATTTTCATTTTATCAGTCAAGGATTTGCACACTGCCAACATATAATATTTAGATTAGATTATTTCTTTCCAATCATCGCGTAATCCTGTGCCCCGTAAAGAGTATTATTTAGCATTTCTATGTTCCGGTTGTAAACATCAACCTGATGTCTTTCTATATCTGTAACTCCCTCATTTGGCACAAGCTTCTGAAGTCTCATGGTTTCTGGTAGCGGTGATGAAAATACAGGTCTGACTTCTCTAAAACCTGTGGACTCTAACAGGAATTTCAATGTTTCCGGATGAACAGGCTTGATGTGGGTAAGATCAATATAGAAATTTGCAAACGAGGAGAATGATAATGGATTCACTGTCTCTGCTATAAGATAAAATCCATATTTCATCTTTTGGAAGCACAGTTTCAGTAATCTGACAAGATATGCAGGCTCAAGGTGTTCAACCACCTGGTCTATAAATATACCATCGAGACTTGCATCTTCTAGTTTTTCCAAATAATCAAATGCATCCTCTAGTTCCACTTCAAGACCCTTTGAACGACAGAAATCTACCATTGTTTCATCAAGATCCACTCCACAGGCACCTATTCCGTGTTTATGCATAGTTTCAAGGAATTCTCCTCTACCACAGCCAATGTCAAGTACATTTTTACACCCTTCAAAATAGCTGAGAAAAGCAGTTTGTCGTTGAGCAATTTCCTCTCTGGCCCCACGGAACTTTTCCTCGAAAACAAAGTAATTCACCCCAGTATCCACGTGAGGTGGCTGTAAAAATATCTCCGTCTGTGAGATTCCACGTGAATTCTTTTCATCAAGCAAATTACTAAGCCATGCTTTTGTCCTGATATCATCACTCATTGCCAAAACAAGTGAATGAATTCTCTCTTCGTTTTCTTCCCTGATTTCATTCTTCAACTGGGAAAGAAGTGTGTTTACATCATTTCGGACCTGCTCGGCCATTTCATACATTTTTCTGTTGACTGCTACCTCATCACTGATCTGTTGTTTCAGGGCACGCAACCTGTCTTCGACCTCAAATAGTCGTTCATCGGTTTCTTTATCTAATTGTAAGAGTTTCTCATTCGTCTCTTTAAGTTGCAGTTTCAGGCTCTTGGATTCAAAACAGGATTGCTTTGCTTCTTCACTTTCAAAACCAATTTCATTTTCGATCAATGAAAGCCGATTAGCTGTATTAGTAAGCACTTTAGAAGCATTTTGGTTGAATTCAATCTGCTTAAAGATCATCGGGTCCACATATCTTCGTACTTCCCCATGTACGACTTCTCTGCCTTTGACGAGTACTTTTCCTACAACAGGACGATGGGAACTAATAACATAGCTGTTATTCTGAATATCACAGTTTCTATTCAGGGCAGCAAGGTCATCAGCAACCTCTCCTTTTATTTCTCCCATTGAAATCTTTTGATTTGAGATCAGCTGTTTGTTGGCTTCTTCAAGTGGGGGCGGATAGGTCCCTTGTTCTTTCCGCTTAATGATGTTTTCACGGATCATTCTCATGATTTCTTCAACATTCACTTCTTCATCATTGATCTCAAAAGTATTCATAAATGTAATTCCCACCATTATATTATCCATTTACAAGGCACATCGAATAGGCCTGCATCCCTGCTTGTCGGGATCACATCAAAATGGTATAGTTTATCATGCCAGTCATAAGGATTATGTGTACGACTATGTATAGCTACAGTTAATAGAAATCTTCCGGAGAGCATAGAGATGCTCTCTATCTTAAGGTCTATATGGCCTTTACCTTCAATAGAATCGATCGTTATGTTTCTAAGTTCCGTATTCGTACCATAAAGATTCTCTCCTTTTTCAGAATACAGAGCAATACCAAAAATAGGGTCAAGAACTTTTTCATGAGCATGATAAAAGATCCTTATGGTCATTGTATCAAAGGAATTGAACCTGTTACTTACATTACCGAACTTATCGTAGAATTCTACTTTTTCTATCTCTATCTTTTGGTCTCCCCATCGGGAGTTGTTAACGATACTTGTATCTTCTATTTGGGTTCCAGGATTGTTTTCAACAGCAGTAGCAGCAGGTTCTTGAATGTTTTTATCTTGTTCCCCATAAACGTACTTATCTATTACTTCACCCGTTTCACCTAATGCAACTTGCTGCCCCTTATGCAGTAGCAAAGTCCTGTCACAGAACCTTCTGACAGAACCAAGGTCATGTGAAACAAATACGATCGTTACTCCTTGTTTGCGATAATTGTTCAGGACATCCAGGCATTTCTGTTGGAAATCCATATCGCCTACCGCGAGTACCTCATCCATCAGCAATATCTCTGGATCTGTCTGGATCGCAGTGGAAAAAGCAAGTCTTACCTGCATTCCGGAAGAAAAGTTCTTTAATTTAGCATCCCTGAATTTCTCCAGCCCCGCAAATTCTAAAATGTCATCTGTTCTTGACTTGATATCGTGCTTTGACATTCCCATTATAGTACCATAGGTTTTTATGTTCTCTACGGCTGTCATATCGGGTTGAAATCCCACGCCAAGCTCAAGGAAAGGTGTAACTTTCTTGCGGATACGCACATCACCTGCTGAAGGATACAAGATACCTGCAATTATCTTCAGGAGAGTGCTTTTACCGCTTCCGTTCTCTCCAATAATTCCAAAGAATTCACCTTCTTTAACATCGAAATTAATGTCCTGCAAAGCATTGAACACTTCATATGATTCAGGCTTGAATACACCAGTAAGAGCCTCGAAAAGTGTAGTTCTTTTTTCATGTGGGATGCGGAAAGATTTCTCCAGTTTCTCAACTTCGATCACTGACATTTAAATCTCCTCCGCAAATCGAGTTTCTATCTTATTGAATATAGCATACCCTATGAACAGAATAATTATCGATGCAACACCCATGAATATCAGATCGTTTGTTTGTGCAGATGCTGAATAGATTATTGTCTGTCGTGCAGCAACAATTACTCTTGCAACCGGATTGAGAAGTACGATCGCACGTAAATTCTCCGGGAATATATCAACGGCATACATTATAGGTGTTGCAAAATAGCCTGCCTGCAAAAGTACAGCCCAGATAAATTGCACATCCCGGTAAAGCACATTAAGAGCTGCTAAGGCCAAAGAAAGACCGATGGAAAGGATCAAAAGGCAAATCAAAATGATAGGGGCTTCAAGTATGTACACAGAGAGAGACACTTTAAAATAGATCATGTATATTATGAAAACCAGTGACTCGAACACGCTCATGAGCAATGCGGTTATGCACGCTGAGATCACAAATATATCCCTGGGGAAATATACTTTTTTAATGAGGCTTGCTTTCCCAACAATGCAGTTCATTCCTATGCTGGTTGCTCTGCTTAGGAAATTCCAGATAATAATACCCAATAAAAGGAAAAGCTGGTAATTTTCTATCTGCATTTTCATAAGGTGTGAAAACACATAATAAAGGACCGTAAGCATTAGCAGAGGTTCTAGCAAAGACCAGAAATATCCTAAAATAGAGTTCTTATACCTTAGTTTGAACTCGCTCCAAGCTAATTGCCATATCAGTTGTCTGTAAGCATACAGGTTTGCAAGATGTTTGACCGACATTTTCCATCCATTACGCAGCTTCTAAGAATAATTCGCTACTTACTGCTTGATTTAAAAATCTGTCAATAGGTGACACTTTCATTATATAAAGTTTTGGTCCACTTAGTTAATGGTTATAAGAGATATATTCTTTCCTCTTAATGTTACCTTAACGTCTTTTTTGCTCTTTCTTTTAGTTCGTGCACTTTTTGGTCGTCGGGTTTCAGTCTGAGGGCTTCATCGTATGCACCAACAGCTCCTTTGATATCTCCCAGTCTATATAATGCAGTGCCTTTGTTTTTCCATACTACGCTCTGGTTGGCACCCAGATTAAGAAGCCTGTTGAAGCATGTAAGTGCAGCCTGATTCTGACCAAGATTCAAGCAGGTTATACCCTTGTTCAGAAGTGCGCTGGGATTGTCTGGATCAAGTTGTAAAGCAGCTTCAAAGCATTCATACGCCTGTTCATGATCTTTTTTATCTTTCCCTGCCAAGATGCCGGCCTTTATCCATTCGGCTGCTGTGCTTGTCTGCCTCTGGCGAAGTTTTCTCCGAGCTCGGTTAAGAGCATTAATCGGATCAAATCTCTGCTCCACTTTCTCTTTGTTCTCAGGGATATCAATAACACTCTTTTCCCGCTTTTTCATCTCGCCAGCGGTCTTTTTCTTCTGAGGGATATAGTCGGGTTTTCCGAGAACTTTGTGAAGTATAATTATGGCAGCATCCTTGTCCAGCGGATTGTTATTGTTGCCACATTTTGGAGATTGTATACAGGAAGGGCAGCCTTCACTACAAGGGCAGCTTTCAATTGACCTCAAAGTGACCTCAAGCATTTCACCGATCTTGTCATATCCGCTTTCAGCGTAACCAACACCTCCCTGGTGTCCGTCATATACGAATATGCCGCTGTTGCCTCCCAGGTCAGTGTGTTCTGGTGTGGAAAGTCCTCCCACATCATTGCGGTCGGCGAGCAGGTGTAAAGGATACATTGCTATCATGGCATGTTCGATAGCATGAATCCCACCAGCAAAATCTCTATCATATACTGCAACCGATCCCATCATTCTTCCGGGCAGTTCAAGCCAGAGGGCTTCGGTTTCAAGAGTGAATTTTGGCATTTTCAGTTCAGATTGTCCAAGTTCCTTATCTGTGCGCTGCTGCAACTTCTTGTACCCTGTTACTTGCTGTGTCACATCCACGCTTCCAAAACCGACCTTTACATCTGGGCAGGTTTCCAGCGCTTTAGTTTCAATAACATCTCTTATTAAAACGTCTGAGGATACCATTGATCTTGTATAGTATTCATCCTGAGTGTGTTCTACGTGTATTTGCCTTTTTTCATGGTCCAGTGAAGTGACAACATAGGCTGTTCCTTTGTTAATATATACTGCACCTTCAAACGCTTCCCTGTATGCCTGCAGCCTGCTAAGAGAGTTCTCCAGAGGTCTTTTGGAAGCCTTGTCAATAATAGTATAAGCATCACTGTCAATATCCCGTATGGATACATGCATGTGAGCATTTGTATCAAGTGACCTCTTTTCAGAAGTACCTTCCAGTAATCCTTCTTCTTCAAGCACTGTTATTATACGGCTGAACTCGCTTCCAAAATACTGTACATCTTCTTCTCTCAAAGGGATCTCCCTGGCGGCACACAGCAAATGGCCTGCCTGAATGTAACGGTTAGAAACATTGATCACAGCTTCTTCACACTGTCTTCTGAAAAAGTCTCGTGGGTTTCGCATGTAATATTGGTCAAGAGCATTAGGATCTGCAACAAGCGCTACTATACTTTCAGCAAATCCGCGCCCTGCCCTTCCTGCCTGCTGCCTTGCACTCATTATTGTTCCTGGAAAACCATCCATAATACAGGCATCAAGTCCTCCAATGTCGATACCTAATTCAAGGGCATTGGTGGAAATAACTCCTGCAATTTCTCCATTGGACAGACCCTTCTCGATTACCTCACGCTCGTTCCCGTGGTAACCGCCTCTGTACGGACTTATCTTTTTTTCAACACCTCTGTGAGCAAGAGTGTTCTTTGATTCAATATACATCCTTTCCACTTTCTGTCTTGATCTTGCAAAGGCGATTGTCTGGAAGCCGCTCTGGACAAATGTTGTGAAAATATCTACAGTTTCTCCAAAACTGGCTTTTCTCATGGTGAAATTACCATATTTCAGGTACAATGGGGGATTCCAGAAAACGAATTTCTGCAGTCCTCTGCCGGAGCTGTCGTTGTCTATTAGCACCACATCTTTGCCTATTAAAGCAGAAGTATGTTGAACAGGGTTACCGATTGTGGCTGTGCAGCAGATGTATTGCGGATGTGCACCATAATGATCGCATACCCTGTTCAGTCTTCTGAGAAGATTTGCCATGTGGCTGCCCATTACACCGCTGTATGTATGGCTTTCATCAAGGACGATGTACCTGAGATTTGAAAGAAAACGTTTCCATTGGTGCTTCCACTGCAGAAAGCTTAGATGAAGCATATCAGGATTGGTGAAAACTATCCTTGGGTTGTTGTATTTGACAGCATCCTTTTCATCTTTAGGCATACTTCCAATGAACCTGTTTATGTTGATGTCCAATCCCATAAGCTGACTGAAATTCCTGAAAGTTTGGAGCTGGTCATTTACCAGTGCATTCAGGGGTGAGATGTAAAGCGCGGTTGCTGAAGGATCTTCCATAATGGTCTCAAATATGGGGAGCATGTAGCAGAGGGATTTTCCGCTGGCGGTGCTGGTAGACAGCACTATATTTTTTCTTTCCCTGGATTTCTCCACAGCTTCTGCCTGATGCATATACAGCTGTTTTATTCCCATTTCACCTAAAGCGTAATTGAGAAGTGGTTTTAGCTCAGCAGAGCTATAAACGGGCTCCTTTGCAGGTATGTCTTCAATGTGCATTATCTGGCCTTCGTATTTTCTTGAAGACTTTAGTTTGTTTACCAATTCAGAAACATCCATCGTAAGACAGCCCCATAATTTACAAAAAGGAGAATTTGAATGGAAGGCTAAACGTCTTTTTTGATAAAACATTTTCCGTTTATGTCTTTCCATACTTGTTAAGAATTCATGAGTACTACACTTTTCAAGAAATTATTAAATATACACTTCTTTTATACTTTTGTAAGTATGAAGTTCCAGTTCTATTGATAATGTTAATTTCCCATTTCTCTTCAAAATATCTGTTTAATGTAGCAATAACTATACCTTAACAGTACTTCTTTCTCCAATCTAGAAGCAAATGAGACTAATTGAAGCAACAGATCCATTAACAGTGTCAAGGAATATAAAGTGAATGATTAATTGTTGACATCTATAATGATAACGTCAATTAATAATCAAACTCTACATTGAAGCTCGATTATTAATGGTCTTGCTATATTTAGTTGGATATTTTGCTTCATATTAAAAATAATGTTGTATATTAGTTTAGTGTATAAATTTATATAGCTATACCGGAATATTTTTATTGAGAAATATAGTATATCAAACATAGAAAATAAATTGCAGGAATAACTCTTGAAATACTGTAAGTTATTTTATAATAATTACAAATAAAATCGAATTGGAGGTGTATAGGTGGTTAATAACGATAATGAAGCTCCTTTGGAGATAGAGCAGAAACCAGCTATAAACCAAAGCGAGATCTTTTCAGTTCTGCAAAATGAACGTAGAAGGATGATGTTGGAAATCCTTCACAAGGATGGACCCAAAAGCCTCCGTGATATATCAGAAACCATAGCAAGGATTGAATCTAATTCCAATGAGCCTGTGAGCAACGTGCGCAAAAGCATATATGTCTCTATGTTGCAAACCCATGTACCAAAAATGGAGAACATGGGTATAATTGCATATAACAGAGACAGTGATAGATTAGAATTGACTCCTGCCGCAGAAGGGGTTACTTTGTATCTGGAAACAGTGAAAAAAGGGGATATCCCCTGGAGCCATTTTTACCTGGGTTTCAGTATAGTTGCAGTTATGGGCACTATTTCCATAGCTTTTAATTTTGTAAAGTGGATCTACAGTATTTACTGGCTGGTTTTTACCAATGTGATCTTCCTTGGAGCTTCCATTGTCCATGTGAATAGAATGAAACATTACAAGAAAAAATAAACCATTACCCTTGTTAATGAGTTATTGAAAACATTGGATTACTAGTTCTATTGATATTGGTAATCACTCATTTCTCAAAACTTATGGGTTAAATATAGACTCTTGCTACATTATCATCTCACATTTAGTTCTGTTCGCTAATATTATGTTAGTCTTCTATTGTTATATCATTAAACAACTAAAAGATAATATAACATTACTTCTGTTAATGAGCTATTTAGAGTGCGAGAAATTACCCTGTCTTCTGATACCGGTAATCTATCATTTCTCCTGGTTTTTTGTGTTTAATGCGCCAATAACTATACCACAACAGTGCCTTTAGCGTGATAGGCGACTAACATACTCAACTAATATTATACTACTAAACAACTGTGAAAATTAGAGGTATAATTTAGATATGTATAGTGCAGGCACATGGGCATACTTTAGTGATGAGAAAACAACTGCTTCAAACACTCTTACAACAGGAACTCTTAAGATCAATCAGGAAATAACCTCAGAAGTAATCTTCGATAATGCAGGGATGATACTTCCAGGACATTCTTACACAGATCATCTAGTTGTACGCAACGCTGGAAACGTTCCGGGAAAACTTTATGCAAAGATAACTCCAGATTCTAGTGCCCTTAATGATAACTTAGATTTCACTGTTGACTCCTCAGTTATTGGTGAGTCTGCCTTGACTGACAGTTATATTTATGTTGATACTATAGGAGGGGGTCATGGTTCTACACTAACATTTAAATGCACACTTGATCCAGCTACAACAAATGCTCTACAGACCAGTACAACACACTTCACAGTTGATTTCATACTTATACAGGATGAGAAAGATCTAACTCCTTCAACACTCAATACAGGCAGTCAAGGACAAGGTCAAGGTCAAGGACAAGGACAAGGACAAGGTCAAGGTCAAGGTCAAGGACAAGGTCAAGGTCAAGGTCAAGGACAAGGTCAAGGTCAAGGTCAAGGACAAGGTCAAGGTCAAGGACAATAACGTATGAATCTATTTAGTAGAATAAGATAAACAAAAGGATAGGAGTTTTCTTATCCTTCTAATTTCCATTAATAGACATGAATATTACAGTTAGTGACATATTTTTAGTTTATGTAGTACTCATAATCGTGTTGCAGATTGTAACTTCATTGTTTTTTACTGAAATTTTTGATTTTATACTGGTATCAGGCACTAGTATGGAGCCTACAAAAGGATAATGAAAGGTTAATGAAAGGTGAATCACAATGAGGACAGCTGCAAAATTGATACTGTTGAGCCTCATGCTAATTACCATTGTCTCTATAGGAGGCACTTTTTCTTATTTAGGGGATACCACATCCACCTCCTCGAATACGCTACAAGCAGGTGTATGGGATACTAAGGAACAGCAACCATACTTCGCTCCAATGAGCATTCCAGATAATTCATTTTCTATTGACACTATGCTGTCTTCCAATAATACATCTACATATAAGACTGCAGGTAGCGGGGGCAGTTTAGGTTCTTCTCATCATTCAGATGCCGATGATACTATAGAGAATACAAATACTACAGTCGCAGGTAATACTACGGATTTCATAAATACCACAGTGGTTGGCAATATTACAGATACTTCTAATATTACAGCTGCTAACAACACTACTGCAAGCCTAAATATTACAGTCGTTGGCAATACTACTGATTTCATAAATACTACAGTTGTAGGCAACATAACGGAGACTACAAACACTACAGCGGGTGGGAACACTACTGATCCCACGGATAATCCAACGAATGGAAATACTACCAACCCCACAGATAATCCAACGAGTGGAAATACCACTGACCCCACAGATAATCCAACGAGTGGAAATACCACTGATCCTACAGATAATCCAACGAATGGAAATACTACCAACCCCACAGATAATCCAACGAGTGGAAATACCACTGACCCCACAGATAATCCAACGAGTGGAAATACCACTGATCCTACAGATAATCCAACGAATGGAAATACTACCAACCCCACAGATAATCCAACGAATGGAAATTCTACTGATCCCACAGATAATCCAGCAAGTGGGAATACCACTGATCCCACAGATAATCCAACGAGTGGAAATACCACTGACCCCACTGATAATCCAACTAATGGAAATACCACTGACCCCACAGATAATCTAACGAGTGGAAATACCACTGACCCTACAGATAAACCAGCTGCTGATTATACTTCTGATTCTCTGGAGAATCTAGCTTCTGACAACACAACTGATACTACTGATAGCCCAGCAACTGGAAATTCTACTGATACCTAAATGGTACAGATATTGATGAATCCTAGAGAATTATCTTTATAGTTTTTTAATTTCCAAGTGTATCTGTATCTTCAATGTTTGTCGGATTATTTATAGCAACTTATTTTTCTTTGTAGCTTCCGGTATGTGAGAATATCAAATATACGCACATATAAAACTCTTTTTCAAGATATGTCGTCTATACACTACTTCCAACAACTTGATATCCATTAAAATATAATATATAACTAGCTAGTATGAACAAGAAAATATTCTTGAGTATACTTACCATTTTCTCAATCGCATCTATGGCAAGTGCAGGTACGTGGGCGTACTTCAGCGATATAGAAACAAGCGGTTCAAACGCGCTTACAGCTGGAACTCTTAAACTGGAGATGCAAACAACAAAAACAATCACTGATAGTGGTGATGCATACCTAGTTCCTGGTCAATCAGTCTCCGGTTCAATACCAATAAAGAACGATGGGACTGTTACAGGCGATCTTTATATTAAAATGAGTTCTGAAAATAAAGATTGCATCAACTATTTCACAGCGACGACTCCAGTTGATGGATATGAACGTGAACTAGGTGATGAGTACATAAAAATAGGTACTCTTGGTGCTGGCGAAACTATTGATCTACCTATCGTGTATTCTATGGATAAAGATGTAACTGAAGGTCAAGGCACTGCAGCAAATTTTGTTTTTGATGTGCTCCTGATACAGCAAGGTGCACCAGCTCCCACACATACATAAACTATAATGATAGTCTAATTTGTGTATAGTGCTCCGAATACCTAAAATAGTACAGATGCTAATATATTTTCATGAAAAGCAAAGGAATGCTGTCAGCTGTTGTGTTTTTTTTCCTTTTGCTGATACTCTTACACTTCCTTATGCCGATTTTCAATGGTTCAGCACTTCCCCTGATTGTGCTCAGTGGCAGTATGCATCCTTTCATGCGAGTAGGAGATATTGTAATATCACAATCGGTCTCACCAGATGATCTTGTTATTGGAGATGTGATAACTTTCCACCCACCTACTGCAGAGGAAGATGTGTTTGTAACACATCGCATTATCTCCATAATCAGCGAAGATCCTTTGGTTTTTCAGACAAAAGGTGATGCTAACGAGGATCTGGATCCTTTCTTTGTTTCAGGAGATGCTGTTAAAGGTAAGATCGTTTTTGTAATTCCATATGCAGGATACTTGCCTCAAAATTCAAAGAACAAGACACTTTTTGTTCTCCTTATACTTTTGCCCGCCACGATACTCATACTTGACGAGATTAAGAACATAGTCCTGTATAGCAATCCGGTAAAGGCCCGCAAAGCAGAGAAAAGGAAAAGAAAACTGTCAAGACGCACCTCTTACACTGTTCAGAGCAAGTATCTAGTCTCTATAACATGTTTATGTTGCATATTATTCCTGCTGTTGCTTAGTCCTTATTTTGGTGCTAATGGCTGGTTCACCCTGCCAAATGAATATACAAAAAATAATCCAAACGAACTATCATCTGTGCTTGTACTGACAAGCGAGAATGGCATACAAAATCCTTTCTATCCAGGGTATAGTGTTATCTCCCCCTCTAATTCCACCACTATGGATCTTAAACAGGAAGCAAGAACCAGTGTTTCCTATGTGCCATACATTCTACCGGTTTTCTGGATAATTTCCCTTTCTCAATTACATCCTTTGATGCCTATGATTTCTATCTTTATTTTATATACAACGTTAATTCTCTTACTAACTTTACCTATATGGTATAGGAAAATAATCAAAAAGAAGAGACAAAATTATAGGCAGAGGTTGTATCGACTAAGGCGTTATCTTCATTTTGTCTGAACCAAACAGTATTAATAAATACCAATAAGATGCATTATCTGTAACTTATGTATATATTGGAGATGGAGGAAAAAGTTTGAAGGTTGAACTTCTTAAGTTACAGAACATAATTATTGAACAATATAAGCCCATAAACACGTTTCTTTCTATTGTAATTCTGTTATCAGTTATTTTGATGGCTTATTCTCTTTTCATACCTTCTTATGTTGAACAGGAATATGTAACCTCCTCATATTCCACTAAAGGGGTGTATACTTATACAGCCTATGTGAATGGTTCTAATCCATTATATCCTGTAGGCACTGTGCTTCCTCCTGATCAACCTGCATATTTCTACTCAGTGTCTCCAATCTTAAATATGGGATTTACTTTTGATATCGATGCGTCCGATTCGGCTGATGTAAGTGTAAGCAGAAAAACCATTATTCTGGCAACAGCAGAAAGTTATGAGCAAATACAGGAATCTATATTATGGCAGAAAGAATTTCCTGTTGTAAACGCAGGTGATGCGAGGCTTTCAAACGGTGACATAGCATCACATAATTTTTCTATAAATTTAGCACAGGTAGATGCTGTTGTCCAAGCCGTTAAGGATGACTTGCAGTACACCCAGGAAACAAATTTGACTATTATTACTTATGTTGATCTTGAAGGTAGCATCAACGGAAAGAATATAGACGAGGTTTTAGAGTACAGGGTGCCTCTCCTAACCACAGACTCTTACTACCAGGTAGCTAAAAAGCTTGAATCAAATAATACTGTGGATACTTACAGTACACAAACTATAAGGGATTCGCCTCATTTAGCAAGAATTGCCATTCTTTTATTATTGTTGATTGTCTCTGCTACTTGTTTATTTGTTTTAAGGAAATTAAGGTCAAGAGAACCAGTTGATCCATCTGAAATACTTCAGCTGGAAAAAATAGCTGACCTTGCAAAGTTTAACAGCTGGATAAGCCAAGGAGAAATACCTGTTGAACACAAAGACTTGATAGAGGTTAAGTTAACCTCACTTCAGGGGCTTGTGGATACAGCCTCGGAAATGGATATGAGAGTTATCCATGATGACAAAAAAGGCGTTTATTTCACTATCCATGATGGAGTTATATATACTTTCTATGAATCCGAGATGTAGTTTTTTTATTGTGGATGATATTTTACTCCGCAGATATCTTTAGTATATAATATTTAATGCCTTAGATAATTAAGAAATTATATATATAGACTACATCCAAAAAGTTCATATTTATTCACTGCCTGAACATATTGCAATAAGATTGTAATTTATCGATAATATTAATCTGATCAAGCAAGGGGAACAGATTGAAAAAAATCCATTATTTCACAATAAATAGTTGCTCTGTTGGTAGTATGTGTACTTTCTGTCTACTATGCGTGTTGTTCCTATGAAAATCCGTAATAAGACTTTGACTATTCTGGGAATAACTTTCTTTTGCCTGGTTTTATTATTGTTCGTTACTGCTGACCAGATTGTTGGCAATAGTTTTGGCGAATTGGAGCAAGAGGAAGTTACAAAGAATGTCGCAAGGGCAACCGCAGCAATAAATACACAATCTAAAAACCTTGCAATTATTGCAAGCGATTGGGGGCAGTGGGACGATACATATTATTTCTTACTTGGAGAATCGGAATATTATGTTACCAATAACCTTGATATTGATGCGATTGCTAACCTTCAGATAGATGCAATGCTTTTTTACGATATCAATGGTCAATTGTATCATATTGTCGGTGTTAATCATGATACTTATGAAAAAACAGATGTATCAATTGGGTTGTTGCAAACAATTGATTCCAATAAAAAACTATTTTCTAAACCACTAAATCTCAGTTATATGAGTGGTATGATTAATACACCAGAAGGACCTGCATTGATCGCGGCTAATCCCATAACAAAAAGCTTAGATGTCGATTCGGTTGCAGGTACAATTATTGTTGTACGATACATGGATCCCAATCTTATACGGGAAATTGAATGGGATACTCAATTAACGGCTTTGTAGAAATCCTCATTTGAGCAATACATATAACTTTGACATGCCTGTCAAGGTTATGTATCAATAACTTGATTTTAACCTCTTTTACTTGATTCCAGTAGTTTTTTGCCTTAATTTCTTCA
>NZ_JBGMEB010000017.1:0-100768 GCF_041447285.1 Methanomethylovorans sp. | reverse complement strand
ACATGCAAAAACGAACATTTATCGATGATTGCTTAACTTTAGATCTCTCAAGCGAGCTGCATTGCGTTTCCGCGCCGCAAAGCCCCTTGCGAGCACCCCTAGAAGTACACACTACTATAAATACCTGTCGTGTGGAGTAGAACTCATAACCAACTTTGCACGAATTGCGAGAAGAGAATAGAAAGGTATATATATGATAGCTTAACACAACTTCATGATTACTATGAGCGCAGAAATGCAACTGAGGGATCGTTTTTTATAACACTGAACCGCTGTTGAACAAAAAAATCACTATTTTCGATACCACACTGCGCGATGGTGAACAGACCCCTGGAGTCTCTCTGACTAATGACCAGAAGCTCAAAATTGCAAGGCAACTGGACAAACTTGGAGTAGATGTTCTTGAAGCCGGGTTTCCTATTTCCTCTGAAGGAGATAAACTGTCTGTAAAAGCTATCGCCAACGAAGGTCTCAAGCTGGATGTGTGTGGTCTTGCAAGAGTGCTGACTAAGGATCTGGATGCATGCCTGGACACTGACGTGGACATGATACACACATTTGTATCCACATCTGATATCCAGAGGATCCACACCATAAAGAAGAGCAAAGAAGAAGTGCTCACAATGGCTGTGGATGCAGTACAGTATATCAAGGACCATGGAATAAAGTGTATGTTCTCAGCCATGGATGCTACCCGCACTGATCTTGAGTACCTTACACAGGTATACAAAGCAGTACAGGGAGCAGGTTGTGACATTATCAATGTACCTGATACTGTAGGAATAATGTCCCCTTCCCGCATGTACCAGTTGGTAGATGCGATTCATAAGGAAGTAAAAATCCCCATAGATGTTCATTGTCACAATGATTTCGGCATAGCTGTGGCTAACAGCCTTATGGCAGCAGAAGCCGGAGCAAGCCAGATCCAAGTGACTGTAAATGGAATAGGAGAAAGAGCTGGAAACGCGAATCTTGCAGAGGTAGTTATGTGCCTGGAATCAATTTATGGCGCAAAAACCAACATCAAGACGGAATACCTGCTCGAGACATCTAAAATGGTGGAAAATTATACAGGCGTACACATGCCTCCAAACACACCTATCGTTGGCGAGAATGCCTTTGCCCACGAGTCAGGCATCCATACACATGGAGTACTCACCAAGGCCGACACATTCGAACCTGGTATCATGACGCCTGAGATGGTAGGACATAAAAGGCGTATAGTACTTGGTAAGCACGCGGGTAAGCACGCTGTTCAGAAATCTCTGGAAGATGCTGGTATCCAGACCACCGAAGAACAACTTGATGAGATAGTCAAGAGGATAAAAGCCATAGCTGACAAAGGAAAGCGTATCTGTGATGCCGATCTGCATGCTGTTGCATCAGACGTACTGGGAAGGAACCTTGGCAGCGAGACTATAAAACTCAAGGAACTCTCAGTGATGACAAGCAACCTCACAACGCCCACTGCAGTCGTCAGGGCTATTATTGGCAACGATGAAGCAGTAGCCTCTAACATTGGTACTGGACCAGTTGATGCAGCTGTTAAAGCAGTACAGCAAATGATAGCTGGATACACAAAGGTCAAGATACGAGACTTCCGTATTGAGGCCATTACCGGAGGAGCCGATGCTCTTGCTGAGGTCACGATTGGAGTAGAGGATGAAGATGGACGTATGGTTACAGCCCATGCTGCAAGCACTGATATTGTGACAGCATCAGTTGATGCACTTGTAACAGCTATAAACATCCTGCTTGACAAGAAAAAATTGTGGAATATGCAGTAACTGCAATTTTTATCACCAGGCATCAATGCCTGGAATATCTTTTCTTATTTAAACCTGTGATCAACTGTAGTATATAGATCTCCTGAATCGTTCCCTTTATGACTCCAGCAGCCAATAAGAAGCAATCATGGACTTCCAAGTTATAGATTCACACTGCCATCTTGATTTTCCAAAATTCAATAAGGATAGAGAAACAGCTATACAACGCGCTTTTGATGCTGGCGTAGACCAGATGATCAATTCAGGGGTTGATCCAAAGACCAATATCTCAACTCTTGAGCTTGCACAGAAATATGACTACATACACGCAACTCTGGGATTCAGCCCCCACCTTTCACCAGAAGCCACTGATGAACAAGTAAACAGCATGTTGAATTTTATAGAAGATCACGTCAATGAAATAGTCGGAATCGGAGAAGCCGGTCTTGACTACCATTACTTCACATCAAATACTGAAAGAGACAGGCAGATAGAAGTGTTTAAGCAAGTCATAGAGCTTGCAGACAAATACAATAAACCTCTTGTGATACACGGCAGAGAGGCAGAAAATGTTGCACTGGGATTGTCAGGGCACCTTGAAAAAGTAGTATTTCACTGCTATGGAGGGAATCTTGAAACCATGAGCAATGTAGTAGATGCCGGACATTTCATCTCAGTTCCTACTTTGGTCTGTTTTTCGGAACACCACCGGGAAATCGCGAGAGAAGTACCATTAGAGCACATGCTTCTGGAGACGGACAGCCCATATCTTTCACCCCGCAAAGGCAGGAATGAACCTGCATTCGTTCTGGATTCGATTCCATGGATTGCAAAATTAAAAGGAATAGAAGAAAAAGAAATAGCAGATATCACCAGGAAAAATACTATAAGGGTATTTGGCCTCTAAAGACAATATATAGGGAACAAGGGAATAAGGAACATGAATGTAAAGAAATTCCATACTGGTTACTATGATGCAAATTCTTATCTTGTAAATGGTAAAGTGCTCATAGACACAGGTATTAACACGGATGCTTTGATAGCAGAAATCGAAAAAAACATCGATATCCACGATCTTGAACTCATTATTCTTACTCATTGCCACTACGACCACACTGCAGCTGCAGAAGCCATTGCCAAAAAAAGTGGTGCAAAAATAGCTATCCACAAAAACGATGTGGAAGGATTACATCACAACGAAGCCAGTGCTGCTGAAGCCTTTGACAGCAGAGCACCTTCCTTTGAGCCAGACATGCTGCTTGAGGAGGGAGAAAACATACCCCTCGGAGACGAAGAGCATCTGGAAATAATACACACACCTGGACATACACCTGGTTGTATATGCCTTTACGAACCAGTATCAAAGTCATTGTTCTCAGGAGATACTGTATTTCCACAGGGCAGTATCGGGCGTACAGATTTTATAGGTGGTAACTCCACAAAGATAAGTGAATCCATTCAAAAACTCACAAAACTGGATGTAAGAACAATGTATCCGGGACACGGAGAACCTACTTCTGAAAACGTCAAACGTCAGATAGAACTATCATACCGCATGGCTAAAAGCATATTTAAGATCATTTAATCATGACTGGAAAAAATAAAGAAAAAGCTTCATTTGCCTCACAATTTCTCCCAATGGACCTCAAAGAAGCAAAAAGAAGAGGTTGGGAAGAGCTTGATGTGATCATTGTGACCGGCGATGCCTACGTGGATCATCCCGGATTTGGAACGGCTATTATAGGTAGGGTTCTTGAAGATGCTGGATATAGAGTAGGCATTATTGCACAGCCTAAATGGGATAGTGTTGATGATTTTAAGAAATTAGGTAAGCCACGCCTATTCTTCGCTGTCAGTGGTGGAAATACGGACTCAATGGTGAGCAACTATACACCTTCCCAGAGATTGCGCCATGAAGATGCATATTCTCCTGGCAATAAACCCGGGATGAGACCAAACAGGGCAACTATTGTTTATTCTAACAGGTTACGTGAAGCATACCCTGATGTGCCAATGGTCATTGGAGGCATAGAAGCCTCTTTGCGCCGTTTTGCCCAATACGATTATTGGTCCGATAAGGTCCGTCAGTCAATTCTGGCAGACACACCTGCGGACCTGCTGATCTATGGCATGGGCGAACTGCAAATACTTCAGATTGCAGAAAAGCTGGATAAAGGCATACCTGTAAAAGACATAACTGACATTGAAGGCACTGTCTGGAAAATGGAAGTTAAAACATGGAAGGAAAAAAGACAGGAATTGCTCAAGAACAATATTGAGATACCTTCCTACACAGAAGTTTCAAAGGATAAAGTGCTGTACTCCAAAGCTTTCAAGCTTACATTTGATGAACAGGACCCAGTACGAGGAAGAGGGATAATACAGGTCCATCCGAAAACAGTAATCATACAGAACAGGCCCATGCGGCTTCTTAATGAAAAAGAGTTGGACCATGTGTATGAGCTGCCTTATACAAGGAGCGCACATCCATCATACAAAGAACCCATACCTGCCCTTGACATGGCCAGGTTCTCCATCACCACTCACAGGGGATGTTTTGGTTCATGCTCTTTCTGCGCCATAGTCCTGCACCAAGGAAGAATGATCTCCAGCCGTAGCATTGAATCAATACTTAGGGAGGCCGAAGGGCTGAAGAAAATCAAAGGCTTCAAAGGTATCATCAACGGACTTGGCGGTCCTTCTGCTAACATGTATGGGATGGAATGCGGGAAGTGGGAAAAGAAGGGAACATGTGCAGACAAATTATGTATTTATCCACAGGCTTGCCCTTCACTTAACACAAGCCATAAGAAACTGATAGAACTGATGCAACGGCTGCGGCAAATACCAGGAATCTCGAAAGTTTTCGTCGGATATGGCGTACGTTATGATCTGGCTCTACTTGATGAAAAGTACATGGAAGAACTATGTGCCCATCACGTAAGTGGACAGCTTAAGGTGGCACCCGAGCATTACTGCAACGCAGTCACTGATGCTATGAAAAAACCCCGCAGGGAAGTATTCGAAAAATTCGAACAGAAATACAAGGAGATCAACAGGAAAGTGGGCAAAGACCAGTACCTTGTAGCATTTTTGATGTCTGGCCATCCAGGATGCACCCTTAACAACATGATCGAAACTGCAGAGTACATAAGGGACACTGGGAGATACACCGAACAAGTGCAGGATTTCACTCCTACACCCATGACTGCTGCCACATGCATGTTCCACACTGGAATTGATCCTTTCACAGGCAAGAACATTTATGTTGCAACTTCCAGGAAAGATAAAATGATACAAAGAGCCTTTTTACGCTATAAGGACCCACAGAATCAGATGCTTGTATACGAAGGGCTCAAACGGGCTAACAGATTGGACCTTGTGGGCAATAGCTGGAACTGCCTTATCAGAAGGCCGCCAAGAGGAAAAGAAAGGCAATGAGAATTATTTATTCATTGCCATTTCCATTAGATCCAGAATATCAATAACTTCTACTTTTGGCCCTCCGCGCTGGAGATTTGTTCTGCACAGGGGACAGGATGTGACAAGATAGTCCATCCCTTCGGGGATCTCTTCCAGACGCTTCTTTGAAAGAGCCAAAGACAGGTCAGGATAACCTTTCATCACTCCACCACCTGCACCACAGCAACGGGATTGCTCGTGATGAGATTTCATTTCCTTAAGTTCGCAGATAGATGTGATTATCTTTCGGGGTGCATCGAAAACACCATTGCATCTTCCCAGATGGCAGGGATCATGGTAGGTCACCTTGAGATCCAGATGTTTCAGATCCATTTCTGAGAGGTGTTCTGCAAGAAACTCTGAAACATGTATTACTTTTAGATCACCAGGATAATCGTTCTTAAGAGTGGTGTAACAGCCCGCACAGCCTGTGATGATGGTATGTGCACCTATCTTTTTAATCTGCTCCAGATTTTTAGAAACCAGAGCATCCGGATCTGAACCTGTACGCAGCAGAGGTGAGCCACAGCAAACCTCCTCAGGAATAAGTGTGACATCAAACTTCTTAAGCAGATCAAAGGTCCTGCGAGTAAGTTCAGGATACCTGTAAGAGCCCAGGCAGCCCACGAAAAAAACGTACGGAGCATGCTCTTTGATGTCGGAGGTATCTTGCAGCCATGAGTGACGATACTTTGTTTCTCCAAGAGGGTTACCTTTTGATATTGCCTCGTGTCGTAATGCGGCTTGAGTATCTGTCATTTTACCCTTAAGAACAAGCTGATGGCGAGTATCCTCCACTATTTGCGTAGGGGAAGCACCAGAAGGGCACATCTGCTCACACAAGCCACATGTAGTACATGTATTTAGACTGTTTAGTACATCCTGGTCTGCTTCTAAACCATGGTAAACACCATGAACAACAAGCATACGACCTCTGGAACTTGAGGATTCCCAACCTGTCTGTTCAAAAACAGGACAGACAGACCTGCATGTGCCACAACGTACACATTTAAGAATTGATCTCAGATCAAGATTGGACATATTACACCCCCATTTTCCCGGGGTTTAGGATTCCTTTGGGATCAAGAGCTTTTTTGATAGCTATCATGATATCCAACGCGTTACCCAATTCCAGGCGCATGTATTCAGACCGGGCACTGCCTACACCATGTTCTGCGGTGGTAGTTCCTCCCATTTCAATAGCTGTACGGTGGATCCTATCAGCAGCAGCATTCAGCTTCGTCCAATCATCATCGCTGAGCATGTCGATACACATACCAGTGTGTAAGTTTCCATCTCCGATATGACCATAGGTCATGATTGGTAGATTAAACTCCTTGGATATTTCATCGACCTTGCGCAACATTTTAGGGATTTCTTTTATGGGAACTCCAACATCTTCGCCAACATACACCCTGGTACGCATAGGATCCAGGCGCGAAATAGCTGCACCTGCCAGCCTGCGGGCAGCCCATATCTCGTCCCTTTCTTTTTTATCTGAAGCGGTTCTGATACCAGATGCTAACCCTTCACATGTTTTTGCTATAAGTTTAACACCTTCTTTCACTTCAGCTTCACTGCCATCTACTTCAAATAGCAGTATAGCACCAGCCAGCGGAAGACCAATTTTTGGATCATAGGTATTGATAGCCCGGATTATGTTAGAATCTAATATCTCACATGCAGAAGGAACTATGCCAGACGCAAGAACCTTAACCACAGCCTTGCCTGCAAGTTCAGGACCATCGAATGAAGCAAATATGACAGAACGTTCTTTTGGAATGGCCCTCACCTTGATTATTGCCTGAGTGATGATGCCAAGAGTTCCCTCCGAGCCGACCATAAGATCAGTAAGAGAGTAACCGGCAACGGATTTCATGGTTTTGGAACCAGTCCTTATGATCTTGCCATCTGCCATCACTACCTCAAGTCCAAGCACATAACTACGAGTGGTACCGTACTTCACGGACCGCATACCACTACCGTTGTTGGCTATTAGACCTCCCAGAGTGCACATTGCAGAACTTCCGGGATCAGGAGGGAAAAAGAAACCGTATGGTTCCAGGGCTTTATTCAGCTTTTCCTGAACAATTCCCGGTTCTACTACTACCTGAAGGTTGTCAAAATCCATCTCGATTATCCTGTTCATGGCAGACATATCAAGAACAATACCGCCCTCTAAAGGAACACAGCCACCAGAAAGACCAGTACCTGCACCTCTGGCAGTTATCGGGATATTATGAGCATAAGCTATCTTGATGATATCCGAAACTTGCTCAGTGCTTAGTGGTTTTATGACAACCTCCGGCGTGCCCCGGATCTGGGAAGCATCAGATGAATAACAGTATAGTTCACAGGAACTAATAGATAGGTTTTCCTTACCCACTATAGCCCTCATTTTTTCAATTAGGTCAACATTAAGCATAGCTTTGAGTTTAGAGATGTGGTCAGAATTTAAAGATAGCGGTTAGAGAGAAAATTTGTACCAAACATTTACATTCAACTATGCAGTATCCTACAAATAATGACACAATACTTCGAAGTATACCAGAGAGATGGTGCGGCAAGAAAAGGACGGTTACTACTTGCCGAAATCATTGAGACTCCCTGCATCCTCAAAACTGAAAAGATAAATGATAACACAGGGCCTATAGTGAATGCCGGTTCCTTGTGGGAAAAGGGCAATGTGGAGAAAGCCAAACAGAAATTACATCAACTTCGAAGCGAAATTGGAGACAATAGACTTATCATATTACCCCATATGTGTCTTGCACCTGATGCTCCTGATTCCACGATTAAGGAAATGGAAACTATCACAACAACTGGTGCCATTGGAAGCATATATCGTAAAGACAGAGAGCTTAAAGCTGCTGATCTATATGTATTGGAAGGGTCAGGAGTATTTGAAAACAATGCAAGAGCCCTGCTTGAAAGAGTTCTGGACCTGAAACATAATATACCAGATGATACAGCAGTATACCTCCCTAACATCTGTCTTCCCGAAAACCTTGCAATGCTTATTTACATGGGTGCTGACGTGCTGGATACCACTAAAGCCACAGTTGCAGCATATAAGGATATTTATCTCACTCATGCAGGAAGTTTCCACCTTAAATCACTTTCTGAGCTACCATGCAGATGTTCTGCCTGTGCATCTACCACCGCATTGGAACTTAAAAAGATGGATAAAATTTCCAGGGCACAACTGCTGGAACAACATAATATCAATGCAATGGAAGCTGAACTTGCGCTGGTAAGGGAAAAAATATCTGCTGGTAATCTGCGGGAATATGTGGACGGACAATGCCGTACCAGACCCTGGCTCACTGCATTGCTGAGGCTGCTTGATAAAGAATATGAACATATAGAAAGAGGTACTCCTATCACCCGCAATGTGGAAATGCTTGCGAATTCGGGAGATTCCCTCACAAGACCGGAAGTTGTGAGGTTTGCACGCAGGATACAAGAAAGATATACTCCTCCTGAATTGAACGTACTTTTGCTTTTACCATGTTCTGCAAAGAAACCCTATTCTATTTCACAATCTCATCAGAAGTTCGGTATTGCTCTGGGAAAGTACCGCAAATTCGTGCATGAAGTGATAATTACCTCACCCCTTGGAATAGTTCCCAGAGAATTGGAGCTGACCTATCCTGCAGCCCATTATGACGTTGCTGTAACAGGACATTGGGATGCAGAAGAGATGAAGTGGGTTTCGAGATGCCTTGAAGATTACCTATCAAAACACAAATACACTGCAATAGTTGCACATGTAGACGGAGCTTACAGACAGATCTGTGAGATGGTAGCCAACAGGCTTGGACTGGAAATACACTTCACAAACACCGGCAGTGTCACTTCTCATGAATCTCTCCGAAATCTTAGCAAGACTATGGAGGGACTGTGTACAGGCAGGAAAATAAGCGAAACAAAAAGGAAAGCAGCAATGCTGAAGGCTATCGCTGACTACCAGTTTGGAAAGGGAGCCGGAGAGATATTAGTCCCGGATAATTCGGAAATAAGAGGACCTTTCCCCAGATACCAATCATTTTATGAGAAAACTCAACTTGCAACCCTCATACCCCAATATGGTACATTGGCAGTCACTATTGCTGGTGCGGAAATGATGATACCACGCAATTCCTACATAGTACAGATAGATGACTTCATACCAAGAGGTTCTATATTGGCTCCAGGAATAATAGATGCAGATCCTGCTATTCGTGAAGGAGACGAGGTATTTGTGGTAGGTGAAAAGGCAATAGGAGTAGGTAGGGCACGCATGAACGGTAGGGAAATGAGAGTGTCCACAAGAGGCCAGGCAATGGATCTGCGCCATGTGAAACCTAAATAAAACAATATTGGTATTATGAATATAAGAATCAGAAACTTCAAAACTGACGACTTTGAAGATGTGCTCTGCATAGAATCGGAGTCTTTTGCAGAACATAACCCCTTTGCTTACATGCACTTCTATGAGATGCATGGGGATATGTTCCTGGTAGCTGAATACCTGGACTTCGTAGTTGGTTTCATAGTAGGATACAGGCTAAACGAGAGTGAGGGGAGAGTTTTTTCTCTGGCTGTGAGCGAAGAGTTCCAAGGGAGAGGCATAGGCAGTATGCTTCTAGATGCATTGTTCAAAGTATTCTATTCGAATCTTCTTAAATATGCGACTTTAGAAGTGAGGACAAGCAACATCAAGGCCAAGAGCCTTTATCACAAGATGGGGTTCATTCCTTGCTGGATAGAAAAAGAGTACTATTCAGACGGGGAAGATGGAATAATTATGAAGATGAAACTATCCTCGTATAAATTTCAGAATCTTGACCTATTTGCAAAAAAAATAGAAAGTATATCCATAAGGGATACTGAGAGTTTTAATGAATATGATTGAACGTTGCAAATGAATTAAATCTCAGAAATTGTCCTGCATGATGCTATGCTGCATACGAGTAGCAAGCTCTTTCATCCTTTCGGAAGTCCTGCCAAAACCTGAGAACTCATCTTTAGACATGGCTACCGCAAGACTATTGCCCAGTACAAAGATAGCGAGCTTGTGCTCAGCTTTGCTCCTATGAACATGTATTGGACTTATAGCCAAGGAATCATATTCTGAGAATTCACGTGTAAAACCCTTTTCTTCCAAGCGACTTTTCATTTGTGCCATCAATGTGTGCAACTGAATCAATTCGTCTTTGTGCATACCAACCAACATATCCTTTTTTTGTTTGTACATTGTGCTACTGTGCACAGATGAAATTAATGTACAAGCGTAAATCAATTGATTTCAATAAAAGGCTATTGTCGGAAATATATTTCCTTTTACGATATATATAAAGATACCTGATACTGTAACTTAGTTAATTTGAGCGAAAAAAGAAATAAAAAAGAAAAAGATCTAAAAATTAAGGGATGACCCTCGAGAATTAAAGATCTCTAACGGTCAGTATTTTCACTGAAGAGGGCCTCTTAGTGATGCTTCCGATCTTAGCACCAACAAGGTTTTCAATACCCTTGTTCTCCGCAATGTCAAGTATTCTTTGAGTGATGACACCGTCAAAGATAACGCTTTTGATGTCACCGTTATAGTTCTTCAGGTTATTGACGAGGTCTCTCACAGCAGTCTCACCTATCACATTGTTACCTGCATCCAGGAAGCGTGCACCAAAAGTCCCCATGAGTTCATCAGCATGGGATTTGAACTTCTTAGCAGCTGGAGAGAGTTTTACAACTTCCACTACTTCTTGTTCTTCCTCTGGAAGTGCCTGAGCCGCCACAGCTTCCTGGGGGAACTCACGCTGCTTAATTGGGCGCTTCTTCAACTTGGTCGGAGCGGCAACCCTTGGGATCTCAACAGTTCTTCTTTCTTTCTGCTTTGGCAGTCTCTGGACAGCTGGAGCCTTCATAGAATCCGAATCCTTTAAAGAATACTTGTCCATTACCTGTTCTACTGGTATCTTCTGCCTTAGAGCCCTCACTATTTCTTTCTGCACAAGATCCTCAACGCTCTTACCATCCGGAGCGCGGGCAATGTAATCAATGTTAGCTACCTGGAGAAGTTCCTTGATAATTAGTTCTCCTCCACGATCACCATCAGTAAATGCAGTTACAGTTTCCTTTTTCTTTGTTAGTTCTGCAACTTCAGGAGGCACATTGGTACCACCTACGCAAATAGTATTCTTGATACCATACCTGAGAAGGTTTAACACATCAGCACGGCCTTCAACTACAACAATTGCATCTGAATCAAATACAGCTGGACCGCATGGAATCTTATTCTTTCCAAAATACTGCATTTCCTCCACGCGTACAGACTGTCGGACCTCATCAGCTATTTCCTGAGACTCCGGTACATTGGTATCGAACATGCCAGTAAGGATGAACTTCGCACGTTCTATGATCTGCTTCCTCTTGGTGGCCCTTACATCTTCAATGTTAGTTATTTCGATCTTTGCACTGCATGGTCCTACCCTGTCAATTGTCTCCAGGGATGCAGCAAGGATAGATGTTTCCACCTTGTCGAGACTGGAAGGCACAAGAATAGTACCCTTTGATTTACCACCCTTTGCACTGACAAGAACCTCGATCCTTCCGATCCTTCCAGTCTTTTGCAGGTCTCGCAGGTCCAGATCTGATCCAAGCAGACCTTCAGTCTGCCCGAAGATCGCACCCACGATATCCGGGCGTTCGATAATACCATCTGCGCTGATCTTTGAATGAATGATATATTTAGTAGTATCTGCATTTTGCATATATAAGTCTCCGAATTATTTTTACTGTTAGCTATGCCACACAGCTTGATATTCTTGCAAAAACAGCCTAACAAGTAACTTACAACGCTCAGGTGCAAGGGACCTGATACCGTTTTTAGGTCATTCCAACAGTAGCATTCTGCTGAACCTTATCTCAAATAGATTCGTTTTTTCCGACGTGTCACATGTAATCCAGCATTACATATGCCTATTATAGATTGAACACACGTCCACAGCACTACGAGGGTAACTAACGTTCAATTGGTAAACCCAATATCACAAGTACATTACATACCCTTATCGCCATTCCCTTTGGCATTTTATCAAATGGGATGTTTGATGCTAATAATCAAACGTGAATTCCGATTAATGTCCCGATTATTGTAAATTAGATGATGAATAACTATTTTTGCGTGATTAGAATACTCATGTCCCATGAGTATCCTCAATGATCAATTTCAAGTTAATGTAGCCATATAAGTAATGATTACAATAGGTAATATCCGTATGAAGTATAATAAACTTGTGGATTTTCAAAGACACTCAGCATCCATTGAAAGAAGAAATCAGACAAACGAATGAACTAAATACAGAGAGTTCCGAGTTTTGTGATATGGCAAAAAGAGAAAAAAGACAAGGTAAAAAGCTCTTGATCATTGGAGGTGGTGCAGTTGGCATGGCAGTCTCTACAGGAGCCACAAGGCATGGAAATTATGAAGTAACAGTGATATCCAGCGATAAACATGCCTCATATAGTCAATGTGGTATACCTTACGTATTTTCAGGTGAAATACCTAATTTTGAACAATTAATAGTAAGAGACCTTGAGTTCTTCCAAGAAATGGGGATAAAACTGAGACTGGGAACACAGGTAGATTCTATAGATCTTACTAGCAATACAATAAGAATTGGCGATGAGAAGCTTGCTTTTGACAAGCTCGTGATCGCTACCGGAAGCAAAGCCTCTATCCCAAGAAATATAGAAACAGGAACATTGTTAAAGAATGTATTTACTCTTCGTACACTATCTGACGGCATGCATATTGCTGAAGCTCTGAAAGATGCAAAAAATGTCGTTATAATAGGCGCAGGTTCTATAGGTTGTGAGGTTGCCATAGCTACTGCACGCCGAGGAATAAGAACCTCATTATTGAGCCGTAGCAATACTATCCTTTCATCCAGCCTTGACTCAGATATGGCAGAGACAGTAATATCATACCTGGAGAGAGAAGGTGTAGAGGTGCTAACAGAACATACTCCTGAATCGCTTAATGGCGAGGAAAAGATTACTTCAGTTACAGCCAATGGAAGAGAGATACCTGCAGATGTAGTATTGATCTCAGTTGGTGTGACACCTAATACATCCCTTGCAGCAGAAACCGGAATAGATATAGGAACTGTAGGAGGAATACTCACAAACGATAAACTCCAAGTCTTAGCAGATGGGAATGTTATTGAGAATGTGTTTGCCGGAGGAGAATGCACACAGATAAATAATTTTGTTACCGGTAAACCTATGCTCAGTCAGCTGGCAAGTACAGCACGCAGGATGGCAGGCGCAATAATTGACAACTTGGCTGATAAAGACATAAAATTCAATCCTGTGGTCAATCCCTGGGTTGCAGTGGTTGGAGATCTGCAAATCGGATCTGTGGGTGTTACTACCAAAGAAGTAGAAAAACAGGGAATCCGAGTGATAAGCGGTATATCTACAGGATCAACACATGCCGATTATTTCCCGGGAGCAGGAAAAATATTCATAAAGGTTCTGTTCCACAACAGATGCCTTGTCGGTGCTCAAATAGTTTCAACAACTGGTACTAAAGAACGCATTGACGGGCTTTCACTGGCAATAAAAAGAAAACAGACCATAGACGAACTTCTTGAAATGGAAACGTGTTACTCTCCAGTTGTATCTACATTACAGGACCCCCTGCTTTTCGCTGTGAAAGGTGCACATAAGAAAATGCCAAGAAAGGATGCACGATGATAGAAATCGACGGCTCTTACGGTGAGGGCGGTGGGCAGATCTTGAGAACTGCCGTTGCTTTGGCAAGTATTACATCAACGGATGTAAGGATCTTTAATATAAGATCCAATAGATCACAGCCCGGGGTTAAGGCCCAGCATATGAAAGCTATAGAAACTGCTTCAAAACTCACTGGTGCAGAAGTTAAAGGACTGCATATTGGTTCCCAGGAAATCATCTTCTCTCCAGTGGAAATAAAGGGGGCAACATATACTGTAGATATAGGTACTGCAGGAAGCATATCCCTGCTGCTTCAATGCATCATGCCTATGACAGCCTTTTCCAGAGGAGAGATCACACTTGAGGTTACCGGTGGAACTGATGTGGCATGGTCTCCGACAATGGACTATCTTAATAACGTGACCTGTAAAGCACTTGAACAAATGGGATACCGCTGTAACATAGAAACTCTAAAAAGAGGATACTACCCTGAAGGAGGTGGAAAAGTACGTGCAGCTTTTGAACCTTCGAAGTTACATGGATTTGAGTTTGAAAGATCGGAACCGAATATTAAAGGAATATCTCATGTTTCGAATCTGCCTGAACATGTAGCACAGCGCCAATCCCAGGCAGCTAAAAAACTGCTGGAAAGCAAGGGAATTGAATGCGAGATAGCAGTATGCAGTAAAGATGAGATTTCAACTGGAAGTGGCATAACATTATGGAGTAATTATAATGGTGCCAGCCATCTTGGAAAGAGGGGGCTTCCTGCAGAAAAAGTGGGGGAAATGGCTGCAGAACGCATGATAAAGAACATCAGCTCCGGTGCTTCAGTGGATCCTTATCTGGCAGACCAGCTTGTAACCTATATGGGCCTTGCCAGGGGTGGGACTTTCACAACGTACGAACTCTCAAAACATACACTGACAAATATCTATATAACAGAGTTACTTTTAGGCGTAGAGTTCGAGATAAAGGAAAAGGAAAAACTCACCGAGATATCGGTGAAGTGAAAAAGTGAGAAAATCAGCTTAATTCTCAACTATGCTTAGATACTCAGCCGGGATAGATCTTGCCAGAGCAATATCTTCGTTGGCTGTTATGAGTATTATCCCATCTGTTTGTGCAGAATCAGCATCAATCTGAAGTATCACAGGGTTATCAGTATGCACAAGCGCAGCTTCTACAGCTCGTTCATAAGATGTGCTAAGATGTACGTATGTTTGCCGGATAGGCATAATACCACTCTCAAGCAGCATATCGACTTCTTCCTGGCTGACACCATAATATAGTGATGGAAGCTCATTTTCAGGGTAATCGGATTCCAGTTCTACGTCTACAGAATGACCGTACTTTGCCCTTATGTGTTTGCCATCTATCTCATACCGGTGTTTCCTGTCAGACTTAACAAGAGCAATGAGCCTTTCTTTAGTACCCCATCTATATCTTTCACTTAGAACATCCAGAAGATGTCCCAGACTAACCCAGCCATGATGGTCCATTTTTAGACCGACTTCTGCAGGGAAATGCCTTAGTGCCCCAGAAACAAACTTTCCTAAACGTTCCTCGCGGTCATCATCAAGGACGTACCGGCCTTCCACACCGCATGCCGGGCATGTCTCACCTCTGAAATATCCATGCTCATTGCACTTACGGATCATGATGTATCGATCCTGAGATGTAATTAATTGTTAATATATGTTATCGAGAAGAAGGAATCTATGACTATAGTTTCGTCAGATTTAATACACTCTCATGCTATCAGTTACACAAATCCGAGCGATTAAACTTAATGAAAGTGCTCCAAATAATACATGTCTAGGGAATTATCATGACCGGGATAGACGAGATCTACTCTAAACTTAGCAAATCCATAACCAAGGAAGAATTTACTGAAAAGGTAAATGAGAAAGTGGAACAAATGGGCGGCCTTTGTGATGAAAAGACAGCAGCTATGCTTGTGGCACATGACCTGGGGCTGAACGAAACTGGAAAATCTTCACAAAAGGTAGCAGATATAAAAAGTGACAGTGGAAATGTTAATTTCATTGCAAAGGTAGTATCTGTTTTCCCAATAAGAGAATTCACACGTAGCGATGGTACTGTGGGAAGAGTTGGAAATCTTCTGGTTGCTGATGAAACTGGAAGTATAAGGATAACTCTATGGGATGATAAAGCAGACCTGATCAACCAAGGGTTTATCGAAATTGGTCATAACCTGCAATTAGGAGGTTATGTAAAAGAAGGATATTCAGGAGTGGAAGTAAATATTGGTGGTAACGGTGTGCTTTCACAGACCGATGAAGAAGTTAGTGTAAAAAATGCTTCTATGAAGATCTCAGATATCAAAAGCGGTACGGGTAGCATTAATGTCATAGGAAGGTTGCTTGATATTTCAGACATCCGCACTTTTAACAAGAAAGACGGCTCTAAGGGCCGTGTGGGAAATATAACCATCGGCGATGATACAGGTAAGATCAGGATAACACTGTGGGACGATAAGACCGATAAGATAGCAGAGCTTCGGCTGGGAGATGCTGTAGAGGTAATAAATGGTTATGCACGGGAAAACAACTTCAATCAGCAGGTAGAAATACAGATCGGAAACCACAGCCTGCTAAAGAAAACCGAAACTTCTGTGAAATATCAGGAAAACTTTACTGCCATAGCAGATATCGTACCTGGAGAATCCTACTCTATACAGGGCTCTGTATCCGGATTAGGGGAAATAAGGGAATTCAACAGGGATGATGGCACTGTGAACATGGTCTCAAATATATATGTTTCCGATGATACGGGAAGGATTAGAGTAGCCCTATGGGCAGACCATGCATTGCTGGTGGATGAACTAGATATTGATACACCTATACAGATCATAGATGCTTATGCAAAATCAGGTTTCAATGAAGATGTGGAACTCAGTGCAGGAAACAGGACACGAATAATTATCAACCCGTAATAAATGAGTCATAGGTGATGTGTGGAGAGATTGAAGGAAATACCACACAAAAACGACTCAAATAATTCTTTTTTAAGGTAAATCTTTATAGACCTATTACAGACTCTAATGTATCATAATGGGGGTTAATATGCAAAAGATTGTTCCACATTTGTGGTTTGACAAAGAGGCTTCTGAGGCTGCGAAGTTTTATACGTCTCTTTTCAATAATTCTAAAATCATTGGTACCACACAGATTCATGGTACTCCTTCGGGAACAGCGGAGATGGTCACCATTAAGTTATCAGGCCAAGAGTTCATGCTGATATCAGCTGGACCATTTTTCACATTTACTCCAGCTATATCATTCCTTATCGCCTGTAGCACTACACAAGAGGTGGATACGTTGTGGGAGCAGTTATCCAAAGATGGTACTGAGCTTATGCCTTTGGATGCATATCCTTTTAGTGAGAGATACGCATGGGTGGAGGATAGATACGGTCTTTCATGGCAGATAATGCACATGGGTGACAGAAAGATTACGCAGAAATTCACCCCGACTCTTATGTTCACCGGTGATGTGTGTGGGAAAGCAGAAGAGGCAATCAATACTTACGCATTAGTTTTCAGCAATGCAAAAGTCGGTGATATTCTCCGTTATGTAGCAGGCGAGGGACCTGATAAAGAAGGAACAATACAGCACGCTGCTTTCATACTTGGAGGTCAGGAATTTGCAGCAATGGACAGTGCCTATGAGCATAATTTTACTTTTAACGAAGCCATTTCATTCATAGTGTACTGCGATACTCAAGAAGAAATCGATTACTACTGGGAGAAACTATCAGCTGTTCCTGAGGCTGAGCAGTGCGGCTGGCTCAAAGACAAGTTTGGGGTCTCATGGCAGATTGTGCCTACTGTTATGAAAGAAATGATGCAGGAAAAAGATGCAGAGAAACTGGCAAGGGTAACTGAAGCATTTCTGAAAATGAAGAAGTTTAATATTGCCGAATTAAAAAAGGCATATGAAGGACTTAACAATTTTTAGCAACTTATTTAAGGAATGAATTTTACATTCCTTTATCATTTTGTGTTGTCTAGGGTTTGGTATCATAGACAAACCTTCAAGAGACTGCTTTTTATTTATTGTATATAATCTACGAACATCTATATATACAATTAATAATAACACTTCTTTGTGGGCAATCACTTTCCTTAAACGAAACAGGAGTGTGTTATGCAATGGTTTTGGGTGCACAATGGGACCTTGAAACTGATACATCCGTAAGGGAAATCCGTAAGGAAATGTCAGTTCGTGAAGTCATGACCACCAATGTGGTGGTTGCAAACATTAATTCTAGTGTTCTTGAAATTGCCCAGGAGATGATCCGCCAGAACGTAGACAGTGTAATAATCACTGAGGATGATGATCCGGTAGGGATAATCACAGAGACGGATATCATCAGCAAGGTGGTGATCAATAACATGATCCCAAATACAGTTGCGGCGGGCATGATTATGTCTTCTCCCATCATAGCAACAAAACCATCAACAAACGTCATAGAAGCTGCAGAACAAATGACCAGATGCAACATCCGCAGGCTTGCAGTGATGGATGGTGACAAAATGGTAGGGATAATCACAGACCGGGACCTTCTTGCAATATCACCTGGCTTGAACACCATTCTGGAAAGTCTGATAGAACTGCATCGGGACGAGAGCAATTTCGAAGAAGAAACAGGAATAGAAAGAGGGATATGCCAAAGATGTGGTGCATACACAGACCTCACCCTCCTGAACGGACTTATGCTCTGCGAAGATTGCAAAGAGGAAGAAGGCTACTACGATTAAGCCGCATATCATTACATTCCATTCTAAATGGAGGATATCTATGACAGTAGAGAGGATAATGTCAAAGAATCCCTTGTATGTTAAAGAGACCGACCTCATGACCCATGCGCGTCAAATAATGCGTGACCATTTTTTGAGAGGAGTACCTGTAGTGAACGATTCCCTAAAAGTGAGTGGAATACTTACAGATAGGGATATGCTTAAAATGAAATCCACAAAGTCCAATGTGACAGTGGAAGGGTATGCTCAGGAGGTCCCAATGGTCACACCTGAAATGGAAATATTGAAGGCTGCTCGCTTAATGCTTGATGCATCTCAGCATAGAGTTCCTGTTGTGTCAGGCTTTGATAAGCAGTTAGTAGGTATCCTAAGCGACGTAGATATACTGGCAGCCATCAAACCAACAAAAAAATCTCCTTTGTACATTGAGGAGATCATGATGACAAATGTGATAACTTGCTATCCGGATGACAGTGTAACCATGGCATGGCATCAGATGCTTGAACATGATTACACTGGAATACCAGTATTGTCACACAGCAATGAAACTGTTGGGATGGTGACCAGAAGAGATATCATTAAAGCAGGTTATGCAAGAATAGGGGAAGTTGAGGGGCATGGGGCAAAATCCGGAGACTCACCGAAGGTTGAAAAGGTCATGTCTACTCCTCTGTACACTTTACCCCCAGAGGCCTCATTAAAAGAAGCCATTGATAAGATCCTGCAGTATGACATTGGCAGGATAGCTGTAGCCAGCAATAAGAAACTATTGGGCATCGTAAGCAGATCAGCATTGTTATCTGCCTGCCTTGTAGGTACTGGTTTCTGAAACTGGTGAAGCTGTAATATCAAAGATGAGGACTTTTTCTTTATAGTCCTGGAAAGCCGTTAAACACAAGAATGTTTTATTGTGCCGGTGGTTGAATTGATAAAGAAAAGAACTGATGTGGTCACAGAAGAAATATCGAAATTTCAGAACAATACGCAATATCGGAGTAACCACAAAAAGGACCCAGGTATGTTTGCTAGTACAAGTACTATGGATGTATCATCTGTTGAGTTCAAATCCAGGGCTGCAGAAAGGAAAAACGACATAAATGCTGTAGCTAAGAAAGATGTGATAACTCTTCCACCCACGACAACTATTATGGGTGTCATAAAAACGATGACAGGCAAAGGCTTTAGAAGGGTACCAATTGCAGATGCAGGCACAAAACGCCTTGAAGGAATAATTACCTCAATGGATATTGTTAATTTCCTAGGAGGGGGGCCAAAGAGCCTGCTTGTAGAAAATTACTATAAAGAAAATCTACTTGCAGCTATTAATGCAGATGTAAGCGAGATAATGCAACGCGATGTAGCTTTTGTTACGTCAAAAGCAAGTATCGCAGATGCTGTGGAAATGATGATCCAGAGAAATACAGGAGGTTTGCCTGTAGTTGATGAGGATAACAGAGTATGCGCCATATTCACAGAAAGAGATTTTCTGGATCTGATGGCAGATACCATTGATTATGATTCCATTAAGGACTACATGAGCACAAAAGTAAAAACCGTACCATTTGATACTACCATAGAGGAGGCAGCAAGGATAATGGTCAGTAAGGGATTCAGGAGATTGCCTATTGTAAAGGATGGGATACTAATAGGCATAGTTACTGCTTCGAACATTATGAATTTCCTAGGAAGTGGTAAAGCCTTTGAAAAAATGGTGACAGGTAATTTCCATGAGGCTTTCAGTGAACCAATAACCTCACTTATAACTAAAGATGTAATATGGGCCTCACCAGAAATGGATATGGGAGATGCTGCAAGGCTAATGATAGAGAAAGAAGTAGGTTCTTTGCCGGTAATAGATAATGATGTGCTCTGCGGGATAATTACTGAAAGAGACTTCCTGAGGGCCGTATCTTCAACATACTGGTGATGAATAAAAGCAAACCAATGTTCGAAAGACTAGACTTAATTTACATGTATTATGATATATTGATGAAAGATGGAAATTAGGTCCAGTTGATATTGATTTAGAAAGGGTTTCTACAGACTCGAAAAGTATCTGGCGATTAATAAGGTAATTTAATTGGAGGAATTGAATGAACGTTTCAGACATAATGAGTTCTCCGGTGTTCATGATGGGGCCCGATGAACCGATATCGCATGCAAGGAACCTGATGCTTAAACATAAGATCAGTACTGTAGTTGTAGGTGAAGGAGAAAAAATGATGGGGATAGTCTCAAAAGCCGATCTAAGCAGAAAACTCGCTCAGGCAGAGCCTATATGGAGACGGCGCCCCATAGACAAGGTTCCCGTTAGCATGGCGATGACAGAAGATCCAATAACCATCTATCCGGAAGCTTCTATATCCCAAGCTGGGAATCTCATGCTGGAAAACAACATCAATTACCTTGCAGTGATGAAAAAGGGACTTGTGGGCATAGTAACTGGTACAGACATAGTAAAGTATGTCTCCAAGCTGGATGAACAGAAGTTTGGAAAAAAAGTACACGAGGTCATATCTGACGATATGGTTCGCATACACATGCATCACACAATTAACCATGCAATAGAGGAAATGGAGAAAAATAATCTCGAGGAGATACTGGTAGTCGACGATGCTGAAAAAGTGATAGGTTTGATCTCTGTTAGCAATGTTGCTCTTAATATAATGGCAGAAGCAGATGGAAATCTTCCTACAAAGAACATCAAGATGACCCGCCGCCCTACACCAGGTGGCCAGAAAGCATACCGGTACATCAAAGAGGTGCCTCTTGTTGCTGAAGATATCATGTCTGGCATCGACACTGTTGTGAAGTGGGATGATTCAGCAGTCAAAGCAGCAAAACTTATTGTAGAGGATAACTCAAGAGTCCTGCCAGTTGAAAAGGATGGCGAGATCGTTGGCGTTATCAGAAGAAAGGACTTGATAAGGATTGCACAATGAAGGAACAAAAACTAATACAACCTGAAGGTGAAAAATATGGAAGTTAAGGACATAATGACAGAACCACCAACTATCAGTAAGTCAGATACACTTTCCCATGCACTTGACATGATGGAAAAGAAGGATATGCGCCGTGTGCTTGTAAAAAATGATGAAAAAGTAGTTGGTGTCCTCACAATGAGAAATCTCACCAGAGAACTCGGCACGAGAAAGAAGGGGAGTATGCCCGCATCCTCACTGCACGTGGCTACAGCGGTCTCTGACAACTTTGTGAAGGTATTCCCTGATGTAAAGGTAAAGGATGCTGTCACCCTTATTGACAAGAACCAAGGTGTGATCATAGTCTGCAAAGATGAAAATATCATGGGCTGGATAACACCCGCGGAACTTCTCAAGACTAATAACTTCAATGGCTTTGCAGGAGAGTTCATGCAGAAGGAACCCGTAGTTGCAAGCCCCGGTGACCGTGTGAGCCATATCAGACACCTGATGCTCGATAATAACGTAGGTAGGATTCCCATCATAGAGAATGGAAAGCTTGTAGGAATAGTCACCGAAAAAGATGTGGTCAAGGCCATGAGAGCTTTCAGGGACATCGTTTCAGGAAATCAGCAGGAAGCCAGGATCAAGAACCTGATCGTTGCGGACATCATGAAGAGAAGTGTAAAGACAGTTAATACCAATACACCTCTTTCGGATGTGGCTAAGATGATGCTTGCTGACAACATAGGTGGCTTGCCTGTTATGAACCTTGAAGGTGAGTTTGTAGGATTTATCACCAGAAGGAACCTAGTACACGCAATGGCACAATGAATATGGAGAGCTATCCTCAAACAAAACTGAACATTGAGAATGCAGCATCCTTTCTGGGCATTTCTGCTCAAAGGATGCAAGAGCTTATGGAAAGAAGAGTGTTGGTGCCAAACTGGAATGAGTACCAGCACTTATTCCGTTTTGATCATAAGGCATTGCACATTGACATTGGAAGCGTCCTTGTGCAAAAGGATGACAGTTTTAGCCTTGTTCTTGGATTCCCGAAGATAAAAAGGGCAATGTTGCTTGGGCCTGCTATCAAATACAACTTCGGGAATATAGTTAAGGTTGCTGTAGAAGAAAAAATGAATGGCTACAACGTCCGAGTGATCTCACTGGATGGAAAGCTTGTTGCTCTTACACGCAGCGGCCACGTATGTCCTTATTCTTCAGAGAAGGCCAATACTCTTTTGGACCACAGTTTCTTCACGGAGAACCCTCAACTTGTGCTCTATGGGGAAATGGTAGGACCTGATAATCCTTACGTGCCCAAGGAAATATACGGGATAGAATCGTTGGAGTTCTTTGTTTTTGATATCAGGCATAAAGACACCGGTGCACCTTTGCCATTGCATGAGCGCAGGAGCCTTGCTGAAAAATATGGATTTAGACAAGTGAGGTTTTTTGGGGAATTCGCTGTGCAGGAAGCTCCTGATATGATTACAAATATCATCCGGGAAATTGGAAAAATAGGGCATGAAGGTGTTGTGATCAAAGATCCAAAAATGGTATTGCAACCAATAAAATACACAGCTTCTCAGAGTAATTGCTCCGATCTGCGACATGCAATGAAAGTGTATAATGAGAGTGGAAGAGATTTCATATTTTCCAGAATAGTAAGAGAGGGATTCCAGTCGGTGGAATGGAACGAAAGTGAGGAAGAGTTCAAAAAACGTTGCATGCAATTGGGGGAAAGTATCCTGAAGCCTATGAAAGAATCCATCATAAAAGTAAGGGATGGAGAAAGGGTTGCAGAAGAGTTCACCATAAGAGTGAAAGAGAAAGCAACGATATCAAGGTTCGAAGAGTACATGAGAAGGCTTGGAATGGACATAATATTCAGTGAACCTAAAATCGTGGGTAATGAATACCTTGTGCATATCACAAAAGTTAATAAGAGCACCAGTGATAAGACACTGGCTATGTGGGAAGGTCAATTGTGGTCATGAAAAAAGATATATTTGTATGATAGCATTCGTAACCTCATAAAGACCAGGTGCAAACATGACAAAGATCACTATTATTGGAAGCCAGCAAAGCGGAAAAACAACACTCACCGCGAAACTGGGAAAGAAAGGGAATGTCTCAGACTTTACAATGTATGATTTTGCCAAGGGGGATAAAATAATGACTATCATTGACCCCACTGGATATCCTGATTCTGTTAAACCATTGATTGCCTCCCTTACCCTTTCCGACATTGCTATTCTGTGTGTACCCCCCACTGGTCTGGATGCTTATGCCGGGGAATGCATTGTCTGCCTGGAGTCCATGGGCTACAAACATGGCCTCATCCTGCTCACAAAATCTGATACTACTTACCCCCAGGCAACGGATGAATTGAAGGCAAAGTTGCAAAAGATCACAAAAGGTACAGTGCTTGAGCATTGGGAGTATATGAATGCCTCCACCAAAACTTTTGAAGGCATGGAGGAGCTTAAAGAAAAGATCTTCAGCATGGGAGAAAAGATAGATGAGGAAAATAGGGAAAAAGCTACTCTGCCAACAAGGGTTATAGTAGATCAATCCTTCAATGTCACTGGAATCGGGTGCGTTGTACTTGGTGTTGTGATGCAAGGTACCATTAACGCAAAAGACAAAATGACAGCTTATCCTACCAAGAAACCTCTGGAGATCAGGTCTATACAGATGCATGATGTAGATGTGAAGACTGCACCCATGGGAGCAAGAGTAGGCCTTGCCCTTAAGGGAATACAGTCAAAGGACATAGACAGAGGGCATGTTATTTCTGTTGAAGAAACGGTCAGTGAGAATCTGAAGATCAAATGTAAACTTTCACCTTTTTCAAAAGGCTTCAATACTGGAGGCGTGCTGCATGTCTTCGTGGGACTGCAATCCTCTCCTATGCGCATAACTAGCATAGAAAAACAAGGAAAAGTGATAGAGAAAGCCTCTGCTGGAGACGAATGTATTCTTGAGTTAACCGGTACAAAAGAAATATCCTATTCACAACAGGACAGGTTTATACTCACAGATCTTGATGAAAAGCAAAGGTTCGTAGGGCATGGGCTCCTTTGATCAAATTTACTTCTTTGGGGAGAGACGTTTGAAACCATCCAACATGGATGGTCTTTCCACTGCTTTTGTAAGCGAGGTGTTCTCGGGGAGATCCGTAAGCTGAGGCCTTTCTAAAGGAGCTGGAGATCCTCCCTGGAAAGTTTCCCTTTTTCTGAAGGCATTATCTATACCTGAGGCAGTGTGAGATTGAGGAAGCAGCACCTGTGAGGATAAGGATGATGGCTTTTCTTTCTCCAGACTTTTTCTGGAGAGACCTGCATTCATGTCACGATCTCTGGCTCTGGAGCCCTCAGACTTCCCAGTGTCATAATTGTCCTTGACAGACTTCCCCATGTCACCCTGAGATGCAAACTCGTAAAGTGAGTTAAACCTCTCCTTTACCCATCCGATCTCCGAATGTTTATGGTACCCTACCTCAAAACCCAGCTCATAGGAACTTTTTATGAGTGACTGTTGCTGGGTTTCGGTGAGTTCTCTTTTAGTTTCCTTTTTCTTAAAGATCTTGACCATTAGATCAATCCATTATTCCAGATATCCTTCTATCTTCAGACCCTTATCAGTGAACTGCACTGTACGCATGTTACAATCATGCTTTGTTCCTCTCATTTTAATAATTTGGATAGCACGGGTCATGCTCTTATCATAGAGGAAATTATGCATGAAGATCACACCATGAGCTGCGAACTGCTCTGTTGAATAAGCAGTTGGATCCGTTAGTTCTCCTATCAATATGGTAGTACACCCAAGTTTCTTGATGTTTCTTATGAAACGTGTCATTTCCTTTTCCTGCAAAGACAGATCCTTTGTAGTAAAACGAATTGCAGATACAGAATCCAACACTAACCTTTTTACACCATATTCTGCCACATAGGCAGCTATTTCCTTGAATACCATTGCAGGAGATGGAGCCTCACTTTCAATTGAAGTTCTGCTAACCTCATATTGGGGAGACACAAACTCATTGAGTTCATCCATGTACCCATATTCCATTCTTGGGCCTAGGTCCGCGAACAAAAGCTTTCTCATCTTTATAAGCGGGATTACATTCATTGAATAATTGGACATGTCATCAATGATGTTCTGAGGACTTTCCAGTAAAGTTACGTACAGACCTACTTCACCGAGTGCTGCCCCATGTGCAAGGAATTGCACACAGAATGTAGTTTTACCGCTTCCAGGGGGACCACTTACAAGATAAACCCTCTCAGAGAGCAGCCCTCCCTGGACAAGTTCATCAAAACCTTCAATTCCAGTTTGTATTCTCATCCTTAATCCTCATCTTTGATGGAATATACTAATATAATAATAAACTTATATATAAGGTACACGTCCATGAGACTTGCTTAAAAAACTGAGAGTATAATGGAGAATAGAAAAGAGAATAATTTTCATATCACCAAGCGGGAAGTCTGCTGGTCTGTAAAACTATTCACAATAGCTGTGCTCATTTCATGCTTTTTAAGCATGCTTTTCTATATCCTGAGTTTGGTATCATCTTCCTCAGAATCCGTGGATATGGCCATAACATCTACCACTTCCATGGCCATGCAGAAAGTAGACTCTGCAGCAAAGCACCTGGATCTCATATGGTCCATCTTCCTCTTCAATTCGCTTGCTGTCGTAACGACTTCTATAGGACCTGGGATATTGTCCTACATCCAGAATATTTCTGTCGCTGAACTTAAGCTACGTGCGCGGAACAAAAAATACACTACCCTATCAGTGAAATTGGAAAAACTGTTCCAGCTTCTTACTTTAGTTATAAAGGACATACTCCAAAAACTAGACCCGGACGTATCCAGGCTAAAGGCGCAGGATAATTCCGAAAAAGCGGGCTCTATCTGGAAACGCGCTAACTATAGTAAGGAAAACTTCAGACTACTGGCTTATGTTATTCCATATCTGATTCCCGTCATAACACTAACAATGAATGGGATGTTACTTGGAATAACACTCTCTTTCTTTGTTTTCAACGGTGCCCTATCTTTATATGACTTCACAGGATCACAGGGGATTGTACCTGGAATGCTCTTTTCTATAGCATATTTCCTGGCTCATATCTTACCTCATGGAATAATAGAGCTACCCATAATAATCATAGCTGACGCTATTGGATACAGGTTTGCCAGAATGTATTCAGGCAAAATATTGGAAGATAAACTGCTATTAGGTGATGAAATCGAAAAACTTGAAAGGGATATGAGGAGTATAAACGACATTGCTTCAGCATATATCAGATCCCGGTATCTGTGGGCTATGGTTAGCATCATGCTGACGTTTCTCTGGGTAGCTGCCTGGATAGAAACAAACATCACGCCCACCATAGCCCAAGAAGTAGCAAATTTTCTAGGAGATTTACTGATCTGAGCGCCAGATCACATACTAGCGCTCTTCACACCTTCTGTCACGTTTTGAAGCAACTGGAAAGCTATTTCCTGAGAGGGCCATGATCCAAGACCACAATCAGGACCTACGTATTTTACCCTTTCACCAAACATAGAATAGGCTTTCTCAAATCTTTTCCTGATAACTTCTGGAGTTTCAAGCTCAGTGGCGATCTCTTTAAGGCGAACAGCATCTCTCCAGACATTTGTGTTATATTTGTCATTAAGCACAGAAACGAGATTTGAAATGTCTGTCCTCGCAACACCCACTCTTAGGAAAGAATCTGAATCTTCCAGTACTTTCTTGTCAATAAGATCCAGGTATGAGGGATGACCTGCTGATTCCACCCCTATCACATTGACCTGGGAAGTGGCACAAGCAATCTTATAGTGCAGTGGAGAATGCAGGTGAATCTGCACATCAATGCCTTTTTTGTGAGCTGATTTTGAAGCAATTTTAAGAGCTTCTATTAAAGTATCGTCATCAAACATTACCTGTGGATTGATGCCAATACTTGGCTCATCTATGGAAACTACACTCACATTCAGGTATCCTGAGTTTTCAATAGAGTTTTTCACAAAAAGGTCAACATTTTCTGCGAATAGATATAAGATATCAGTGTACTCAGTTCCACCAAATTCTCTCAGATATAATTCCAGAGGGCCTGTGATACATATTCTTGTATTCGGTTTCCCACCATGGGATTGCATGTATTCATAAGCCGCTGGCTGAATAGCCTCCAACTCTACTATCTTTGCATCTCTTTCTTTGACCCTGAAAGGCTCGTCTGTACTATCCGGGTCCTTGATTATTGAAAGAAATTGCTCGGTCATATCCTGGTATTGAGGATAAGTAGGAGCTTCAACTCCTGCATCAATCTTCTGCTGGAATGCAGCATTGATCAGCGGGAATAGTTTTTCGCGATCATAATAGTTTGAGAACGCTTTTTGTATCCATTCCTTTGATACACCCGCAGGAAGCGGATAACTACCAATGTCATCAAGAATAACATTATTCATAATTAAGAATTGAAACATCAACAAGATATAAGTTTTGGAACAAAAAGAGTATAGAGGATTTAAATCGCTAAAAAGAGCAGGACAAGTTATTCCTGCCTTAATCTTCCCTTCTTAGCAACGTGTTCAACATAATAATCTACACAGTTCTGTGAATAATCTATAGAGACCTTGGACATGTGAGCAACAATTTCACTTAATGGTCGTTCAACATGTACAGTGCGCTTGGGGATACCGTATTTTTCATTATGTCTTGCTACGGTCTCAAGCATAATGTTCTGCAATTGCAATACATCCAACTTTTCCGAGGGAGAAAGTTTTTCGAAATCCTCCATTATCTTCTGTATGCGGTCTTTCTCCTTTTCATCGACTTCTAATTCAGAAATGGGATGTCTGATGCGTTCCTCCACGCTATCACCAATCTAATGTATACATCATTGGTTAAAATACTTACGTATAAATTTAGTAAAAATTATAAAAACAAAAAGAGTTAAACAAAATTAAGGAAGGGTGAGTAAGACACCCATTCCTTTCAAAGTTTTTGAGGCTTCACCGAATGCTACAAACATTTCCTTACGGCTTTGACCAATATTATCCACTCTTGGTTCACATGAGAACCATATCTCGTTCTCGTTAGTTCCACGGGTAATAGTAATACAGGCAAGCATGTCAGACTTGGTCAACCTGTACACTGAATCTACACCTGTTGGGGTAACCCATTCATGGAATTTACTAGTGATATCCTTAACAAATTTATTCCAATTGACCGTGGCAGAAGCTTCTAGACTTAGATGTAAATGAGCTCGGTCACCTGTGATTTCTTCTGTCATGGCCTTAAGCATCTTCTTGTATTCTGGGTCTGCCTCATCTACAACGATCTTTTCTTCAAGCTCTTTTGCAGCTTCCTTGAAGAATGGAGCAAGGTTAACTGTTTCTGATGGCTTTGTGGCTAAAGAAACGCCAAAGAAAGCAATACCACTAAGAGCCATTCCCAATATGACCCCATGGTTAGATAGCACAGGATGTAAAGAATCCAGATAAGCTGGAGCAAAAGCAGGAGTGTTGGCAAGATCAACTGCAGTAAGAGCTACCTGAGCAATGAAACCTACTATCAGGCCTGCAAGAGCACCCTCCTTCGTAGCCCTCTTCCAGTAAAGTCCTCCCATCAACGGGAAGAAATATGCCGAACTGGCGATAAAAGTAGCTATGTGAATGGCATCAAGGATACCATCAATGTAGAAGGACCCGATGGTCGCACCTGCGACAATTATTAGTACGCTCAACCTGTTGATTGCAAGCATTTCCTTCATGGTTGCATCGGGTTTTATGTATCTCTGATAAATATCACGAGAGAGGCATGAACCACCTGAAGTTGCGAAAGTGTCCGTAGACGACATTGCAGCTGCTGCCAGACCTATACCTGCCAGACCTATCAACATAGGTGAGAAATGCTCAAAGATGTAAACCAGAAGTGCAGGTTCTGCCTGAGCCATTGCACCCATACCTATTTCTGCGAACGATGCAGGAATATCAGGATACACATGGTTTAGTCCGATAGCCATAATCGTACAAGCCACACCGAACACGATGAAGATAAGGAATGAACCTAGTATCATACCATTCCTTGCTGATTTTTCATCCTTGGCAGCCCATACCCTTTGCCAAGGATCCTGTTCTGTGATCCAACCAGGAATGATGGCAAAGATAGCTACTATAACTGCAACTATACCAACACTGAATGGATTCCACCATCCTTCCGGTACATCAGAGAAAAGCTCAGAAGAGGTTATAGGTGAAGCTACATCAACAGAAGTTGCTGAACCTGTTATAGCAATAGCCATTCCCAGAGCGAAAGTTGCAAGGAATACGAATTGGATCACATCGGTCCATATAACGGCAGAAAGACCTCCAAGGGTCACATACACAGAAACGGCCAATGCCACTATGGCTGCAGCATATACAGGAGGCAATCCAAAAAATATCTCAAGGACCATAGCAAAACCCTTGATATCCGCAACTGCGAAAAGGATCATTACAACAGCGATGATAAGAGCCACAGGGCCGCGTATGGAACCGCTGTACCTTTGTTCAAGCAGCTCTGGTTGAGTGATTGCAGGCAGATGCTTTATTTTACCTACTAGTAATGCTATCAATATCAAGGCAAGGATGTTAGGGGCCACGAAACTCCAGATAGAACCCATACCTAACAACATATAAAGACCAACAACTGCAAGAATTCCTCCGGCAGTCATCCACGACGCAGCTGCTGAGCAGCCTATTGCAACAAAACTTATTCTACGCCCTGCAAGCCAGAAATCTGTCACAGATTTCTGCTTCTTCGTGAAATACCAGCCAATAGCGACCAGTATGAGAATATAGGCCGCAAGCAACAGCATAAACAGACCATATGAATCCATAATTACTACCTTACCTCGTTTTAATTTTATCTAGTATAATTTACTTATCCTTCTGATCTTTCCTTGTATTTAACGTTTTATTGATTGATCAGAGGTTTATTGTAGGCATTTTTCTCTCGAGTTATATTTAAGTCTTTCAAAAAAATCCGGTTTACAATAAAACAAGTTTAATTGATTTATGATTAGACTGCGAATTTATTTTTGCATAGACATATTGAAGTTCCCCAACTTCATAATCCTAAATATATATGTCTCATCAGCACTAATTGTAGTGCATGACTCTTGAACCGGTCCATATAAAAGCTATATCTGAGCTTGCTGACCGTATTGACAAATGTCTCAAACCTGGTGATACGGAAAAAGATGAAGCTGAGGGGGTCATGGATATTCTGGAAAGGCTCAAGGAGTTGAAACACGATGGTAAGATCGTACTTAAGGCCATTGGAAGACTCAAAAGAGGAAAAGTGGACATAGAAAAGATGTCACAGAGCCCGGACCCATTTCCTGTAACCTATTCATGTGACAGTGGAAGTACAACTACTCGATCCTTTGATAACGGCCTCTACGTGGATTTCTGCCACTGCGCTATGGCATCTACACCTACTGACTTAGAGCTTCATAATAGAAGAACAATAGTTGCTGCTACCTATTCGCGTGGTTACAGCGTGCATATAGATACCACAGAAGATTGGGAAATAATTGATCAGGGAGCAAGCCGTTGCAAGATAATCCGCATCCCTCCAGATCTGCTGGACAAAAGGATAGACAGGATAGTTCATGATATAGCCCTGTACCTTTCAGAATCCGAACACATTCTGTGGTTGAAGGATGAACTGGACCCTCGGGGCTTTTTTATCATGGACGGACCAATCTATCCAAAGCATCTCATGTACTGGATGGTAGTGGAATCTGATGATGTAAAGCTGCTTTATGATCCTCATACCGAGCAAATACTTCAAAACTATATTGACATCGTAGACCATCATATTGACAGAAAGCTTCCTTTTATTGGTTTTGTGAAAAATCCAGAAGACATGCAGATAATGCAGACCCTGAGAAAAGAGGGTATGAAAGACTTACCCTGGGTAATGGATGCACAGTTCTTCAAGAATCTGCTTTCTTCGCCACGGCATTGGGAAGAAAATAACAGATACAACCGCTATATAACTTACACTAACTGGTTCATGCAACCTAACCAGTTCTATGAAAGAATGCTTGGAACCACATCACCCCTGGTTAAGGAAAAACTCAGGGTGAAATATCCACACGAATACTATTCACTTACATTTTTCGTGGTGTACATTCCTTCAAAGAACTTGCTCTTTAAGATAGAAGCTCCATACGGGCTTACTCAGGACGAAGAGATGAGGGATATCATTACGAGAAAGGTGCTTTATGACATTGCAGTAAGCGAGATACCCGGTACATTGAAGAAAGCAGACTCCATTGCAAAGATACAGGTATCAGAAAGAAAGCAAATAATAGACAGGTTCAGGTACTCCCGTGTGGATACCACCTATAATGAGACCAGATGGGGTGAGCATGATGAGGATTGATAAAGATATACTTGCTTATGTGACTTCAGGCGACAAAGAAACCGAAATTACTGTAAGGACTGTGGAAACAACTTTTGAGGAAAAATTTAGTTTCGAAAATTATGAGGTCCCGGCAGAGAGAAGTTCAGATGTACAAGTCAACACCGATGAAGCATTTGGTATCATTACTACAGGTATAGAACCTCTTGAGATAACAGAATCCGGAGCAACTATCACTGGCTACATTAACACGGAAAAAAGAAAGGATGTGCGCTTGGGGACGTATGTGATCGTGCCCTACGGAGAGGAAGATCTTTTCGCACGAATATGGAAAATGCAGTACAAGCAGGAGTTTGCAGTTGATGATGCCACTGAGATACATTCCCGCAGAATGCTCAGATCCAACACTACAGATGAAGTGGATTACAAGTTCCTGGCTTATCTTGATCCTATATGTATCCTTTATCCCAGAGGCAATTGTCTGGCCCGGCGCATGAGCGACAGGATACCGCGACCTAACACTCCTATAATGCCTGTTAAAGACAAGATGAAGATACAGACTGGGCTTAACATTCCCAAAGAAGGAATCTTCATAGGGCATCTGAGCGTTGGAGGAGAAGTAGTGAAGACTCATGCAGTGCCTCCTACTGTGCCATATTACCTGCGCAATGACTATTCTATGGGCGATCCTCTGGTTTTCAGACACATGCTGGTATGTGGTAGTACCGGAACTGGTAAAACATTCCTCACAAAGAATATCCTCAGGCAGTTCATAGCATCTGAGAACCGCTACAATGTAAGAGGCACTGGTTCCAAGAAGAATCCCTGCCTTGTGATACTTGACCCTCAGGATGAGTATTCCCAGATGTTTGAGGACAACCCTGAACTTACACAGGATGATGAATTCAGGTTCAGGTCCGAGAAAGTAGATTTCGGAGGATGTGTTAATACCCGGACTTTCATGGCAAAGGTTGATGGACAGTCATACAACGGACGTTCACGGGCACAGCAAATGGAATTTACTATACCTTTTGAGATGGTTAGGAACAATTCCTGGCTCATGGCACCTGTGGGTATGACCGAGCTCCAGTACCAGGGAGTAGAATTACTGCTTGATGACTTCTTCAAAAAGGCAGGAGAGCACACTTATATTCGCTTTTTGGAACATGTCAGCGACGATCTGACCAGGGGTAACTATGTGGAGAGCGGCAAGATCCACGAAGCTTCCTACGATGGTATTGTACGAAGAGTAAGGGACAAGGCTCTTAGCAGAGTGTTTGACCAGCCTGCAAGGCCTATAGACCAGATGTTGGAAGAGATAATAAAACCCGGACAGGTGAGTGTGTTTCCCACTGAATATATCAGTAACATGCGCATACGCGATCTGATAACTCTCACTTTGATGACAATAATAGTGGATAACAAGTTAAGTACTAAACTTAACACACCTGGAGAAGCTGCCGTTAAGGAGACTCCCATTATCCTGGCTCTTGACGAAGCCCACAGGTATCTTGCCAGAACCACGGGAGAACATAGCAGGAGGATCGTATCCAAGTTTGCAGATGCTGCACGTCAGGGAAGGAAAGAAGGACTGGGATTGTGCCTCATTACTCAGGACCCCCAGGATATTGATGACACTGTGTTCAAGCAGATAAACACGCGTATCATCCTCAATTTGACAAATGATGCTGCTATCGGAGCACTCAAGGTTAAAAAAGAGTATGAAAAGCGTATACCATACCTGAAGAAGGGACAGATGATTGTGCATAGCCCTGACAACAGTGACATGGTTGAAATCATGGGGCTGCAGAGCTGTGTAGTAAAGCATTTATGATTATGCTTTCAAAAAATGGGTCAGGAAAAGCACCACGTGTTAGTTCTGACCCTGATATGCAAAACAAGATTGTATTACAAAACATGGTTTGAAACTAATTCAAACATATTCAACTTTTTTGCAACTGAATCTCCGCACTTCAGAAAACATACTCAGCTGAAAAATAAGGAATCTGTTTCAAAGAGAGAATACCGAAACCTATATATCAGGATAATACGTATGGAGGGATCACGTCAGTAAACAAGATGGGCCGGTAGCTTAGCCAGGCAGAGCGACGGACTCTTAATCCGTAGGCCAGGGGTTCAACTCCCTTCCGGCTCGCCAATCTATATTACTGTTTTGATCTATTTTTGACTTTTTTTCTAATATTGTTCATATTTTGCCTTCCATTGAAATCTTTGAAACACATAAATCCTATGAACTCTGTGTATTCAGAAGGTGAACCTAATGCCAAAAGTAAGCGTGGAGATCCCCCAGGAACTGCTGGATGACCTGAACAAGCATGTAGGGGATGACAAGAAATTCGTTAACCAGTCAGACGCTATCAGGACAGCTATCCGTAAGATGCTGGACATGATGGATGAAATAGACAAAAGGCACGGAAGGGTTAAAGAATAAAGAATAAATGTGATGCCATCACATGGTTTTATTGAATAACCATTTGTAATATAGATCCAAACTAAATACTTACTCTGAGCTAGCCATTGAATTTATAAAGAGGACTTCCTAAAATAATAATCAAATAGGGATTACAGAAGTTAGTTTCAATTGTAAGTAGTTAATGAAAGGGGCCATATAAAAGTGCATCTTGAGGCTTGTAGAAATCCTATAAAAATCAGCATCATTGGCCTGAAATGCCTGTTTTGGAACGATAGATGCCGACACATTGTTCAAAAATGTTAATTTGATTAGTCCCTCAAAAAGAGAGGATTTCTACAGAGCCAAAATTTGTAAGATGATCATTTCTCTTTTATCACCAACAGTCTAAATTAAAAATTGAGGAAAATCTTCCAAAAAAGTATATCCACAATTAGTATTTGCACATGTATAAAACAATTTATCTTTTAAGCGAAAACATAAACAGGAATTTATCCTAGAGGATAACATTATCTAGAGAAACTAACTCTTATAGATACATAATTAAGGGCTTCTAAATATTTTTAATGATGAGAACGAAGGTTCATCAAAAGATCGGGAATAAATTCTACCATTTCGATACCAAAGCCTAAATGTGGGTAAATTTACCAGAACAAGGCTTTTGAAAGAACTGTCCATAGTAGCATCAAAAACAAAATGCCCCGAACATTTGTAATTATCAGATAACTCTGGATTTCTCAGTTCAAAAAACCAAACATATTTAGGAAAATCAGCTTTAGAATACAAATCACATACATCATTTTCATATATATATTTATTTGTAAACCAAAATTTAATCCTTTGAGAGCTCATAAGAAATGGTCTGATTTGAATTTTTCCACTTGAAAAAAGTATATCAATTTCTTCTGAACTAAATAGAGGAAGAATCTGTTTTACGATCTTACCAAATAGCTCACTAGAAAAATTGTGGGACATTAAGTGTTCAAATCTTATCATAATGTCTTCTGGTAAAACTACCATTGCATCCACTAACTTCTCATCAATGAAATTTCTGCTTATTTTTACAAATGGAGAATAACTAACATCGTGTATTATAAACTCAGGAACATTACCATTATCATCTAAAGTATGACCTATTGCGACAACCGAATGATATTCATCTACAGGTTCACCATTATAATTCAATTCTTCTCCGAGGTCTTCCGCTTTAAAAGTTAAAAATACAGGAATTTCCGATTCAATGTATGAGTAAAGTAAATCTGAATTCATTATGAATGATTCTGAATCTCCAGAATAGTTTCTCAAAGAATCATAAAGCGATTGTAACAAATAATCATTATTTCTTGACTCTATTTCCTTTTCAATTGTTTCATAGAATTTTTTCATTCTTGTACCAATATAAAAGTATGGGGATAGCTTATGCTTTATACATAAATCACGATAAGAATCACTACTAATAGGAGACAAAGTAGATCCTTGTGGCAAACTATCTAAAATCTCACGCATAGAAATGTATTCTTTACTTAATTCACTAGAAAGAATTCTCAATAAAATCCAAATCGTAGGCGGAGAGCAAAGTGATAACTTCGGATTAGGTGTTTTATAAGGAACTGTTAAAATAGTAGGATTGAACGGATCGTCACTTTTAAAGCTCTTTTTACATGTTACGTAAAAATTGTTTTGGGGAGGTACAGGAAGGTATGCATCACATATGCTTTCCATTTTCGGACGAAAATCAATATGCCCAATGTGATAATGATGCAAATTATAAGAAGGATTCTTATCTTCCACATAGAAACGAACAGCTTTTTGAGATTTTAGAAGCTTAGAATTTCCCTCAAACAACTGTTTCTCGGCTTCCCATTCTTTACAATTCACAGAATTTATTCGTGAAACGACCTTAAGAGTGGAACCATACGCCACATTACTAATATGTTTAACAAACTCATTGCCCTTCATAAAAAGACTCCATGAACTTATCAGATATATTCAGTGAATATTTCTGCTGCCATTTATAAGTCTTTTTATAATTCTCCAAAACTGTAGCATGGATTTCATCGAGAATAGAATCTAAATTTTGATGAGAACTATCATGCAGTAAATTAGATGAGATCTCAATATCTATCCATGTATAGAGAGGTTTTTTATTTGCATCTGACAATCTAATCCCTCCATAGTCTTACGGAAAGGCTATGATGACTATTTATTTCTTTTACAAAAGCTAAGTATTGAACTGGTTTGAGAAGAGTTAGAACTCTTCTGTTCATCATTAACCTTAGCTTCGTTGTCATTGGCAAACATTTTAACCCTTGAAGCCGCTTTAATAGGCAATACTAGAATTTGATTCTCCTTCTTCATATCAAACCCTTCATACAATGTTCTAGTTATTAAATACTTCGGACTAATAGACAAGATAGTAATATAATAACAAATTATATAAATACATAGGTAAATGCAAACTTGTAATATTATATACAATATAATCTAACTTCATCAATATTATTTCGGATAATAAAACGATAATAACCATCAAATACATTTTATCATAAATTCTCAAATGAGCATCCATTTTATTTTGAAACAACCACCCCTTAATAATTAACAAGAATGAAATTGAAACTGATGCTAAAACTGTGTTAGAGTCAATAGAAATGCGATTATAGTGATATGAAAATGGGATAGATAACGCTACTACTGTTGAAAAAAAACCTCCTACGTTATACCATCTTGAAAGCCACTTTGGACTTTTGTGTTTTATTTCAATATAGTAGTCTCCATTACCATGAGAATAAGTCGAAAACAGTTCACAGAATTTAGACTCCTCGACACATTCCAATTCCATTTCTTCGTCATGAGCAATATGAAGAATATAATTATCACAATGTTTTATAAAAATATACGTATTTGCCCCTTCTGATTTTCTATATAGGAACTGTGTTATTTTGATATTAGATTGAGAATTAGCATAAATATACTCTACAAAAATTGTCCTATAAGTCCCCATTTTAAAAGGATTTTTGAAATTAATCTGAACTACATCTGCTGGAGAAAAATCAGATTTTTCGATCAGTTTTTCTCTGAGATCTTTGAGATCATCTGATTCAAACGAAACGAATTCTAAGATATTACCTTCATCGTCATAAAAATGCAAACCTGCCCTTCTACCGTGTACTTCATAAGCAATATATGGAATAAACTCGGGAGATGATGCTTTTTCTGGATAATACAACGTAATTTCTTCACGAACTTTTAGAAAAGCAGGATTTTCAAATTCCAAAAAATACCTAATTCTACGAATCTCAACTTGAACTGTTGGGAAAGAATTTTCAGTATTTTTTGACAAACTATGATTCTCACTAGACATAGCCCAATTACTCCCATAGGAGAGTTTAATTTGCTGATATAAATAGGTATCTATTTGATCGTCACTAAAAATGAAATAATTAAGCGTAGAAATGGAAAATCATTCTTTAAAATAGGCTTTTCTCAATTTAAAGTTCGAATAAGAGCTATTTTTTGAATTTTTAAAGTTGCTGCAAGAACTCAATGCACTCCGCACCTTCTTCCAGGCTGGCCATTTCAGTTACAAGCCTGCCGTTATAGCCTTCAAGGCTTTCCATGACCTTTTTCCACTGAACGGTTCCTCTCCCCAGTGGCAGATGTTCATCTGATTTTCCGTGGTTGTCATGAATATGCATGTGCAGAATCTGATCCTTACACTTTTCCAGAAACTCATCCACAACTCCCACTGTGTTCGCATGGCCTACATCCAAAGTCATACCCACATTATCCCTGTTCACTTCCTCAAGGGTCCTGAGCATTTCATCTGGATATTTACCAAATATTTTGGGCATTTCAGGCATATTCTCCACAGCTATGGTTATACCGTACTCCGCAGCTGTGTCACATACATTCTGGATGGACTCTATATGGGTCTGCCAGGCTTTTTCAGGCATCTGTGCACCATACGGAGACAAGTAACCGGGATGAACTACCGCCAGTTCCACGATCTCGCTTCCAAGTTCAAGGCAGCGGTGCATTTGCCTTAAAGCCTCGTTACGTATCCCATCATTAAGACCTGCCAGATTCATATCTGAAAAAGGCAAATGAATTGTGATCTTTAAATCAGTTGTATCACGGATTTCCCTTACCTTGCCAAGATTTCCGTTATGCAGTGTCTGGTAGCCTTCCTGGACGATTTCCCAGCCTGTATATCCCAAGTCTTCAAGCTGGTAGACCCACATAAAAGAGTGACCTGGCTCTACTCTCGAGGAAAAACTCAGATTTCTTACTTTCATGTACTTTCCACGTCCTCCATATCCGGTTCAAAAAGTATCTTACCTTTTTCAGTAGGAGGAGCAAGCCATTCTATAAGACGGTGAAGCTCAAAAGATGAGCCTGCACTCATTGTCACATGTATCGAACCCAGTGGTTCTTCATCTGCAGGGAAATTCAGGCGGCCAACAAAAGCCACGAATTTGCTTATCCTGAAAGATGTGGAAGGCTCATCTTCCCTTATACCTACCTCTAACTGAGTACGTGCAGTATCTATAATTTCCTCTTCCCGCAGCAGGGAATGAAGATGACGGAGTCCTTCAAGACCAGTAGTACCTTCAACAGTTCCATACAACCCAGTATCATCAGCTGCATTATAAGCGATATCCATCATAGGGAAAATGCTTTGAACCGCTGTCCTTACTTTCTCCTCAGTTTCAGTAGGGTTGACTCTGGCTGAAACTCTTACCTCTATCATACCTGACCCACCACATTAAGCACTTTTTTTCTGAATTCATCAAGTGTTCCCATATTCTCGATAACAATATCAGCAGCAGCTATTGCTTCACCCATACCCCAGCCAAGTTCACGCTCGTCCCTGACACGCAAGGCATTGATATCAGTCATATCATCACTTCTTTTTCTAGCCTGGACCCTTGCGAACCTTATCTCAAGAGGTGCATCTATTGTTACCAAAGTGAAATCAGAACCAAATGCCTGCTTGAAACAATTGATCTCTGCAAGGCTACGCACTCCATCCACAACAAGAAATTCAGAATCTGCGGCTTGTATCTTTGGAATACACCTTTTGGCTACGATATTCTTGCCCTCTTTTTTGCGCAGATCAGTGCCAACTCCGCCCACATTAATGTCAGTAGGCTCAAGCCCTCTGCGTACAACTTCTTCACGGATCACATCGCCCATATTGATAACTTTGATACCTGATTCTCCCAGAATCGATGCAGCCGCTGATTTGCCTGAAGCCGGCATCCCTACAAAAGCTAAAATTTTCTTCATACGCAACCTGCTGTTGTTTATTGACCTTTATGAAATGTGAATCACAAATTCATTGATGTTATAAATACTATACATTCCAAATAAAATGTCTTTGGGAACTAACCTATATATAAGTGTAACAACACACTTTCATTGTAGGGTTTTTGGCAACTGTTTGCTGATAAGATTGCAGATCAAGTTTGTGTTTTTAGACACTTTTTGAAAATGATTCAAATTGCTGACTGAAATGGGGGTATGACAATGAAGAGTACAATCATAAAGAAAGTTATGATTGCTACAGATGGTTCTGAGAACACCGAAAAGGCTGTAATAACGGCTGTTGAAATAGCCAAATCCATGGAAGCAAAACTCTACGCAGTACATGTTGTTCCTCAGATACAAGCACCTGTGGCCAAAGGAGGAGGGCTGGCCAAGGTTAGAGAGGAACATATCAAGTCAGATGGTGAAAAAGCCATCGACCACGTGGAAGAGCTTGCAAAGAAAAATGGTATTGACGTAGAGAAAAAGGTACTATCGGGCAATCCGGCAGACGAGATAATTCAATTCTCACAGAACAATGCCGTTGATCTGATAGTGATGGGTAGGTTTGGAAAGAGCGGTGTGAAGAGATTCCTGATCGGTGGCGTGTCAGATAAAGTTGTAAGGGGTTCAAATGTCGAAGTGCTGATCGCCCGCTAACATATTATATTACACCCAATAATTTTCTTTTTTTCAAAGCATTCTTTTTTATATCATATTACAAATAGCGGGTTAAAAAACTCTTTTTTGCGGGGTAACCTGAAAAATGAAGATAGGAAATGTAAAGATACACGGAAATTTGTTCCTGGCACCCATGGCAGATGTAACGAATCCGGCATTCAGGATGCTCTGCAAAAAGTACGGTGCTGCACTTACATGCTCTGAGATGATCAGTGCCGATGCAGTGCTATATGAGAATACAAGAACAACAAGCAGGGGTATTAGTTGTGAGGAAGAGAAACCTTTTGCTATCCAGCTCTTTGGAAATTCTGCAAGTACTATAGCACCTGCAGCAAACATTATAGAAGAGAAATACGCACCTGATATTATCGACATCAATTTTGGATGCCCTGCTAACGTGCTTGTTAAAGATGGTTCTGGTTCAGCACTACTGGGGTTTCCAGAAAAGATAAGAGACATAATCTCCAGTGTCTGTGGAAAAGTAAGTGTGCCCGTCACAGCTAAAATGAGAGTTCTTCATGACATGAGAAAAACACTTGATATAGCTAGGATAATAGAAGAAGCCGGAGCTAGTGCGGTTACTGTCCATGGAAGAACACAAGCACAGCAATATGCAGGAAAAGCTGAGCATGAATATGCGAGAAACATCAAAAATGAACTTTCAATACCTGTAATCGCAAATGGTGACATTGATGATGGTTTTTCTGCTAAACGCATTCTAGAGTATACAGGATGTGACGGTTTGATGATAGGTAGAGCTGCTATGGGGAATCCATATGTTTTTATGGAGATATCACACTTTCTTCATAGCGGGGAGCAAATAAATACAGATGAATGTGCTCAACGACTTGCAGATTTTAAAGAATATGTGAAGCTGCTTGAACTGTATGGGCTACAAGAATATGTTGATGTAAGAATGCATGCACAATGGTTCACACGGGGAATTAAAGGCGGACGGCATATACGCCAAGGGATCTCAAAAGCGCGTGATAAAAACTCTATACTCCAGCTTATGGAAAGTCTTTGTATGCAGTTCCCTGATAAGAGTTCAAACAGTGTTATTCATGGAAACTGATACAGTTTTATAAGTGATTCAAACCGAAAGGCTTTATAACTATCAGACGTTTCATAAGCAACACGGTCTAAAGTTGCATCTATACACAGTTGTGAATAATGCAGATCAAATTTATCCATCATTCGGCAGGGACATAAGGAACCAAACAACAAGCAACAAAGTTGTGCCGATGATAATTGTTCTAATGTTGTGGAGAATCCCAGATGAAAGAGATACGAATACACGGTCGGGGAGGCCAAGGTTCGGTCACTGCTGCCGAGCTCTTAGCCGTTGCAGCCTTTGCTGATGGTAAATTCAGCCAGGCGTTCCCAGCTTTCGGAGTTGAAAGAAGAGGAGCACCTGTACAGGCATTCACAAGGATAAATGACGAGCAAATAAGACTCAGAAGCCAGATATACGAGCCTGACTACGTAATAGTACAGGATCCAACCCTCATAGAAGTAGTTGATGTTGCAGGTGGTCTGAAAGATGATGGCATGATTATTATAAACAGTGACTTTGACCCATCACACTTCAAACTCAACACTAAGGCTAAAGTTGTGACTGTCAATGCTACAAAGATAGCATTGGACGTAATTGGCAGACCAATAGTCAATACAGTGCTTCTGGGAGCCTTTGCAGGAGCTACCGGGGAGATTAGGCCTGAATCCATTAAGAAAGCTGTAAAAGAAAGATTCCCTGGTAAAGTAGGAGACAGGAACGCTGAAGCCATCCAGCAGGCATACGATATGATGAAGGAGGCTAAAGCATGACAATACCAGTAGGAGGAGTCTGTCAACCTGGCACCAGCCTAGCTAACAAAACAGGTGGTTGGAGAACCTACAGACCTGTTTATGATTATGATAAGTGTATCAAATGCAAATTATGTGAACTCTTATGTCCGGATATGGCCGTTTTGCCAAAAGAGGATGGATATTTCCAGTTCAACTATGATTACTGTAAAGGATGCGGTATATGCGCCAACGAATGTCCAAAGACTGCTATAAGCATGGTGCTGGAGGAGAAATAATGACACCAAAAGGAGATATAAAAATGGATGAAATGGTTGTCGTTGAGGGCTCATATGCTGTGGCACATGCTGTAAAGGTGTGCAGGCCAAATGTGATATCCGCTTATCCAATTACCCCTCAGACCCATATAGTAGAAGATCTTTCAAAATTCATCGCTGATGGAGAGATACCAAACTGTGAATACATAAATGTAGAATCTGAATTCTCAGCACTTTCTGCACTTGTGGGCTCTTCAGCTGTCGGTGCAAGGAGTTATTCCGCCACGACCTCACAGGGTCTTGAGCTAATGCATGAAGTTCTGTTTAATGTAGCAGGTATGAGGCTCCCCATCGTTATGACGGTCGCCAACAGGGCTGTCAGTGCACCCATTAACATATGGAATGATCATCAGGATGCCATATCCCAAAGAGATACCGGCTGGATACAACTATATGCTGAGAACCTTCAGGAAGCATCTGATATGACTGCGCAGGCATTCAAAATAGCTGAGGACAAGGATGTACTCATGCCAGCCATGGTATGTATGGATGGATTCATTCTATCTCATGTTTATGAACCAGTGGTGTTATTAGAACAGGAACTTACTGATGAGTATCTATCCTCATATGAGGCCTTGAACACACTTGATCCAAAGAAACCTTTGAGTTTTGGTATGATGGCTGATCCAAATTACTACACTGAATTCAGGTATCTCCAACAGAAGGCTATGGAAAATGCTCTGAAGAAGATAGAGGATGCAGCCAATGAGTTCTACGATGTTTTCGGCAGATACTATGGTGGCCTTATCGATGAGTACCAAACTGAAGATGCAGACATCATTCTCATGGCAATGGGTTCAATCGTGGGCACCATCAAGGATACTATTGACAAGCTAAGGCAAAACGGTGTAAAGGTAGGTTTGCTGAAAGTCAGATCCTTCAGGCCATTCCCGGCAGAAGCCATAAGGAACGCTATAAAGGATGCAAAGGTTGTTGTTGTCCTTGACAAGAATATCTCACTTGGACTTAATGAAGGAGCACTGTTTACAGAAACCAAGTCCTGCCTTTACAACACCAAGAACCATGTACCTGTTGTGGGCTATATGATAGGTCACGGGGGTCGTGATATACGCACGAGCACGATAGAGAAAATAATATCTGAAGCTCAGGATGTAATAAAATCTGGTATCAAGGTAGAAAGCCAGTTCACTGATGTGAGGGAGGAACTAATATGAAACAGCTTTTAGTTTCAGGACACAGGGGATGCGCAGGCTGCTGTGATGCAATGGCTGCTAAATTCACACTTATGGGTGCAGGTGAGGACTGCATAGTTGTCAGTCCTACAGGTTGTCTTGAGGTTATGACAACTCCGTTCCCTGAAACCTCATGGAACGTACCCTGGATACATTCCCTTTTTGAGAATGCCGCTGCAGTTGCTTCAGGTATAGAAGCTGCATTGATAGCTATGGGAAAGAAGGGCAATACAAGGATCATAGCCATTGGTGGTGACGGTGCTACCATGGATATTGGTCTGCAGGCCATTTCAGGAGCTTTTGAGAGAGGGCATGACTTTACCTATGTCTGTGTGGATAATGAAGCCTACATGAACACAGGAGTTCAGAGAAGCAGTGGAACACCATTTGACGCTTCAACCACAACAAGTCCCGCCGGAAAGGTTTCCTTTGGTAACCAGAGACCTAAAAAGAACATGCCTGCTATTATTGCAGCACATGGTTCTCCATACGTGGCAACCACATCCCTGGGATATGGTAAGGACATGATCAACAAGGTGAAGAAAGCCACAGAAACACCAGGTCCAACATATATACACTGCCATGCCCCCTGTACAACAGGTTGGGGATTCGATACTTCTAAAACCGTAGAAGTTGCCCAGATGGCTGTTAAGACCGGTCTGTGGCCTCTGTTCGAAATGGAGAACGGAGAGATCACCAAGGTAAGAAAGATTGGTAAAGCCGCACCTGTAGAAGACTATCTTAAAATGCAGAGCCGTTTTAAGCACTTGTTTAGCAAGGAAGGCGGTGCTGAAGAGATAGCCAAGATACAGGCCATTGCTGACAAGAACATCGAGTACTACGGGCTTTGAGAGCCCTTAGTTATTTCTTTTTACTCTATTTTCCCCCCTTTATTTTTTTCAAAAAAAGTGATAAGAACTAGCAGTTGCTATCTACCTGCATGAATTCTAAGGAAAAGGTTCCAGACAACACTCACAATTTCGAGCAGATTTTTGCACTTCTCAAGGAAAGATATCCTGATGCTGCTCCAGCTCTGCACTTTAGTTCGCCTTTGGAACTGCTGATAGCAACTATCCTATCAGCCCAGTGCACGGATCGGCAGGTGAACCAGGTAACTCAATCACTTTTCAAAAAGTATCGTACTCTTGAAGATTATGCTTCTGCAGATGTATCAGAATTTGGAAAAGAAATCTATTCCACTGGATTCTACCATCAGAAAGCAAAGCACATCATTGAAAGTGCTCGAATCATGCTTGCAGATTTTGAAGGCAAGGTCCCCGATACAATGGAGGGTTTGCTGCAACTTCCCGGAGTTGGAAGGAAAACTGCCAATATCGTGCTTTCCAGAGCTTTTGGAAAGATAGAAGGCATTGCAGTGGATACGCATGTTAAAAGGCTCTCAAACCGTTTGGGTTTTACTCAAAATGAAGAGCCTGAAAAGATAGAGAAAGACCTCATGAAGATAGCAAAAAGAGAGGATCTGGAAACACTTTCTATGACCCTGATCCTGCACGGGCGCAATGTATGCATAGCCCGGAATCCAAAATGCAGCGAATGTGTGGTAAAAGAATTGTGTCCGTCGAGCAGAGAGTAAAAAGAAGAGAAATAAGTATGTATTACTTATTTTCCTAATGAATCCAGAATTTGCTTGCAGTACTGATTATAGTTTTGAATAAACATATCGCGTGGCAGAAGTTGACGGCTTATGATGTCAAGAGTATTCTGTGATATCTTGCCTTCGTTTACTAGCTGGCGGCCTGCATCTTTTGCAGCCTCGAAGATATCATCTATGTGTAAGCCCATCTGTATCATAATCGGCATAATTTCACCATGCGGACGCAGCAGTGCCCCAGCAAACTCAAATGATGCATTTTCGCAAATGGCCTGCATGTGAGCAAGCAGGGGATCAAAATTTTCCATCTCCCAGAAACCACAATTTGAAACCAATACCATCTTGCGGTCTTTCGAAACCCCACGACGAGGATGACGACAGCGATCAGCACGCAACTCCATGAAAGGATCAAGTACTGAAATCGTCCTATCAATGAAGTTCTTCATAGGACCGTTGATCCCGTCGGAATATAGCGGTGAAGCAAACACGAACATATCTGCCTCCTTTATCTCGGGATATAGCATTTGCATATCATCATCCTGATAACACTCCCCCGGTGTTTTGAACCAACAATTAAATTCTCCTGTGCAGGGATTGATATTGAGCTTTCTTGTATAGAAGAGGTCTACATCTGCCCCTGCTTCTTTCATCCCATCAAGGAATGGGGTCAATATCATAGCTGTATTGCCCTTTTCCATTTTGGGACTTGAGTTAATAGCTAAAACTTTCATATTCTTTACTCCTATGTACCTTGACTATTCTTTCAAGGGTAAAAATGGAAAACAATGTTCATTGTTTCTTCCAACCACAAGAAGGTCAGCTGCCTTTTCAGCAGATCCAAACTGAAAATATACCCCTACGTATAAAAATTACGTAGAGAAATATAACTATTTCTACTAGCAGTCATGTTTTTTGATTTGTAAGTGTTTGATTTAGTCCTAAGAAACAGAGCAAATTGTAATAGTTAACTTTGGGGTTACTATTCAATAAAGCTTGTTTAATCAATATATTAAAAAAGTTTTTCCTAATAATAAGTAAATACTTCTAGTACATAGTATATATTATGATGAAACGTATCTAAATCTAAGGGGGTTAAAGAAATGTTATTCATGGACATAATGACGTGGGATAAAAAGGATGACATGGAATTAGGTAAGCGCTATGCGGAATGGAAATATCCTGAAGGCTACAACGTAATTGCAGAATGGTCTGATATATCTTCATGCAGGGTATTTGTGGTGTACGAACTCGAGAACGCAGAAGCATATATGGCTGCTACGTTCCCCTGGAGAGACATTATAAATTGTGAGACTATTCCTGTGATGGAAACTCAGAAATCTATGGAGTTTTTTGCTAAATTACTATGAGTGGTAAAGGGTGGGATATTGACATAATTCAACGATCCTTACCAGAATTTTCAGTCTAATCATTTTTTACTTTATTTAAGATCATCTATACGTAGGATTTTTGTATTTTTTGTAAGTTTGATGTTTCAAACAAATCCTTTATCAGTATGTACTCTTCCCTTGCCTTCCGGTAAGGGCACTACCCGATTTTCATCATAGATAAATTATAAATATATGGTAATTAGTCTACATCCTTTTGATGAATAATTAATGCCGCGCGTCGAGCAAGATAACATGGATGTAAAAACCGGAATTTCTGGGTATTTCAAAGAATCGTTTTTAAGTGACCTCAAAGCAGGTTTTATTACAGCTATCGTGGCACTGCCACTTGCTATTGCTTTTGCTATCGCATCCGGTGTAGAGCCGGTGATGGGTCTTTATACGGCCGTGATAGCCGGAATGCTTGTCTCTGCCACTGGTGGTTCCAAATATTCCATAACAGGACCCACTGGTGCCATGACTGTGATCATCCTAGCCACCCTGAATAGCTATGGATTGGAAGGACTACTACTTGCAGGATTCCTTGCAGGTATTTTTCAGATACTCTTCGGATTGTTCAAACTGGGTAAGGTAGTCAAATATATTCCTTTGCCAGTGATCTCAGGATTCACAAGCGGTATCGGCGCTATCATATTGATAGGCCAGATACCAAACGCTTTAGGAATGGTGATCCCTGCAAAAGAATACGCATGGGAAACAATTGTTGCTATTATTGAAAATATAAGTGCCTCTAACACAAATGCATTATTGATATGTGCAGCTACTATAGTGCTTTTACTTTACCTGCCAGGTATCCTGACCAAAATAAAGTATCTTAGCAGCCTTCCTGCCTCCATAGTAGCACTGGTCCTGTCAGTGTTAGTAATATACCGCATGAATATTGACATCCCTCTTGTTGGCAGTATTCCTGCTGGCCTTCCCAGCATACAGATGATAAATCTCAATCCCCAACTGATACTCACTGTATTGCCAGCTGCCCTTACAATAGCACTTTTGGGAACCATCGAAGCTTTGCTTTGTGCAGTGGTCTGTGACGGTATGACAAACTCAAAGCATGATAGCAACAGAGAACTCATGGGACAAGGGCTTGGAAATATGATACTGCCATTCTTCTCTGGAATTCCCTGTACAGCCGCCATCGCAAGAAGTGCTGTGAATATAAGAGAAGGCGCAAAGACACAGATGTCAGGAATAATCCATGCCCTCATATTGTTAACAATCCTCCTCTTCTTTGGCCCTCTAGCCGCATTCATCCCAAAAGCCTACCTTGCAGGAGTGCTGATCCTAACCTCCCTCAGAATGATCAACATCACCGAATTCAAGACCATCATGCATATCAGCAAAATGGATACTTTAGTGCTGGTTGCCACATTTGCCCTGACCGTGCTCACAGACCTAGTGTTCGCAGTGCAGATGGGCATGTTCCTGGCCATAATCCTGCTCTTCATAAGGCTCACTAATATAATTGATATTCAGACAATGGAAAACTACGATAAGTCAACGGGAATTAACGCCACCATCTTTGCCGACCCGTATCTTGAAAAGAACGTCGCAGTATATACTCTCAATGGACCATTCTTCTTTGGTGCTATGAACGTTTTCGAAAGCAAGATCAATGAGCACATTAACATTAGCAGGCCTCACATAATTCTACGCATGCGATATGTGCCATTCATTGATACTACAGGCCTTGAAAGGCTTAGAAGTTTCATAACTATGAGCAAAAAGAGAAACCAGAAAGTCTACATCACATCAATACAACCTGAAGTTATGAAAAGGATGAATAGTGATGAAGATCTGATGGAATTGATGGAAAAAAGGCATGTACTTATATTCGACCATACACAAGAAGCTCTGGAATACGTGAAAAAGCAGGGTGGAAGTGAAAAGGTAGCGTGTGAACTGAAATAAAATTATTCCAACTGCAGATTTCTGCAGTTGATTTCTTATTCAATATTTCTAATTACTCTGAATTTAAGATTAATGAATATCATATTCTGATTTCTTCTTTTAAGAGATTACACATATTTAATTGGCATAAAGGGAATTAATTGAACAAGTGCTTGTTCCAGGAGATTAACAAATTGAAATTTACATGCCCTTTAATTGCGGTTGACAACCTGAAAGCTTCTAAACGATTCTATGAAGAAGTACTGGGTCAGAGAATCGTATTAGACCTTGGATGGAATGTCACATTCAGCGGTGGGTTTGCAATACAGCTCAATTTTGCTGACATCGTATCAGTAAACAAAGAGTCGGTTATGAAGAGGTCACACAATTTTGAACTTTATTTTGAGGAGGAAGACTTTGATGCCTTCATCGAGCATCTGAAGGAATTTGATGATATCGAATATGTTCACCAACCCAAAAAACATGATTGGCAGCAGCGTGTAGTTCGAATATACGACCCTGACAAACATATTATAGAGATAGGTGAGTCCATGGCTGTTGTCGCAAAACGCTTATTTAGATTAAGGGATATCTATTGAAGAAACAGCAAAATTGATCCAGCATCCTGTGGAATTCGTTAAAGCTGTAAGCAGCGGTGGGATGAAAGGACCATTAGGCACCTGACAATATAACCAGAGGAATGTTTGTGAGTCTTCAGAACGAATTGAACAAAATGGCATTGGATAATGGCGTTCAGTATTTTGGAGTATCAGATCTGTCAAAAGCAAGAGAGTTTATAGTAGAGCAGGGTGGTGATGATCTATCTGCATATCCATATGCGATTTCACTTGGAATAAAATTGATCGGCCCTATCGTTGACAAACTCCCGCATAGGAATGAGAAGGCTGCGTTATTAAATTACAAACATCATGCATACGATGTTATCAACTCAAGATTGGATATGATAGCTTCAATCCTAAGCAGTCATATTCAGGAAAGGGGTTACGGAGTACTGCCTCTTCCTTCATCAAAAAGGATTGATGATGAAAGGATATGTGCTCAGTTCTCCCACAAGCTGGGAGCTCATCTGGCCGGACTGGGCTGGATAGGGAAAAGCTGCCTCTTGATAACACCAGATAACGGACCAAGGGTTAGATGGACAACGATACTGACAGATGCACCTCTTCAACCTACCGGAAGCAAAATGGAAAGCAGGTGTGGAACATGTAACGAATGCGTGAAAATATGTCCTGTTCAGGCTTTTACAGGAAGGAATTTTGCTGAAGATGAAAGTCGAGAAATGCGATATGATGCCAAGAAATGTGAAGACTATTTCAAAGAGATGGAGAAGAAAGGACAGATAGCTGTATGTGGTTTATGTGTGTATGTCTGTCCTCATGGGAGGAAAAAGGATAATAGAATTTTACATAGCAAAGTTCGAGACTAAAGCTCAACCATCATCCCATGCCCATACTCTCCTGATGGCCTCTTGAAAAACCCGAACTTCTCATAGAAAGTCTCTTTTCCTTTTGCAGCCATCAGGGTGATGGATGAATATTCCTGTACATTCTCTTTCAGGTACTCCATTATCTTTTCCATAAGTGCAGTGCCGATTCTCTTATTCTGGTATTCAGGCAGGACAATGACATCAACAATCAAATAAATGAAACTGTCATCTCCCACCACACGCGAGATACCTATGGCAGTGCCGTCCTTAATAGCGCAAACACAGTAGCTGGAGTTGTTCAGGCTCTTTTCTATAGCTGCCTTGTTGGGATAGGACCAGCCTGCCGATTCCCTGAGATCTATGTACTCCTCGACCGAGGGTAATTTTTCTACGATCATGTAATTGGTCATATTCCATTTATCTATTCCATAACTGAAACTAATAATTTATGCGTAGTGAAAACTAAACACAATATGGAAAAGCAAAAAATAGCTGGAAAAAGAGGATAACTCAGTTTTCCATTATCTGCTTACTGTGCTCTTGTACCGCACTCACCACAGAACTTCACACCGGGATCCAGTTTTGCACCACATCCCGTGCAGAATATATCCTTCTGGAGCTTTGCACCGCATTCAGGACAGAACTTGACCTTGTTATCAGGCAGAGGAGCATTACACTCAGGACATGAGGCACGTACACCTTTCCTCCAGCTTTCCTCTTTCAGCATCTCCCTGTCTTCTTCAGCCATCTTTGAGTGTGACCAGACCTCCTGCACCGTGCGGCTTGCCTGTGCAGCAGCCATCTCAACTGCCATGTCAGGAGCGCAATCCTTGCAAAGCCCTTTTGAATTATTCCAGCAGCTCTTCCTGCACACCCAGGACGAACAGCGGGGACACTGGATAAAGTCAGGTTTCAGCTCATTCATCGCTTCCAGAAATGCGTCATCATGAGCCTTTTCCCATCCTGCTGACCTTGCTCTTTCACTAAGGTCAGCAGCACGTCCGAAAATACCACCAAACATACCACTGGCAGCATCTAATGCGCCTGTGACCTTACCGATAGCTGATGCTTTAAAACGTGTCCTGTAACCAGTACCACAGCGGTCACAGTAAAACTCGAATTGGAATCCCTGATTAGTACTCTGGTCAGAATAATTTCGGGTGAATTCTATCTTGCCACTCATAAGTTTTTTCCTCTCTTCCAATTTGTATATGGTGTATATTATTAATAAACGAAGACATGAAACCTTTAAGCATGTGAATGATACTCAAACGTAATCATCAAAGATAAACTATAAAGTTGCAATCAGAATTTGCAATGGCCATATATTTGCTTTGCCATTTGATTTCCTTCACCCTAGATTATCATCTATTTTCTATTCTCGCCACTTCACAAAACCTGCCTTAGGGATTAGATTCCCTCAAGCATTGTCTTATTTAAAAATTATTATTTGCAAACAACTGTTTTGCAAATTCCATCCTCTCTTCCAAACCCGGTCCTTCAAACTCCTCTGAAACCTTTTCAAGCAGGTTAGGTATAGGCAAGCTTTGAGGACACGCATCCAAGCATTGACCACACTGCACACATTGAGATGCAAAGTTCCTTTCAGCTCCTCTTAAAATGCCTCCAAGCTTTGCAGCATACATCATCATCAGCCTATCCTTTCCACCGAACATGAAAAGATTATTATATGTCTCAAAGCAAGCAGGAATATCCACAGCTTGAGGACAGGGCATACAGTACCTGCATCCTGTACAGTTGATCTTCATCAGCTCTCTGTACTTGTCTGCAGCCCTTTCTATAAGATTAAATTCCTCATAGGTAAGAGAATTGGCAAAACCTTCCTCTGCAACCTTCAGGTTCTCTTCAACATGATAGGATTCACTCATACCTGAAAGAACTACAATGACTTCCGGATGGTTCCAGACCCACCGCAATGCCCACTCTACAGGACTTCGCTTGATTTCAGCCTCGTTCCAGATATTTATGACATCAGAAGGAACCGGATCTGCAAGATTACCACCCCTTAGCGGTTCCATGATCACAATTCCAACGCCACGGGAAGCAGCATACTCAAGTCCTTTTGTACCTGCCTGGATATTCTGGTCCAGGAAATTGTACTGAATCTGACAGAAATCCCAATCATAACCATCCACAACATCCTTGAAATCTTCACCGGAACCATGGTAAGAAAAACCTGCATTAATGATGCGACCATCGGCTTTGGCCCTGTCGAGGAATTCAGCAACACCTAAGGCCCGAATAGTCTTCCAACTACTACCCACGAGGCTGTGGACAAGATAATAATCAATGTGATAGGTATTGAGTTTCTGAAGCTGAGCATTAAGGAAATTGTCCATGTCCGCTTGACTTTTGACCATCCACTGAGGCATTTTTGTAGCAAGTTTTACTTTTTCCCTATACCCGTCTGCAAGCGCACGGGCAAGAAAAGGCTCACTTTGCCCCATATGATAAGGCCAGGCAGTATCCACATAATTGACACCGTTATCTATAGCATAGCGAACCATCTGAGTCGCTTTTTCTTCATCTATGCTGCCATCTGACATGGTAGGGAGACGCATGGCACCAAAACCAAGTATTGAAAGCTCATCTCCATTCTTTGGCATTTTCCTGTATAACATTGAATTCCTCCTCTGTATATCGTCCAATGAGAAATAGTAATTGCGCTTATTATATGCTTATTATATGAAAGAAATTAGTCGCTCATTTTTTTGTATTAGCAACTAAGGAAAAACAAAAGCGTAAAGTAAGAAGAAATAAAATTCTCATCATGACACCTAAATCGGATCAAAACACTACCCCTCATCTGCCTGAAGATTACGATGTTCAAGTATCTAACACAATTCCTTATTACTCATCTTTTCATCAGGAAACCATCAACCTGATCAAATCATTACCATTTAGACCAAAGGTCTGGCTTGACACCGGTTGTGGAACCGGCTCTTTGGTTAAAAAAGCTATTTTAGAATTCCCCGACACTAAATTTATACTACTGGATCCATCCGAGAGCATGTTGCAGCAAGCTTTGGAAAAACTATCTGTTTTCATGCCAGAAAGAGTAGAATTTCTGAAACCTTGCCCTACACAGAAACTTTCATGTATGCTAAAAGAAAAGGCTGACGTAATTACCGCTATTCAGTGCCATCATTACCTTTGTTCTGAAGATCGAATAAAAGCAACCAAAGTATGCTATGATATTTTAGATGATGATGGGATCTATATTACCTTTGAGAACATCAGGCCCCTTACCAAAAAGGGTATCCTGATAGGTAAGCAATACTGGGCGAATTTCCAGTTATCTATGGGTAAAAGCCAGGAAGAAGTAGACAAACATTTAGCCAGGTTTGGCGTAGAGTATTTCCCTATTACTATAGAAGATCATCTTAAATTGCTGAAAGAAACTGGTTTTAAGAACGTGGAATTGTTCTGGTGTTCGTACATGCAGGCTGGTTTCTATGGCATAAAATAAGAAATATACCAACATCTTGTACGAAATAAGAAAGTCGGGCTTAACGTCGATTTGTCATTAAATATCTTAAGAAGTGACATGATCATTGTTATATATTACAGAATGGACGTTATTTTGAACAGAAAATGATATGGTAAACCTGATCTGCCACTTAAATATTATTTTACATAATTCTTAAGCTATTGATACTTATTTTTACTTTAGCTGAGTTGTTTATAGGCTTATGATCATGCCTAAAGCTTTTGTTTTCATATGCTTTTTCTTATACTTTCTAACTACACCTTGCAGAATTTGCGAGTAGGGAGAATTATATAAATCTTTGATGTACTAAAGTGTACATTTTATTGTGCTCATATCATATATATTAATGGCCAGATAATTTTTGAGTAATACGGTGAAAAGCCATGAGAACGAAAAACGTAATTAGCTTGTCGATTATTGTTTTCTTAACAATAATCCCATTTGCAGAATGTAGTGAGAATTTTTCCATTTCATCCATTGATCTGGATGATCCTATATTCTACAATTTGAATGCTACACAAAACTATACTCAAACTGTAGATTACTTTTATGAAAATGATACAGAAAACTCCGACTTGAACATTACTGATATTGAAGATCAAACGAATCACACGTTTGATAATACAGCAAGTTCTGCAGCCTTAAAAACACCGGTTGTTTATGTTGATACAGACGGAACCGGGAATTACAACTGTGACGGAACAAATGATCATGTCCAATTAAATCAGGCTTTAGCATATATAGATGGACGTGGTGGCGGTACTGTATATTTACGCGGTCCAAACACATACTGGATTGACAGCACTTTATACATAGGTGCAAATACAGTGCTCACAGGTGACTCCTCAGCTGAGATCAAATTAGTTCCAAAAGCTGGATGGTCAGCTGATGTACCTATGATCGCAAATATTGGAACTGATGATGGTATCACTATCACTGGTTTCATAATAGATGGAAACAGTGCGAATCAGGGAGTTCCTCTCGGTGCTGGATATTACAACCTGATATATTTTGATGGTGCTAATAACATAGAAGTTTCAAACATGCGCCTTGAATGGGGATGTGGCGACGGACTGAAAATCAAGAGTGGGAGTAATATAAAATTCATTTATAATGATGTATACAAACTAGGTCATGATGCACTCTATGCCATGGGATGCAGCAATGTCGAACATGCTTACAACACTATCATGACAAGAACAAACAGCGCATGCAGATATTCAGATGGCTGTACAGATTCTACGATTCATGACAATCTGATCTACTCTGCCATTTACGGTGACTCCACTGGTCCTGCAATTCAGATAGGTACTTCTTCAACTTCAAGCCATGTATTTGATGACATTGAGATCTATAACAATAAAATTCATACCACTAATGGTGCAGGTATCTGGATGTCCGCAAACTATCAGGACAATGTAATCCATGCTCGTGATGTGTATATCCACCACAACACATTTACAAACGTCGGTCAATATTCAAGTAATACTGGTTTCAGTAACGCTGCTATTGTCTTAGGAGATTTCCATAATACCATAATCGAGAACAACGTGTTTGATGATGGTGGGCATGCTGCTGTAAAGTATTTCCTGAGATCTGGAAGGCGTCAGCAACAAACCCAATTCACAACTTACGTCAGGAACAATATAATCATGAACAGTGATGGAGTTTCATCTATCACCGGATCAGGTGTAGGAATATGGAATACAAATCCTACTTACTCTAAGTTTGTAGTCCAGAACAACAACATTTACAACAACAAGAATGGACAAACATATGGTAGTGGCTTTACAATGAGCAACAACCTGAATGTTGATCCACTGTGCGTTGATTCAACTAATTCAAATGCTGGATCTCGTGACTACCACCTTAAGAGTAAAGCAGGACACTATTCAAGTGGTAAATGGGTAACAGATTCAACATCCAGCTCATTGATAGATGCAGGATATTCTAGTTCATCCTACAGTACTGAACCTTCACCCAACGGTGGCAAGGTCAACATTGGTAGGTATGGTAACACTATCCAGGCATCAAAGAGCGGTTCCTCAGCTTCAACAACAGACAACGAGCCAATTGCAAATGCTGGTGAAGATCAGAACGTAACCATAGGTTCTGCTGTCAATTTCGATGGAAGTGCTTCTACAGATGACAAAGGTATAGCCTCATATTCATGGGACTTTGATGAATCAAACGGCATTTCATCTGAAACTACCGGTAAGACAGCTACAAAAACATATACAACTGCAGGTACTTACACAGTCACTTTGACTGTTACGGATACCAGCGGTCAGAAATCCACAGATACATTAAAAGTAATTGTCAATAATGCAATTTCAAACCAGATAGATGACTCCTTGACTTTCTACGATAACAGACTCCGTGAAGACAGTCCTGAAGGTGTCTATTCAGACATTACCTATCTTGACATCGGAAAGAGTACAAGCACTTGTAGAGATCTCATGTGGTTTGACCTTGGTGAATACAACACAACTGATACAATCTCAAAGGCAACACTTTCACTATACTGGTACTATCCTTCAAGTAAGACACGTACTTCTGACACAGTAGTTGAAATATACAGGCCAGTCGAATGGGACCCAAAGTATGTAACCTGGACTTCCAGAACTTCCACTGCTGCTTGGACTACTGCAGGAGGAAACTGGTATGACAAGAACAGCGTTGCTCAGGGAAGCACACCATATGCATCTCTCACTTTCCCTGCAAGCACAGTGCCTGGAAACAAGTACTATGACTTTGATGTTACACAACTTGTACAGGAATATGTAAGTGGTAAGTACAAGAACACTGGATTCTTCCTCAAGGCAAAGACAGAGAGTGGTAATTACATAGCATTCTACAGCTCAGAGTATTCAAACGCTGCACAGAGGCCGAAATTGACAGTAACTACAGCTTCTTCGGTAGACGCTTTACCAGTTGCAAATGCAGGCGCTGATAAGACTGCAAACACAGGTTCTAGCGTAAGTTTCAATGGTAGTGCCTCTACTGATGACAAGGGGATAGCCTCATATTCATGGGACTTTGATGCATCAAATGGTATTACATCTGAAGCAACAGGCAAGACTGCCACAAAGACATATACTACTGCAGGAACTTACACAGTCACTTTGACTGTTACGGATACCAGCGGTCAGAAATCCACAGATACAGTGAATGTTGTTGTCAGTGCTTTACCAGTCGTAAATACCGGATTTAATATGGATACATATGACAACAGAATACGTGAAGACACTCCTGCAGGTGTCTATTCAGATTCTACCTACATAGACCTCGGGAAGAGTACAAGCGCTTCCAGAAACCTCATGTGGTTCAATCTTAGTGAGTATAACACAACAGACATAATCTCAAAGGCAACACTTTCACTCTACTGGTATTACCCTGCAAGTAAGACACGTACTTCTGATACTGTAGTTGAAATATACAGGCCTGTCGAATGGGATCCAAAGTATGTAAGCTGGACTGCCAGAACTTCTACCGCTGCCTGGACTACTGCAGGAGGAAACTGGTACGATAAGAACGGCGTTTCACAGGGAAGCACACCATATGCAACACTTACATTCCGTGCCAGCACGGTACCTGGAAACAAGTACTATGACTTTGATGTCACACAACTTGTGCAGGAATATGTAAGTGGCAAGTACAAGAACACTGGGTTCTTCCTCAAGGCAAAGACTGAGAGTGGTAATTACATTGCATTCTACAGCTCAGAGTATTCAAACGCTGCACAGAGGCCGAAATTGACAGTAACTACAGCTTCTTCAGTAGACGCTTCACCAGTTGCAAATGCAGGTGCTGATAAGACTGCGACCACAGGTTCTAGCGTAAGTTTCAATGGTAGTGCCTCTACTGATGACAAGGGAATAGCCTCATATTCATGGGACTTTGATGCATCAAATGGTATTACATCTGAAGCAACAGGCAAGACTGCCACAAAGACATATACTACTGCAGGAACTTACACAGTCACTTTGACTGTTACGGATACCAGCGGTCAGAAATCCACAGACACAGTTAAAGTGGTTGTCACAAAGCCAATTGTTACTGTTGAATATTCAGCTACCTCCGACAACAGGTTGCGTGAATCCTTATCGAGCACCGTTCTTTCCGATTCCACCTATCTTGATATCGGAAAGAGTACAAGCGCTTGCAGGGATATTATGATGTTTGATCTTAGCAGTTACAAGACAACTGATACAATAACCAAAGCAACCCTTTCACTGTATTGGTACTATCCTTCAGCTACGACTCGTACCTCTGACACGGTAGTAGAGATCTACAGGCCGGCAGAGTGGGATCCAAAGTATGTGAGCTGGAATTCCAGAACTTCCACTGCTTCCTGGAGCACAGCCGGAGGAAACTGGTACGATAAGAACGGCGTTGCTCAGGGAAGTAACCCCTATGCATCCCTTACATTCCGTGCCAGCACGGTACCTGGAAACAAATATTATGAATTTGATGTCACACAGCTGGTGCAGGAATATGTAAGTGGCAAAAATAAGAACACTGGATTCTTCCTAAAGGCAAAGACCGAGAGCGGTAATTACATTGCATTCTACAGCTCAGAGCATTCAAATGTTGCACAGAGGCCGAAGCTAACTATAACAAGCTAAGATTGCAGTTAATGTGAGCGAATAATTATTTCGCTCTACTTTTTTTATATTTTTAATTTAATAGCTGCTATTGATGTAGGTGGACAAAAATCCACAGATAGATAGTAGAAATATAATATTTATAATCGAAGAGCTATAATAGATTCCAGATTATATAGCAATCTGTTTTTTGTACTTCTATAGATTCATGGATCAAAAAATAGCATATAGAAGCGAAGGCAAAGATTTTATGATTTTTATAGCATAAAGTTTTATAGAATGGAAGTAATAGGTGTGAAAAATGGCCCTAATTGATAAACTGCGCGCTGAGCCAGAAATATGGGAACTCTTTACAAAAAGGGAAGAATACAACCCTCTTTTTTTAGATCAATATGAGAGGTTTCCTTACTATTTAAGTAAACATGCAAACTTAATGGAGCCAACTGTATCTAAATACTTGATAGACAATGGATTAAATCCGGCATACCCTGATGGAAAAAAGTTTGCTGTATGCCTTACTCATGATATTGATGTTATTAAACAGGGATTTAGAAACTGTGCATTTGAATCTGCAAAATCCGCAGTAAAAGGTAATTATAGAAACAGTATGCGATATGCATTCTCTGTCCTCAATAAAAAGAGACATCCATTCAGGAATTTTGAAGAAATAATGGAAATTGAGGACAAATACGGAGCCAAATCAAGCTTATATTTCCTTGCACTTAGACCTGGAGAAAGAGACTTCAATTATAATGTAGAAGAAATTGCTGATGAGATTGGAGAGATTTCTGATAAAGGATGGGAAGTGGGCCTGCACGGAGGACATGGATCTTATGATAATCTTGAAAAGATGGTCCAGGAAAAGAAGTTGCTTGAGAGTGTTTTGGGAAAAGAGGTTATAGGCTACAGAAATCACTATCTTAGATTCAAAACGCCAGACACATGGGAACTATTAAGCAAAGCAGGATTCAAATATGATACAACATTTGGGTATGCGAATTGCGCAGGATTCAGGAACGGAATTTGTCATCCTTTCAAGCCATTTAATCTAAACACTTCTAAGGAAATAGATATTCTTGAGATCCCGCTTGTGATAATGGACCGTACACTTTTGATGGATTACATGAGATTGGATTTTGAAAAGGCATGGGAACTTACAAAGCAATTGATCGATAGAGTTGAACAATATAGAGGCGTAATTACCATCCTCTGGCATAATAATTCAATGGATGGGATTTTCCTGAAATTCTATGAAAAGATATTGAAATATTGTTCCGAGAAAAATGCTTGCATAACCAGTGGAGCAGAGATTTGCAATTGGTGGGAAAAAAATGTCAGAGATACAAATTAGAGAACTTGGTCCAGCTGAATACAAACTCTGGGACGAACTTGTAGAAACATCATCATGTGGAACTGTATTTCATACAAGTGATTGGTTAACACTTTGCAGAGATACTTTTAGCAAAGATCTAAAAATATATGGTTGTTTCCAAGAAGATGCTCTTGTAGGTGGATTCCCTCTTTTTATAAGAAAAATGAATGGGATCTTTAAGGTAGCTTCTTCCACATGTGAAATGACCCCTTACGGTGGAATTGTAATCAAAGATTTTCCAGGCGCTAGCGTAAGGAAACAAGTTCAGGAATCTCATGAAATATTGAACCAGTTGCGTGTATTTCTTTCCAATATGAAATTGGATAGCATTGAAATGAAGCTGTCTCCTGACTTCAAGGATATCAGACCATTTACATGGAACGGATGGGAATCAGGTGTTTTCTATGCATACTATCTGAATTTAGAAAAAGATATAGATGCCGGACTTTCTAAAGACCTGAAAAAGAACATCAATAAATCAGCAAAAGAAGGTTTAGTGGTTAAAAAACTAAAAGATTCTAATCTATACTACAATCTATTTTCAATGGTTTATACCAGGCAGAATCTCAGCTCACCTGTACAGAAGATTTTCTTTGACCGAGTGATTGAATTAGTAGAACGAAAAAATATAGGTGAAATGTGGATTGCTGAGACCCCCGAAGGAGAACGTGTGGCAGCTCAGATAAGAGTATGGGACAAACAACGAGTATATGCATGGACAGCATCATCAGATCCATCTTATAGGAAAAGTGGAGCAAATTCACTAATATATTATAACGTGATTAGTGATCTAAAAGTAGAAGGCCATAAAGAGATCAATATGCTGGCAGCAAATCATTCCCAATTCACAGACTTTATCACTGGATTTAATCCGGAATTGGTTCCTCATTATTTAATTAATTACACTAGTCAAAGATACAAGCTTTTAAGGGTTTGCAGAGGATTATTTAAAAAGTGAGTTGAGTAAATAATGCTCTTCAGATTACTAAAATTACCTTTCAATGTTTTAAAGAGCTTGAGAAGATATGCAGAAGAGATCATTGGATCTGGCATTTCAAAAAAGTGGAGCAAAATCGATAAGGTAAACATAACTACTGTTGATGAGGCATCATTGACTGATGTACTTAAAATATATAGTCAGAATTTTCCTAACAGATCCGAGAAAAAGCTGATCCGATACTCACAGATATTCCCGAATATTTTTTATGTGATTCAATATAATGGCAAATCTGTCGGTTATTGCAGTTACTACATACAACCAACGCTTTCCTTAAGAAAAATAAAAAGATCGGCAGTTATTTTTTCAGTAGCAGTAGATCGAGATTTTTCAAGAAAGGGGTTTGGAGAGGCGCTTTTAAGGGAAAGTATCAAGGAATTGAAAGTTAATAGGATTGAATCTATATGGTTATTTGTCAATGCTGAAAACAACGCCGCTATTGGATTATATAAAAAGATTGGATTTGAAAGCACCGACATAATAGAAAATATGTATGGGGAAGGCAAAAACGGCTGCAAAATGAGACTTTTGTTGAATTAACAAAAGCGATTTTATTCCATGATCTTATTAACTTTTCTAATATGGAATGTGGAAAAATGTGTTTTTAAGATCTCTTTTTTGTAATTTTTGAAATTCCACTTCTGATGAGATCCTGCTCTTTCTGATTAAAGCTTTTAAGAAGGAAGGTGGAAGCTACATACAATATTGCTCCAACAACGGCATTCCTTACTAAAGAAAATAAACTATTTGAATCAAGGAAAAATAAGAAAAAACACATAATAAGGGAAGCAAGCAATGATTTTGAAATGAATATCCAATCAATTTTTGGTTTTAGATATTTAAATGATACTTTGGCGCATATCAATACCATTAACAGGTATGCTACAAAAGTTGCAAATCCAGCTCCTACTATGCCATAAGGAGGTATCAGTAAAAAATTCAATATTGCATTAGATAAAGCAGCAAATAAATGAATGAACAAATTGAACTGAGTTTTCTTGACTAAATGAGTAATATTAATAAGTATCTGAAATACACCTGCTAACAAACCTGAAAATGCCACATATGGAATAACATTGCTTCCAGCTATGAACTCGGGAGTTGTTATAATAACTAGTAATGGTTTTGCAAGAAAAGTGAGACCTAAACAGGCAGGAATCGCACCGTACAAAAAATATCGGAGAGATAGATTGATGTAATTTGCAGCTTCATCATATTTTCCTTGATTATATAGTCTAGAAAGTTCAGGAAACAGTATAAATTGAATTGGTGTTATTATGAAAGTAACCAGATTTCCAATTCCATAAGCTGCAGAATAAACTCCTGCAGAACCCAATCCCATGAAATAAGTGACCAAATACCTGTCACTGGAATCTGTAACCCACCTAATAACAGAATTTGGTGTTAGAGGCAAGCTGTATTTTAGTATTTCCTTAATACCTTTAAATTTCGGCAATGAAAAACCAATCTCTGAAATTATAAAATACATCGAGATCGCAAATAATGTGGACTCAATCAATACTAAAGAAACTATTATCGATAAAAGCCCAAAGCCGGAACGAAGCAAAAGAATAGTCACAATAAGATGACCTATCGATTTAAAAATGCTAAGACTGGCAAAAGTGTTTATTTTTTGGAATATCCTGAAATAGTACAATGAGATTTGCTCAACGGCTAAGAGTAATACTAAAAGAGAACCACATTGAACATAGTATGATGCTTTTGGATCACCAAATATTGATCCTGCTAAATAATCCGATGATAAATAAAGCATTGCAGAGATGAAAATTCCAGCTGAGAAAACAATAGCCAGAACTGAAAAATATGTTTCTCTTACCCGTTTAAGATCTTGTTCACCTGATAGGAACCTAACGATCCCCATTGATAAACCCATAACAGCTACTGGGCTTAGAAGTGATACAGTTACTGAAATTTGAGCCCAAGTACCATAATCATAAGGCCCAAGGGTTTTTGTAATTATAGGTAGCAACAAAAATGAACCTAGAGATGTTAAAATCTGAGATAGGGCTACTATCCCTATATCTTTTATAAGTTTATAGTTTGACATAAAAACCCTTGAAATAAATATTGAATTAGGTAGCTCATGTTAGAGATTTTTAACTATATAACCCTTTAGCGTTCTGTAAAGTTTTGCAATTATTTCTGACTTTTACCGGTTCTTTATTAGAAATCCTCTGTGATAAGTGATGATCAACCAAATAATAGTACGAATGTGTCTGCAGATGTCTATTTACATTATCAATTTTAGTTGATTGATATCTATTGCAATGGATTTTCTATGGAACTTGAATATAACGCCGTATATTCCATAATATTTGCTTAATAATATTGCAATCATATAATATAAAGCTATTTTTAAAATAAAAACCATTAAAATAACCAATGCAACCTTTCATTTTAGCTATTCACTAGTTTAATAAGCAATTAGCTGAACTTGATTAACTTTGGTTAGGATAGATTATATAAAGATCAGACAAAATATTAGATTATTAATTTGTTTTAATATTTAAATGAATATGTTTAGATTTACATATTTTCGGCAAATATTTATCTAGCATTAAATCAATCTGGCTTTCAGACATAATTTTAATTACAACTATCCTAAAACAACAGAGGAAAGTGAAATATGTTTAAAAGTAGAAGTATAAAAATTTGTGAAAGATTTAGCGCTCACAGATGGGCTAAGTCTCGCCATGTATTACTAATTACATTAACCATCAGTAGTCTCTTCGTTTATTCATCAAGACCTTCTTTTGCTAAAAACTATAATGGCTTAAATGCTGAAAACAAAAACAAATCTGTTATAAAAAAAATATCTGTTTTGTTTCTGGCTTTTTCAATCTGCTTCCTGTGTTTTTCAATTGTTGGATCGAATTTAGCATCCGCAGCAACAGTATATGTTGATACAGATGGAAGTGGAAACTATAATTGTGATGGAACAAATGACCACGTTGAAATTAACAAAGCATTAACAGATACCTACAACAACGGCGGCGGCACTGTATACCTAAGAGGACCAAATACATACTGGATAGACGCAACCCTTGAAATTGGATCAAATACTATTCTTACCGGTGATTCAAGCGCCTGTATCAAATTGGTACCGAATGCAGGGTGGTCTGTTGACGTACCACTAATAAGAAACAAAAGCGGTGCACAAAAAGGTATCACTATCAAAGGATTTGAGATCGACGGAAATAGTGAAAAACAATCAGTATCTCGTGGCAAAGGATATTATAATCTGATGTATTTTGAGAACTGCAAAGATATTACAGTAACAGACATGCGTCTGGAATGGGGAACTGGAGACGGATTAAAAGTAAAGAACAAGCCTTATTCATACAGTTCTTCAGCAAATATAAAATTCACAGGCAATTCTGTATATAAGCTGGGACATGATGCCCTGTATGTTCTGGGAATGAATGGAGTAACTGTAGCTAATAATGATGTATTTACAAGAACAAACAGCGCTTTCAGATTGTCAAGTTCCGGTAATGCAAAGATCTATAATAACGTGGTCCATTCAGAAATTGGTACTGGAGGCACTTCAACAGGTCCAGGTATAGAAATTGATAAGAGCAGTGGGTACAAATCTGAAAATATTGAAATATACAAGAACACTTTCCACACCCTTAATGGTGCAGCTATCTGGATAGATGGTGAAGACCGGGATAATGTAATACGTGGAAAGAATGTATACATACACGATAATACAATGCGCAATGTTGGCCAGTATGGTAGCAATACTGGATACAGCAATGCAGCAATCACAATTGGACAGTTTGATAACACAAGGATTGAAAATAATGTTATTGATAATGGTGGCCATGCTGGTATCAAGTATTATCAATATACCAATTCTTACAAGATGAGTGCAAAGTTCACCACATATGTAACTAACAACGTTATCAGAAACTGTAATAAGAATGTGGCAACAGGTGTCTGGAACTATAACTCTGCAAACCACAAATTTGTACTGAAAAATAATCGCATCTCTGGCAATGCAAAGGGCCCGTACACTGGTGCAAATATTGAACATAGCGGAGATACTTCTGACTCTTCATCCTCAAGTTCATCCACTAGTGATAGTTCTTCAGCTGTTTCAAACAAGGCAGATAACCCACCGGTGGCAAACGCTGGTGCAGACAAAACAGCTGCTGTGAATGCTAAAGTGTTATTTGATGGTAGTGCATCCACTGACGACAACGGAATAAAATCTTACTCATGGGACTTTGATTCATCAAATGGTATAAAATCAGAAGCTACCGGTAAGACTGCCACAAAGACATATACAAAGGCTGGGACTTATACAGTGACATTGACTGTTACTGATACAAGTGGACAAAAATCCACAGACACAGTAAAGGTAGTCGTTGGCACTTCAACAACCACAACAAGTACAACGACATCAGGTTCCACAACGACAAGTTCCGGAAACAATCTACCGGTTGCAAATGCCGGGGCAGATAAAACAGCTGCTGTGAATTCTAAAGTATCCTTTGATGGTGGTTCTTCCACAGCCAGCAATAAGATAGTGTCTTACAGATGGGACTTTGATGCTTCAAATGGTATAACAACCGAAGCCACGGGTCAAAGAGCTACAAAGACATATACCAAAGCTGGAACTTATACTGTGACACTTACTGTCACTGACTCAAAGGGACAGAAATCCACAGACACTTTGACGGTAGTTGTTGGTGGCAAAACAAGCGCTGCAACCACAACAAGCACAAGTACAACTACAACAACTACATCAGGTTCTGCCACAACAAGCTCCGGAGATAAGCCACCAGTCGCAAACGCAGGAGCAGACCAGACCGCCACCAGAGGAAAAGCTGTTAGTTTCTCTGGCAGTTCGTCCACTGATGACAATAAAATAGTCTCTTACAGATGGGACTTTGATGCATCCAATGGTATAACCACTGAAGCTACAGGTATGAGAGCTACCAAGACGTATACAAAAGCTGGAACTTACACAGTGACACTAACTGTGATTGACTCTAAAGGACAAAAATCCACAGACACATTAAGGGTAGTTGTCAAGTAATTCCAGAACGTTGTAGAGAACTTGGGTCCTAACATCTTAAAATCAAGGGATACCAAGTTTCATTCATTTTTAGGATCTCAGTGGGAAGAACATGCTTGAATTATTTTGATATTATGAAATCATACTCACATCATGATTTTACATACTTTGTTTGTAGCATAATATACCCTATTATTTTTTATAGATACTATTAGATGATTTAGGAACAAATTAAGTAAGATGTATTACAAATTAAATATTTATTAAATTAAATACATAGCTATTTATTTATATTTCCTATAATAATCACTTTCTTTTGGATCAACTATTTTTCCAGAACTGCCATAAAAAGAGGCAATATACCACTAAACTAGACAATATGTTGTGGATCCATACAAAATAAAAATATACAATACTATTAATGTTAAAAACAATATTTTTAAATTTACATATTTTCGGCAAATACTTATCTATCATAATGTCAATCTGCTTTTAAATTAAATTTAAATAAAAATTCTATAAAAACGATAAAGGAGAGTGAATATGTTTAAAAGTAAAAGCATAAAAATTTGCGAAAGATTTAGCGCTCACAGATGGGCTAAATCTCGCCATGTATTACTAATTGCATTAACGATCAGTAGTCTCTTCGTATTTTCGCCAAAAGCTTCTTTTGCTAAAAACTATAATGGCTTAAATGCTGAAAACAAAAACAAATCTCTTATAAAAAAAATATCTGTTTTGTTCCTGGCTTTTTCAATCTGCTTCCTGTGTTTTTCAATTGTCGGATCCAGTTTAGCATCCGCAGCAACGGTTTATGTTGATACCGATGGAAGTGGAAATTATAACTGTGACGGAACAAATGATCACATTGAAATTAACAAAGCATTAACAGATACCTACAACCTCGGCGGCGGCACTGTCTACCTAAGAGGACCAAATACATACTGGATAGATGCAACCCTCGAAATTGGATCAAATACAATACTTACCGGAGATTCAAGCGCTTGTATCAAATTGGTACCAAATGCAGGATGGGCTGCTGAAGTACCGCTAATAAAGAACAAAAGTGGTGCACAAAAAGATATTACCATCAAAGGATTTGAGATCGACGGAAATAGTGAAAGTCAATCAGTATCTCGTGGCAAAGGATATTATAATCTGATGTATTTTGAAAATTGTAAAGGGGTTACAGTAACAGATATGCGTCTGGAATGGGGAACTGGAGACGGATTAAAAGTAAAGAACAAGCCCTATTCATACACTTCCTCAGCAGATATAACATTCACAGGTAATTCTGTATATAAGCTGGGACATGATGCTTTGTATGTTCTGGGAATGAATGGTGTAACTGTAGCTAATAATGACGTATTTACAAGAACAAACAGCGCTTTCAGATTATCAAGTTCCGGTAATGCAAAGATCTACAATAACGTGATTCATTCAGAAATTGGTACTGGAGGCACTTCAACAGGCCCAGGTATAGAAATTGATAAGAGCAGTGGGTACAAATCTGAAAATATTGAGATTTACAACAACATATTCCACACCCTTAATGGTGCAGCTATCTGGATAGATGGTGAAGATACAGATAACGTAATACGTGGAAAAAATGTGTACATACACCACAACACAATGTATAATGTTGGGCAGTATGGTACCAATACAGGATATAGCAATGCTGCGATCACGCTTGGACAGTTTGATAACACAAGGATAGAAAACAACGTCATTGACAATGGTGGTCATGCTGGTATCAAATATTACCAATATACCAATTCTTACAAAATGAGTGCCAAGTTCACTACCTATGTAAATAACAACATCATCATGAACTGTGCCAAGAACGTGGCAACCGGTGTCTGGAATTACAACTCTGCGAACCACAAATTTGTACTAAACAATAATTGTATCTATAAAAATACAAATGATGCCTACACCGGCTCAAATATTGAGCATAGTGGAGACATATATGTTGATCCTCAATTTGTATCTTCTACCACCCGTGACTACCATCTCCAAAGCAAGGCCGGCCATTATTCAAGTGGTAAATGGGTAGCAGATTCCACATCCAGTCCCTTAATAGATGCAGGTTATTCCGAATCTTCCTATAGCAATGAACCTTCTCCAAATGGGGGTAGGATCAATATTGGGAGGTATGGTAACACTGCTCAGGCTTCAAAGAGTAGTTCAACCGTTTCAAATGAGATAGATGCTAAACCCGTTGCCAATGCTGGTTCTGATAAAACCGTTCCTGTTGGCTCAACTGTGCTATTCAATGGAAATTCTTCCACGGATGATAAAGGTATAGCTACCTACTCATGGGACTTTGATGCTTCAAATGGTATCACTTCTGAAGCTACTGGGGTAACAGCTACCAAAAAATATACCTCTGCAGGTACTTACACTGTGACCCTCACCGTCACAGACGCGGCAGGCCAGACAGCTACAGACACCGTTAATGTAATTGTTAGTGGAACAACAACCACAACTCCAGATACAACTACATCTACGGGGACTTCGGTTTCATACTCTCCTACCTATGATAATAGGTTGCGTTCAGATTCAACAAGTACAGTGTATTCCACTTCTACCTATCTTGACATTGGAAAGAGCTCAGCTGCTGCCAGAGATCTGATGTTGTTCGATCTGAGCAGCTACAAGACAACTGATACAATATCAAAGGCAACTCTCTCACTATATTGGTATTACCCTGCAAGTACCACGCGTACTTCTGACACTGTAGTTGAAGTCTACAGACCAGTTGCATGGGATCCAAAATATGTGAGTTGGAATAATCGTGCTTCTGGCACTGCTTGGAGCACAGCCGGAGGAAACTGGTATGACAAGAACGGGGTGGCTCAGGGAAGTACACCTTATGCAACTCTCATATTCTCAGCAAGCACGGTACCTGGCAACAAGTACTATGATTTCGATGTCACACAGCTTGTGCAGGAATATGTAAGTGGCAAGTACACTAACACTGGTTTCTTCATCAAGGCAAGGACTGAAAGCGGTAATTACATTGCCTTCTACAGTGCCGAATCTTCAAACACTGCCATGAGACCAAAGTTAACAATAACCTCTACATCAGGTGGTTCAACTAATGCAGATATTACAGATAGTGTACCAGTTGCAAATGCTGGCTCTGATAAAAATACAGCAACCAACTCAGCTGTCACTTTTGATGGAAGTGCTTCCACTGATGATAGAGGCATAGCTTCATATTCATGGGACTTTAATGCATCAAACGGTATTACATCGGAAGTTACAGGTAAAACAGCGACAAAGACGTTCACAACTGCAGGTACTTATACTGTAACGCTTACTGTCACAGATACAGCTGGTCAGACAGCAACCGATACAGTAAATGTAGTTGTTAGTGGAGCTACTTCTGTAGATGCCGCACCAGTTGCAAATGCTGGTTCTGACAAAACCGCCACAGTAGGTTCTGCTGTCACTTTTGATGGAAGCACTTCCACCGATGACAAAGGCATAGCTTCATATTCATGGGACTTTGATGCATCAAACGGCATTACATCCGAAGCCACAGGTAAAACTGCCACAAAATCATATACAACAGCAGCTACTTACATTGTAACGCTTACTGTCACAGATACAGCCGGCCAGAAGGCAACCGATACAGCAAATGTAGTTGTTAGTGGAACAACAAGCACTACAACAAATACATCTACGTCAACAGGAACTTCGGTTTCGTACTCTCCTACCTATGACAACAGGTTGCGTTCAGATTCAGCAAGTACGGTATATTCCACTTCTACGTATGTTGACATTGGAAAGAGTTCAGCCACTGCCAGAGATGTAATGTTGTTCGATCTGAGCAGTTACAAGACAACTGATACAATATCAAAGGCAACTCTCTCACTATATTGGTATTACCCTGCAAGTACGACACGTACTTATGATACTGTAGTTGAAGTTTACAGGCCAGTTGCATGGGATCCAAAGTACGTGAGCTGGAATAATCGTGCTTCTGGTACTGCCTGGAGTACAGCCGGAGGAAACTGGTATGATAAGAACGGTGCTGCTCAGGGTAGTATACCATACGCAACTCTGACCTTCCCGGCAAGCACAGTGCCTGGCAACAAATATTATGATTTCGATGTCACACAGCTTGTGAAGGAGTATATCAGTGGCAAGTACACTAACACTGGTTTCTTCATCAAGGCAAGGACTGAGAGCGGTAACTACATAGCCTTTTACAGCTCAGAGTATTCAAACAATGCTATGAGACCAAAGCTTACTGTGACAAGTTGATATGAAACTGCGAGCGAAAATAACTTCGCTCGATTTCTTTTTTTGTTAACTCATCCATTTAGAAATAACTATATTTTTTGGGTGTAGAATATAATAATATATTTATATTTTGCCGCCCAATAAGTAGTACAAATATTGCACATTATGATACAACTTGAAATTAATAGTACACAAAAGTTTAGGAGTTAATTTAAGAATAAACAATAAATTTTTTATTGGTCGACATATAGTTATAATTATATACCATAATTATCGTGGTTGAAGTATACAAGGTGATAATCAACTGTTCTATTATTGTATTTGCAATGTTTTAAAAAACATATCCATAGATTATCATATCAATAATATGACTTTTAGATACATAAGAGTGAATTCAACAGGTGGGCGCAAAATGGCTTCTGATGTGGTTTCTGACAGGGACAAAATTTGTTTTGGAGAAATAGCTGATCATTATCATGAGAATAAAATCATATTTGGGATAAAATATTTTAGGAAATGGGTTTTGGAGCGACTCGCATCAACTTGCCCGATTCCTTCATGGAGAGCAAAATTTCATAGAATGAGAGGAGTGAATATTGGAAAAAATGTGTACATCGGTTATGATGTAATATTTGATAGAATTCACCCTGAAATGATCACAATAGAAGATTTTGTTGAAATTGGTGATCGCTGCATACTATCCTCTCATTCAAGAGGCAGTCTGACTACAAGAAAGGCATATCCAAGAACTATAGAGCCAATTATTATCAGACGTGGTGTTTCTGTAAACCCCGGCTGTATAATTACTCAGGGAGTAGAGATTGGCGAGAATTCCATAATAGGCATTGGATCTGTAGTTAGCCGCAATATTTCTCCGAATAGTCTTGCTTTAGGCTTCCCGGCCAAAGTTGTAAAAAAGCTGGACGTTGGAGATGAAGAAAAGAAAGAAGAAAAATCAGAAACAAAAACAGAAGTAAAATCAGAATCTTGTTGATTCACTAATACATTTAAGTAAATAAAAGAGGATTGATCTGTATTATTTCTGATCAACCCATCTTTTATCCTTAATTACTTTTTTCCTCTGGTCATGATCCTTACGAGTAGTGATTTTTTGATCTCTACTGCATGACTTGGACAAAGTTCACGACAACAATAACATTGGATACACTTTTCTTCATTGATCTTCAATGAGCCATTTTTTTCCTCTATAGCATCCACTGAACAGTTCAAAACACATGCCTTGCAAAGTGTGCATATAGAAGGGTTGATGAAGGGTTTTACTGTGAACTGCTTTCTGAGCATTCTTCTAAAGAAAGGAGGCATAAGAGCAAGTGCCCCACCTGTTGGTTTTTTGAATGAAGTCTTCACTTTTTCCAGGGGTGTTCCTACAACTTCCGGCTTCTTAGTACCAAATCCTCTGGCGAGTGCAGCTTTATTTGTGGGTATTTGCAAGGGATCAAATCCTATGAGTTCAGATGCAACTACATCCAATGCTACACAGTCATAACTTGCCATGATCACGCCTGAGGATATGGGAGTACCAGCTGATGGACCATCTCCCTCCATTCCCACTATACCATCCATGATTGCAAGATGGGGTTTGACGAAAGAATAGATATCTACAACTGCATCTCCAAAAAGATCACGGTCCTCCAGAAAATGAGCATCTTTTCTGTCTTTTCTTGGTATAACACCAAAAAAGTTCTTAACAGCTCCAGTATACAGAGTGAGTTCATGGGTTTTGAGCTTAGGAAGCGAAATGATCACATCTGCATCAAGTACTGCTTTTGCTATGTGCAGACGTGGGAATTGCTTAGCACCAGGAACATCAACCTCGACAAAACCCGATGTTTCAAAGTTGATAAGCTCTGCACCGGAAGTTAAAGCTGCTTCTTCAATACCCGATACTCTAAGTGCTTCTGCAGTAGCAGTTGAAGCAGAGCTTGTAACTCCAGAACCATCTCCTACGATGGGAATACCGCCTGCTTCTTTAACAAATTCACACATCACCGATACAATTGCAGGATGAGTAGTAACTGCGGCCTCTGGGCGTTTAATGGCAAGTACATTGGGTTTTAACAGGACACGATTGCCTGGAGATATGATCTTTTCAAGACCCCCAATAAGATCAAGTGCTTCCTTGATAGCATCTCTTGCTTTCGAATAATCATCGCATTTAACAATGGACACTTTAGTGTTCATAATATACCCTTCCTATCAAAATGTAAACGATATATGACAATAATTAATTATATCGTTTGACAGCCATCCACCGCAATAACAGATCCGCTAACATAACTTGCAAGGTCTGAACTTAAGAACAACACAACTTTTGCTACGTCTTCGGGAGTACCAATTCTCCCAAGAGAAATATTGGATAGCATTTTTTCCCTTATATCAGGTTTGATATCTTTGATCAGGTCAGTTTCTATAAGACCTGGTGAAATAGCATTGACAGTAATCCCATATCTTCCAAGTTCTTTTGCAACAGATCGCGTAAATCCAATAACAGCTGCCTTACTTGCAGAATAGACAGCTTGACCTTCATAACCTTGAAGACCGACAATAGAAGAGATGTTAATAATACGTCCTGCTCTTTGTTTTCTCATCATATTCGATGCATACCTGGTACAAAGGAAAGTTCCCTTTAGATTAACATCGATAGTATGATCAAAAAGTTCTGTACTGGTAAGTGCCAGAAGACTGTTTCTCATAAGTCCGGCGTTGTTTACCAGCACATCGATCCTGGAGTATTTTTCTTTTATTGAGCTGAACATGTCCTTTACTTCATCTTCTGATGAAACATCGGCTTTGATCATAGAAGCAGAAAAACCCTTTCCATGAATCATGTCAACAAGTTCAGCAGCACCTTTTTCATTTTTATTGTAATTGACGATAACATGTGCGTGGTTTTCTGCAGCAAGCAAGGCTATAGCTTTTCCTATACCCCGGCTTGCTCCAGTCACCAATACAACTTTACCATCAAGCATTTATCTCACGTTTCATCTGTTAATATAACAGGTTGGAGGAGCTGATCTTATGTACTCTGTAGTGCTTTCTACCCTATCAAGGTGCTTAAGGGCATTCTGCACAGTCTCCTTGGGTAGTTTTGTGTTCTTCTCGATCACATCAAGAGACAATTTATGCTCTCTACCATACAGCAACTGATCCATGATCTGAATGGGCATGCGCCAGTAAAATTCCTGGTCTGTGGTATAATGGCTCCATGTGTCTGCACTTGGTGGCCTCTTGATGATCTCTTCATTGACATTGAGGTATTTTGCCAGAGCATAGACCTGAGTCTTGTAGCAATCTGCCAGAGGCTCAATATCCACACCACCATCTCCATACTTTACGAACTGACCAAGAACCAATTCAGTCTTGTTGGTTGTTCCGCAAACTATGTAGTTCATTTTTTCAGCATACATGTACTGAACGATCATCCTGGAACGCTGCTTTACACCCTGCAGTCCGATTATTTCCAGATAATCGTTTGCTTTTAACCTGTGCTGTGAAACAAGCTCACCATCTTTGAAAAGTTTCATATATGGAACATTCACTGCACCTGTACTCAGGAAATCAGGCAACACAAGTGATGTCTGGTGAATCTTGGGATCATATTCAGGGCAAGCTCTCTTTATTACTTGATCCTTCTTATTGTAAATATCAAGTGCTTCAAGTATTGGAGATATAGGAACTTCTTCATAAGTTACTCCAAGACTCTCACATATTTCTGCACCTAAAGGAGTGCTTGAAGCAGCTGATTCTTTCTCAGGAAGGAGCATTCCAAATACATTTTCAACTCCAAGTTCCTCTACGCACAGAGTAAGGATCACAGCTGAGTCGATACCGCCTGATACACCTACAACTGCACCTTTCTTCTTAAAACCGGAAATCTGTTCTCTGATAAAGTGTCTGAGAGTCAGAGCTACCTTATCAATATCTCTGTTAAGTTCGTCCATTATCTGCATAGTATTTCTCTCCTCCTATGTTATTGAACTGTTAATGGCATTATGTAATGCAAGGGAATTTTCCTTACGGCAATGGCAACGATCAAATTACATTATGACTTTTTTAAAGGGTTCACCTTTACTTTCAATTCTTTGGAAACTTCATCGATCAGTGGCTGTGATAGTTCCTGATGAAGTTTTTCCAGTCCAACTTCCCGGGACATATCGCCGTTCCTGACAATTCCTGCTATATCAAACGCATAAGGATGAATCCCGTATTTTTGCAGGTGATTATGACAGGCAAGGGAGTTCAATTTACAGTTGGTAGAGTTGCTGTCATTGAGTTTTGGAGGCTTCCAGCCGATCTTAGTCACAGTCTCAACTACCATATCCTCATTATAATCCCACATACATAGAGGATGGATGATCATAGGAGGATTGCTTTTGTCCATATTTTGAATAACTGACTTTTTGATCATGAAGCTTTCATCTTTGTCATCAATGCCAATTTTTTCAAGCTGTTTTTCGAAAAGATTTCTTGATAGATTGATAAAATTATAGTTCAACTTGATTATAGGATTAGGAGCTTGTCCAGCTGTGAAAGCAAATATTATGACAGGTGCATTTCTTGCAATGGCATTTTCTATCAGCTTCTGCTTGATGATACTGATGCAAGTGTTGCAGATATCACTGGCTCTGTATTTAGCAAATTTAGGAAATGCATCCACAGAATCAGCAGCTTTTTTCCAAGCATCGCATAGCTGTTTCCTGTCCATCGTCAGTTCATAATAGTCAGATCCTGTGATCTCACACATTTTCTTGGCATTTTCAATCGCATTCTCAGATATGAAACCATTATTGAACAGAACAGCCAGGACTTTAAGGAATGGATAATCCTTTTTCAGCTTATAGAGCGTATATGATGAATCTTTTCCACCTGATAATGCATAGATTACGTCATATTCACCCTTGCCTTTAATTCTATCAAATATCTCTTCCATCTCTGCCAGGTATTGTTCTTTTTCAGCTTCAGTGAGAGGTTTATAAGTTTCACAGAAATGACAGAGACCAGTCTCCGGATTGATCGTTATACCTGGAATATCAGAGTCCAGGACACATTTTTTACATACAATTTTTGACATTTTTGTATTCCTCTATAATCAATCGATTGGATATCTTACCGTTCTCAGTTAATGGAAGGCGTTCAATAAAGAGAATCTCCTTAGGATGTAAGTGAGACGGAAGATTCTTGCGACAGAACTTGAACAAAACGTCAATATCAGTTTCCGGCTCAGGTATTATCATGAGACTTATGGCAGTTCCCATTAGATCATGAGGTACTGGCACAACAAAAACTGCAGAGACTTTATTGTTGTTTTCAATAGATTTCTCTATTTCTCTTGGATTTACCAAATGGTCTCCTATTTTAAGGAGATCGTCCTTACGTCCCATTAATTTGAAGTAGCCATTAGGTAACTTCTGCGCGAGATCGCCGGTATACATCCATCCATCTACTATTTTCTTTTTAGTCGCATCTTCGTTATCCAGATACCCTATCAGTATATTGTCACCCTTAGCAACCAGTTCACCTGTGATATTTGGTCCTACAGGGTTTCTGTTATCATCAAATACATCCAGAATTACACCTGGAATTGGCTTGCCTATAGTTTCGATGAACTCTTCAGCGTCTTCCTTTGGCACGTATGCAAGCCTTGCTGTAGCTTCAGTTTGACCATACATCGGTAATATCTCGATGCCAGGAGCCAATTCCTTTATGTTCCTGACAATCTGTTCGGTCATACCTCCGCCTGCTGAGGCAGCAATCTTGACATTAGAAAATGCCTTTTTGAACCTATCCGGATAACGCAAAAGTATACGATATGTACTGGGTACACCGTAGAATACAGTGACACCTGATTCAACTAAACCAAAAACTGAGCCTATGAACTTCATATTCCCCATAGAGATGCATCCGCCTGACATCAAATGGGAATTAATGATTGAATTTCCAAAAGCATGGTGTGGGGATATTACCTGTGCTGCTTTATCGGCGGAAGTGAGATTTAGTATTTCGATAATTGCTGCTGCATTTGTAGTGATATTTTTATCACTTAACATCACACCTTTAGGAATACCGGTAGTGCCAGAAGTATACAATACAAGCCTCAATTCAGGATGATTGGACTCTACTGATATTTCTTTGCGTAAAAACTTCAGGGAATTATCATCAGAAACGACGATGACAGTCCCAAAACGCTCGAAAAAAGCTTCCCCGAATTTAGAATACTGTGTCTCTGTTGTAATTATATTCCTGATATGACCAGCATCAAGTATCTTTTCCAGACTGGATGAAGGCATTTCGATCGGCATCGGAATAGCAACATTATCCGATCTGTATACTGCCATGAGCATTTTTATATACTGTATGCCCATCTCTTCAAGTATTGCAAACCTACAATGCCTAAATTCCCGCATAGATGAAGCTATGTCATTAACATTAGCTTCAAGGGTTCCATATGAAATAGAATTATTACCCTCTTCTAGGGCAATGCGAGAAGGTGTTTTTCTGGCATGCTCTGTAAGATATGCATCAATTTTCATTATCTCACTTTGTAAGTTTGGTTACCAGATTAGTTAATCCTTTTAATGAATCAAGGTTTTCCGGAATCAACATGTCTTCAGGAATTTCTATTGAATATTTTTCACTTAGGAAATCCAACAATTCGAGTAAACCAATTGAATCTATAATTCCACTCTGGGTGAGAGAATCGGTATCTGTCAAATTAGCGTTCTTGTCCATAAAAGAATTGTCTTTTAGGTAATTGACTATAGTTGTTTTTATATTTTCCATAGCATAAACCTCCAATTTTTGTCTTGGAAATCAATGACCAATTTCAATCTGTTAATGACTTTATTAACTATGCATTAGTATAAATATCTTCTGAACAAAATATCCGTCGACCTATGGACATAGATTTCCGTCTAATAGTATATATAATTAAGTGGAGATTTCTTTATAAATCTGATTAAATTTTTAGCACTAAATAAATCACTAATTCCATGCTCCTTATTTACATTTTATTTAATTTAATTTTCAAATAGTGCCAAAACTATATATTTACTAAAATCAATCTTTATTTAGAGGAGAGCTTAACAGCTTGACGAAAAGAAGAGTTAAGTCAATGGTCTAATTTTTGCATATGGCAACAAAATGAGGTTGGGGGACAACATATGGTACTAATCAGACCTTTTATATCTAGCGATAACGATGCGTTACTTAATATTGAAAAAATGAGTCCACAAGGTAACGAAAAACTAGCTATGGTGGCAGATCTTTCTCCAGATATTACTATAAGATACGAACTTTATGATAACTGGGAGATAATGGTAGCAGAGGAACATGAACAGATTGTAGGTTATGTGGGATGGACAGTCAAAAATGGACCTCTTAAACCTTACATATATCTGATTGAAGTGATGATAGACCCAAACTTTAGAAGAAAAGGTATAGGGACCCAGCTGATAAAAGAAGTAGAGAAATGTGCTAAGGATATCAATGCTTCCTACATCTATTGTTATATGTATGGGCCAAGTGAGCCCTCCATAAAATTTATGGAGAAAATGGGCTACATAAAGGAAAAGGAGATCATAATCTGTGAAATGTCTACCAGCAAGAAAGAGAGAATAAAAGCAAAATATGAACTCGAACACATTAATGAGTCAGATCTGCCTAAAGCTGTAGAACTTATCAACCAATACTACGCTGGAAGGGCACATTTCATGCCGTTTACACCCAAAAGTTTTAAAGATCGTGTCAATAAAACACTAGGGTATGGGCTGGAAAACTTCATGGTTGCAAAGGAAAATGGAAAAATAGTAGCTTGCGGAGGATTCTGGGACACAGCAGTATTTGCAGAAATGGTCTATATCAAAGAACCACTAATGTGGAGGCTCATATCAAACGTGCAGGGAGCTCTACGGCATCTCACACATATGACACTTGTACCTAAAGAAGGCAAGTACTTCAAATTCCGTAATATCGTTAACCATGCATTCAAACCAGGATATGAAGATGCTATGGTAGACATATTTGAACACTGCAGTTCCGTGATGTACGAAACAAGATGTGAGTTCTTTGGTACGTATCTGGATCCTGCTGATCCTCTTCTTGAAGTTCTGAAGGGGTTTAGACCTCACTTTGAAAAAGAGTACATATACGCAAAACCTATTACAGGAACACTTCCGGACTTCAGCAACTTCTATGTGGACTGCAGAGATACGATATTCTGAACTATAATTTTACTATTTTACCGTCCTTTTCTGTGTGCTAATAACCACTTCAATAACCTGACTTTTTTCCCGTGATAGATTCAATCTGCACCTTTATTATCAATGTATTTTTAAGAGAATTTACAGGATAATCAAAAGGAAGCCTCCCAGTATATTTGACCATTATAGCATTAAGAGCCTGCTTTTTCTCTTCTTCCTCTTCTATCAGAAATGCTGTGCCTTTTCCAAAAACGCTCATGTATCGAGTGCCACAGCTACAACTTTGTTCTTTCAATACTATTTTTACATCAATTTCTGTTTGAAATGCAACTTTACAGTTTTTTTTCAAAACCTCTATCTTACGGCCTTCTTTTGCAGAATGCATATAAAGAGAACCAGCAGAATAAACATAGTTCATAGCAACTAAGTATGGTTCATTTCCATTGACCATAGAGAGCCTGATGACCTCTGCTTCGTTTAGAATTCTTTCAATCAGCTGATTGTCAAGTATTTCCTTATCCTTTCTTCTCATCATCTTACTTTTACCATTATTTTTTAAATATTTATTTAATAGAATCCTCAGTTAACAATAAAAACTACCTAGTCCTTTTTCTTTTTAATGGAACGTGTAATAATACATGTGGATATGGATTACTTCTATGCTGCTATCGAGGAGCGTGAAAATCCCTCTCTTAAAGATAAGGCAGTAGTTGTGTGCATGTACTCTAACCGTGGGGAAGAAGGGGGAGCAGTGAGCACTTCTAACTATGTTGCCAGGAAGGCTGGCATACGCTCAGCCATGCCCTGCAGGCAAGCTAAAGCGCTCAAGTCAGATGCTGTTTTTCTTCCTGTGCGTAAGCAATTCTATGAAGAAGTTTCTGCAAGAATCATGGACATACTACACTCCCATGCAGATAACGAAGAATCCTTTGAGAGAATAAGTATTGATGAGGCATTCCTGGAAATAACCCAGAACTGTGGCGGAGATTTTGAGAAGGCAAAGGATATTGGTATGCAGGTTAAACATGATATCCTGGAACAGGAAAAACTCACATGCTCAGTGGGCATTGGGCCAAACAAGCTCATTGCCAAGATGGCTTCATCTTTCAAAAAACCAGATGGTTTGACATTGATTGACCCAAAGGATGTGACTGCTTTTTTAAGTCCTCTGCCTGTGAAAAAACTCTGGGGCATAGGAAAAGTTACAGAAGAAAAGCTCTTGCAGATGGGTATTGAGACCATAGGGCAACTTGCTGACTTTGATGCCTTGGAGCTCATATCAGTATTCGGTAAAAATCGGGGAACCTGGCTGAAAAAAGCTGCATCTGGTATTGATGAATCACCAGTTACCGAAAGAACAGTCACAGACCAGATAGGCAGAATGGCTTCTCTAAAAGAAGACACCCGAGATGATGATATGATATTTTCCCTGATGAGAGAATTGGTGGATGATGTTATCAAAAAGACAGGAGAAAGAAAAGTGAGTTTTCGTTCTGTAACTGTCACCGTGATCTTCTCCAACTTCAGGATGACAACAAAAAGCCGTACACTCAATCATGCAGTTTCTGATAAAGGTATTTTACATGAAACTGCAAGGGAAATGATGTTGCAATTCCTTCACGAGAGCACTATGAACTTCCGCAGGATAGGTGTTAGGGTGGGAAATCTGCAACAGAACACTGGACAGAAAAGCCTATTCGAATTTATGTAGAATGCTTGTAAGTGTTTTTGCACCTGAGTTTTTTAATAATTAAAAGGGTTACTTATGAAAAGTAATTGTCGTCGATACTTTTTTTAAATAGCAGGCTCAGATTATAAACAGTCGAATTATAAACCTACCAAGCTTAGACTTCGGGGAGTGATAAAATGGAAGGAGATAGGATATCCTGTCACACATCAGTAAAGAAAGTGTATGAAAGAATAAAAGAAGACGGCATAACCAATATCTGGGATAGATATGAGGCACAGGGCATGGGTGGGAACCCCGACAGACGTTGTAATTTCTGTCAGGGAGGTATGCGCTGTGACTTATGTTCAAACGGACCTTGCAGAGCCAATGCAGAGAGTGATAAAAGAGGAGTTTGTGGTATCACTGCTGACGGTATGGCTATGCGTATGATGTTATTACGCAACGTAATGGGAGCGTCTACTTACCAGTACCATACAGAGCAGACTATAAAAACACTTAGAGCCACAGCTCTTGGTAAAACACCTTTTAAAATAAAGGAACCGCAGAAACTCAGAACTTTTGCTGCAAGGCTTGGTGTCGATACATCCGGCACTGATAATGAAATTGCCTTGAGATTATGTGACTTCGTGGAAGCTGATTTCAGGAACGAATACGGGAAACACAGCAAGATAGTAGAGATACTTGCACCTGAAGAGCGTAAGGAAACATGGAAAAAACTGGGCATATTCCCAAATGGTATTCACAGTGAGATTATGAGGACGACGAGTTCATCCCTCACAAACGTGGATGGGGATTATGTGAGTCTTGCTCTCAAAGCCATGCGTTTGGGAGTGGCCATGGGTTATCAAAGCCAGATAGTAAATGAATATTGCCAGGACATTCTTTTCGGTTTGCCAAAACCACACCTGATGAGGGTAGACCTTGGAGTACTCGACCCTGAATATGTAAACGTACTTCCCAATGGTCATGAACCATTTTTGGGATTTGCCATGGTACAACTTGCCAGAGAAAAAGAATGGCAGGACAAAGCTCAGGCGATTGGTGCAAAAGGACTGCGCATAATTGCAAATATTGAAACTGGTCAGGAAATGATACAGAGATGGGAAATGGACAATGTATTCTTTGGTTTCACTGGTAACTGGATTATGCAAGAAGCTGTCTTAGCCAGCGGCTGTGTAGATGTGTTCGTAGCAGATATGAACTGCTCAATGCCTATAGACCCAATATACGCTGAAAAATATCATTTCAGGATTGTGCCCGTGAGTGACCTTGTTTCTTTAGAAGGCGTTGACGAAAGAATAGATTACGTGCCAGAAAAAGCACGGGAACAGGCGGCTCAGTTGTTGCAGATAGCTATAGATAATTTCAGCAAACGCAGAAAAGCTGTCACACCTGTAACTGGCCTTCCTATAACTGAGTCTGTAGTGGGATTCTCTTCTGAGAGCATAACAGAGGCATTAGGTGGCAGTCTAGCACCTTTACTGGATGCCATTAAAAGCGGAACCATAAGAGGTGTTGCTGGTCTTGTATCCTGTACAACTCTGAGAGATTCAGGGCAGGATTGTCATAGTCTGGATATTGCGAAGGAACTTATTGCACGGGATGTGCTGGTACTTTCCATGGGATGCGGCAATGCGGCAATGCAAGTGGGAGGTCTATGCAGCCCTGATGCAATAGAACTTGCAGGACCTGGACTCAAAGGATTGTGTAAACAGCTTGGTGTCCCCCCAGTACTCAGCTTTGGTACATGTACCGATACCGGAAGGCTGGCAGATCTGCTTGGTTCCATATCAACGGCATTAGGAGGTGTACCTCTACCAGACCTGCCAGTCGTAGCAACAGCACCTGAATACATGGAACAGAAAGCTACCATTGATGCAGTGTATGCTTTAGCATTGGGTCTGTACACTCATGTTAACCCCGTGCCTACTGTAACAGGTGCTCCAAGGCTTGTGAAATTGCTCACCCAGGATTGTAAGGATGTTACTGGGGGAGTAATGAATGTGGAGACTGATGCCAAAAAGGCTGTAGATGCAATGATGGATCACATAGAAATGAATCGCAGTAAATTGGGCATCTGAACAGTTGACAAAAGTGGAAGTAGGAGTATGTATTAAAACATGGGAGATGATATGTGATGACTGGAAATTTAACAGCACACATCTCCTGTGTATACGAAAATCAAATACAATAAAAGATTGGTAATTATAATTGATTATAAATTCATCATCAGTAATTGCTGTCAAAAGTCTTTTTAGACTCGAAAATTATATGTACTGCCACTTTGCCTTACTATGAAATGCTTTTAAATTGTTTCGTTTTAGCAGGAAACATTGTCTTGATGGATTCATCGAATAAATAATTAAAACATCTTAAAGGGATAATTATGGAAATCAACGGAGTCGAAATAGAGGACACTTATGCAGAAGCTTTTCCTATCAAGATCGGTAGGGTATTGATAACAGCAGCCACAAAACGCTGGGCAGAGGTAGCAGCTACAGAAGCAACTGGATTTGGTACTTCAGTTATCATGTGTCCTGCAGAAGCAGGCATTGAAAGATTTGCAACCTGTGAAGAGACACCGGATGGCAGACCAGGCGTGTACATCCAGATATGCACATTCGGATACGAGGCATTGGAACACCAGCTCCTTGAGCGTATCGGACAGTGTATACTCACAGCTCCGACAACTGCTGTATTCAATGGCCTTCCAAATGCAGAAAAGCAGTTCAATATCGGCGCAAAAGAGAGATTCTTTGGTGATGGCCTGGAATCAGTAAAACAGCTTGGAGATCACAAAATGCACAGCATACCCCTTATGGGAGGAGATTTCCTTATCGAAGAGAATATCGGAGCAATAGCCGGTATTGCAGGCGGTAATTTCTTCATCTTCGGTGACAGCCAGATGACAGCACTCACAGCTGCAGAAGTTGCTGTTGACGCCATAAAGGAGCTTGAAGGTACGATCACACCTTTCCCGGGAGGTATTGTTGCAAGCGGTTCCAAGTCTGGGTCTAACAAGTATGCCAAATTCATGAAGGCTACAGCTAATGAGAGATACTGTCCTACTGTAAGAGACAAAGTACCTGACACTCAGATACCAGCAGATGTAAAAGCAGTGTATGAGATAGTCATCAATGGTGTCAATGAAGAAGTTATTAAAAAGGCAATGGCTGTTGGTATCAAGGCTGCAGTAACAGTTCCTGGTGTTAAGAAGATATCGGCCGGTAACTATGGTGGCAAACTTGGAAAATACCAGCTCAAGCTTCACGATCTCTTCTGAGATAGAAGCTTAAATCTTCTTTTTTTTCTTCTTTTTGTTACATTTTTTATTAGAAAAAATCAGAGACCTAGCACTGCTAAGCCTGCATGTAAAGAAGTTTCAAGATAATCTACTGGATTGATGTTCAGGAACTGGAATATGACATAAGCTCCTACTAAACTGCCTGCCATAGCACCAAGGTTAGACATGGCAGTTACAAAAAGGACCCTGAAAAAATTATTTTTCATCATGTCTTTCATTGATTCTGCATTCATGAGACTTTTCAGGTCTTTTGTTGTAGGATTGCGGTATTTTGCTTCTCTGAGACCTGCATACCATCCCGCAGCTACAGCCGGATTAAGAGTGGTCATCCAGGCAACCATAAAAGATGTTAATACCGAATAAGGATGGCCTCTTGCTAATGCGGTACCCAGAGCACTTAAGCCTCCGGTAATAAGAAACCACCATATGAATACCATACCAAGGGTTTTGAATGATACACCTGAAATCAGCAGCAATACAAAAGCTGCCAGCGGAATCGCTAACATTATTATTCCGAAGGCTTTTAAAAGACTAAATCTTTTTTTCGGGATATCTTCAACTGACTGTGGGCGTGGAAGAGTCTCCGGATGCAACAGATAGTTCTGGATGCCTGCTCTATGACCCGCGCCAACTACAGCAATGATCTTTTTTCCACCACCAGATGCTAGCCTTATAAGATTAGAAGCCATGTAAGCATCTCTTTCATCTATGAGGACCTTGACAGCATTTGGAGAAGTATCGCGGAATTCATCGACTAGCATCGTGACTATGTCTTGATTGGTAATAGTTTCCATATCAATATCCTTAGTTCCACCAATGCCTAAAACAGCAGCCACCAGACCTGCAATCATTTTCAGTTTTTCAATGAAGCCCATTTTGCTCCAGAATCTTTGTAGAGTTACCTGCACATTCCTATCGATAAGAGCTATCCGTGCCCCATGTGCTTCAGCAGCATCTATGGCCTTGATCATCTCGGCACCTGGCTGTACACCCATCTCATCAGCGAACTTTTTTTGCACATGAGCAAGAAGCATGTGTACCATATACTGAGCGATCTTACCTTCTTTGAGTATATCCTTGATAGGAATTTCAGTATCAACTGTTTTTCCTTTAAGGCTATCATACCGGGGCTTGCATAGTTCTACAGCAACAATATCAGGTTTTTCTTTTTCTATAGCTGTATTGACCTCAGCAACGCTTTTTTCAGATACATGGGCCGTACCTATTATAATGATCCTTGAAGGCTCTACCTGCGAGCTGTGATCTGCTGAAGGAGAGAACAGATCATAACAGCTATGCTGGTTCTCTGTGGAACATGTATCAGTTATCACGGTGTTTGAGCTAGCAGAAGAGTCAGAATTATAAACAGATGTATCCGCAGAAGAAGTAATGCTGCTGATATTACTACTGTCTGGAGCAGAAGCAGTTTTATCTTCTTCATGAAATGAGTTTTTCACAATATATACCTCACGAACAGTTTACTGAAACAGGAATTGTTATTTTTAAACTTTTTAGCTAATTATATTATATTCAACTTATTATAACTGCTCATTGGAAAGCATCATTGCTCTCATAAGATCTGTCCTGGAAAGAATGCCTGCTACAGAGCCATTAGAATCTACAACTAACAATCTTCCTATATTATTTGACATCATCAATTTGAAGGCTTCTGAAGCTTTAGCGTTCACAGGTAATGAAACCACGTCTGTGGTCATTATATCTCTTACCTGCAAGACTACTCTATCAAGAGGAGGGACTTTATGCACGTCAGATAAAGTCACAATCCCTTTTAAAGAATTGCCTTCAATGACAGGATAACCCATGTGCCTGTTCTCAAACATAAAACTTAAGAGAGCATCAATTGTCATATCTGGAGGCACTGATGTAACATCTGGACTCATAACATCAGAAACTGTATATTTCTCAAGGGTTACTGTAACTGTAGTAGACTTGTCTTCTTCTGAGGCTCCAATGTAAACAAAGAACGCTATTAGTATGAGCCACGCATTATAAAATAGACCGATTATTCCCATGAAAAATGCAAAAAGTTTTCCTATAGAAGCAGCATAGTGAGTGGCCTGTACATAGTTCATCCTTTTAGCATACCATGCTCTGAGAAGACGGCCTCCATCCATAGGAAAAGCCGGCAAGAGATTGAAAAGACCAAGTACTATGTTTATCGAACCTAGAATATTAAACATCATGTAAATAGGCGTAGATGCATAAGAAAATATCATAGATGCAGCCAGAAAATTAGATAAGTAAATAGTGGTACCTAAAATGAGGCTTACAAAAGGACCGGCAAAAGCCATCTTGAGCTCTTGCGAAGGGTTCCTGGGAATTTCTTCCATGGAGGACACACCACCAATAAGCATCAGTGTTATGTCTTTTATTTCCACACCGTATCTTTGGGCTACATAAGAATGACCAAGTTCATGAAGAAGTACACATACGAAAAGAAGAATGGTTGTAAGTAGGGATAATAAATAGTTCATCAGCGGAGTGGTCTGGTCTTGAAAACCAAACGGAGCTGGATTTGTGGCAAAAACCAGGGCGAATACCGGCAGTATTAGTAAGAAAGTAATGTGTAACTTAATGGGGATGCCGAGAATTTTGCCTATTTGAAATGATGTTTTCATAGTTTATCTTGTGGTATGTTAATATTTATTTTTATCTTATTAACGTATTGCCAATTAATACTTTCACCCTGCTTGGTCTCATTTTATATCTTCTGTAGAATTATTGTTAATTATACAATGGATTGATGAATACACGCCTTACAAGCTTCAAGGCCAGGTATCATCAGTTCCATGTTTGATCCATCCCCTCAATATAAGCCGGAACATGCCTTGGGTTTTAAATTCTGCTAATTTTAATCCGTTAGTTTCTCAAGGCATGTTACCGGTCCCGTCAGTACTGGACCTTTAGGATTTATTGTTCTCAGAAGATTCAAACTGGTCAAGTACAGATTTGAGGTCGTTGACAAAAGCTAAAATATTTGCTTCTGTCATATGAGGCATGATAACAAGACGTATAGACAATGGTTCCCTTGTTATAGAAACCTGCCATCCGAATTGATTAGCTAATTCCTTTCTTATTTTTTTAGGTTGAGAGACAGACAAAGCCAAAATGTTCATGACTGGATCAATAACAGGGTGAAGCCCGATTTTTTCAGCTTCTTGTAAAAGCAACTGAGTAAGTGACATACATCGGCTAACCATCTGAGTATAACCATCTCTTCCTAAATGTTTCATCACAGCATATGTGGCTGCTACTGAAGCTCCACTACGAGTACCTGTAAGAGTACATTGACTGCTTATCGTCAGATAAGGAGTATCAACTCTAAGAAAATCCATCATTTTTTCTTCTCTGAAAAGCAAGGCCCCAGAAGGAATGGTGCTCATGCCCATTTTATGTGGATCTATAGCAATCGAAGTCACTCCCGGAAGAGAAAAATCAAAAGGTAAATCTTTATTGATAAATGGAAGGATAAAACCTCCGAAGGCTGCATCAACATGAAGAAAAATACCTTTTTCAAAAGCAATATCTGAAAGCTTTGATATAGGATCAACCTGACCAAATTCAGTAGATCCTGCAATACCAACAAGTCCAATTGTGTTTTCATCTATAAGACATGATACGTGATCAGTATCAACAGTCAGATCAGAAAGGACACGCGATTTTCTGACTTCAATCTTAAGGATATCAGCTATTTTGTCAAAAGAAAAATGAGCAGAAGTTGGTACAACAATGTTTGGGTTTTGGATAGACTTACAAGCATTGCGCATAGCTCGTATAGCCTGAATATTAGATTCAGTTCCTCCTGTAGTAAGATAACCATAAGGATGAGAATGATTCAACAGATTTCCAAGCATCTTCAAGACACTTTGTTCTAATTCATAAGTTCCCATGAAAAGACCATAATCACCCATATTCGATTCAATGAATAACTTATGTGCTTCAACTGCAATAGGATGAGGATAAGTACACATAGAACTAAGAACTTTTTCGTAATGAAGATCTTTTGACTTTGCTTGCATTAAAGAAGATATAATATCATTCCAATTTTGTCCAGATTGCTGCATTTGCTGTTAGAATAACCGTTATGTTTAAATTTATTATGTTCGAAAATGTAACTTCGTTAAATTTAGAATGATTTAGAAAGGTTCTTACTTTTGTTATACTTGATTAGAAGGGAACCCCATTGTTTCTACTGGAACTTTTAATCTAATTTGATTTTTGTTTGTGATATGTGTCAACTAACACATTTTTAATACATTTGTATCAAAGAAATTATCACTGTTTTTCAATTTGAAACAAAGATTTAAATATGATAAATTGAATAAGTACCATAGGCTTTTTTTTTCACAATATTAAAAATTGTATCGCCAATTTTTTTTTTCATGCACTCCACTGGAAATAATAGGGTGTCCCTCTTTTATAAACCTTCCAGTGGAAATAAAGGGGTTTAGAATTTTGAATTCCATTTGAAGTACCTGACTAGATATACATCACTTTTCTTCAAAAAATTAAAAAGGCACATGTTACTGATTTTTCTACTTCACTCTATTTTTATAAAACCTTGCACTGGAAACAAAGGGGTATTCACCATAACTATTAATAACCCTAATTTCCATTGTAGCAATTGGAAAAGGATGAGATAAAGGATTCACTTGCTTACATAGATCATCATTATATTCAAAAGCGCTAAGTTATAGGAGAGTTTACGCCTTCTCTTTTTAGCGTTTTCTATTATGCAAACATCTTAGATAACCTGTTGAGGTTATTTCACGTTTGCAGGTTGGATCCAGGATCAGTGGTAGGATGGTAATCAAAATGCAAAACAAAGCTTTAGACGGTCTGTTTCAGGAATTACTGGCGACTGAACCTATTTTCAATAATAAGGAAGTTTTAAGGCCGACATATACTCCTGACACCTTAGTGCACAGAGATGAACAGATTAATAGTCTTGCAACTATATTGGTCTCGGCTCTGAGGGGCGATACTCCTTCTAACATTCTTATTTATGGAAAAACAGGTACTGGTAAAACAGCTGCTTCCCGGCATGTAGGCAGAGAGCTGGAGAGAATAGGCGAACAACTTAATGTACAGTGCAGCGTGGTTTATGTTAACTGTGAGGTCATAGATACTCAATACAGGTTGCTTGCCAATCTGGCAAGGCAGTTTGGAGAAGACGTTCCAATGACTGGTTGGCCTACAGATCAAGTCTTTGCAAAATTCAAAGAGGCTGTAGATTCGAAAAAGCAAGTCATAATTATTATTCTTGATGAAATAGATAAACTTGTTAAAAAAGGTGATGATGTTCTTTATAATCTTTCCAGAGCAAACTCTGATCTCAAGCAGGCAAAAGTGAGTATGATCGGAGTTTCTAACGACCTTAAATTTACTGAGTTTCTGGATCCACGGGTAAAAAGCTCTCTAGGAGAAGAAGAAATTATTTTTCCACCATATGATGCAGATCAGATAAGTGATATTCTTGTGGAAAGAGCAGAAATAGCTTATAAAAAAGGTGTTCTCGAAGAAACTGTTATTCCTTTATGTGCAGCTTTTGCAGCTCAGGAACATGGTGATGCAAGGCGTGCATTAGACCTTTTGAGAGTTGCAGGAGAGCTTGCTGAGCGCGAAAAGAAACCGTGTGTACAGGAAGAACATGTAAGACGTGCCCAAGATAAAATAGAGGTTGATCGTGTCATTGAAGTTGTTAAGACTCTTCCTACGCAGTCAAAACTTGCACTCTGTGCTATTATAAACTTAAGAAATAATGGTTACAAGAACGTTACCACTGGAGAAGTATACAATGTCTATCGTCAGTTATGCATTACTGTAGATATGGATATTCTCACTCAAAGACGTGTGACTGACCTTATGTCAGAACTCGACATGCTTGGTATCGTTAATGCTCTGGTAGTGAGCAAAGGTAGATACGGAAGAACGAAAGAAATAGTTTTGAGCGTTCCTGTATCCAGTACACAGCGTGTACTTTTCGAGGACTACAGGCTTAAACCACTTGAAAACTTTAAGCCGGTTATAACTACCCAAATGCACTTATGATGTTGTTTTCTGGTAAAAAATATCAGAAAGGCAACATCAGCCTTATCTTTCCTATGTAAGGTATGCGATATCTGGCGACTCCTATAATCCACTCTTCTTTTACCGGTGTCAGATAACTTATTTGTCCTTGCTGATCATACACCATATTAGTTTTTTCATTGTCACCTTTAGTGATATAACCGTCATGGGGAGCTACTGGCCCTCCTTCCCACATAGGCTCGCCTGCTTTTACAAAATACATGGCTCTATGAATAATGGGTGTTACATCTTCTCTTCCATAAGGCCTGTATAATATAACATCCCCATTTTCCTTAAATGACATATAATCACTAGATGAATCTGCCTTTGTTATTACCGATGTCCTTTCTATGTTTTGTATAAAAATAATATCTCCGATATTCATGTGCGGTTCCATGCTACCGGATTCCACAGCGACCATTGGCGTCCACATACCAAATATTATGTATGAAATGGTTGAGAACGCTAACACCGCTGCTGCCACAGATAGTATATCTCTGGTTAATGAAATGAAAAAATTATCACTTTCTCGAAAAGTTCTAATGCCTTCCTTTAGATCCATTGTTTCACCGGATGCCTTCAGATAAGAATTATAATAGTTTCTTCCTTCCCATTACAACTATATAAGAACATAGCATATAGGCCACATTACTTTCCTTGGATCCTCCGGGGATTGAAAATTTGTGAAAAAAATATTTTGTTATTCGTAACATCCGATCCTCTATGAATCAGATAGAAGTGATTACCGTTTTCCTGGAAGAAGGATATCAAATAAGCCCCAACGCTGTGGAGTTGATATGTTGTCATTGCAATCCGCACAGTCTTATGGATCGCATCTTAAAAAATATGGATCCTTCTGTATTAGTAGTGGATGTAGAGCATATTAATGGCCTCATTGAAGAAAATAGTTCTCAGGAAAAGTCTGCAATTCTTGAAAAAAAATCTTTGCATGATAATGGTCATATCATTCCTAAAACAGTTACTCTAAAAAGCTCTGCTGTTAAATTCAATACTTCTGAAAATCCTGTTGATATTTTAATGGACATCACAGATAATTCTACGTGTGTAGGAGAATATATGGAATTTGTCCAGTTTTTCAGGAATCGATATAGCAGGTTAAGCGAGATGATCAGGAACAGGTTAAATTCAAGGCCTATAGAAAGCCTGAACAAGTACCGTAATAAGAGTTCAGGCCGCCGTGAGGGTATGGACAAGGATATGAACGAAGTGTCTATCATTGGCATGATCTCAGGCCTCAAAAGCACGAGTAATGGTCATAAGATGATAGAACTTGAAGATACTACAGGTTCCATCTCGGTGTTAGTCCGAATGGCTGATAAAGAGCTGTTCGAACTTGCGAGTCGGTTTGTACTGGATGAAGTTGTGGGTATCACAGGTGCTCTTACTAACGATGGTAAGTTACTCATAGCTAAAAAGATCACTATTCCTGATCTTCCCAACACTCTTGGAGAAAGAAAAAGATCATACGGCAAAGCTGTGTTAACTTCTGATGTTCATATAGGCAGTTCCACATTTTTGGAGGATGAATGGTATCGTTTTATTGATTTTCTAAAAGGTGATACTGACAATGAGGCAATGGCTGAATTGTCCAAAGAAGTCCGATATCTTGTGGTTGCAGGGGATTTAGTGGATGGTGTGGGTATCTATCCAGGACAGGAAATGGAATTAAAGATACAAGATGTATATCAACAGTATAAGAAAGCTGCTGAATACTTTAGTGAAATACCCAGACATATCACAGTTATAATATCTCCAGGCAATCACGATGCTGTAAGGCAGGCAGAGCCTCAGCCCATGTTGCCTGAGATCATAAGAGCCGATTTTTCTGATAATGTTACTTTTGTGGGCAACCCATCAGTTGTTGATCTTGATGGTGTGAAGCTTATGATTTATCATGGAAGGTCTATTGATGACCTTGTGGCATCTATTCCGGGAGTTTCTTATCATGAACCTACAAAAGCTATGGTGGAAATGATGAAGCGTAGACATCTCTCTCCTATTTATGGTAGCAGAGTGTCTATAGCTCCCGAAAAACAGGACCATTTCGTGATTGGGCAGGTGCCTGATATATTACATTGTGGTCATGTGCACACAGTGGGCGTGGATTGGTACAAAAATGTCCTCTTGGTGAACTCAGGTACATGGCAATCCCAGACCGAGTTCCAGAAAAGAGTGAATGTAGTTCCCACTCCTGCACAGGTACCTGTAGTGGATCTTAGTACTCTTAAAACTACTATTCTTAAGTTTGCAGAGTGATTTCTACACTTTAAATTCGAGCTTCATTCGCCAAAGTATATATACACCAAATCTTAACTAAAACCCAAATGTCCTCTCAGGAATACAATTTGCCAGATATTACAGATCTTTCTTCTCTTCTCAAAAAGCAAGGTTACAGTCTTGCAGGGAATCATTCGGCTGTAAAGACATGCCTATGGCTTCGAAGGGCGATGAGGGAGGAAGGTAAATGCTACAAAGCTTCATTCTACGGGATACATTCTCATAGGTGTCTCCAGATGACCCCAACTCTCATGTGTAATCAGAGATGTCTGCATTGTTGGCGTCCGGTGGAAGTCGATGCCCCTGCACCTGAGGAGTGGGACTCTCCATCGGAAATAGTGGGGTCATGTATAAAATCTCAGAGGAAGTTGATCTCAGGTTTTGGTGATGCTGAGCATAGAGAGTTATGGTTAGAGGGCAATGAGCCCAAACATGTAGCTATATCTCTATCAGGTGAGCCTACAATGTATCCCTATCTTGCAGAATTGATAGAAGAATTCAAAAAACAGGGATTAACGACGTTTGTTGTCAGTAATGGCACTAACCCTGAAATGATGCAACGTATTAATCCTTCCCAGCTTTATATGAGTATGGATGCTCCAGATGAGGAAACGTATAATAAGGTATGCCGTCCCAAATCAACCCAATTATGGAACAAGCTGAACGAGTCCCTTGATGTACTGAGGGATAAAGAGACAAGGACAGTTATACGGATTACTCTGATAAAGGGAGTTAATATGTTCAATCCTCAAGGTTATGCTGAATTAATAAAAAAAGCTTCTCCAGATTATGTGGAGGTAAAAGCTTACATGCATCTGGGTTTTTCAAGAAATCGTCTTCCCAGGGAAGCGATGCCCTCACATGAGGAAGTTTTGGATTTTTCTAAGCAACTAGCGGGTCATTTGGGTTATGCAGTTGCTGATGATGTTGAGATCAGCAGAGTGGTATTGCTATCAAGGGACGGTTTTGTCTCTCATCTTGAATAGCATCTGCTGCATTGACAGCATTTCTTTCAAATACCTGTCATAATCTATATTTATATCAAGATCTACATAAAGGCAAATTATAAAATTTGAGATATCTTATCATTTAATCTTACCATGGAGTATTAACACAATGACAGAACAATCTGCTCATAAGAAATATGAATTTAAAAAGAAACTGGAGGAACTCAGGACCAAGAAAGGTCGTGGAACAGAACTCATCTCTCTCTATATTCCTCCTGATAAACAAATATCTGATATCACCTCTCAGCTCAAAGGAGAACATGGGCAGGCGGCAAACATTAAGTCTAAGATCACTAAGGACAATGTTCAGGGTGCTATAGAATCCTTGCTTGCAAGGCTCAGATATGTAGAAGTTCCGGAAAATGGTATAGTTTTCTTCACTGGTGCTGTTGATATCGGTGCAAACAAGACAAATATGGAAACCACTACTGTCGAACCCCCTCAGCCAATAGTAACATACAGATATCACTGTGACTCCAGTTTTTACCTTGAGCCTCTTGAAGAAATGCTCAAAGATGCAAAAACCTATGGACTATTGGTTCTAGATAGGCGTGAGGCAGCTGTTGGCTTACTTGTGGGTAAGCATATAGAAGCTAATAGGACTTTAACTTCTACTGTACCAGGAAAACAGCGAAAAGGAGGTCAGAGTGCTCATAGGTTCCAACAATTGAGGCTCATTGCTATCCATGAGTTCTACAAACGTATAGGTGATGCTGCTACTGACGTGTTCATGGCAGTTGATCCGAAAAACTTTGAAGGTATTCTTATAGGAGGTCCCTCTCCGACCAAGGAAGAGTTCGAATCAGGAGAGTTCCTGCATCATGAACTTCAGAAAAAGGTACTTGGTCTTTTTGATGTTGCATATACCGATGAATCCGGCCTTCCGGAATTGGTTAATGCAGCAAGTGAGAAACTTTCGGATATCGATCTTATTGCAGAAAAAAAGCTCATTCAGCGTTTTTTCACAGAATTAGTATCAGATTCTGGCAAAGCAGCCTATGGAGAAGAATCTGTAAGAGGGAATCTTCATATTGGTGCAGTGGAAGTCCTTCTGATATCTGAGGATCTCAGAGCAGAAAGAATAACAGTACGATGTCCAAATGGAGACCATGAGGCAAAGCTAACAAAAGCCTTCAAACCCGGAGAGGACAATTTTGCCCCAGGGCCTTGTCCAGTTTGTGGTTATTCTATGGAAGTTGTAGAAAAAGTGGATATTGTAGACGAACTTTCTGAAATGGCTGATCAGATGAACACCCAGGTGGAATTCATTTCAACTGATTTTGATGAAGGTTCACAACTTATGAACGCTTTTGGCGGTCTGGTTGCTATATTGAGGTTCAGCACGGGTATGTAAAACGGGTGATATAATGTATCTGGATTTCAGAAAACAGGTTGAAACATTATTAAATGAGACTATTTCCCAGCTTGGTATTGAAGCTTCAGATCTTGATCTTGAACCATCAAAACATGCAGATGTTGCTTCAAAAGTTGCTTTCAGGATCGCATCCAGGGAAAAGAAGAATCCCAAAGAGTTAGCAGAAACAATAGTTAAAACTGCTAATGTGAAGAATTTCCTTCTCATAGGCGAAATGAAGGCTATGGGTCCTTATATTAATATTAACACTTCCAGAAACTATATTGAAGAAACCTTTTCAAGGATAAGGTCTGAAGGCACGTCATTTGGAGGAGGTTTCTGTGAAGGTAAGATCCTCCTTGAACATACTTCTGCAAATCCAAATGGGCCATTACATGTGGGTCATATCAGAAACTCAGTCATTGGTGACACTCTGGTGCGCATTCTCAGAAAAGCCGGTTACAATGTTGAGACCCAGTACTATGTAAATGACATGGGTCGTCAGATAGCTATTGTTTCCTGGGCTCTTTCTCATTTTGATTTTGATACATCAAAAAAATCAGACCACTCTATAGCAGATGTTTATATTAAGGCCAATGCTAAGCTTGGGGAAGAACCTGAAAAAGTAGCAGAGATCGACAGACTTATGCAGCTTGTGGAAAAAGGGGATGATGCTACAATAAAAAGCTTCAGTGAAGCTGTCTCTCTTGCACTCGATGGTATAAAAGAAACTCTTTTGCGCATGAACATATACCATGATAGTTTCCCTTACGAATCCACTTTTGTAAGGTCAGGTGCTGTTACAAGAATAATTGAGGAGATTAAAGCTACAGGTCGTACGAAGGTCGATGATGGTGCCCTTATGTTGGATCTGGAGGATTACGGTTTTGAGAAGAAACTGGTGGTACAGAGATCAGATGGAACATCTCTGTACACTACTAGAGATCTGGCATACCATGAGTGGAAAGGTGAAAGAGCTGATCGCATGATCGATATTCTGGGAGCCGACCACAAGCTTATTTCAGGTCAGTTAAAGGCAACTCTGAATCTTCTGGGAAAACCTGAACCTGAAGTTGTAATATTTGAGTTTGTTTCTTTGCCTGAAGGCTCTATGAGTACCAGAAGAGGCAAGTTCATTTCCGCAGATGAATTATTGGACCAGGTAGAAGAACAGGCTTTTGTGGAAGTTGATATGCGAAGGCCAGATATGCCTGAGGATTTCAAACAAAAAGTAGCCAGAATGGTCGGCATTGGTGCTGTCAGATACGATGTTATCAGAGTTTCACCGGAGAAATCTACGGTTTTCAACTGGAAAGAGGCTCTCGATTTCGAGAAACAAGGTGCTCCATTTATCCAGTATTCACATGCCAGAGCATGCAGTATACTGAAGAAAGCTCAGGAAGAAGGAGTCTGGAACGAGGCTTTTGAAATGGATCCTTCACTACTTGTGGAGGATACTGAAGTGGACTTGATCAAGAAAATGGCTTCTTTTGACAGCATTATAGAGCAGTGTGCAAGGGAGTTAAAACCACATACATTAGCTATCTACTCAAGAGAGCTTGCAGAAGCTTTCAACCAGTTCTACCGCTTCGTACCCGTAATTAGCATCGATGACGAAAAACTGAGAGCTACAAGGCTTGGACTTGTGGACTGTGCACGCATCACGTTGGCAATTTCATTAGAGACCCTGGGCATAGATGCTCCAGAGTCTATGTGAAATTTTTACAGTGCATAGGACACACTGTTTTCTTTCAGGCTTTCCAGTGTAAAATTGAAAAGCAGCAGCAGATTTCCCTCAAGGAAAAAAATAGTGCTGTTGCTGCGATCCTTTTTTGATGCAAATAGTACAGTGAATTCCAAGTCTCTTTCTGCTGCTATTTTCACATTGAGATAAGGATTTTCAGATACAGCAATCTCACGCCATATGATTCTTTCTAGATTTATTAGATCGAGATACTTCTCTGTCCAGCTCATGAGGGCATCTGTATACTTTTCTGACAACCTCATGTTGTTAATTAAACAAGAAGCGTGTTCTTTGTTATCCATACACGTTGTAGCAGAACATGCCACACTATCACCCCTGATCCGATGGACAATTCCCTATCATCTTATCTGGCATGATACTATTTATATTTATTATATTATTTATATTTATAGAGTATATTTATCTGTTAGAAATCAGGTGTTTCAAATTTTACTGATCAATCCGTAAACTATTTAATTTAGAATCTCTCAAACTTGAGTAAGGGTATCTTTATTTCAAGGTTTTTGATTCATATCTTGAAATACGAGGGAGGGGAGAATATGCCATCATTTGTAAAAATACAGGAGCAGGAATGGAAGAAAATCCTAACCCCACAGCAATACTATGTATTAAGGGAAAAGGGAACAGAACCTGCTTTTAGTGGAAAATATTACCAAAATGAAAAGAAAGGTGTCTATCTCTGTGCCGCTTGTGGACAGGAACTATTTAATTCAAATACGAAGTTCGACTCTGGTACTGGCTGGCCAAGTTTCTGGGCTCCAATATCTGAGGATAAAGTGGTCAGAAAAACCGATAATAGTTATGCAATGCAGAGGACAGAAGTACTTTGCAGCAGGTGTGGAAGCCATCTTGGCCATGTTTTTGATGATGGACCTGCACCTACAGGCGAAAGATTCTGTATGAATTCGGTCTCATTGGATTTCGAGGAAGAGACATGATATCAGAATGCTTTCTACTTCCGGGAGAGAATATGGAAAACGATTACATAAGATTCCATGCTCACAAAGGTCATGCTAACAATATAACTTTCCTGAATGCTGGAAGAAAAGCGTTATCTTCCGGCATGGACGGATTCATGAAGCTCTGGTCGGTGCCTTCTTGGGAGTTGATGGGAGAGTTCAAAGGGCATACTAAAAGTGTTAACAGTATTTCATTTTCCCGTAATCTGAATATCATTGCTACAGGCTCATCCGATCATACTATCAGGCTTTGGTCTTATCCTGCCTGTCTTCCTCTGGAAGTTCTCGCAGGACATAGCAATGTTGTGTCATCTGTATGTATTTCCCCAGATGGAAAATTGCTTGCTTCGGGTTCTTATGATGGAACCGTAAGATTATGGGCGTTGAAATATGGTAAAGAATTTTTAGTTTTGGAAGGAAGTCCGGATGCTATTTCATGTGTTCTTTTTACTCCCGATGGCAAACAAGTACTAAGTGGTGGTGTAGGTGGAGATATATATGTCTGGTCTTCATCTGATGGTAGACTTGAACAGAAATTGAGAGGCCATGATGTTGCCTTGATGTCCATGGTAGTGACTCCTGACAGAAAGCATCTTATTAGTTCAGGATATGAGCGAAAGCTGCGCATCTGGTCATTGAAAAACCTTAAAGAAGAGCTTTCTATAGAACTTGATGGTACAGGTCATTTCCCTCTCGCAGTTTCTTCCAATGGAAAAACATTTGCTGTAGGAATGGATTATGACATTGTTATCTATGATTTTGATTCGGGAAAAAGTGTATCAAATATACCTCTTATGGTCAAAGGCGTATACAGTATGGCTTTTTCACCCAACGGGCGTTATCTAGTTGCTACAACAGCAGATGGCCGGCTGAACATTTGGGACTTGGAAAAATGAGACATGTTCAAGATATCTATTATATTCTTTTTCAAGATACTACTATTTTAGTAAAATAATACATATATATCTATATATGTTAGATTGCAATTTATAAATAATATGCAATCAGGATATTTTTTGACTAATTATTTTCTTGGATATATCGTAGTTGTTAATATCATATCATTCAGCCTTATGGGTTTGGATAAAAAGAAAGCTACCCGTAAAAAACATAGAATACCTGAAAAACATCTGTTCATATGGGCAATTGTAGGTGGAAGTTTAGGGGGTGTTTTAGGAATGAAAATCTTCCGGCATAAAACGAAGCACCCTCAATTTAAATATGGTTTTCCCTTTATCCTGCTGATCCATTTAATACTAGTTGTGTTATGGTCATGGATTTTACCTTTACCTTGAAAGATGGAAGAGGGGTTTTAGAAACCTAATCTTTCCATTTCTTTTAGTATCTTGGGGCTGAAATCAGTGAAGTGCTGTATCCCGCCAGTCCATGCTGCTATCATCATGGCATCTTTTATTTCCTGTGAAGTTGCCTCGAATTTCTTAAGCTTCTCCAGTATCTTGAGCGCACTTTCTATGTTAAGTTTGGAACAGGCTATAGTAAAGACTAAAAGGTGCTTTTGCTTCATAGTAAGTCCATTTTCCCTCTCCTTCCATACGGCTTTATAGTAACCTGCAAGAGCTTCCCCGAACTCTTTGTCTATCTGAGTTGCATAGATCACAGATCTTGGTCCGAAGCCCTTTACATCCTTTGCTTCTTGTATTTCTTTGCTCATAGTCATCACTAAAGATTCAGTGGGAAACGATTTAATTTTATGCATCTAGGTGTATGAATATGGTCGAGGCAGTCAAGGAGAAGGGAGTATATTGTCTGATATTCGAAAACCAACAATGCAGTATCAGGGTTGGAGGTCTTGAAGATATTAATTTTAGGGCAGGGTATCATATTTATGTGGGTTCTGCACAAGGCACAGGCGGTCTAAAGAGATTGTATAGACATGTAATGCTTTCAAAGGATAAAGGAAGAAAAGCCAAGTGGCATGTCGATTATATAAATCTTGATGAGCATTTTCAATTGGTGTGCACAGTGCATGCTGTCACTTCTGTCAAAATTGAATGTCTTCTTGCAAAAAAATTCCAGTCTGAAGCTGTTCATGGTTTTGGGTGCAGTGATTGTGCATGCAAATCCCACCTTTTCTATCGCTGCTATGACCCAACAGATGAAGTGGTAAAAATTTTCAGAAAACATGGCCTTGAGCCAGTGACTCAAGGCTTTTTATAGTAACCTTTGTGCATTGATTTAGTGGAGGCTGTCAATTAGAAAACAGATTAAAATGGAAGATCGAGGGTATCTTCCCGGGGAAGACTAATGCCCTCCCCAGAATTTGATGATGACTATACTCTATCTGGAAGATATAATTGTGATACCCTCTAGATGCTCATATATTATTATAATTATATAAATCTGGTGCTTCTAAAAACATTAAATCAGTTAGGGTTTCATGTAGTAGAATGGTTGCAATACCAAATTATAATATTAGACTAAGATAATTTACATTTTAAGTGTGCCTCACTTCTTGGTACAGTTTTCAGCTTCTACCTCCAGCCTGACCATTCCTATATGAACCACACCTTCTTTGTCAGCAGGGTGTACTTCAAGGTACTTATCCACAAAAGAATCAATGAACTCACTGCGCAGATCTTCGGGTATTCTCAACGTATATGGAAGCCATGTGCTGCGAATAAAACCAGATAAGCCTTCTCTACCTTTAAGTTTCATGTCCTTGGGTATAAGTTCTACCCTCTTTGCTTCAAGGCCTACTTCATCCAGCCATATATTATACTCTTCCGGGCTGTAAAAACCGAATGGAAAAGAAAAGTCTTCAAAATACCTGCTCCATTTTTCATCTTTTAGTAATTTATCAATTACCAAAAATGTACTTGCAGCATTCCCCTTTCCGCCCATTTGAAGCAGTATCTTCCCCGATGCTTTCAAACTTATTTTGATGCCTTTAAGAACTGAGCGATGATCAACTATCCAATGGAGAGCAGCGTTTGAAAAAACTATATCAAATTCCCTGTTGAAATGCAATTGCTTTGCATCCATAAGTTTAAAACTGAGATTTGGATACTCCATTTCAGGGAATTTACTCCGGGCAAACATTATCATTTCCTCAGAACTATCAACACCCACTACAAAACCCCGAGGCACATGGTTTGCGATCTCAGCGGTGACTTTACCCTCCCCACATCCTATGTCCAGGATCCTTTCATTTCCCTTAAGAGCAAGCTTTGGTATAAGTTCCTGAGCCCATTGTTGCTGATTTGAGGACTGAGTGGTATAATCAGCGGGGTTCCATTTGTACACGACTTTACCTCCTGATGCATTTTAATATTCTGGCTACTCCGTACATAGCAGATAGTTCTGCAGTTACTTCTATTCCATATCCTTTAAGTAGGGAATTCAGATCAGACTCTATAAATTCAGCATAATATTTGCTTTCATATAATCTGGCAATGTAACGGACAAAGTACCCACCTGCTCTTTTTTCAGATGAAGATGAATAGTCAATGATCATTATAGTGCCACCAATCCTGGTGACCCTAACGATCTCTTGTAAAACTTGTTTTCTTATACTTAGGGGCATTTCATGCAAGGCAAATGAAATACAGCCCACATCGAAATGCTGGTCTATAAATGGAAGCTTTGCGGCATCAGCAAGAATAAATCCTACATTATTATACTCGTTATTCCTTTCAGCAACTTTCAGCATGTGTTCCGAAAAATCAATTCCCACAACTTCATAACCTCTTCTCCCGAATGCAAAAGCCTGCTTTCCAGTACCTGTAGCTACATCAAGTATTTTGGCACCTTTTTTTGCATCGGTAAGATCCACAACTTCAGTTCTGATATCCATGATAAAAATATCTGTCAAATCATATACATAAGACAATCTATAAAATATTTTCCTTATGTATGAATAGTAGTCCTGCTCCATGCAACCAGCCAACTATTAGTAAAATACTTGCAGCATGGTACATAAAATCAGCCGTAAAGATGTGTTTTATCTATGAGGCCATCAAATTAGCTCCTTAGATTTCTATTCTAATTTGATGTACTTTTTTAGAATAGCCTTCCAAACGAATTCCTGAGTTTAACTTTATTTTGCAATTCAGTAAGTACCAATAGTTGATAAGAA
>NZ_JBGMEB010000016.1:0-112732 GCF_041447285.1 Methanomethylovorans sp. | reverse complement strand
TTCGTTTAGTGGTATAAGCGGAGGTTGCATAATATATCACAGAGGAGGATTATACGTCCTCCTCAATAAATATTACGATTTTATTCTGCTTTAATTCTGATTTAAAAATCAGATGGACTGTACTTTTGTAAGGGGAGGTATTATACACCTATGAGGTCCTAAAAAAGGATGATTATTGCTGCAATAGAGAGGGAATCTCAGAGGACCCTATATCAATATATAAATCAGATGAACCGTTTAAAAGATGCTCTTTATTATAAATTTCGGTATTTGATAAAGTACTTATTTCTACTTTTATATTATGGACTCCATTATCTTCATTGTGTACTTTAAAAAATGGAAGTGATTTATCCCTTGAATAAGATGGATAAACAATAGCAACTGCTAATATGATTAAGACAACAATCATTGCTAGAAATATTTTTTTATAATTCATTAGCACCACTTTTAGAATATAATTAAACACTGTTTTTTACTTGTACTTTACCCACATTTGGAGTAAGAGATAAATAATTATGTATCAGTAGGCTATCAGAATTTCTTAACTCTAATTTGGCCCCGAAGGTTACGCTTAATTACGATGGTGCACAAGATATATTTTCCAAAAGATGTGTTTCTCTGATCATTTACTGCTACTTGAATTGCAGACACATCAGAGTTTCATGATTCTGTCCATTTAGAGGTGTACAAGGATGGAACCGCATAAGATCAATGTTTTCACTCAAAACCCAACGAGACCTTTAGATGTCACAACCAAGTCTATAGGCCAGCTGGTAGATGGAATGCTATATACTGGATTCCAGGGCAGGAAACTTGCTGAATCTGTACAGGCATGGGATAATATGCTCAAAGAAGAGAAGCTTACTGTCATGATGGGACTTACAGGTGCAATGGTGCCAGCAGGCATGAGAAAAGTGATAGTACACCTCATTAAGAACAGGATGATCGACTGCCTTGTGAGCACAGGGGCAAATCTATTCCATGACTGTCACGAAGCTTTAGGAAAAAAGCATTATGTTGGTTCTCACCTTGCCAACGATGAAGAACTCTTTAGGCATGGAGTCGACAGAATATATGATGTTTTCGCTTTTGAAGAAGAGTTCAGACATACAGATCACCTGATAGCTAATTTTGCAAAAACACTTCATGGGAGAAGAATGTCTTCAAGAGAGTTCATAGCCCTGCTTGGAAAGAAAATATGTGAAGAAGGCAATGGAGATGAGTCCATAGTTGGAAGCGCTTACAAATATGGTGTACCCATATTTGTACCTGCTCTTGGGGATAGTTCAATTGGAATTGGATTGACCATTGCAAGAAGAGAAGGGTTTGATGTGGATGTGGATCAGATCAAGGATGTAGATGAAATTACTCGTATTGTGGAAGCGTCTGGTAAAACCGGAGTAGTCTACGTCGGCGGCGGAGTGCCTAAGAATTTCATACAGCAGACAGAAGTTGTGGCCTCCATAATGGGTGCGGATATTGCAGGACATGATTACGCAATACAATATACTACAGACGTCCCTCACTGGGGCGGCCTATCTGGATGTACTTTTGATGAAGCGGTTTCCTGGGGTAAAATAGCTGCAGAAGCAAAGAAAGTTCAGGTCTTTGTAGATGCTACAATTGCACTCCCTATTGTGGTACATGCATTGCATGAGAAAAAATTGAACGATAAACGAAAATTCCCACTATTCATTTGGAAGGAAAATGGGTGTTTAGATATCGATTTCAACACATTCTGAAATCACAACACCTTTATTAAGATTAAGGAACATATAATATTGGCAAAAAGTGTTCTGATGGATTAACTGTATTTTTGGATCGGTTGTACTTGTGAGTCTCTAGATAGAACTTGTCTCGATCCATATGAGGTACATTCAGAGGTTAATGCTATGAATAAACGGACAAGAATTATTAATGATCCTTCCGAACTTGTACCACTCCTCCAAATTTTTGGGTCGAAGCGGCACAAAAAAGTATTCGATGCCCTTTTAAATTTATGGATGACAAAGGATGAACTCGAGGAAACACTGGGAACGGATGTCGCACAGAGTATAAAGATTCTTAAGAAAAGTGGTTTGATAGAGAGCCAGTGGCACATGCCGGAACCGGGAAAGACGCCACAAAAAGAATACCATAGCTCTTACTCAAAGGTTCAGACAAATTTTCAATGTTCTGTGGAAGATATGAGTGACATAATAATGCTGACATTTAAGCCCTATGAAGAAGTAAAAGATGCTATCGAAGAACTCGAGAAACTTGTGCTTGAAGGGAATGAATCCATGAGTAGCCTGACAAGAGCATTGAATAAAAGCCCGATGTATATCCGTGCAGTTGCACGAAGATCTGATAAATTGGCAGTGATGGGGCAACGTATTAAGGAAGTCGAGGATAAGGAATGATCGAACTTCTTAGTAGTAAGAGTGGCATAACTAAGTTTCAGATACTCATCGAAGTAGCTGCACACCAGCCAAATGTGCGTCAAAAGGAGATTGCCGAAAAGATCGGTGTAACTCCTCAGGCAGTCTCAGAGTACATAAAAGAGCTTGTTGCAGAAGGATTGGTGAGTTCCGAAGGCAGAGTAAGGTATCGGATCACAAAACAAGGTGTCGAATGGGTTCTGGAAAATGCCGCCGAGATGAAAAGGTATGCCAGGTTTGTGATGAGTGATATCATTAGCCATGTATCCACCTGGACTGCCATCGCCGATGAAGATGTGGATGCAGAGCAGGAAGTATATCTGACAATGAGGAAAGGCTTGCTCTACGTGAGCACACGGGATGTCACCAATGCTACTGGTACAACCATTTCCAATGCATTGAAAGGAGAGGATGTAGGTGTCACTGATCTGATGGGACTCATAGACCTGGAAAATGCGAGCATTACCGTCTGTAAGATACCACGTGTCGAGCGAGGTGGATCCAAGAATGTTGACCTGGAGAGGTTGAAGAATCTTGTCAAATCAAAATCATATCTTGCTACTATTGGAGTCGAATCGCTGATAGCTCTTAGAAGAGTAGGAAGGGAGCCAGATGTAATGTTTGGAGCAAAGGAATCTGTAATAGAGGCAGCATTCCACGGCCTTTCTTCATTAGTACTTGCTATCGACGAAGAGGTTCCCGGCATATTAAGCCGTCTTGAAAGTGAGGATCTAGAGTACGAACTTGTTGATCTGTCTCTACACTAAAATTACAGAGGGAAGCAATTGAGAATCATAGCTATCTCGGATACACACATCGAAACCGGAGTAATACCAAAGTATCTGGCAGATGTAATTGGAGATTATGATATAATTGTTCACGCGGGCGATTTTACATCTTACGAATGTTACAAGGAATTTGAAGCTACCGGAAAACTAAAAGCTGTGCACGGAAATGCAGATCATGCCCCGATAAAGCAGGTGCTTCCTGAAAAAGTTACTTTTGAAGTAGAAGGCATGAAGATAGGAATAGTCCATGAAGGAGCATTGTCTCTGAACGATACTACCGCTCTTAGATACCTTGCTTTAGAGATGGAAGTCGATATACTCATTTTTGGTCATCTCCACAGACCTCTTATAGAAAAGAGTGATGTGCTTCTGATATGTCCAGGATCGCCTACCAAGCCCAGGATGTCTGACCCGTGTGCAGTAGAGATCGAAATAAAAGACGGAAAAATATCCAGTGAAATAATTGAAATAGTTGGTCAGTCCTGTGACTATATTGAGTACTCGCGCAAACTTGCAGAAGGAAAGTGAGACAATTTAGGTACCATTGACTGTTTCGATCTTAAACATGACACCTGTATCTTTCAATGTCATTTGTACTTTGTCCCCAAAATTGACGATCTCATCTGTGTTTACGTTATTTCCCCAATCGAAAACATAGTCATAAGAGCCCTTCACTGGAGTAAAGCCCATAGACATCAGACTACGAGTAACCTCTGAGGGTCTTGCCCCATTACTACTGAACCAAATCAGAAGATATGTCTTCATATTGATCAATAAGTTATTGATTGTCTTGCTTATTGTTCTTTTGCTTCCGCAGGAAATATAATAAGAAATTATAAAAATTGCAGGTTATCAAACCTGCAAGATCAATATTCTTCCTGCAAAGACCTAAGAGCCTTCAAAACCATGGAAGCGTAATGCTTTGTATCGGTCTTGTAATGTTCTTTTGCCCTTAAGGCATCGGGGCTGGATTCAGATAGGCTTTTCAGTCTCTCCAGCGTAGCCTTAGCAGTATCAAGTACCCATAGATCCCTTGTTTCACCATCTACAATATACATTGATTCCGGCCTTACAGATGTCCTGATATCTCCTTCTGGAGTAGTATATGTACTGGGCTTTCCAATGATGGCTACAAATTCCGGAGTATCACACTCTGCAAGCACCTGAGCAGCTTCTGGCTGGTACTGGCCCGCATATATGAAGAAAGAACCGGTTGGATCTGACACTCTCCCACGCCAGTATTCAGAATCACTGCCAATATCTTCTTTTTCAGTAAGGGTCCCAACTATGAACATCCTGTTTACTTTTGCACCAGTCGGAGTGAACAAGTACTGAGGAGAATACTGATCATCACCATCCTTGAAAGTCAGATTGGATTCCCTGAATTCCTGAGCGAACAGTCTTCTTGCGACTTCACGGGTATAGCCTGCCATTTAGATCACCTCAGCCTCTTTTATGAGCTCAGCAAGCAATTTTTGATCCAGAACAGACTCCTGTTCAATAGATTCTACAAGTATGTACCTGTCAACCCGCGGCCCTGAAACTTTATAATACTTACCTACAAGCTTTTGTTTCATAGCTTCCAGGACTACTCCCTGATCAAGTGCATCAGCAGCCATAGCTATGGCACTTTCCAGAGTGATCCCGGAGACATCTTCTGTAACGTCCCTTTTAAGAAGTATATCCTGAGTAATGGCCCCCGTATCAAGAACAGCTTTGAGGCGCAGATCATAAACACCATCCACCTTACCGTGCTCCGCACATGCACCTTTAGTTAAGGAGCGATTACATTGAGGACAACGTTTTATGAGCCCTGACCCTGATTGAATATCAACCATTGCAGCTGTAAGAACAGTATCTCTGGTATTGACCTCTATTTCATCAAATATCTCTTCAATGGAACTACTCTTATTCAGAGTGATCTCAAACTTTCCGTTCCATTCACTGGTCACAGCATTTCGGAAAAGATAGTTCTTTCCTTCAACTAGATCTACAGGGATCTCAGCGCTTGCCCATTTGATGAACTTGATACTTCCTGTTTCATCACCAATGAGACCTACCTGGGAAATCGATTCTTTATTATTTTCCCATAACTGGACGATCTTTCCCTTCAGATCAACCCATCTTCCATCCTCAGAAATATCAGCGACCTTTACAAGAGAAGCAACTCCCTTTGACCTACTTTGGACATGTATGTCATCAGCTATTTCTTCAATAGAACTGCTCTTATTGAGAGTTACCTCCATTTTGCCATTCCACTCGCTTGAAACAACATTTTTGAAAATATAACTTCTTCCCTCTTCAACAGCCGGTACCTCTGCAGCCGCCCAGGCAATGAATTTTATAGTCCCTGTTTCATCTGCCAGCAATCCAACTTGAGAAATGGATCCATGAGTATTTTCCCATATCTGAACAACTTTTACCTTTAAGTTAACCCATTTTCCATCTTCGGAGATGTCAGCCACCTTTGAAAAGGTCGCTTCTCCCTGGCCACCATAGAACTTGTCTTTAGAAAGACTATATTCCTTCAAGAAAAAATTGACAACACTTCTCTTAGCCTCTTCCTGAGGAACCTTAAATTTTACTATAAGCTTTTCAAGCCTTTCTTCTATCTTTTCAGCCGGGATATCCACACCAAGTTCCTGAAACTTAGTTTTAATGTCTGCTACCATTACGTTCATTTTCTACCTCAAGCCTCTGGGTTGTTTCTTATAGAGAGGCAAATAGAAGTATCATGTACAAGTATAAATATAGACAGTATAGCATGGTGAAAGTATTCCTTCAAAGGTAAGTCTGCAAATATGCTGAAAAGGCATATTGATAAATTAAGAGACAAGTAAAGAACCAGAATACATAGATACATAAATTTTCCGTAAGTTATATAAAAGGTTCTTGGGGTTTAGTATATGCTTAATATGGAGATAGTGGATGGTAGCAATTAAGTCAGAAGAAAGGCTTGGGCGCAGCCTTGGTTTCTTTGAAACATTTGCCATAGGAACAGGCACCATGATAGGTGCAGGCATATTTATATTGCCATCAATAGCTATTTCCCAGGCCGGTCCTGCGTCTATCATTTCTTTCCTGATAGGAGGATTAATCTCTATGGCAACAGCCATCAGTGTAGCTGAACTGGCTACAGGGATGCCAAAGGCCGGAGGGAGTTATTATTTCATAAGTAGAGCTATGGGTGCTTCTTTTGGTGCGATCATTGGTTTTGGAGCATGGCTTGCATTAGTATTCAAAGGCTCCTTTGCACTTGTAGGCCTTGCAGATTATGTTTTTGTATTATACCCAATACCCATATTGATCACAGCAATTGTGTCGGGATTGATATTAATATTGATAAACTATCGGGGTGCAAGGAGCAGTGGATCTTTACAGAACATAATTGTGATCTTTTTATTGGCGATATTAGCAATATTTATAATGCAAGGATCTTTAATGGTTGAGACTTCAAATTTCAGTCCTTTCATGCCCTTTGGTCCTACTTCTATATTCGCGACAACTGGGCTTATATTTATTTCGTATCTTGGAATCACACAGCTCGCGGCCCTCTCTGAAGAAGTCAAAAATCCAGCAAAAAACCTCCCAAGAGCTCTTATTGCTTCGGTTGTAACTGTGACGCTAATCTATACCGCTATAATGATAGTAATAAGTGGTACTTTAACTTTTGAAGAATCGATCAATACCAATACACCACTTGTAGATGTTGCTATAATGATGGATGGAACCTTTGGAAAAGTCATGATAGTCCTTGCAGGTCTATTTGCTACAATTTCCACTGCTAATGCCGCTGTGCTCTCATCATCAAGGTTTCCTTTTGCCATGGGAAGAGACAAACTCATACCAGAATGGTTTGTCAAGATACATGATAAACACGAAACACCACATCGTGCTATTATAGTTAGTGGAATTGTAATGATAGCGCTTTTGCTGATATTCAATGTAGAGCAATTAGCTAAACTGGGAAGTGCGTTTAATATTTTGATATATGTACTGATCAATGCCTCCGTAATAATTTTGAGGAAAAGATCACTTAAAGGCTACAAGCCTACATTCACTGACCCGTTATACCCTTATACACAAATAATAGGCATTATAGGAAGTCTTGCGTTATTGCCCTTAATGGGATTGCTACCCATACTATTCACATTATTTGTAGTATTTGTGGGAGCAATCTGGTACAAGTATTATGGATTAGGAAAAGCTATTCCAAAATATAATATATTTGATATGCTTGAAAACAACGTATATCCTAAAAACGTGACAACTAATTCACAAATTAAGATACTGGTCCCCATAGCTAACCCAGAACAGGAGATTGATCTGTTACAACTTGCTGATAATATTGGAGACGACATAATTGGCCTTAATGTGATCAGAATCCCAAAACAAACAAGCTTATCTGCTGCAAGAGATGCATTTCATACCAGCAAGAATACTATGGAAACCCTCCTAATAGAAAAATTTGAAGAGTTCCCTATAATAGTTGGTCATGAAAGAGAATATATAATAGCATTTGATCACAGTGTTGCAAATTCAATAATAGAGCAGGCAGACATTGAAAATGTTGATTTTATAGTAATAGGCTGGCATGAACTAAATAGGTTACATTATTCCATGGGAAACGTTGCAACTAAAGTGCTTGCTCTCGCAAAGAACAACATAGTTATGCTGAATGGGTACTTCCCTCAGAAAATAGAGAGAATACTGGTTGCTTATAATAATAAAGAGAATTCACAATATGGACTTACCCTTGCAAAAAGATTAGCAAAGAATACAGGAGCAAAAATACATATACTGCGAGTAGTCAAGCCAAACGATAAAGAAGAGAAGAAAACTAAAATTAGATATGAACTCGAACAGATAGTCAAAGGGGATAAGGACAATCTCATCAGCTACGAAATGAAAGAACACTATTCTGTAGAGAATGGCATACTTGGATCAGTTGAAAAGGCTGATATGTTGATAATAGGAGATTCAAGCCAACGATTTAGACTTTCTTTGCTTGGAATGTTATCATACAATGTAGCCAAGAGATCAAATCGACCTGTATTAATAGTAAAACGACATAAACCACTGTCAAGAGAAGGCATTAGTAATGCACTTATGAAAAAGATTATAAAAATGACACCTATAAGGAAGGGATTCAAAATGGTCCATAAAAAACAATGATAGATAGAAATATTCATTATTTAAATACGCCTATTAATCAACGAGAATAAATTAGGTGAAGAACATGATTTCGATCAAACCCAGTGATATTAAGGTGCCTCTGGATGTACCAAAAGAGGCTCGTGAAACGTATATTGAGAATTATATGGAAATTACAAAGAACACAGGCAAACTCATGCTTTTTGCAGGTGACCAGAAAGTAGAGCACCTGAATGATGACTTCTTTGGAGAAGATACTGCTGCAGATGATAATGATCCCGAACATCTGTTTAGAATAGCTCAGCAAGGAAAAATAGGTGTTTTCGCCACCCAGTTAGGGCTCATTGCAAGATATGGAATGGATTATACAGATGTGCCATATCTTGTGAAGATCAACTCTAAGACTCATCTGGTTCCAACAAAGCAACTGGACCCCTTTAGCAACCAGTGGTATGATGTGGATCAGATAGCAGAGTTCAGGGACAATAGCAAACTGAAGATACTTGGAGTAGGTTATACTATTTATTTGGGCAGTGAATTTGAAGCAGATATGCTTGCACAGGCTGCACAAATCGTCTACGATGCACACCAGTATGGAATGGTTACGGTACTTTGGATATACCCACGCGGTGCTGCTGTAGCTGATGAGAAAGACCCTCACCTTATTGCAGGTGCAACTGGCGTAGGTGCTTGCCTGAACGCTGATTTTGTTAAAGTTAACTATCCAAAGAAAGAAGGCTGCTCATCTGCAGAGATATTCAAAGAAGCTGTATTGGCTGCTGGCAGGACAAAAGTAGTATGTGCCGGAGGGTCAAGCGATGATCCAAAATCTTTCCTTAAGAAACTCCATGACCAGATACACATAAGTGGTGCAATGGGCAACGCTACTGGCCGCAACATTCACCAGAAAACCTTGGATGAGGCAGTACGCATGTGTAATGCTATATATGCGATAACTGTAGAAGGAGCAACTATAGAAGAAGCTCTCACTATATACAATAAGAAATAAAAGGCTGGAATTCCAGCCTTTCTTTTTTAAAAACACATAAAAGAATAAAATTGCGGCTTTCAGTTTCCGCAAGAACATTCAAAGTCAAAGCCCAGAATGAAAGTTCCTGTTCCATGGCTTTGAGGCAATCCCATCTTTTGCTTAAGATATTCATCCGTAGGAGGAGATGGAGAAGCGAGAGCAACATTGCAGATATGAGGTAATTCATCTACCTCAGCACATGGTTTTGGCGGCAATACAACAATGAGAGGATCATTCTTTGGATCAATCGACTTTAGTAACTCTTTATCGTAGATGACAATGTTACCAATGACAAGATTATCCCTGCAGGATTTTAATTCATTGAGCTTACATTCATCATCCATGTCTTCTCCAACCACCCGATCATGATGCATAAGCACGACATTGGGACAAGCAGGCCATACATAATCCATACTAGTAGTGAATGGAATTACCACGTCTTTCTTGAGTACCTCTTTAACACCACGATTATCACCACGGCCAAGACCCATAAGAGTCATTTCATCTGCTTTTTTTTCGAGTTCCTTGATGTTTTCCCTGTCCTCTTCAAGAAGGACATAGGTTTCACCTACACCCTTTATTTCCTTGAGGCGCTGCCGAACCCTTTCGATTATTTCTTCACGTTGCATCATAGTGCCTCCTTTTATAACCATCAGACTTAAGATGATTGTTAAGTCAATGTCTCATTATTTAAGCATACCGGGATATTGAGCCTTCATCATCATAAAGACAAACACAAAAGTATATAAGGTGTATTTGGACAATATTAATTGGTGCAAATAATGACCGAAGTAAAAGTAAACTCCAGAATCTGCGGCTTTACTCATAAGATCAGTGGCAAGGTAGAAGGTAAGAACATGATAATAGATATCGAAACCCCTTGCAAAAAGATAAGCTCAGCCTCACACATGGAGATTCCAATGAAAGAACTTTATGACCCACTATATAGTGATAATCCTGTATTTCAAAAGGTCAAAGAGGCAAAATGGTGCTCCACGTGCCTTGTACCTTGTGGGATAATGCATGTATGCAGAATGGATATGGGCACAATCTCCAAAACACTAGCAAAGAACTCAGGGGGCATCAGTATTGAATTCGAATGAGATCTTCATCAAATGAGTTTCAAAATACCAATCTTGGGTTCATAGCACTCTCCTTTAGCAAGGAGAGACTTGACCCCAATGTCAGAAACTTCTTCCTGGATACCTCTTAATTTAGCCCGTTCCAGCAAGCAACTATACTGCACACCTTTACCTTTATCTAGTTCTTTAAGGATCTCAAGAATTACATTTTCAGTATCTTCATTTTGCTTATTCTGAACGCTTGCATTTTCCTTAATGGAAAGCAGAGCTTCACGAATTATTTGTTTAAACCCAGAGATGTATTCCATATCTGTACCATAGAATTCAATAGCATCATGAATAGCTTCACTTGAGTCAAAATCTATTCCCTCTTTTTCAAGTGAATCTGCCAGGTCATCCCTATTTCCACCTGACAAGAATTGGCTTAGAAGATCAAACCTTTTTAAAGTCAGATCTGCAGTATCTACTACCCACCTGTCCCGAATGATACTTGTTACATTGTTGATCTCTTCTGGCCTTATAGAAATGAATACTGAACCTTTCTCAGGTTCATAAATCCTCGCCTTGCCAACCACAGCAACGTAAGAGGGCACTTCCACCGTCGACAGAAAAATGGCAGCTTCGGGCTGATATTGACCTGCATATACTATAAATACCCCGGTTGGGTCAGATATACGAGCCCTCCAAAGCTCTCGTTCTTTTCCAGCTTCTGAACCTAGATTCTCAACCTCTGTAATTACCCCGGCCACAAAGACCCTATTAATGCGCACACCCGTGGGAGATATTAGGAGATTGGGAGAATTCACATCAGATAAATCATCCGCAGAAACACTTGCAAGACTCAAAGTAGAATCATTGAACTCTTTTGCAAAAACTCTCTGAGCCACTTCCCTTTCAGACATAATATCAGCTATCCTCTGGTAATTTTTGCAATAAGCATTCTAAACGGGAAAGGAGAGCATCTTCCGGCAGCCAGGCGGACCTCGCAACGATGGTTGTACCAAACTCGTTTTTCGAAGAATTACCTCTTACAGTGAGATAACTTCCGATAAGAGATCTTTTCATGCTTTCATAAACAGCATCCTTTGATAAGGAATCTTTCATAATGTTCTCAGCTTCTTCCATAGATTCACCAAAAACAATCTCCGAAAGTTCCTTGTTCAGCATAATGTAGACAGCTCCTGTACCATCATCAAGTATTGCCTTGATACGCATGTCTTTGATACCGGTAACATTCCCATGTGCTCTGCAAATATTGTTCTGTATAACTCGATTACAGACCGGACACCGCTCTATTATTCCTGAACCCGGGCGCACGGAAATTATGTTCCCTGTAACCACCACATCAAAAATACCATCTTTTTCAAGAACGGAAGATATAGGGACCGAAGTTGATTCATCACTTATAAGGTCCTTTTTTGAAAAAGGAGATTGGTCTTTAGGAAGTATTTCCCAAGACGTTTCATTTGTGAAATTTAAAGATGGAATTCCCCTAAAAAGCCTCACTTGAGCAGCTTTGAAGCTAATGAAACTGCCAATATCCACACCCTTCATGGGCAGCCATGAAGTAAAAGGAAGCTTTCCAGTTTCATCTGCGACAACTCCTTCTATAATTTTTGTATCAGTCCCTTTGATGCTGACATCCCGATGATACATCTCAGTGACTATTCCCTTAGAACTTACCAGCATATCTGAAGAATTGATTTCAATGATCTTTTTAGATTGAGTAAAAAGCTGTTCATCTCTCGGCATAGAGGGGTCTTCGGGGAGCTTCTCTACAACAGAACGTTGTCCAAAATTGAGTTCAGGACGATTATTCCAATGTTTCATATAGGCATTATGTACTCTGATAATGTCCCCTTCCTTTAAAGAAAAATCACTCCATGCAGTAAAAAAGCAAACACCAGTTTCGTCTGCGACCTTGCCTGAATATAGATTCAGAGTCTCCCCTTTAAGAACAAAACTTTTTTTCTCGACTGCGAGAACTCTTCCATTTAAAGTGAAACTTTTTGGCGCCTGGAAAATATCCTTGATTTTTATCTCCGGACCTTCTTTTGAGCTGAATTTATTTAGAATTGTTCTTTTTGCTTCGTCAAGAGGTACACGGAACTTGAGGAGTTTATTGAATTCGTTTTTTATATCATCTTGATCAATGCCATTAAGCGCCTTTGCCAGCTCTTCAATATGAGGCGCATATTTCTCACTCATCCATGAACCTCCTTTAAACAAGGGTTAAGGTTCATGATGAACCTGATAGGCAATAAACATATCCTGAATGTAGAGATCTGGAAAGATTTATCAAAGAAAAAAATCCATTTAAAAATAGGGGACTTGTTTGAGATTATATTTTATCCTGAGTCCTCAGAAGAAAACAGGGGATAAACAAAATGACTAAACTTGCAATAGTTTATCTTAGTACCCAGGGAAGCACTCAAATGATGGCTGAGGCTATAGCTGAAGGTGTAAGACAGAAACATATAGAAGTAAGAGTGGATAACTTCTATGAGTGGGATCCAAAAGATGCTGCCAGTTACGATGGCATAGCTATAGGTTCTTCGACATTTTATTATAAGATGCTTGAACCCATTGCAAAATTCCTTGATGCATTAATAACTGAGGGAGTCGAAGGAAAAGTAGGGGCTGCATTTGGATCTTATGGATGGAGTGGAGAAGCACCTGTTATGATAGCGGAAAAAATGCGTGAGGCAGGTATGAAAGTAGTAGACCCTGTTCTGAGGGTACAATATGTCCCCGAGGAAAAAGACTTGAAAGAGTGTCAGCGTTTGGGAAAGGATATTGCTACAAAACTGAAAAAACTCGGAAAAGAGTAATAGCACCCTATTGCTTCTTTTTAGAATCATGATGCCACAAAATTGGATAATTGTGCTAATAGTACATTATTTATAACATATTTACCCTATTATACCGTTGTTCAACACTTAAAGACAATTATGCATTATAAATCATCGAAGATAACTATTTATAATGCATTTTTGTAATCAAGTACTTAATAGGAATCCAATCTGAAATTAGCATATTTAGGAGGACAAAAATTGACAATAATTCCACTTGCACCAATAGAAAGGCTTATAAGAAGTGCTGGTTCCCAAAGAGTTAGTGAATCCGCAGCAATGGCTCTATCCGAGATACTCGAAGAGTATGGTTTGGATATTTCCAGAGAAGCGATAAAGCTAGCCGAACATGCAGGAAGGAAAACTGTAAAATCTGAAGACATCGCCCTTGCAAAGGACATGCTTTCCAAGAAGATGTACAAGTAATTACAGTTTATATTTTTCCATATTAATATTCAAAGAAACAGGTTAGACAGACTTACCCCGCCGAGAGTAACGACTGTCACAATTAGACCTGCAATGAGAACTCCTGCAGTTATGGCCAAAAGGGCGTGCTTAAAGCCTATTCCAAAAACGAAAGCTGCAGCACAACCTGACCAGGCACCTGTTGCTGGGAAAGGAATGGCAACAAAGATAGCTAACCCTAAAGTGCCATATTTTTCAAATGTGTCTGAATGATTGCGATGGGTGCGGCTAAAAAGCCAAGTAAAAAACCGGTTCCATAACCTATATCTTCTTAAATAACTAGATACCGGATCCAGATATAACAGAAGAGGAATCACTGGTATCATATTACCCACAACTGCAAGTATATACGCCTCAACTGGATTCATTTGATATTGCAGTATTGCAATCGGTATGGCAGCCCTTAATTCTGCCACAGGTAAACAACTTATGAGTACTGTGGCAAGCCATTCAGGGAAGTTTCCAAAGATGTTTGTGAGCAATTCCTGAAGAGCCATTCTAATCCCTTCCTCTCAACGTAAAATGTGCAATCAATGCTTCAAGCTGGATCCTTTCATTGGCTCCTTCAGCTATTCTGAAATCCACTTCTCCTATAACATCAATCAGTTCAACCATTTTCCCCTGAGGAATTGAAAGATTGAACATCGCACGGTATATTTGACCTACTATATCTTCTCCTGAAAGCCCCTGGTCAAGAAGAAGCGTATCTAAATGTTTGCGTGCAGCCATGAAATTACCAGTAAGGGCAGTGTTGATCAGATCTGCGATCTGTTCAGGACGCGCTGTAGCAGTTATTTTGTAAATAGTATCTTTATGTACAGTCTTGTCAACTAGTGAAGCCGCCTGTAATGCATTGATAGCTTTACGCATATCACCTTGAGCTACATACTTTATAGCTTCTATACCATCGTCTGCAACTTCAAGTCCTTCATTGCTGGCCACAAACAACACTCTTTCAGTGACTGCATGATCCGAAAGAGGACGGAACCTGTAAACTGCACACCTTGACTGTATCGGCTCGATGATCTTTGAAGAATAGTTACAAGAAAGAATGAAACGACAATTATTGGTGTAACGCTCCATGGTCCTTCGCAATGCTGCCTGAGCATCTGATGTCAGAGCATCGGCCTCATCTAGGAAGATAATCTTAAAATCAGCCCCGCCGATTGGAGATGTTTTAGCAAAGTTCTTGATCTTAGTGCGCACAACATCAATTCCCCTTTCGTCAGATGCATTCAGCTCAGTGAAGTTCTCCCTCCATGAATCTAAAAAAAGCTCTTTGGCGATGGAAACAGCAGTAGCTGTTTTTCCTACCCCCGGGGGACCTGAAAAAAGCAAATGTGGAAGGTTTCGACTCTTTACATAGGATTTGAGTCTCTCAATAGCCTCTTTTTGACCTACAATATCATCAAGTCGCATAGGCCGGTATTTTTCGATCCATATCTCTTCTTTAATAATTTACCCTCCCTTCCGGAAAATGAGTAGTCCATAGATGGCGATAGGTATTTTTTAAACTTTCGAAGCCACAATGAAAGAGAAGAAAAAATCAAATTAATAAAAGATGTTGTGAAACACAACATCCTTACTTATTGGTTACTTATTCTTGTACACTGAGTCATAAGCATATTTACCGACAAGAGGAACTTTGAACTTTCCTCCTTCATATGCCATTATAACGCAAGCCAGCAACAAGAAGAGAGCGAACATTCCTACAAAGTCTGCAAGCACCCAACCGAAATAGGGGATCCATCCGATAAGGAATACTATCAAAGCCAGTGGCATGAATACTAAGACAGATTGCATGGCATGGAAACGGACAAATTTGTTTTCCCTTTCTATCAAGAGGAAAAGTATTCCAGTGAACCAGAACCCAATGTAGCATAATGCTCCAACAACATTCTCGTTCAGCCCTATCGATGTCTTGTATGTCATAGTACACCCCTTATATGTATTGTATGCTGAGGACATTTCTCAACGCAGATGCCACAGGCAGTACACTTGCTCTGATCAATGACAGCAAGAAATTCAGTAACTGTTATTGCCTGCTCCGGACAGTTCTTTTCACATATCTTACAGGCAATACATCCAACATTACATACAGCCTTAACATCCTTACCCTTATCATGAGAACGGCATTTAACATGCACTTTTTCAGATTCCTTCGCAAAAACAAGGATATTATTGGGACAGGAAGAGATGCAAATTCCGCAGCTTGTACAGAGATTCTTGTTGACATGTGGAAGTCTGTCTTCACCTATGGATATTGCGCCAAATGGACAGGCACGCACACATGTACCGCGGCCCATACAACCGAAGCTGCAGCCTTTTTCACCATCTGATAACATCATGACAGCCTTACAGTCCTCCATGCCCACATATTCGAATCTGTTGATGCAATTTACTCCGCCATTACAGACCACAAAAGGATATTGTTTCTCAGACTCTGAAACGTCCTGGTCCATTATACCGCCTATCTGTTTGGCAATCTCGAAACCGCCAACCGGACAACCGTTGATAGGAGCACCTTCATTCACTACACGTTGCGCAAAGTCTGCACAGCCTGCATAACCACATGCTCCGCAGTTGGCATTGGGAAGCACACTTAAGATCTCATCTACAAGAGGATTAGTTTCCACCTTAAACTTGCGGGAGGCAACTATAAGGAGGACTCCCACGGCAAGACCAAGACCACCAAGGACAGCTACCGATTGTATTAGTAAAGTAGTAAGGTTCATACAGGTATCACCCAGAAGTAATTAACAAAGGCCATTGATAACATCAAAGCCAAAAGGAATGCCTGTGGAAGACCACGTATAGATGTCGGAATGGTGACAAGCGTGGAACGCTCTCTGATTGAGGACATCATTAACATCACAACCGTATACCCAAGAGCCGCAGAAAAAGCAAAGAGCACACTCTGCACAAAGTTGTAATCCGACCTTACGTTCAGTAGCACAGCACCAAGCACAGCACAGTTAGTACTGATCAGAGGCAAGTATATGCCTAAGGAACGATAAAGTGAAGGAATGTTTTTTCTGACAACAAACTCAACAAGCTGCACAAGGGCTGCGATGACAACGATAAAAGCAATCAGCCCGAGGAATTCCAACTTAAGAGGGACTAGTACGTATGTATAGAGCGGGTAAGATACCGCTGCAGACAGGGTCATCACAAAGATAACGGCACCAGACATACCCCCGGCACTTTTTACATCCTTCGTTACGCCCACAAAGGAGCATAGACCAAGGAACTGAACAAGAAGGAAGTTATTAAGGAATAAACCATCCATGAAAATGGAGAAAAGCGCTTTTTCTACCATTTTATTCACCTCTCACACGCTTTTTCTCTTTTTGGTAATTGATTATAGCCATCAGGATACCGATGGTAAGGAAAGCACCACCTGGAAGGATCATCGTTGTAACAGAGGGATTTACAGGAAGACTGATGATTGTTTGTCCAAATGTTACGATCTGTCCTGTACCAAGTAACTCGCGTATCCCGCCTATTAGCATAAGAACCAGGAGGAAACCCGTGGATACACCAAGTGCATCAATTACAGAGTAAAAACCATTATTTTTGCTGGCATAAGCTTCTGCCCTACCTATAATGATACAATTGACAACAATGAGTGGAATAAATACACCCAAAGCTTCATACATAGGGGGGAAAAATGCTTCCATGACCATATCAACAATTGACACGAATGTGGCTATGATGATAATAAAGATTGGAAGCCTTACCTGTGGAGGTGTTTGTTTTCTTACGAGCGATACAAAGAGATTGGAAAAAATCAGCACAAAAGCAGTTCCTGCTGCCATCCCTATTCCATTTTCAACTGATGTTGATACTGCAAGAGTGGGACAAAGGCCAAGTACCAGGCCAAATGTTGGGTTGTCCCTAGTTAAACCTCGAATGAATTCACTTACTGGGTCCATTATCTCACCTATGCCTCAGCACTTTTTATTGATTCTACTTTTGAATTAAGGGCATCTACTACGGCCTTAGAAGAGATCGTAGCACCTGTTATAGAGTCTATAGAACCACCTGAGCTTGAAAGGCTAAGCTGGCTAAGCGGAAGAGCATTGAACTGGTTTCTAAAAGCATCCTCTGCTATCTTTGACCCTAACCCTGGCGTTTCTTCCTGGGAAAGGACACTCATTCCGGTGATGGTGCTAAATGAGGAATCAACACCGCCAACAACCACAATTGTACCCTTGGCACCTGCTTGTGAGCTTAAGAATGCATATCCCATGAGATTTCCAGATGTATCCTTGGCACGGTAGTAGATTATCTCTTGTTCACCGGTTTCAGCGTTCACCTGATCACCATATACAGGTTCAAAGGTTGCATCTGGCATTACTTCCAGAAGCTTTAGATTCATTGCTTCCTGTTCATTCTTCTGTAGCTGTGCCTGAGTAGGCATATAAGTGATACCAAGAAGTGCAGCTGCCACTACAGAAATCAGCACAAGCTTGCCTACTACGACAACGAATTCTTTGTTACCATCACTCATCTGACAGCACCTCTATCTTTAAACCGGAAGGCATTTTTTTCATAATACGAGAACGCCATTTCCCAAGTAACCCTTCTGTTCCAAAGGAAGCTGGAGCAGTATTGACCTCTATGAAAGATGCCACACAGTTTGCAAGGAACAAACCGTAGATAGTAGCATCTACATAATTCGCGAAATAACCGTAGATTGATACCAACAAACCACACACTATTCCATATATCAGACGACCTTTCTTGGAAACTGGCGAGGAAGGAGTATCTGTGGCAATGAACAATATACCAAAGAATACAATTCCTATCATTGAATAGTTGAGTTCGCTGCTGATGTCGAAAAAGCCTAATAGCGCAGACATGTACATCAAAGGATTCAGTACACCTTTACTTGCCAGTTCTGCCATTGAGAACAAAACGTTGAGGACCTGTGGGAACACTACCATTGTAACGAAAAATGCCACCGGTATTCTCCATTCTACATACTTTTTGTAAATAAGGTACACTCCAACAATTATGGCAATTGGAGATACTTCAACCAATAATCCAGCACCATTCTCAAGCAATAAATCAGATAACTGTCCTATGTGAGGAATAGAGACTGGAGCCATATAACCGCTCCATGCAGTTTTACAGAAAATCCAGGCTGCAAGCACTGGATTGAACACATATGAACCAATTCCACCAAAAGCAAGTTTTGCAATTGCTATAGCAAAGAAAGAACTCACTACAGGAATCCATAAAGGAACTTCAGGGGGCATTAAAAGAGACAGCATAAGTCCTATAAAGACCGCATTGCCATCTTTTACAGTCACTTTCTGCTTGAACAGTGCCTGAACACCAAATTCTGTTGCTACTGCCGCCAGTACGCTTACAAGAATTATACTTAAAGCAGGTATGCCAAAGAAATATATGGACACAAGGCTCACCGGCAAAAGAGCCAGTACTTTGCTCCACATTATAGACCGGAACGAAACTTTTGATTTTCTATGAGGGGGAGCAGATATAGTAAAGGTCATTTATTCACCTCCGCAGCAACCAAGCTTAAGGTTCGAAGACTCTTTTCCAGGAATGTCTTCATAGGCCTTTTCAATGGCATCCTTTGCGTATCTTATCAACTGCAGAATAGGGATCTTGGAAGGACAGACCACTGAACAGTTTCCGCATTCTATACAATTATCAATATATACCTGATGACATTCATCAAAACGACCCTGATCGGCCAAAGCTGCAAGCTTGTTTGGAAGCAGTTCCACAGGACATACATCCACACATGCTGCACAATGAGTACAGGCAATTGTTTCATCAATGTCTACGTCTTCAAGTTTCTGGAAAGTTATTCGAGTAGTGGTCTTTGTGACCGGAACCTCGTCGGTATACTGGGCAACTCCGGTTCTCATTCCATTAGCGATAAGTTTTCCAGAGGTTATTGAATTGCCACCACATGCCTCAATTACATCTTTAAAAGGTGTACCGATTCTGACGACTACATGAGATGGACAATTCACAAAACCTTCTAAGGAAACATAGGTCTCATAATAGGGCTTCCCTTCGTGTACAGCATCATACACTGCTTTTGCCGATTTTACACTACATATAGCTACACCAACATCTGCAGGAGTGCAGCCTTGTGGAACTTTTCTACCTGTAACATTGTAAGTGAAGAAGTTGAGGATACGTTTTCCATATATCCTCTCCTGGGAAACCACCAGAATGTTAGATTCACGATCCTTCAAGTAGTACCCTATCCTGCGGTTTCCTATAAGGGGCGCTACGATCAATTGTTTCCCTTTCAACTTAAATTCTTCAAAAGCTGCTATAGACTCATGGTCATCGCTTCGGATAACAATCGCACCTTTAGAGGCTCCTGCTGCTTTCATTAGAAGCTGGAGTGCATCAAGCATTTGAGTACTGTATTCTAACGGAGCTTTGAACTTCCCACCAATCCATTCCGAAGAAGTGGCGTTTATCAATACTATGTCTATCTTCTTTCCCTCTGGCTTAAGAACAGTCTGTGTGGGAACACCATAGTGTTCTACTATACCCGAATTTTTAATTATTTCAATGAGATCCTTTTGGGAAGGGTTCTTCATTGGAGAGAACGGTACTTTTTCCTCACTTTCTATGGTATCTATCAGAATGCTTAACACTTTATTACCATCGGGATGTGGAGCCTTCTCTATAGAGTGGACCACACCACATACGCTAGAATGGACAGAAGAAGAGTAGCTGTCCTTAGAGTCGCCTATTTTCTGGCCAATGACAACTGAATCTCCCTTCTTGACCATTGGGATACAAGGAGTTCCCTTGTGTTGGGCGAGGGGAATTATCACCCTCTTTGGCAATTTGTCTAATCTTTTGATTTCCATCACGATCACTCCTTAAAGCACTGGCTCCCTCTCTACCTCAACAGGCTTTTGTCCCGGTATGGTCACTGGGATTTCTTTTTCAGAGAAGTTAGTTGGTGGTGTTGTTTCTGCTGGATCCTTATCATAGCCCAAAAGTGTCCAGTTTACATGCAAAGACCCTGAAGCAGACACGCCGTGACAGTCGTCACATTTCAGAGGATCGGCCATTCCGATGTCCTTGCTTACAATGTTGTGGCTTACCTGATACAGAAGATCAACATGCCTGAGGATGGCATTTGGATAATCAGGCTGCTTGTCAAGGTTCCCATCATAAGAACGCATTTCAGAAGATGTGACCTTACCATCACCATTGGAATCAGCTGCTTTTACAACAGATGGTGAAATCGGATTACCCAATGAAGAACTGTTACCTGGATTGGCGAGAACATCCTGATCCAATCCTTCGTCCCACCATACACCATTTATCGGGTTGAAAGCTTTCAGCTTTACGCCTTCTTCATCCTTACTGCCCATTACCGGTAGTTTTTCGTTGTATATTCCCTTTGACCAGGCAAGAGTTGGAGTGAAATTTGACTCGTGATAAGTTTCCTCAAGAACTCCATTTTCCCAGCTGAAACTACTTATTGGAGCTTTGCCGGTGATATTTCCTCCGGGCAACATGGGGATATGACAGGTTTCACATTCAATGGTCTCAAGATGTGCGTCAACAATGCCTCCGTGAGAAATGCCTGCATGACAACCTTCTGAATCACAGCTCTTTACCTCCACATAGTCTTCGTGAGTGGAATCAAGAGGAATCCTGCGGCCTATCTGGTGCTCATCTGTTTCATGGCATTCAACACAATTTACATTGGCATGAACATCATATTCAGAATAGTTCTCAGACATCCATGCCACTGCACTGGTAGATGCTTCATTTTGATGGCAAGTAGTACCACACTGTTCTTTAGTGGGTGCACCATTGACATCGTCATGAATTTCAGTAACAATGGGTAAAGGAGTAAGAATATTCAAAGCATAACTGGCCACGTATAGAGGATCTTGCTGTGCCTCTCTCCTGGCCTCTTCAATTGCTGCATCTTTTGCGTCGGAGATATTTCCAGAAGAGATACTTTCAACGCGTGCTTGATAAGAGTATAATCCTTTTTGTTCATGGCAAACCATGCAATCCACATCTGCACCATATTCTTCAAGAATTCCCCCCCCTGGGTGCAGCGGGGCATAAGTTTGGAGCCATGTTTCATTGTCCATGTTACTAAACAAGACACCTTGGCCCATTAACGAAGACCATTCAGCCATGTCCTGCTGCACATGGAAAGAACCATTGACTTCTTCCTTTGTACTTAAATGACAGCCCATACACACATTATCGGACCATTTCTGATCCGTCATATAATGCGATGAAAGGACCTCATTTCCGCTATATCCAATATAAGCATATGCGCCGGATATGAAAAGCATTAATATAGCAATGATAATGAGAAAACTGGCTTTCATATTAATCACACTCACGATATATTCTCGGGCTTTTGGGTAGCAATAACTTCAAGCTCTTTTATAACAACCATAACAGTGTTCCTCAGGGTCTGTTCATTCGTGATCTTGAAGTCATTAGTGACGTATTTATCAATCTCGAATGTTTTACGTACAACCCTTACATTAAAATCAAAAACCTTGTCCAGAAATCCTTTTTTATGAGTCACACCAACAAAATCGACATCTATATGATTACCAACGATGTTTGATTTGACTTCTATTTTTTCAAGAAGAGAAGCAGATTTTACATAAATTATATGTTGTTTCATATCAGAAAATTGCTTTTCAATGCCCCTCCATCCACACTCTTCCATAATCTGGTGGATCGCTACCACTAAATATTTATCCTTGCTGGAATGCAAGCCTGCCGACAAATCTCCACTGTAATCCTTCATTTGTTACACACCCTTAGAAAAGTATTGTTTCACATCTCCAGATTACTTTTCAATTACCCCTGTCTGAATCCCCAATGTCTGATGCTTCAATAGCAGAAGATATGTATCTTTATTGGAATACCAGCCTGCCGACAAATCTCCACTGTAATCTATCATTATTACACTTCCTTTTATTAAAGATGGCCATTAAAGAACTTACATGATAATACATGACAATTGGGACCATTTGAATTAAGTTTAAGATTGTTAATGTCATTGCATGAACTATGGAGTATAAAATTGTTACCCTTCTGCTGATAATGATTTTATCAGTATCATTCGTGATAAATTGCATCGACAAAGATGGATCGAGCCAGGAAAGTTTGCAACAGACATACAACGAAAGCCGAAATATAATGGACACTGTAGTGACTATTCACGTTGTGGATACAAATAGCACACATGCTAAGATGGCTATAGATAACGCTTTCAAAAAGATGGAATATGTAGACTCTAGCATGGACTACTTTGATAACACAACTGAATTGAGCAGACTAAACAAAGATTCACAAATACTCAATGCAAGCAATGACCTAACGTATGTAATCAATAAGTCTATATATTATCAGCATATTACCGACGGCGCTTTTGACATTACAGTCCTTCCTTTGCTCGATCTGTGGAAAAGTAAATTCTCAGCAGGAGGAACACATCAACCGCCTACTCCAGAGGAATTGAACGAAACACTCAGGTATGTAAACGCCAGCAATATAACAATAAGAGAAAATGATATATTTCTACAAAAAGGGATGCAAATAACTCTGGGTGGAATAGCGAAGGGATATGCTCTTGATGTAGCCATCGAGTCACTTCGCAATGATGGGATTGAATCCGGTTTTGTTGATGCTGGAGGCAACGGTCTGTATATTGGCCATAAACCCGATGGAACTAGCTGGAAAGTGGGACTGCAGAATCCCAACATGACTGAGCAAGTAATAACCGTTGTACAAATCAGTGATATGGCTATAGCTACCAGCGGTAATTATGAAAGATATTTCAGTGAGGAGGCAAAGGTATCACACATTGCAGATCCACGTACGGGATATCCGTCCCAGAACCTCATCAGTGCTACAGTCATCGCTCCTGTGGGAATAGATTCTGATGCGTTGTCAACTTCCGTGTTCGTATTAGGAGAAAAAGATGGCCTTGAAATGATCGAGAAACTCGATGGTGTTGAATGTCTTATAATAACAAATGACAAAAGAATAGTAAGATCCAGTGGATTCGATAAATACGAAATCTATTCAACAGGAAATTAAAAAGGTCTATATAACCTCAAGGCAATCGAACTTCATGCAGGGTCTCGTAAATGGGACCCTGTGGAGTAAGAGTGCTTTTTTTGAGTTTGACTGTATCCACATGCATTGAACCTACATCAAAATCCCGGAGATCTCCTATTACTGAGGCAAGTTCTTTATTTTGGGAAGAGGATAAATGTTTAACTCTGGCAATAGTCGCATGAGGCGTAAACTTACGTGACTCTTTTTTAAACCCTATTTCATACATTGAGGATTCAACTTGTTTATAGATGCAAGAATAATCACCATTAGCTCCTATCCAAACGATTCCGGGACTTTTGATTCCAGGAAAAACATTAACTCCACATACATGTGATTCGAAAGAAGAACAAAACAGGTTATCAAGTGCATTATTGATTTCAGACAATTGTGCTACATCCACATCTCCTAAGAATTTAAGAGTGATATGCACTAAATTCGGATCAACTAGCCTTAAGCCCTGAAAACAAAGCTTTGACTGGATATCAGAGATTTTTGCATGAAATTCAGTTGGAAGATCAATCGCTATGAATGCTCTGATCATATTAACACCTTTATAGAAGTAGTTTTTTCAACATAAAATACTGACGCTGTAGACACAAATAGGTACCTTTAATAGAGATAAGGTGTTTATATAATAATATATAGAGGGGACAAAATGGATCAAAAGGGAATAATAGCTGGTTACCCAAACCGTGAAACGGAGGCCACGGAAAAGCGAGAAGATGACATGGGAAAAAATATAATAATCATCGAAACTGCCGTGAAACTTGCGGAGGAACTGGGGTCTTCAGCTATAATCCTGTCCGGAGACATATGTTTTCAGGAAATGAAAACAACTGTCCCCATTTACCATTCTTTTGGTGATCAGAAAGGACTGATAGATCATCTTATATTCTCGAACCTGGGCAAGGGAACAAGAACTTTCACAGATAGCATAATTAACCAATCATACAATAAACTAGAGAGTCTAGAAAGCATAGCAGCTATCGGACACCTTTTGGGTAATATACCCGAAGGAACTGTGATAGGAATTGTCGGCAGCGTAGATTCTTGTGCTGTAGTGGTCCACAACCTCAAAGAAAACGAAATGGTAAAAAAGATACGGGAATGTGAGGAACGCATATCTCCAGAGGTTGTGCGTGCTGTGCTGAACATTTGCTTTGACGTTGCTACAAAGGGGCGCGAAGGTAAAAAAGTAGGTACTGCATTTATAGTAGGCGATGTGGATGAAGTTATGAATAGATCGCATCCACTGATCATTAACCCCTACTTGGGGCAAACTTTGGAAGACAGTAATATTCTTGAAGAACACAACTGGGAATCAGTGAAAGAACTTGCACAACTGGATGGGGTATTTGTTATCTCAGAACAGGGCAGAATTCACGCCGCTGGCAGATATCTGGACGTGGATGCCAGAGATATAAACATCGATAAAGGCCTTGGAGGAAGACATGTATCCGCAGCAGCTATTACAAGAGATACTGTTGCAGTAGCCTTCATTGTATCAGAATCTGGCGGTGTGGTCAGAATATACAAAGATGGAAAAGATATAATCTGTATAGATAACCCGCAAAGATGCATCCCAGCATAAGGTAATTTTTTAAAAAAAGAGAATGGACCGGTTAAATCCGGCCATGTTTTACAATTCCTGTTTTACATTGGCATTTTCATTCCAACTGCATTCAGAACCAGTGCAGTTGCAAGGTAAAGTGCTGCAAGACCTGTGATTAAAGTAATTGCGCCTGCGATTCCCAGTGGCAGCATTCCGAAGAATACAGCGGCAAGGCTGAAGAATGTGAGGTCAAGCACTACAAAGACAACGGTTAGCATCTTTAGACCAATCTTTAGTGTACCAAGTGTGAGCAAAGTTGCTATGATACCCCATACAAGCGTGAAAAATGCCATTGATGGATTGCTTGCTGCATCCATTGTCAGGTTGAAAAGTCCTGCTGGTGCAAGGAGTATAAATGAAAAGCCGAACCACCAGAAACCAAATATTGTGAACGCTGTTGCACCAAAGGTGTCACCTTTCTTCCATAACTGCATACCTGCAATTACTTCTGCAAAACCACCAAGCATAATTGCCATTGCAATTACCATAAGTCCATCCGGGAGTACTCCCATATTTAAAAGTCCTGCAAATGTAGCTGCAAACCCAAGGCCGTAGAAACCTACTGCTGCCGGGCTTCCTGCAGTTGTATCTTTAATTGTTACTTCTCCTTCCATAGTTTGTCACTTCCCAAATAATATATAATGATTAATACGATCATAGATTGTTTTTACTGTATAGTTATACCACCCTTCAAAGAAAACGGGCTACATAATGATAAATCCAAAGTTACACATACACTGTAAGCTATCCAAACTTAGCCAAACACCTCCTACACAAGACACTTTCTAATAGCAGTATATATGTGTTTTGTTTCTTTCATGCATGGCAGAAAATCAGAAAAGAAAGTACAATAGATCTAACCAATATTGGACTTTATACCGCATTCTAAGATGCAATTGAGGCGTATTGACAAATAAACAGCATCTGACGTGCTATTACCATTAAAAACGATTAAAAATGGGGTACTTGTACCTGTAATCATTTATTTGTAAATATATAATAAAATAGAGAATATGCTATCTCGACACTTTTAAATACAATAAACAATATGATAATTGCCTTTTAAGAATCAAGATATGAATAGAAGTGCACATCAATCATATTCTGAATCTCAATAGAGCTGCAATCCCTCCAAGAGCCAGCAATTTCTGGCCTGGTTCAAAAACCGTACTAAATACCACTATAGTTCCCTGTGAATGCTCCACTTCCTGCAAAAAAGAATCTATTTCCCCTTTTTCTCGCTCTTCCCTGAGCAACTCATCGCAGATTAGCAGTACCTCAATTGCACCATAATCCAGAGCCATTTTTACTTCAGACATACCATAGGCTACTTTGCCATCCACCGCGATCTCTTTTAAGAGATCTTCCATTAGTTTAGACTCGCGTGCTATCCTGGACTGCTCCATGATCCTGTCAACTGCACCTCTTCGTAGCACCTCCTGAAAACCGGACATGCCAATAGATGCCGTGTCTTCAAAGACGAGCTTTGATGCCATTTCAGGTTCTTTTTGCTGAGCATATTTTAGAAAATCCTCTTTTGTAAAGCCTGGTCCGGCCAGCACAATAGATTCTGACCCGGAAATAGCATGCATTAGTTGATCGAGTACCTCCTGGAAAAAAACATTCCTCAGATTACCTTCAGCTTTACCTGCCGATTGATTAATGTGAGAATATATCTCGATGCCATAATGCTTGACAAGACCAATGTCCGCATCTCCTTCCTCGATTGCAACAATTATAACAGATGGCCTCTTAGAAGCAATTTCAGCTTCTTCTATCCGTTCAAGCTGATCTTTCTTCCAGACTTTAACGATGGACAGTTCAGTACCTTCTTCTATATTGAAAGTATGATGAGAACCAATATCCATTCCATGCTCTATGACACCGTGTACCCTGAGCCTGTTGGAAAATTTATGGAATTCTAAGCTCTCCACGCGTACACCAAGCCTCACAATTTTCTTTTCTACTTTTTCAGGACGTAATTTATCGGTTGCAACGTCAGATTTTCTTTTAGTTACAGCAAAGACAAGGTCTCCCGTCTCAATAATATATTTAAGGTGCCAGAGGTCATCAAGAGTCTCAGCTAAGATAGAAATTTCACCCTCTTTATCTCTTAGATTCTTTTTCATCACTCTCATAATAACACCTTGAAAGGATCAGACCTTTATGTCGGATTCACCAGGAGGTAACACCATGGCAATTTTATCAGGAGAAGCGGCCTGTTTTACAAATGATGCATCACCTATGGTTTCAACATAGACTCTGTATATTTTCTTTGCTATGTCATTCTGGTTGAACTTTCCAGGCACCAACTCTATGATGTGTTTCCCTCTTCCATTGACCGCAGACAAGGGACCACCTATGACCCTGGTTTCTGCACCCATTTCAATCCCAACTGCAACTCCTACTGGCACGTCTCTTAGATAGTTTCTCTCACCACGGATTATAAAAGAACCCTTCTTTACATATTCACCGGATTCGGGAGTCTTTGAAACTTGCGTCGAGTTTACCCAGTAACAATCTGCGCTGAACTGACCAGATTTCCAGATGCTGGAATAAGATACCACAAAACGAGCTGCTTCTTCAAGTGTCTGAGGCGGTACATCTTTACCACCTGTCTTTATCACAGTCAATGGTGCCCCCGGAGACTGAGTATGCAACACAATGTCTCGCTTCTCCATGTACTTGGTAAATATTTCCTCATTGGTATCAGCATCCCTTCCACCTATTACCAGGAAGCCATCGGATGACGTAAACCACCTGAATTTATCATACCAGTGCTTCTTAATGCGAACTGTACCTTTTTTAGCAACTGGTTTCTCTTTTTTCTGCATTGCTAGTTTTGTCTGTTCTATAGACCTTATGGCTCCTTCCTGCTTCTTTGCCAGTTTTTTGGATTTTTCATAATATAATTGAGCATTTTGCGGAACTGTCTTAGAGACATCTATGCTCGTTTTCATGCCCATAAGATCAAGTACCACTGTCCCAGTTGCCTGATCTATGCTCAATATGGACTTTGCAGCAGGAACGGAATCCCTTGCAGCTTTAAGAATAGACTTAATCTGATCCCACGAGTAACCTTTGTCCCTTGCATTGGAAAGTACATTCAGAACGTCTTCTACAGCCTGATAGTTTGCATAAATACTCTCCGCGATAGATGTCTGTTTTGCAGCTTCCTTACCGTATTTCTCCACTGCTTCTTCCTGCTGTTTTAACCTGCGTTCCAGAAGGTCAACTTTTTCCTTCTTTACTGCAACTACCTGCTCGGTAATGGAGGCAGCTTCTCTTTTTCCGAAATATTCGTCAAGAGCCTTGTTAAATGATGGATAGCGCTCTTTTGCCAGTCCACGGTAAACTTCCAGCTCAAACGGTACAACATCTATTGACTGGGAGGCATCCCCCTCACCTTTTTTGATGACACATGGATCCAATTTCCCTGTCTGCAGTGGAGAGAACATTTCCTTCATAGCCCGAAGAAGCAGATTTATTTCTTCCAGACCTACTTCTGCAACAGGAAGGTTCTTTTTGACCCCTGCCCTGGAGCATACTTCCTCAGAAAGAAGACCTCCCAGATTGAATCTGGTGGCTATGGTACGTACCACGTCTGAATCCGAGGACCTGAAAACTGCAAGCATCTGTTCTTCGTTTGCGTCAAGAGGGCTTATCTGTGCCTCCGGATAAATGTAGATTTCACCGCTTCTCACCCTGCGGCCTTTGAATGTTGCAGGATTCATCGGGAGAATGATACGCCTTTCATTATCAATGAGCACAATGTTGCCTCTGGCAAAAAGCTCAGCTACTAAGACGGTTTCCACACCGCCCCTGACAAAACCTATTTCGATTATCCTGTCAAAATCATACTGTTTAATGGAAACGATCCTACTGCTCATTATATGTTTTCTTAGCAGCATCGGAAATGACTGTGGCATTTTAGGACTTGGAGAAGCATATTGGCTCAAATGGGCACGTTTTCCTGCCTGAATAATGAAATCTACTCTACCCTTACCGAAAACGAAGAGGTTGAAACGTATCTCATCTTCCAGTGGCTGATATATTTTCCCAACCTTGGCATCAATAAGCGAGAGCTCACCTGAGCTAAGTTCTGCCACAAGAGCTGCAACATCTGCACTTGTCATTTCCTCTTTCATAAAGCGACTATAATGCAGGTGTTGACTATAAGGTTTATGACAAGAAAGTAATATTAATGGTAATTTAATCATTGAAACAAAGAAATAGCGACAAAACAATACAACTGAGAAAATGAATGAAAAGACACGAAATTTTCTTGTGAACAGATTCCAGGCCTACTACTCACAGGCTGAGATACACCTTCCTCCTGAACATATATCTCGTGAATGGGGATTTATTCCTTTCAGCGATAGCTCTGAAACCTTTATGAAACGACACATAGCCTTCGGCTCTGAAGGAGAAATAAAGGACTATCTAAAAGGGATAGCTCCAGCACATGCATATTACTCTGTTGCATACTATGAGTATCCCAGTGCACCGAAGATGAAGGAGAAGAACTGGCAGAAGGCAGACCTGATATTTGATATTGACTCTGACCACCTTCCAGGGAAGATCACTTCCTATGCTGATATGCTGGAAAAGGGGAAAAAAGAAACATTTAAGCTCATGGAATTCTTGCTTGATGATTTTGGATTTGCTGAGAAGGATGTCCATATCGTATTCTCAGGAGGCAGAGGATACCATTGCCATATAACCGATCCTTCTGTCCTCCATCTTGAAAGCCCTGAAAGGCGTGAAATAGTTGATTATGTGAGTGCGAAAGGAATTGACCTTGAAAGGATACTTGACACAAAAGAAGTAAGTGGAGATGCAGGAAGAGAGAGTGCACAAATGATGGTATTTCCCTCGGAAGCAGAAGGTGGCTGGAAAGGAAGAATAAACAGGTATTTTGTTTCTTTCATGAAAGATATAGTCGCCAGGGATGATGCTGAGGAAATCCTGAGGGGATTCAAAGGAGTCGGGGAGAAAACGGCTCGACAGATTATCGAAGTTTTTAGAGATGAGGCACAAGTGGAAGTATTAAAGAAAGGTAACATTGATGTTCTGTCCGCAGTGAATAAAAAAATAATTAATGCATTGATAGTGGAAGGGATTAAGAAAATGTCGGCAGTTGTGGACGAGCCTGTTACAGCTGATATCAAGCGCTTAATACGGCTTCCTGAGTCTTTACATGGTGGCTCGGGGATGAAGGTCATGTCCTTAACTATTGATGAGCTGGAAAAGTTCGAACCTTTAAGAGATGCAGTGGTTTTCGGTGAAAGGTTAGTAAAGTTAAAAGTGATCAAGCCTTTTGCAGTGCAGATGAAAGAAAAGGATATTGAAGTGGAGCCGGGAGAGCAGGAACTACCGGAGTATGCAGCTGTACACCTATTGTGCAGAGGTGTGGCAGAATATGGACACGACAGAATTCCTCGTATTTAAGTTGAAAACAATTTTACATACTACTTGATGCTAATTACTTTTTTTAGCTCACAAATAGTAACTTTGACAGATTGTATGGCATAACATGAGAATATATCTCATGAGTATACAATAAACAATAAAGGTTTAAAGGTTGACGGAGTGTCATATACATCCCAGCAGGCCCAGCAAGAAGGCTGGACTATTGTATTCTAAAAGCTGAAAGGAAAACTAGTATGGAGAACATATTTTTGAGAATCGATCCGAGTGGAAGTTCACAAAAGGAAAAGACCTTAAAGTGGAATCAGGGAAGTAAGAGCTGCTCGAATATGGAGCATTACACCTAATATTTTGAGGTGTCACAAACTATGGATAGGACAGAATTGAAAGATATCCTGCGTAGTGAAAGCAGTTCTTCTCTCAGAGCACTTGGCAGTGACTTTTATGAAAGTGTAGCAAAATACATCCGGGAACTTGAAGATGAGATAAGACTTATCAACAATCCCAGATCCGTTGAATCAAGAATGCTGGAAGATGAACTTCAAAGTGCCATCACTGACATCGAAGTAATATTTCTGCGCAGGATAAAGAAGATCACTACAAGGGCAACTTCGAACGCGTTCTCCAAAAAGTCACCAAGTCAGGACTTGGATAAACTGCTGCCTGCTGAAAAAAGAATATATGATTCAGTATTATCTGCAATTAATTCCGCAAGGGGAGAGCTACTAGACCCAATACTCAACCCAGAAACAGTAACTTCTGCCCAAAAAAGTGTGTGCGTTGAAGAAGGCACCTTAAAAAGCAGTGTTCTGCAAGAGCCTTATAGAATTGAATCAAGAAATGAAGCAGACAAAATGGATACTCAAGAAGTCTCCGAGAGAGTAGATTCTGGAAGAGTACCGGAAATTTCCAGGGAAAACATTCCAGACGTAAGAGGCAAAAGTAATATAAATGAAGAGTTCGTTGTTGTGCGAATACTGAAAGACTTACCTACCTTTAAGGCTTTAGATAATCGTAATTATGCGCTGAGTGCTGAAGATGTTGTTGTTTTGCCGACCCTTAATGCGCAAGGTCTTGTAAAACGCAACGTTGCACACATCATCAAGAAACTATGATTCAGATCAATAAAGGTGTAGATAATGAAGATCCCAAAAAGATTCAGAACACACTGCCCTTTCTGTAAAAAACACACCGAACATGTGGCGGAGAGGGTGAAGAAAGGAAAAGCTTCTTCACTGACACATATCGAAAGACAGAAGAAACGCCAGATAGGAATAGGAAACAGCGGAAAGTTCTCTAAGGTTCCTGGTGGAGACAAACCCACAAAAAGGATATACCTCAGGTACCGCTGCTCGGAGTGCAATAAATCACACCAGAGACCATGTTTCAGAGCAAAGAAATTCGAATTTGTGGAGTGAGAGTAAATGACAAAACCAAAAAGCAGATTCTTGCGTGTTAAATGCAATGACTGTGAGAACGAACAGGTTATCTTTGGCAGCGCAAGCACCAAGGTAACATGCCTTGTATGTGGAAGGACTCTTGCTGAGCCTACCGGCGGCAAATCAACTATAACAACGCATATCCTGGAAGTCCTGGAATAAGTGCACCTAAAGTGATCAGATGGAAATCAATGAGTGGCCAGATGTTGGCGATTTTGTAGTATGCACAGTGAAGGACGTAGTGGACTTCGGTGCATATACCACACTTGAGGAATATGGTGGAAAAGAAGGATTTATCCACATATCCGAGATTAAGGCCGGATGGGTAAAATATGTACGTGATTACGTACGAGAAGGCCAAAAGATAGTATGTAAGGTCCTAAAAGTGGATACTGGTCGCAGACACATTGATCTGTCCCTCAAAGATGTCAATGAACACCAGAAACGTGCAAAGATCCAAGAGTGGAAAAATGAGCAAAAAGCTGCCAAATGGATGCAGTTTGTAGCAGAGGAAACTAAAATAAAGGATGAAGAGCTGGATAAGTTAAGAGTTAAACTCCATGAGACTTTTGGAAGCCTTCATTCAGCCTTTGAAGAAGCTGCCACCAACGGCGAGGGTGCCTTTACTGACCTTAAATTGAAGAAGAATGTAGTAAAGAGCATACTAAGGATTGCTCAAGAGAACATAAAACTGCCATTTGTAGACATTGCGGGTTTTGTGGATCTGAACTGTTATCTGCCAGATGGGATCGAAATTATAAAGAAAGCATTAATGGCTGCCGATGAGGTTCAGAAAGAAGGTGTAAAGGTAGAGATTACATATACCGGTGCTCCAAGATATAGGATCAAAGTAATTGCACCTGACTACAAGACCGCTGAGCTGGTATTGAAGAATTCGTCTAATGCTGTAATAACCACAATACACAAACTGGGTGGCCAGGGTGTGTACCACCGTCATAACGAAACTGTAAAGGCGTGATATACTGGTGGGTTCCAGGATAAAAAAGTGTCTCCTCTGTGGGCAGTATGTATTAAAAGAAGTGTGTACTCATTGCGGAGGAAAGGCGGGTAACCCTTTGCCCCCGCATTTTTCACCGCTTGACCCCTATGGGAAATATCGCAGAATTGCAAGGAATAGGGATATCAATGCGCGAGAACAGGGTAATTCACCTAGAAAGGAATGTAGAGATTAAAAACCCTATAATGATAGTGGGGCTTCCAGGCGTAGGTCACGTCGGGAAACTTGTTGCTGAACATCTTGTAGAAGAGCTTGAATCTACAAAGATCATTGAAATATATTCTCCTCATTTTCCTCCTCAAGTACTCGTAGATGAGAACAGTGAGATAAGAATAGTTAACAATGAGATCTATGTTTGCAAAGCAGGCGAACAAGACCTTCTTGTGTTGATAGGCGATCATCAGAGCAATACAACGAATGGTCACTATGAGCTTTGTGGACTTTATTTAGATCTCGCTGAAGAAATGGGAACAAAAATGGTGTACACTTTAGGTGGTTTCCCAACTGGCCAGCTAACTCACATTGATGAAGTACTGGGTGCAGTGAATAAACCAGAACTTAAAAGCAGGCTGGAAGAAATAGGAGTCCAATTTAAACCAAACGAGCCTGGAGGAGGTATCGTTGGTGCTTCAGGTCTCATGCTTGGCCTCTGTAAACTTAGAAATATTGATGCTGCATGTTTGATGGGAATGACATCTGGATATGTCGTAGACCCAAAAAGTGCCCAATCTCTATTGAAAATAGTATGCAAGCTATTTAATGTGGAAATAGATGCAGGGCCTCTTGAAGAGCGGGCAAAAGAGATGGAAAAAATAGTGGCACGGCTGAAAGAGTATGAACAGCAGCAGCAACAAACCCAGATGATACCGGAAATAGGAACAGGAGACGAAGATCTGAGATATATAGGGTAATCCCATGAAGATCAATGCAGATTTACATCTGCACTCCAAATATTCTATGGCATGTTCCGATAGGATGGAACTGCCAACTATGGCTTCTGAGGCTTCAAAAAAGGGCATAAATCTTGTTGCCACCGGGGATTGTATCCATCCAAAATGGCTTGAGCATATCAAAGAAGCTGCCCTTGACGATGAAACAATAAGGGTTAATAATACTGATTTTATACTTACAACTGAGATAGAGGATAAGTTCAGGGTACATCATCTTCTGATCCTGCCTTCCATATCCAAAGCAGAAGAACTAGCGTTAGAAATGGAAAAGCATGGGGACATAAGAACAGACGGGAGACCTACTGTTCGAATAGGTGGTTGCGAAATTGCGTCCATCGCGAAGGATATAGGTGCATTGATCGGCCCCTGCCATGCTTTCACTCCCTGGACTTCCATGTACGCTGCACATGATTCACTTCAAAGCTGTTATGGAGACATGACGGGATACATATCTTTTGTTGAACTTGGACTGAGCGCAGATAGTGACTACGCGGATCGTATCAGTGAACTGCATAGGCTCACGTTTCTTACTAATTCCGATGCGCATTCTCCAATGGTAAATAAACTTGCCAGAGAATTTACACAATTAGAAGTCCCTGAGGTTACATTTGAAGGTGTTGAGAAAGCAATCCTAAGAAAAGAAGGCTATGGGCCTACCCTTAACGTAGGATTCTACCCCCAGGAGGGTAAATACAATGAATCTGCCTGTATCAAATGTTTTACCCACTACACTATGCAGGAAGCAGTGCAACTGAAATGGAAATGCAGTAAGTGCAGAGGACAGATAAAAAAAGGCGTGCGGGACAGAGTGAATGAACTTGCAGACCTTGATGAACCTCATCACCCTGATCACAGACCACCCTATATACACCTTGCACCTCTTTCCGAAGTGATAATGATGGCCTTAGGACATGCCAGCATTAACACTAAAGGAGTACAATCAGCCTGGAACTCGCTGGTTGAAAGATTTGGCAGTGAAGTAAAAGTACTCCTGGAAATCCCGGCTGAGAGAATGGATTTTGTGGACCGCAAAATAGTGAATGCTATCCTGGCATTTAGGAACGAAGAAGTAATTATTCATCCTGGTGGCGGAGGACAGTACGGCTGGCTGGAATTGCCTGCAAAAATAAAAGATGATTCTACACCATCAAAAACCGAAAAAAAGAGTATGGATAAGAAAGATAAACAGAAGTCTCTGTTCGAGTTCTGAGCACGATATCTATATAAAAGATTAATACCTTCAAGTTCGCAGCATCAGTGCCGAGGTGGCAGAGCGGACCAATCCAACGGAGTAAATGCCCAGGAGTCTATATGCGATCGGCTCGAGACCGGTTTCCCCTGACGGGGTGCTTGGGTTCGAATCCCAACCTCGGCGTGACCATTACAGTCATAAGCCCAACACTTTCACCCTGCTTATTTTCATAATATGTCCTGGAAAAGGATTATCGAGGCAGCTTATTCACAAAAGAACAAAGACACTATTTTTACTTTTGTGAACGTATTGTATGCAGAAGGCTTGCCAGACGCAAGGATTCTTAAATACATGAGCCAGTTGAACATTATCAGTAGGAGTTTTGGCAAGGATTTCGATCAGGTCACAATCACAGATAGGTACCGTTTTATGGCTGAACTGGAGAAATTGGATAAAATGGATTTGAATATATATTTCCAGCGAAATCCTTTTTACATAGCGTAATATAATAAAATAGAAAGAAAAGATACTACACATGGATAATTATTTGTTTAAGATGTAATCTACATTCGTTGTATTATGCTATTCACACCTAATAAAAAATTTTTGTAATTGTTGCAAGATACCATGAATAGGCAAAATCGTCGATTATACATTTCATAACCTAACTTAGCCAATGCATTGACTCTCCAAAAGAAGTTAGCCTGTAATTAAGCTATGAGGCGATGATGTGTTCGAAAACAGTATTCAAGAAAGGAAAGCCCACAGTGAGAAGTACTTAAGTATTCTCCAAAAGTCCCTGGATATTGTATTCTGGTCTGCAACATATCCTGAGCTTAAACTCCTTTACATCAGCCCTTCAGCTGAAGAAATATTTATGTTGAACCCGCAGGAGCTTATTAACAAAAGCAAGCTCTGGTATAAACATGTACATCCTGATGACATGCACATTATAGAAACTGCGGCAAAACAACTAGAGCTAATTGGAGAGGTTTCTGTAGAATATCGTATTTTAAGGAGCGATGGAAGCATTTGTTGTGTCAGGGATAGCTCCGAGGTAACTTACGATGAAGATAATATTCCTTTGTGTGTAGAAGGAGTTATAATAGATATTAGCCAACACAAAAAGGCTGAAGAAGAACTCCGCCTTAGAGAAGAGCGATTAAAAAGTCTTATTTCAATTCTCCAATATAGAACGGATTCAGTTCAAGGTTTCCTTGACCATGCACTAAATAAAGTGATTCAACTTACTCAGAGCAAGATCGGCTACATATACCATTATAATGAACAACGAAAGGAGTTCACTCTCAACACATGGTCAAAGGATGTGATGAAAGAGTGCACCGTTTCTAATCCTCAGACAATATATAAACTCGAGAAAACAGGCATCTGGGGAGAAGCAGTCCGACAGCGTAAACCAATAATAGTAAATGACTTCCAGGCCACTAATCCTTTGAAAAAGGGGTATCCTCAAGGATATGTTGAACTTTACAAGTACATGACAATACCGGTGTTAAAAAATGGAGAGATAGTTGCTGTTGTCGGAGTAGCCAACAAAGAATCGGATTATAATGAAAACGATATGTTTCAGCTTACTCTGCTTATGGATTCTGTATGGAATGTTGTTGAACAGAGAAAAACTGAAGAAGTGCTGAAACAGACCGAAGAGTACATCCAGGCATATAGTCTCCTGCAGGGAGTCTTTGAAAGCCCTAAAGATGTTACCATATTTGCCATTGACAGAGCTTACAGATACATTGCCTTCAATAAAAATCATCTGTTAAGAATGGAGCTTACATTTGATGCCAAGATCGAGGTTGGGGTTAGTATACTCAGTTATATCAAATACCCTGCTGAGAGAAGAGTGGCAAAAGTTAACTTTGACAGGGCACTCACAGGTGAAGCATTTACTCATTTTGAAGAATATGAAGATTCTTTGCATCACAGGCAATATAATGAGAATTTGTACAGTCCACTTAAGGATTCCGAAGGAAATATTATAGGTCTTACACTCTTTTCATTAGATATCACAGAGCGCAAACACGCAGAAGATAATCTGAAATATTCAGTATCATTGCTTAATGCATCTTTAGATTCGACCGCTGACGGGATACTTATTGTGGATAGATATGGGAAGATAACCCAGTGGAATCGAAAATTTGCCGAGATGTGGAATATTCCTGAAGAAATACTTTCCACTCGGGATGATGCTACTGTAGTGAATAGCATTCTATCGCAGCTTTCTGATCCGAATCTATTTTTATCCAAAGTAAAAGACATATACGCACAGCCGGATGAATCCAGTTTTGATAGCATTGATTTTATGGATGGGCGTATTTTTGAGCGATACTCACAGCCTCAGAAAATAGGTGAAGAGAGTGTTGGCCGTGTATGGTCATTCCGTGACATCACTAAACGCAAACTGGCTGAAGAAAAGCTGCGGGAAAGTGAGAGCCATGTAAAGCGGAAGCTAAATGCCATTATGGAGCCAGAGGGGGATATAGGAGAACTGGAACTTGCAGATATTATTGACAGCCAAACTCTGCAATCTCTTATGGATGACTTTTACCGATTGACCCATATAGGTGGTGCCATTATTGATAACAAAGGCAAGACCCTGGTTTCTACCGGATGGCAAGACATCTGCAAGAATTTCCATCGAGTACACCCTGAAACATGTAAGCATTGCGTTGAGAGTGATTCACAGTTTTCCAAAGATATAGCTAAGGGAACATTCAAGATCTACAAGTGCAAGAATAACATGTGGGATATCGCAACACCCTTAATGGCATCGGGAAAACATTTAGGTAACCTGTTTCTGGGACAATTCTTCTTTGATGATGAAGATATTCCCCACGATACATTCAGGCTTCAGGCTAAAAAATATGGGTTTGATGAAAAGGAATATATGGAAGCACTCGAGAAGGTGCCACGCTGGAGTAGAGAAAAAGTCAATGCCGTAATGAATTTCTATACTCAATTAACGTCCTTCATCTCCTCACTGAGCTATAGCAATATCAGACTTGCAAGGACACTGAAAGAACGGGATGAACTGCTTACCTCGCTGCATGAGAGTGAAGAAAAGCTCAGATTGTTCATAGAGCATGCACCTGCTTCCTTAGCTATGTTCGATCGGGATATGCGATATATAGCCGTTAGCAGTCGTTGGATAAACGACTATTCCCTTTATGACCAGGATATTATTGGAAAATCTCATTACGACATATTCCCGGAGCTCAGTGACGAATTGAAGGCAGTACACAAACGGTGTATGGAAGGAGAGGTTATTCGCAACGATGAAGATCGTTTCGAGCGGGCCGACGGAACTATACAGTGGTTACGCTGGGAATCAAGGCCCTGGAAAGCGGCTGATGGCACCATTGGCGGCATTGTTATTTTCATAGAAGATATCACTGCACGCAAAATAGCTGAGGAAAAGCTGCACGAGAGTGAAGAAAAATTAAGACTTTTCATAGAGCATGCACCGGTATCGTTAGTTATGTTGGATCGCAATATGAGGCATATAGCTGCCAGTCGCCAATTCCTCGATGACTTTTCCCTTGGTGACCAGGATATAATAGGACTGAATCATTACGATGTTATCCCGCTTGGTTCCAAATATAAAGAAATGCATCAAAGAGCTCTGAAAGGAGAAGTTGTCCCCATAGAAGAAAACTTTTTTGAGGGAGAAGATAGCAGAGTACATTGGGTATGCGGGGAAGTCAGACCATGGGAAGCAGCTGATGGTACTATCGGCGGTATTATAATTTTCGTTGAACATGTCACGGAACGTAAAGAAGCTGAAATTGCACTCAGGGAAAGTGAAGAACGATTCAAAGCACTGCATAACGCATCCTTCGGTGGTATAGGCCTTCATGATAAGGGCATAATCCTTGATTGCAACTTAGGTCTCTCCGAAATGACTGGTTACTCACATGAAGAACTGATAGGAATGGATGGGCTGTTACTGATAGCCGAGAGCTGTCGGGACAAAGTGATGGCAAATATCCTTGTAGGTTACAAGGAATCATATGAAGCTATGGGACGCCGTAAAGATGGAACAGAATATCCAATCAGGCTGGAAGCAAGGAATATACCATATAAAGGAAAACAGATTAGGGTTACTGAGTTCAGGGACATAACCGAGCAGAAAAGAACAGAAGAGGCTTTGCTTGAAAAGACCGAAGAACTTGAGGCTTATTTTACATCCAGCCTGGACCTTCTATGCATTGCCAACACCAAAGGAGAGTTCATCCGCCTCAATCCTGAGTGGGAAAGGGTACTTGGATATTCTATAGACGAGCTTGAAGGACGTGCCTTCCTTGATTTAGTGCATCCTGAAGACCTGGAATCTACTATTGAGACGGTTTCTAAGCTGGATAAACAAGAATGTATATTTAACTTTGTAAACCGCTACCGTGCAAAGGATGGTTCGTATCATTGGATAGAATGGCGTTCCGTGCCAAGAGGAGAACTCATCTTTGCCGCAGCCAGGGATATCACAGAACGAAAGTTAACAGAGGAGAAACTTGAAAAGGAACGGTCCCTGCTAAAAGGTATCTTTGACTCCATACCAGATATGATATTTTTCAAAGATCTCAATGGAGCATACATAGGAGGCAATACAGAGTTTGGAAACTTTTTGGGGAAGGATGTTGAAGAGATAAGTGGAACTACAGCCTATGATTATTTCACAAAGGAACATGCTGACGTATTCATGAACATTACCCAGGAGGTCATGAAAAAAGGTATTATCAGACACGATGAAACGTGGCTGGACTACCCGGATGGTTCAAGGCGTCTGCTCTATTTTATCAGAGCACCGCTGCGCAATTATACAGGACAGATAATCGGATTGGTGGGTATTGGTCGTGACATTACTGCTAATTGGAATGCAGAGAAAAAACTGCAGGAATATGCTGATGAGCTGAAGGTAAAGAACCTAGAGCTTGACAAAGCCCTGATAAGAGCAGAGGAAGCCACCAAAGCAAAAAGTGAATTCTTAGCCAATATGTCCCATGAGATACGCACACCAATGAACGGTGTGATCGGAATGACAAGCTTGCTACTGGATACAGACCTTAATGAGGAGCAACGGCACTATGTAGATACAGTTAAAATGAGTGGAGAAGTTTTGCTTGAACTCATCAATGATATACTTGACATATCCAAAATAGAAGCTGGTAAGCTGGAACTTGAGGAAATTGACACTGACCTTAACAATATAATGGAAGAAATAGCGTCATTGCTGGCTTCAAGGATCAATGATAAAGACTTGGAACTTATCTGTACAATGGAACCTGATGTTCCCGCGAATATCAAGGCTGACCCCACAAGACTAAAGCAAATACTAATCAATCTGGGTTCCAATGCTATTAAGTTCAGCCATAAAGGCGAAGTTGTCATCCGCGTGACCCGTAAGTCAGAAACAGACTCACAGGCTACATTGCTATTTTCTGTAAAAGATACAGGAATAGGAATTCCAGAGAACAAAAAGGACCTGCTTTTTAAGAAGTTCAGTCAGGTTGATGCCTCTACAACACGAAACTATGGAGGTACGGGACTTGGACTTGCCCTTTCAAAACAACTTGTGGAACTGATGAATGGGGAAATAGGGTTTGAAAGTGAAGAAGGAAAAGGCTCTGAGTTCTGGTTCATAGCTACTTTTGAGAAACAATCTGGTAAAGATACAAAGGCAAAGTATAGCACCAAACTGGATGGTGTGCACGTACTTGTGGTAGATGACAATAAAACAAACCGTGAGATTCTTGTCAAACTATTAAGCTCATGGAATATGGATGCAGAGGAAGCTGCAGATGGACCTTCGGCGCTTAATGCTCTTTTCAAGGCATATGAATCTGGGAAACCTTTCCAGATAGCTCTGCTTGACATGCAGATGCCGGGTATGGATGGAATGTTGTTGGGGCGTATAATCAGCTCGAACAAAGACCTCGATAATGTTTCGTTGATATTGCTAAGTTCTGCAGGACAACAGTCTGATATCTGGAAGCAGAACGAGGCCAACTTTAAAGCATGCATCACAAAGCCAGTAAAGGTATCTGAACTCTTCAACAAATTATCTGACATGTCTGCCACTGATAAACAAGCATATGAGCCTGAGATCAGTGCAGAAGGATCCGAGATTCATATTATTCCGACCAACAAGGCAAGAATCCTACTTGTTGAGGACAATTATGTGAATCAGCAGGTTGCACAGAGCATGTTGCAAAAATTAGGTATTACTGCAGACATTGCCAACAATGGACTTGAAGCAATAGAAGCCCTTGAGAAGATAGAATATGACCTTGTTTTGATGGACGTACAAATGCCTGAAATGGACGGATTCGAAGCTACACGGTACATCCGTGACCAACAGTCATCAGTCCTTGACCATCATGTTCCCATCATTGCGATGACAGCACATGCAATGAAAGGATATAAAGAAAGTTGTCTGGAGGCAGGCATGGATGACTACGTACCAAAACCAGTTTCATTGCAATCACTTAGAAGATTACTTGAGAAATGGCAGAATCTACCGCAAAAAGAAGGCTATTTGGATGATATGATACCAGAAGAGAAAAAGCCCTCAGTAAACTTTCCAATATTTGATAAAGAGGAATTTCTAGAAAGAGTAATGAATGATGAGAAAATTGGAAGCAAGATAATACGAATCTTCCTTGAGGATACTCCAAAACAGATCAATGCTCTCAGAGAAAGCATAGAAAGAGGAGAAGTAGACAAGGTAAGTTGGTATGCACACAAGATAAAGGGCTCATCATCCAACATGGGAGGTATAGCCCTAAGCAGCGTAGCTGCTGAGATGGAGATAGCTGGAAATGAAGGTAAAATTGAAAAAATAACTGCTCTGATGCCAGAAGTGGAAAAACAGTATGAATTACTGATCGAGCAACTTAAAGAAGTATAATTTGATATTTTTGAGTTTATTATTATAGAAAACGTCGAAGTTCAAGCGATGAGTGGAATGGACGGTTAAAAAATATAAGAAGATGATAGAAACTGGTTATACTTGGGTACAACTGTTTGTAGCACCTTAGTAATACATAATTCCATCTTTGGACTATACACTTTGAACTGAGCTTAACACATTATATTTAATCCGAAAGCCTAGATCCAGCAGCATTAAACACTGCTGGGATTGATGAATACCATTTTTTCGCTATTGTTACCTACAGACAACAAAAGCTGACCATCTTCCAATGTCATTGATGTCACACTGCCCAGAAGTGACAGGTATTGAGGCTCCAATGATTGTTCACCACAGTATACAAGAGTGATCATTCCTGGTCCTAAGGTCAAACTTTTCCCATCCAGAGTATAATTCCCGCTTCCACTGTTACAGTCGGTTGTTATTGAATATGTACTATCCGGCAGGAATTCCAATGTATATTGCTCCTTATTTGGAACAACGGACTGATTAGAAGAAGTGTCTATTGTTCCGGCCCACTGCCACTTGATATTGGTGATATTTGCATGATCAACAGATTCTACACCATTTTGTGCGCTAGTATTAGAAGATTCGTTTCCCTGGTCTACACATCCAAGTATCATTGCTACAGAAGCAATGAGAGCAAGAGCTAGAACCAAAGAAGATGATTTTAAAATTGATTTCATATATTCACCCTCATTTCTGTAAACAAAAAATGTACGTTATTTTGATATTTATCCGTTGCTTAAACTTCAAATTGATTTGAAGTCTTCAGAGTATGATTGCTAAGGATATTACTCTAATAATACCTTCACGCATACCGTATCAGTCTGAAAAAATTGGAACTTAAAGCGAATATAGGCGCACAGGTAAGGGTAAAAGACAAGCATGAAAAGAAGTTACAAATCGAGAATTTCCACTTTATGCACATTAGATGCTTTCTCAACAAGTGTTAACTTTCTTTTCCCACCCTCCGTCAATCGATATGAAGCCCCCGTTAAGATCACACTTTTGCTCTTATGACATGCACCACATCCTTTATAACAGGAAGAGCTGGTGCTGCAATTGTTTATGTTTTCCTCCCGTATCTCAATGTCCCCACTGTTCTCCATCAATGAAAGCAACTGCCTGAATTCTTCAGGTTTCATATTGAGAGACCTGGATGCTGCACCTACGGTGAAGTTATCACCGGATTCCAACAATCCGGCAACCCTCCTCAAAAAGTACTTGTAACCAATTACCATATTCATTCCTCTTTAGATTCTATTGATTTCTACAGTTTGATTGCTGTGAACCTGTTCTTCCAAGCTAAAAATGCTGCAAGAACAGGTATGCCAAGATATACTCCCGGCCTGAATTGATCAACTATATACCAGTCAACATAATCTTCCGGAAGCAGGAATGAATCCAATAGAGTTCCAGCTCCCACTAGTGCATATACCGCCATGAAAACAAGGGACATTATTATACCAACATACACAAAAGACATCCCTTCATCCATTCCCGCATTAAGCTCCTTGAAACCGTAGAAAAATACAGTCCCTATTACAAGAAGACTAAATCCTCCCAGAACATCTGCAGGAACAAAGAGAGCTGAAGCAAGCCCTGTATCTATACCGATGCCTTCAGCAATGTGTATTGTACCAAAGATGATGTACAATAAACTCACTGATAAGGTGAATATCTTTACGCCACTGTTTTGTTTTTTAATACAATTCATTTTAAGCTCCTCCTTATGTTAAGAATCCTATTCTACTGCCTACCTGGTATATAATGAAGGCAAATAGCCATGCAATACCCGTACCATAAACCGCCTGAAAAGCAGTCCATTTCCAGGAGCCTGTTTCTCTTTTTATTACCCCTATGCATGCTATACACGGAACATACAGCAAAGTGAACACCATAAGTCCAAGGGCTGCAAGAGGACTCATCGCACCGGCTGTGAGGATCTCCGAAAGTCTTTCTTCATCCTCGCCTGCTCCATAAAGAGTTCCCATGGACCCAACAACTATCTCTTTAGCTACAAATCCAAATATCAATGCTACCGCTATCCTCCAATCAAAGCCAAGAGGTGAAACCAGAGGATCCAGTATTTTTCCCAGATAACCAATTAAGGAATCTGTAGTCCCGTAGATATCCTCTGAAGCAAAGACTCCATTTGTCCCAGGTGCAGGGATAGCTGCCAATAGCCAAACACTGACAACGCCCACAAGAATTATACCGCCTGCTTTACGCAGGTAGATAACACCTCTTTCACACATCTGCATGAAACTATTTTTCAGTGTGGGAAGCCTATAAGGAGGGAGTTCCATGATAAATGGAGAAGCTTCACCCCTAAGAACAGTGCCTCGCAGAAGTTTTGCACTCAGGATGGCAACGATTATTCCAAGAGCATACAGAGCAAATATCACGCTTCCTGCACTTTTGCCAAAGAAAGCTCCTGCCAGCAACACGTAAACAGGCAATCTTGCTCCGCATGAGGAAAAGGGAGTGATTAGAATCGTTACCAGCCTGTCACGTTTATCTTCAATGGTCCTGGTAGCCATTATTGCCGGGACATTACATCCAAAACCCATAAGCATAGGGATGAAAGATTTTCCATGAAGGCCGATCTTACTCATTGGTTTATCCATGATGAAGGCCGCTCTTGCCATGTAACCACTGTCTTCAAGCAATGCGAGCATGAAGAAAAGTAACATAATATTTGGAAGAAAAATGAGCACTGAGCCAACACCTGCAATCACTCCGTCAGCGATCAATGAACTCAGCCATGGAATAGTAATTATGCTGCCAACATAACCTGCCAGCCAGCCAAATCCCAGGTCTATGATGTTCATGAAAGGAGTAGCAAAACTGAAAGTAACTTCAAATGCTGCCCATAACATGGTTAGAAATACAGGAATACTCAGTACCTTGTGCGTGACCACTCGGTCTATCATTTCGGAACTAGTCATTTTCCTCTTGCTGAAATTGCAGACCTGAGAAACAACTGTGCTGATATTACGATATCTGTGATCTGCTATATGGGATTCCAGTCTTTCAATATCCATTGTTTCCAGTTTTTTTCGGATAGTATCAGCAACACTGCTCACAGCAAGTTTTTCCTGGGCATTGTCATCGCCTTCCAACAGCTTAATGCTGAACCACCGGGAAGGATATTTTGCAACAAGCTCTTTGTCTTGCTGTAATTGCTTTTGCAGCTCTGCTATCTTATCTTCGATCTCTTTGCCATATGTTAGTTCAATATCATAACTCTTAGATTTATTAGCCACTAATACGATGGCCTCAAGAAGATTTGTTATGCCTTCTCCCTGGCTTCCCACAGTCCGAATTACAGGAACCTCCAGCAAGTCTTCCAACTTATTTGCTTCGATCCTGTCTCCTTTTGCCTGTACAAGATCTGACATGTTAAGGGCAATCACCAGTTTTGGTCCCAGTTCCATCAGCTGAGTGGTCAGGTAGAGATTTCTTTCCAGATTTGTGGCATCCACTACCTGTACCACAACATCGGGACTTTCATCAATGATATAATCCCTGGCAATAATTTCATCCTTTGAAAAAGCAGCCAGACTGTACGTACCCGGCAGATCGATTATCTCCAGTTCAGTTTCTTTGTGAACTGTTTTTCCAGTCTTTTTTTCTACAGTGACTCCAGGCCAATTGCCTACATGTTGTCGTAATCCCGTGATGGCATTGAACACGGAAGTCTTTCCCACATTGGGATTACCAATAAGCGCCACTCTGATCTTTTCAGTCATAATGATCACCTTAAAGTTCGTTTTTGCTCCAAAAACTGCTCATTGTTCCTGCACAACAATGGTTTCAGCTTCCTTTTGTCTTAAGGACAGATTGTATCCTTTGAGGGTCAGTTCAATCGGATCTCCCATGGGGGCTTTTCTTATTACAGTGACCAACACATCAGGCACCATACCCATATCCAGGATTCTCTTTTTCAGTGAACCCTGGCCTTTAACATAAACTACTCTTGCAGCATGGCCGCATTCAATATCGTTAAGGGTCTTTTCTTTCATTCTATCACTTGGTTTGTTCAACTAAATTATGTAGTTATACCTATAATTAGTAATCTATTATAAAATGGTTTTGGATGCAAAATAAAAAATGTTTTGACAAAAATAAGAAGCCTAAAAGATCGATTATAAAACAATTATTCAAAGAGAGTTGTCAAAAAAAGAAAGGAAACAAGATGCATACTTAAGTTTAGCAAAGGGCTATTATTATATATTTGATCAAATATAATAAGTCAATATGCTTCAAAGCATTAATTATGGCAGAGAAAACTGAATTGAAAGCGAAGCCTTCCGATTTTATATCTGACTAAATTGTTAATTATTGATGATTACAGTTAGTTTTTTATCGTGAAAGCTTATTTGAGATGTGCTTTTATGACATCAATAGCAACAACAACCCGTAGCTCCTATTTAGGTCTGATAGTGGCCTTTACTATATTTTCACTGTCAGGTATATTCCTTAAATCGATTAATGGGATGCTAATAGGGTCTATAATTTATTACAGGCTCATTTTTGGGCTTTTAACGCTATTGGTATTCATGGCCCTCACGGGGAAACTGGATGAACTTTTGATAACCAGCAAGAAAAGATACATCTTTCTGATGGGATGCACAAACACACTCACGATCTATGCTTATTTTACTGCAATACAACATGTTGGAATATCCATAGCAGCCTTGCTGCTGTACACGGCTCCTGCCTATGTGACGATCCTTTCGCCTATACTCTTGAAAGAGAACATCACTGGCCGGGATATGATGGCTCTGTTGTTGTCAGCCATAGGAATAATCATAGCGATCCACCCTGTAGGTAATTTCTCTGCACAGACAAATGACCTTTATGCGCTGGGTATAACACTCGGCCTATTATCAGGCATATCATACGCCTTAAGTACCATCAACTACCGATATTTGAGAGACACATACTCTTCCACTGCTCTTCTGTTCTGGCCAACAGTTGTAAGTCTGGTGCTATTATCCCCCTATGCAAGTCTTGTAAGCCCCGGAATACTTGCCATGAACATACAAGAACTGATACTATTTGGGATGCTCATGACAACTTTTGGTTCACTTCTCTACTACAGAAGTGCAAGGCATGTGAAAGCCCAGAATCTTAGTGTCGTATCTCTTGTTGAGCCAGTTGCTGGAATACTTTTTGGCTACCTTATCCTGCACGAGCAAATATTTTCATATACTCTTGAAGGATGTGCCTGCATATTGGCCGGAGTTTTCCTCATAAGTACAAAGAGCAAAACCTACTTTGGGGAAAAGAGCTTATCAAGATATTTTAAACATCAGTATTACCCCTCGGGCCATCAGCAATCACTTTTACATACATTCTACAGAACATTATGTAAAGGTCCATTAAAGAATCAAAAGAGGTGATAGCAGCCTTGGAACACCCTATAAGCATTTCAGAATACCTAACTACAGAAGAGTTACAGAAAATAAGAGAGTTCTCAAAGGACAAAGAAACTCCTTTTATCTTAGTCAGTCGAAAGAAGATCGAAGAAAGATTCGATGAACTGAAGCATAACCTTCCCTTTGCCAAGATCTACTATGCAATGAAAGCAAACCCTGCTGAAGAAGTAGTAAGTCTGTTACATAAAAAAGGGTCTAATTTTGATGTGGCAACCATTTATGAGATGGAAAAACTTCTCAGCATGGGAGTTAGCCCTGAAAGAGTGAGTTACGGCAATACTATTAAAAAAGCCAAGGACATTAAAAAGGCATATGAATATGGAGTCCGGCTTTTTGTTACAGATTCTCACAGCGACCTTAGAAAATTAGCTGCCAATGCACCCGGATCAAGGGTTTTTTTCAGATTACTCACGGAGAGCAATGGAGCTGATTGGCCTCTTTCCAGAAAGTTTGGTGCACATACAGGCCAGATATATTCCCTTATTGTTGAAGCAAAAAAACTTGGATTGATCCCGTATGGGCTTTCTTTCCATGTGGGTTCCCAGCAAAGAGATATAGGAGAATGGGACCATGCCATTTCACAGTGCAAATATCTATTTGATGACGTAAAGCGTTATGAAGGAATAGAACTGAAAATGGTAAACCTGGGTGGAGGATTACCAGCAAAATATCTTAATCCTACCCATAGTATCGAAAAATACGCTCAGATCATTACAAAATACCTGCATGAATATTTCGGTGAAGAACTACCGGAGATACTGATAGAACCAGGCAGATACATAGCAGGAGATGCAGGGGTCATAGTTACTGAAATTGTGCTTATCTCAAGGAAATCTGATTCAAGCCAGTATGAATGGGTTTACCTTGATATAGGTAAGTTCGGCGGGCTGATAGAGACTTTAGATGAAGCAATAAAGTATCCGATCTTCCCTGAAAAGGGAAATAACGGCAATGGCGGAAAAGAAGTGATCCTTGCAGGTCCCACATGTGACAGCATGGACATACTATATGAACATTTCAAATACGAGTTGCCTAAAGACATAAAAGAAGGAGACCGGCTATATATCCTCACTACTGGAGCATACACGTATACATACTGCTCAGTGGAATTCAATGGAATACCTCCCGTGAAGGTATATTTCATTGATTAAAAAGTAGCCTGAAAGGGATATGAACTAAAAATTCATATCCTTTTGAATTTCACAGCGGTTCCATAGGCTAATAGTTCTGCCGCTCCTGCCATGGTTTGTGAAGTAGTGAAACGTATATTCACAACTGCATCAGCGTTCAGCTTCTCTGCTTCTTCCACCATTCTTTGCAGCGCCTCTTTCCTGGATTGCGAAAGAAGGTCAGAATAACCCTTTAGTTCCCCTCCCACTATATTCTGCAGACCAGCAGCAATATCGCTTCCTATGTTCTTTGCACGTACTGTATTTCCAAAGACTACACCCAGTATCTCTAACTCTTTACCATTCACACTTTCTGTAGTGGTAATGATCAAATTTGCACCTCCAATTATAGACATGAAGACTTCTATATAAATTTTCTTCATCCATGTCTGAGTGCTTCCACTGGGTCCATAGATGCTGCTTTGTTTGCAGGATACACCCCTGCTACAAGACCCACGATAAAAGCTATGCTAAAACCCAGAAGAATAAGATATGGTGGGAAAATATGAGGAATACCCAGATAACTTTCCACCAGATAAGAGCCCACGACTCCGAGAAGCACTCCAAGAACACCTCCGATACTTCCCAGAAGAGTAGATTCCACCATGAAAAGCAAAAGAATATCTTTCTTTTTAAATCCTAATGATTTCATGAGACCTATCTCTCTGGTCCTCTCTGTAACTGTGACGAGCATGATATTCATGATACCGATAGACCCAACAATAAGAGATACAAGTGCAACTAAAGTTATAAGAATAGTAAGAGAATTAGCAAGCTGGTCCAGTTGCTCTATGATCTCTGCCTGATTAAAAATCCTATAAGGTTTTACATCATCATTTTCAATGTCCCTTGCTGACACACCAAGAGCACGAGCCAGCCTTCTGTCCACTTCATCTGAAACAGAACTCACTGATTCTGCACTGATCGTTTTTGCAGTTATACCTCCGTAATCAGATACATTAAGCAACTCATTCATGGTGGCAATAGGAATGTATATTGTGATGTCTCTGTCAGGACCACCCTGAACAAAAGTAGTCTCTTCAGATGCAATAATGCCCTTTATCTTGAATTTTTGAGTGACTGTGGAACCATCCTCTCTTGTAAAAGTGATATCTATGTAATTATTGAGAGAGATATTGTGATCAAATTTCTCATTAGCTACTTTCCAGCCCAATACGGCTACGTATTTATCTTTGTCAGTAAGAAAATTGCCTTCCTCAAGCTGGATATTTAAAATATCCTGAGCATCCTGGGACACGCCTTGAACATCTATCTGCCTATTGGAAGAAAAATAATTAACAGCAGCCATTTGTGAATTACTGGGTGAAACACCAACTATGCCAGGCGTGTTCCTGACAACATCAAGTTCATTTTCATGGAGAATATTCACATCCTGACTATAAATAATAATAAAATTAGATCCGAGCGTCCCGAGCTCATCTGTAAAGAACTGATTAAAACTCGCACCAAGAGAAACATTTGCTACAACTGCTGCAACTCCGATGATTATGCCTAATGTAGTAAGGGCAGAGCGAAGCTTTGCATGCTTGATGCTTCCCATCCCCAGATCAAAGGTCTGACGTATGTTAACCAATCAAGACCACCTCATTCATGTCTGAAAGCCTCCACTGGATCCATCCTTGCTGCCTTATTGGCCGGATAGATGCCCGCTGTCAGACCTACTAAAATGGATACAATAAAGCCAGTGGCTATCTGGTTCACCGGAAATACATTTGGCAGATCAAGGAAATAGTTAGCAATAAACGCTACACCAATACCCAGAACCGTGCCGCATATACCTCCAATCAGACTGAGGACTGTGGATTCTATAAGAAAAAGAGTAAGTATGTCTCTTGTTGTATATCCAAGAGACTTCATAAGCCCTATCTCCCTCGTTCTTTCGGTTACCGTCACCAGCATGATGTTCATTATACCGATAGAACCCACTATAAGAGATATCAGTGCTACAGAAGTCAATAAAGAGGTAAGACCTGTAGAAACCTGATCTGTCTGCTCCAGAGCATCCAGTTGATCGAACATAACATAGGGTTTTGTATCATCGTTTTCGAGTTCTCTTGATGGTACGCCTAAATTCCTTGCCAGACGCTCATCTATCTCATCGGCAGTCTCGCGCACTACATCCAGACTTGAAGCCTTTATAAAGAAACCACCATAATCATCTGTTCCAAGAATCTGATTCATGGTGGATATTGGGATGAAGACCCGGATCTCTGGTTCCACACCCGTTTGCACAAAAGCAGTATTTGGATCCTGTATGATTCCTTTTACGATGAACCTTTGGGTAACTATACCTCCATCCTCTCTTCTGAATGTGATGTCAATGGGATTTTTCACAGATATCTTCTTATCGAATTTCTCGTAAGCAACCTCAGATCCTAGCACCGCTACATACTGGTCCTTATCAGTAAGGAAAGTTCCTGCGTCCATTTTTATATTGGAAACTTCATCATAATCTTCTGTAACACCCTGTATATCGATCTGCCTGGAAGTAGAGAGATAAGTAACTTTGGCCATCTGCTGGTTAATTGGGGAAACACCTACAACCCCAGGAGTATTTTTGATCACATCAAGCTCTTTATCAAAAAAGACATTCACGCCTTGGCTGTAGATAACAATGAAATTGGAACCTACAGCACCTATCTCATCATTGAAGAACTGATTGAAGCTCGCGCCAAGGGATACATTAGCGATCACAGCAGCTACACCGATAATGATCCCTAAAGTAGTCAAGGCAGATCTCATCTTTGAACTTGTGATACTGCCTATCGAGATATCAATAGATCTCCTGAGGCTTATCATTTACTGCCTCACTTTTGTTTTCTGCGTTTATACATGAAGTATCCGGCACCTGCAATGATGGCAACAAGAACCAGTACGAACACAGAACTGAAACCACTGGATTCGTCAACAGTTACCAGTTGCAAGTCCTTTACATCGATAACCTCTTCATGCTCATTAAGGCCATTCCTGTAGTTAGTAGTGATCTTGACTTTCTTAGGCGAAGTATCATCGGAAGATTCTGCCTCACCATAGATCTGTATAGTGAAGAGTTCATCCGGGTCCATGGAGCCTACGAAATATTCAGCAGGGGAGAAAACCACACCATCCGCTTCCAGCTTGACGCTTACAGATGATAAGCTGTTCGGATGGATATTAGCTACATCGAACTCCAGAGTTCCTTTCCCATTTTCCAGTTTAAGAGGTTTGGAAGGAACAATGCGTACTGATGAAGAGTCAACCTTCAAAGGGATACGCCAGTTGGTATTATAGGAGTGGGAGCTTCCTATTGTTGAAAAATCAAGATAGTAAGTACCATCCGATATATTCTCATCAACTTCTATGTTGTAGGTAAGGGTCATGGATTCGCCTGGACCTAAAATGCCATTGCCATAGTATGTGTCAGTTACCACTGTTATCCCGTCAACTCCTTTAAGAGTAGCAGATTGCACCCGGGCATTTGTGTCAAAATCCTCTCCATCAATACTCACAGAGTATGCAGTTGCACTGTTTTTAAGAGTAAATGCAATATTTCCAGTGTCTCCTGGCATGAAAACTTCCGGATCTTTTGAGGGATCGCCTTCCAGCTGAACATTACCTTTGCTTTCATAAGTCGCAGAACCTATAGTTAGCTCGAATGTTTCTTCTACCCAAGCACCATTTTTTTCTTTCTGGTACTGTACATCAAAAGAAGCAACACCTTGTTTTGCATTTTCATCCACAAAAAGCCTGTATTTATGTACTGCCGCACTTTCAGGTCCTAGAATACCAATGTTTTCAATGGCGTTTGATTCAGAATCAAGAGACAAAGGATACTCAGGGACCATTTTTAGGGAAAGGTCTTCGGATTTACCTGAACCTGTGTTCTCTACTTTAATCCAGACATCGACATATTGACCGATCTCTGCAGGTACAGGTTCATATTTAAGAACACTGACCTTCAAAGCAGAACCTGCCTCTGCAGATACGGGTCCCATTGAAAGAATGCATAAAATCAAGATTGAGCAAAAATACTTCAAAATCGTTCTGATAATACCACCGCCTAACTATTAAGTATCCCATCCTTCAGATGTACCACTCTGTCAGCATAGCTTGCAAGACCAGCATCATGAGTGATCATAATTATAGTTCTTCCTTTATTATTAAGTTCCCTGAAAAGATCCATAATTTCCGTTCCTGTCTTGCTATCAAGGTTCCCCGTAGGTTCATCCGCCAGGATAATTGAAGGATCATTAATAAGGGCCCGAGCTATAGCCACACGCTGTTGCTGTCCTCCGGATAGCTGGGAAGGACGATTATTAAACCGGTCTTCAAGCCCCATCAGCTTGACAAGTTCATTAGCCCTTTTGTTCGGTTCGACACCATTTTTTACATTAGCATAGGTAGGAAGCATAATATTCTGGATTGCAGACAATCTAGGTACAAGATTAAAGTTCTGGAACACAAAACCAATCTCAAGGCCCCTTAACCTTGCAAGTTCTGAGTCCGTAATTGTATTTATATCCTGACCCATGAGGATCACCTGACCGCAGGTGGGTCTATCAAGACAGCCTATCATGTTCATGAGAGTGCTTTTCCCGGACCCGGAAGGACCCATTATGGCCAGGAACTCACCGGGATAAACTTTAAGATTGATACTTTTAAGTATATTGATCTCCAGGTTACCTGCCCAGTAACTTTTACACAGGTCCCTCAATTCAATAATAGGAGAAACAATTTCCAATTTATTACGATCCAAAATCTCGGCCCCATAGAAATTTGGTATTCAGATATAAGAAGAAAGGGACATATATATTCTTGGAAAAAGGTTGGAATAAACCGGATTAAACAAATTTATTTAAAGCGACATCTTTATTATATGAAACTATTTTATATAGAGTGGAGTAAATAATGCTGGAAGTTCTTACTAATCCAGGTAACTTCTTTGAGAAGAAACTTAAAGAAGAAATAGACTTAAAACCGCCTTACGCCATCATTAGTGCACTGTCGCTTCTGACTGTGATAACTGCTTTTATCTTGATGGAAGAAATGATGAATATTCTATTTAACGGTATGCCCCGAAACGCTCAGCAAACCATAATAGCATTGGGCCTAGTAGCTATAATGTTGACTGTTGCCATTGGGTGGGTGGCAATCAGTAGTATGTTCTATATTTTATCGTTACTTTTTTCAGGCAAGGGAGATTTCAAAAGAATACTTGAGTTTGTAGCGTATGGATTTTTGCCATTAATATTGAGTTCATCCATTAATCTTGTACTAATGATCTGCATGTCTTTATTTGTAGATTTTTCAACAAGTGATCTACAGTCAATAGAAGCAGTTATGCTCTCAAATCCTTACGTAATTGCATCTAATATCATTAGCATTATTCTGAGCCTATGGAGTGCAAATATATGGGTATTTGCGATGATACATTCCAGAAATCTTTCAGTTAAGAATGCTTTGATAACCGTGGGAGTACCAATAATAATTTACCTAATATATATGCTAAATTCATTGTATCAAGTATTAAGTCTGCCGTAAGAAAGAAATATAGAAGTATAGTATTTCAAATGCATTTAACATAATATTCGTACGTATGAGAAGTGAAATTATGCTAGAAGTTCTTACAAACCCTGGTGAATTCTTTGAGAATAAAATGAAACAAGAAGCTGATTTTAAGCCGCCAATTATGATTGTTGGAATAATGGCTATAATATCAGCTATCAGTGCCTATATAATAGCAAACACCATAGTAGGAAGCCTGCAAGGTGATGCTGCAACTTTTGTACAGATAGGTGCAATTATTGGGGCAATATTTGTTATTATAGTTGTATTCATAATGTGGGTGATATACGGCGGAATCTTCTACCTTATCTCAATGATTTTTAGCGGACAGGGCAATTTCAAACGAGTTCTTGAGTTTGTTGCCTACGGATTCCTGCCTTCAATACTTGGTTCTTTGATAAGCCTTATACTGACAAGCAGAGCTTATTCTTCACTCGATTTTTCCATAACTGATCCAACAATTCTTGAAAAAACCTTGCTCTCTGATCCTTATATAATGGCTTCCAGTATCATAGGCATAATTCTAACATTGTGGAGTGCAAACATATGGGTATTCGCGATGATGCATTCCAGAAATCTTACAGTGAAAAATGCCATCATCACCGTAGGAATACCAATAGGACTCTATCTGATCTATACGGTATATAATTTGTATCACGCATTAAGTTAATCAAATAAAGAAAACTGATATCCATGAGAACAATTATACTTTTATCTGTTCTACTGGCTTTTTTTTTGCCGTATGCAAGTGCTGATACTGAGATCCGACCTACAATCACAGTGAATTACTCAATTGATCCTGGAATATTAATGCCAGGAGATACAGGAACAGTGACTGTTGAACTTAGGAATATGGCTTCAGGAGAAGTATACGTCCAGGAAGATGACGAAACATTCGATATGAATGCCTATATAGCAAGTGCTGCTCTTGAAGGAAATAAGGCTATTAAAATTCTGGATGGAATTCAGACTGATGTAGGATTATTGGGACCCGGAGATTACATCAGACTCACTTTCAACATAAAAGCGAATGAGAATGCTTCAAACGGTATGCATTTTCTGGAATTGGAAGTCGTGGGCGGCAGTGACATGTATAATCTCAACTACCGGATACCTGTAAAAGTTGATGACAGAGACTTGAAGATAATTGTGTCTGATATGCCTCCGACTCTTATGAGGGAATATTCTACAATAAATGTGGAAGTCGTGAATCTAAGACCCAATGATATTACAGGCGTTATTGTCACCCCTAAAGGGAATGATATTGGTTTCTTTCCTGCTAATGTATTTGTAGGCACCATCGCTGGAGGGAATAAATCCACAGCAACATTTACCCTTAACACTATGGCTTCCACTAGAGGAAATAAAGAAATGCAGTTCTCTACCAGTTATTTCAATGGAGACAATCTGCATACTTCATCTGATACTAACTACAGTATAGACGTGGTGGATCAGTCCGCACTTATACTCTCAGCCCTGGAAGTAGAAAATGCCGGAAACGTGTACAGCATTGCAGGAGATATCAATAACTTCGGGACCACAGATGCAAAGAACGTCATGATATCTGTAATGGCAACCGATAATGTCACGCCAGTGCAGCCCTATGAAAAGTATTTTGTAGGCACTCTGGAAAGTGATGATTTCAGCAGTTTTGAACTGTCTGCTTCCACACAGGGAAGCAATGTGGATGAAATACCCTTGTTAATAGAGTTCAGAAATACGAACAATGCCTATGCTTACATAAAAGAAAACATTTCCGTTCAAAAAAGAACAGTTCCTGTATCCAGCGATAGTGGTGGAATGTCTTTTATAATGATTGGTCTTGTTGCAGTTGTGTGTATTGCAGTTATTGGCATTATAGTATATTCCTGGAAGAAAAATAAAAACTCAGAATGAAAGGGGCATCCATGCAAGGTCCGATAGTCCAGCTCACTGGTGTGAAGAAGATCTACCAGCTGGGAGCAAGCCGAATACATGCTCTTAACGGTGTCAATCTTTCAATTGAAAGAGGCGACTTTGTGACAATAATGGGTTCTTCCGGCTCAGGGAAATCAACAATGCTTAACCTTATTGGCTGCCTTGATCAGCCTACGGAAGGTACGGTGAAGATCAATGGCACAGACCTATCTCTGCTCAATGACGACCAGCTTACCGAAATACGTAGAAACAATATTGGTTTCATATTCCAGCAGTTTAATCTGATACCCACTCTCACTGCCGTAGAGAACGTAGAAATGCCTATGATATTTACCGGAATCCCGGAACAAGAGCGCCGTAAAAGGGCAATGGAATTTTTAAGAAGGGCAAACCTTGGCCCTGAATTTGCCGAGCATAAACCCAGTGAACTTTCAGGAGGACAACAGCAAAGAGTTGCCATTGCCAGGGCACTGGCTAATTCTCCGCCTATCCTCTTAGCCGATGAGCCCACAGGCAACCTGGATACAAAGACCGGGAAAAGCGTGATGGAACTTCTAAGAGAACTGAATTCTCATGGAACCACAGTTATTGTGGTCACGCACGACCAAAAGATAGCAGCGTATGCAAACACTAATGTTGTCATAAGGGACGGTGAGATCGTTGAAACTTCAGAGTAAGTATTTCAAACGTAATATGTACGCTGAACTTGCAAAAAGAAATCTAAAAAGGCATATGGCACGCACCGTCCTTGCAGCTGTGGGTATAATCATAGGAGTAATTGCAATTTCTTCCATGGGAATACTTGGTAACAGCCTGAAGATGTCAGTATCAGATTCTCTGGGTGATGTCGGCAACGAACTTATAGTCTACCCTGGATTTGGTGACACTGCAATCACTGAAAAGCAAGTGGATAAGATGCAGAAAGTTGCAGGTATAGAGAACCTTATACCCGTTTACTCAAGCGGTTCAAAAACAGAATACAAGAATGAAGAAACCTATGCAACTGTATATGGGATAGAAAGTGAGGATCTTCTCAACCTTGTGGAGATAGAAAACGGGCGTATGTACAAGCGAGGTTCTTCAGATTGCGTGATCGGATCACAAATTGCAGAAGATCTTGGAGTAAACATCGGAGGAAAAATAACTGTAGAAGATGCAAAGTTCAGGGTAATAGGAATTCTCAAGGAGCGTGGCATAGGTTTTGATGTCAGCGCTGATAGTGCTGTTTTTATGGATCCCCAAATGTTTACACGAATCTACGAGGACACAGATGAAGGTTATACTAATGTGATAATCCAGGTTGAGGATATAAACGAGATAGACATCGTTAAAACTAACCTTGAAGACAGGCTCAACAAGAAAGACGAAGAAGTGTTCGTACTTGCAACTAACAGTATCCTTGACAGTATTAATGAGATCTCCAGGTACATTTCACTGTTCCTTATGGGAATAAGCTCTATTTCCCTTCTAGTAGCAGGAGTCAGCATTCTTAATGTGATGCTCATGTCCACCATGGAGCGCACCCGTGAAATCGGAATAATGAAAGCAGTAGGAGCCTCAAGAAAAGATGTGCTTAAGATGTTCCTGCTGGAAGCCCTGTTCTTAGGAACGGCTGCAAGCCTCATAGGAGGAATATTGAGTTTTGGAGGCGGATTTTTGATAACTGTCCTTATAATGAAGGAGGCATCATACCTGTTCGCACCATCAAGCATCGCTTATATCATATTGGGAATTGGATTTGGCATACTGACAGGTGTTGCAGGAGGAGTATATCCTGCCTGGAAAGCTGCCCAGATGAGGCCACTGGATGCACTGAGACATGAATAAAATGTGATTATGAGAAATAGAGACAGAGATATGACTATAAGATTGCAGTACGATTGTTCAAATGTGGATTGGGATTGTGTATCTTCAATTTTGGAAAGTGTTGATATGGCACATTTTGAAGGCAAGGTACATAAAATTGCATTTGAGAACAGCTGCGTAGTTTTATTTGTATATGACGACGATGAACTTATCGGCTTTGGTCGTGCAATTTCAGATTATGCATACCAGGCAGCGATATACGATGTAGCAGTATCGCAGGCATATCAAGGCAAAGGCTTGGGCAGAATTATTGTCAGTAGCATTCTAAAAAGCATTCCACAATGTAACTTCATATTATATGCTTCCCCAGGTAAAGAGGGATTCTATGAAACCCTGAACTTCAAAAGAATGAAAACAGGGATGGCACTATTCAGGGATGCTGAGAAAATGCAAATAAAGGGCTTTACTGAATGATTAATCCAAGGTAATAGAGGATATCTTCTTATTTTTGAAGGAAAGATACAAACCAAGAAAATGCAAAACTCACTTTGCCTTTTTTGATTTCAGTTTTTGCTGCACTTTTTCTCCAGTAAGCTCGCGGATGGCATCTGCTGCCACCCATCTGGCACTGGTATTGCCTGTCTGCTGCAATTCTTCAGCCTGTTCTATTGCCCGAGCATTCAGCGAAAGATTGCGCTTGCCGATCTGGCGCAGAGCCCATTTAACAGCCTTTTTCACAAAGTTCCTCTTATCTAATGCCCCTTCTTTGATCATAGGGAAAAAAGCAATAAAATTTTCATCTGCGGCCTTCTTGTCACTCACAGCAAGACGTGCCATGAGCACAAAACCCGCCCGTTTTACGAACTCTTCTTCCTTTCTGCTCCACTGTACAGCTTTTTCATAAGCGCATGGCGTATCTTCGAACAAGTTCATGCAACACTGTTCACATATCTCCCAATAATCAAATTCACTCACCCATTGCTCTATCTGCTCTTCAGTAACATATAGCACATCATCCACCATGCTTGCAAGAATTTGGGGTTCACGATATCCATGAGCCCACAGGCTGACTGCAAGATCGTGGTCTTTACCTATGCACTTTGCCATCCTCCGAAGTTTGGGAATAGAAATACCATAGGCTCTGCCGGGAGTGATACCAAACCTTGCCATGCCCTCAAGGGAAGAGGGATTTGAGAGGGATTCCAATTCCTTGATAATACTTTCCAGTGAGAAAACTGCTTTTATAGCCATCAGAATTTTTACTCCTCACTTTTTGCATAGATAGAGTTTGAAAGTGCCAGAGAAACTACATTTGCGAAAGCGTTAATTAGATGCCTCTGCTCATTAGTCATATTTTTATGGGGAGCAAGAGCCATGACACCCAGGATTCCTGTTTGGACTTTAAGAGGAATATGATACCATTGTGACGAAGATAGTGTATCTGTTCCAAAACCTGCTGTTTTGCCTTGTTCAAAAACCCAATTGGAAACAGCCATTTCATGCTCGCTGAATATTTCTTTTTTGTCATTGCTTGATGCTATATACAATTTATTAGACTCGTCAGGCAGGAGGATCAAGACATCATAATTAAAAGAATCTGATATGTATTTTGTAGTTCTTCCCAATATAATGTTCAAGTCCTGTGAAGCTAATAGACCCTTGCTGAAATCATATAATGACGAAATGAATGTTTCCCGTTGCCTGATGTATTCAACCTGTTTTTTGACAGTATCAGCAAGTAAACTCGTAACTATCCCTACTACCAATAATACAATAAAAGTAGGAATGAAGCGAACATCAGCAACGCTGAACGTATAGAAAGGCGGAACAAAGAATAAATCAAAAGCTGCAACAGCAAGTATTGATGCAAGAATTCCTGGCTTCTTTCCTGCTACTAAACTTGTAAGAACAATAGGTATAATAAATATCATGGGTATGTTCGGTGCTTCAATAAAAGACCGAAGCAGTAAACATATTACAGTCGTAAAGCCGATGCTTGAAAAACTAATGGAGTAGGACCCCCATAAAGACTCCAGACCAGTGATATCTGTTTTCTTTATTTTTCTACGACCAGTATCAAATTCGTTCTTGTTCTCTATTACCAAAACCTGGGATGCACTTTTCTGAATTACTTTGTTGATAACAGAACCTTCTAAGAATTCCTGTAAGCGAGACCTACGTGAATGCCCCAGCAAAATAAGAGTTATGTTCTTTAAACTCGCGAAGGATACAATTTCATTCGCTATAGAACCTTTTAATCGAATTACTTTCCCATCAAGTTCTTCAGCAAGTTCTAGATTCTTTTCCAATTGTTGCCGTGCATCATCTTTCATTCTCAGATCTGCATAAGGCTCAACATAAACTGCGAACCACTCCACATTATACAAGTGAGAGAAACGATATGCTATGCGAATTAGCTTTCTTGAAGAAGGACTGGAGCTTACACATGCCATTATCCGATTGCTGGTATCCCACGGGCCCATTACTTTTTCTTTCCTTAGATAACTACCCATTTCAGAATCCACATGCAATGTAGCATATCTAAGAGCTGTTTCCCTAAGTGCGATTAGATTCTTCTCGCTAAAAAAATTGCTCATTGCTTTTATGGCCTTTTCGGGAACGTAGACTTTACCTTCTTTTAGACGCTCTATCAATTCATCAAAGGGCAAATCAACTACTTCGATTTTATCTGCCATCTCAATGATGCTGTCAGGGACAGTTTCTTTGACTTCAACTCCGGTGATCTGCTGCACAATGTCATTGAGACTTTCAATGTGCTGCACATTCAATGTAGAATAAACATTTATGCCGGCATTAAGCAACTCTTCGACATCTTGGTAACGCTTTGTATGGCGTGAGCCGGGAACATTTGTATGGGCAAGCTCATCCACCAGTACATAAGCAGGTTTCCGTTCTAGAACAGCGTCTATATCGAACTCTTCGAGTACAATCCCCTTGTAGTCAATCTTTACTCGTGGAATTACTTCCAGGTTCTCAAGAAGTTGCTCGGTTTCTATCCTGCCATGTGTTTCCACGATCCCTACAACAACGTCTTTGCTCTTTTCTTGAAGAACATGAGCTTCGCTAAGCATCCTGTATGTTTTACCGACACCTGCTACATATCCCAAAAAAATTTTAAGGTAGCCCCTTTTTGAATCTCTTTTTTCGTCCTCTTCTTTTAGTAAATTTAGGAGTCCATCGGGGTCTGGTCTTTTATAATCTTCTTTCATTTTCACCTCCTGACATTACCTAAAGCTATATTGAGTTTCAATACATTAACCATAGGGGTACCTGTTCCAAGACAAGAATCTTCTATGTTGTTTTCAATGATAGTTTCAATTTCTGTTTCAGTAACTCCTCTGGATTTAGCAATCCTCGGAACCTGTAATCTGGCAGAATCCACAAAAATATAGGCTTCCAGACCACTCCCAGAAGATAGCACCAGATCAGCCGGAACTGTAGAGTTTTCAGATAACGATTCCTGAATTCTGATCAGCTGAACTCTCTCTTCAATTTGATCCACCAGTTTCTGGTTTGTGGGCCCCAGATTAGAACCACCGGAAATACCTGAATCATATCCAATGGCAGAAGGCCTCCCGTGGAAATAAATAGGACTTGTAAAGTTCTGTCCTATAAGCTCGGAACCTATCACTTTTTCATTCTCAGTAATCAGATCTCCATTTGCCTGATAAGGAAATACTACCTGGGATATACCAGTAATAACAACTGGATAGATTATTCCCAATATAACAGTAAATACTGCGAACATCAGTAAAGCATTTTTGATTTCCTTCATTTTCTCACCCTCCTGCAGCACCTGATAAAGTTAGAATTATATCTATCAACTTGATTCCGGCAAATGGAACAATCAAGCCACCTAGACCATATATTAAAATGTTCATGGCCAACAACTGTGACACTGAAGAAGTCGAGCGATATTTTACACCTTTAAGTGCCAAGGGTATGAGCAGTGGTATCACAATGGCATTGAAAATAACTGCAGATAATACTGCACTTGAAGGGGTTGAAAGACCCATTATATTCAGAATGCCAAGTTGTGGATAAGCAACTGAAAAAATTGCAGGGATTATAGCAAAATACTTTGCTACGTCATTTGCTATGCTGAAAGTGGTCAGGGCACCCCTAGTTATGAGAATCTCTTTTCCTATTTCAACTATATCCAGTAATTTCGAAGGAGAGGAATCAAGGTCCACCATGTTAGCAGCCTCTCTTGCTGCAGAAGTACCAGCGCTCATGGCGACTGCAACATCTGCTTGGGCAAGAGCCGGAGCATCATTGGTACCATCGCCAATCATAGCTACAAGATATTGGTTATCTCCAGACTGATACTTGCGGATCATTGCCAGTTTTGTTTCAGGTTTTGCCTCTGCTGCAAAGTCGTCAACACCCGCTTCTGCAGCAATGGATGCAGCAGTAAGCTGGTTATCGCCTGTAATCATAATGGATTTAATACCCATATTCCTAAGCTGCAATAATCTTTCATTGATACCTTTTTTCACTATATCCTTTAATCTTATGACTCCTAAGATTCCGGTATCATCAGCTACTACAAGAGGAGTATCACCTTTCGTTGATATGTCTCTGACAGAATTTTGCATTTCAGCAGATACATTCCCACCGTTGGACCGCACAAAATCCTCTATGGCAGATGCAGAACCTTTCCGAATTCTTCTTGAACCAATATCTACTCCACTCATACGTGTTTCTGGAGTGAAGGGGACAAAGTGGGAGTTTTCCGGAGCATGAATATCTCTGCCACGTATGTCCAATTCCTTTTTTGCCAGTTTTACTATACTCCTACCCTCAGGGGTTTCATCAGCAAGTGAAGACATTAGAGAAGCCTCAGTTAGGTCTTTTAGTCCAATGCCTGCTGCTGGAATGAACTCAGTGGCCATCCTGTTTCCCAATGTTATAGTTCCGGTCTTATCCAGCAGCACCACACTTACATCTCCTGCTGCTTCTACTGCCCTGCCGCTCAAAGCAACCACGTTGTGCTGAAGTAACCTGTCCATACCTGCAATACCAATAGCAGGCAAAAGTGCTCCGATGGTAGTAGGCATGAGGCAGACAAGTAAAGCTATCAAAATTGGTACCGATATCGATATGCCCATATAACCGGAAAACGCCCTTAAGGTTATCACCACAGCTAAAAACAATGCTGTCAAACCGATAAGCAAAAGTTCCAGTGCCTGTTCGTTTGGTGTTTTCTGCCGTTTTGCGCTTTCAACCATGCTGATCATGTTATCAAGGAAAGTATGACCAGGATCAACTGTAATTCTAACTTTGATAGTCCCTGATAGTAGCTTAGTACCTCCGGTAACTCCACACTTGTCGCCACCAGATTCTCTTACTACTGGAGCTGATTCTCCAGTGATGGCAGATTCATCCACAAGAGCTGTACCTTCAATGATATCACCATCGCTGGGTATGACTTCCCCTTCAGCTATCAGGACAATGTCGTTCTTTTTCAGGGATAGTGCTGAAACCTCTGTTATGTTTCCATTATCCAGGATTTGCTTAGCCTTTGCCTCACTCCTGGTTTGTTTGAGCGATTCTGCACGGGCCTTTCCCTGACTTTCAGCTATAGCTTCTGCAAAGTTTGCAAACAGCACCGTAAACCATAGCCATATTGTGATCTGAAGGTCAAAGGATACGCTTTTGCCTTCAAGTATGTCCTTAATGGTTAGCAAAGTCGCAATGAGGGCGCCTACTTCCACAATTAGCATTACGGGATTATTGAGAAGCTTGATAGGATTTAACCTTGAAAATGAACCTTTAAAGGCTTCTAATAGAATCTTTTTCTGGAATATGCCTGATGTTCCTTCTTTCATGTATTCACCTCTTTAAGAATTATTCATCTCCCAAACATCAGTAAATGCTCCAGCCCGGGACCGAGTGCGAATATAGGGAAATAGGTTAGAGCTCCGATTATAACGATAACAGCAACCACCATTATTACAAACAGAGGACCAGTTGTTGGAAAACTTGCGGAGTTTACAGGCACTTTTCCTTTCCTGGATAAGGAACTGGCAATAGCAATTGCTGGGATAATAGTAGCAAAACGGCCTATTAATATTCCCAGTCCTATTGTAAGGTTGTAGAAGACTGTATTGGCACTCAGTCCCGCGAACGCTGAACCATTGTTAGCAAGTGCAGAGAAGTAGGCATACAATATTTCAGATAAGCCGTGAGAACCTGTATTACTAATACCTGCTAAACCTTCAGGTATTGATATAGCAATAGCTGAAAATATCAGAATCACTGCCGGAGGCAATATGAGTGGTATAAGGGCCAGTTTCATCTCTTCAGGACCTAATTTTTTACCAAGGAATTCAGGAGTTCTGCCTATCATAAGACCAGCTATGAACATGGTCAAAATAACATAGAACAGCATTCCGGCTAACCCAACACCCAGCCCTCCGAATATCACTTCACCTGTACCCATGTTAAACAGGTATACTAATCCTGTAAGAGGCGTTGTGCTGTCATGCATGGAATTGACACCACCATTCGAAACTGCTGTTGTCGCTACACCCCACAGAACAGATTCAGCCACTCCAAACCTTATTTCTTTACCTTCCAGATTACCACCGGAAATACCCAGTTTTTCAATCAAAGGATTTGGTTGGCTCTCTGACCATAATGCCACCCCTAATCCCATTAGTAGCAAAATCATCATCACAGAAAATATTGCTACACCCTGCTTGAAATTCCGTACCATGTACCCGAAAGCAAAAACAAGGGACATAGGTAACAATAATATGGTGAGCGTTTCGAAGAAGTTTGTGACACTGTTTGGATTCTCAAATGGATGTGCCGAGTTTGCATTGAAAAATCCACCTCCGTTTGAGCCCAGCATTTTTATAGCCACCTGTGATGCAGCCGGACCAAGGGGTATGGTTTGTGCAGAACCCTCCAGAGTTTGGATGGTTGCATAAGGATCAAATGTCTGTACAACACCCTGTGAAACCAATATGATCGAAAGTATCACAGACAATGGCAAGAGGATGTAAAGAACAGAACGGGTCATATCTACCCAGAAATTGCCTAGATTCTCTGTATTTTTCTGGGTAAAACCTCTTATGAAGACCAATATAGTAGCAATACCAACAGCTGCAGAAACAAAGTTCTGTACTGCCAGACCGATCATCTGGGTAAGATAACTCATGGTAGTTTCACCGGCATATGATTGCCAGTTAGTGTTAGTGACAAAAGATATTGCAGTATTAAGAGCAGTATCCCACCTTACACCAGAAAGACCTTGAGGATTAAGTGGCAGGACACCTTGCAATAACTGAAGCAGAAAAAGGAACGCTATGGAAATGATATTGAACACAATCAGAGAATAAGCATATTTTTTCCAGTTCATTTCCTCTTTCTCATCAACTTGCATCAATCGATAAATGAACCGTTCGATTGGGCTTAGCAATGGAGTCATGAAAGTTTTTTGACCCTCAAAGACATTACACATGTACTTTCCTATTAGAATTGACAATATAGTGGTAAGTAAAAGCAATAGGAAAATAAACATAAAGGCGTCTATTTGTATCATTATATCACCTTAGAAAACCAGTTGATTGACAACTGTGACAGACCAAATCGGAATAACCGATTCAAGAGCAAAAAGATTGCAACTTGAAAACATAGATATCACCAATGCAATTCTGCATTCGATAGAATTCGCTTTCTTGTTTTATTATAGAATCTTATTATCCCATCATACTGGGATTTATTGAGTAGTCAACCCTTTCTCCTACAGGAAAAAGGTTACTCAACTATTGATATATATACTTTTGTACGTTATTAAGCTCAAAACAGTACTTTCAAAAAAAGAGAAAACGAATCAATTAATGAATACATTCACCCTGCATATGGCAGCGTTGGCTTTGATCCACTAGAAAACATCATTTAATGCTAAGATGGCTGTATTTTATTCAACCTTATCCAGAAAACAGAACCAGACCCTGATGGATTGTCATAAACTCCTACTTCGCCGTCATGGAGTTCTACTATTTTCTTTACTATGGCAAGACCTAGTCCACTTCCTTTAACTCCTTCTCCTGAAAAACGTTTGAATCTTTTGAAAATGAAATTCTTATGCTCATCGCGTATGCCAATACCAAAATCAGTGAATGTCACTTTCCATGATTGACCACCATCCATTATGTCTAAAACAATCCGGCCTCCTTGGGGACTGAACTTGATAGCATTAGAAATCAAATTGTAGAAAGCCTCCTCGATCACAGGATTAGCATAAGCTGGGTAACTACCACTTGCGTAGCATTCCAGAGTAATATTTCTTCTTTCAAGCAGAGGTAAGAACTCTCTGGAAACTTTTTCAAGTAACTCCAATAGATCAAGTTCTTCAAAACATATCATTTCAGTGCTTTCAAGCTTTCCAAACATTGACGCAGAATTAATTATTTTGATTAGTTTCTCGTTTTGCTGATGAATCTTCTGAACAATATCTTTCTCTTCCTCATTACCCATTGTTTCAAGGAGGTATTCAGAGTAGCCTTTTATAATGTTAGCAGGGTTCAGCAGGTCATGGCGCAGGATATCTATGAAAAGTAACTTTAGCTCATCACTGCGTTTGAGATCATCAGCATGCTTTTGAAGTTTTTCCTGAGATGACCTGATATCTGTAATATCCTCTCCGGCACTTATGCATCCTATTACACAACCTTGTTCGTCAAGAAGAGGCACGTTAGTCCATGAGATCAGCTTTTTCTTACCAAACCGTGTGAGTATGGAATTTTCAAGATTCGGTACAAAATGGCCTTTAAGGATATTTGAAAATGCATCCATTATATTATTTTGTTCATCTTCAGGAATGAAATTTGAAAACCAATCTTTACCTATTATCGCACCTTTATCATAACCAAGAAGTTCAGCACCTTTTTGGTTAATGAGAGAGACGCATCCATCGATATCAAGTACAAGAATCACGATCCCTACTACATCAATGTAGTTGTGGAATCGTTCTTTTTCACGCCTCAAAAGTTCTTCCACGCGTTCCCTTTTTGAGATCTCTTTCTGTAATTGCTCGTTTATATATCGAAGTTCTTCCGTGCGTTCAAGGATCAAATTTTCAAGATGATTATGATAGGCTTTTAATTCATCACTAAGGTCTATTTTATCAGTGATATCCAGAATCCCCACTCTGCCATCGGGGCTTCTCTTTAAAGAATTATTCATGCCCGGATTTTGTCCAGATGTGCCATGTACTTGACCAGATTTCAATGCACTCCCCCTAACATATTTTCTGCAGAATAATCGTGATTATGAAAGATGTGCAAATTATGCAAATATGTGTTTAAAGTTCTGCAATTGCACACATAATAAATAACCTAACAACTACTATATAAGAGTAGAGTAATGCCCATAAATGAGTTTGCAACCGAATATAATTATAGTAATTATAGTTGAAGATATAATAAAGGTATTAAACAAAATCTATGTTTCTTTCTTCTAGGCCAAGAAACTTACATTCAGAAATGCGTCTTTCTGATAAAAGATATATTAATGTCTTGAAAACAGCGTATATCCTGAAATAGCATGACAATAACTGAGGAGAACGATAACCACTGATATAGAACAAATATTTGTCATCTTTCGTAGAGTCGTCCACAAACCTTACTACTCCATTACAGCGAGGAAACTCAATTACCGTGCCCTGGGCCATCCTGGGTCCCAGAACAACTGCATCAAGTTCCATCCCATCATCACCTTTTGCACCCTCTATATATCCATAATTAAATATTGTAGGTAACGGAGAAAAGAATACCTTTTTATAGTGATCACCGGACTTATTGTATTTAAAGAAACTATACTTTGGAGTCTCGATGATAACTTTCATGAGATGTATTTCCCCTGATATTTGAAAATGTTTGTTGTCTTCTAGCAAAAACAAGGACTAACGATTAGAAAAAGCAAGCTCTAGCCCGATTATTGAAAAGATACCAGCCTTTGCCCAGTTCACATATTTCCCTGCATTTGGCATTTGCATGATCCTGGAACCAATAAACCCTGCAGATATGGACACCTGGAAAAAGACTACCAATGCCTGGATAAGGAATATAACCCCCAAAATTACCATTTGCAACGGAACATTGCCTGCACCTGTGCTTACAAACTGGGGCAGGAATGCAAGGAAAAATAGAGAAACTTTGGGGTTCAGGATGTTCATTACAATACCTCTTTTGTAAAGGAGATACACATCTGTTTCTTTAACTTCGACAGATGAAAAGAGAGTTCCGCTTTCCTTTAGTGCCTTGAAAGCCAGATAGATCAGATAAATGGCACCTGCATATTTTACTATTGTAAATGCAAGGGCTGATTTATAAACAATAGCAGATATACCCAATGCTGCAGCAGTTGTGTGGAACAGCAATCCCGTACACAGGCCAGAAGCAGTAGCTATTCCAGCCTTTTTTCCCTGAGATACACTAATGGACAGGACAAAAAGAATATCAGGACCGGGGAGCAAAGTTAGAGCAACAGAAGCGGCAATGAAATATAGAAGTTGTGTTGGTTCGATCAATACTCCATCCCTCAAAGAAAGTAGAAAAGCAAGTTCAAAAGAAATTAGAAAAAGAGATTAGAGTTGCAAGTATCTTGCAATGTCTCCAAGGTCTTCTTCGATCCTAAGCAACTGATTGTATTTTGCAGTACGCTCACTGCGTGCCGGAGCACCTGTCTTTATCAGATCGGCACCTATTGCCACAGAAATATCAGATATAGTAGTATCTTCAGTCTCAGCAGAGCGATGACTGACAATTACAGCATATCCATTACGATTTGCAAGAGCTGCAGCGTCAAACGCTTCAGAGATCGTACCTATCTGATTCACTTTTAAAAGCAGGGCATTAGCAGCACCCATCTCAATACCTCTTGCAAGGCGGTTGGTGTTAGTTACAAACAGATCATCACCAACTATAATTGTATCCCAAGCCTCGGCAGTGAAATTCGCAAAGTCTTCGAATGCTTCCTCATGGAATGGATCTTCGATGGACATTATCGGATAACTATCAATTAACTCGAGATAGAAATCAGTGAGTTCCCCTGCATCCAATAACTTGCCATCAATAGAATATGCTTCGCCATCAAAGAACTCAGATGCTGCAGCATCAAGACCTATTGTAATATCTGATTCCGTATAACCTGCCTCTTCTATTGCACTCATCAAGGCATCGAGGGCATCTGTTGTCATAGCCAATGGTGGAGCATATCCGCCTTCAAAACCAACATTAGTTGCTGAAGCGCCATATTTGTCTTCAAGTATCTTACCTAGCGCATGATAAGTCTCAGCTCCCATCCGAAGAGCTTCAGCATAAGTATCAGAACCCTTGGGCTGGATCATGAATTCCTGAATAGCAAGATCGTTACCCGCATGTTTACCACCGTTGATGACGTTCATCGTGGGGACGGGAAGGGTATGTGCATTCGTACCTCCAAGGTATCTGTATAACGGTATATTAAGAGAATCTGCAGCTGCTTTTGCAACTGCCATGGAAACACCCAGAATAGCATTGGCACCCAATGTCATCTTGTTGTCAGTGCCGTCCATGGCGATCATAAGAGCATCTATTCCGCGCTGGTGTCGGACATCCATTCCTACAAGGTCGCCTTCAAGAGTGGTATTCACGTTGTCCACTGCATCAAGAACACCTTTTCCTCTGTAACGGTCTGCCTCTTTGTCCCTAAGCTCAATAGCCTCGTGGGTACCGGTGGAAGCACCCGAGGGAACACTGGCACGCCCAAAGCCGCAACCAGTATAAACATCCACTTCAACTGTCGGATTTCCCCTTGAATCAAGGATCTCTCTAGCATGCACTTTTTCTATCTTAAATTTACGTTCATCAGCAATGTAAACCATCCAGTTCCACCTCCATGTTCTACCCCTTAAAAGGCGATTAGTCTATATATTGTTAGCGTTTCTTTTTGATCGAAAAAACAAAAAAGAGAATCAGGATAAATTATATAAATATAAAGAGTATATTATACTTCATGCAAAAAGAAAATGCTGAGATCCTGGACGAGCAAAGCAAACAGATTATCGAATTATTACAGAATCTTGGAGTCAGCAGAACAGAAGCTATTTCTATCGCATGCCTTTCCTGCGGGAAAGAGATCACATCCCATGATATTGAACAAGCATCTGGAATGCGCCAACCTGAAGTAAGCATTGCTATGAGGCCCTTACGGGAAAGAGGCTGGATAGAAGAACGCAATGAGAAAAAGAACTCAGATAAAGGCAGACCTGTCAAGTACTACAAACTGATCGTCCCGCTCAGAGATATAATAGAGACTTTTGAAGAAGAGATCCGACAGAGAAACAAAGAAATGGAAGAAACCCTCAGGCATTTAAAGGATCTGAAAAAGCTCTGAGAGCAAGGCATTAAATCACTCACTTTGCCAACTGCTTTATCATCCAAAAATGACCGGTGAATATCCCTTCTCACTGTCATTTATTCTTTCTGCATTCATTCCAGAGATTTCCAGAATGCACACTTCATTAACCATGAATACTTTACTCTGATTTCTCAAGCAACCTGTTTTGGCAATTTCATCCCTGCCTATACTACAGTGAAGATGTATTTTTGGACTATTGTTTTCATAGAAAATATTACCAATACCTATTATTTCATGAGGAGTGTCAATTTTAGCCCACATGGGAACAGGAGGTACACAAGCTTCTCTGGGACCTGCCACAATCTCTGCCTGCTCAATCGCACCGAGCAGGAAGAAAAAAGCAGACTTGATGTTCTCTTTCCTCGAAATGGTTTGTAAAGCCTCTATCAAGTCTTCACCATGATCAACTCGTAGAAAGAAGACTCTACCAATATTACCCGATGTATATTCCATGTCAGACATCAACCTTTTTCATACTCAAATAATCTGCCATCACAAATAGAAATGCCACTATACTAAGAACTCCATACTAACATCGATCCATCTTGCAGCATGGATAAGTGAACCCATGGAAATAACGTCAACACCTGTCTTAGCATATTCTTCGAGATTTCCGAGGTTAATATTGCCTGATACTTCTATGACCACATGTTCTTTCAAACCTGATTTTTTAAGTGCTTGCACTGTTCTCAAGACTTCGCCCGGACTCATGTTGTCGAGCATGATAATATCCACTTCCAAACCAGCCACTAACAGAGCTTCTTCCAAGGTTTCAACTTCTACCTCTATCTTCTGAGTAAAACTTGCTCTTTTTTTGGCCTCCTTTATGGCTGCTTCAAAGCCCATTAGCTTGATGTGGTTGTCTTTAAGCATGATGCAGTCTGACAGGCTGAACCTGTGAGTATCACCGCCACCTGCCACTACAGCCATTTTTTCAAGACTGCGCATACCAGGTATTGTCTTACGAGTGCAGGCTACTCTTGCATCTGAGAAGGCCCGTACGATTTGTACACATTTACTGGTCATAGTGGCAATACCACTAAGATGACCTAGAAAATTAAGAGACAGACGCTCTGCTCTTAGCATAGAGACAGAACTGCCCCTGATAGAAAAGATAATCTCTCCTGCCGGGATATGATCACCATCGTGGTGCGATGTTGCTGCTTGCAGACCAAAATATTTGAAAATAGACATTGCAACATCAATACCTGCCAGGGTACATTCTTCCTTAGGGAAGATTACAGCTTCCACTTCTTTATCTGGAACAAGAGCGCATGAAAGGTCATATGGACCAAGATCTTCCTGGATAAAACGTTCCAATTCAGTATTTAGCATACTTTACCACCATATGTTTCAAGAGGTTTATATGTAGATTGTAATAACCTTTTCTAACTTTACAGCTTTACTTTGAATATTACATGAGACCTAAGATGGACAAATTTACCAATTGTGCTCATTTAATTTTGATGTAAGTCCCTGAAATTCCCAAGTATATGATTGTAGTTGTGAGGTTATTAAGGTACGACATTTTACTGCCCAATGTTATAACTATTACGTAAATATGAGTTCTTATGGTCTTGCTAATACTTGCATCCTCGAGAAATAATCTGGACTTCTGAAAGATAGGTAGTATCCAATTTTGCTGTAATTCCGTACCTTTTTATAATCGTAATAGTTCTCTCATACTCTACAGCATTTTAGATACGCTGCCTATAAAATACTATAAATACATCAATTTTTGGATTTTTTGAACCTTTTCCTTCTTGGTTTTAATAATTGAAACTCATAACACTGCCCCATCATCCACTCAACCTCCTATACATCCCTTGTCGGGTCGTCCTTGCCTGTAGGCAAGTCCTTGCATAGGACACTAAGCATTCCAAAAAATACCAGGAGCCTCAATGGACCAGAGTATCGTAAAATTAGAGTATGAACTGAAAACATCAAGATTTCAGATAAGAAGCTTAACTGTTCACAGTACTTGATTCATTACAGTTCATTAAATATTGGGGACATGTTTAGCCACTATAAATGAGTTTACCGACAGAGAGGTATGTTGATAGTGGGCTATCCAGGAACAATAGACAATCATCAACGTTAATTAAAGGTATAACAAATACTAAAACTACAGAAATCAAGGGCTTATTTGGGTTTCTCCATCTGAGTTTTAGTAATTTTATCACATCACACTGTTCCCTCATCCACTCACACACCTATAGCATCCCTTGCCAGGTCGGCTTGCCAGAGGCAAGCCTTTGCATAGGTCACAGAGCATCAGAAAAACCCCTTCCCATGTTATTTCTTTGTGGGGTAAGTAAAAGGTCTACATGCTTTAGCACTAAAATTAATCTGTAATTCTAAAGTGAGAGTTGGTTGTTAAAACTTTAGGGATATTACATCGAAGTGATCAGATTTTGGAAATCAAGAGTAATAACAAATGTGTTAAAAACTGCATCAAGTGCACAGAAACCATAGACCTAATTAGTCTTTGTTCTTCAAAATAGAAGATGATCCAAACTTATTCCAAAATGGATATCATCTAACTATATTCTATGATCCACTATTCTCGGACAGAGACAAGACATCAGATAAATGCAATGAATTTTGTTTATAGAAACAGATCATAAGTAATTGTTCACTATGAAAACCAAATCAACTTTGTTGATAAAATACATAAGAGACTTGGCCAAGGACCTGAAAGAGCAAGATTTAAAAATGGACATGTAACATTGGCTGTGCACCCACCTTTTAAGGTCATATGGGACACGACAGAGAAGCATAGAGACGAGGAACCATGAAGTTGACAGGTTTATGGGTTGAAGCTTTGTACTGATGATCCTATAAAATTGAGATTACTGCACAAGCAACATCAAAAGAACAGTTCCTCACACAAGCATGGATTAAACTTCATAATATGTTTTCCACAATCGTCATGATAATTTCAATGGCAATGAGAACTATAATGATCCACTCAAGGAAATTGGAGTGCTGCGTACGCACCTCATCTGATAACATTGAATAGTTATCCTGCATGAGACCTATCTTGTGGCTGACACTTTCGCTCCACTGACCGCTACGCAGTACTTTAAGCATCATTGCATAGACCCGGGCATAGTAGACATCCTCTGTAACTTTAATGAGATTATTGATCTTTTCGATTACATCACAGATATCTGCATTTGTTTCCATGAGATTCGACATGATCATACGATACTGCTTCCTTCTGTGAAATGGAGGGAGTTTATCAGCGAATATAATATCTTCGTACATCTTTGTCATCTGATGGCTGAGTTCTTGATCATAGTGCCGCAGTTCCAGTACCTGTACGTTTGCAAATTCTATGAGGTCGTAAAGGTCAGTTGGAGTTTCTGGATCACACAGAAAAGCTGAGTCCCATGAAAGAATGGCCATATCGTTTTTAGTGTAACTTTGAGTGCTTTTCATTATCTCTTCTCGTATCTGGAGAGAGAAATCTTTTTTTTCACCAGCCAAAAGTGGAACAGGATCAATGGAACTATCCAGATAGTCCATTATGTATATGGTGTAGTCTTCGAAAAAATCGGGATCAAATGAAAAATTCCTCACATGCGGTTTGAGCATAGAGGTCAATTTGTCCAAATATTCTAGGAAATGATTTTCCAATCCTTTTTGTTCGGTAAAAAGGAAAGCAATCTCCTCAAGGGTACAATAATCTCCTTCCCTATCCTCATATACAAAACACAGACTGATAACACCTACGTCAAATATACGGGCAAATATTTTGAACTCAAATTCCCTGTCCTCGTTTTCCACTTTGCACTGGCCCATTCTGATCAAGAGGGGCTGCACATCCATGATGATTGACCTTGGCTTTACGCGCACAAAATTTGTTCTGGCAGTAAGAAAATTAGAGGCAAGTTCCCTTTGCAGCTGATCAAGATCGATTTCCCATCCAATATCATATATCCTGTAAAATCGAAGTGCTATCAAGGATTTTATCTCCTGTCGAAGACATAAAACTACTTAATAGTTCTACATTTTCATTTGTTACTTTCATCCTTTACAGATGCTTTATTGGAAAAAAACCTGTACAAATCATCCTGAGCACGCCTTATTTTGCTTGAACGGCTGCTCTTTACATATTTGTTGTCCAGCTCCTTATTAATAATGCGCGCTTTGGAATTATCAGCAAATTGGATTTCCATGAACTGCTTAAGTTCTTCTTGTATTGATCTATCATAAATAGGAACTGCCACTTCTACTCGCCTGTCAAGGTTACGTACCATCCAGTCTGCAGAAGAAATGAAATATTTCTCATCTCCACCGTTATAGAAAATGAATACCCTTGAGTGTTCAAGATACTTGTCCACTATACTCGTGACTTCTATGTTCTCGCTAAGCCCCTTCACTCCGGGAACTAGAGAACATATACCCCTGATTACCATTCTGATCTTTACACCTGCCTGGCTGGCATGATAGAGTTTTTCTATCATTTTGCGGTCAACAAGGTTGTTCATCTTAAGATGCATATACGCCTGTTTTCCGGTCCTGGCATTACGGATCTCCGTATTGATCAGTCGATATATGTTGTTGCGCATGTAATGAGGAGCGACTATAAGGTGGTCATAGCTGATATGCTTGTAAGCATGTTCGAAGAAATCGAAAAGATGTTTAACTTCCTTAGCGATGGTAGGATTGGACGTTAGCAATGAATGATCACTATAGATATGTGCAGTAGATTCATTGAAATTTCCAGTACCTATACATGCATAAGTAACTGGTACATCATTCTCCATTCTCGTTATCTCACAAAGCTTTGCATGCACTTTAAGCCCAGGAACACCATCTATAATTGTAGCCCCGGCCTCTTCCAGTTTCTGTGTCCAGTAGATGTTGGCCATTTCATCGAAACGGGCCTGAAGTTCGATCACCACGGTCACAGATTTGCCATTCTTGACAGCATTAATAAGGGCATTTGCCACATTGGAATTCTTAGCTACCCGGTAAAATGTCATCTTGATGTCTGTTACGTTAGGGTCAATGGCCGCTTCTCTTAACAAGTCTATCATATGGTCGAATGAATGGTATGGGTAACAGAGCATAACATCCTTTTTACGTATTACATCCAAGATGCTGCGGTTCACTGGCAGATCTGGATGCCTTAGAGGATTATTTTTTACATATAACAGGGAACTGTTGCCTATATCAGGAAAGTTCATGAAATCACGTGCATTGTGGTATCTTCCGCCAGGAACTATGTTTTCAAAGTTCTTTAACTTCAGACCATCGATGATAACGTGCAGTAGGTCTTCCGGCATTTCTCTATCATATACAAATCTGACTGGATCTCCCTTTTCTCTTTGTTTTAGACCCTCCGAAATCTTCGTGGAGAAGCTTTTCATCACGTCATCATCGATGTCAAGTTCGGCATCCCTGGTAAGCTTAATAGTGTATGCATTTATGGAGTCATAATCAAATATAGAAAAAATGTTTGTTAGCCCAAAGCGTATAACATCATCCAGCATAATTATGTATTGGGTGCCTGCTTTTGATGGCAAAGGAAGGTAACGCGGTAGTAAATCTGCAGGTACTTCTATCAGAGCATAGTTGAAATCCTGAGGATCGTGATACTTGTACATTGCTACTGCCAGATATATCACCCGGTTCTTCAGATAAGGGAATTTTCTCAGTTCCCTGAACATGATAGGCACGAGCCTTGGACGCACCTTGGAAATAAAGTATTCCCGAACAAAGTCCTGTTGTTCCGGATTAAGCTCTGTCTCATTGATTATGAAGATATTTTCCTTTTCAAGCTCTTTTTCAAGTCCTGCAAATATCTCATCAAACCTGTCTCTTAGCTGCAAGACCTTTTTGTGGATCAATTTCATTGTTTTCTTGGGTGAATCACCAATTATTTCACTCGATTTCACACCAGCATCTATCATTCTGTGAACAGTACCCACTCTCACACTGAAGAATTCATCCTGGTTAGATGAGAATATGCCCAAGAACTTCAGACGCTCCAACAATGGCAACGAAGGATCTGCCGCCTCCTGCAATACTCTTTCATTAAACGAAAGCCAGCTTATTTCACGATTAATAAATTTTATTATTTTTTCTTTCATCCGGATCACAATATCCAATTGTGTTTGGTTTGAACCTTTCAATTGCAACTTTGTCCAAAACCAGGCTACAACCTTCTAATAGTGATTTTGAAAAGATGCTGTATCAAATATTGATCCAACGTATAATAGCTTTTTAGAAATATTATATATAGTCACATTTACTCATACATAGGATATATATTCGCCAAACCAAGGGTAGTTCTCAATTCTGATATATTGAAGAAACTGCACCTGACAAGCGAATTCCGAAATTTGCATCCATTATCTTAGACCATAATATAGGAAAAGTCTCAAGCAACATGCCAATCTCATCTCTGCGATAAGCAAGGTAATTCTCTATCCCTATATCTATCACCATGGCAGTCTCTTTTTCTGACTTCTCATTTTCCACAATGCCCCATTTTCCGTACTTGAGATAGTTCTCTAGTAATTCCGTAGCTACTACTGCATCGTGGATATCTCCAAGGTTATCTTGCAATGCCTTAAGGTCTTTGATTAGGCTAATGGTATCTTCTCCCATAACCTCCTCGAAGAACTCCAGCGTGTACCTTAGGATTTTTATATCTATGCGCAAAGAGTGCAACATTTCAGAAGAAATTTCATCTGAGTCTATTAAATCATCATATGTCCTCACCGTAGCAAGTTGATTATACAACAAAAGAGGCAATATATCTCTTACTTTGTTAGGAATGGGCCTACTATCTTTTCCCACATGAAAAACTTCCCATCCTTTCTTCTTTTCGAGAATTTTTGTAAACTTGAGCTTGAACTTATTGTATCTGTCACTATCAAGATGAAGAAGCATTATCCCCCTTGATTTATCTCTTTCTATCATAAGCGTTTCAATAAGTCCATCTAGTTCTGACTTTCTTTGTTCTGGAAGAGAGCCAATATAATGCTGTATCTTTTCCATGAATACATCCAGGTCTCTTACTGTGCCAAGGGATCTACGTGTGGTTTTTAAGTTCCTTAGATGTGGTTTCATTAATTCCATATCTAAATGACCATTGAATACCTGGAATACAGAACGCATGCGCATGGCTGCTACTCTCATATCATGCAATTCTTCTATATCCTTACCTATCATTGTACCCCTTTCGTGTTTAAGCATCCGTCCAAAATGGAACCTAAGAATCTTGCGAGCAGCTTCCTGCATGTAGTCATCCTGTCTTATATCAGTTTTTTTCATTGCCGAAACACTTTCTATTTCTTTACTTTTTACTTCCATATCAGTATCTATAACCGGTGGAATTGATTGTGTTTCTTCTGCTGCAGGGTTATGCTCATAATCAGAATCTTTAATAGTGAAAGCATCGGAAATTCTATCATTGGCAGTAGTTTTGGTTGTTGGGCCAACATCATCTGATTCTGAGTATGTTTCGTTCAGTACTTCTATCTTCATTTCTACCAACGAGCCAACAAGATCAGCATTAATCTCTTCAGTTTGGTCCAAGAAAAGGTCTGCATTAGTTTGAGAGATGTCTTGATTGGATAAAGAGGCGTTCCACATATGGAATTCGCTCGGAGGATATAATATCTGAGAAAACATCATGCTACCCACAGCTGCAGTTAATTGGCCTTCCCCAAAGAAGATATTGTTATCACTCGCACTGTTTTCTATCCGTGCCTTACAATTCATAGGAACATAAATGCTCTTCAATTGCTGCAACAAAACATTGCAAGCTAGCAGAAAGATACCTGCAGCATAAGCAAGTATTACATATGCTACTTTCGGATAAAACCAAGTATCGGGATAAAAAAGAATAAAACCAAGAATTCCTGAAGCAGATAGTATGAAGCCAAGCAACATAATAAATTTGGATTCCAGTTCCAAGGAAAACAGCATGTTCAGGCCTGCCAGAGCACCTAGGATTCCTATACCCGTAAATCCTAAGGATATGATGATTTGATTCGGTTCAGAAAATCGGTTGATGTTTTCAAATATTGCATATATAATTGCAACTGCTACACAGATCAAACTGAAAATGATCTCAAAAGCCGAAAACCATTTTAAGCTCTTCCCCTCTTTGTCCATAAGTAATTCTCTGCTTTCAAATAAATAAATCTTTTCGCATGAATAAAATTGAGGGGATCTTTATAGGAAGTACATGGTGAAGGTTTCTGCCTTCAACTCACAAACTTTGAACGTCATGTTTCCTTTAAATCTATGCTTCTTTGTCCTGTTCCTGAAGGCTTTAATAGGTATGCACAGTTACGTTGAAATTAGATAATTTACATAGACCTTAATTTCAATAATTTATTCTGCAGAACTGGAATCTTAAATTCTGAAAAATGTCTTTACCCTTGCAAATACAGAAACCTTCTTTTCCATGTTTGCTTTATAGCCATTTGTTGCAAAATTCGAGGAGGGAACATCTGAAATTCTTTTTATCAATTCGATTGGATTTCCAAGAATTATGACATTATCCGAATAATCATTATCTTGCAATGATTGAATATTTGAGTTTGGCGTTTCTAAAGAGTCAGAACCAGTTGTTTTATCATTACTTAGTAAACGACTATGGAGAACATTTTGTTTCTGTTCTTGAACTGTGAAGGTATTCATTATATTCTACCATAAAATAGTATGCAAATATTATACATAAATTAGATGTATATAAACTCTATAGATAAACCTTGTCAAACCATAAGTTTATCCGGAGAGATTTTTGATGTGGGGATAGGAGCTTTTGAGAAGATAGGTTTCAGTGAAAGGAGTAGTAAACTTGTATGTACTAAAATTAGAAGCATTACTAACTAAACATAGTAAATTCTTCATTTCTGTATTTTATTAGTAGAAGAACAGAAATAAGGAGTTAACTATCTTTAGTTAACAATACTGAATTTTATGTATCTCCTCAGGATTATGTGGGTAAATTAGTATAGGCTTACAATTTCTGACTTACTGATCATGTCCCGGATGTATGGAATAATGTCCCACTTGATACGGATTTCTAATTTCAGCAGAATAACTAGTATAAAGTGAATTGTTCTTTTATAGGGATTGCTTAGATATTGTCGTTGAAATTACCTACTCAATGTTGAAGAGAATCATGTTTATTTGCTAATGCAGATGAACGCAAACAGTATCACAAAAATTCGTAAGATTGCGTATATATAATAATAAGCGAATATGTATAATTCTTAATTCATAAAAAGAGTATAAGTAATAGAATTTGATAGTTCATGCAAATAAGAAACAAAGCATTGGCAATTATTAGTATTATATCTATTCTACTATTTGCTTTTACAAGTCTTTTTGTAGTCCAGACAGTGCAGAATAGTTTCGCTAATATGGAAAAAGCCGAAGCAACTAAAAGCTTGGGAAGAGTAGATAAGTTACTATTTTTAGAAGTTGATCGTTTGAGTATGATCGCAAAAGATTGGAGTGAATGGGACGATACTCATTTTTCGGTCAAAGGAAATAACCTAGATTATCCAGATGTTAATCCTAATGCTGCAATACTATCAAATGCAAATGTAAATATGATTATGCTTTTCAATTCCTCAAATCAGCTATCTTATGTAGAAGGAGTTGATCTCGATTCAGGTGGATCCGTAAAAGTGCCTTCTTATTTAGTAGATTTCATTTCCTCACAGAACAAACTTAATATCTACTCAAATTCCAACAAAACAGTATCTGGCATAATCAACTCCCCTGAAGGTCTTTTGCTTATTGCATCTCATCGAACCACAAAAAATTCTCAAAATGGAACATTGATTATTTTACGTTTTTTAGATTCTGAATTCGTTAAGCAATTAGAAGATACATCAGACTTGTCCATCGAAATAAGCCCTTTAGATAAATCAACTTTCTCAAATGAGATTAACTCTACAGTTTCAAGTACAAATTCCATTTCAATAAATAGATTTGACGAGGATTTTGTAATAGCATCTACATTATTGGATGATGTTTATGGAAATCCAGTTTTGTATTTGGATGTTAAAGTTCCAAGAGACACCTACCACCAAGGTATTAGCACTGCTAAATACCTATATAACATCATACTACTTATTGCATTGACTTATAGCATAGTACTACTGATAGCTATTGAAAAATCAGTAATATCACGTCTATCCAAACTTAATAGTAGCATTAATGCTATTGCGTTAAAGGGAGGGCTTTCTTCTCGAGTTAGAATAGATGGCAATGATGAGATTTCTAATCTTGGAAATAAGATTAATGAGATGTTAAAATCTCTAGAAGATGAAGAAAATCTGTTTGAAACCACATTAGAATCAAATGATGAAGGAATTATCGTAATTGATACCACTAAAAAAGTGTTAGTCATTAATTCAAAGTTTATTGAAATGCTGGACTTACCATCTAATATAGTATCCGAAAAGAATGGTAAAAAATTATTATCTTATATCCTTTCCCAAACTACCAACTCAGATGAAGTTTGTTTGAAAATAAAATCACTATTAGATACATCCGATTCAAACAGAGATATACTACACTTCAAAAATGCATACTACTATGAATGGTACTCAAGTCCATTTGTCAAAAATGGAATTATATGTGGAAGAGTCTTTTGTTTACATGATATATCTGAAATAAAAAAAATAGAGCATTCATTACGTGAGGCAAATATAGCTACTGAAACTGCCAATCGGACAAAAAGTGAGTTTCTTGCTAATATGAGTCATGAACTTAGAACACCCCTCAATTCTGTGATTGGTTTTTCAGACGTGCTACTTGAAGAAAACTGTGGCTTTTTAAATGAAAAACAAAAGAGATACATCAAGAATATATCCAAAAGTGGGAAACATCTACTGAATATTATAAATGACATTCTGGATATCTCAAAAGTAGAATCTGGAAAGATGCAACTACATAAGCAAAATACATCTGCCAAAGCACTCATTGAAGACATGTTAGCCAGTATGCAATCCCTCGCAGCTAAGAAGGAGATTGTTTTAAGAATGTATATAGATGATGATTTTATGGAGATGGATATAGATAGAGGGAAAATAAAGCAAGTATTATATAATTTAATTGGAAATGCCATTAAGTTCACTGACTGTGGTGGTTTTGTAACTATATGTGCAAAAATAGATGCAAACATGGTGGAAATATCTGTAAAAGATACAGGTATCGGCATCTCCAAAGCAGACCAACACAAACTGTTCAAGCCCTTCAGTCAAATAGATTCCTCAATAAGCAGAAAATATGAAGGCACAGGCCTTGGACTCGTACTAGCTAAGGAAATCATTAATCTTCATGGAGGACAGATATGGTTAGAAAGTGAAATTGGCAAAGGTACCACGTTTATATTTACAATTCCCTTGAATAAACCTCTTACAAATAGAGACTCTTAAATTGCTAGCTAGTTCACTTATATCAAAGATTTTGTTTGAAAAACTTAAAGGTTTAGATTTTTCGGCTCTATAGAAACGCTTAATTGGACGATAGATGAAACCTTACATCTCTTTCAAAGTAATACGATTATAGTCCCAATTTGACTTCTTTGCTTGATCACAATGCTTTTTTGCCTTCGTTCTCCCCTATATTCCTTTTCAGAACAGATAATATCGTTCTACATTGTTTCAGCAATGTCTTAGTATGCTTCATGTTTTGTACAGGTCTACCTGCCATCCTCATCTATCAGTTTGTCCACCCTTTCTTATAGATAAGATCCAATCGTTACTACAATTTTGTATTTATTACTCATCAGGAATGCATGTAACTTCCTTTATTAATGCTGCAAAACATACAGCTCACTGACAGCAAGTTGCATATAATCACATGTGTATTTTCGCATTAATCGACTTCATCGTTTACGACTACAGGATTGTACTTTTTTGCACTATCAGCTTTCTTTTTAGTTCTGCCTTCATCTATATCTTTAAGGATTACTCGCAGCTCTGCTACTTTCTCGTAGATATCGTCTTTCTTAGCTTCTGTTTTTAAAACAACTTCGTCGTTTCCTATGGTTCTCTTTACTTCAATTCCTATCATTTATACTCCTCACTGGTATCTATTACAACTCCGGCAATGTGGCAACAGATTGTTACCCCACATATACGTAAGTGCACCGACACCACCCTGGTTTGCCCTTTTCAAGTTCGTATGTGCAGTCTTTTCGAGGTATGGGCATTTCTTTAAGTGCCTGATTAATAGTCATTGTTTCGCCATCATTATTAAGACATTCCTTGCAGGATTCACTACCACTCATTAACTGTACTTTGCGAACTCCATGTTGCTGGAAACGCGTCAAACACATTTTGTTGGATTCCTGAAGTGTTTCAAAAAATGGTTTGTTATTCTCATACAAAAACATAGCTTGGCTGAAGTACAAACTGCTGAGGTTTCCATAGTCTATAGGGATTATGTTCAGCATTTTAACAGCAAGGTCATTAAAAATATCCAATATTACATCATGCTGATTAGGTTCCACGCCAAATTTCTTAGACAACTCTGTTCTCTTCTTACTGAAAACAGGAGAACTTATGTTATAACTCTTGCTTAACGACCTCATCCACCGTAGTGAATATTTGTATTCTTTCCACGATTTCTCTATCTGCTCAAAGGATTGCTCGGTCAAAAGGAGTTTTTTTTGGGTAATTGGAGATGTTCTCACTATCATTACACTTCCACAGTGAGGACAGCTTCTTTTTTTGCTAGGCATTCTCTCAAGTTTTGTTTTGCATTCTGGGCATATTGGAGACTTAGTAGCTATTTTAGATTCCAATAATGCATATTTTTTCTTAATACGATTGATCTCACTGTCGATTGAGGCTTTCTTTTTCGACTGGCTGATAGTATCGATTGTATTCACCGATGAAGTTTTTACCTCAGTAGCTTGTGGAGCTTTTTTCTTTTTCAAAAAATCGAAAAATCCCATACTCCCACCTCATAGGAATCAATGAATATAGGTCCTTTTATCGAAGCTCTCGATTGCTCTCTGAAAAACTTTCAATTGCTCCAATCAAGCGATGAACACAATGAGCATAAAAGGCAAGGCTAGAGATATAAATAACAACTTTTTCAAAATATTAGTTGAATATTTAACAGTAATTGTAAAAAGAAAAGAGAAAGGCGGCGGATAATAGAAAGGAGAATACTGCAACAGTGACGCTCCGCCGCAACGCCATATTTATATTCTACAATATGAAACAACATAAATCTTTCACCATTATTTTAGGTACATCTAATGTGTCTATATATAATCAGTAATAAGATGATTGCTTTTATTCTATGTAGCTACATTCATTGACCTTCTATGTTCATTGCTTTGTCGATCATAGCATTCACTTCATCTGCAGTGTACAGATCTTCAGATTTGACATGAACTCACCAAAGGAGAAATTATATTTTTTAAAGCAGATATATATAGATAATTTTTATATCTATATGTTTGCTTCTAATACCATATTCGATTTATGAAAAATAGAGGAAGCAAATATGTTTGGATATATTCATAAAAAACTCAATAAAGGGTTTGGTTTGCATAAGTGGTCTAAATCCCGCCACATCATGCTAACACATATGTTATTCTTTTTTATCCAAAAAATTGTTATTTCAATAAGTATCTTTTTGAAAAACTCCATTCAATTCATCGTTGAACATAAATATTACACATGCATAAATAAAATAAGTTATTATGTTATTATCCTTTCAGTTTTTGCTGTATGCTTTTCAATTACCGGTTGTGGAGTAACTTCTGCAGCAACCGTATATGTCGGTACAAGCAGCACAAGCGGCACTGTAAACTACCAATGTGACGGAACAAATGACCATGTTGAAATTAACAAAGCTCTTGCATATATAGACGGCCAGGATGGCGGTACTGTATATTTGAGAGGTCCTAATACATACTGGATAGACAGCACTCTTAACATCGGTGCTAATACAATACTTACAGGTGACTCTACTGCTGAAATTAAACTAGTTGCAAGTGCAGGATGGTCCAGTGAAGTGCCTATGATCGCAAACATAGGTACAGATGGCGATATAACAGTCACAGGTTTTACTATTGATGGAAACAGTGCTAATCAGGCTACATCCTTAGGAGCTGGATATTACAATATGATGGCTTTTGATGGTGGTGACAACATCGAAGTGTCTGACATGCGTCTTGAATGGGGATGTGGGGATGGATTACAGGTCAGAAAAGCCAGTAACATTAAATTCACTAACAATGACGTTTATAAGGTTGGTCATGATGCACTCTATGCTCTTGGATGCAGCAATGTTGAATTTGCTTATAATACTGTTTTCACACGAACTAATAGTGCATGCAGGTATTCAGATGGATGTACAGGTTCTACAATTCATGACAATCTGATATATTCTTCTCTTTCTGATGGCTCAACAGGCCCTGCAATTCAGATAGGTACTTCTTCCACTTCCAGTTGTGTGTTTGATGATATTGAAATATACAACAACCGCATCCACAGTATCAAAGGTGCAGGTATCTGGATGTCTGCAAACTATCAGGATAATGTAATTCATGCTAAAGACGTATACATCCACCACAATACTTTTACAAAAGTTGGTCAATATTCAACTAATACTGGTTTTAGTAATGCTGCTATTGTTTTGGGCGATTTTGATAATACCATTATCGAAAACAATGTCTTTGATGACGGTGGACATGCTGCCGTAAAGTATTTCCTGCGCGAGGGAAGACGTCAGCAGCAGACTCAATTCACAACTTACGTCAGAAACAATATAATCATGAACAGTGATGGTGTTTCGTCTGTTGCAGGATCAGGTGTGGGAATATGGAATACAAATCCGACTTACTCTAAGTTTGTAGTCCAGAATAACGATATCTACAACAACAAGAATGGTCAAACATATGGCAGTGGCTTTACGCTGAGCAACAACCTGAATGTTGATCCATTATGCGTAGATTCAGCTAATTCAAACGCTGGTTCCCGTGACTATCACCTAAAAAGCAAAGCAGGTCACTATTCAAGTGGAAAGTGGGTTGCAGATTCAGTCTCCAGTACGCTTATAGATGCAGGATATTCAGGTTCATCCTACAGCAGTGAACCTTCACCCAATGGTGGCAGGATCAATATCGGCAGGTATGGAAACACTGCACAGGCTTCCAGAAGTGGCTCGGCTGTTTCAAATGAGATCGATACTGAACCAGTTGCAAATGCAGGTTCTGATAAATCCATTACTGTTGGCTCAACTGTCCTCTTTGATGGTAGTTATTCTACCGATGATAAAGGAATAGCCCTTTACTCATGGGATTTTGATGCATCAAACGGTATAACTGCTGAAGCAACCGGTAAGACAGCCACAAAAAAATATACCACAGAAGGAACATATATTGTAACACTTACTGTCAGTGATACGAGTGGACAGAGATCAGTAGACACTTTAAAAGTAATCGTAAGCTCCAGCGTAACTTCAACAGGTTCTGTTATTCTTACACCGACATATGATAATCGGTTGCGTGAACTATCTCCAACTACCGTCCTTTCCGGTTCGAATTTTATCGATATTGGAAAAAGTACAGGTATCAGCAGAGGTTTAATTTTGTTCGACCTGAGCAGTTACAAGACAAGTGATACAATATCAAAGGCAACTCTTTCACTATATTGGTATTACCCTGCAAGTACGACACGGACTTCGGACACTGTAGTTGAAGTTTACAGGCCAGTTGCATGGGATCCAAATTATATCAGCTGGAATAATCGTGCCACTGGAACTGCCTGGAGCACAGCAGGAGGAAACTGGTATGATAAGAACGGTATTGCTCAGGGTAGTACACCTTATGCCTCAGTAACGTTCCCTGCCAGCACAGTGCCGGGTAACAAATACTATGACTTTGATGTCACGCAGCTTGTGCAGGAATATATCAGTGGTAAGTGCACTAACACTGGTTTCTTCATCAAGGCAAAGACAGAGAACGGTAACTATATTGCATTCTATAGTAACGAATGCTCTAACAATGCACAGAAGCCAAAATTAACTGTCACGACTTCAGCGGTTACAAATCAAGTAGATAATGCACCGGTGGCTAACGCTGGCTCAGATAAGGCAGCAACTATAGGTTCTGTGATCAGCTTTGACGGCAGCGCTTCTACTGATGATAAAGGCATATCTTCTTATTTATGGGATTTTGATGCGTTAAACGGTATAACATCTGAAGCAACAGGGCAAACAGCCAGTAAAAAATATACCAGTACCGGTGACTACACTGTAACTCTCATAGTTACAGACACCAGCGGACAGAGGTCCACAGATACATTAAAAGTGTCTATTACCGATTTGGCAACTTCCGGAGATAATCCACCTGTTGCAAATGCTGGCTCAGATAAGACTGTATCCGTAGGTTCCACAGTTAGCTTCTCTGGTAGCTTGTCTACAGATGATATCGGTATTGTTTCATACAGATGGGATTTTGATGCGTCGAATGGTGTAAGCACTGAAGCAACTGGTATGAAGGCTACTAAGAAATATACAAAAGCAGGCACGTATATAGTAACCCTGATCGTCATTGATGAGAAAGGACAGAAAGACCTGGATACTATGACAGTGAGCGTAAAATAATCGCTCACTTATTTTTAGATATTGCTAGTAAGTTCATATTTTTAAGATCGTTTGAGGAAATGATAAAAAGCATTCCAAAGAAGGAACTTTTAACTGGAATTAATGTAGAGCCTAATAACAAAGAACAATGTCGATTGTTTTAATTCTTCTTATTGAGTTCTGAAATCATGTTTATGGACATTTCTGCTATCTCGGCACTATATTCAGATATTCTTTTAAGGCTTTCTCTGATCGCGCCCATTTGCATAGACGAACTGTGGGCAGCTTGCTGTTCAGCACCTAATATCGAGTACTCAAACCTTCTTGCATTATTGACTATTTTATTTGAGTAATTAATATCATTTTCTTCAAGTGCCCTGAGAGAATCTGAAAAAACCTTCTGTGCAAAAGTACCCATTAAGAAGATATCATCCTTTTCGGGAACAATAGCATCCATAATAATGATCTGTTGTGCTATTCTCTCTACATGGTCTCCTATACGTTCTATGATCTTTGTGACAAGCCTGTACCTAAGGCATTGACGAGGTCTTTCTATACCTATTTTTTCTGCAACTATTGGATCTTCCACTGCAACTTTGAGTTGCCTTACAGTAAGAAGATAAAATCTATCGACTTCATTATCACGGTTGATAATATCCTCCGCAAGTTCCAGATCATGTGTCTTAAGAGATACCATAGCATCCTCAAGCATAGAATGAATTAATCTTGACATGTTCTGGAGAGCCTTTTTCAGCGGCAATTCCTGATAATTCATCAGGCTTTGCAATAATATTTCATTTCTTGATTCTTCAATGACCTCAATACCAATCAGACGCTTGCGGATTACATCCTTGAAGAACTTGCGGTCCTGAGCATGAAAGCCTTTACTTGAGACCAGCCTGATAAGGTCATAACCAGCCAGATAATGCGATACAAGTATCCTGAAATTGTCTTCTGGAAGATCTTCTGGTGAAATATCCATAGTAGATTCCAGTTTCTCTTTTTCCATACTTTTATTTGCAGACAGGACAAGGGTATGGGCATTACGTGGGATCAGTGTTAAAGAATCACCGTGAACCAGATTACACTCTCTTATCCATTTAATAGGCAAAGAAACAATATATGTAGAGCCACCTGTTAGCTGTATCTTCCTCTGTTCGTAGTCTATGTCAATACACTCCATGTATAGTGGATATTTTTATGGTATGCAGAATCTTCAATTATCTAAATTTGAAGAAATTATCTACTTATAGCAGAGTATAGGCTCATCCAAAAACCATACACTCACTTTATGACTATTGCTCCTGAAACATCACTTAGTCTGGAAACCATACCAGTATCATCAGTCAGTTCAAGATCTACGGTGAGATTTGATGTGTTAGTGGGATTAGACCTAACGATAATACCTGATAGAGCAGAGGAATCGTTAGTACTGTTTACGGACCATTTATAAGAAACTATATATCCGTCCGTATCAAAGGAGCCAGATGCATCAAGAATCAAATATGGCTGAAGCGTTCCATTCCTGTATTCTGTATAATAATTGACCTTTGTCATGGGTACTGGCGGAGTAAAGAACTTCTCGAAGGTATTGATATATGATGTCATAATCTTGACCTGTACCGGCTGGTTATCCTTTACGGACACAGGTTTCATGAAAGGTTCCATTGATAAGTTATAATTGAGAACGTAATTAGTATTGTTCACCAGAGCTCCGCCTGCAAGAGAACCGAACAAAGTGATGGTTCCTTCCGTTAGATCCAGATCAAAATCGCTTAGTGTCGCATTTCTTGTATTATTGAATAACTGTGTTTTAACAATAGATTCCGGGAAAGCAGAAAGAGAATATATTTCGCGAATGTTATTATTAAGCGGTATAGTATAGTTCTGACTTGTATTATTCCATCCGGATGTGTTTATCTCTTCTCTTGACAGAATTGTGATATTGGAGAAATTGAGGCAGATGCTAACTGTTTTCTGTGCAGGGATTTTAATCATCCTGTTATAATTGTATACTACAGGATAGCTACCCTCTTTTTCGATGAAGTTTGAGCTATTATATACCATGAAATTAGTTGCGTAGACGTTGTTAAAACTAATGCCTTTGATCGATGAGTCTTTGGTATTGAGATTGAGCAAAGTGAGTTTAGCGCTCTCCCACTGAGAAGTATTTTTGTTTATTGTGGGTTGTATAGACACTATCTTTATGTCCTCATTTGAAACTGCAATACGGTATTCTTCCCGCTCCATGGCATCTTTTTGCATTGCAGACACCATTACAGCTATACCTGAGGCTACAGTAATGGTTATCAAGATCAACATTAGAGTGCCAAATACAACTGTAACTGCTTTATCGTCATTGATACCAGGGAACCTCATCATACCAGCCATCTTTGATGTAGAAGGAACGTGCAGATATATACCTTCCCTGCATATCATATATAGGAGTCAGTAGGCGATATAGACTAAACATTGCTATATAAACTAAAGATAACATTTTTAAGTAACATTATTTTCCTGTAGATTACCGATGCTTGCAAATCTTGGATTGGGTAATATACCCGTAAATACTGTACTTCTGGTCGAAGAAGATATGGGTAATATCAAGAGCATTTTTGTGCAAATGGCAACACAGGAACTGCTTGGAGACATGAAAAAAATCGTATATCTCTCTACTTCATCTTTAAATGAAGAAATCAAAGGAAACACACTTCTTATTACAGAAACTAATAGAATAAATACATTTATTCTAGTGGAATATTTTTATGATCTTAACTCACTGCTGTGCTTATGCCAGAAAGCAGAAGCTGCCTGCAATTCAGATTCCGACATATTATCAGAGCCTGCACTCAGAGAGATCCTGGATGCAGACATATGTATTATTGACACTTTTTCTTATCTTTTCATGGATGAAGATATATGCGTCATCAAAAACGCACTGAGTTCTTTTGCTGCGATGAGCAGGGACAATAATACGACCTTTCTGTTGCTTTCGGACATGGGGATTCTAAGTGACCGTTCAGAGAAAATTATAAGAGCTATTGTAGATGGCATCATTCAGTTCAAAACAGAATATATGGGAAGTAAAATAAATCGTTATATAAATATTCCAAAAATGCCTGGCAGTCCCCCACTTAACAGGATGATACCTTTCAATGTTAACGGAAAGGGTATTACTATCGATACTAGAGAACGAGTAGGTTGAAATGCTTTTTAAACATGGGAGGGGAGATAAAATGTTCAGTGCCTATTTGTTTGCTGGTATTGCAATGCTATTTTGGGGTATTGCTCCTATCTTTGGAAAACTTGGACTAGGTAACACACAGCCTTTGGTTGCACTTACTATTCGAAGTTTAATTATCAGTATGATCCTGTTAATAACTGTAACTGTGTCAGGACAATGGGAAAACATTCTAGGTGTGACATCAAAGAATGCTACATATATTGCAATTGAAGGTATTTGTGCTGCCTTGTTAGGGCAGTTTGCCTACTATTATGCCTTGAAGTATGGTGAGGTCAGCCAGATTTCCCCTCTTGTTGCAGCATTTCCATTGATTGCACTACTTTTAGGCATTATTGTATTAGGAGAAAAGATCACCCTTTACAAAGTTGCTGCCTCATTTTTAATTGTAGGAGGAGTTGTTCTAATGAAGTATTAAGCTAAATAGAAATTATGTTTTTGATTCCTTCTTTCTAGATATTTTACATTTGCTTTAATTGTTGTTATGTGCTGAAATAATGAGATTTACTCCCTAACCATGCGTATTACAAAATGTACTAATATACCCCTAAAAGACAACAGTGGTTTGAAGATCATATCTCACATATCTGTATTCATCATCGTACTTGCACAATTTTTCTCTGAGTTTTGGATTTCTGGATTCAAAACATTTGAATATAACAAAAACTAATGCTCTTGCACTCTTATGTGAATTTTCCTCCTCCCTTTGAGCCCATTCATTAATATATTTCATATCTTTACCACTTGGAACATATTGGGGGATTTTTTCCAGATTCTCTAAAATAGTTATAATTTTATCAGAATCTGTATAGATCTTTTTTATCATATCTCTTAATAGCATTCTATCGAATTCATTAAGGTCTTCAATTGGCATTGTGTCATCCTTTCAATCTTTTTTTATGATTTTTTCTTCAACTGGCGCATTTTTTATTACAAATTCAAGGTCTTCAAAATATCTATCAAATAACGGTTCAAGCCGAAATCATAGATAATTGTAGAACCTGTACATACAATAGCCCACGAGACAATCCCATAACTTGCTATACTTGTGTTGTGAGGACGCCATCTGAAGGCAAGAGGAAAGCCATTTGTTCCCTTAGTTTAATTGTTATAACAGTAGAAAAAATAAACCTCTCTATTAAATATAGGCCAAATACCCGTATATACAATTATAGCATTTTCAAAATCAATATATTGCTATTTACTCAATTTCTACGACCATTCTTATTACTCTCTTTTTTGTATTGAGAGCAAATAATGTCCACAGTGCACAAAGAAGACATATAAAAAGAAATTACTCAGCTTAAGAATAAAACCATTTTTCAAAAAAAGAGAACATTTTACCTTGGAACCTTGCAGATCTTGGCCTTTGTAGAGGGTCGAGCTGGAAGATCTGCCAAGGAAGATCTGGAGATATAAATTTCAATAGTAAGCATTGTCGTGATGAGTGAAGCTTACAAAGGTAATGACTTAATCCATATCATCTACTTCATAGATCAAAACGAAATGGCCTACATGAACCCCTCGATACTCTTTGAGTACATTACACAGGGGTTCACCACATTCCGGATTTTCACGGATACCAATAGATGCTTTCTTGAAGCGGTCTAAAAGAGCAGGATCTTTCTTGAAGAGGAAACTTGCCTCTTTTTCAAAATTTGAAGTTGCAACTACTCAATAGGTCATTTCTCGTAGCTGGCAAACAGGTCTTCAAATGAATTGTATTTGATCCTTTTCCATCTTTAACTTCTTGTATACTCTGCTCTACTTCTTTGATGAATTCCGGATTAAAAGATTCTTCAGAAGGGTAGACTGTTTTAGAAGTGCCGGATGGTTTTTTACCGCTAAACCCGCGAGGAGTTTTAAGGGCATGAGTGTTACTCATAGTATCTAATCTTAAGTTGTTGATATATAAGAATTTATTTTTTGCATTTCCGATTATGCAGCTTACCCGAAAGATTTTTCCATGCTGGCAGGAAGCAGAGTAAAACCGAGATAGAACATAAAGAAAAAGAGGTTTTTTGAAAAGCTTGTTGGAAGCTTTTCCTTTAGTTAGGGTTTAGGTTACTTTCAAACCTCTCTTTTCTATGTGTGTCTATACTGCTCATGAGCCACCCATAACTTCGATAGTCGCTGTAGCTGAACTTTTACCTGTTGTTGCCGTTACTGTATAGTTTCCGGGTGTTTCTCCCGGAGTCGGCGTAACTTCTACTGTTCCGTTTTTTCCTGACATGACACCTGAGATTATACCAGAAGGAGTGATTGTCATCTCCACATAAACGCCAGGAGTTTGCTTGCCAGAAAAATCAGTAACATTGAACACTATGGGTTCCTGTACAGGAAGACCACCAAGAGCCTGTTGTCCATCCCCCGAAACAAGTTTTAGAGTATACATTCCACCGCCAGCAGATAGTATCAGCGTAACACAGGCAACATAACTAAAAGCTATGAGTATAGCTGAATGTTTCAAACCATGTTTCATCTCTCCTTCGGTGATCATACCTACTATCAAACCACCGAAAAGAGCATTGAGGACTATCATATGAAAGAAACCACGTTCAAAGTTGATATCTGAAAGACCATTTCCACCACCCAGCATTTCCAGCCCCACACCCTGAATGAGAGGAAGCAGCGATGTTGATAGAATGTATGCAAGAGCTACGATTATACCTTGTGCCAGGTAGAAGATCACTATATACTGTTTGAGATTTGCTTCCTTGTCTTTTTCTATGGCTATTACCGTACGCATGTCTTCGGATGTCCTGAACAGCAGATCTGCTACATTACCACCGGTATATGCTGCCTGTACTACGATGTTGATGTATTTTGACACAAGCTTACTGTTGATGGACCTTGCCATCCTGTGCATGGCATCCTCAAAAGAACTGCCAAGCAGCATGGCTGATGCTGCTTCCTGCACATTTGGAGTGATTGCACCCAGATTCGTGGTCCTTGAAAGAGTTACCACACCCTTGACAGGGTCTATACCGCCACGCATTAGCTCCGAAAGCTTGTACAGAAACTCGCTGAATGCGACTTCCCTTCTTTTCAGCAATTTTTTCTGGATATAAGAATCTATCGAATAAGGAATGATAGCTATAAGCACTGCATATATCATTATATGATCAAGATCATCCTTCGCTTTGTCCTTCTCATCCTCCGCCTCTGCCACAGGCTCTTCGATTGGCGTTACATTTCCATTTTTTGCAGCATCTTCAGCTGCCATGTCCTCTAAAAGCTGTTGATAGGCATCTTTCTTAGAATCTACTTCTGTGGATTGACCTGTATCCTTTGTGGTCAAGGTGTGACCGGTCAGCACTCCTGCAAGTACGATGCATATTGCCAGGAATACAGGAATGCCCAGGGTGATATACTCGCGTTTCAGATTGTATCTGACAGTAAGGACCTGAACATGCCTTTTAGCCATCAGACGATACTTCTCAATATTGAGAGCCTTGAAACCTTTGAGATCAGGGGATGTCATATTGTGCTCCTTGAGTACTTCATCCCAAGCAATACCAGGAAAAATATGTTAATGAAAGGAAGTAAGAAATAAATGAACATGTCAAACAGCTGGCGCGGAGTTGCTATGCCAAGTTCAATACCCAGGGCACTGCCCACGACAATGAGCAGCACCACCAGCACCACGCTCATTACCACTCCGCTGAGATAGCCTTCACCATATACTGCCAGTGATTCAACGAACTCTTTCTGGGTCCTCCAGCGCATTTCTATGAATTCTTTTGTCTTCATTTCCAGATATGTGCGTAAACCGCCTCCCGACTGCATGGAATTGGCAAGATCGATACATATTGCTCTGAATATCTCTGAAGAGGTATTGCGCGTCAGGTGATTCAGGGCAGAAACACCATCTTCTCCCAGAACGTCCACCCTGTACATGACCTTGCCGAACTCGCTGGAGATATCGCCGTAGTCTTCTATGGCAACTGTACGTATTACATCCATGGGAGAAGAACCTGCACTTGCAAGAATGGACATGTAACCTAAAGCAAATGGAAGTTCCTGCTGGATATTCATGTTCTTGTTCGATATCTGGTTATAGAGAATAAAGGGAAAACCACTTACAGTTAGACCAAAAGTGAGGAAAGTAAGCACGCTTATGTATACCAGGGGAGAGGCCGAATTCCTGAAAAGCAGCACAGAGATCACAAAAATTGCAACGGAGGCAATAACGGCCGTTACCAGGGCAAGAGAGATGAACATGCCGGGAGTCATCACCATATCTGCCTGGTAAAGGGATTTAGCAATATCCGGCTGAGGATTGCGGTCTATATACTTACCAAAACCATAGCAGAACATTTTATACTTCTCCACATACTTATTGGAAGCATTGTGCTGTAACTTCCCCAGCACACCGGGACCAGTAGCCTTTGGGCTCATGTTTGAGCTTCCTCCATCTGCGCATCTTTATCCTTGGAGTAGCGTCTGATAGCCCTTGCCACATCCTTATAGTCTGTTATCCCCTCCCTTGCAAGAGCTGCCAGAAAATCTGCTCTCTGGTGCATCTCCTGCGTAAGACTGTTGGGATCGATACCGAACTCTTCACTTATGTCATCGAACATGGAACTATTACCACCGAACTCATAAGTATCAGTGACAGGATCCCACTTGAAGATGGGGTTGGTGATAAGATCCCCCCTCTCTGGATCAAGTTCCACTATTTCCACGATACGCAGGGCTCTTCGGAGGAAATGCTCACCTACCTTGATCATAGCATTGAATATAACAATGTCAAGACTTGCAAAGAGGTTACGTGGCACGTTCATGGGCTCGGATTCCACCCTGGATACCAGTTCATGTATGGAACCGGCGTGGATGGTGCCCATACATGGATGGCCTACGGAAATGGCCTGGAAAAGCGTACCTGCTTCGGCACCTCTTACCTCACCTACCACTATGTATTCGGGACGCTGCCTTAAAGCTGCCTTGAGTAGGTCGTAGAGTTCGATGTTACCTTCGCCTCCTCCACCGAAACCTGCTCTTGTGATGGACTGGGTCCAGTTAGGGTGCATGAGGTTCATTTCTGCAGTATCCTCGATGGAGACGATCTTGTATTCATGAGGAATGAACACGCCCAGGGCGTTGAGAGTTGTCGTTTTACCGGATGCGGTTCCTCCGGCTGCCAGGATGGAGCGCTTATACTCCACCATGAGCCAGAAATACGCGAGCACAGTGGCGTCGAAGGTGTTGTACCTGAGAAGGTCGATACATGACACGGGGTTGGACCTGAACCGCCTGATGGTGAAAGTGGAACCTTTTTTAGTAACCTCCTTACCAAGGGTGAGGTTGGCACGACTACCATCTATGAGAGTAGCATCCCTGATGGGCTGAAGCACCGAAATGTGCCTGCCTGCTGCCTGTGCCATCCTCATAACGAAGTTATTAAGCTCTATTTCTTCAAATACAACATCTGTTGCCACTGAGCCGTACACCCTGTGGTTCACGTAGATAGGAGTATGAGGACCGTTGCAGGTGACATCCTCGATATAAGGGTCGTTCATGAGGATATCGACCTTACCAAAACCCATGTATTTCTTAAAAAGGTAGTAGAAGAACTTCTCAGTCTGAGACTCTGTAAGCTTCATCTTGTATATTTCAAGAATAAGGTTGAAACGATCCCTGAGAGCCGCTGCACGGTCTTCCTCGGCCACCAGCAGAATTTCGGAGTGCGCCATCTTGTCAAAGGCATTCTCCACGATAGCGAGGTTTTGCTGCTCACCCTCACTTAAAGGGGGTTCCATACATGTGTAGCGTAGCTCCTCGACCATATATTCGACATGCACGTACTGGAAAGGTGCCTTAACAAGGTATGTGATGTTCACCTTGCGCTGGGGTACTCCGGGAACGGGTACCCGCACCTCTCCTACTTCAAAGGGCAGCTCTTCGACATAGTCGATGACAGGAGAAATGACCTGTTTGATCTTTTCTATGGCTTCATTTAGCTTGGATGGCTTTCCATCCTTCTTCTTTGCTTTTTTAGGTCTTTCTTTTTTCTTTCTCTTTGACTTTGGCTTTTTTCCCGGCTCATCAGGTATGATTATACCTTCTTCCAAGCCATCTTCGATAACTTCAGCGATTTCCTGAGGCTCTTTGCTTTTTTTAGATTTTTTATCTTTATCTTTATTTTTCCGTTTTTCCTGCCTTTCTTCTCTTTTCTTTTTCCTTTCTTCTTCCCTTGCGGCTTTTTTTTCAGCATCGTCTTTTTTCTTATTTCCGCCCTTTTTAAGTCTAAGGAAACCTTTTTTCTCTTCTGAATCCTCCTCCGATTCGGGTGATTCGTTCTGTGTGAAGTAGGATTTATCCAATACAATATGTTCATCACTGTCTGACGAAGATAAAGTCCCTTCCGGCTTTACTTCCTCTTCCTCAGAAACTGGACGGTGTGTCCTGGCAAACTCTTCTATCTCGGCGAGGTACTCTTCCATCTCAGAGTCTTTCTCAAGATCAAGCGCACCTTTTTCCTTCAATTTCACACGTATTTCAGCCAATTCTGCGCCTCCAGACGATTAGCCGTGTAACGGCGTTTATTATCATGACTATGAATATCAGCACGAAAGCTGCCGCAAAACCTTCTGAAACAGATACAAGATGAGGGAATTCAAAAGAATGATAAACAGCAAGTGGCAAAGTTGCTACAAGGTCCTGGAAAGGATAGACCTTAATCCCAAATAATAATTTTTCACTTGCTGCAACCTTATATTCTGGGAAGAACTGAGTGTAGCCTGCGGTAAGGATCACTACAGCAGATTCTTCCGCAGCACGCCCTGTTCCTAAAACTATACCTGTCAAAATCCCTGAAAGGGCGGAGGGGATAGTGATATGTTTTATGGTATCCCATTTTGTGGCACCAAGCGCATAGCTTGCATCTTCAAGGTCTCTGTGGACCCTGTCGATAGCCTCTTCAGAAGCACGTTCAATAACTGGCAATATGAGTATTGCAAGCGCAATTGAACCTGAAATAAGTGAAAAGCCTCCTGTAATCTCCCTCATAACAAAAACAAGCAGCATCAAACCAAAAACTCCCAGGACTATTGAAGGAGTTCCTGAAAGTACATCTATCATGAACCTGAATATCCTTACAAGAGGACCTTCGTTTGCATATCTTTTCAGGTATATTGCTGTGCCTACAGCTACAGGCGTTGCCAGCAGTGTAGAAAACAATGAAATGATAATTGTACCCACTACGGCATTACCGATGGCACCACCATAACCAGGTTCAGTTGATTCCGAAGTAAATATAAAATGCAGGTTCAGGCTTGGGAGTGCTTTTATTGTGATGTTGCCCAGAATGAATACAAGTGCAAATAATACGAAAATTGCACATAAGTATGACAGGGATATAAAGAATCTGCCTTTCAGATGCCTTATGTTCATAGTTTTCCCCCTATGACCCGTGCAAGCCCTACAAATAATATCTCTGTTGCAAAAAGCACTGCAGCGATGGCGAACAAAGCACTTCGGGATGTTTCCTCGGCTATATGCAGACCGATATCATTCAGGATCTTGGAGGTCATAGCATAACCGGAACCGAAAAAGGTAGTTGGTATCTGTTTGGCACTGCCAAATAGCATTACCACAGCCATAGTTTCACCCATGGCTCGCATCATGCCTAAAACCACAGCCGAGAGTATACCTTTTGATGCTGCTGGCAATACAACTTTACTTATTGTTTCCCAATGAGTGGCACCCAAAGCAAAAGATGCTTCCCTGTATTCTCTCTTAACAGAACGGATGGAGTCCTCGGATATAGAGATTATTGTTGGCAGGATCATAATGGCAAGTACTGTGGAAGCAAGTGCCAGTCCTACTCCCCGTTCTGATCCAGGGTCCTGGAAAAAAGGGAGGAAACCTAATATGGAAACTGTGATAGAAGCTACATAGCTACCGAATATCGGGCCCAGCACAAAAAGACCAACTACGCCATATACCACTGAAGGTATGCCAACCAATAATTCGATGAGGGGTCTCATTATTGAAACTACTTTTGGTGAGGCAAATTCGGAGAGGAACACACCGGTGAAAATACCCACTGGCACAGCAAGCATAAGGGTAATCAGTGTAAGGACAACAGTTCCTCCAAGAAATATCCTTATTCCGTAGATATTTTCAGAATAGTTCCATTCGGAGCCTGTTATAAAATTGATGAAACCCTGGCTTGCAAAGGTAGGATAAGCAAAATAGAAGATAAAACCTATAAAGTATATAGTGATCAAAGCCGTTAGAACTGTACAGGAACTGAACACATATTGGGGCGTTAAGGATTCTGATTTTGATTTGCGGCTCATGTTATTCTTATGTTCCGTTTTCTTGAATAAATGAAAAAGGGTATGATCTGTGTTCACACACAAATCATAGTTCTCATTGACTTACGTTTAGGATATATCGATCATTGAGAAGTAGCCTACTTCATCAAAGAGTGCATCCTGAGCTGGCTGCCTTGCGAAGTCTATGAAGGACTGCTCTAGAGTGGATGGGGCACCGTTGGTCAGGTAGTTGAGTGGCCTAGTCAGACCCGCTGGGAAAGTGCTGGATTCTCCCTTCAGAGCTTTTAGAATCTCAGCCTTTACGGTTGTAGCAGAAGTTCCTGCACCGACATCGAGGAGTGTTGCGCTGGTGGAGCCCTCAGCGAAGCCGAAGTCTACGAATCCGATAGCACAGCTTGAGCCCTCTACTGCTTTAAGAACACCTGCATTGCCACTTGCACCAGTTGCGTTTGTATCATCCATCCAGGTCTTGGAATTGCTTGCCCACTTGGAGAAGGTCTCCTCAGTGCCGCTTGATTCTTCTCTCTGGTAGACTGTTATTGGTGCTGCTGCTGTCAAACCGGCTGCTGTGTTGGCAGTTGCTGCACTGACTGTACCGGTTGAGGATACATTGTTATAAAGATTCTTTACTTCCTGTGGTGTGACAACTGTAGTAGAGGTTACACCTTTTGCAATGAGCACAACTCCACTTGCACCGATCTGGTGTTGCTGGAGTTTTGGGTGTGTTGTGACTGTGTCAACATCCTCGGATGCTGCACCAATGTCTACAATGTCCATTTCGGTTGAGGAGATACCTGCACCGGAACCGCCACCCTGTACAGTTACTTTTACACCTTGGTTCTCTCTCATGAATGCCTCTGCGAGGACTTCAGATACAGGTTGGACTGTTGTTGAACCTGCAATGAGGAGCTCGGTTGATGCACCATTTGCTGCACCTTCGGAGCTGGAACTGCTGGAAACATCGCTTGAGAATGATCCCATGAGCACACCAACTGCTGCTGCACCGGCGATTGCAACCACGATAAGAACGAGGGTTGCAATGATGGGTGAAACACCAGCATCGTCATTAAATAACTTCTTTATCATTTCTCTGATCATTTAATTCACCTGAGCGATACCTAGTTACTCCTTAGGTTTGTACCGCTCAATCTGTAGAGGGCAAGAATGTTATATGAATTTTGCACAACGGATGTATATATTTAAGATATATCTATAGATTGCATAGTTGATATATAGGGCAGTGCATAGTGCATTTCAAATAAATCGCCGTGAGTTAATATTATATTTTTAAATTGCATACAAATAGGAGAGATAATAACAGCATAGGATGCCGAAAAATAAACCCTAAAAGTGATGCGAAATCCTGAAAAAACCTTGTCTGAGTGTGACCTTGCACTTTTCGCCCAGTGTAGATAAATATCAAAGTAGCTGCATGTTTTCCACGTGTATTCAAAATACGAAGAGGACAGATTATTCCTAACAAATATCATTATAAAAAAAAGACATTCTCTGGCTGATAAGTACAGAAGCAATTAAAGATGTGTTTATGTCTGACCATCAATTCAGGGTTGTAGTGCTACCTGTGGTTTTGTACCACAGGTCTATCCTACTATTTTTCCGAGAAGTACACATGTTTGAAAGCGAACTTGTTTCGAAGTCCACATATCGTTAAGAGGTGAATAAATTATATCAAGTTTGCACATAGAAAGTATATACCTGAAATACAAATATAGGGCAGTATAGAGAGCAATATAAGAAGCCATCAGACCGACTCAGTTGCTTGTAGAAACAATACCATGAAGCAAATCCCATGTTTAAAAAAGTCTCCGAAAAGCTCCATCTGAAAGAAGTAAGGATTATTGCCAGAGTGGTGGGTTGACTCTGGCCAGAGCCTTTTTCCGCTGCAAGGATATTCCCTGAATACAAATAGAATTGGCGCTTTTGGAAAAGGGGTTTTTTATGTTCTGTGTATCCAGGGTCCGCTTCTATATCAAAGGCTCTTGCTTATCCAGACTTCTTTCATTCAGTGGAGCTTGTCCCAGAGGTTTTGTGTTGTTGTTGTCCTAGTTTGTTTACGTTCCTTTCTGTTTTTTGAGCGATTACAAGTCATGCCATCGGATTGTACCGCTCAACCTGTACATAGGAGAGATGCTATATTAAGATTTCACAAATAGTGTATATACGTAAAGGAAAATATATAGGCAATCGTATTTTGGTCATCCCTATATATGGACTATTAAGATCATTTATTAAAATCAACAATCTATCCCGTAAACATCCCTGAAGTTCAATTGATTGCTGGCTGCAGAGCAGTTACTTCCATTGCAGGAGAGCTAACATACCTTTTGATAGTAATATGGAATGTACTACCTTTTCCGGGTTCAGATTCCACCCATATATTTCCTCCATGGCACAGAACAATATCTCTTGCAATGGAAAGCCCAAGTCCATTACCTCCATATTTACGCGTGGAACTGCTGTCTATTTGATAGAATCTTTCAAATATCCGTCCAATATACTTTTTATCGATGCCTATTCCAGTATCACGGACATATATTTCCACGAACTCCCCATACGAATTAGTACCAACCTCTATGGTTCCATTCTTTATGTTGAACTTGATCGCGTTATCTAATATCTTTAGCAGTGCATATTTCAATTTTTCCGGGTCAACATGTGCCATGTAATCTTTTTCGGTGTTATTAATGACCTTGATACCAGCAAATGTGATCTTAGACCTCAAGGTGTCAAGAGAAGCATGTATTATGCTATTGACGCTTACCTCGGCAAGGCAGATCTTATCAGTACCATTCAAAATGGAAGAAACTTCCAAAAGGTCCTGTATCATCCAGTTCTGCCTGTCTGCAGCTTCGATGGCTCTTGCAAGGAAAGTATTTCGTTTTTCCTTATCATCCTCGGCAATTGCGATCTCCATAAAACCCCTCATGATATTGAGAGGGGTTCTGAGCTCATGAGAGATATTTGAAACAATATTATTCTTCAGGGATTCGAACTCTTTCTGTTCACTTATGTCCCTGGCTATAAGCACATATTTCAGATCACCTTGATAGTCTATGTTTTGAATACTCAGAAAAAGAGGAGTGACAGACCCATCCCTGGTAATAATGTTAGCTTCAGCTAGTTGACCTACCTTGTTTGCGACAGATGAAGTACTGAGATGTTTTTTGAAGGCAGGAATATAATATGAGATACAGTCCCCCAACACTTCATTTTTCGTAAAGCCTGAAATAGCAAAGAAAGCTTCATTACAGAACTCGATCTTTGTTCCTGAGTCCAGGACAACGATCCCATCACGGCTTCCTGAGATTATTGTATTTAGATAGTTCCTGGTTTCCAGTATTTCGTTCGAATACTGCTCTTTGTCTGCTATCAACGATCTGATACGACCCGCCATTTCATTAAAAGAACGTGACAGATTACCAATCTCATCTTCAGAGCTGACAGCTACATTTTGCTCAAGGTTTCCTTTTCCAAATTCCACTACGCCTCGCTCTAAGGCAGCAATTGGAGAATAAAGCTTGGCAGCAGAATAATATGAACCCCATGTACCAACAAATAGCAGCAATAAAATAAAAAATAACAGAAAAACATTTGACTTAAATAGAGATGCATTCACACGTGCATGTGACATACCCACATGGACTTCTCCACTTTTTCCGCCTAAGATGGGATAGGAGACATCTGTCACCATTCCATATTCCGTATCCATAAGTAGTGTCTCTGCTTCATAGGACGGACTGTTAATGTACTGGAGTTGATAAGGAAACCCTTTCTGAAAAGTATGCGCCACTACATTCTTATTTTCATCTAATATGAACACGTAGAGTACGTCTTTTTCTGTGATGACAACATTTTCCACCAGCCACTGGAGATTCACGTAGTTGTCAGTAAGCATGGGGTTTATACTGCTTTCAGAAAGCTGGACCACGAGGTTGACCCCATTTCTTTCAAGTTCATCATGAAGTATCCCGCTCTGTACAAAATTGAGATATACCCCCATAAGTAAGCCAAGAATAAGAGTAATAATGACAAAATGCATTATCATTTTAGTACGAATGCTCTTATTCTTTGTAACCCCTGATATTGAGGTGTACATGTTTCCGGGGAGTCGGACATACTTATTCATATACAAGTGTCTCATATGTGGCATTGTCCATCGGGATGAACATGTCAAATCCCATACTTTCAAGTATCTGCTTTCCTTCCTTATTCCTGTGCATTGAAACTATACTGTTTTTTATTAGTCCCAATTCATCCGGAGCCATCTGTGAATTATACACCATGGCAGGAGATTTTTTTGCAGGGGAAATATCAATTATTGTGAGATTGAAGATATTTAGGGGGCAATTTTGCTTCATGTACGCCCAGAAGAAGCTATCTACTTCAGCACCATCTACGGTTTTCTTTGATACCATCTCAATAAGACGGTCCTGGCTTTCACTATACGAATAACTGGAAAAAAAAGTCGATGGTGTTTCGTTCATTTCAGACAGGGCCACTTCGATATAATCAGGTTTCACTTTCTCTTTCGTGAACCTGAAATCATTAAAAATGAATTTTTTACCCCGAAGATCATCTATTGACTCTATATTGGTTCCTGAATGGACTATCACATAGGATTGGTAGTAAGTGTTCCCCTGAATGATTGGTATTGCCATGATATTCATGTCAAACTTTTGCACGCTGTCATAATATGCGTCCTCCCTGACAAAAGCAATATCAAGATTACCGCTTCCCAGCAAATAGTTGATCTCGCGGGGATTATCCCGCTGCACAAGTTCAACTTCTCTTCCTGTGGCTTTAGAGAGATAATCTCTAAGTCCTTCATAATACTCCATCGTTGTCTTAGGAGAAGCCACTGAAAAAACTCCCAAGCGCAAAGGCTGTGTCGTTTCATTGGATGACATTACATTGCCGGTAGATTCAAGAGATATTTTTACTGCCTTTTCTTTCTCTAAAAGCAGACAACCGCATGACAAGATTGATACCATTGTAATCGCAATTGTGAAAAAAATAATCAAAATTGTTCTATGCCTGCTTCTCATTCCTCTTTCACCTAAAAAACGCTAAGTAATTCCTAATTTGGATCATTTTAGTTCACTGCACTATTATATGAGATAGGATATATATTTTACTATTTAACTAGTTAATAATGCGTATTTCTATGTATAGTTTTTAAAAAACAAGAAATATCCACCAGTTTCAATAGTTTCTGGTAAAAAGTGAACTACCGTTCAGCTAAAGACTGAGTAGTTTTGGTCTACTGCGATCCATCTGCCCATAATTGTATAAGGATAATGATATTTTAGATGAAAGCGCATCAGGTAATCAAAAGTAGACCTATCAAAGAATATATTGTAGCGAGAGGCGGGGCTCTGAGATCCCCTGATAATTTGTATGGAGGTATAGTGAATGAATCAGAGAATAACATTTTGACTTCTTTGTCATTTAAAAACGACGTTATGCTCATAACAAGATTCAAATTTAGCAGCAGAACAGTTGTATTCACCTAAAGCCTTTCCATCAATTATTGTTCTCACTCGGTTTGACTTGAAACAATTGGGACATCTCTTGACATGTTGGTTTATTCCAATAGTTGCAAAAAAATCATGCTTGCAATTGTAGCAGGTTACAATTATGTTCATTCTCAATCCCCATTTGTATTTTCTCCTTCTGCAAGCCTGCTTGTAGCGTATGATTTGTAATAGGCGCCGATTATTTTCTTGGTATAACGATAAATCGATACCGAAGTTCGGGTAATAATAACCGACTTTTGTTGTTTCATTTTGAGGTGTAGGCGTACCCACAATTATCATACTGAATACTTTTGCTGCGATATGCTTAAACATAAAACTGATTTTAACTACTTAGCGTTAAAAAGCTCATCCGGCTATTTTTCTCTCATAAAATTATTCACAGAGAATAATCCGAAGAGCCTCTATAAAAAACTGCACGTAGTATCCCATTGAGTAAAAACCCAATGAAGAGACTCTTTATCTTATTTCCCTAGAATTCCTCCCATCATAAAGCAATAGATCTCCAGCTCTTCAGGAGTGCAGGATCTATCTATACGGCCCTTGGTTACATCATGAAAACCGCATGTTCTTTTATGATGTTCATTTTCATTGTTGTATACATTTTTTCTCATTTTTTACTCCTTATCTTTCGTCAGGTGATAAGAAGCCACATTGGTATATTTATTTTATGAAAATAAAGTATAGTAATCAACTAAAAATATATAGCATATATATCTTTTCTTGACCATAGCAACACACTTACTGGTAATACATGCGTCTTTTGACATTGAAATAGTACTTTGATCTGGCATTGCTAGCTTGTTTACTTCTTTTTTGCTCTGAATCCTTATTTCTCTTAGACTTGTTCTTCTTTCTGTTATCCTTTCTTAGGATATCTGATCTTACCTTCTCGATGGCAAGATCTACAGCAAGCCCTCTGAGCATCCACCTCAGTGCTTCCGCCTGGCAATGCTTACTCTTCCTGCTGACACCGGGAAATTCCCTTAATGCTATACTTGTAGCATGCGCTCCTGCCATTTCCTGCAGTTCATGGAATCGTGTTTCAGAAAACATGTCCTTTGATCCGGGATGCAGTTTCCTGAACATCAGAGAGGTTGGCGTTTTGCAGGAGTTAAGGTCAGAAATCTTTGCTTTGAGGTTTTTGGATATCCTTATGCTGCCAACTTCAGCAATACATGTTCTGCTATTGGGACAAACAAGTTTGACCTTATGTTTGGTTTTAGATAACTTATCTGCTTTATGATTCTGTGCCCTGGGTATCCATTGAAAATAAATATCAAGCTCATGCTCTCTAATAAGATTCTTTATCTCGTGATGGATTTCCCTGATTTCATCATCCATTACAGCATAAATGCCCCGCATCTGGTATATCACGGTCTGGCTGTCGCCAAGGACTTTAAGAGGACCTTGACCCTCAGCCCTGACATATTCAAGCATACCTTTTTTAAGAGCAAGATATTCTGCAAAAAGAGCATTGTTATAATCGCTTTTCTCATGGCGGTCGTTTCCGAGTATTGAAAATGAACTGTCATGTAGTGTAACTACCCATCCCATCCCCATACAACCACCCGGATTAGGGTTGCATGAGCCATCAAAGGCCATTGTATCCATGTTTATCGTACAGGTTGTGATATTCGTTCAGCCGTACTCAGGATATGCATCCTTCGAATTAATAATATAATTTGAGGATACATAAAGCCAATGAATGCAGATTTAATAGTACTATATACATATATATAGAATCGGTTAAAAGAATGGCGTTTCACCTTTGCATCAAAGTGACAACTATTAAAAAAGCACCTATAGCGACAACAGCGATCACTATATACAGATAATTTTCTACAGCATCAACCGCAACAGATTCCACAGTGGAAATAGCAGGTCCAACCGTGCTGTTTACACCTGCAAAGACACTTTTTAATCCCGATTCCACAGAATCAAACATTCCGCTTATCTTTTCCAGGACACTTCCAAAAAACGAAGGCTCAGGAGTTGATTCTTCTACAGATATAATCTCAAAAGGATCATCTTCTGATGTATTTGAAAAGTCAGTAGGAGAATAGGCAGTTTCCTCTGTTATATCAGTTGCTTCGGGCGCTGATGCCTGCCCTGCGATCCATTCCCCGGTCACGACATCATAATTCTGCTCTACTCGAGCACCGGCTACAAAGAACGCAGAGCGTATTGTTCCCTTGTAACCTTCAAGAGATTTGAAATCACATTCTGCATATGGAAGATCAGGAGCCTCATCAGGCTCGATACGATAACTAAAGTCGAGGGATTCTCCCGGAGATAGCAGCACACCCTGAACGCCAATGGAATGGGAACCATCAGAAGAAATCGTGGCGGTAAGGTCCCAATCGCTCAAAGTCCTATTGCTATCAGGGAGACTCTTCTCAAAGCTTCCCTCAACATAGTTTACCACAGAGGGTACATAATCTTTAATGTTCACCCAGGCAGCCCGGTCTCCGTCATCTTTCAATGTGAGCACCACATCATATCCAGAACCATTCTGCACAAGGGATTTATCTAAGGTCACATAAGCACCATGTACGTTGATAGCCTTACTTTCAGATTCCCAGGTAAAGTTCTTACCAAAGAAATTAACCTTTGCAACAGTTGTGTTGATATTGAAACTACCCTGACGAATGGGCACGAGCTTTTTGGAGATATAGTATGGGTCCTTTTTAGATATCACCTGTGGATTACCACTCTCAAATATATTGTCCACCAGAAACTCATTGGGGATTTCAGGAAAAGTAACATCCAGGTTGTTTACAGTATAGAATCCCTGGTTATAAATATCCACTCTGAAAGTAGTGGTTTCCCACGCATCATGAACGGTCACGTCCTCAATATACCATGGAGTCATATTGAGCTCTTCTTTAGACACAAAGGAAACTACCTTAAGCACTGGGTCCGTACATGTAAAGTTCAAAGATGCATTGCCTTCACACGCTTCATCTTTAATATCATTGCCCGATAATATCGCACTTATTGTATAATTGATTGCATAAGGTGATGTGACGCCGTCCCACTCCGGGAAAATAACCGTAAAATTATAACTTTGTGATTCTCCCTTGTCCATCCATTCAAGACGCTTTTTAAGGACTCCATCACGTAACTCGAAATCTTTGTAGGATTTAAGGTCAACTTCACCGACATCGATAGTAAGAAGCAGGTTCTCCGCCCAGGCATCTCCTATATTCTCCACGTCCACATTGATCAGTCTATCTTCTTCTGGGGCATACTGTGTTTCAGACACAGAAACCACTCCAAAAGTCTGAGACTCTGTAGAAAGAGCAACTTTCAATTCAGGCAGCCCACGTTCGTACACAGTAACACTTGCAGAAGGGGTTTTGGAGCCGTCTTCAGTCACATCAGTAAGTTCTACTTTAAATTCATAATCCCAGATAAGATAACTCTCAGACTCAAGGTCTGCAAAAAGAAACTCTCTTATAATCTCTCCTTCTTTTTCGATGGATATACTTGCAGCCTTCATGCCAACATCAAAATCATCGGCTCTTAAAGTATAGGTTACACCATTAATGTCAACTCTTTGTGCTTTTCCCCATTGCAATGAAAGACTCTCTTTGCTCACCCATTGAGTATCTGTTTCCAGACTACTGTTAGGAGAAACGTATGAAGCCATTGCCAGAGGCATCATGGAAAGGAATATAGCAATCAACAACAAAAGAGGGATAGCTCTGATACAAAGCCCGGCGTTTTTCATGATATACATATCCTGCAATTTCATTTATGGCAGTTCATCAGATGTTACTATCTTGCTTTTTACAGGTCTCTATTTTTACAGGTAAGTTCCTGAGGCGGTGATACAGCAAGTACATGAAAAGGATGTAAGCAAATATGGCAACGTATACAATAGGTATGATGAAATTGAAATAACCGTTAGGTGAAAACCAGCATGTTGAATAGAATGTGAACAAGGATAACACGCATGCCAGCAGCAAACTGATCATCTTCTTCATGAATGAACCTAGGCCTGCCACCATAAAACCTTTGCACAAAGGAAATACATAGCCTAATAGACACTATATAGCAAGGGGTAGAACAGGGAAATCATATCATCGATTTCCACTACGAATTACCTCGTATGCAAAAAGGGTAATGGTCATTATCACAGATATAAGTGAAAGGGTCAGTACAGCACTGGAGTAAGTTTCTTTCAGCACGTACCAGGAAAGACCTCCCAGAACATGAGTAATGCTCATGAGCAGAATAACAGCAACTCCTATAGGGTATACTTCATTGCCGTGAAGCAGACCCAGAACGGCATAAGCGGCAAAGTAGTAGAATGAAGCAGTAATTAGCATATAAGGAATCACAAAATCATTTTCCAGGGCATAGACGAGCAAGGGACTGAACTCATATTTCAATATGTTCTCAGAACTGCCTGCAAAGTGGAAAGTAAGGGAGTAATCTATCAACAGAGCAATGCAAAGGAATAAAGGAATGATTTTATAATTGTGATAGATCGATTGTATATTCAGTGATTTTCTTTGCATATTCCCTTATCCTTTTAATGCTATCAATTACTATTTTTATTTCCGGCTCTGCATTATCCCTCAGTTCCAGCAGATCATTCGAACTGGATATTTCGCTGTCAAGTACCGAATGAGCTTTTTCCTTTTCAACATGCCTGAAAATGTCGATGATATCCACGAAATATCGCTGTGAACTCTGAACAAGCTGGCAGATCAGTGACCTCTGTTCTTCGTTAAGAGATAATTCCTTGCAGATTGCTGAGATCTTTGTCACGTGGTCTGCGATACTTTCTACATCCTCTGCTGCCATACGGTAATAAAAAGACTCGATAAGACTCAGCTTATCTTTTTTAGATGGTGGATGCAAGTGAAGTCTGCTGATATACTGTTTGGATATTAAAAGATACATTCGATCTACATCGTCATCTCTGGAAATGACATCATTGAAAAAATCCTCATTTTGTTCCTGCATCGCAATTACAAGCTCATCCATCATAAGATAAACAATAGAAGACATCCGTTTAAGAGCACGTGATATGGTTAGTTCTTCCTTTTCAAGAAAATCGTTGATAATCATCCTGTCATCAATATCTTCTACCACTTCAAATCCTATCAGGCCTTTACAGAGATGTTTTATTTCCTTTTTCATTTCTTTGTCGAGATTTTTTCCAATAATCTCAATGGAAGTATACTCATCAAGAATGTAAATGCCAACTATCTCACGTTTAAGTCTCTTTACATTATCGTCAAAACTAATCTTTACGTTACGATCCGCATGTTTCCAGTCCGGCGGGGCGATCACCAGAGAGCCGTCATCAAGATACGACATAGAAACAGTTTCTCCTCCCTCCAGCTTTGCTTTCTTTGCCCATTTCTTTGGTAGGGTAACTATATATGTTGACTTGCCTGTAACCTGAACCTTTCGGGATTCCATACATTTTCTCCTGAGATCATATAATCAGTGCTGGGAAAGATATCTTATGTAATGTATATCTCTTGTCACAATATTTCCATGTGAAACATATACCTCATATATGACTATATAGGAGCTAAGAGGGGCGTTTAGATGCATGGATACATAAAGAGCTCTCTAACAACTCCCCAGATTATGCTATGAAACTGATCATTTCTTAAATTTCGAAATATCGCCTATGTGGAAGAGAATGCCAGAAAAGTATCAACAGATTTTAACAAAAAATCTACACGATAATTGCCTATATAGAACACTATATCTTGCAGTTATCTATTAATAGTATTTGTACAAAATATATATCCTTCAATGTGTATCCTTCTTCCATCAATAATAGAAATCCGTCAAATGAAGGGATAGCATGAAATCATTAAAGAACATGACAAAAAATGAGTCTGAATACCATGGTTCTTTTGTATTTTCGAAGGATGATGATGCAGACTATAAACCTATGCTTCAGGGAATAATAAACACTCGCTGCAATTATGATGGAGCTAAGATCGAAGGAAGTATGGAAGTTGATTAAAAACTCAGCTTAAAACATATAGATTATTTCCAGTAAAAATCCCTTACGATGTTTAATTCATGGTACATTGAAGCCGGTTTGTTATATATTTCGTAGTTATTGAGTATTTAATTAAAAACAGATTTTTTATAATGTCACTGTTGCTAAATCTGCGGAGAAATAATAATGCTTCCGTATTCAATCAAAAAAATATGGTTCTGCACTTTTTTACTTTTATCTATTACACTACTGTCAGGCTGTATAGAGAATGAATCAGATATTCCTCTCGCTTATAACAATTCCATAGGCATGCAATTTGTGCTCATTCCCGCCGGAGAATTCAATATGGGTTCAAATTCAACAGCGATGGTAGGCTTCGACGATCCGCTGCACAAGGTAACAATATCAAAACCATTCTATATGGCTAAATATGAAGTCACACAGGAAGAGTGGAATGCGCTGATGGGAACAAATCCTTCTTATTTTGAAGGAATCAATTTGCCTGTGGAACAGGTAACATGGGAAGATGCACAGGCCTTCATATTAGCGCTTAATCAAAAGGAAAAAGTGAATAAATATAGGCTACCGACGGAAGCAGAATGGGAGTATGCCTGCAGAGCTGGAACTACCTCTGAGTTTTCATTCACTAATGATACTGCTGTTTTAGACAGGTATGGATGGTCTGATGACTACGGTTGGTGTGCTATTAATTCCAATGATAGCACTCATACGGTCGGAGAGAAAAAACCCAATGCATGGGGATTATATGATATGCACGGAAATGTATGGGAATGGACACAGGACTTATGGCACAGCAGCTATGAAGGTGCACCAGAGGATGGAAGCGCCTGGGAAGAAGGAAACACCACTCTGAGAGTTGGAAGAGGCGGTAGCTGGATCGATGGACCAAACATCTGCCAGAGTTCTTTCCGTGGAGAACTTGATGCTGATACAGGAGTTAATGTGTTGGGTTTCCGTGTCGTAATGGATGTATAATCATTGACTATACAAAGGAACCAATTGTTTTTCAGTTAAAGGACATTGCTTAGAATACCGTACACAGATGTTATAAATTCAGAATCAGAAATGCTCAATCCAAGATTATTTTTTCTACTCAATAAACATGTCTTGCTTCTTGATTGATTTGCCTGTGTATTAATTTTGGTATCCATACTTAAGTAGCACTTCAGGTGATGCATTTAATATAATATATTTTATTAATTGTTTATTTTGATTGAGGATTCGTGTTTTTGAAATTGGTATATACTGACCATTTTGCAGAATTTTTTCAGGAACCCTATTCAAACGCTTAATACAATTTAGTAGATACTCTTTTTCTCTAAATTCATTCATCATTTGACTTCCATTGATAGCATACATCTAAATTTAAAAAATTGAAACTTTGAAGCAGCAGAAGTAAGTACCCAGAACCCAAAGATAGCTGTAAGAAAGGATGCACTAGTTTTTTCAACCTCCATATACACATCACTTCCTGATGAACCGGCATGTGTATTAATGGGCTATTAAGATTGCCCACATATATTTGATTTATATTATAACTTCAATTGGCGATTAATCATTCAACATTCATCGAAACAGCCTCTATGCCAGCACAATCATACTTGCAATTGAGGATAACTTGTGTTTGAGCAAAAACTGATGAAAGTAAATATAGGAGATCAAAAAACAAGATGAACTTATATATGGTTGCTTCTTTATGGACTGCTTGATAACCATTCGGGCTGGCTGTCTGGAATGAGGCTTTTCTCCCAGAGATTGAAAATGTTATTCGCATTATCCATACAGATGGCAAGATATCCCCACCCCTGAACTACCATTTTTGGGGTAAGGGCTTTTCCGCCTAAAGACTCTATTTTCTGTATATATTCTTCTATCGAATGCACTCCGATATATGATGATATATCTTTACTGCCACTTATATTTCCTATGTCTTCATCTGGACCTTCGACATGGCCCATAACCTTTTCTACCTTCCTGCCAAAAAGTTTCAAATAGAAATCGTTTGCCTTTTCTAGATTATCTGCAGGAATGTCGATATGGACTAGTATTGACATTTAACCACTCCTTACTATGTAAGTTATAGGGTCCTCTGAGATTCCCTCTCTATTACAGCAATAATCATCCTTTTTTATGACCTCATAGGTGTATAATGCCTCCCCTTATAAAAGTACAGTCCATCTGATTTTTAAATCAGAATTAAAGCAGA
>NZ_JBGMEB010000015.1:0-120020 GCF_041447285.1 Methanomethylovorans sp. | reverse complement strand
AAGGAGATCTGTTCAAAAATACTGCTCTCTGGCTGTACTTTTAGTGGGGATGACCATAAACCTCGGCATTAATGAAAAGAAGGCTTTACAAGCCTTTGCTGAGTGAGGATACTACAAGGACCCTATATGTAAGTTAGTATAAATCGGTTTTAGGTGGACAGTAGATAAGTTTTATGCAAATACAATATATGTATCTATATATCGTATATAGGGCGTAGGGATCTAAATGTTGAAAACATGGCATCCTGAATAATTCTTTTTTAGGAACTGCAATCCAAGAGGATCGAGTTGCTTCTGCATTTATCTATGGAATGAAAGATATTTTCATATCTTTTTTAATAATGCTGTTTTGTTAGGGAATAGTTTCGGTCTGGATTCAACTATAAGCCCCGAAAGATTGGCTTTTAAGATGCTTTCTTCAAAATCCTTTTTTGAAACATGGAATGGTGGCTCTACCATGTAGATTTTACCATTTGTTTTAAGCACTGAACTCAATTCATTGAAAAATGCTTTTTTATTTGGAACTTCATGAACCATATAGAACAAAAATACCAAATCAAACTTTCCAGACACACCAATCTTATCTTCAGTGCACTTATGCAATGCAATCCTGTGCTCGATTTCAGATCCCTGTATCTTTTCTTGTAGTCTCTGAAGCATTCCTTCCTGCAAGTCAGCAGCCACTACCCTACCGTCATCCCCAACCATCCGAGCCAGATCAATTGTAAAAAAACCTGGACCACACCCTACCTCCAAAACTGTCATTCCTTCCTTAACATATGGATTGAGGATCTTTCTGGGATTTTGTAACCATCTTCTTATCCGATTATCAAGGCTACCGGACCTTTCTACCGGACATACAGGATTCTTTTGAGTGCTCATTATGTCTTCTCCTTTTAAATCACCATTGAATGTTTATTACTGTATATACTGCTCATTATGCTTTTAAGTGCTCCTTTCATCCTCGTTTCCTGTAAACAATATATGCACCTGCGAGCAGGATAGCGATAACACATACCACGATTGGAAAAACATTTAATTTACTTTTTACTGTGTTTTTATCAGCTGGATACGCATCTTCAACTGCAGCCATAGCCTTTGCCTCTTCATTCACAGATTTCATTACATCCTCTGAAACTTCCTGAGCTTCGGTTTCAGAGATAATTGCAAATGGTGAAAATCCAGGGGTCTGGCTTTCGAAATAGATGTAACTTTCGTCTTCTCCAGCAGTAGTAGTAGGAAGTGCTTTCCATGAGGAATCTGCATACCTGTAAAGCTTCACGGTGTCAGTTTCAATATTGTTCTCTTCCAGCCATTTTTTCTCTACCTTGAAATTGACCTTAAGATCATTCACATTCTCAGGAACAACGAAGCCGACCTTACCAACCCAAATATTCATTTGCTGATATATCTGACCAGGAGCATTGCTTTTTGCAAAGGAGGATTTATCTTTCAGCACTTCAATTGTCGCCTGTATATTTCCAGAGTTTTTAAGACTAAGGAATTGTATTGATGTGATTTTATTTCCCTCTTTCTTGAAACTGTAAGTGATATATTTGTCCTTTGTGACAAAGATGTTCTGCACCTCCTTTAAAAGGACATTTTCATATCTGTCACCTGTAGGTGCTCCACCGCTACTCCCACTAACTCTTGAAGAAGAAGAGGAGGAAAAGGAAGAAGAAGAGGAATCACCCTCGTTGCTCTGCTTAGCAGCTGAGATTGTAAAATGGGTACTGAAGGTCTGTTCATTACCTACATTATCAACAACGTAAAAGGATGCCGAATGATCTCCTACAGATAAACCTCTTGCAATATACAAAGAATATGAGTCTGTTATTGTGATGTTTACACTATCTGTAACATCGATGCCGTCAAATTTGAAGATACTGGCATTTGTATTGATACCGGTCTGAGAATCACTGTAATCAAAACGAACGCTTACATCTGTTGTTCCAGCTTCAAAAGTATAACCTTTAGCAGGAGTAACATGTTCAAGTTGGGGAGCTTCTAAATCAATGAACGTAGATCCAGAAGTGGGAATGTAGCCCACAGCATTAATGATCTGTTTACCTTCGTCAGTCATGATAAAGTCAATGAAACCTTTAGTAAGTCCAGTTGGTTGTCCATCTGTATAGAAATAAAGTTTCCTTGCTAGGGGGTATCCTCCATTGAGTATATCCTCGTTGGTAGCTTCGACAAAACCATCTCCATCATTAAGAGCAAGAGCTTTTACATTGTTATCAAGGTATGCGTATCCTATGTATCCTATAGCACCTCTATTCTGAGCTACTTCTTGTACAATAGCTCCGGTGGCTGGTTGTACAAGCATATCTTGGCGATATTCTCTTCCTTTAAGAACTTCTTCTTTGAGGTATTCATATGTTCCAGAGCTACTATCACGACCGATTACTGTAATTGGCCTATCTTCACCACCAACATCCTTCCAGTTGCTTATGTTTCCATCGTATATCTCCTGGAGCCGAGGGAATGTTAATCGAGTTACAGGGTTTTCAGGGTTAACAACAACTGCAATCCCATCCATAGCAATTACTGTCTTCACAGGATTGATGCCTTTTTGTTTTGCTTCTTCTATTTCGGAATCTTTCATATCCCTAGAAGCCATGGCAACCTCCACTTCACCATCGATAAGAGCAGCAATTCCCACCCCTGAGCCACCCCCAATTACTGTGATGCTCTTGTCCGGATTCTTTTGCATGAACTCTTCAGCCTCTACCTGACCTAAGGGGAGAACTGTATCTGATCCCTTTACGATAATACTCTGTTTGGCTGCTGAGAGAATGGGTGTAACTTCTTCAGCAGCAACTTGTACAGGGTAGATGTTATCTGCGGAACCTATTATGCTTATTAGTATCAATATAATTAAAAATTTAGAGATGAATCTACTTGAATCTTTTACTATTGTACCATCCATAAAACCATCATCCAATGTTACATATTCGTGTTTTTATTAAATTTTCAAATGTAAGTAAACTATTGGTATTCAAGATAACTTTTATGCAATGGAACTATATAGAATTCCAGAGGTAGCAATATTACTTAGTTAATTTCAAAATTCGGTTTTTTAACTACGCAACAATTCTACCCACCTATTTGTACTGGGAAACGATTCTAGCGCCGTTAGAACCTGTTATTTTGCGTTGTAAAGGAATTGAAGAATGGCTAATACTATTAGGCTAAAATGAGTGAATGACCATTTATTCGAATTTCTAGTCCACATACTTCATAAAAATACACATGCACTATACTATTAGTATAAAAGTAATCCAGTAAGCTTTAAATAGAACTTTTTATCTGTAAAAAGAAAGGGGTTTTAAAATTTTACGTGAAAAAACGATATTTAAGATTCACAGAGGTTAAGCAATGAAAATAAGAGTTGTCAGTTCTAAAGAAGAAATCGAGACGTTAAGCCCAAATGAAGATATAGTGCACCTTGCATTCAGACCATCTAACACAGACATATTATCACTTATAACGAAGTGTCCGCAGATTAAAGCTCTCCACATTCCAACTTCTTATAAGAGAACCATATCCAGCTCTACAAAAATGTTCCTTAAAATGAAAGGTATTGAATTACTTGAAGGTGATGTGTGGGGACACCGTAAGGATATCAATGAGTACTCTGAGGTCTCCCCACATGTGTACGACCGCATCAAGGAGTATCGCCAGGATGGCATGCAGGAAGAGGACATTATTGATATAATGGTAAGAGAGACCAGGCTCAGCCAGGATTTTATTTCATTCCTTGTTAGGAATAACTAATTACTCTGTGTTGGTTATATAACTGGTACTTTCTATTTTTATATTTTGATCCCTCAATGACGGTGACTGCGTTAGGATACTTTGCTTGGAGAGACTCCAACCAGCAGACTCAAAACATCTGGATTAACTGTGGAGGATTTCGATAAACCTAAATTTTTAACCGATTATTTATAAATGGTATAAAAGACATTTTTAAGTCCTGGGGTTTTTCGAAATCCTCTGTGAGACAAAAACCTTTAGAAGAGTATTTCACGCATATTTCATTTCAGCATCTATAGAGCTTTACTTATTTTCTTAGATATGCAACTTTTCCCACGGTTAAACCTATGAGATATCTGGTTGAGTTCTTCAGAATCTGCAATTAGTACTTATAGAATATATGTGGGTCTAATATTTATATTTGTATTGTAATAGTAAAACACCTATCCTTTGTGGAGGAAAAACATGTCAAATTTACAAATTATATTCGCTATAGCGTTTCTTTTAGACCTATTCATCGGGTATAAGATCTATATTTTTATGAAAAAATGTGTTTACAAGATATTTTATTCCGATCAGCAACAATAGCGTACTTTGTTATTAATATTTATGATTGATATGCTTGCATTATTGCTGCAAGCATAAATCACCTACTCTTTTGGTGTACTCCTCACCCAATACACAACTAATGCAGTTTGGTACAAAATTATCAATGCAATTTTGGCAAGTTGGCAGCCACCTCATACACAAAAAACATTCTCTGTTCCTAATCTGCCCAATAATTTCTTTTCCACAATATGAACAAAATTGTTCCATTATTTCTTCTCCTATGGTTTTTTACTTATTGTAGTCGATATAAGTCTATTTTACGATTTTTTGGATCAGATAAATATGATAAATCCTGATTGTAATCAATTGTTTTCAGATGGGGATTATTCCATTTCTACTTCTAAAACACCTATGAGTCCAGTAATTAATTTGTATAGCAATGCCATGAGAATACCCACTTTAGTACAATAATGAAAGTATCAGGTAGGTATAAAAAGATATTCTAAATGTTTTTGTTATATGTCGGTTTACTATAGAGTAGAAATAGAACTATATACGAAAGAAGAGACAACTTCTTTATCTACTTATCAGTATTAATTCAAGCGATTTTTTGGATGATTGCATGTATTTTCTCCTTGTAAGATTCGTTATTTAGATTCTAGTTGTAGTCTGTTCCTCTCGGCAATATGCACCTAGCTAGTACAGCCATTGGGCCCTCAAGTACATCTTTGTTCTTCAGCATATTTTTGGCAGATATTATCAATTCCACCACGGATTTTGTTGTGTTAAGAATGAGAGGAAGAGAAATTATTTACATACGTAATTAAAAGCAATATGTAGCAAGAATTGAAGAGCTAGGACCACTACAGCATGGATTGAAACATAAAAACCCTATAGATTAACTCTAAATAATATAAATTGATAAACAAGAATTTACTACAAGATGACTGGAGATGTAACATATAATTATGTGGGGCAGATATATATGATCTGTAGATTTCAAAATAAATGCGCTGAATATACCAGATTTGCCATCGGCAATTGCAATGAACTCGATATCTTAGAATGTGATGATAAAAAGATATACGAAAAAATAGAAAATAAGTATCTGGCTTTAAGGTAAAAACTCGAGGATATATTTCTTTTTCTTTGGCTGATAGTGTCCCTACTTTGCTGTAAAATACGAGATGTTATTGTGAAAATGTAATCGACAGAGACAAAATGGTGCAATAAACAACATAAAAAGTTCCTAGCACAAAATGCTCTGTGGGTGAGGTATCAGAAGTAGAAGTTCTCTGATAATCTTCAACAAACAGACTTACAGATGGATAATACATCAATACTATTGTCCAAATGATGTAAGTACTCGAAAAAAGCTCCACCCTCACTGCGAAGCAGTAGGGTGGGATATTTCACTAGTCTTTTTTAATGGATTCACCTGATTCAGTTTTTTATTGCAATAAGGACAAATGATATTTTCTTCAAGTGCCAGATCATCATTGATGATATTTGAGAAAGCAACCTCAATAGTTCCCTTACATTCCGGACATTCTACCAACATGTTACCACAATCATTTATCTCAAACTCAATTTAAGTTTAATTCTTTTTGTATCTATAACTTTCCTTTACATTTGAACATGTAGCCATCCACCAATTTTAAATCATGCAATATAGATTTAGAAAAACGATGGTATTTGAAAATCACCTGATATACCATCTATAACCATCGGCCAAAATGAAAGGCTTATTGAAATCCTCATAATAAGAATGGAATTGGTTGAGAATTACAGGATCAAAATCAAGATAATTGATTCAGTTCCTTTTAAATAGTAAAAAACAAATCGAATTCAAAAAATATAAAAAAGAGAATAATAACTCACTGTTCTATACATATTTATTTCATTAGAATGTAGCGAATGACACCTACAACCAAACCGATTCCTCCCAGTGTAATCGCCACTGTTGGAATATTGGATTCCCCGTTCTGAACCGCCACAATGGTGTCGTTTTTTGAATATATCAATCCTGAATCACTCACTATCCTTTCTTCCTGATAAGTCTCATTTTTCACCAAATCTATTATGCGAGCTTCACCATAGCCACCTGAGCGGTGAATCTCGTCACCTTCTTCTACTGGGGTTCCAGATGCATCCGGCTGCTCAGCAAGGTCCGGATTTTTATCAACAGGCAAAGTAATATCAACATTCTCATCTTCATCAGTAGAGTTATCCACAATATCTGCAGGAGATACTGAGCAGGCATGGACACTTAAGCTAAAAGCAATCATCATGAGCAACACAAAAAGAAGTCTCATTTTATCACCCACAGATCATTAATTCTCCCGATTAAATGCATCATTCAATCTAGAGCGAATATCTTCGCGCAATTCATCCAACATGTAAAGTATGTCATCAGCAGTATCTAGCAGATATTCTTTGTTTTTCCAGCCAATAGCACCTAATAATGCGACCGCTACTAAACCGAACAATATCCAACCTATTACACCGGATTTACTTTTTGTTTCAGGTTGTACCGCTTCTGTTACACCTTCAACTTCTTCCGGAGAAGGTTTACTTTCAGCATCTTCTGACCATACTGCTGCTTGTGATGTTTCTGCAGTGTTCTCAGCAGATGATGCGAGTGTCTTTTGAGAAGTAATAGCGAACGGTGAGAAACCGGGTGTATGTGACTCAAATACAGCATAGCTCTCAGTGTTGTTTATCAAAGTAGTAGCTAACACTTGCCATGTACCATTATATCTTTGCAACTTGACATCTGACGGATCCACACCATTTTTCTGCATCCATGACGTGTTTACCTTGAACTTGATTCGTACATCCTTAATATTATCCCCGTTGGAAAAACCAGAATTTCCCAAAAAGATATTGACATATTTATATACCAAGCCCTCAGGGTTATTGTTTACTACCTTTGATCTATTATTCAGCACTTCTATAGTAGAAGCTATTTTTCCGGAATTTTTTAGTGAATATAAACTAATTGACTGGACATCGTTACCTGACTTTGTGAACTCATAGGTAACATTTGCATTTTTTTGAAGATATGTAGTAGCAACATCTTTCAATGCAAGATTTTCATAATCCTCATTGCTACCAGCGGATCCACCACCGCCACTACTGCTCTTTTTGGAACTGCTGCTACTACTGCTTCCACCACTGCCTGAAGAAGATGTTGTCAGACTGATTCTTGCAGGTATGCCGAACAATCCTTCGCTATTGTACGGTACTAGAACGTAGTTATAGGTTGTTTCTTCAGTCAGATTACTATCTATATAAAATGTTGATCCGCTGATGTTTCCAAGAGATACGTTATCCCTGCTGATTTGCACTCCAGAAGTATCATTTGAAGTTTCCCAGACAAAAGTAATTGAACTTTTTCCGATGTCACTTCCCGACAGATTATAGACCTGGGGGAGTTTCAACGCAACAGCCGAATCATTGACCAATACGGAATTAGTGTTTCCTGACATATCTATCGTCTGGATACCGATAGTGTAAGTAACTCCCTCTGATAAACCAGTTGCATTGTAGAAACTGGTGTAATTATCAGAAGTACAGGTTAAAGGAACACCATCCATATAGATGATCGCATATCCATAATCAGTATCAATAGGATTTGTCCACGTCCATAGTATCCAGCTTGTGCCTGCGCTTGTCTCTGTAAGGTTTGTTACAGAACCAGGAGGAGTTACATCGATAGAAATAGTAGCGGTTGCAGAATCGTTTACCCATGTAGGATTGATATTCCCTGAAGTGTCAACAGTCTGAATGCTGATCGTTTGAAGAGTACCCTCAGATAAACCTGTCACATTGTAGTAAGAATCCGATGTATCCATTATATATACACCATTCAAATAAATCATCACATGACTAAAATCTGAATCAGTAGGATTAACCCAAGTCCAGTGTATCCAACTTGGACCTGTACTGATTTCGTAAAGGTTTGTAACAGCTGCAGGAGGTGTTTGATCTATAATATTTATCACAGAACTATCGAATACAGTCCCAGCAGATTCGAGATCTGTTACTGCCTGATCCACTTCTGCCTGAGTGACTCCTGTATCAGTATAAATTGTTTCTGCAGTTGCAATAGCTGAATTAAATGCATCGATAGCAGATTGTGGGTATTGGCCATTTTCTGTTCCGGCAACTGCACTAGCTACTTTTTCCTTTGCTGCATTGATGACGGTGGTCAACGCACTTTTATCAATTGTTAAAGCTACTACTGTGACAGTAATTGTATCAGAATCAGTAAGACCTTTTGATTCTGCTGTGAACGTTATGTCATAAGTTCCAGCAGCACCAATATCGGGAGTCCAACTGAAAGCACCGGTATTTGCGAAACTAGCCCCACTTGGCAAATTGGCGGCAGAATACACAACATTATCACCGTCGGGATCTGTGGCTGATATGGCGAAGCTTAGTAATGAATTCTCATCAATTACCTTACTACCAATCGCATTAAGAACAGGTGACCGATCTACATCGCCCACAGTTATTGTTATTGTTTCGAGATCAGTGATGGTGCCATCTGTTACCCTGAAAGTTACACTATAGTCACCAGAAGATGTATAAGAAGGAGTCCAAGTAAATACGCCAGAATCGGCATTGAAACTTGCCCCAGATGGTAAACCAATAACAGAATATGCTAATTCATCACCATCGGAATCTTTGCCTGAAACCACAAAAGTAAGCAATTCATTTTCATTAACAGCCTTGTTGCCTATTGAACTAAGTACAGGTACTCTGTTAATGTTATTTACTGTAATTTCTATTGTTTCAGAGTCAGTTAGACCACCTGCTGTTGCCATAAACTTGACATAGTAAATACCTGCTGCGGAATATCCCGGAGTCCACACAAATGCGCCAGAGTTTTTATTGAAGCTTGCTCCTGGAGGCAAACCGACAGCAGAATATGTTATACTGTCTCCGTCATTATCAGTTGCAAAGACATTGAAACTTAGCACTGTATTCTCATCAATTGACTTGTCTCCAATTAGATCGAGTATCGGGGCAGTATCATCTTTTTGAACTGCAACCTCATTATCACCCAGAACATTAATCTGACCAGTGCTACTACCATTTGAAGAAACATAATCTGCATTTCCAGTGATTTCATAGGTTCCCACTGCTGTGTTGGCTGGGACCTTGACGCTATAAACAATTGAATACGGAGTACCAGCAATGATGTTCGATGTTGTGCCTGAAAAGGTCCATTTAACATTGGTTGAAGAATAAGAGAATTTGCCGGAATAGATTTCATTAACTATCCATCCACTTGGTATCGTTTCTTTTATCCCAAGTGAAGACACGTCTTGATTTGCTGTTATGTTAAGAGTGACTATAAAAGTACCACCTGGAATTACAGTACCTTCAGATATCGACCTTGAAACTGTTACTTCGTTTGCTGCTAAAACCGGATTTGAAGATATTACCAGAATAGTTAAGAGTATAATTCCTATAAGTCCTATAGTTCTACTCAGTGAATCAGTATTATAATTGATCATTGAATCCACCACCATTTTTCAGTCTGCTAATTTAATTGTAAGATCTACCACGAGAATCTGCTCATCGCCTCGATATTTATATCCAAGACCTATCTTCTCCTGAAATTCTCTGATACTTCAGAGCCTGTATATTAAATTGAAAAAAGGGAAGTAAATATGATAGGAACAAACCAGATAGGGAAATTGAAACAGATGACCGTGATAACCAGCATATAAAAACTACACATGCCAGTGGCAGAGTGATAGTCTCATTCATGACTTAACCTAGTCATATCAACTTAAAGCATTTTCACAAAGGAAATAAGGAGCTATAAAGACACTATATAGATGGACGTAGATCACATGGAACTCTATTCCAAGATTATGGTAATTTAAATTTATTATAAAGTTATTGAGTAAAGGAGCAAAAATGAGATAATATCATTGAATTAGATGAATAAACCCTAATATAGACGGCAAAAAGTGTTGATGATTTTGATTGATGTTGATAGAGTTGGGAAAAAGTTCATTGACTGCTCTTTTGGTAGCAGAGGAACGAAGTAAGGTTCATCCCCACATGTGTGGGGAATTCTCATTCATCCCTAGCTGAAAGATAATCATCCAATGTCAGCAACAAAACATTCTTCTCTCTGGCAATCTCATGCATTCTTTTCGTGAAACCTGACCTGCTGATAAGTGCAAAATGCTCGTTCCTCTCTAGGAGCCATTTTACATGGCTGGCTTTCTCCTTGAGGCTGAAATAAACATCAGCATCTGTTTTCTGCTTCTGCCATTTACATTCGCAGAAAAGGATGTTCTTTGAATCCTGGTCAAGAGCCACTATATCTATTTCATAGTCGTTTTTCCCTTTTGGAATATTAGGGATCTTACCCCATTGCCTGCCTATGGATTTGAACCTGAATGGAAGCTTATCCTGCAAGTTGAGATACATGAGCATTTCTTTCCCCACCTGCTCAAAAGTCTCTCCCAGGTAACGGTCATAGCTCCTATCAAGGTCTTCTATAACAGATGATGCATCACCTGCCTCTATGGAATCCTTGTGAACCAGTACATATCGGAACCAGAAGCGTAAGAAAGGATCATCTATTGAATAAATGGTCTTACGGGTAGACAACTTCTCTGCCACTGGATGTTCTTTCCTCACAAAGCCAAGTTTCATAAGAGTGTCCAGATAATAAGATAGGTCCTTGGTTTCTAAAAATGCTCCTGCAGCAATTTCTCCTGCCCGTGTTGCACCCTTGGAAATGGAATAGAGGATATTCATATAAGTAGCAGGCTCCCTTAGTTCCTCGCGAAGCAGAAAATCACCTTCAGCATAGAGCACAGCTTCTTTAGAGAATATTGCATGCTCCACATTCTCGTAAAAGCTTTTATCCGGGTCAAAGAACCTGAGATAAAATGGAATACCACCAGTTGCTCCATATATCCGCATAAGCTCGTCTGCTTCAAGACCCGGGAAAAAATCCTGCATATGCTGTAAAAGCAGAGGCACGACTTGCATCTGGCCCGTTCTCCTGCCATACAACGGACTGGAATGAGCAAGTGTTGTTTTTTCCATCATGGAAATTGAAGAACCACAGAGTATCAGGTGGAAAAGCCCACCTTTTAGAATTTCATCAACTATAAGCTGGAACACCGATGGTATAGATTCATCTACCTGTGTCAGATAAGAAAACTCATCGATAACTATGACAAGCTTTTCATCGTTTTTCCATTGCTTTCGGATATATTCAAACATCTCATCAAAAGTATTAGCAGCAGGCTCAACATTATCGAACAGGTTTGAAGCTCTCTTCCTAAACCTGAGAGCATTGGACTGCGTACCCCTCATATCCGCCAGGAAATAGATATGTGGCTTGTCCTGTACGAAATGCTGGATCAGTTCTGTCTTTCCAACCCGCCGACGACCATAGATCACCGTGAAAGAGAATTTTCCAGAACAGTATTCCTTGTTCAAATATTCAAGCTCTTGAGTTCGATTAATGAAATTACGGAACATATTAATTATGATTTAGTTTAGTATTATTTATAGGCTCTGGAAATGCAAGGATCTAGTTTTGTATAATGGAAGTTCTTTTCAATGATTTTGTAGCCTCTGTACTTGCTTTCCTATGAAAATACAGGAACTCTTGTCATGTCTGGTGAATTGAGCAACTATAACCCTTTTGAAGCTCTCGAACTTTTGTTTGTGGATATTAGTTACTTTTTTGAAATTCGACCATGCAAAATGCAATTTATAGTACAATGGCAGAAAAATGGATAAATACAGGACTTTGAAACTTGTTTCTTGCTAAACACTCCTGATTTTTCTTCTTATCGTTGCTCTAGTGCCAGGTGGGCGGGCAAATGGTTATTGGTTCCTCGAAATTGGCTCTTCAACAACTCTAATTCATATGTGCATTACGAATTTAAGAAACGATTTCATGTTGAATTGATAGTTGTTTACTAAAATATGAGATGGCTCCTCACCTTGATTTGGTAAATAAAGAGCAATTATTGTTTAGTTTATCGAGAAAGCACTTTATTAGTACCTAATAAGTACCATCTAATGCTGCTGAAGGTATAGTAACTGCTAAAACTAGCTAAATATAGACCTTATTTGAATCTTTTCCATCTACGTTTTATTAAATTTATTACATCGTGATGGTCCCAACCCGACTCACACACCTATACATCCCTTGCTAGGTCGGCTTGCTAGAGGCAAGCCTTTGCATAGGCCACAGAGCATTCCAAAAAACCCTTCCGATATTTTTTCTTTGTAGTGTAAGTAAAAAATCTGCATGCTTTAGCACTAAAATTAATCTATCCTTCTAAGTGGGAGTTGTTTCTTAAAACTCATAGGGATTCATTACATCAAAGTAATATGGTTTTGGAAATTGGGATTAATAACAAACACGGCAGAAAATAGATTAAATGCACAGAGTCCATAAATATAATTGGTCTTTGTTCTTCAAAATGCAAGATAACCAAGCTTTCCCCAAACGAATATCAACTGACCATTTATGATCTGCTGTCCTCTGACGGGAGTAATACAAATGATACGTATTAATGAATCTCTGTTTGTAGAATTTGATCATAAGTGACTGCTCAGCACGGGAATAATATCAGCTTTGTTGATCAATATATATGAGCGACATGAGGGAGTACCTTAAAAAGCAAGATCGAAAAATAGACCTGTAACATTAGCTGTACGCCTCTACCTTTAACGACCGTCTGGACAGCGGTAGAGAAGCATAGAGACAACAAAATGTGAAGTTGATATGTGTGGTGGGTTTAAGGCAGAAGTCTTCACCAAAGACTTCATATGAAATATTTTGAAGATTGCCTGAGCTGCATATCGAATTAGCTTACTATGAGATGAATGTTTTTAGTAACAAAACAATAACATTAATGCAAACTAACGTTTGTTATTCAAATTCCCATCTGGTTTTATGTTTTCATTTGATCAGCTTTTTGTTGCGCAATATTCGCACACGATAGTTCACTTGTTTGCGGAAAACATATCGAGGAATATTTTATAAACGTTTTTTCAACTTTTGTTTCCATAATAGAGTAAGCAATTGAGTTGAAACATTAGTTTGTAGAAGTCTTTTGTAGATCAAATTGTTTCTATATAATATGGGCCAGCAAATCGAACATGAAATGAATACAAGCCTTTGGAATTGTTTTTTCTTCTGAATCGAACAACAAAAATACACATATGGCTATAGAAAAAGATAACTAAAATTGCGGAACTTGAAGCTTTGTATCGATAATCATAGAAATTAAGAATACTTCATAAACAACATTAAAAGAGCATTATGTGTAAAGAGAGGAGAAGTATGTAATGCTACTTCCCCGAATCTACACTTTCTCATAATTGGGACTTCAATTTCTCCTCAATCAGCTTCATAAGCTTTTCATTACCTACTGCTTTTGCACTTTCATACAAAGAGGAGGCAGCGACCAGAGTTTTCATACCCTCGAATTCCATTCCCATCTGTCGTATGCTCTCACTTGTCATTTCATTATCTAGTTTGTATTTCTTCATTAGTTCGAACAGTTCTTTATTATCCGCTTTTAGTCCCTCAATCTCTTCCCTGTTCCTTGCATCTGCCTCTTCCAATAGTTCCTTGTTAGTGAAAATGAAATCTGCTTCACACTTCAGATATGCCTCTATAAGCTTGTCAATATCGGGCAAGTGATAGAAATCCCTGGATCCGCCCAGGCTGTGACCCATCATTGTTTCTGCATAATCCGTCTGTACATCCCTACGAGTCAGGACATTACTGAAATATTTACGTAACAAATGCCCTCTCACGTCGTTCCAATCAAAAGAATCTCCTGTTGGAGGGTGTAATTTCCGGTACATGGCCAGTAAAGAAGTCGTTGATAGCTTCCTGTAAGCATCACTATCCCTGGCACCTGGCACTGGCTCTCCGATCTTCTTCTTAACAAACAAATAGTTATTATCTGAAGTCACCTTGCGCTTATGATAGCTTAACATGGAGTTATGTGTTTTATGGACTGGAGGAGTGTTTCTGTAATTCAGGTACTCATCAATGGCCTCAGTAGCTTCCTTGGATAAGAACGTGATGAACTTGACAGGAGAAGTGTTCCTGGTCTTTTGTCTGCGCAAATCCTTCAGAACAGTTATGCCGGAGGGATGCCTGCCGTTCTTGAACTGACCTACCCGCAAATTAACCAGATCAGCATTTGATAAACCAGAACTTACCTGAGCAAGTATCAACGCTTTTTCAAGAACATCTGCCTTCTCAAGCATTTCAGTAATCGTTTGTTTATTAACTGCCACACCAGTATGTGTCTTTACTTTTGAGTCCGTGTCTTCATAGATGATCTTGCGTGCGGCCCTGGCACCGTGAAACCGAAATGCTCATAGAAACCGACCATATCGGAAAAATATGTATGTACCGTGCCCGGGGAGAGAGGTTTGCCTGTTTTTTTACCAATACGGTTTAGCAAGTATTTTTTATACTTGGAAAGTCTTCTGACATACATGTACTCTACGGGCGAGGCATCGCTCTTCCTATCGTTTCTGGCCTCATTCAGCAGCTCATTGGCTGTTGCGTGGGACTCATTGGCTTCAAGGAACATCCGCAAGGATATGCGATGTCTTTCTCTAGACTCAGGAACGAACAGTTCGTTCCAACTTTCGAATTTATCATCCAAGGTGGTGTCTCCGAACATAATAAAGTTATACTAGGTTATTACAATCTATGTATAAAGTTAGTATTGGGATGCATTTATAACCATACTGAAAGAAACTGCATTTTGCAGGTTAAATAGATATCCTGAAGGAATCAATAATGCTGAAGATAGGAATTGTCGGATGCGGAACAATAGGTACTGTCATCTGTAAAGCGATCGATAATGGCGAGATTGAAACAGAACTCTGCGCCATATATGATAGAAACGCTGAAAACGTTGAAAGACTTCAGACCTCCCTGGTCAATCTTCGGCCAAAGGTAATGGAAATTGAAGAAATGGTCCAAAATATAGACCTGCTTGTAGAATGCGCCTCTCAGGAAGCAGTCTATGAGGTAGTACCTGCTGCCTTACACGCCGGATGCAATGTAATGATAATGAGCGTGGGAGCTTTTGCTGATGAAAAGCTTTTCAAAACTGTTTATGGAATTGCAAAAGAAAGGAACTGCAAAATATATTTACCCTCAGGTGCAATTGCAGGGCTCGACGGGCTTAAATCAGCAGCTTCAGAGCAGATCTATTCGGTAACATTAACAACACAGAAACCTCCTGCAGGATTGGCAGGTGCTCCCTTTATTGTACAGAATAACATCAAGCTGGACGAGATAAAAAGCAAGACCGTGATCTTTGAAGGCAAGGCGAGCGAGGCTGTAAAAGGATTCCCGGCAAATGTGAATGTAGCTGCCACCCTAAGCCTGGCAGGGATAGGTCTTGAAAAAACAAAGGTGAAAATCATAGCCAATCCCGCATTGAGCCGAAATATACACGAGATTACAGTGGAGGGCGCCTTTGGCAAATTAACCTCAAAGGTTGAGAACGTGCCTTCACCTACGAATCCAAAAAGCAGTTATTTAGCACCACTTTCTGCTATTGCAACATTGAAAAAGATAACAGATCCACTGCAAGTAGGTACCTGAAAAAGAAATAGCAGTTAATTGATAGTGCGTTTTAAAAACGTATGGTGTGATTATAGATTACTTTGACAAGATATAAATCAAAATAATACCTCAATGCAGTGATCGTATGCAGGATACAAGGGAATTGATCGAAAAGATAGCTGAACTCAAAAAGAAGCGAAATGCTGTGATACTTGCTCACAACTACGTACGTGGGGAGGTTCTGGATATTGCTGACTTTTTAGGAGACTCACTTGAGCTCAGCCAAAAAGCTGTACAGCTTGATGCAGATGTGATATTATTCTGCGGAGTACATTTCATGGCAGAGAGCGCTGCTGTGCTTAGTCCTAATAAAACCGTGCTTCTTCCTGAAATAGATGCAAGGTGCCCTATGGCTGATATGGTAAGAGTAGATGGTCTGCGTGACCTCAAACAACAACATCCAGATGCTGCGGTTGTATGTTATGTAAACACAACGGCTGAGATAAAAGCAGAGTGTGATATATGCTGTACTTCCGCTAATGCTATTGAAGTTGTGAAGTCTTTGAAAGAGAAGAAAGTGATCTTTGCACCTGACAAGAATCTGGCAGACTATGTAGCACGGAACACAGATAAACAGATCATCCCCTGGATAGGATACTGCCCCACCCATAATCAAATCCTTCCAATAGACATACAGAAAGCTAAAAGCATGCATCCAATGGCAGAGATACTTGCACATCCGGAGTGTAGGCGCGAAGTGCTCGAAATGGCTGATAAGATATTCAGTACCACTGGCATGGTCAATTATGTAAGGAATTCCGATAGCACAGAATTTATAATAGCTACCGAGGGCGGCCTCCTGCACCGGCTCAAGAAAGAAAATCCATCAAAAGATTTCTATTTAGTATCACCTTATACGATTTGTCCTGACATGAAGATGATCGATCTCAAAGCAGTAGCTGATTCGCTGGAACAGATGAAATATGTGATCACTGTGCCAGAGGACATAAGAGTTCGGGCAAAGCAATCATTGGATAGAATGCTTGAGATCAAGAGAAAAAGATAACAGGCTTTACATGCGTGCATATTTGCAGTTGATCAGATATGGGAACTGCCTCATGGCAGCTTTTTCCGCAGCCATTGGAGTGTTGATAGCATATAACATTATTAGTGGTACTGCAGGACAAATACCTTTTCCACTGCAAGAGATAATATATGTGGCTTTGGTAGTGTTTCTGGTAACCGGTGCAGGCAATGCTATAAACGACTATTATGATATTGAAATAGACCGGATAAATAAGCCAGAAAGACCAATTCCCTCCGGCAGGATCAGCAAGTCAAAAGCCCTCTATTTTTCGATCTCACTTTTTGCATCGGGAACAGTCATCGCATTCTTTATCAATACGATCTGTGGAGTCATCGCCCTATTTAATTCCCTACTCCTTGTCTATTACGCTGCAACCCTCAAACGCACTGTGCTCATAGGGAATCTTAGTGTAGGATACCTTACTGGTTCTACTTTCCTTTTCGGTGGAGCGGTATTTTACACCAATGGAGGTATTGAAGCAGTATCAATACTGTTCCTCCTTGCCACTCTTGCTACAATTGCCCGGGAAATAGTCAAAGATATTGAAGACATTGAAGGAGACAAACTGGACGGTGCCTCTACTCTGGCCATCAGCATTGGAGCTGAAAAAGCCGCTTATGTTGCCTCAACAATTGGTTTTATTGCCGTGATTGCAAGTCCACTGCCTTATATGCAATCCCTATTGACTATGCACTATCTAGCAGTTGTTTTTGTAGCAGATATGCTTTTTTTTATGGCAGTTGTTGCAATATTGAAAGAAAAGAAACCTGCAAAATCTTCAAAGCTATTCAAAATGGCAATGTTTGCCGCCTTGATAGCTTTCCTAGTTGGAACATGAATGTTCTATATTGTTATGACAATAACTACAGATCTTCTTGAATGATGTCTTTCACCTGGTGATCTATTGCGCCTACATGTGCAAGATATTCCTTCAATATCATCGGGAACGTATGAGCGGGAACGAAACGCACTGCCAGCTCTTCAGCCCATTTCTGTATTCCGAAGTCACTTGCCACTACTGCTGCATCCAGTTCCTTAGCAAGTATGAGCACATCGATATCTGGAGCACTGTCTAGAATACCATACCTCAAAGCTGAACGGTACTTGTTCCTGAACTTTCCAATAATTGGTCCGATAACACCCTTTTCTATTTCGAACTCGATCTGCTGTGCATTCTCTGCTTTTGTAGACATAAAAAGGCATTTAGTGGAACCTTCCCAGATAGCATCCTCTGCAACTACCATGCCTTTGTTTATGCGTTCCCGCATATAGGACACATATTCGTGGAAGATACGGGAATTGATCATTACATTATATCTGTCAGGTGCTTTTTTCACAAGCCATGTATCTATCTTGGCTATGACATCGGCTTCACATACATTATTCTTGGCAAATTCGTGTAGCTCATTGTATACGGAAGGGAAGGGTACGTAGCAACTTATTCCAAGCTTAAGCCTTGCACTTGCTATCAGTTCCAACATATTCTTCATGCCTTCACATAAACTATCTACTCCCATCGCCTCCCTTGCCTGCAGGTCAGTAAGAGCAGTGGTATCCAGAACAAAACGTTGTCTTAACATGAAACTCCCTTAGTATTTAATTTGAACTTGCTATTATATTAAGGGGTGTGCTGGGAATAAAGGATTTGTGGAAGAATGACACTGAAATGTTCATTTTTCCAGCGAATATTGCAGTGCTTCCTCTAAGTGATTAATACCGCATCTATCTATCACATCAATGATCCTTTCTCCCTCAACAGCATTCTCCCGGTAATAAGCAATGGTCCTTTCAAGAACTTCAAACATTACAGGTTCACTTACTGTTTTGAGGATCCTTATCCCCATGCGTGGTTTTCTACCGACCTTTCCACCTATATAGAGAGTAAAACCTTCCTCTGCAATCAGCATGGCATCTTTTTTGCAGACCCTGATGCATTCTCCGCACATTATGCATTTTTCAGAATCAATGGCCAGCACACCATCGGTAATCTCTATGGCATTAACCTTGCAGGTCTTTTTGCATAAACCGCATGTAACGCAATTTTCCTTGATAAACTTCGGCTGTACAGTTCCCATGATACCAAAATCGTTCTCTTGAACTTTCAGGCACGATGCAGGACATCCCGTTACTGATATCTTGAATTTGTAAGGAACAGGCTGCCCGAAATACATTTCATCTATTCTTTCACAGATATCCTGGCAGTCTATAATACCATTTTTACATACTCTGCTGCCCTGGCAAGCAACAACTGCCCTTATCTTTTTCCCAGATGATCCGGGAGCTATGGCTGCATCACGCATTAAAGAACTGATAGCTTCAGTATTATCATTATGTACAAAAGGAACCTCAATACCTTGCCTTGAAGTCACATGGACATACCCCTTACCATATTTGTCCGCTGCATCTGCGATGGCTCTGAGGTTTCCAGATGTCAGGTTTCCTCCTACAACGTGCAAACGGAGGGAAAAGTAATCATCCTGTTTCTGAGAAAGAAAGCCTTTGTCTTTCAGATATTCATTATCTTTTGATTTTTTTGCCAGTCTTATCTCTCCTATGAGGTTAATTAAGGAATAAAACTAGTTATAACATATAGAAATTGGTTTCTGTATATGTAGTGGGATCGGGAAATAAAAAGATTATTATCCGACCTTTTTACCTATAAATATGAATCCATTGACCTTATTACCCGTTCTCGTCGTAAACTCCTCGTTCCTGAAGAACTCGATCTCAAACCCATTATCAATCAGCAATAACACAAGTTCCTTTTCTGTAAAGTGATGAGCAATATAAGCAACCTCTCCACTCGTTTGGTCATAGGCAATGATGGAACCTTCCTCTTTTGTTATGGGCAGATCATTGATATAGCGCTCCCTATATGCCTTCAAGTGCCATGTTTGCCCGAAATCCGCAATATATAGACAGCCGTGGGGTTTCAATACCCTGCGAGCTTCGTAAAGAACTCTAAAGCGATCTTCCTTTGTGGCAATGGTAGTCAAAAAGGCCTGCATAATGGCAATATCAAAAGTTCCATTAGCAAAGGGGAGATCCCCAGCATCTGCCTGAAGGAAAAAAGGATATAAGATATGCCCTTTTGCTTTTGAAGATAAACTTGCCTGCTTCAAAGAATCCGGGTTAACATCCACACCGATAACATCAAAACCAGTAGACACAAGCTGATCACAGCTATAACCGCTTCCACAGCCAATATCCAACACTTTGTCACCAGGATGAGCGTAGTTATGGAATACCGATTGCAGTTTAACTGTAGAAGGGATTGATTCTGCTTTTGTGTGCTGCCAGTAATTATGGATATGCATAAACAACAATAATGAATATAGAGTAAAAGAGATGGCGCCGGGTAATAAAACAATGATGGGAAACAACCCACATTTTTAATATAGGATGTATGCTTTTGTAACCCTTATATACCATATATCGAATGATATTGCATTTCATATTCAGAGGAACTTACAATGATCACAAAGGAAGAGGTCGAACATGTGGGTTGGCTGGCCCGCATAGAGATCCATGAAAGCGAAGCACAGGCTTATGCAGAAAAACTGAATGCTGTGCTTGACTACTTCAGCCAGTTGGATGAGGTGGACACTGAGAACGTGCCACCTACCTATCATGTGGCAGATATTATTAATGTATTCAGAGAAGATGTGGTCAAACCATCCATGCCACAGGAAAAGGTGCTCTCCAACACTGAAAAGAAACAGGAAGGCAACTTCTTAGCCCCAAGGATCATGTGAGGTATGAACATGGCAGGATGGGCAAGTATTTCACAGGTAAAGGAAAAAATAGCCGAAAAATCCGCTGAGGAGGTCACAGCATCCTACCTCGAGAGGATAAAGAAGAGCAAGATCAACGCTTACACTGCAGTATGGAATGGAGCAATAGAGGAGGCTCGAAAAATAGACGAGCGAGGGCATAACGGATCGCTTGCAGGTATCCCTATAGCCATTAAGGACAATATTTCCACTAAGGGAATAGCCACCACATGCTCCTCTAAGATATTGCAGGGATATGTACCACCCTATGACGCACATATAATAGAGAGGCTCAAGGATGCCGGAGCTGTCATCCTGGGAAAGACAAACATGGATGAGTTTGCCATGGGTACGTCTACCGAATCAAGCTTTTATGGACCGACTCTCAACCCCTGGGACAAAGAACGTGTACCCGGAGGATCATCAGGTGGTAGCGCTGCAGTGGTAGCAGCGGGAGAAGCACCTATTTCAGTAGGTTCTGATACCGGGGGCTCTGTGAGATGTCCGGCCGCCTTCTGTGGAGTAGTGGGCCTTAAACCCACATACGGAACAATATCAAGGTACGGCCTCATTTCCTATGCCAACTCTCTGGAACAGATCGGACCTCTGGCAACATGTGTCTCCGACATTGCTGCTCTTATGGATGTTATAGGAGGATATGATTCAAGAGACAGCACTTCAGTAAAAACTGAGACAATATACAAGAATGCGCTTGTGGATGACATATCCGGCCTGAAGATTGGGGTTCCTGCGGAATACTTTGGAGCAGGCATCGACCCGGCAGTAGAGAACGCAGTATGGGATGCAATTCAGCTTTTCGAGGAACTTGGTGCATCCTGGGAGCAGGTATCCATGCCTCACACATCATACGCACTTGCTGCTTACTATATCATTGCCATGAGCGAGGCATCCTCTAACCTTGCGAGGTTCGATGGTACACGATATGGATACAGGAACGAAGGAGAGAACTGGCACGTTATGGCTTCACGCACTCGTGCAGAAGGTTTCGGTGCAGAGGTCAAGCGCAGGATACTGTTGGGAACTTATGCCCTCTCTGCAGGATATCATGATAAGTACTATTTAAAAGCCCTAAAGGTAAGAACACTTGTAAAGCAGGACTTTGACCTGGCATTCAAAGAGTTTGACTGCCTGATGACACCCACCATGCCCACCCCTGCTTTTAAGTTGGGAGAAAAGGTAGAAGACCCGCTTTCATTATACCTGGCAGATGTGAACACTGTACCTATCAATCTTGCAGGAGTGCCTTCCATATCTCTACCATGCGGATTTACAGATGGCCTTCCTATCGGACTGCAAATAATTGGTAAACACTTTGATGAGGCTACTATTCTGAAAGCTGCCTACAGCTTTGAGCAGAACACCGAACATCATACCAGAAGACCTCCGGAGGTGGCATGATGGTTTACGAGAACCCTGATGGAGTGAGGATAGGACTTGAGGTCCACGTCCAGTTGAACAAACTCAACACTAAATTGTTCTGCGGTTGTTCTACAAACTACCATGACTCTGAACCAAACACTCACGTATGTCCCGTATGCCTGGGACTTCCCGGTTCACTACCGGTTATCAACAAAAAAGCAGTTGAGTTTGCTATCAAAATAGGGCTTGCATTGAACTGTAACATTGTAGAGCAAACCCAGTTCCACAGGAAGAACTACTACTACCCTGATCTTCCCAAGGGTTTCCAGACCACCCAATATGATTACCCAATTGCCAGCCAGGGAAAGATAGTCATCGAGGGAGAGGATGGCGAGCGCATCATAAGGATAACACGTGCCCACATGGAAGAGGACCCTGGAAGGCTTCAACACATGGGAAGCATCGACAAGTCCAAGGGGACCCTTATCAACTACAACCGCTCCGGAATGACACTTATTGAGATAGTCAGTGAGCCGGATATGAGAAGCCCAAAGGAAGCAAGGCGCTATCTGGACAAGCTGAGGAGCATTCTTGACTACCTTGATGTGTTCAACGGTGACCTCGAAGGAGCTATGAGAGTTGATGCTAACGTTTCAGTCTTTTACGGAGACCGTGTAGAGGTCAAGAATATCTCCTCCTTCAAGGGAGCAGAGAGAGCCCTGCTCTACGAGATAATGAGGCAGAAGAACCAAGTGAGGCGTGGTGGCAAGATCACCATGGAGACCAGGCACTTTGATGAAGCAAGGGGAGTTACGCTTTCTATGCGTACGAAGGAAGATGAACATGACTACCGCTACTTCCCGGAACCCGATCTTGTGCCTATGAGGGTGGCAGATTGGGTATCAGAAGTGCAAAAGACGCTGCCTGAGCTTCCTGATGCAAAGAAGGACCGTTTCATAAGTTATTATGGAATGGCAGATATGCACGCCAAGGCCCTTACATCTGATATAAAGGTAGCCAATTTCTATGAAGAAGTCGCCCAACTGGTAGACCCGAAGCCAGCTGCTGTATGGGTAGCCGATATCCTTAAAGGAGAACTGAACTACCGTGATATCAATGTGGACGCTTTCAGGGTAGAAGACATTGTAGAGATCATAAGACTCGTGATCGGGAACAAAATCACTGAGAGAAGCGGTGTAGAGGTTATAAGGACAATCCTTGACAATGGAGGCACTCCTGCAGCCATAGTAAAGGAAAAAGGACTAATAAAAGTAGAGGATGATATTGTCACAAAAGCAGTTACAGAGGCACTCGATGAAAATCCGGAGGCTCTGCAGGATTATCTCGGTGGAAAGGAGAAGTCATTGAACTTCCTTGTGGGCCAGGTGATGAAGAAAACCGCTGGTAGGTCCGACGCAAAGACCACAAGGGAAATGATAATTGAGAGGATAGGAAAGCTGCCTCCGAAGTGAGCAGCCTATCCAAAACAATTATATGTCTTAAACTTCATGTAACCAGCCTACTATTAGGATCATTTATTCCATATCATCAAGGTGAATTAACATGGCAAGATTCCCAGAAGCAGAAAACAGGATACTTAACAAAAAGATATGTATGAAATGTAATGCCCGCAACGCTTCACGCTCAGAAAGATGCAGAAAATGCGGAAGCAAGGCACTACGTCCCAAGTCCAAGGAAGCAAAGGGTGGCTGATCGGGTCCATGCAAGTGGAAAAGTACCTTAACGAGATAGCAGAGCGCGAAGGTACAGTTCACTTGACACTGATCGACCCTGCGTCTCAATCCCCCGAAAAAGCTGCTGCTATGGCTATGGCAGCTAAAGAAGGTGGAACTGATGCGATCATGATAGGCGGGTCAACAGGAGCCGGAGGTGTGCTCCTTGACCAGACTATTTTGAAGATCAAAGAAGTCACAGATCTGCCGATAATACTGTTCCCAGGCAGTGCTGCCGGTGTGAGTGCGCATGCTGATGCCATATTTTTTATGAGCTTGCTCAACTCAAGAGATATTAATTATATAACTGGAAATCAGGCAATGGGCGCTCCACTGGTATATAAGAGCGGCATTGAAGCCATCTCAATGGCATATATAATCATTGAGCCTGGAGGCACAGTGGGATGGGTAGGCGATGCAAAGCTCATTCCGAAGAATAAGCCTGAAATTGCAGTTGCCTATTCTCTTGCAGGCAAGTATTTGGGTATGCACTATACATATCTCGAAGCCGGATCTGGCGCAGATGGTCCTGCAACCCCTCAAATGATAGCTGCTGTCAAACATGCGTTGGGAAACAACATGCTCATAGTCGGAGGGGGCATAAGGAATGCAGAAACAGCACGCAAATGTGCAGAGGCTGGTGCTGATATGATCGTTACAGGTACAGTTGTGGAAGAAACAACAGATGTTACCGGTAAGATCCGGGAACTTGTGTCTTCCATCAAGAAATAAATACTTTGCAACACACTTTTTCTTTTTTAAAGTTCCTGGAATTACTTACGGAGAGGATATCTCATGCTTAAGGTGGAAGGTCTAGTAAAAGATTATTATGTACTGGAAGAACAGAAAAGAGTGCTTGATAACATCAATTTTACTGTTAATGATGGCGAGATCCTTGGCATAACCGGGAAAAGCGGGAGTGGAAAGAGTACACTTCTGAGGATACTCCGTGGAGTGGAAAAATTTGATGAAGGAATGATAGAACTCGATGATAAACAGTTCTTCCCAGACTCCGATAAAGATGACATGAAAATCCTTATACAAAACTCTGCAATCCACCTCCAGCGTAATTTTGGATTATGGAATGGACCAGCCATAGAAAACATAATTCGCAGGATCAATTCCAGAAGAGAGGGACATGAAGGGCTTCCGGAGAGCGATTCACCATTTTATGATGAGATCTACGAAGAGTCAATGGAATATCTTAAGCTTGTAGGCCTTGAGCATAAAGCACTGCATGCAACAAGCGCTCTTAGCGGCGGGGAGAAGCAAAGGCTTATCCTTGCTCGACAGCTAGCTGCCAAACCAAAATTACTACTACTCGATGAACCTGTGACAATGACAGGACCAGGTACAAAGCAGGAAGTTCTGGATGTTATAAAGGATCTCAAGAACACACTCAGCATTCCTATTATCGTAGTATCCCACCTGCCGGAACTGCACATGTATATCGCTGATCGCCTCATATATCTTGAAGATGGCAAAATAATAGAGGAAGGAAAGACCGAAACAATACTGAGACATTTCCTCAAGGATATGCAGCCACAGGTAGAGATCAATCCGATTGTAAAAAAGGAAACAGTTATCAAAGTAAGAGATATCAACAAGCGACTAGCACTTATAAGAGTAGGTGAGGTCCTTAACTTCAAAGATCTGTCACTTGACATATATAAAGGGGAAATAGTTTCACTTATCGGGCAATCGGGAGCCGGTAAGACTACTCTTCTTAAGATGATAGAAGGGCTTACAGTACCCACTTCTGGAGAGATACTGTACCTGCATGATGGAGAATGGGTGGATATAACACACTTTAATTCTAGAAGGATAGAACTTCGGGAAAAAATAAGCATGATGCACCAGGAGTTTACTCTTTCCCCTCATTCTACGGTGGGCCAGCAGATAGGCTTCAGGATGCGTGTCAAAGGACCCGGATCTCTGGAATACGCACGGAAAAAAGCAAAAGAGCTGAAAATATCTGACGAAATATTGGATCTGCTCTACACACTGCCTGATCTTACAGAGGAAGAGAAAGACAAGATCATGTATGATATGCATATAAAGCCTGAGATCTATGCCAAACTTTTCCCAAAGGTCACGATGGAAGATGTGAAGGAACACGCAACAAAGATATTTGAAGCTCTTGACCTTCCACTTGATATCCTTTACAAAACACCATATCAGATAAGTGGTGGCGAACATGTACGTGCCTACATAGCTCTTGCACTTACAACAGATCCGGAAATACTCATGCTTGACGAGCCTTTCGGTGACCTGGACCCTGTAACACTGAGAGATGTTACGAATTCCCTCAAAAGGATAAATAAGGAATTCGGCACCACAATAATCATTGTGAGCCATCATATGGATTTCGTAAAAGAAGTGTCACACAGAGCAATTCTTATAGATGACGCAAAAGTGATCAACGATGGTAATCCGATAGAGGTATCGGACCAGTTAGTGGGAATGAGTCATGCAAGATATCTGGAAAAAACTATGGAATCCATTATTTCCGGAAATTGATCCTGCAACCTTTATTTTTATTCTGTTTTAACTGAAAATAGTTCTGCCCCGATACAAGGGGCACAAAGATATTTATTTTAGCAAATTACAACTCTTACTGAGGTGAAATTGAATGAAAGATACTTTAAAAAAGGTGGGGCTTTTTGGTATTGGACTGTGGGCCCTTACTGAAGACAAGATCAACGAGCTTTCAAAGGAGCTTATAGATAGCGGAGAGATGAATAAGGAAGAAGGGAAAAAGTTCGTAAAGGAAGTCCTTGAAGAACAGAAAAAACAGAAAGAAGATATTGAAAAGAAGATCAATTCAAAAGTGCAGGAAACCTTCAAGCGGGCAGACGTTGTGAAAAAAGAGGACCTGAAAATACTGAAAGAACAGATGCAACAGATTCAGGACAAACTTGATGAACTGATCGGTGAGAAAAAGAAAGAGGCTAAAAAAGAAGAGCCAAAAAAGGAAGAGGAAGAATAACTCTTCCATTATAGCTGCACCATATAGTTGCAGCAGGGGGAATTGTGGGCAAAAGTAAGACACAGAGTCTTTTTCTAAACATACTTAAAATTATAAACCGCATAAGGCATCGTAACCTGGATGTAAGTACAAATAATGTTACTGTGAATTGGGAACACATCCCACCTAATCCCCGGATAGGTGACACACTTACTATCACGGGTAGCACTATACCTGAAGCTAAGGTCAAGGTAAAGGTATCTTTTGAAAAGAAGGCTCCCGTCATAGATGGGAAGTATGAATATAATATGGATAGAGTGGAGATACCGGATGGACCAAATAGTTTTACCATAAAGGCCCGTAAAGTCAGAAACCTCGGTTTCACAGTGAAAATGTTCATCAATTTCACCAGGACATTTGAAGCTAACAGTGATGAAGCGGGTTTTTCAGAACAGAACGTACCTGCAGGAGCCTATGATATATCGATCCACGGGCTGGCAAAAGAAGGAGAGAATGAGGTAATTATTTATCTGGAAGCTGTGGAAATCATTGATGCAGATATTGAAGGAAAGTTCACATATAATTACAATACTGCTGCTTTGCCTGCTGGAGATTTTATGGTGCTTGTAGGGGATTCAGATAAAACAATAGAGCTCTCTCCAGGCAATCTAAAAGCGTCATTATGAAAAAGAGAAAATCACGTCAGCCCTGAGGCTGACCAGAATTATTTAATATCCTTATAACTTAATTCCACGTTCTGTCATGTGCTTGATAAACTCAGTTGCTTCCATGACCGGCACACTGTCAATCGTACAGACATCAGACCACGGGAGATTGAATGCTGCGTATGCCTCTGAGCTTTCGGCCTCATAGAGAATGAAGTATCTTCCACCTGTGAGGTCAACCCACTGGTTGATCACATGTATACCTGCTGGTGGCCTCAGCTCCTTAAAGTGCTTCAGTATATCTGCCCTGTGTTCTGGTGCCCACATACTAACGTCCATAAATAACATTTCTTATAACACCCCTTTTATGTTCCAGTAGAATTGGGCTTTGACCCAATACTCCCAATTAATAATGGACTCACATATAATATGAAGCTTTCTACAATCAGAATAAAGTAACTGAGTTACACACAGGCACCTAATGTAAAAAAAAACATATAAGAGCACGTGTTTTAAGAATAGGTTTAAGATTATACACTTATGACCTCAAAGCACAATATAATGTGATACATAGTCTTTTTAGAGATGATAGATATATTGCATTCATCTCCAACTTAACCAGTATAACAAAAGAGAAGGAACAATATATGACAGACCCCAATGTCGAAAGGAAACTTATCGAAATCATGCGGATAATCAGCAAAAATGACAAACCGCTGGGAGCCCGCCTCATCGCAGATGAGCTGCAGAACAGAGGATATGCCATTGGGGAAAGGGCAGTGCGTTATCATTTGCGCATATTGGATGAGAGAGGATTCACCAAAAAGCATGGATATATTGGGCGCACAATCACAGAACTTGGACAGAAAGAGCTCAATGATGCACTCATAGGTGACAGGCTGGATTTTGTAATCACAAGAATCGAAGAACTTGTATACAAAACAACATACAACATACGGGAAAAAACCGGTAATGTCATCGTAAACGTATCTATTATTGATAAAAACGACTACGAGAAATCTCTAGAAGTATTAAAATATGCCATTGACGCTGGCGTGTCCATAAGTCCCAGAATTAGAGTAGTGGACGAAGATTCGGAAGAAGATGATATTTTCGTACCTGACGGTAAATTTGCAATAGCCAACGTATGCAGTATAACTTACGATGGTATTCTTCTGAAAAATGGGATACCTTCTACTCCCTTATATGGTGGCCTTATGCAGATGGAAGCCCGCAAACCTGTAAGTTTCGTAGACTTGATAGGCTACAGCGGAACATCAATTGACCCTATAAAAATATTTATTAATAGGCATTCCACTTCAGTTCTTGATTACATTGAAACTGGCACTGGAAAATTGCTCGCGAATCTGCGCCAGATACCGGGTTCAGCGAGGGAAAAAGCGTGTGAAGTTATGGAACTTGCAAAAGAATCCGATATTGGCGGATATCTGGACATCGGTGAGACGGGAACTGATGTTTTCGGCGTACCCATGGAAAGAGGTAAAGCAGGCATCCCTGTAACCGTAGGAAGTAATGCCATTACTGCCATTGCAGAAGCAGGCATTCCTCTTAGAGCATACCCAGTTTCTACTACTATGGACTATAACATGATGAAAAGACTGGAATGAATATTCAGCTTTTTCTTTTTTTCTTTACAATATTCATCATTGAAAAATACCCTCTCCCAAATTCCACGGAAAGGAGTTTATATGCCTTTTTATCAGTAAGACCTGAACTTTTTATGGCATTGTATCTCTCAAGCACTTTACTTGCTTCTTCTTCTGTCCAGCGTTTTCTCTGGTTATGATGAGGGTTTCCACCGTTGGAACACAGGTCTTTAAGCATGTACCCTTTTTCGATATTACTCATTTGTTTTAATTGATAATCATACGCATCATTATTGACCTCAAATCCGGTAGAATACCTGTTCAGAGATTTAGCTATCTTTGCGGTCGAAAAGCTGCCTAAGAAAAAATCGCAGACAAGGTCCCCTTCATCAGATGAATAGAGGATCATCTTCCTTAAAAGTTCAGCAGGAAGAGTGTTTTTATTTCTCATTCTGCCTTTCTTGAAATCTCTGTTGATGACCCATACATCTTCAAGATCAGTGTAAAGAAAAGAGCTATTGTCTTCAGCTTTATCCGAAGCTCCGAATCTGCAGAAAGTATTAAATTTCACTTTTTTAGAACTTGATTTTTTGCAGTAGAGGATGTGATAATGAGATGTTACAAACTTGTGCCTGGTACTTACACCGAAATTATACTTCCAGATAATATGATTAATAAGCTCAAAACCATTTATTTCAAGAGCAAGCAATATATCTAAAAGATTACTCCACCCTGAAACCACATACATAGAACCAGTGTCTTTTAGAACCCTGTGAGCTTCACGGACCCATTTAAAAGAGAAATCCCTGTATTCTTCCTGATCTACCTCAACATACCCTTCGAACACATGCTCCTCTTTTCTGTGATAATGCTTGTGGAGACTGTCACCATTTATGGCAAAAGGGGGATCAGTAATGATAAGGTCAATACTTCTGTCAGGAAGATATTCTTGTGCACCTGTTATGCAATCCTGATTATAATAGATGTCCTTCATCCGGTCTTGGAATATGATTCATCACTATATAAGGACTTGCGAATGCTGACAAATAAACGATATGGATAATTAGATGGCATTCAATGCTGAATAATAAAAGGAAGTGAATATTTATAATGCATACTGGAGAAATATAGAGAATATAGAAAAGGCTTAAATGTATAGATATATATATTAATAAGAAGGAAGGGGGGCACTTTTAGCCTAAAGAAGTAGAAACAATAAAAAGAGGGACTTCTACTGCTGGCTGCCACCTTCTTATTGATGAGAGGATGCAATATGGTAACAGAAAATAAAGAGAACACCCTAAGAAATTCAGGTCATTTACTCCTGCTCTTAGGAATTATCCTTATGACGCTGATACTTCCTGTATCAGCAGCGACCGTTGAAGAGAACGCAGAAGCAATCGGCAACTTGCAGACAGCTCTTACAGTAGTATGGCTGATACTTTGTGGTGGAATAGTATTCCTTATGCATGCGGGATTCTCACTTGTGGAGATCGGGCTTACCCGTGTTAAGAACACTGCCAATATTCTGATGAAGAACTTCATGACGGTATGTCTTGGTATTGTGGTATACTGGTTAATAGGATGGGCACTGATGTATGGTGCAGACTACGCAGGAATCATAGGCAGTAGCCAGTTCTTCATGAGTGGTGCTGACAACGCAGTATGGACCAGCTGGTGGTTCCAGATGGTGTTCGCAGCCACAGGTGCTACCATAGTATCAGGTGCAATGGCAGAAAGAACAAGCTTCAAGGCATATTTAATATACACTGTATTGATGGTTGGACTCATTTACCCTGTCTTTGGTCACTGGGTATGGAGCGGCGCCGGAATCCTTACAACTGGACCAATAGTTGATGCAATCGGAGTAGGATACCATGACTTTGCAGGATCTTCAGTTGTACACATGATAGGCGGATTCTCTGCCCTTGCAGGAGTATTACTTGTCGGCCCGAGGATAGGCAAGTTCAGGAACGGAAAGGCAGTAGTAATTCCAGGTCACAGCTTACCCTTGGCATTCCTGGGTACATTGATACTGGCTTTCGGATGGGTAGGGTTCAACGGCGGAAGTACTCTCAACGGTAACGACCCATACATTGGCCTTGTAATCGCCAACACCTTCGTGGCAGCGGGAGCAGCTGCTATAATGGTATTACTGATAACCTGGATGAAGACCGGAAAGCCAGATCCCTCCCTTACTGCTAACGGTATGCTGGCAGGCCTTGTAGCAATCACAGCACCCTGTGGTTCTGTAGAAAGCTGGGCAGCAGTGGTAATAGGTCTCATCGCAGGTATAGTCGTATATCTGGGAGTAATGTTCAATGAAAATAAGCTCAAGCTGGACGACCCAGTAGGTGCTATAGCCTTACACGGATACTGCGGAGCCTGGGGAGTAATATCAGTAGGTATATTCGCGGTAGGACAAGGCAATGGCATACTTGCAGATGCAGCATACACAGCAGCAGGAGCAGGGCTGATCTATGGCGGAACCCAGCAGTTCATAATCCAGGTATTAGGAACATTGATGTGTATAATATGGGCCTTTGGAATCTCTTTCATAATATTCAAGGTCTTAGATGCAGTAATGGGCCTGAGAGTACCTGAAGAAGATGAAATAGCCGGACTTGATATAAAGGAACACGGAATGTCTGCATACCCAGAATTCGTGCTTGCAAAGGAGTGAGATAGATGAGAAAGATCGAAGCAATCATAAGGCCTACCAAGGTCCAGGAAGTAAAAGATGCATTGGATGCAGCTGGATTCGAAAGTATGACACTTACAGAGGTAAAAGGGCGCGGAAAGCAGAAGGGCGTAATGCAGCAATGGAGAGGGCAAAAATATTGTGTGGACCTTATACCAAAAGTGAAAATGGAAATGGTTGTGCCTTCTGATAAGACCGATGAGGTCGTTGCTATAATAATGAAGCACGCTCAGACAGGTTCTATTGGTGATGGAAAGATATTCATCTATCCGGTGGAGAAGATCATCAGAATAAGAACAGCCGAAACTAACGAGGATGCACTTTAAGTGCACCCTTATTTTTTTTAATTATCGTAGACCAGGGAATGTAACACCACTGATCATCCGTAGATCGTGATCCCATATCCTTAAGCATTTCCAGTTGTTAAAAGGGAGCTTGGTTCTAAATTCTAACATAAACTGTCCTAAGATTGCATATTATTTTAGATTTTTTCTTGGATCAAGTTTAATTATCACGTACATCTGCCTTTTCTTTGTTTCTTCTGGACCGTTCGGTTATTGTCTCCAAGGGCTGACCGATGAAGTATAACACTATATTACTTTTACTGGAGAAGGGGGTAAGAGGGAAGAGAAACAGAGAAAATCTAGATAACTTTAAATATAATGAAGTCTACAGTAGACTACCGACTTCCCACTAATACGAGGTGTACATTTATGGAAACGACGTATAAAATGAACAACCTAAGAAATTCAGGTCATTTACTCCTGCTCTTAGGAATTATCCTTATGACGCTGATATTACCGGTATCAGCAGCGACGGTTGAAGAAAACGCAGAAGCCATAGGTAACTTGCAGACAGCACTTACCGTTGTATGGTTGGTAATTTGTGGTGGAATAGTATTCCTTATGCATGCCGGATTCTCACTTGTGGAGATCGGGCTTACTCGTGTAAAGAACACTGCCAATATTCTGATGAAGAACTTCATGACGGTATGTCTTGGTATAGTTGTCTACTGGATAATAGGCTGGGCACTGATGTATGGTGCAGATTATGCTGGTATCATAGGCAGTAGCCAGTTCTTCATGAGTGGTGCTGACAACGCAGTATGGACCAGCTGGTGGTTCCAGATGGTGTTCGCAGCCACAGGTGCTACCATAGTATCAGGTGCAATGGCAGAAAGAACAAGCTTCAAGGCATATTTAATATACACTGTATTGATGGTTGGACTCATTTACCCTGTCTTTGGTCACTGGGTATGGAGCGGCGCCGGAATCCTTACAACTGGACCAATAGTTGATGCAATCGGAGTAGGATACCATGACTTTGCAGGATCTTCAGTTGTACACATGATAGGCGGATTCTCTGCCCTTGCAGGAGTATTACTTGTCGGCCCGAGGATAGGCAAGTTCAGGAACGGAAAGGCAGTAGTAATTCCAGGTCACAGCTTACCCTTGGCATTCCTGGGTACATTGATACTGGCTTTCGGATGGGTAGGGTTCAACGGCGGAAGTACTCTCAACGGTAACGACCCATACATTGGCCTTGTAATCGCCAACACCTTCGTGGCAGCGGGAGCAGCTGCTATAATGGTATTACTGATAACCTGGATGAAGACCGGAAAGCCAGATCCCTCCCTTACTGCTAACGGTATGCTGGCAGGCCTTGTAGCAATCACAGCACCCTGTGGTTCTGTAGAAAGCTGGGCAGCAGTGGTAATAGGTCTCATCGCAGGTATAGTCGTATATCTGGGAGTAATGTTCAATGAAAATAAGCTCAAGCTGGACGACCCAGTAGGTGCTATAGCCTTACACGGATACTGCGGAGCCTGGGGAGTAATATCAGTAGGTATATTCGCGGTAGGACAAGGCAATGGCATACTTGCAGATGCAGCATACACAGCAGCAGGAGCAGGGCTGATCTATGGCGGAACCCAGCAGTTCATAATCCAGGTATTAGGAACATTGATGTGTATAATATGGGCCTTTGGAATCTCTTTCATAATATTCAAGGTCTTAGATGCAGTAATGGGCCTGAGAGTACCTGAAGAAGATGAAATAGCCGGACTTGATATAAAGGAACACGGAATGTCTGCATACCCAGAATTCGTGCTTGCAAAGGAGTGAGATAGATGAGAAAGATCGAAGCAATCATGAGGCCTACCAAGGTCCAGGAAGTAAAAGATGCACTGGATGAGGCTGGATTCGAGAGCATGACACTTACTGAAGTAAAGGGACGAGGAAAGCAGAAGGGTGTGCTCCAACAGTGGAGAGGTCAGAAGTACTGTGTGGACCTGTTGCCCAAGGTAAAGATGGAACTGGTTGTGCCAGCTGAAAAGACAGATGAAGCTGTGGCTATAATCATGAAGCATGCTCAGACTGGCTCTATTGGTGATGGAAAGATATTCATCTACCCAGTAGAAAAGATCATCAGAATAAGAACAGCAGAAACAAACGAGGATGCACTTTAAGTGCACCCTTATTTTTAATCATCGTGGTCCCCGAGGATTTAAACACCACTGATCATCGATAGATCATGATTCCATATCCATAAGCCTTCCATAGTTTATCCTACGGGACCCTTCCCTTATTTTTTTGTCTTTGATAGATGCTGAAAAAGTATATTCTTTCTGTTGTGATGAGATTTGCAGGTCATCTAACTGAAACTAAAAATACTTATATTGAATGTGAACATAGGCTTTTCCAAAATCATTCTAATACTGCATGAGTTTTCCATGCAGTTTTCAGATACATGATAGGATCAACAATTCAGATATACTAAGCCCATAAGTCACAATCAAAGCCCTGAGCAGGAAGCCAGAGATAGGATCGATGGAAAGCTGGGTCATGATGGGAGTGGATACTAAAGGCGAGATCTACGAAGGGCTCATGAAGACGAAAACCTCAAGTTCACGGACCTGGAAGATTTCATCCGTTGCTATAACCCTGAGAACCGCTTCCAGCGCAAGGAAACATGGAACGAGGAAAATCCAGAAGGCAGATTCCGTAAATTCACTTATGAGGAAATAGCAGCAAGGGACAAAACCAACCTGGATATCTTCTGGCTTAAGGACAAGAGCCTTGCAGACCTGGACAATCTTCCCGACCCTGATATCCTTGCCAACGAAATCATCGAGAATATAGAAGCTTCCCTTGAGAACTTCAGAGAAGTACTAGGAATTGTTAACGGGAACAACAGTCCCGAATGAGAATAGGTACAAAAGATTTGCGCGAATAATATTTAATGAATGGAAAAAGCGAGTTATTCTACATAACTGAACGACTCGCTTTACAAAATCACATGATGTCCCGTTATATGCTTAATCTGTCTACGATCTCGCCTTTCTCCAATGCATCAAGTATGTCATCAATATCGTCTTCAGTTACCTCTCCATACCATACCTGCTCAGGATAGATCATTACTATCGGCCCTTTCTCGCAAAGACCTACGCATCCAGTAGAAGTAACCATTACTTCATTTTCCAGATCCCTGTCCATTAGTGCTTCGGTAAACATCGCCACCAGATTATGTGAGTCTTTATTCTTGCATGAGCCCTGTACCTTTCCGTTTAGTCTTGTGCTTGCGCAAACAAAGATATGATTTTTTGGTTTTTGCACGATAAGCCTCCTAGATTAGGTTTTAAGTTATAGCTTTAAGGGAATACTACGGAAGGCAATTACTTATGTTATAGTATTTATAAGTTTGGCTTATTTGCCTATTTGGATAGAAACAGACAAAAAGAAGGGGGCGAATAAGATATATTTAAATAGTAGAACATCGTACATAAGATTCCGATAGAGGACGTACAAATAGACATGCCCTCTACCACCGAAACTGGGACACACGAATACGGAGCATTTCGAGAACCCCGAGAACCATCATTTGGATTACCCATGTAAATAATAGAAGCCGAAATCGGTGGTTTATCGAAATACTCTAAAAACGGGAAATAACAAATCCATTGTTCTTTTTTCAAGCCACTGAATTCTGCTAATTGCGTATGGATAGTGAATTCAAGCATAAAAATCATTTAAATCCTTACTGGTAGTTGAACTGGCCTTTTATTGGAATAGTAAAAGTGAATGTGCTCCCTTTGCCAGATTCACTCATGACCCATATATTGCCCCCGTGCATTAAGATGAACTTTTTTATAAGGGCTAAACCCAATCCAGTGCCGCCATATCTACGTGTTGTAGAACCATCTACCTGAAAAAAAGGATCGAATATTCGGTCTTTATTTTCTTCGGATATACCAATACCAGTATCAGCAACAGAGATTTTTAGATTAGCCCCATCCTGTATGGCAGTGATGATCACTGTTCCTTCGGAAGGTATGAACTTTATGGCATTTTCCACCAGATTATAAATTATCTCTTTGAACTTGAGAATATCCGCAGTTATTTCAGATAAATGTATATCGATATCCACAATCAATTCAATGTCCTTTCTGTTGGCCATTACCTGCATCATTGTACATGTATCATGAATAGCATCATGCAAATTGAATTTTGTATAGGTCAGATCCTTATGACCACGCTCAACATTGGAGATCTCCAGTATTCTGTTAATGATATTCAAAAGTAAATAGCTACTTTCATTGATAATACCAATATACTTTTTCTGCTCCTTACTGATCTCACCCAAATCTCCTTGCAGCAGCAGGTCAGAGAAACCAATAATGGAATTTAAAGGTGTTTTCAGTTCATGGCTCGTGTTGGATAAGAACTCACTCTTACTGCGGTTAGCCTCATCTGAAAGCATTTTTGCTTTGAGCAAAGCTTGCTCCACCTGCTTGCGTTCGGTAATGTCCCTGAAAAAGACCAGTGCCCCATTAAGGCCATCGTAAGTTATAGGCATAACTGATAGCTCGACTGCAAAAGATGTACCATCAAGCCTGAGATAAACCTACTCAATAGTGGGTACACTTTGTTGCTCATTATTAACAAGATGCATCCTTTCACGGACCATATCACGATAATCTGGATGAATGCGCTCGATAATCGATTTTCCTAATAATTGTTCCTGATATTCAGCTCCAAATAAACGCAGTGCAGCAGGATTAATATAAGTAAAGCAACCTCCTGTCTGGACTAAAATGGCCTCTGGTGCATTTTCAACCAGCTTCCTAAAGCGCGCCTCACTCAGCAGAAGAGACTTCTGAGACTACCTCTCCTCAGTCTGATCACGAAATACTAATACAACTCCAGTGATCTCGCCCCTCTCATTTACAATTGGAGAGCCACTGTCAGCAATGGGTATCTCCCTATTGTCCTTTGAGATCAGCAGTGTATGATTTGCCAGACCTACTATCTGACCTTCTCTTAATACTTTGCGAACAGGTATCTCAACCTGTTGTCTTGTATCTTCATTGATGATGTTGAAGACTTCTTCAAGCGGTTTTCCCACGGCTTCCTTTTCTGACCAGCCAGTCAGCTTTTCAGCTACATGGTTCATTTGCCGTAAACAGCCGTTAGTATCAGTAGTAATGAACCCGTCACCGATACTATATAAAGTAGTCCTGAAGAGTTCTTCACTCTCCCGAAGAGCCTTTTCTGCAAGCTTGCGTTTAGTTATATTCCTTGCAAAAGAAACAGAGAATAGTTTCCCTTCATACTCAATATAGGTTATAGTAACATCTACAGAAAATACAGTACCATCCTTTCTGCGGTGGATAGTTTCTATTGTTCCAGACTTCATTTGCCGCATTTTTTGCCTGTGTTCAAGCCATTTTTCAAAAGTAAATGTGGGATCAATGTCCAATATAGTCATTCCATATAGTTCCTCACGTGAATATCCCAGTGATTCACACGCATGATCATTCACACTTATTATGTTTCCATCTTCATCAATGCGGAAGATACCAATCGTCGCCTGATCAATAAAGAACTGGTTCAGGCGAAGTTCCTGTTCACCCCTGTTACGTTCTGTTACATCGTTTATGATAGAATAAAGGAGCGTTTTTCGGCTCTGTAGAAATGCTACTTTTGCTTTTATTTTGACCTATTAATTTAAAAAGGATAAATCCCCTGAGTATTACTTTCCACTGAAACACAAAGGGTATGACTATGTTTTGTCTAATAAGTACTTAAAGTTTGTTGATACAGCTTTAGCTGTATCAGGAAAATCTCACCTTTCGATTTATAGTTGCAAATATTCTAAAAGGAAATATACACAACACCAGCTATTGACCTTGATTTTGCTAAAAGAATATCTTAATGTCGATTACAGAAGTATTGTTGAACTTGTAGAATTGATGGATAAATTAAAGTTGAGAATTGGACTAAAACAAGTTCCACATTTTACAACACTTCATAAGTTCATAACTAGACTTAAGTCAGTTATTTTTAGATCGCTATTACAACAAACACTGAAACTCTTTTACTCATATAGTGAGAAAATAGATATTAATGCTATTGATTCAAGCGGGTTTACAAGTGGTCATTGTAGTTACTATTATTCATTTAGAACAGGGAAGAAACGACGATCATTCCTAAAAGTAAGTATTTCTGTAGATACTGATAAATTCATTATCACTGGTTTTACAATATCAGGCAAACCTGTACATGATACAAAACATGCAACCACATTGCTGAAGCAATGTGACAAAAATCGTAAGTCAATTTACTACGTAATGGACAAAGGCTATGATTCTGAGGAGATACATTCTCTAGTAAGAGAAAAACTAGATTCAATAGCCATGATTCCTTTGAGAGAAAGGAAAAGGAAGAAGATAAAAGGTAAATATCGTAGAAGAATGATACAAGATTTTGACAGGGTATTGTATCATGTTAGGAACCTGGCAGAAACGATGTTCTCTGTCATTAAAAGAAAATACGGCGAAGAAATCAAGGCCAGGAAATACTGGAATCAATTAAAAGAGGTTAAAGCCAAGTTATTAATACATAACCTTGACAGATATGTCAAGGTCAGATATATTGTTCAAATGAGCATTTCTACAAAGCCCAAATTTGCCATCATAAAATAAAGTGCATATTTCTACTTTTCAATGAAACTACTTTTTAAATTAGAGATCTTATTCTTTATAAGATAGACAGAATAAACCACTACTAAAATAGATGGCCACATATATAAATAAAGTTAATATATAATTATGTGATCGATATGGCGCGAAAAATAAATTTACTCATAATATTATTTATTTTACTTTCTTTTTTTGCTATACCAACTAATGCAGCAGAACAAAATAATGAAAAAATCCCTGTCCTTATCAGCTTCAAAGGAAAAGCTGATGCAGCTATTTTAGAGGCAAATGTGGAATCATTGGAATCCCAGGGAGGAGAAATCAAATACGAATATACGATTGTCAATGCAGTAGCCGCAGAGCTTCCTCAAAAAGCAATTGATGCTCTGTCAAAGAACCCAAATGTTGATTTCATTGAACCTGATTATGAAATTCATATAATGGAAGCTGATGGCCAGATCCAGGCGGATGAAATTCCCTGGGGGATTGCCAGAATAAATGCAATCAACGCGCAATCTGCCGGATTTACCGGAAAAGGAATCAAGGTTGCTGTTTTAGATACAGGTATTGATTACACTCATCCTGATCTTAAAGTAAATTACATTGGCGGATATGATTTTGTTAATGTTGACAATTACCCGATGGATGACCATGGCCACGGAACCCATGTTGCTGGAACTATAGCTGCTCTTAACAACGGTGTAGGCGTGATTGGAGCAGCTCCGCAGGCACAATTATATGCTGTAAAGGTTATTGGAAGTTCAGGTTCAGCTTCATATAGTAATCTCATAGCTGGAATCGAATGGGCAGTTAACAACAATGCCGATATCATTACTATGAGCCTTGGAGGTACAGTTTCTTCATCTACGCTTCGGGAAGCTTGTGATAATGCTTACAGCAAGGGAATTGTACTAGTGGGAGCCGCTGGCAATTCCGGTAGTAATGTAGTTTATCCTGCGGCCTACGACTCAGTAATAGCTGTATCTGCAATTGATACAACTAACACAAGAGCTTCATGGTCATGTTACGGCTCTGAAATAGAACTCGCTGCACCTGGAGTGAATATAAAGTCTACTGCTCTTGGAGGTTCTTACGAGTATATGAATGGTACAAGCATGGCTACTCCGCACGTTACAGGAACTGTAGCTTCACTGCTGAGCAGCAAAGTCACAGCTACCAGTTATGACCTCAACAAAAATGGAGAATGGGATCCGGCAGAGATCCGTTCAAGGCTTCAGAGTACAGCAACGGACCTCGGTGCCTCTGGAAAAGATGACTATTATGGATACGGTCTTGTGAATGCTTATGCAGCTATTAAAGACCTTGTACCAATTGATGATAATCTGCCGATTGCAAACGCAGGTGCAGATCAGACGGCAACGGTTGGATCAACTGTAAACTTTGATGCCAGTGCTTCCACGGATGATAAAGGTATAGTATCTTACTCATGGGATTTTGATGCAGCAAATGGAATTACATCTGAAGCTACGACCGTGAGTGCTACGAAAACATATACTGCAGCAGGTACTTACACGGTGACTCTGACGGTCACAGATACGGCAGGACAGGAAGCAACAGACACGCTACAGGTGGTTGTTAGCAGTCCAACCAGTACGGTCTCATATACACCTGTTTATGACAATAGATTGCGTTCAGACACTACAAACACTGTGCTTTCCGCAACCACTTATCTTGATATCGGAAAGAGTGCAGCAATTGCCAGAGATGTGATGATATTTGACCTGAGCAGTTACAAGACAACTGATACAATATCAAAGGCAACTCTCTCACTATACTGGTATTATCCAGCTGGCAAGACACGCACTTCTGATACTGTAGTTGAAGTTTACAGACCGGTTGAATGGGATCCAAAGTATGTGACCTGGAACTCAAGAGTATCAGGAACTCTGTGGAACACAGCAGGAGGAAACTGGTATGATAAGAATGGCGATGCACAAGGAAGTACACCATATGCAACTCTGACCTTCCCGGCAAGCACTGTGCCTGGAAACAAATACTATGATTTCGACGTTACTGAGCTTGTGCAGCAGTATGTTAACGGCAAATACAAGAACACTGGATTCTTCCTGAAAGCCAATACTGAGAATGGAAATTACATTGCATTCTACGGCTCGGAATATTCAAACTCAGCAATGAAACCAAAATTGACTGTGACTACATCGTCTGGTTCAACTCCAACAGATAATCCACCGATTGCTAACGCAGGTGTCGATAAGACGGCAACAGTTGGCTCAGCTGTTACCTTTGATGCCAGTGCTTCCACGGATGATAAAGGTATAGTATCTTACTCATGGGATTTTGATGCAGCAAATGGAATTACATCTGAAGCTACGACTGTGAGTGCTACGAAAACATATACTGCAGCAGGTACTTACACGGTGACTCTGACGGTCACAGATACGGCAGGACAGGAAGCAACAGACACGCTACAGGTGGTTGTTAGCAGTCCAACCAGTACGCTATCATATACACCTACTTATGACAATAGATTGCGTTCAGATTCTACAAACACTGTGCTTTCCACAACCACTTATCTTGATATCGGAAAGAGTGCAGCAATTGCCAGAGATGTGATGATATTCGACCTGAGCAGTTACAAGACAACTGATACAATATCAAAGGCAACTCTCTCACTATACTGGTATTATCCAGCTGGCAAGACACGCACTTCTGATACTGTAGTTGAAGTTTACAGACCGGTTGAATGGGATCCAAAGTATGTGACCTGGAACTCAAGAGTATCAGGAACTCTGTGGAACACAGCAGGAGGAAACTGGTATGATAAGAATGGCGATGCACAAGGAAGTACACCATATGCAACTCTGACCTTCCCGGCAAGCACTGTGCCTGGAAACAAATACTATGATTTCGACGTTACTGAGCTTGTACAAGAATATGTAAGTGGTGAATATGAGAACACTGGATTCTTCCTGAAAGCCAAGACTGAGAATGGAAATTACATTGCGTTCTACAGCTCGGAATATTCAAACTCAGCAATGAAACCTAAGTTAACTGTAACAAGTTAACTGGAGAAAAATAAATATGAGCGAGCGGGGATTCGCTCTACTTACTTTTTTAGATTATACTTTTGAATGGATGTTGATAGACGTATGTAAAATTATCTCGTTTATAGATATTTTATGGGATGAGTTTACTTTCGATCTCTCAAAAATTAAATTCACTTTCCCAATCAAAATCTGCAGCATCCTCATACCATTTAGGCCAATGCTCACACCATTTTGGGACAATACATTCCTTTACCCGTTCACTTAAATGATATGGCTTAATATCTAAGACAGGGGTTCCTTCTTCAGAGTCGATGTAAGGAGTGTAGATTCTGCATTTATCAATATCAATTTCTTGAACATAAATATTTGTAATCAAGACTGGATTCGGTCTATATTCTGAACGGGTCGCAAATACACCTAATTCTTCAGGTCCATTTTTATAAGGTTTCTTATTCACTAGTATTTCACTTCTCTCATCATCAGCAGACAAGTTTCCCCACCAAACGATCTGCAAATGGCTAAAACCTTCAAGATTAGTTAAGCCTGATTTGTATTTCTCATCGAGCTCGATAAAAAACCTTCCATTTTCAGATTTTACCTTTCCAATTTCTTTAAGAATTATTTCTTTTACCATTCATTCACATCCTCTAATTGAATTATGAAATCAATGATCCACTCTTTTTCAGCTTTTAATAGACAGATCCTTCTGGTTGCCAGTTGAATATAAGAAAAATCACAAGCATGATCCTCTAATTTCTTTTCTAATACTTTGTAACATTCTATCATCTCATCAAGAGATTTCGAATATTCATTTAATCTCAGAATAGCATCCTTTTTATTTAATAATTTTAAATTGGATAAAGCTATATCCACTGGATATTTTGAAGGTTGCCAAGCAGAAACTAATTCTCTAATTCCTTCTTTTAAAACTTGTATCCCTTGTGGAGTAATTGTATAAATTTTTTGAGATACATTGTTTTCAGAAAGTCTAATCTCACTTTCTATTGATCCATTCCGCTCTAACTTATTCAAGAGTTTATACACTGATGACATGGAAATTTCGGTCCAATATCGCATATCCCTTTCTTTAATATCATTTTCAATTTCATAAGCATGCTTGGGTTTCTCATTAACCAGTCCCAATAATGCCACTTCTTTAGACGATATTGTCATAATACAATATAGTAATAGTACAACATAGATAAATATTCCGTGAGAATATAGTTCTTTAAGAAAAAGGAACCTATAGAAATCCTATTGAGATCAGTATCTATAGACCATATTTTCCGAAAATAATCACGATTCGGGCAACATATAGAAGTTCTATTGACTTGCATAACTGTTTGCATAGAGGATTTCTACAGAACCCAAAAATCAATAGTAACTGGAAGGTGTTTCCTTCCAGTTGTCGGGTGCATCCCCTGTTTGGGCCATTACATCAACGAAATATTCGTCATTGTAATAATACCAGAGTTGTATGACGGGATATGATTCCGTAGTGAACTGGTAGTAATCGCCATTGTATTCATCGCCTGCCACCACTTCATCTTCTTCCTCATCATAGTAAGGACCCATGGTAGCATCCAGAGGGAACCATTCTCCATCCTCGTAGACTTCTACCCAGGCATGGCCGCCTGTAACTCCATCAAAGTTGACGTATCCAAGAGCAACTCTCACTGAGCTTCCATTATACTCTCCTGAAGCTATCAATAGTGAAGCTAAAGTGTTTGCCTGCTCCTCACAATCACTGATTATAGTTCCGGGAACAGGGTTAGACGAATAATACGGTGTTTCACTTAGGAACTCTGCAGGATATAACCATGCTTCGTCTTCATCATTTAACAGTGAATCTGAAACCCATATCCAGGAAAGTGCTGCCTCATATATATCGTACTTGTCTTCAAGATCATTATCTTCAATATATTCGAGCACTGTTTCATTATCCGGTGTTACATACATCTGGAAATGGTAATCCGCATCCAATAGAACTGTGTTTCCTTGCAGGAACCGATTAAGTTCATCCCTGCTCTGCACATCCTGGACGAACTGTGACCTGTCAGCAAATAACTGTTCTTGGTCGTTCTGGAAAGAAGGCTGCTGTACTGCCCTCTGGGGATTTTGCATCATTCTTCCCGGAGATCCAGAAGATTGTGAGTTTCCGGAAGGCATTGCTCTTGTGCCCCTTGTATCACCGCTTATAAATGCTCTACCGTTAATAAAGGATGCACCCTGTGTATCATTAAGTGAAATAGACTGTACGTTCTCCACATTCTGTTCTTGCTGTTCATTTGAAAAAGCACTCGCATATCCTATTACAAGGGCACAAAATATTATACCGTATAGCAATAGCCTCTTCATTTGATCCACTCCTTAAAATTCAAACAATTGAGATATTAAAAAAAGGTATGATCACTCATACCTCAAAGCATCTACAGGTTTCATTTTTGATGCCTGGAATGCAGGTACTACACCTGATATCACACCTACCGCCACTGCGACGGTAAGACCAAAGGCAGTAAGACTGGGAGACAAACTTACTGACACTGAACCTCCCATCATCTGCATTCCCAAAAGTGGGAACAGAGCAGTGACCATGGAACCAACAATGACACCCAGTACTCCTCCTACGAAACCCACAAGTGCAGAGTTTACCATGAATATCATAAGTATATCCCTGTTAGTTGCACCGATGGCTTTCATAGTACCTATCTCCCTTGTCTTTTCCATTACAGACGTAAACATCGTGTTGGCAATTCCTACAGCACCTACTACAAGAGATACTCCTGCAATAGCAGCCAGGAATAATGTCATAGATTCCATCATTTCCGAAGCTGTTTCTACCATAGATGCAGATGTACTGACAGAGAAGTCCTGGTCTTTTTCCGTCACATGACGGGAAAGCATCAGCTTTTCTTCTATTTCTGCAGAGACATTCTCAGCGATGTCCATGCTCTCAGCCTTGACAATGATAGTATCGTATACATCAGGCTCTGCATCTTCTATCAGAGACACTGCTGCATCGATGGGCATGATAATAGAATTATCACTACTACCTCCTTCTGATTCCAGTATGCCTACCACACGGACAGACTTACCGCCTATGGTCAGTACCTGGTTAAGTCCTACTTCATTGTCAAATACATCTTCTGCAACTCCGCTTCCTATGACAGCAACGTAGTTATCCGAAGGCTCCAGCAATCTGCCTGATTCTACAGTCTGTGTAGTAGCATACTGCCACACCTGAGGATCTACACCTGTGATACTAAGCTCTGCTTCTTCTCCCAGGAAGTATACATCTTCTTTACCCGAGATCTGACCATACATGTATTGGATACCATCTACGGACTTCAGAGCCATGATATCTTTTTTAGTGAGGTTGGTGTCTTCTGAAGAGGACGAACTTCCACCACCTCCACCACCTCCCGGCCCCATTGCCATCATGGCTTTTGAAGATCCGGGGGAAATAGTAATGGCAGTAAGGTCCATTTCAGAGAGCCTTTCTTCCATGTCCTTTTGCATATTCTCGCTCAAAGACATGATACCTACAACAGCACCTACACCTATGACTATGCCTATAATGGTGAGCCAGCTGCGTATCTTGCTATGCAGCAGGATGGAAAGAGCCATTTTGAGATAGTTGCTGTTCCTCATTGTTAATTACCTTCTTTCTTTTTACCACGGTGTAAGAGTGCAACTGCTTTATTAACTACAGCTGGGTTCTCTCCATACTTTCTTCTGTGGTACACAACATATCCTGATGCAAGTACTACTGCTATCACAGCGATGTACGTATAAGTTGAGCTGGAAGAGCTTTGACCTGGCATTCCACTCTGGCCTGCTGTTGCAGTTGCTGCATTACTGGATTGTGATAATTCTACCGATTTTTCAACTGTGTTCCTTTGGCCTGCAGAGTCAGTGTATTCTATCAAAACTTTGAGATCACTACTGGCAGTTGAATTCGTTGAAGAAGCTGAAGCGCTCCCACTGGCACTACCTGGTGCACCACTTGGCATACCTCCTGCTCCCTGCTGGGATACTGTGAAAGAGGCAATTGTATAGTCTCCTTTTTCCAGGTTACCTACAATTGTAGATGAACTGCCTGATACAGTATAACCGTCCTGTTCGGGAATAGAGACTTTTACTGAATATGCTTCATTGTTACCTACGTTAGCTATTGAGAATGATACCTCTCCATCAGAATTATCGGAGAAAGCAACATCAAAATCAGTACCTCCGCCTACAAACAAACCTGCAGTTGTTGTAATTGTACTGACGTTAGAGTTGTAGTCCTCAACCTCCAGAGTAACATCCAGCTGGTAAAGACCTGGATCTGCATTCACATCAGCCATTACTATATAGCTGACAGTCACAGATTCATTGGCAGCAAGATAACTGATGTACTTGGTATTATCTGAGTACACAGGTAAGATTGTACCAGTGGAATCTACCCAGGATATTTTCATGTTCTTCAATGGAGAACTTCCGGTATTTGTAACCACGAAATCAAGCTGTTCTTCAGTAGCGAAATCTATATTGGACTTACTTATAGTCACTACCTGAGCGTATTCCTTGCCTCTTACTTCAATATCCAGTGTAGTTGTTTTGGTAGCACCGCTTGAATCTGTAGTTACTATATCCAGCTCATAGGTACCTGCTGGTACATCGGCATCTACTTTCAGCTTCAATTTTACTGTTGCTGCGTCATCATCATCCTGTCTGGCATTGAGATAGGATATTGTTTTAGTTAGTGATTCACCACTTACCTGGGAGAATGGATATTCAGGTTGTGCTGTCAGAACTATGTTCTTAAGATCCTCATTTCCAAAGTTCTGCACACTAAGAGTAAGTTCAACTGTTTCACCTGGTCTTGCAGGGTTTGGAGTTTGGCTGATAATATCAACACTAACCCCGGTAGCATCCACGTAATCGCTTGCTGCCGAAGCAGTTGCGATGGGGAATAACATTAAAAGTATAAATATCAACAATCTTTTCATTCTAGTCACCTTAATTGTTTTTTTCTTCTATTGATTCGATTAGTCCATCCCTGATGTTAACAACTCTTTCAGCATATCTGACGAGAGTGACATCGTGTGTTACAATGATAATTGTTTTTCCTTTTTTCTTGTGTAAGTCATACAGAAAATCAAGAATATATGTTCCTGTTTTGCTGTCAAGGTTACCTGTGGGTTCATCTGCCAGTATTATATCTGGATCAACAGCTAAAGACCTGGCAATAGCAACTCTTTGCCTCTGACCACCGGATAGTTGTGATGGCAGATTACGTGCTTTTGGAGATAATCCCACCAATTCTAATAGTTCAGTGGCTTTCTTTTTAGCAAATGAAGGGTCTACTTCCTGAAACTCAAGAGGGAGCATTACATTTTCAAGAGTGCTCAGAGTAGGGATCAGGTTAAACTGCTGGAAAATGAAACCTATCATTTGCCCTCTTATGGTTGCCAGCTCAGACTCACCAAGGTGCGAGATGTCTTTCCCATTGAGAAAAACAGTGCCTTTACTTGGTATGTCAAGGCAGCCCAGCAGGTTCATCAAAGTACTTTTTCCGCTACCGCTTGGACCTAGTATGATCACGAACTCGCCTTTAGATATAGTTAGATCAATACCCTTTAAAGCCGCAAATTCTGTCTCACCCATCTGGTAGATCTTCCAGACGTCCTCCAGTTTAAGGAGGGTAGATGGGTTAGTATCATTATTCGAACCTTCAGCAAAATTATCAGACATAAGGTATTCTCCTTATTTTGAGTCCTTGTGATATGAAAGGGGTGAAGCTGAAACCTGTGCATTATTGGACAGGCTTTTCACCATATTCCATGTTAGCAGATTTAACTGCCTTTTATCAAGGATATCATAATTTTTGAATCCGTACTTTTTAGTCACTTTACCTCTCCAATAATATATCATATCTATAAAGTATTGGATGCTTAATATTAATATATATTTACCAGACACGTGTTTATAGTCCCTTTTACCTGATCCTTCGTAATGGAGGCATCCACAGGAGAGTGAGATGCCTCCTTTACACCTCCTTTGTGTGGTAATCACACATAGGATATGGGGGATGGCTGTGTTGGGTGGTACGCTTGCCAGCATGTTCCTGGCAGCAAAACCCCTTTTAGTATTTTATAATAAAAACATACTTAGAGCTTAAAGAGAAAATTCAAATTAGTTTTTGAATTCAAACTTTTATAGACCATTGTAGGCAAGAATAACCTTTAAATGAAAACAGAATCTCACATAGAATCGCTATAAAGGATTATTCTAGGAAAAAACACAAAAAAAGAAGATTAAATCTCAAGACTGCTGATCTTGTTCCACAAGTAGAATAACGTTTCCTCTGCCCCTTTTGAACTTCTGGATCATGCCTCTCTTTTCGAGATCAAAGAGCATGAGGCTCACCTTGCCCTCAGAGTATTTGAGCTTGCTCCTTAGATCCTTTTGAGTCATTCTTCCTCCCTGAGAACGAATAATGTCCAGTATTTCCTGAAGATCAGCTGGTATTGGCCCTTTAGGAATATCATCTACAGTAATTGTTTCGGTCTGTTCTGGCTCAGTAATGACCAATTCAGTTGAATCATCAGATGACTCCTCTGAATCTATTTCAGATTCCTCGGATCCGACTTCCAATTTTTCCACAGATTCGGGGAGCTGGACTGGCTTAGGAGTCAAAATGACTTTTTCTTCGACTTTATCGTGTTTTACAACATGATGTTTTTCAATAGGAGTGGTTTTCTGACCTGTTGAATGTTTCAATAAAATAAATGCAACAAGAAGTATGGAAATTGTTATAAGAAGAGTATCTGTTGAAATAGAACTGGTTTTACTTGCAGTCACATTCTGAGAAATAGTAGACTGACCTAAAGAAGAAACATTACCAGAACCATTAGTAGAAGTTGTACTTTGATAATACTCTGGGAATAAGAGAAGATCAAGCACATAGTTACCGTCATCAGTAATATTTATTAAATCCTCTGCATAATAAGAAAGAGTACTGTCTTCAAAATAACTTGCTGTTATCTTATAATTTCCCTGAGGTAGCTCAAAGGAATAAGTTCCATATGTACACACCATAGACTGTACAGGGGTGGAGTTAACTTCCACAATTACATTTTCCAGTGGTTGGAATGTATTCCATTCGTATACTACTCCATGAATAGTTGCACCTGCACTTGCTGTCATTAAAAGTGGAAGGACGAGCAAGATGGTGAATATAATTCTACGGGAAAATGCCTTCATTGAACACCAATATAGATATAGGGGCTATTAATAGTTCTTCTTACTGTAGGTAGTTGCCATTGCATTTCACTCGAATTGCCATCCTGACATGTTATACTGTAGGTACCGTTACCAAAGAGATCAACTGTACAAGTTCCATTTACATTGAGGGAAATTTCATTTGCTTCTATAATGAATGCCGATCTTTGTGCGGAAATTTCCACATCAGCATCAACTAACTTATAATAGGATAAACGATCCTCACCTTTTTGTGACTCTTCATAGTCATATTTCCCTACGATATTGATAGGGTATTCCGGGCCCTCTGGGAAACCTACTATATACAGAATACCGTCTTTTACGGAAAGATTAGCGTTTAAATTACCTGCTAGGAGAACCCTGCCTTTGCCAATTGCGGAAAGATTACAGCCTTCGCCTAATTCAATATGCCCAGGGAGCATCTTTTTGACTTCGTTGAAAATCTCGGATAAGACGGAATTCGATTTTTTCAGGCTTTCTCGTGAGAGTTCTAAATATAATTCCTTTTCCAGTGCCTGACAATCCGGATCCGAGCAATTGTCATGCCCCTTATCTGCAAGTTCACGATAGGTTCTAGCACTGGAAATCAAAGCTTTGTACTCTTCCAAAAGAGACTTTAGTTTTTGAACATCTTTGCCCTCTTCCTCAAAGCTCGTTATTTTAGATTCCAAATCTTCTGATATAATATCAGCTTCAGAGAGAATATTGTTGAACTCCTCGTTTTCATCCCTTATCACAGGATGAACACCAGGATGTTCCGGCCCAATACTGTCAGGAGATGGAAGAATACCCAGATATGTCGGAACAAGACTATAAACACTATATTTATAGCCAGGCCCGTTGCCCTCAGAAGGAGACTTATCTGCACATCCACCTGCAATTGTAGCTAAGACAATTGTAAATATAAGCACTATAGCCTTGTGATTCATGTGATTCATATACCTATATTTTAGCCTGGTCGTGTCTGTCCCATTCGGAACCTCTTAACTGGCGCCAGTACGCCAGTCAATAAAGGCATTGAACAATATAAATATGCTTGAGAGACTTGTATGTAGCCGTTATAATAGAAAACAGAGATACTATTATTTATACTTTTTTTGAAGATATGAAGCTTTATAGAACATTCATTTAAGGAAATATTTGATTGAGGCAGATAGATTGATGATTACAGGATATAAAATACTGATTAAGACTATTAAGCTCAGAAATGTGCATATTATTTCCTAAAATGTATCAAATTGATCCAATTTTTAAGTAAATGCAATCTAATGTATTGATGACTAGTTGATTGTGTATTTTCCGAATCTTAGAAGAAAGCAGGAAAAAGGATTATAAAGGAACTTAGAGTAATGAAAACTCGAATAAATCTTTTTTTCGAAGAATAAAGGCTTATTATCTCTTTGATTGCTAAGTATCTTTATATGATTCATAGAGAATCCAGCAATTATTCCAACAGATTAGCGGTTGGACACAAAGAATTGGGAGGAAAATACACGCAAAAAAAAATAATAAAATCTATAGCTGTCCTTTCAGTGGCTATGATGGTTGTATGCATGATACCAGCCACATTAGCTGCACAGAATGACAGCCAGCAACAGAGCATGCAGGAAATTGTGCATGGAAAGAAGATAAATAGCAGAGGTCCAGCAGGATTCTCTCTGGACAATGAAACTTTTGAAGTACAGCAGGAAAGAATGCTGGAACAAATTAATGATACGATCTCAAAGATAGAAGCAGGAGAGATAGAAGATGAAAATGTAACAGTGGAAATGCTGGATAATGCAACAACTCAATTGGAAGAAGCAAAAACAATAGTTGAGAATGCAAAAGAAGTAGAAGATCTGAGGGAAGCAGCAGAACTAATGCACTCAGCAATGGAGACACTTGGAATAGAACCGGAAAACAGACATGGAATGTTCCGAGAGGAGGAATCCTTTGAGACACAGCAGGAAAGAATGCTGGAGCAGATCAATGATACGATATCATTCATCTCATTAATAAACTCCGGAGAAATCGACGATGAGAATATCACAGCAGAAATGCTGGAGAACGTAACAGTTCAACTGGAAGAAGCAAAAACAATAATCGAGAATGCACAAGATGAAGAGGATCTGAAGGAAGCAAGGGAACTTGTCCATTCAGCAATGGAAACACTTGGAATGGGGCCTGCCATGATGGACAAGCCAGAAAATTTTCCAGAGGATGAAACTTTCGAGACACAGCAGGAAAGGATGTTAGAGCAAGTGAACAACACCATCTCAAAAATAGAGGAAGATATCGAGAATATAGACGAACTGGACAATGAAAATATCACAGAAGAGATGTTGACCACTGCACTCACACAACTTGAGAAAGTAAAGACGCTCATCACCAATGCAGAAGATGAGGAAGGCCTCAAGGAAGCAGTGGAACAGATGCACTCTGCTATGGAAGAACTTGGAATCAGACCAACTAATGAGAGAAGAATGAAGCCCAGGCTAATGGAAAAGGCAGGAATTGCTCCTGAAAATGAATCTTCTGAAGCCTGATATCCAAGAGGATCGAAACAGATAAAACCGAATATATTTTGCATGAGATGCCCTCAACTGGGCATCCGTGCTATATGTATGCAAATTATGAAAAAACGGAGATTTATCAAATCCCTATAATAGGAGTGGAAAAAGGGACATGCATACATTCATACTTATTTAGAAGTACCTTTAAGCCAAATTCATGAGACTAAAAAAGTTCTTAATAAAATAGTCTTAATCATTATTTTGCCAGGAAGGCTCACGATAGATTAGATGAGGGGGTCTTCACTACTTATCTTATGCAGTAAGTAAATATATTGAAAGAATAATTATATCTCCATTCAGAGGTTAATATGTCGTAAATAAGCGCAGTATATGCTGCTGGACAGGAGATCCAATGATAGTTAGGAACGAAAAAGATGTCAAAGAAACCATTGAAAAACACAATGTGAGATTCATACGCCTGCAGTTCACAGATATACAGGGTGTGGTCAAAGATGTGGAAATACCTGTAAAGCAAATAGATAAAGCACTTACCACTGGTATCAGCTTTGACGGCTCATCAATAGAAGGATTTGTAAGGATATACGAATCCGACATGCTGCTTAAACCCGACGTAACTACATTTGCACTACTGCCATGGAATAATGGGAAAGGACAGGTAGCACGTATTATATGTGATGTGTACCAGACAAATGGAGAGCCTTTCAAAGGAGACCCACGCTATGTGTTGAGAAAGGTTACTGAAAAAGCTGCAGAAATGGGTTTTACATTGAATGTAGGGCCTGAGATGGAGTTTTTCCTGTTTGAAAGAGAAAATGGTAATGCTACTACCACACCACACGATTATGGTAGCTACTTTGAATTTGCACCTACAGACATTGCTGAGGACATAAGGCGGGAAATAGTACTTGCACTTATGGACCTAAACTTTGATATTGAAGCTTCTCACCATGAAGTGGCCTTTGGTCAGCATGAGATCGACTTCAAATACGGAGATGCTTTGACAATGGCTGATAATGTGGTCACATTCAAGTATGTCGCCAGGACGATAGCCAAGCTGAATGGACTACATGCAACATTCATGCCAAAACCCATAGCTACTGTCAACGGTTCCGGTATGCACGTCAACCTTTCCCTTTCAAAGGATGGAAAAAATGCTTTCTATGACCCTGATGCAGAGATGCAGATAAGCGACACTGCAAGGTATTTCATCGCTGGTGTTCTGAACCATGTCAAAGCTATAACATGTATAGCAAACCCTATTGTGAACTCGTATAAAAGGATAATACCAGGCTATGAAGCACCCGTATACATTGCATGGTCTGGTGCGAATCGTAGTTCCCTTATACGTATACCTGCTCCAAGGGGAAACAGCACCCGCGTGGAACTGAGAAGTCCTGACCCATCATGTAACCCATACCTAACTTTTGCCGCTATATTGGCAGCCGGTCTTGAAGGAATTAAGAATAAAACTGCACCAAAGCACATGGTAGATTACAATATTTTTGATCTGAGCGTCAAAGAACGTGCTGAACAGGGTATTGAAAGCCTGCCTGGAACACTATTTGAGAGTGCAAATTATCTGGAACAGGATGAACTTCTCAAGAAGGTATTGGGTACACATGTGCATGAAAACATATTGAATATTGCAAGAGCAGAGTGGGATGCATATAAAGTGCAGGTGCACGATTGGGAAATAGAAAGGTACCTAAACAGAACTTAATGGTACATGCAAATAAAAGTAAGAGAAGCTGGGCGGGAGGATTACCATCCTCTCTGCCAGTTCATTGAACTTGTGGACAATGATTTTTATCCTCCTCTTAGCAGGAGAGGCAATGGCATAGAGCAAAGGGTTTGGGACTGTCTTTCTGGTCCTGATTCCTATTATCTGATCGCAGAGGATGATACTTGTATCGAAGATATAACTGGAAAGATTTTAGGAGTTATTGGCTGTAGCAAATATTGGAAAAGCGAGAATGATGCATATATAAATCTAATGTGTGTGCATCCTGAATTTAGGAAGAAGGGCATTAGTAAAATCCTATGCGAAGAACTTGAAGGCAGAACTGTTGCTGAAGGCATCAGAAAACTCTACGTTTGCACTTGGTCTACAAATGTTGCAGCTATGCAGTTTTATCAGGTTAATGGGTTTATACCATACTGTATAGTTAAGAATGACCGAGGTAACGGAGTTGATACTATTCATTATAGGAAAAGAACTGTATAAAAAAGAGAAATAACAGCGACAACTTTATCCCACAAGCTGTCTTATCCCAATGGCTACATTAAAATTGGATATACGGTGTCTATCAGCATGGTTAGGAACGACGAGGAAGTGGATAGACACCGCAACCATAAAGGTGATGTTATTGTTTCTTCTCCTGCTTTCTTGCAAGTTTACGAGTTGAGAGTTTCTCTATAGCCTGCATGTCCACATCTGAGCCTTTCGAAAGCAAACCATTCTCTATAGCGTTTTCTACAACTGCCTTGCCTGCAGAACTGCGTACTATGACCGTTGTATAGCCTTTGGGACTGCCTACAGAACCTGCAGAAATATCTGAACCAATAGCAGTAAAGTCAGTACATACCTTACAACCGGGTCTGACACATTCATCAATTTCCTTTAGAGGTATCACTGTAAGACTCCCATCCCTCATGGTGATCTCCAGCTTACCTTTAACATCAAAATGAACAATGTCCATAGGTTCGATACTGCGCTCTTTGATAAGCTTGTCTTCTACAAGTTTCTCGTAATCGAAGGTCTCTGTACAGAACAAACCAACCACTAAACGGACAGAACGCTTAAATGGCCTGAGCAGATCGTGATCGCTATCAAGCATTTTTCTTACGGCCTGAACAACGCAGGGAACACCTACGATGGCAACACTTCTATATTTGCGAGTGATGACAGCCTCTTTCAGAGAAGATACCAGTGGCACCCACCAGTTATAGCGGCTTCCTGCCTGACTTATAAGAGCATCTTCAGATGTGATAACAGTAGACGATGGTTTAAGTGTCCATGGGTCTTCTTCCACTGTTACAACCGCATCGATCAATCCTTGCTCAAGTGCATTCACAAGAATAGCTGTAACAGCTCCACCGCTCTGCTTTCCCGGGATGAGGATATCTGCTTTTGCAGAAAAGATATCAATATACTTGCCGAACATCTCAGTTGGTGCAGGATCTAGCCTTGGGCAGGTTGCATAACATGCACCGCATGGAACCCCGTCAACAACTTCCTTACAGTATCCATTGTTAAAGGGGCGCGTGGATTCTTCCCCTGTTTTGAAATAAATGGCATCTGCCGGACATACGGCCACACATGCACCACATGCTGCACATATCCCTGTATCCCATACTTCAGCCTTAAGATCAAGATAATTTTTACCCATTTATATCACTCCCATGTATACTTGCCAGCAAAAGGCCTGCTACTTGATGGAACTATACGAGTATAATTCGTGTTCATCAAAGGAGCGGGATCGATATTGAACTTTGAGCAGAAGTCTTCTATCACTGGTGACAAACGTTTGAGGTCACTTTCAGTGAACTCGACCTTCTTCGCACCTACTCCCAGAAGCCTGTCTGGCACATCTCCACGGATAATGATCTCTCCACCATGAATACCGCTGCCTATGCCCCTGTCCTGCATAGATGGTTCTTCACCCATACAAAACATCATAATAAGACCTCCTGCCATGTATTCACCAAGGAATGCATGAGAAGTGCCACCTATGATCAGCATTGGCTTCTTAGAGTCATACTCTTTCATGTGGATACCGCCACGATATCCGATATTGCCCCTAATGTACACTTTGCCGCCGCGCATACTGTGAGCTACAGCATCACCTGCACTGCCGTGAACAACGAGCATACCACCATCCATAGTATTGCCGGGAGCATGCTCACAATTCCCGTAAACCGTACACTCCGGGCCGTTCATGAACATGCAGAGATCTCCGCCGGGGATACCATTAATAGTGAGTTTTACATCACCTCTCAGGCCATTGGCGATAAAGCGCTGTCCAAGTACGTTATTGATCTCAATTTCCTTTGCCCCGGCAGCTACAGCCTCGCGGACCTTCTTATTGAGGGGGGTGTAATGCATACCTTTTGCATCGATGACTACTTTTTCCATTTTTATGCCCCCACAGAATTAACATGAAGCACTTTCAGCATGCCTTCATCCAGCATATATCCACGCAGACGTTCGCGGTTACCTCTCAGGCTTTCAATACTATTCAAGCCAGCAGCGCCCATCAGTTCACTGAGTTCCAGTGTCCAGGCATGAATAAGATTGGCGACGTTCTGAGCTCCGATTTCAGGATCTAGGCGGTCAACGAGATCTTGCCTCTGGGTGGCGATACCCCATGGACACAGATTACGGTAGCAGTTACCACATACCCTGCATCCAAGAGAAATCAATGAAGCTGTTCCTATGTATACTGCGTCTGCTCCCAGAGCAATAGACTTTGCAAGGTCTGCGCTATTGCGTATGCCTCCACTGGCAATAATAGAGATTTCATTCCTTACACCCTGATCATTCAGCTTCTGGTCTACAGCTGCAATAGCAGCTTCTATGGGTATACCTACATTATCTCTGAACACCTTGGGAGCTGCACCAGTACCTCCACGGAAACCATCGATCACCACTGCATCAGCCGAAGAGCGGGCAATACCTGCAGCTATGGCAGCTACGTTATGCACAGCTGCGATTTTCACGAATACAGGCTTTTTCCATTCAGTAGCTTCTTTAAGACTCCTGACAAGTTGTGCCAGATCCTCTATACTGTAAATATCATGATGCGGTGCCGGACTGATAGCATCAGATCCAAGAGGGATCATACGGGTGCAAGATACATCAACACATACCTTTTCACCGGGGAGATGACCACCTATACCGGGCTTTGCACCCTGGCCGATCTTTATTTCAATAGCTGCACCACGTTCAAGGTAATCAATATCTACACCAAAACGGCCTGAAGCTACCTGCACAATGGTATGGTCCTGATAAGGATGCAGAGCTTTATGAAGTCCACCCTCACCGGTTCCCATGAAAGTTCCCATCTCAGTCACTGCCTTTGCCATGCTTAGCTGGGCATTAAGGCTGATAGCACCATAGCTCATGTGACCTATCATAATAGGTGTCTCAAGTTTCAGGTTGGGAGCAAGTTCGGTGGCAAGTTCCACATCACCCAGATCATTCTTTTTGAACTCAAGTCTTGAGGGCTTCTTACCAATATATGTACGCAACTCCATGGGCTCTCTTAAAGGATCGATACTTGGATTAGTTACCTGGCATGCATCCAGCACCAATTTATCGAAAATGATAGGATAATCAAGCGCATTACCCATACCTGCAAGGATTATCTTTCCAGTACGAGCCTGGTTGATTATATCCTCCCTGGCCTGAGCTGTCCACAGTGGGTGACTGCGGTAATCCACAGGTCTCTCCTGAAGTGAGATCGCATCCCTGGGACACATGGAGATACAACGGTGACATGCAGTACATTTGCGGGAGTCTACAAGGATTTTGTCACCGTCCACCCTGTAAACACCATATGAACAATTATCCACACAACGCATACACTGCATACACTGGTCACGGTCAATACTGACCTTATAGCGCATTGGCACACTTCCAAGGGTCATGCAATAACCCTCCCTATAACTGGTTCGCCTGCTCTGGGCATATGGATATTCTGCACATTTGGATCCATAATTCTAATAGCAGCTTCTTCACTCGAAATATAAAGTTTATCGCCGTTTTCCCCAACTACCATTGGACGAAGCTTGATACGGTCAGTAAAACCTACTATTCCCTGATTCGTAGCTACAACTATGGCGAAAGGTCCATTCATCTGGGCAGCCCCGTATGTGAGGCGCATTGCATGATTGATCTTCTGTTCTCTTTCAGGCATTTCATCGATCTCATCCCAGAAAGGAGGAGCTAACGCCTTGACAACCATGTCACCCGACAGACCATGACGGCGCCCAAGAAGGTCAAACAGATAAGCTACAACTTCAGTATCTGTGAACATTGTGCACTTGTACCCATTGCTTTCCACATACCTCTTGTTAGTACCATAAGAAGTGATCTCACCATTGTGAACCACTGACCAGTCAAGGAGATTAAAAGGATGAGCTCCACCCCACCATCCGGGAGTATTTGTCGGATAACGGTTATGTGCAAGCCATATATAGCCCTTGTAATCCTGTATACGATAGAAATCTGCAACATCTTCCGGCCAGCCAGCGGCTTTGAACACACCCATATTGATACCTGAAGAAAATACCAGAGCACCCTCTATACGGGAGTTGATATCCATCACCAGAGTCTTCACAAGGTCGTCTTCGGGTGTAGAACTACCTACCATAAGATCTTTGTGAGGCCTGTAGAAATACCGCCATGGTATATGCTGCTTTTTCAAACCCGGTTGTTCATAGGTGGGGATCTCTTCCTGATGGATTATACGTCCCCACTTTTCCAGCAGATCATCTACCTTCTTTTTAGGCTCTATGAGATTGTCATAGAAAACATGAAGAGCATAACAATCTGGGAAATCGGGATATATGCCATAAGCTACATAACCCGCACCTTCTCCACTTCCTCGTTCATTCATTAGGCTGAGGGCCTTTTTAATACCTGAGCCGTCCATTCCAGACCTGCTCCGGTCTATTACGCCTATAATTCCGCACATATTAACCACTAAGAATTGTTTTTTGGAGATATATCAATTGACTTTTGTAGACTTAACCATGCAAACGTCCATAAAAGACTTACCCCCGTCGTCCATCGGGAGCGATCTCCAATTGAAGAAAGCCAACTCGAAAGTAATTGGCAACTAACGTCCATAAGGACATTTTAATAAAGTTAAATGTAAGGGATGGTTCCCTTACAGTATGCTTAGATAGTTGTCCAGTTCCCACTGGTGAACCTGTGCCTTGTATGAATCCCATTCGGCAGTCTTTGCCTTAAGGAAACTGTTGAATACGTGCTCACCAAGAGCGTCTTTTGTGAACTCGCTGGCACGCATGAGATCAAGAGACTCTTTCAGGCTGCCTGGAAGTGACATGATGCCTCTCTTGGCACGCTCTTCATCACCGAGCTTGAAGATGTTGACATTTGTTGCCTCTGGTGGCTCGATCTTGTTCTTTATACCGTCAAGACCAGCGCGCAGCATCAGAGCAAATGACAGGTATGGGTTACATGCAGGGTCTGGGCACCTCAGCTCAACCCTTGTACCCATGCCTCTTGTGGCTGGGATCCTGATAAGTGAGCTTCTGTTAGAAGCAGACCATGTTACATAGATAGGGGCTTCATATCCTGGAACAAGCCTCTTGTAAGAGTTTACAGTTGAGTTGGTAACTGCGGCAAACTCTCTGATGTGTTTCAGTATACCACCTATGTAATACATGGATGTCTGTGACAAGCCATTTGGAGCATCTGCATCATAGAAGGCATTCTTGCCGTCCTTCATCAAAGACTGGTTAGTGTGCATACCTGAACCGTTCACACCGAACAGGGGTTTTGGCATGAAGGTTATATAGTATCCCTTGTGATACGCAATGGATTTTGCAACATACTTGAAGGTAATTACCTTATCGGCTGTGGAAAGCATGTCACCGAACCTGAAGTTGATCTCATGCTGTGAAGGAGCAACTTCGTGGTGGGAAGCTTCCAGCTTGAAACCCATCGCTTCAAGTGCGAAGTCGATATCTCTCCTGACATCCTGTGCTTTGTCAAGAGGTGCAAAGTCGAAGTATCCACCCTGGTCTGTAAGGTGTGTAGTGGGGTTTCCATCAGCATCTAGTTTAAACAAGAAGAACTCGAGCTCTGGGCCTACGTTCATTGTGTATCCCATTTTTGCAGCATCTTCCATGGCTCTCTTCAGCACGTATCTTGGGTCACCCTCGAAAGGAGTACCGTCGGGTCTCTTTACATCACCAATTATACGTGCTACTGCGCCTTCCTTTGGCCTCCATGGAAGTATCCTGAATGTAGAGGGGTCAGGCATGAGCATCATGTCGGACTCTTCAATCCTTGTGAAACCCTCGATAGAGGAACCGTCAAACATAACACCGTTCTTGAAAGCTCCTTCGAGATCCTCTGCGGGAATTGCCCAGCTTTTAATGATACCGAGAGTGTCGGTAAACTGTGTTCTTATGAACTTTACATCATTCTCTGCAACTGCTTGCAGCACTTCCTCTTTGGTCATTGCTTTTTCTGCCATTCCTATAACCTCTTAGGTATTGAGTAGCCTATTACCTAGCACATCACATATAAACTTTCCTATTTGTATTGGAAAAAGGAAAACCAATCAAACATAAAGAGAATTGATGTTGCAGAAAATAAAACTAACCCGCCAAAAGGAACAAATCGATTGTTCAGGAACAGTTTATAAGGAATAGAATATACATTAGTGAAAGAACATGAATGGGAATGATGTACAGAGCCAACTGAAAGAAGCAGGTATCGACATATTGAAGTGCATGCAATGTGGAATGTGTACCGGTAGCTGCCCTTCTGGCCGCCACACAAGCCTGAATGTGCGCAAGCTCGTCAAGCGTGCCATAAGGTCCAGAGATGTACTTGAAGATAATGAACTATGGATGTGTACTACCTGCTATAATTGTCAGGAACGCTGCCCACGTCGCATTGATATAGTAGATGCTATTCTGAAGATCCGCTCCATTGCAGCCCATGAAGGAATCATGCTGCCCGAACACAGGCAAGTAATAAAACTGTTCTTACAGTACGGACACGCAGTGCCTATTGATGAAGTTAATATTAAAAAACGAGAAGAACTGGGGCTTGAAATGCTTCCTGAAACAGTGCATAAGTACTCTGATGCCTTAGATGAGCTTAAAACACTGTTAGAGGTCTGTAAGTTAGCTGAGATCACAGATCAACATACATGAACAGGAGATAAAATGCTACAATTGGCACTTTTTTTGGGATGCGTCATCCCTAACAGATATCCGGGTATTGAAATGGCCACCAGATTATGTCTTGCGAAGCTGGATATTGACTGTGCTGACTTACCCGGAGCTTCCTGCTGTCCTGCACCCGGAGTTTTCCGTTCATTTGATAGCCCTACCTGGCTGGCAGTAGCAGGGCGTAACCTTACCCTCGGAGAAGGTATACAACGAGATGTTCTTACTATCTGTAACGGTTGTTTTGGATCGCTGGCAGATGCGAACCGAACATTGAAAGAAAATGACGAGCTTAAAACAAGTACCAATGAAAAACTGGGAGAGATCGGACGCCAGTTTAAAGGGACAATCGATGTACGTCATATAACTGAATTCCTCTATTCGGATGTTGGGCCTGAGAAGATAAAGGATGCTGTCGAGAAGCCTCTTGGCCTTAAAGTAGCAGTGCACTATGGATGCCATCTCATAAAACCCTCCAGAGAAAGAGGACTTGGCAGTTTTGAGAGACCCAGTTTCTTTGATGAACTTGTGGAAGCTACCGGTTGCATGAGTGTTGAATACTCTGATAAGATGGAATGCTGTGGGGCCGGAGGAGGGATGAGATCTGGGCTTAAAGAAAGGTCACTTGCGATGGCCGAGCATAAATTGTCAAGGATAAAAGAATCGGGAGTTGATTGTATAGTCAATGCATGCCCATTCTGCCACATGCAGCTGGATGCAGGACAGCTGGAAATTGAAAAAACATTCAGTAAGACATATGACATACCAGTGTTGCATTATACTCAGCTTCTAGGTCTCGCCTTGGGATTTACTCCTGAAATGCTTGGTATTCACCTGAATGCTGTAAAGAATAAGGAATTTTCAGAGAAGCTTGCCGCGCTGATAGAAAGTAATTGACTGTATAGCGACCTGGAAAACAAAATAAATATGTAGCCATAACTCACAGGCCACATTTTTAGTTAGTATCTGAAAGGATATTATCAACAGATAGTTCAAAAGATGTTGTCTGACCGTTCACATCTACAGTATACACACCCTTTTCCAGACCATACACATCAAGAGGCACAGACTTCGTGAAAGGCACCAATGCCTGTGTGCATAATGCATCCCTGGGACGGACTGTGCTTATCTCCACATAGAATTTGTTTCCATCCTTCTTTGTGGTGACATTACCAATTTCTGTGCAACCGTCGGGAAGATAACCCGTAGCTTCCACACTCACCTGTACAGGGAAAGACTCCATTACCAATGCCTGTACAGTATCAACAGATGCCACACCGATTATAAAGTCCCCTTCGTCAGTACCTCCCACACCAGTTGTCTGGTTTTGACTTGTGTTGGAAGAATTATTAGATTCGGGGGTTGCCGGGCATGAGCATCCCGATATCGCAATTGCAAGTGCAACGATAAATATGAGTAAATATTTTGATTTCATCCGATGTCCCCTATAATAGATTAGTATATTACATATACATATAATTCTGGATATATAGCAATTGCTAAAAGTCCGAAGGTTTTCAATATGAAATACCGAATTCAAGAAATAAAATAATCGTAAACAAAACAAAAACAGAAACCGGATATAGTATTAGAAACAGATAACTATGAATGGTACAATATCGTACCAATAGATTTAAGATATTGAATGTTATTAGGAGAGTGAAAGTCAAAGAGAGCGTGTGGCCTAGCCAGGATATGGCGGCAGCCTCCTAAGCTGCAAGCCAGGGGTTCAAATCCCTTCACGCTCGTTATACTCTTTTCTAACATTATCAGATCAAGGAGAATCATCTAATGATCCGAAAGGCCACTGTAAAAGATGTCGAGGCAATGAAGAACATCATTAATGCATATGCAAAGCAGGAGAAGATGCTTCCCCGTTCATATAATGAGTTATATCAATACATCCGTAGCTTCTACGTATACGAAAAAGATGGCGAAGTAATCGGATGCTGCGCCCTGCAAGTGGTCTGGGAAGATCTGGCAGAGGTACTTTCCTTTGCGGTCAAGCCAGAATATGCAAGAAAAGGAATTGGGTCCCAGTTGCTTGATGCGTGCATGGGAGATGCACACCAGTTACAGGTAAAGAAAATATTTACGCTTACATACGTTCCCGAATTTTTTGAAAAGCATGGGTTTGTCAGGGTGGACAAATCAACACTTCCCCATAAAGTATGGAGTGGCTGCATAAACTGCCCGAAATTCCCGGACTGTGACGAGATAGCTCTGATGAAAACCATTGAGTAAAGTACTTTTTTAATTCAATTCTTTTTTAAGATACACTACCCTGTTTTCCTCTTTTATTACAGAAAAACCAGTCTTTAAGTACAACTTAATAGCTGGCTTCAGAGAAGTATCAGTTTTCAGGGTTGCTGTTTTATAGCGTTCAGTTGCAAATTCAAGAGCTTTCTGCAACAATGAAGAACCGATTCCCATATTTCGAAAATCCTTATGAACATAAAGTCTCTTGATCTCACATTTATCAGAACTTTTCTTTTTGACAGCGCATGTGCCCACAATTATGTCGTTTATGAAAGCTACAAAGAAGATGCCTCCGTTTTGAAGATAATTTGCAGCAATATCATCGAGATCAAGATCCTTTTCCAGATCGTACACAAAACCCTCTGAAGCCAGAACCCCAACAACGAAGTCTTTCACAGGAGAGCTCATAGAAGGCAAGAAAACCCGTATCATCACGCAATATAGTCTCCCGGACTTTTCAGGAAATCAAGTGCAATGGAACTAAGTACTTGAACCCCCTGGATTAGTACATCCTCATCTATATCAAAACTGCTGGAATGATTGATATCCTTAATGCTTTTTTCCAGATTTCTCGTCCCAAGGAAAAGAAACATACCTGGCACATGGCACAAATAATAGGCAAAGTCCTCAGAGCCAAATATCGGAGAGGCATTATCTTCTACATTGGTAAATGCTCCCCTTAACATGTTGCCTGCTGCTGCTGTGAACTTTGGATGGTTCACAAGTACAGGATAACCATGAGAGATATCCAGCTCATAAGAAGGCACACATTCAAAGTATTCACTTGTATATTCTTCCATAATAGAATTCAACATTTCTTCTAGAACATTGTCAATGGTTTCTGTATCCTTTTCATTGAATGTCCTGAAGCTTCCGGATATCTGCACTTCGTCCGGGATGATGTTAAAGCGAGTGCCTCCCTTCAACATGCCAAAGCCGAAAACATGCTTTGAAGGATTTACTTGTCTACCAACCACCTGGGCAGCCCTACAGATCAGGGCTGCTGCCATACTGATTGGATTTATACAATACTCTGGCGTAGAAACATGGCCACCTTTGCCTATGAGCTTAATAGTGAAATCATTGGAACTTGCCATAAAATGCCCGGGACAAAAACGTACTGTTCCTGCATCTACATCCCCGAAAATATGAAGGCCTATAATAGCGTCAACCCCTTCAAGACCACCATTTTCAATAACTGTTTGTGCCCCTCCGGGATATGTTTCCTCTGCCGGCTGAAAGATCAAACGCACTTTGCCAGAGAACTCATTTTTCTTTTCATGAAGCAGGCGCGCCACACCCAACACTATAGCCATGTGGCCGTCGTGGCCGCATGCATGCATAACTCCTTTATGGCACGAAATATACTCACTATTAAAAACTGTTTCCTCTTCCTGTATCGGCAGAGCATCTATATCAGAGCGAATTGCAATACAAGGTCCTGGACCATTGCCAAGTATATCCGCTATAACACCTGTACCTGCAATGGAACTGCTTTCCAGGCCAAACTCCCGGAGTGAGTCCATAATCCTCTTTTGCGTCATGTACTCATTGAAGCTTAGTTCCGGATACCTGTGGAACTCACGCCTCTTTTCTATGATCCATTGTTCAAGGGGAGACAGAAAATCACCTGTAATATGCACATTTAATGTAATTATAGAAGCAGATTGCTCATAATAACTCATAACCATTTTGTTCGGACAGAAATCTGCAATATAATTATTACTAAGGAGACTTATTACTTTTAAACCAACATAATGGTGACCACGATGATAAAAACACGGCTAAGAGATTTCTTTATAACAAAAGAAGACTGGATATTTGCTGTTTCTGACTACTTTCATCCGCATGGTATACGCTCTACGCTAAGATACGTACCCGATGAAACAGGCGAGCGGCAAATGAACGGAAAAAGATACCGCAAGTATGATTTTGATGATGCTTTCGATTTTATGCGAAAGTTTCGGCCTGAATGGGTAGAAGATGTACATGTGGTGCCCGAAGATCAGATTAAAAGAGTACTTGCTCCTAACGAAGCAATACAACGCCTTGAATCATCTGACAGCAGAATAGCTGCAATAGTAAGTGTTCTGGAAAAAGCCGGAGTTCCAAGATCCCACATGGGAGTTACAGGCTCTTTGCTACCAGGACTGCAGAATGAAACCTCTGATGTGGATTTTGTAGTATATGGAAAATACTGGTTTATAGCCAGGGATGCCATCACTGAGGAAAAAAAAAAATCCGGACCAATAGAAGATATAAATATGGAAATGTGGCAAAGGATCTACAAAAAACGCATTCCAGAGATATCCTTTGAAGAGTTTGTGATCCATGAGAAAAGAAAAGGTAACCGCGGCATGGTAGAGGGCACATATTTCGATCTGCTTTTTGTGAGAGACTGGGAACAAATAAAAGAGCCTTCAGCAAGAGGAGAAGACATAGGAACCATGAAAATAGAAGCAAGGGTGACTAATGCAGATCTTGCTTTTGATAGCCCTGCCGTATACAAAGTAGATCATCCTGAAATTGACCATGTGCTGTCCTACACTCACACCTATGCAGGACAGGCTTTAACCGGAGAACTTATTGAAGCTCAGGGTGTGGTTGAAAAAATAGGAGATAAGAAACGCCTTGTTGTGGGAACCTCACGTGAGCCAAAGGGAGAATGGATCCGTTCCCTTACATTGCTTGAAAAAGAAAAGATGTAACAATAAAAAATAAGGGTCAGAAAATAGGAGGATGTTCATCCTCCACCTGTCACCTGCCCTATGTCAACAATCCTTTCAGGGACTTGTTCTCTTGCAAGTTCGGCCTTGTCAACTTTGCCCTCTTCACGTTCCATTTTCACCTTGACCGCATCTGCACCCGTGACCACAAGAGCTTCAACGTTATAATAGAGTCCAGTAGTATCCATCATAATCCACATAGCGCCTTCTTCCTGCTTAATTTCAAGTACCTTTCCTGCAGTGCCTGTATTAAGATATAGCACATATGAGCCAACAACAATGGGAGTCCCATTTATATCATGGGCTTGGATAAAATCTGAACCTTCAGCCATGTTACCACATTCTTTGAACAAACAAGATTCGGAGTAAGAATAACTGAAAAAGGAATTAAGTTAGGACTTCCTTGCGAAGTTCTCCCAGAGTTGCTACCCTTTCAGCAAATGCATTGTGACGGTGAATACTTTCCTCGTTTATCTGCTTTATAGTCACCACTGCATCGTCAGGAAGTTCAGTGAACTCATTGACAATATTATGAGCCATGGTACGCACACAGTCTTCTACGAACTTAGGATTCTTGTGAGCAGTCTGAACTACCATCGCCTCATCGGAACGTTTCAGCAATTCGAAAACACTTGAACTCATGGATTTCTCTATGATGGCAATAACCTTCTCAAGAGAGATAAAATCGTCACTTGCAACTTCAATAGAAATAATTCCCCTTCCTCTTTGGTTGTGAGTTGCCATGGGCACACGGTGGAGGAATTCGGCAATTTTCCTGTTTTCCACCCCTATTTCTTCAAGCTGTTTACGGGCATTATCTGTCATGATCTCCTGAGCACAGGGACAAGCGGTCATTCCTACAACTTCTGCACCAATAAGCTTGGTAATACTAATATTTCCTGTCTCTTCCCTGCTAGCTTTTGCTTCAGCGAAGATCTCAACTACTTCCTGACACTCCATTTTAGTGGATGGAGATTCTCTTTTTATTACATACTCACTCTTAAGGTGCACTTCTGCCCTCGTAGCATATTCATGCCTCTCGAGCAAATTAAGAGCAACATCACTACATAGCTGCTCGATCTCATAAACAGGCATATTGACTGCTTTTTCGAGAACTTCATCAACTGCCTCAAAATTACGAGAAAGGTTTGCCCCCTTTCTGTCAGATGGCAAGTCCACGAAAATATCAAATGTAGAGATCAGCATAACGGGACGCTTATCTTTTCTTTTGACAGCTACCAGTTTTTTAACGTTCGTTACACCTACGCGAGTCAGGTTAACAGGTATTTTGGGCTTATTAGCCTGTATATCTGGCAATATGACAGTGGAAAGTTCCATAACATTACCTCTAAAAACAAATCGCATTCATGTAAAAGTAAGATGAACCCGTTTTTATGTGTACTTGGTGAGAGGGAATGAGTTCATCACATGTAAATGTTGTGTTGCGCGGGGGATACATTAAAATATTTAAACAGCAATATATTTTCTAAAGGATTATGAGCACGCCCGATAATCCAACTGGCGTAAATCAGAATCGAAAGGCAACATTGAAAGAAAAATATATATACTAGATATGCAGAATAGGTTTATCAATTAAAAATCACATGCAAGCTATGAGGTGACATGATGGTTGAAACAAGGAACTTTGTACTGAGAGATAAGAACGGAAATGAGCACGGTGTATTTACCGGGAAACAGCCACGTCAGGCAGCATTAAAGGTTGCAAACCGCGGAAAGGGAACAAAGGCAAAGCCAGAGACCATAAAGCTCCGTGAGAGGGGCACAAAGAAGATCCACGTCTTCAAGGGCTGGAGAGAAACTGTAGCGGCACCAAAGAACAAGCCCGATTGGATGCCCGACAAGATCAGCAAGCCTTTTGTAAAGAAGGTAGGCATTGAGAAACTCGATAAGATCTAAATCTTATATAAATTACTTACTTTTTGGTTACCAGGAATTCTGGTACCATTCTCTTTTAACACATTTTTTCTGCGACCCGATAAAGATAATATATTGGGATCAATATCAATACTCATACATTTTTATTTATAATCAACTCACCAGATGAGGGTGGACCATGACACTGAAAAGAGAGAATATATTGATAGAAGCCCTTCCTTACATTAGAAAGTTCCATAATGCCATAATGGTCATCAAAGTCGGTGGCCATGCTATGGTTGATAAACAGATAATGAGCGATATCATTGAAGATATAGTGCTACTGAAGTTCGTAGGTATACACTCGATAATAGTTCATGGCGGCGGACCGGAGATCACCGAGAAGATGAACCGCATGGGGAAGAAACCCAAATTTGTTGGTGGGCTACGCATCACAGATGATGAGACCCTTGAAATTGCACGCATGGTACTGGTGGGGAACATCAATACCGATATCGTATCCCTTATAGGCAAACATGGGGGGAAAGGAATTGGTCTGTCCGGCAAAGACGGTAAATTGATAGTTGCAAAGAAAATACCTGCCCAAAAGGTCATGATAGAGAACATGGAGCAGGAAATTGACCTGGGTTGGGTAGGAGAGACAGAGATTATCAACACAGAGATTCTGGAAATTGTCACAGAACATGGCTATATTCCTGTAATATCACCTATTGCTATTGATTCCAGTGGAAGGGGGCTGAACATAAATGCAGATACAGTGGCTGGAGACATCGCTGCAGCTCTGAAAGCCCAGAAACTTATTCTTATGACAGATGTGCCAGGAATTCTGAAAAATATTGAAGATAAATCCTCACGCATATCAAGAGTGAAACTCGAAGATGTGGAAAAACTTGTTAAAGAAGGTATTATTTCAGGCGGCATGGTGCCCAAGTTAAGAGGTGCGGTGACCGCCGTGGAGAGTGGTGTACAAAGAGTACACATTATAGACGGAAGTGTATCTCATTCAGTTCTGCTGGAACTCTTCACCAATACGGGCATAGGAACAATGGTTTACAGAGGCGATGAAGAGGAGTGAGAGATCACTCCAAAACAGGTGAGCCAAAACTTACATCATCCAGAACCAGAACCTTTTCCCACAAATGCTTACAATCGCATTCCAAACCTTCAAGGTCCTGCAGGTTTTGACTCATTGAAAAAGCCCGTATGGCGTCTGCAACCTGCCCACTGCATTCTTTGCAGTTGCGAGGTCCCCTTTTGGCGCCTGCACCTACAGGGTCAGAAGTGATAGTCAGATGTGGGAACTCCCTTTTTGTCCTTTTTAGGATCTCCACAATACTCCACAACCATGGAGGACGGTATTCTCCCCGCTCCCATAGATACTCGATAAGTGTGCCTTTCTGAACATTACACAGATTGATAGAGATCACACTGGAATAAACTGAAGCTTCCTTCACAGAAGTGACAATATCTTCCAAAGCCTGTTTCTCAGAGAGGAATGGGGGTTTCAGCATCAGATACGTCTTTACTGCTACACCATTTGCTTTTGCAACCTCTGCAGCATTGACAAAATCCCTGAAAGTAAAACCTTTGTTAATGGAATGTTTTCTTATGAGGTCCGAACTGGTCTCAAGGCCTATGGCCACCTCAAACAAAGTCTCCTTAAGATGGGCAAGGCAAAACTTCAGAGTTTCATCTGTAAGAAACTCTGGTCTGGACTCCACTACTACTTTAAACACCCTGCTGTCCTCTTCAAGAAGGGACAATATCTTTGAGCGGGCATCTGCAGGCACTTCCTTTTCATCAAGGAAACTGCCGGATGTGAAGATCTTGACCATGAAACGGTCAAACTTTGAGGCTTTTACCATGGCTTTCTGGAACTGTGAGACAAGATCATCCGCAGAAGGAGAAGTATGAGCGCTGTCATACACGTAACCACACATAGTGCAGCCTCCAACCTTACCCCACCAGCAACCAGCGGTTCGGAAGATCATGGTTAAAGTATTCTCTACATTACCATCTACATGGTCCTTACCGGTCCATACGGCAGAGGGCATATCCAGAGGAGTAGGTTTTATCCTCTGCCTCTGACGTATCTCTAAAACTGTAGTATTTAGTGACATTTACTCAAACTCGATGGTTGCCGGGGGTTTCGGAGATAGGTCATAAACAACTCTGGCAACAGAAGAGATCTCACCTGTAATACGAGATTCAATGCGCTTGAGCACATCCCATGGCAGTTCCATGGATTCTGCAGTCATACCATCGCGGGAACCGACAGCACGCACAGCCACTATCCAGCCATGTACCCTCTGGTCACCTTTAACACCTGTGCCTTTGCCCACTATAGCTGCAAAGGTCTGCCAAGGATGGAATCTTTCCAATAGTTCCTCTTCTACAATGGCATTTGCTTCCCTGACTGCATCGACTTTCTCCTCTGTGACCTCGCCTACTATACGCACTGAAAGTCCAGGACCAGGGAATGGCATCCTTTCAGAAATCTCATGAGGCAGATCAATTGCTCTGGCAACCTCTCTTACTTCATCTTTGTAAAGATCTTCCAATGGCTCTACAATAGATTTAAAATCCATAACAGAAGGTAGACCGCCTACATTGTGATGGGATTTAATACCGCCTTCTGATTCTATCCGATCAGGATATATTGTTCCCTGAATAAGGAACTCTGCTTTAAGCAGATGTGCCTCTTCTTCAAACACCCTGATAAATGTCTCACCGACAGCTTTACGCTTCAGTTCCGGATCATCTAGACCCTTAAGAGCTTCCAGAAAACGCTCCTTAGCATCTACGACCTGTAAGTTCATATCAGAGAAAATCTCTTTAATTCTCTTTGTCTCCCCTTTACGCATGAGTCCTGTATCAATATAAATAGGGAATAACAGGTCACCTATTGCACGATGAGCAAGCACAGCGCAAACAGAGCTGTCAACTCCGCCTGAAAGCGCTATAATAGCAGGCCCAGAGATCTGTTTCTTTATCTTCTCTATAGTCTGAGGAATGAATCTGTCAACTTTAACCATGGGATTTCTCCGTATTATAACATTGATGATCTTAATTAGAATAAGTTCAGCGGTTTGACCGGATTATTACAGATATATGATTTAATGCTGTCGATGTAATATTTAAATTTTTGTAGAGTGAAGTATAAGAAGTGATAACACCACCTATAGTTATATACAGCTATTGTTAACTCTAGAGCGATGCACCGGACATTAAGTAAGTACTTCGGATATGATTCATTCAGACCTCTGCAGGAGGATATCATCAAAGATGTCCTTGCAGGAAAAGATGTTTTTGTTCTGATGCCAACGGGTGGAGGAAAATCGCTGTGTTATCAGATACCGGCACTTCTTATGGATGGTGTAACAGTAGTGGTATCACCCCTCATTTCTCTTATGAAAGACCAGGTGGATAGCCTCAGAGCCAACGGGGTCGAAGCCGCATATCTTAATAGCACACTGAGCTACAAGGAAAGCAACCAGATAAAACACGATCTTGAAAAGAACCTTATCAAATTACTGTACGTTGCTCCTGAAAGGCTGACCTTGTCCAGTACATTGTCCCTTTTTGACAGAATAAAAGTAAGCCTGTTCGCTATAGATGAAAGCCATTGCATTTCAGAATGGGGACATGACTTCAGACCAGAATACAGAAAACTAAGTATCCTTAAAAGAAAATATCCACACATCCCTGTCATAGCTCTCACGGCTACTGCTACTCCTAAAGTTAGAGAAGATACAATATCCCAGTTACACATCGAGGATTGTAATACATACGTAGCCAGCTTCAACCGAAAGAATCTGCTTTATCAGGTAAGGCCTAAGAAAGATACCTATGAACAGATAGTGCAATTCCTGCGGGACAGAAAAGATAAAAGCGGGATAATTTATTGTCAGAGTCGCAAGACTGTAGATGAACTAACCGGAAAGCTACGTAAAAGTGGTTTCAATGCCCTGCCTTATCACGCAGGACTTTCTGATGCTGCAAGGAGCAGGAATCAGGACATATTCATCAAAGATGATGTGGAGATAATTGTTGCTACCATCGCTTTTGGAATGGGAATTGATAAGCCCAACGTCCGTTTCGTGATCCACTACGACCTTCCGCGCAATCTTGAAAGTTATTACCAGGAAACTGGCAGAGGCGGAAGAGATGGTCTGGAATGCGAATGTATACTCTTTTTCAGTCGTGGTGACAAGTACAAAATAGATTATTTCATCGACCAAATGGATAAAAATGAAGAAAGAGAAGCTGCCAGGTCAAAACTTAAAGAGGTAATGGACTATTGCCAGAGCACAGTATGCAGAAGAAAAGTACTGCTACAGTATTTTGGAGAAGAACTTAAGGAAGATAACTGTGGAGGATGCGATGTATGCCTCAATCCTATAAAAAGGACTGATGCTACGGAAGAAGCAAAGCTGGTCATCAAATGTGTGAAAGAACTGGGACAAAGATACGGCATCACGCATGTAACAGAAATATTAACCGGCTCAAATAGTAAAAAGATCACTGAAAAAGGACATCATAGACTGAGCAGCTATGGAACTGGAACATATCTCCCGAAGGATAAGTGGGCAGACATTGCAAGAGAGCTTGTTTATCAGGAGATACTGAAACTTGAAGGTTCCAAATATCCTCTGCTTAAACTTGGCGAAGGCAGTGAACAGGTAATTGCAGGGAACAGAACTGTAGAGATCAAGCAATTAGCGCCAAGTAAGGATTCCCTTCTCAAATCAGATAAACAAACAACAAGAGAGAAATTAAAGATAGCTTCTAAGAACGAGTTACCACCCTTAAAAGAAATAGAAGCTGAATATACAACAAGGAAACAAACCGGAAAAAGCAACCGGATAGATGCTGAACTGTTCTCCCGCTTAAAGGACCTGCGCAAAAAGGTAGCTAGCAAAGAAAAAGTTCCTCCTTACATTGTTTTTGCAGATACGAGCCTGAAACAGATGGCAACCCAGATGCCCCTGAATGAAAAAGAATTACTTGAGATCACAGGCGTGGGAGAATACAAACTCCAGAAATATGGAGACATATTCCTAAAGGAAATAAAGGAACATCTGCAGGGTGCCCCTGAACAGAATCGAAAACAGGATGAACAAAAAGTTGTAATTGAAAGAGATCAGAAAGAAAAAGTGATCCAATGTATAATCGGGCTTAGAGAAGAGTTTATCAGGCTAACAAAAGAACAATTAGGAACAGAAGCCTCCGATGAATATATCGAAAAGATTTGGTCAGAGATCCTGCCTAATAAAAAATAACCTGGAAATTGTAAAAATTACTCACAAGTATCCAGAAGATGACGTTTACCATGCCCACGCCTGTCGCCCGGATGGACCGGAGTCACTTTGGCAACTTCTGGTTTGTCCTCATCTTGCTTTTCCTCTTTAGTGTCTTTTTCTCCCAATAGGCATACCTCCATAAAAATATATATGGAGCCAGTTACTAAAAATTACCGGTCAGATCGATGGAACCAGATAATTCAAAGACAGATAGAATATGATATCACCAAAAACAATAGCGACAAGGAAACCTGCTGTAATAGGGATCATAAATGGAAGCCCTGGAGTTATCCAGACATAATCCCCTATTGATCCTTTTTTATGTAATTCTTTGAGCTTCAAGATGGTATCGGCATCTATAGAAGTACCTGTGCGGGTAAATTTTGACACAACGCCATCAGGGGTTTCCTCATATCTTTCTATTAACCTTATATGACCTTCCTGGAGACTGGCAATCTTTTGCCTGTAGCCTATAAGAGCATAAAGAGGTTTTTTGAGGAGCTCTTTAGGAGGAACTGTTACTATATTATAAAACAACAGACCAAGTGGTACTATGACTGTCAGAAGCACTGAATTGCCAAAGACACTGAATGTAAATAGATCCAGCAGAGGAACTCCCCATAACGGGAGTTGAGTAGAATTCAGTGATAGTTTTGGGAAAAGAGGTAAGATAATAGATATGACCATGAGAACTTTGGCATCAGCTCCCCCAAAAGCATGTATTGTGAACAGAATATACACAAAAATGAATATTACTACGAACGAAATTAGAGTTCTGAGAATGTAGGGTAAGCCCAAAGTGATCATCTCATATACTATGAGAGGTGAAGCTGCAGCCAGCATAACAGGCCAGACCTTATTAGATACCCGGCGGGTCTTTATGTCGGAATAACAGGAATATACCAAAAAGGGCAAGCACACGAGGACTTTGAGGAGATCTATCATATCACTGCTTCTCCCATTTTTTGAGCTTCATGATTTCTGAAAGTGTAGCACCTCTTTTTATCTCCTCAAAAAGACGCTTTTCTGTTTTTTCCACTTCTTTAGCTCTTCTTGCGATCTCATAGGCATTTTCTTTTGGTACAACTACAACCCCATTATCGTCGCCTACGATGTAATCTCCCGGCTTAACGGGCAGTGACCCACAGGTAATTTCAGCATTAATTTCACCAAAACCTTTGGGCTCACCGGCGTTTGGTACATATGTACTTGCGAATACTGGCAGTCCTATGGTGGTTATGTCATCGATATCCCTTACAGCACCATCTATAACAACGCCCATAATGCCTTTGTTCAGACAACTAAGAGTTGCCAGACCCCCCCACGGAGCTACATCCCTTCTGCCATTGTAGATAACAATAACATCTCCTTCTTTTGCCATGTCTATGGCCTCAACGGGCTTTGCCCAATCGCCACCAAAGGTCTGTATAGTTACAGCAGTACCTACCATTTTTTTACCCTTTAGCATGGGACGTATGTCCTTCATGACACCCTTACGATGCATAGCATCCGAGATATTCGGAGTTGAAACTCCCATTAACAACTTACGGATCTCAGAATCCTGAGAGGGTTTTGAAACCATTACAACAGAAGGCGAGTCCACACTTTCCCTTATTTTTCGGGAGGAGGAACGTACATCAGCAGACCGGATAATGTTGCCGCCCACAATTACAATTTCGGCTCCTGCCTGAACCGCCCTGGCACAGCCTGTAGCATCCAGACCACCTGCAGCTGCAACGGGAATAGAAACGACCTGTACGATATCAGATATGACATCCAGGGGGTCTCTGCCCACCATCTGCTGGTCGATACCAGCATGCACATTGATATAGTCAACACCCATCTTTTCAAGCTGTTCAGACCTTAAAACCGGATCTGATATCGATATAAGGTCTGCCATAATCTTGACACCATACTTTTTTGCAGCCTTCACAGCTTCAATAATTGTAGAATCATCAGCTCCTGCCAGTACCATAACGATGTCTGCACCGGCTTTAGAAGCCATTTCCACTTCAAGTGCACCTGTATCACTTACTTTCATGTCAGCAAGTATTATTTTTTGAGGGAAGGAGTTTTTGAGAGTGCGAACTGCTTCCATTCCCTCACTCTTTATCAAAGGAGTCCCAACCTCTATCCAGTCAACACCGCCTTCTACAGCTTCTTTTGCGATCTGTACGGCACGGTCTGTTTCAACCAGGTCAAGGGCTACCTGAATGATAGGTCTAATCTAATCACCTTCTGAATATAATTTATTACTACTAAACATACCTTAATATCTATAAACTTAATCGAGGGATTTAATATTGAATGCTTCCTAACCCAATATGAGGATAGTTATTTGGAAAACGAGGAAAAGATCACAGACAACCAAAGAAATGTGTTGCTGAACAAGTTGCATAGACCTCTCTTCTGGGTAGGCGAACATATACCCGAAGAAATCGAAATCAAAGGCAAGAATGTCAAACTGCACGAGATAATCTGGGAGATCATCAATAAAACATCATTTTCCAGAAAAGATATTGAGGATATAGAGGTGTTTCTTTCTTTGTTAAGAGAAAAAGAACACGAATATGAAGGGGCTCTTGAACACAATGACATAAGTTCCGAGGAAGCAAAAAACTTGTTCAATCAGACAGCAGGTATCATGAGAGCTATAATGGATCTTGTTCAAATAGAAGAGGAAACTAGGAGAAAAAATATCCAAGAGACAAAGCACGTCTGTGAAGGTGTGGAAGAAAAGGAATGGGAACTTTTTGTCAAAGACACCAAAGATAAGAAGAATAAATGAAATGCTTTATAAATCAAAAGGCCGCCAGCAAATATTATATCCCATGTGACACCTTTTACGATAAATGAATTTCAAAGACCTGCACATCTTATCAATGAAAGACTTCTCAAAAGAGATGATCGATCACATTCTGGAAACGGCGGAAAAGCTCGAATCCATAGCTGTCATGAAAGAACGTTCTGATATGCTTACTGGAAAGGTGCTTGCAGTACTTTTCTTTGAACCCAGCACAAGAACACGCATGTCTTTTGAAACTGCAATGATAAGACTTGGTGGTGAAGTATTGAGCATGGGGTCAGTGGACGCGAGTTCTATATCAAAGGGAGAGACACTTGCTGATACTATTCGTGTAGTGCAGAGTTATGCTGATGCTATTATATTACGACACCCAAAAGAAGGTGCTGCACGCATGGCTTCCGAGTTTTCCAGCGTGCCAGTGATCAATGCAGGAGATGGCGCGGGACATCATCCCACACAGACATTACTTGACCTTTATACAATAAAGAGGGAAAGCAAACTCGAAGGTGTGAAGATAGCATTGGCAGGAGATCTTAAATATGGACGGACCGTGCATTCCCTCTGTTATGCACTTTCCCATTATGGAGCCGACATAACCCTTGTTTCACCTGATGAGCTGCGCATGCCATATGAGATTATCAAAGATCTTGAAGCCAGGGGCATGAAGGTGAAAGAAACTGATTCTATAGAAGAGGCCATCAATGAAGTAGATGTATTATATGTGACCAGGATACAGAAAGAAAGGTTCCCTGATCCTGCTGAATATCTTCGGGTGGCCAGTAGTTTACAAATTACTCCAGAGCTTCTGGAAAATGCTAAAAGTAATCTAAAAATAATGCACCCTTTGCCCAGAGTCAACGAAATTGACCCGCTTGTGGATAAAACTCCACATGCTTGCTATTTCAAACAGGCTTTTTATGGAGTGCCTGTCAGAATGGCACTGCTGGCACTTGTAATGGGGGCAATGGAATGAATTCGGAAAATACTAACTTTGAGCTGGAACCCGGACTTAGGGTGCGGCCAATTGAAAATGGAACTGTTATTGATCACATAAAGGCTGGCCAGGCACTTAATGTGCTGCATATTCTTAAATTGCCGGGACAATTTGAAAGTGTTGTAAGTATTATCATTAACTCCCCCAGCAAGTATGGTAAGAAGGACGTGGTCAAGATCGAGAACAGGGAACTGAAAGTGAAAGAACTTGATAAAATATCATTGATCGCACCTAACGCCACTATCAATATAATAAGGGGTTTCAAGGTCCTGAAAAAGAACGTTGTAAAAATTCCGGAATACGTGGAAGGAATGGTGGAATGCATCAATCCTAACTGTATATCTAACAGTTCAGAACCTATAACATCCAAATTCCGAGTATATGAAGAAAATGATACTATAAATCTAAGATGCGTTTACTGCGAGCGTATAATCTCTGAGAACATAGCTGACCATCTTTTATAAAGTAAGATTAATAGCTCTGAACGCAGATTTAAAAGCATACATAAAGAAGAAAAAAGAGAATTAAAGGCCAAGAATATCTTCCATGGTGTACATGCCTGGACCGGCATTACATATCCATGCTGCAGCCTTTACAGCACCTGAAGCAAATGCTTGCCTGGAATGAGCCTGGTGTTTTATCTCGATACGCTCACCATCTCCTGCAAACAGTACTGTGTGATCACCTACAATGTCCCCTCCGCGCACTGCATGAATGCCTATCTCTTTCTTACGAGGAGCAAGACCCTGACGGCCATAGACATAATCTTTGCCTCCCAGCGCAGCGCTGATGACATCTGCTGCCTTTATGGCAGTACCACTTGGAGCATCTTTCTTCTTATTATGATGCGCTTCGATTATCTCAATATCAAAATCTCCCAAGTACTTTGAAGCTTCAGAGAGTATTTTGAAAAAGACATTAACGCCTACTGAGAAGTTAGGAGAGATTATACCTGCCACACCATGCTTAGAAACAGCTTCTTCTATAATCTGCTTCTGTTCTTTGGAAAGGCCAGTAGTTCCAATTATAAGATTTACACCTGCTGAAGCTGCCCTAGGGGCATTTACAACAGTTGCGTCGGCAATCGTAAAATCAATCAGTACATCTGTGGATGATTCTTTAAGGACGCGTTCCATATCTTTGACATCAGAAATAGAAACTCCAAGATTGCCTACCTGTGCAGTTTCTCCGGCATCTTTACCAATATTCACCAGATCAAATGCTGCTGAAAGCTCTATTCCATCGTAAGCGACAATATTGGAAATGATGAGCTTACCCATCCTTCCAGAAGCTCCTGTAACTGCTGCTCTTATCATGATATGCACCCAAGATCCTTTAGAACTTCTTCAAGAACCATTTCATTCTCTCTGCTCAAAGGAGCAAGAGGAAGTCTTAATCTACCGTTAGCCAGACCTAACATATTCATGGCTCTCTTCACAGGAATTGGATTAGTTTCCGAGAATAGAACACGTGTAAGTGGTGCAAGTTCATAATGAAGAGCCTTCGCGGTCTGAAGATCATTATTTTGAACAGCATTCACAAGGTCGACCATTTTTTCCGGTACAACATTAGCAACTACTGAGATAACGCCTACTGCACCCATACACATTAAGGGTAATGTAAGGCCATCCTCACCTGAAAGGACCACAAAATCATCATCTATAGTCGTTTCAATTATGCGGGAGACCTTTACAGGATTGCCGCTAGCTTCCTTTATGCCTACGATGTTCTCGATCTTGGCAAGCTCTGTGATAACTTCCAAAGGCATATCTTGTCCTGTACGTGAAGGCACATTATACAGGATCACAGGAATATCAGCACATCTTGCAATGCTTGAAAAATGAGCGATGAGGCCGGCATTGTTTGGCTTATTATAATACGGAGATATGATCAGAACTGCGTCGGCACCTGCATCATATGCATGCCTTGTCAGTTCCACTGCCTCAGTTGTGTTGTTTGAACCAGTACCCGCAATAACAGTTGTGTTGGCACAGTCCACGGTCAAATCGATGAGATCCATGTGCTCGAGAGTGGACATAGTAGCTGACTCGCCGGTCGTTCCGCAAGCCACTACCCCTGCAACACCTCCTTTTTCCACATACTCGACAACATGTTTAAAAGATGCAACATCTATCTTGTTATCAGCATTGAACGGTGTTATGAGAGCAGGAAATACTCCTTCGAACATGGTATCCCTTCGACTGGAAATTTATTCCATGCGTACGTGAGTCATCTTGCGTGTGACGTAGCCAGCCACACGGTTTCTTATAACCTTACTTTCAATTGTGGTGTACTGTGTCACAAGGTGCTTGTTTGTATCGAAGTCCTTTGTGAAAACGTCACCATAAGCATCTATCAAGCGAAGTGAAATGGTCTTAATGTTATTCTGTCTTATGTTTCCCATATATAAATCTCCATTTATTATGAATGTATAATCCTAATATGAATTTTCAGGAGTGGAATTTGTACAGCTTATTACTACTCATGCATTTATAACTTTTGGAATGAAAGATACATCTAACCTTATCCTACATTGCGCAAAAGCAGTGTGCTGGACGGCGTATAAATTTACAGCATCATATATCAGTCTTTCCAAGCAATCTGTCAAGAGTACTAGCCTGCCTGAAAACAATTTCTCTTTGACCCTTACGGTTAACATAAAGACCAATGAACACAACCAACAGACCTAATTCTGGTTTTATTGCCGTTAGAATGATTCCTACAAGCATCACAAAGGAAGAGAGGATACCCTTCAATGCTCCTTTTCGATATGACATTATCCTTGTACGCCTGAAGATACGGATATCCCTCAATGTAAGGAACAATACAACAACATAGGCCATAATGGAAATGTACACATACATGAGATGTCCTCCTCGATAAATAAGCAGATGATATTATTTCAATACACCGGAACATCGAAAAGACGAAACATCTGAAGCTATTACTTTCACTGTGCATGGATCAGGAATTATAACCTTGCATTAGAATATAAACACTCAGATAATAAATGAGCAACTGCCAGCCACGTATAACACTGCATATTGATATGGACAGTTTTTATTCGTCAGTGGAAACAAGAGATAAACCTGAAATCCGGGGAAAGCCTGTGATAGTGGGTTCTGACCCTAAAAATGGCATAGGAAGAGGTGTAGTTAGCACCTGCTCCTACGAAGCCCGCAAATATGGCATACATTCCGGAATGCCCATATCCAGGGCATACAAACTATGTCCGGACGCTGTATATCTCCCGGTTAACATGGAACTGTATAAACATACATCTTCGAGAATAATGGAAATACTAAGAGAATTCTCTTCCAGATTTCAGCAGGTCAGTGTGGATGAAGCATATATAGAGCTTGGAGGAGACATCATAGATTATGATAAAGCCATTGATGTAGCAAAGACCATCAAGGAACATATACTGCACCGAGAAGGACTTACATGTTCTGTAGGAATAGCACCAAACAAAGGAATTGCAAAAATAGCATCTGATTTCAATAAGCCTGATGGTCTTACTGTAGTAAGGCCGAACGAAGTGAAGCGATTCCTAAACCCATTGCCTATATCTAAAATTCCTGGAATTGGAAAGAAAACAGCACCATTATTGCATGAAATGGGCCTTGATACAGTCGGACAACTAGCTGTATATGATGTACAATTGCTGATAGCCCGTTTTGGAAAGTTTGGACTTACAATGCACTGGATGGCTAACGGGATAGACGAGAGGGAAGTTGAGGAAAGAGAAGGAGTAAAATCCATCAGCAAGGAAGATACCTTTGATGAAGATATAGCTGATCCCGATACCATAAAAAGAGTATTTTATTCTCTTTCAGAGAAAGTACATTCATCCCTCCTGAAAAATAAGTACCGATTTCGAACTATCACTATCAGAGTGAGATATGAGAATTTCAAAACCTTTACACGATCCAGAACCTTAACTTGTGCCAGTACAGACCTCTATGTAATGAGAAGAGAAGCTCTGCACCTTATGAAAGAGTTCATAGGAACAGGAAAGTTCAGGTTGCTTGGAGTGGGAGTCTCAAATCTTGAAAAGATAGATGAGAGACAAACATTGATCACAGATTTTTAAATATCCCACCACACAGTTGCTAAATTCCAATGAAATGCAGATCAATGATTCCAGCAACATACAGAAGAAACACAAGCATTGGCTGATGCACAATATATATTGCAAGCGATTTTTTACCCATGATTTCAAGGATATAGATCAACCGATTGCTGGAGAGATCAATGAACTCATACTTACGCCGGTAGCTTGGATAGAATATATTGCCGACGAAGATCCCTAGCATAATAACGCCAAACCATGGAAACAATGGAAAATAGTCAAGACTTTGGAAATCTGCAGGTGTGAATCCAAGCCACACCAGCCAGGGAAAATCAACTGTGAAGCTCTCCACGAATTTACTCAGAAGAAAAACAATCAATCCACCAACAAAATTAGCAAGACGATATTCAAGTAAAGGATATGACAATATGATCGCTACACCAATAAAATGCAGAATGCCAAAGACAATGACCTCATTAGGAAAGAGTAGCCAGCTCCCCATAGTAAAAACCAAGCCCCAGAGAAAGATGTGGAAACCTCTATTCAGGTATTTTTTAAAGCTAATCTGTGAACCTGATATCTTGTTCCGGGAATGACTCAAGGTTAAGGAAACCCCTACCAGAAAAACAAAAAGAAGAGCTGCACTTCTGCCAATATAAAACATCAGCCCTGACCTGATTTCAACCTGTAATACATCAAAAAAAACAAGATCATAAATAAAATGGAACAGCACCATGAGAATTATGGCAATTCCCCTCAGTGCATCTATTTCCCAGAACCGGCCATAAACGCTGCGCATTTCACGCTGCTCCGGAATAAATCATTTTTTCTTTTCTTTCTTCTCAGACTTAAATACAGATGGAAGATGTAGAGCATATGTGCCATCTTCCTTGATGGCCATAACTATTTCCTTCCGCTGCAAAAGAGAATCCAGATTAAGTTCGTAAGAACCCGGAGCCAGTATTCTGACAGACTCTACCCTGTCCCCATCTTCCTCTACGACAGTACGTTCCTGTTTTTCTATACCTATGATCTCATCGATCTCTTTTATGAGCTTCTCTGCCGGAGTCTCTTGCTTGTGGGCTTCGTCAAGGACCTCCGAATCGGCTGCCTCTGGAACTGGCTGCTCTTCTTCAGGACCTTTGACGTAGAGGAACTTGTTCCATCCACATGAAGGGCAGCCGCTTAATATAACTGCAGCTCCATCAACGAATATCTCTCCACATCTGGTGCACTTATGTGACATACTTCACCGTTTTTTAATAAGCACAGGGATATATTAAAACTATTCCTACCCGGATGCCTTCCATCGTTCCAGGCATTATCCAATAAAAAGTAGAAAACAGTATCAGAGCATCATTTTATGGGCTTTTAGAGGAGGAACACACTGTAGTCATCATTGACAAACTCTCTGCAGAAATTATATTGTTCTATATATCCCCTAGTTACTACACATCAGAACTTAGAGAATAATTTAATTAATATTGATTAATATTCATAGTAAAGAGTCATAGGTTTTAACTCCCCTTTACATATATTTTTCTGCACCCCTTTCCATCGCAACATTTATCTGTAATGATACCGTTGAAGGGGAGTACCTCATTCTTGAGAAAACAGATAAAATATGAAGCGGGGTAGGGTAGCCAGGAGATCCCGACGGGCTCATAACCCGTAGACCAATGGTTCGAATCCATTCCCCGCTACTAATTTCAACTTAATCACCTGTACTAACATTTTTGCTTTTACTAAACTAAGCTTTATGTTTTTTATCCAGAATAATTACAAGTACATTGATTTACTGCTACAAAGTAGCGACAGTGAATACAATGATAAATTCCGACCTACATGTTATCTTATTTGGACTTGCATCTGCAATCTGCTGGGGTGCAGGAGACTTCAGTGGGGGCATAGCCACAAAGCGTTCCAATGTTTATGGCGTAGTTCTAATCTCCCAGATCATAGGAACTATACTCCTTATAGTATCTGCCTTGCTGTTGGCTGAACAATTACCCGATAAATCCAGCATATTCTGGGGAGCCATTGCAGGAATATGCGGTTGCTTTGGACTTCTTGCCTTGTACAGAGGGCTTTCAAGTGGAAAAATGGGAATAGTGGCTCCAGTTGCGGCAGTCATCACAGCTGTAGTGCCTGTGATATTCAATATATTTACTGAAGGCATGCCTTCAGTTTACATGTTTGCAGGCTTTGGAATAGCATTTACAGGAGTTTGGCTCATATCAGGTAATGAAAACACAAAGGGCATTGTCCTGAATGATCTTTCTCTTCCACTGATGGCTGGAATAGGATTTGGTCTATTTCTTATCTCAATAGATCACGTGAGTGAAAAAGCTGTGTTATGGCCTCTTGTAGCTTCCAGGATAGCCTCAGTAGGAATGCTGACTGGTTACCACATATTGAAAAGAGAACATGAATTGCCCACCCGTAACCTTCTACCCATAGTTATCCTTGCAGGCATCTTTGATACAGGCGGCAACACTTTCTTCGCATTGGCCTCCCAAGTAGGACGGCTCGACATCGCTGCCGTTATATCATCCTTATATCCTGCAGCCACAGTTATTCTGGCATGGGCAATATTAAAAGAGAGAATAAGAATAAGGCAATGGATAGGGATATTAATTTCACTTGCAGCTATTATATTAATATCCTCTTGATATTGACAAAGTCTTACAATATAATTAAATAAAGGCAACCCTTTAATACTGAAAAAGAACTGAACAGGGCGATCCTTAAATGGTAATGGAAAAACTCGGAAGCTCCTTACAGGATGCACTTAAGAAACTCGTCAAGTCCGGCAGGATAGACGAACACACAGTAAATGAAGTGGTAAAGGACATCCAAAGAGCAATGCTGCAGGCTGATGTTAATGTCAAGCTTGTCATGAAGATGTCAAATCACATCAAGGAGCGTGCTATGAAGGAAGAAGTACCTTCGGGCATGAACCCACGTGAGCACGTAATAAGGATCGTTTATCAGGAACTTATCAATATCATCGGTAAAGGTACTGACATTCCTCTGAAACCCCAGAAGATAATGATGATAGGGCTTCAGGGTAGCGGTAAGACCACTACCACCTCAAAACTTGCACGTTATTTCCAGCGTAAAGGTCTGCGACCTGCAGTAATATGCGCAGACACATTCAGGCCCGGAGCATACCAGCAATTGAAAACGCTTTGTGGCAAACTTAACGTCACTTTTTATGGAGAGGAAGGAAACCCGGATGCAGTGGGTATTGTAGGAAGAGGTCTTAAAGAAGTGGAAAAATACGATGTGATTATAATAGACACCGCAGGACGCCACTCTCTTGAAAAGGATCTTATAGAGGAAATGGAGCAGATCCATGCTATTGCACATCCCGATTATAAACTGCTTGTACTTGACGGTGCAATTGGCCAGCAGGCAAGCGAACAAGCAAAAGTTTTCAATGACTCTATAGGCATATCAGGAGTTGTCATTTCCAAGCTGGATGGTACAGCAAAGGGTGGTGGAGCCATATCTGCCGTTTCGGAAACAAATTCCTCCATCGCATTCATTGGTGTAGGAGAAACACCTGAGGACCTGGAAAAATTCGAACCTGACAGATTCATATCTAAACTGCTTGGTATGGGCGATATAAAAGGACTCATAGAAAAAGCCCAGGACCACTTAAAGGAAGAAGAACTTGACATGGAAGCCATGATGAGGGGACGATTCACCCTCAAGGACATGTACAAACAGCTGGAAACCCTGAACAAAATGGGTCCAATGAAACAAATCATGCAGATGCTGCCTCTGGGAGGCATGGGAATAAAGGTACCCGAAGACGCTTATCAAGTAACTGGCGACAAGTTATCAAGGTACAAAGTGGTCATGGATTCCATGACAGAAGAAGAAATGCTTAATCCTCGCCTCATAGGAAGTAACAGGATAAAAAGAATATCCATAGGCTCCGGATGCAGTCCAGATGACGTCAGAGAATTGCTGCGCTACTATAAAACAATGCAGAACACCATGAAGGGATTGCGTGGCGGCAAATTCAATATGCAAAAGATGATGAAGAAATTTGGCATGTAAAGGCAGTGAAATGTGAGGTCAATATTCCTCACATACTTTTAAGAAATTCAAAAACAGATCCTGACCTTTTTCAGTATGGGCAACTTCGGGATGCCATTGTACCCCATAAAGTGGCTTTGTTTTATGCTTCATAGCTTCGATCTCACAAATATCGGACCTTGCCAGCCAGACGAAGTCTTCCGGAAGAGTTTTTACTTCATCTGCGTGTGAAGCCCATACAGATGTTTTAGGAGCCATACCCTGAAGGATATCATTCTCTTCAAGGATCTCAACCTCAACCTCAGCATATCCCCCATATTTTCCAGGTCCAACCTCTCCACCAAATGCTTTAGCCATTACCTGATGACCAAGACATATACCCAGGATAGGGAGATCAATTTCCCTAATATATTGTGCACAATTACCTACTCTTTCCATTGTCGGGCCACCGCTGAGCACCAGCCCGTCAGGTTCTTTAGAGAGAATATCCTCCACAGAAGAGGTATTTGATATGATACTGGTTTCCATTTCCAGATCACGAACAGTACGATGGATGAGATGGCAGAATTGACCATAGTTATTGATAACAAGGATCTTCATTGTTTTCATGGTATTAACCCACCAGGCGTTTATCGCAAGTAGGGCGAATCAATATAAATACATATGCTATTTTGATACAAAAGAGAAAGTGGGGCGTCCTATTCAGAAATGCGTATAAATAAATACTTATAGAGCATAAATAATATATCGCAAATAATTAAAATCTCACGAGGATGTTTTTTTGGATATTATATCTACTGGAATAGAAGGATTGGACGAGATCCTCGGTGGAGGGGTTCTTAGTCCTTCGACCACATTTATTGTAGGAACACCCGGAACAGGAAGAACCACACTCGGAATACAGAGTTTATGTGCTGCAGCAAAAAAAGGAGAAAAAGTACTATATGTAGCCATTTCTTCCAAAACAGAAGCATCAATTAGGCAAATCTTTTCAAGATATAGTTTCTTTGAAGAGAATATCAACATTCGCACCTTTAATGTGAGCAGTGTGGAAAGAGATCCTCTCACTATGCTTGTAGAGCTGGGGAATATTGTAAATTCGCTTAAGCCTAAATGGATATTGATAGACTCTGTAACACCTATAGGTTTTGGATTCCCAGAAGCAGAAAGACGTAGATTCATGTATTCGCTTAATTCAGCGATCAATGAATGGAATGCAGTTGTCTATTTTACAGGAACTCTGGAAATGGAAAATGCAAAAAGCAATGTAATAAGTGACATCGTAGACAATATTATATACCTTTCCCAAAACCTTGATGCATGGAACACCAAACGGCACATCAGATTAATGAAAGTGAGCGGGATGTCATCCATTCACGGAGAACATACATTTGAGATAGGAACGGAAGGCATATCAATCTACCCAAAAGATATTGTACTAACTAACGATTCCATACAAGTTTCTACAGAGCGTATATCCAGCGGTGTACCCTTGCTTGATGAAATGATAGGAGGCGGGTTGTTAAAAGGAACTGCAAATCTTTCAGCAGGATCTACAGGTACCGGCAAAACTGTTCTTGGACTTCATTTCATTGTAGAAGGGGCAAAAAAAGGAGAAGCTGGAATCATTCTGAGCTTTGAAGAAACTCCAGAAGAGTTATACTCAAATGCTGCTAATTTTGGATGGGATCTAAAAGGAATGGAAGAAAAAGGAGTTATTAAAATCATTCATGAATTGCCAGCTTCCTTGGACCCAAACAAACACATGGCTCAGATAAAGGCAGCGATAAAGGAAATAGGCGCACAGAGAGTACTTTTAGATACAATAGAGGGTTTTGATTATGCCATTTCAAATCCTGCCGAAAGGACACAGCACATAGCTGCCCTAACAAGGCTATTCAGGAACAAAGGTGTTACAGCACTTTTTAACTGCCTTACCATGGAGAATACAGAATTCTCGAAGATTTCTGACATACAGATGGCACCAATTACAGACACCATCATAACATTAAAACAAGACCTAAAATCAGATAATCTGCAGAAATCCCTATCTGTGATCAAGATGAGGGGCAGTGACCATAAAAAAGGGCATGCTATGTATGACATAAACTCAAATGGCTTTACGATAAAAAAATCCAATCCCGAATAAAAGCCAGTCAATTATCTTTTTTCCATACTTTATCTCAAAGACTAGTCTGGAAAAAACTTTATATACCATGCCGTGTTAGTGTGTAACATACTAGCACGGCAAAAATACATTCATATGGAGATATAAAGATGTCAGAAATAGGAAAGAGTATACGTATTGAAAGGATTATGGACAGGAACAGCAGAAACATGGTGATCATACCCATGGACCATGGAATATCTGACGGCCCCATAAAAGGTCTTACTAACATTGCGGATTCTATCAATAAAGTTGCTGAGGGCGGAGCAAATGCAGTCCTTATGCAAAAAGGTATGATAAAGCACGGACACCGTGGATACGGCCATGATGTCGGTTTGATAGTGCACATGAGTGCATCCACGTCCCTTGGACCTGACCCAAACAACAAGGTACAGGTCTGCAGTGTGGAAGAGGTCATGAAAATGGGAGCAGATGCGGTATCCATACATGTAAATGTCGGCTCAGAGACAGAAGCTGACCAGCTCCAGAAATTCGGTAAAGTTGCTGAAGACTGCAATAACTGGGGCATACCTTTACTTGCCATGATGTACCCCAGAGGCAAAAAAGTCACAAATCCACATGATCCTGTGATGGTAGCCCATGCTGCAAGAGTAGGAGCTGAACTTGGAGCCGATGTAGTTAAAACTGTATACACAGGAGATGTTGATTCTTTCAAAGATGTGGTAAAAGGGTGCCCAGTGCCTGTGGTAATTGCAGGAGGTCCTAAGACAGAGACCGATGAGCAATTCCTGGAAATGATAAGAGGTGCCATTGATGCAGGCAGTAGAGGTGTAGCCATTGGCAGAAATGTGTTCCAGCATGAAAATCCCACAAAAATTACAAGAGCAATAACAGAGATAGTGCATAAGAATCGTACTGTAGAAGAAGCTCTTGAATTACTTAAGTGAAACAAAGTGAGAACATGAACAGTAAAAGTGTATGGATAAAGGCCGATGCAGGCAGGTGGGATGACAGGAAGGGGAGGATCACCACCGGATTGGAATCAGGCGTGGATTACGTACTGGTAGATGCTAATGATGTCGAAAAGGTAAGAGAATTAGGGGACATAAAGGTTGCTGCTTTTGCTTATGATGAGAAATCTGCTGCTGATGTAATAGTGATCGGCAAAGGGAGCGAAGGAGACGGCACAAAACCATTGCCTCCCGATTGTAGTGGATCTTTTGATATAATTACTGCCACTCGCCTTAAAGGCAAGGGCCTGAAGGTCGCAGGATATGTAGTGATCCGCAACAAGCAATATGAAGAGTTTGCAGCAGAACTAGCCGGAGTGTGTGACTATATTATTACTGTAGGCACTGACTGGAAAGTGATTCCCCTGGAAAACCTAATTGCAGGATTGCATGACAAGGAAGTCCAGATCATATCCGGAGTCAGGACTTCCGAAGAGGCAAAGCTTTCCCTTGAAACCATGGAACATGGGTCTGATGGGGTGTTATTGGACACAGATGACCCCAGCGAAATAAAAAAAACAGTAGCAATGGCAGAAAGATCTGGTGTTGCCAATCTCGATCTGCAAACTGCTGTTATCACTAAAGTGGAGCAGGTAGGCATGGGAGACCGAGTATGCGTAGACACATGCAATCTCATGACAAGTGGAGAGGGCATGCTTGTAGGCTCGCAATCCTGCGGACTTTTCCTCGTGAACTCGGAAGCAGATGACAGCCCATACGTTGCATCCAGGCCTTTCAGGGTAAATGCTGGTGCAGTACATGCTTATGTGCTGGTCGGGGAGAAGACGAAATACCTCTGCGAACTGGAAGCTGGTGACGAAGTATCCATAGTAAATGCAGTAGGAGAACAGAGAAAAGGCATCGTGGGCAGAGTAAAGATCGAGAGAAGACCACTCATGCTTGTGGAAGCTGACCTTAAAGGGAAGATCGTTAAGACCATCCTGCAGAACGCAGAGACCATCAAGCTTGTGACAAAAGGTGGAAAGCCCGTTGCAGTCACAGATTTGCAACCTGGTGACGAGGTGCTTGTGAAATTCGAAGATACTGGCCGTCACTTTGGAATGAAGGTAGAAGAAACTATCATCGAAAAGTGACCAGAGGATGCATGGTTAAGATAGGTGGCTTTGACCTGTCAAAAGGAGCGGCAGTTGTGGCTGTCATAAGCCACTCACCCCTGGAACAGGCCAAAGCAGCACGTTTGCAAGGTGCAGATATACTGGAAATCAGACTGGACCTGCTTGGAATAGAAGATACAAAGTCGACTTTAGAACTGCTAGCATCCTTGAAATCTGAGGTAGACCTTCCATGTATTGCAACCAATAGGGTACCATCTGATGGAGGGAAATGGGAAGGGAATGAAGAAGACAGAATACAAATTCTCCTGGATGTATTGCCATTTGTGGATGCTTTGGATGTGGAACTTGCTGCTCCTACTGATTCCAGAGAAAAAATCATAAAATCGGCACACGAGCTTGGGAAGACAGTTATCGTGTCACATCACGATTTTAATGGAACCCCCTCCTTTGAAAAAATGCAGAGCATCCTTGGAATGATATGGAAATGCGGAGGCGATATAGCTAAATTTGCTGCGAAGGCTAATTCGCCTGCCGATACTATTAACCTTTTACAGGTCACTCATGAAGCTACCAAACCCGTATGTATGATCTCTATGGGCGATCTGGGAAAACATACGCGTGTGATAGCACCATTATACGGATCAGTGCTGACGTATGGTGTCGTGGGCGAAGCAGTAGCTCCAGGGCAGTTGAGCATAGCTGAACTCAAAAGAACAATGAAGGTGCTCTTATGAAAAAAGTATTTGCTGTATTTGGAGACCCCATAGAACACTCATTATCTCCTATAATGCACAACGCAGCATTCAAAGCTCTGGGAATGGACTGTGCCTACCATGCCTTCAGAGTAAGCAAGGAAAACCTTAAAGACGCTATCAAAGGAGCAAGTGCGATGGGATTTGGGGGCTTGAACCTTACTGTACCTCTTAAGGAAGAAGCTCTGAAGATAGTAGAGCCGGATTCCCTTGCAGCAGCCATGGGTGCGGTCAATACTGTAGATTTCAAAGACGGTATCCGAGGATACAATACAGATGGAATTGGGGCAGAGAGAGCACTTATTGAAGCTGGGGTGAAAATCGAGAGCTCAAAAGTACTCATAGTGGGTGCAGGGGGAGCTGCTCGTGGAATTAGCTTCCAGCTTGCAAGCGACGGAGCCGAAGTGATCATTGCCAACCGTACACCTGAAAGAGCCATACAACTTGCAGAAGATGTTGCTGCTGTTGGAAATGTGAAAGGATGCGGACTTGAGCAGCTGAATGATCTTATAGCCAGAGCTGATGTGTTGATCAACTGCACAACTTTGGGTATGTACCCCTATGTAGAAGATACAATAGCTACAGCAGAACAGATGCATAAAGGTCTTGTGGTTTTTGATATTGTATATAATCCTCTGAAAACGAAACTGCTTATGGAAGCAGAAAAGGCCGGAGCAACAACAGTTTCTGGTGTTATGATGCTGGTATATCAGGGTGCAGAAGCTTTCAGGATATGGAACGGCGTAGAGCCTCCCGTGGAAGTGATGAAGGAAGCTGTGATGGGAGCGCTGAGAACTTGAAAATGCTCATAGTGGGTGGTACCGGCGAAATGGGCCAGTGGTTCTCCACCTTCTTCAGGGAAAGGAGTTTTGATGTCAGTATCTGGGGTAGAAGCGGAAAGATAGAAGTAGCCGAAAGGCTGGGGGTCAGGTTTGCCCACGATCTCCATACAGAAGTGAAAAGAAGCGACGTAGTAATAATTTCCGTGCCTATTGACATCACAGAGCAGGTCATTGCAGAGGTTGCACCGCTGATGAAAGCAGGCAGTCTGCTCATGGACCTCACTTCCCTGAAAACCGGGCCAACTCGTGCTATGCAGAAATATGCTCCACAAGATGTGGAAATTCTGGGCACTCACCCTATGTTCGGACCCACTATACCAAGCCTGCACGGACAGAGGTTCATCCTTACACCCATAAATGACAGGTGCCAGAAATGGTTCCCTATTATAAGGAAGATGTTAGAGGACAGTGGGGCTCACATAGTCATCGTTGAGCCCGAGGAACACGACCGGTTCGTTTCCGTAGTGCAGGGACTTACTCATTTTGCATATATAACTATAGGGACCACATTGGACAAGCTTGATTTCAATGTGAAAGAATCACGCAGGTTCATGAGCCCAGTGTATGACATTATGCTGGATTTCGTAGGCAGGATACTGGGTCAGAACCCTTACCTCTATGCTATGATCCAGATGGAGAACCCGGAGGTTATCAAAGTGCATGATGCTTTCCTTCAGGAGTGTCATCACACATCGGAAATTGTGAGAATACATGACATTCAGGGGTTCATTACAAAAATGAAAGAAGCCGCCATACACTTTGGGGACACAGCCCCTGCGCTCAGACGTTCTGACAAACTCATCAATTTCAAGATCTCAGAATATGACCATCTACTGGCATCAGTGGGAGAAGAGAGAGGGCTGTTGCACGTGTATACTGGAAAGATACACGTCGGTGAAGTATGGAAGGTAAACCCTACTGAGGTTTTGCTTGCAGAGGGAACAAAAACAGTATCACTGAAAATAGAGAATATACAACTGCTCTCAGCAGAGGAGCTGAAAGAGTGGAAAATCAGAAATCTTGTACATCATAGAAGGGATATATCTGTCATAATTCCGGAGAACGCTGATCCCGACATCATATTGGAAGTTCTCTCAGGCAATGCGAACATAGTGAGATCTGAGATCATTGACAAATACCTCATCGATGGGAAAAAGAGTGTGACCTACCGCATCAGCATATTGGCAGACCAGGAGCCTGAGAATGTACAGGCTGACATAGAACGAGTCCTGTGTGGTATCGGATGCCAGTTAAGAGTATGATCGGAGAAAATAGTTGATCATAGCATTGTAATATTCACATGGCTTACGGTTATATGCAGGCGAGTTCAATCACCATAAGAGGTGTCTGGCGAGAATATGAAAACAAATGGTTTTGTTGATAAAATGCAAATGGCTCCAGAGCAGCGCCTGAAATTCCAGAAAGGTGGTTTGTTCTTCTTAGCTGCTTTTGGGATATACCTTGGACTGCAGGGCCTCTATCTTATACTTGTAGCAAGGAACCTGCTGGCAGGTCTCCCCTTGTTCGTGGCAGCACTTATGATAGCTCCGCCACCAGTGGGCATATCTGATATATTGCGCAGCAGTTTTGGGATCAACATGCCCATGTACCAGCGGATGGGCATAGCTATTGTCATGCTATTCATCAGCTGGCTTTTCCTGCCCTGATAATAAAGAAAGATCTGAATAAGATCAGACTTTGCTTACGAGCTCTTCAAGAGCTAACTTGGGATTGTGGGCCTTCACTATGCCTGAGGCCAGCAGCACACCCACTGAACCAAGTTCTAAGGCTGCTGCAAGATCGTCACCTTTGGAGATACCAGCACCACATAGCACTTTTACTGCGGGATTGACCTTAAGAATAGCTTCTACAGAACCTGTGACTACAGCTGGATCGGCTTTAGATACCGGAATACCGGAGCCAATAAGCTCTGGAGGTTCTACGGCAACGTAATCTGGAGACAGAGCTGCTGCAGCTGCAGAGGTTGCCACGTTGTTTGTACATACAATGGTAGCAAGACCCGCTTTCTTTGCAGCCTGCACAGAAGCGTCTATCCCAGCAAGTGTAAGCCGCCTTTCTGAGTGGTTTATGAGAGTGCCGAATGCACCGGCATCCTTGATACATCTGGAGAAAGCATGACCTGTAAAGCTACCTGCACCCACACTGTCAAGGTGCTGTGAATATACAGGTATATCCACCTGAGAAGCTATGCGATAGATATCACAGAACTGTGGAGCAACAGCAATGTCAATGCCCGAATCATCTGCAACATCTTTGCATGCCTGTGCGATCTTTACTGAGTTTTCTCCTGTGCCTTCAAGATATGTCTTTAGGTTCAACACTATCATAATTGAGCTAATTTTCACCCCTCCTGAAAAAGGCGTGTATAATGAACACGCTTAGAAATCGGTCATTACTCTGAACTGATCGATCTCTGGCTTGTTCATGCCTTCTATGAATTTCTCTGCTACCTGCCTTACATCCTTTGCGTTGGTTATTGCACGACCGACCACAAGAATGTCTGCCCCTGCTTTCAAGGCCAGAGGCATGGTATCTATGCGTATGCCACCTGCAACTGCCACCAGAACCTTGTGGGATTCGGTCGAAAATGCCTTAATATCAGCAATGCTGCCCCATGCGTGTTCTGTACCCTCGATGTCAATACCACGGTGTAGTTCCACAACATCTGGCAGTGAGCCTACCTTCTTGAGCTCTGCAAGCACTGCAACCGGGTCTGGACAGTTGAGTGTGTCCATTACAGCATATATTCCAGTCTTGTGTGCTTCTTCGATAGCCTTCTGAAGAGTTGACACTGGTGCAAGAGCTGAGACCACAATGGCATCCGCTGTTGCATCTGCAACCATACGAGCCTCGAGGTTACCTGTGTCCAGGGTCTTGAGATCTGCAACTATGAATGCATCGGGCCTGATCTCACGCAGCTGAGAAATAACATCTACACCATAGCGTTTTATGAGCGGAGTACCGGCTTCGAGTATTACGTGGTCGCTCTTTGGAATCTGAGCAACGATACTGCGGATGGCTGCAATGTTGGGGTTATCAAGAGCAACCTGCAGGTATGGAGCATCCCAAAGTCTTGTGACCTTGAATCCCATGATGCCATGAGCAGCTCTGTCCTTCTCTTTCATAACGGTATCCACACTTGGGAAGCCATCCATGGCCCTCTTGAGAGCCAGCTTGGTGGCCCCGTAGTTGTACCTGTAGATCCTGTTGTAGTCAGTTGCTTCAGGGTGTATGAAAACACTGGCTATGATCACAAGGTCTTCCACGTCCTTCTTGTCGATAACGCCTTCTTCAACGGCATCTGCAACAGCCTTTGCCACCGCTGCCTGTGCAGGACCGAAGATCTGGGCTGCTTGTCCCATGTTCTTTACAGTAACTTTGGGGACTATCAGTGTCGATGGTTTAGCTGGAAGGTTTGGACGGATAACTGACAAGAGAGGAGTGTGCCCGGCGGACAGCTGGGTAATTCCATTTGCAAAAGCAAGTCCTACAGGACCATTCTTGTCACCAATGATAAGATCTACGTGTGCGAGTTCTGGTTCCTCGCCAATGAGTGCTTCGCCGACTAGTAACATACTTCACCTACAAAATTGGATAAATAAAGAATATATATACTCTTCATGTCCGACTTTATATAAGTCAGTGATGGAAACTGGCGCATTTTATATTATGTTTGCGATGGGAACTTTATATAATTGTTTAACTTACCGATGGGAAAAATAGAGTGGTATACTTAATTACCCTCTGCCAGATAATTGCTCATGATGCTGATAGCACAGTATTTCCCGCACATTGTACATGGACCAGGGTTATCTGGGCACATCGTTCGGGGTTTATCAGGATCAAGTGCATGTTCCATCTGTCCTTCCCAGTCAAACTTCACACGCTTCTTGGCAAGTTCCAGATCCTTCCCACTTATACCGTATTTTATGGAATCACCTATATGAGATGCTATCTTGAAGGCTACCAGACCTTCTCTCACCTGTTCTGGTGATGGAAGGGACAAATGTTCAGCAGGGGTGATATAACACAGATAATCTGCACCTGCACCGCTTGCCATGCTTGCTCCGACAGCTCCTGCAATGTGATCATACCCTACAGCAATATCAGTGGGCAGGGGGCCTGCAACGAACAGAGGATAATCGGCAATGGATTTGTATAAATGAACTCTCTCAGCAATGTTATTTGCCTGTATATGTCCGCCCATACCTTCTATGATAACCTGCACTCCATGCTCATGGGCCTCATGTGCAAGCTGCGCATTGCTCTCAGCCTCCATTTTATGAGCTTCATCCCACAGATCATGGATACAGCCACTGCGCATGGTGTTCCCCAAAGAGAGCACAACATCTTTTTTCCTGAGGATCTCCATGACCTCCTCAAAATGTTCAAGGAAGGGATTTTCAGATCTATTGGACAACATGAAGACGCTTGTGAACGATCCTCCCTTTGAAACCATACCCATTACCCTGCCTGAACCTTTGATCTTTTCAAGCATCTTTTTCTGCACGCAGTGCAGCACAACAGAACTCACACCCTCAGTCACATGTTTTTTCAAGTAGGACAGGATGTCATCTCCAGTCATATCCATCAAACCCTTTTCAACAACAGCCTGATAGATAGGAACGGTAGTTATTGGCAGGGATGTGTTCTCAAAAATGGACTTCCTTATAAAAGAGATATCACCGCCCATGGAAAGATCGGTTATGGTGTCTGCACCATACTTTTCTGCAATATGTGCTTTTTCTATCTCTTCACCCGGATGGATGGTATCAGAAGACGTGCCGAGGTTCACATTTACCTTAGTTGTCGCACCCTTGCCTATGGCAATACAGCGACCATTATCTCTTATCATGATAACGAGGCTGCCATCTGCAACCCTGGAAATGACATTCTCTTCATCTATTTTCTCGGTTTTAGAAATTAACTTCATTTCAGAGGTCAGTGTACCATCAAGTGCATGATCGATCTGAGTAGCTTTCATGAGTATCTCCTGTAAGTGAGGAAAAGGCTTGTGAATTTGTTTCTGCCCAGAGGAAGTATGGGTTATTTGTGTATTATAGATTATGCGATATAGCTGCAACAAAAGATTTTAATTGTTATTTCATACGCATCACTCTGGATGGACAAAGGTCTTCCAGCACGCAAACATCACATTTTGGAGAGACTGGTCTACATATCTCCTGGCCGAATCTCACAAGCAGTTCATTAACATACTGCCACAGTTCCCTGGGAACTACATGCTCAAGCTCAACTTCGGTTTCCTCCGGAGTTTTGGTTGTTACCAGGCCAAGACGATTGGATATCCTGTGCACATGAGTATCTACAGCAATTGCATCCTTGCGAAAAGCATACGTGAGAACACAATTAGCAGTTTTCCTGCCCACACCTGGAAGTTTGAGAAGATCATCCATGTTATCCGGTACTTTACCTTCGTACTCCTCAAGAAGTATCCTAGATATCTCTATGATACGCTGCGATTTAACCCTGTAGAATCCCACATCCTTTATCAGTTTCTCAATATCCTCTGGGTCAGCCCCTGCCATAGCTTCCGGAGAATCGTACACTTGGAATAGTTTCTCAGTGGTTGGGATAGTAACATCGTCTCGGGTACGCTGTGATAGCACTGTGGAAATCAACACATAGAAAGGATCATTTGTTCGATCGAAAAATCCCAGAGTGTATCTTTCTCTCAAGCGCGATATGACTTCAGACGCAAGCATGGGAACAAATTGCACCTAAGCCAACTTAAGCCTTTTCGAGCATGAGAATATAGATCCCCGCAAAAATGATCGATTTGGTATGCTTAATCGTTACATTTGATAATATTTCAGTTTGCGGAGAGAGACATATATGCCGCCTACTTTTTATGCATAATTGTTCAATTGGGTGCGATGGATATAATTTCAGATCTTGCTGTTTATGGATATGCCGGGCTGTTCCTCGCAAGCTTTCTTGCTTCAACGGTGCTACCATTGGGTTCTGAAGCACTGCTGTTGTTGCTTATAAATGAAGGATTTGATCCAATGTCATTAGTCATAGTAGCGACTCTAGGAAACTATGGTGGAGCATGTACAACCTACTACATTGGGCTTGTAGGACGCAAGGATCTTATTGAGAAATACCTGTCAATTTCCCAGCAGCATTTGAACAATGCTGAAAAATGGTTTAAAAAATATGGTGTGTATTCCTTACTCTTCACCTGGATTCCCCTCATAGGTGATGCCATCACAGCCATGGGTGGCATAATGAGACTCGACTTTAAGATATTCTCCATTTTTGTGTTTCTGGGAAAGTTCCTGAGGTATCTTGTATTTGCATACATGTTTTTGGGCATAATTTAAAGGCAAAGCATCCTTTCAACTGCTATAATAGATTATATTAGGAAAATTATATATAATTGAATGTTGCTTATATATAAATAAAGGAATGTGAAGTGATGACAGACCCAAAAGAGCAACAGATCAGAAAGCACTCACTTTTGATCCCTGTGGCTGTAGCCACTGGCACATTGATAGCTGTAGGCGTGTATGCAGTTATGCCCAGTAACCTGGCACTGTTCACAATCATAGCAGGAGCTATACTGGTTGGATTTTTCACCTATAGATATGTCAGGTCCACAAAAACAAATTAAGGTTGCAGCGATAGGCTTATAGAGGAGAAATACTATTCTATGCTGCTTAAAGGGCCTGTGGTCTAGCTGGTCATGACGTCGCCTTCACACGGCGGAGGTCGGGAGTTCGAATCTCCCCGGGCCCACTGGGTTTTGTCAGATTCTACGTGTTGAGAGATAATTTTGTAAATTGGCTCGAAATTCCCAAAAAAATGTGGGAAAAAAGATCAAATCCCCACTTATTTTTGAAAGGATCACTTTTTTCTGATTACCAATGCAGCAAGGATCGTTGCCACCAGTGTGATCAAGAAGAATCCATAGCTCATGCCTTTAGATTCTTCTACAGCAGTGAATGTTCCGTCCTTGGTTGTTGTCTGCTGTTCCACGAGTTCAAGATTGTAAACTGAAGCTTCTACCAGTGACAAAGGACTGGATGCACCTGTTTCTCCCAGAACAGAGAAAGAGATCGTCGCTATCTCACCATCTCCATTGATGCCTGAAGCATCTACAAATGCAATGTAGATCTGGCCCGGATTCGTAATATTCGATTCCATAATGGCATTCTTACTGAGTTCTGCAGTTTCCACACTGACCGCCTTAAGCACCGATGGATCATATTTCAACACGAGATCCACACTTCCGACATCATTGGCACCTGCGAGGGCAATGGGAACCTGGACCGTACTACCTGAAGATCCTTGAATATCCCCTATGCTTACAACCAAGGATGCGCCTGATGCAACAGATATAAGACTTACCAATAGCAGAGCAAATAGAATTTTTCTCATATTATACCTCCATGCACAGTTCATTCATTTTACTGCCAGTTGCAAGATCATCCTTGCATCAAGTGAAGTAATCTCCCCGTCCTGATTCATGTCCATGAATGATTGTTTGTCAATTTTGCCCACAGACATCTGCAATGCTGCAAGAGCATCCCTTGCCGAATATACTCCATCACCATCAGCATCACCGGAACCTTCGCCTGCAATTATCACCTTAAACAAACCATCTTTGGAAGAGATAGTAATCGCCTGCATATCCTCCGCAGTGTTTGCTGAAACGCTAGTGATCTTCAGTGCAGAAGATGAACCAGAAGCTCCAATCACATTGAATTTTACATAAGCTATTACACCATCGCCGCCAAAACCCTCACTTGAAGCAAGGCTCACCTTTATGTTCCCTGCTACGATATTGGAGTCAAAAATGGCGCTTTGGGTAAGAGGACCGTTCATCACTTCCTTTGCGTCCAGAACAGCCGGATCGTATTGTAATGTAAGGTCCATATTTCCGATGTTATCTGTCACTCCTTTTAATGTAATGGGAATCTGCACAGTACTTCCAGTAGGAGTGGTACGCGATTCGAATGTAATAATCGGACCTGAAGACGGAACTGATTCATTGGTTTCTGTGGCACCCTCACCCAGTAGTTCAACTGCATCCACTTCTTCCCAGCCTGCAATTTTAGTGTACAGGATAACACCATTTACAGAATACTGAGTCTTATCAAATGTGACCTCGAACCATCCTGGGCAGACCGTACTGTCTGTTCCGGTCCATACAGTATGCTTTTGGCCTGAAGTATCCACAACATCCACCTGGTAGATGAATCCAGCAATATTAGTTTCATGAACACGAACACCTATAGCCTGGACAGGAGTTGAGAAAGATAAATTTAACCATTCTGGATCTGAACCCGAACTTGCAGGGGCCCAGGCAGTAGAGATATCTCCACATGCGTCAGTGTTTGGTACACCAGTAGCCTGGTTTGCTGACCAGCGGTCTGCGGTGTACTCACTACTTGCAGTGGAACCTGAGGCCCACTGTCTTGGGGAAACAGTAGTAGATACGGTGCCAGGAGAGGTATCAGAAGGCACAGTAGTAGTAGTAGAGGTATCAGTATCACCTATTAGTTCTACCGCATCGATTTCTTCCCAGCCTGCGATTTTAGTGTACAGGATAACACCATTTATGGTATACTGAGTTTTGTCAAATGTGACCTCAAGCCAGCCGGGACAGGCGGTACTGTCTGTACCGGCCCATACCGTATGCTTTTGGCCTGAAGTATCCACAACATCCACCTGGTAGATGAATCCAGCGATATTAGTTTCATGAACACGAACAGCTGTAGCTAGTACAGGAGTTGCAAAAGACAAACTTAACCATTCTGGATCTGTGCCTGAACTTGCAGGAGCCCAGGCAGTAGAGATATCACCGCATGCATCTGTGTTCGGTGCACCAGTGGCCTGATTTGCTGACCAGCGGTCTGCGGTGTACTCACTACTCGCAGTGGCACCTGAAGCCCATTGATTTAACTCTTCAGCTGAACAGACTACCGTAGTCATTATTACAATCAGCAATGATATTCCAAAGTAAATGTAATTATTTGTCTTGATTTGCATTTCTATCCCCCACTCCACAAATGATGGTGAACTTTGAGTCCCCTGATCCCATCAATTGAAATCATTGACATGCATAAAAAGAGAACGTAATAAAATTTAAGATCCGTATCCCATAACTTAAACACTAGAATAGCATGATGGTAAAGTTTTGATCAAGCAGATATTTAAAATTATCGTAGGCTCTTAGAAAGAGTATTCAAATGCAATAAAAACAAAAAAGAAAATAGTTACAAAAATTAAAACTATACTTAGAATTATGCCAATATTCGATTTTCACTCAGCTTCTGGTACAAACTTGCAGCGCCCCGGATCACCTGCTTTTGCTATGGCCTCTACCTCAGCATAAGCCATAGGATCATAACGTGGGATATCTGCAGTTCTGTACTTAGGGAAAACAAGGGAATATTCCTTCATATAGGTCTTTCCATCAGGACTTAGAGTCACCCGGAAAACGATTTCAGGCCTGTTGCCTTCTTTTACAAGATATGTACTGTTCATAATGCCACCTTCCTGTGTTCCTTTTATCAATGACACAAATATAGCACCTGTAGAGGCCAAAATAGAACTGGCCTCAATTACAGGTATCCCATCTCATGTCCATATGTAAGTAGTACATTAATGTATTTAAGTTAAATGGTTATTTTAATTAGTAATTATACTTACAAATATGCTCTTGTTGAATAAGATCCGATATGATAATAAGCCAGTACACCAATTGTGCCTCATGACCCTATTATCAAAAAAGGAACTAAGAGAAAGAATACTATCAAAAACGCCACTTATTGAGAATATGATAGATCTGGAAACACAGCTGCAGCCCAATAGTGTGGAGATGACATTACAACGTGTTGAAATTATGGAAGGTGCGGGAGCTATTGATTTTGACAATTCATGCCGAAAACTTCCGTTAAGTAGACCCCTTGAATTTGACGAAGAGGGATGGGTGTTCCTTCCGCACGGAACTTACAAAGTAGTATTTAATGAGATAGTTAATATACCGAAAGACCTGGCTGCCATAGCAAGACCCAGGTCCACAATGCTCAGATGTGGTGTGAACATAGGAACTGCTGTATGGGACTCCGGTTATAGAGGAAGAAGTGAATCCATGTTAGTTGTGCATAATCCAGAAGGATTCAATCTGCGTAAGAATGCACGTATCATTCAACTCCTGTTTTACGAATTGCATGCAGAAGTGGAAGAGGGTTATAAAGGCCAATATCAGCATGAGAACATCTAAGCACATAATTGCTACGTAAAGAATATCTATGTTCAATCAATTATAGCAAGTTATGAGCGAGATTGGTAAATCCGTACGGATGGAAAGGATATTCAACCGTAACACGGGGAAGACTATAATCATACCCATGGACCATGGTGTAGGTGCAGGACCGATCAAAGGCATAATAGACCTCCCAACCACTGTGAACAAAGTTGCAGAAGGAGGCGCAAATGCGGTTCTTGGACATATGGGATTGCCCAGATATGGTCACAGAGGATATGGAAGGGACATAGGACTTATAATTCACCTTTCTGCCTCCACATCCCTGGGACCTGACCCCAACCATAAGGTATTGGTAACTACTGTCGAAGAAGCGATCAAGATAGGAGCAGATGCTGTTTCGGTACATATAAACGTAGGTGCAGATGATGAAGCTCAGATGTTGAAGGATCTTGGTTACGTTGCAAAGGTATGTGATGAATGGGGGATACCACTCATTGCCATGATGTACCCAAGAGGACCAAAGGTCACCTCCGAACATGATGTGAAATTCGTAAAACATGCTGCACGTATTGGAGCTGAACTCGGTGCAGATATTGTTAAGACTAATTATACGGGAAGTATAGAAACCTTTAGAGAAGTAGTAGAAGGCTGCCCGGTGCCTGTTGTTATAGCAGGTGGCCCACAAATGGATACAGAAAAACAATTGCTTCAAATGGTATATGACTCCTTGCAGGCAGGAGGCAGCGGTGTTGCCATTGGAAGAAATGTATTCCAGTCAGAAGATCCCGTAAAACTTGTATCCAATATTTCCAAAATTGTTCATGATGGGATGACAGTAGAGGAAGTACTTGGAGAATGAAAACTATTTCACTTTTACTTTTTTACAAAACATAGACCCGTCAGAGTAAACTCTATTCTCCAGTGGAAATGAAGGGGTTTCCAGACCAATTGCACAGTACAACTTATCGGAGATACCTGGAGAAAAAAATTAGATAAAAGAGGAGTAAGACAAGGCCATTGATTTTTAAAAGACTCATTGAAATGATTGTTGGTGGTGGTACGATATGAAAATGCTTCTTTCGGCCTTGCCTAATACCTTGTATATATGAACACAAATATAAGCATTATGGAGATAAAAATTAATTTTGTGAACATGAAAGAGAAAGTTAGTTCTTCTTGGAAACTCGATAATGTTAAATCCAATGGGAATATCGATGTTCTACCATAGAATAACATTCATATGATAAAAATCATTTTTGAGGACCATTATGGATAGATATGAACAGGTTATAGAATTGGCTAAACGCCGTGGATTTTTGTGGAACTCTTTTGAGCTGTATGGGGGCACAGCCGGATTCTATGATTACGGACCTTTGGGAAGCACTCTGAAACGCAGAATAGAACAGATCTGGCGTGAGATATACGTAATACAGGAAGGGTTTATGGAGATCGAGTGCCCGACCATAGGAATAGAAGAAGTGTTCATAGCATCAGGTCATGTAGGAGGATTCTCAGATCCTCTCTGCGAATGCAAGAATTGTGGCGAAGCCTTCAGAGCAGACCATCTGATAAAACACATAACTGAAGAAGCGGATGGCCTCAGTGATGAGGAATTGGATAAAATCATCGCACAGAACAGCGTTAAATGCCCCGAGTGCGGAGGCGACCTGGGAAATACCTATGAATTCAATCTGATGTTCAAAACCCAGATAGGTCCCGGTACGGGAAGAAAAGGATATATGAGACCAGAAACTGCCCAGGGCATGTTTGTGGATTTCCTCCGGCTCGCACGCTACTACCGCGATAAGCTTCCTTTCGGTGCAACCCAAATAGGAAAATCATACCGTAATGAGATATCACCAAGGCAGGGAGTTATAAGGTTGAGGGAGTTCACCCAGGCAGAAGCAGAGATATTCATTGACCCTAAAAGCAAGAGTCATCCGAACTTCCAGAGGTTTAAAGACACTGCAATTAACCTTTATTCTGATGCAGCACAGGATATTGGAAAATCCGAAATTATGACAGTTAAAGACGCTGTAGATAATGGTATTATTGCACATGAGTTCCTTGCCTATCAGGTAGCATTGGTAAACCACTTCCTGCAGCGCGTTGGTATCGCCCACGACAAGCTAAGGTTCAGACAGCACAGGAAAGATGAAATGGCCCATTATGCCATTGACTGCTGGGATGCTGAGATCCTTACTGACAGATTCGGCTGGGTGGAAGTAGTAGGTATTGCGGACAGGACAGATTACGACCTTTCAGCACATGCCAACATGAGCAAAACAGAACTTTCCATTTTTATCGAGTACGAACAGCCAAAGATGGTAGAAAAGTTCGTGGTAAAACCCAATATGGAAAAGATGGGACCGATGTTCAAAGGCAAAGCAAAGATTGTTGCTGAAGCACTTAAAGCCCTGACAGCCGAAGAACTCGAAAAGGAAGAGATCAAAGTTATAGCTGGCGGAGAAGAGTTTACCGTACCAAGAGAAATGGTGGAGTTCGCCCAGGAGACCATCAAGATCAGTGGGGAGACTATCGTCCCACACGTGATAGAGCCTTCATTTGGCATAGACAGGATCCTGTACTCAGTTATGGAACACGCTTATGATGAAGAAATGGTCCCTGCAAAAGAGTCTGAAGAAGAAGCTGAGGATGAAGCAAGGATAGTCCTGAGGTTCAAGAAAGAGGTAGCTCCTGTAAAAGTTGCAGTATTGCCATTGCTGACCAGACAGGAACTGATAGAACCTTCAAAGGAAATAGCCAACAAGCTAAGAAACAAAGGACTGCTGGCAGCTTATGATGATTCCGGGGCTATCGGTCGCCGCTACAGGCGTAACGATGAGATAGGAACCCCTTATTGTATCACTATAGATTACGATACACTGCAAGACAATACAGTGACTATAAGGGACAGGGACAGCATGCAGCAGGTGAGAGTGCCTATTGAGAAGATAGAAGATGTGCTCTATGAACTTGTACATACGGACAGAAAATTTGAAAGTGCGGGAAAGCCTTTATAATACTTTCACTGCGCTTGCACATATTTAAAAAGATATGGGTTGTATATGTTACACTCGACAAAAAGAATGTAACATGACAAACTATATCAAACACCCACTTATATTGCCTGATACCGTTGAGCAGAGGCTCTATCAGCTTGACCTTGCAGGCCGGGCCCTTTCATCATCCACCTTAATAGTACTGCCCACTGGTCTCGGAAAAACCATAGTATCTTTGCTTGTCATTGCAGCCAGGATAGAAAAATATGGAGGTAGGGCTCTTGTACTTTCTCCGACAAAACCCCTTGTAGAACAGCATGCAGCTTTTTTCAAGAAAGTAATGAAGATACCGGAAGAGCAGGTCATCACTTTTACTGGAAGTGTAGCGCCTGAGAAAAGAGCAGAACTCTGGAAAACTGGAAAGGTTATTGTTTCCACACCACAGGTTATCGAAAACGATGTACTTACGAAAAGGATTAACCTTGAAGATGTTTGCCACATAACGTTTGATGAAGCTCATAGAGCAGTGGGTAACTACGCTTATACTTACATAGCAGAGAAATATTTTGAAAATGCAAAGAATCCGCATTGCCTGGGAATAACCGCAAGCCCTGGAAGTACGGATGAGAAAATAAGTGAAGTGTGTGAAGCACTGCATATACGTTCTGTTGCTGTGAAAACCGAATCTGACAACGATGTGCGACCATATATCCATAAAAAAGAGATTGAATGGATCAAGATCGACCTGCCCAAAGACATGATTGAAATAAAAGGGCTGCTTGAAAAGGTCATAGAAGAAAGGTTCACTAAACTTACGGAGCTTGGATATCCAGTACATAACCAAAAATTCGTTACTAAAAAGGAATTGCTGGGGATGCAGAAAAAGCTCCAGGAAGAACTGAGAGGAATGCCTGATCCTGCAGTATATGGAGCAATATCGATTGTTGCCGAGATAATGAAAGTCAACCATGCAGTAGAGATCATAGAGACACAAGGAATCGAATCCTTGTGTAAGTACATGGAAAGACTGGAACATGAAGCATATTCAAAGAGCGGGAGCAAGGCTTCAAAAAGATTGGCTGAAGACCTATATATGCGACAGGCCATTCACCGGATAAAGGATACGGATAGCGAACACCCAAAACTGGATATGGTAAAGAATATTGTATTCAAACAGATAGCTGGCAGACAGGAATCAAGAGTAATAGTTTTCACGAACTATAGAGATACTGCGGATATGGTCACAGCTGCTCTGGAAACTATGGAAGATATTCGCCCTATAAGGTTTGTCGGGCAAAGCTCCAAATACAAAGACAAGGGCCTTACCCAAAAACAGCAGGTACAGATCATTGAGGATTTTAAAAAAGGCACATACAACGTACTGGTAGCAACTTCCGTAGCAGAAGAAGGATTAGATATCCCCTCAACTGATCTTGTAGTATTTTATGAACCCATTCCTTCTGAGATCAGGAGCATACAGCGCAAAGGCAGAACGGCAAGAAAACATGCTGGCAGGGTTGTAGTCCTAGTCACTAAAGGTACAAGGGATGAGGGCTATTACTGGAGCAGCCTTTCCAAAGAGCGCCGGATGCAAAGCAATATGAAAGAGTTGCAGGAACTTATGCCTGCAAATAATTCTACTTTAGAACAATACGCTCAACCACAGGTGGAAAAAGACCAGAAGCAGTTATCTGAATTTGACAATGAAGGCATAAGGATAGTTATAGATCACCGGGAAGTCCGCAGCCAAATTGCCAGAGAACTGGAAAAGCTGGGGGCGGAAATAGATGTTAAGACCCTGGAAGTTGGGGATTATGTCGTCAGCGAAAGAATAGCGATTGAGAGAAAGAGTGCAGAGGATTTCGTAAATTCTCTCCTGAACAACACTTTGTTCGAGCAGGTCTCCAATATCTCACGTTCTTACGAAAAGCCTGCACTGTTAATAGAAGGAGAAGGATTGTTCTCAGCACGCCAGATCAGCCCTAAAGCGATACATGGAACTCTTGCTTCCATAGGAATAGACTTCGGAGTATCTATATTTTACACCAGGGATGCTGAAGATAGTGCAATTCTTATCCACACACTTGCAAAGAGAGAGCAATCTGATGATCTGAGAGAGATAAAGCTTCATGGAAAAAAAGCCTCACAAATGTTATCGGAACAGCAGGAATACATAGTTTCTGCCATAAGCGAGATCGGACCAAAAGCGGCAAAAACTCTTCTTCAGCATTTTGGAAGTGTAGAGAACGTAATGAAGGCAGAATATGAAGAGTTAATAAAAGTCCCTAAGATCGGACCAAAGACAGCTGCCAGAATAAGAGAAGTCGTATCAGGAGACTATAAAGGATGATTCAAGATTACTATCATCCTTTTATTTGAATTACTTTTTCAGCCGGTCTATGATATCCAGACTCTTTTCAATAAGCTCAAGGAACTCCTTGATCTTACGTGGATCCTGCTCCTGCTGCATAGACTGTGCAAGCATAATGGTTTTTTTCTTCAGCATCTCTTCCAGATCTGGTAAAGTGCTGAGATGGGAATCCTTACATACCGGGGCCTCAGAAGGCTTCTCGATGAGAGATGGAAATGAGCCTACTGAAGAAGAAACTTCTTTTTTAGGCTCTATGTTACCAGATATAGCGGAAGAAACATCCGTTTGTTTCTCCACATGTTTTTTCTGAGCTGCAACAGTAGGTTTCTGTCCCGTATCACATACAGGGCAAATAATGTTCCCTTTGTACCTGAATAAGGGAGCTCCACATTCTGCACAGTGCTGTGCCAGCATTGTACCGCCGACCTCAAGCATTCGTGAGATCTTGGATATTGATTCTTCGTCTTTTTGACTCATGTGTTCCTCTATTACATCGTCTTGAGATATATCATTGAGATAGTACCAATGAAAGTCTTTTTATACCATATAATGGTTTAGTTGTAACTTGATTATCTTATTTTAGTGATAAGTCATCTGAAGGTGATTTGTATGGCAAGCGATTTTAAAGATGTTATAAACCAGTGTACACAGATATTAGAGCAGATCGCAAACGACAGTTCTGTTCCACGAAATATAAGGCGTTCTGCAACCGATGTGCTGACCACACTGAAAAAAGAGGATGAGCCTCTATTTATGAGAACAACAGCAAGTATTTCTATATTAGAAGATATCAGCAACGACCCTAACATTCCATTACATACCCGCACCTTGATCTGGAATGTTGCAAGCCAGCTTGAAACAATTCCTGTAGATGATTAATGATTCCTGTATGAGGAACATGGATGTTACCCTGTAAGGAGTACATCCTCTTAAACCCATTTCTGAATTTGTATTAAATAGGCTTCAGATGATTGTGGCCTTTAAAAATGTGTTAATGACACTATCCTTTTAATTGTAATTGTAGTAAATATAGTGGTCATTAGGAAGAATCAAGAAGGAAACATGATAAAGAGTATTATTGCAAACATAAGAGAAGAGCTGGAAGAAAAAGACATAGCCAGAGAGCAGGGTATAACATTATCACGAGAAATAGTGCGTAATTGCAGAGTAGCGATGCAGCACATCCATAAGATGGAACTTGAAAAAGCTTATTCAATGATCCAAACTGCGAGCAGTAATATGAAAAAAATGGATGATGTACTTGAAAGTCAGCCGGATATATACTATGGAGGCTTTGTGGAACATGCCCAGCAGGAATTCACAGAGTGTAGTGTAATGTATGCCCTTGTTTCCGAAAATAGTATACCCGAACCCAGAGAATTAAAAGTGGAGCCTGTGGCATATCTTAATGGACTGGGAGATGTGGGCGGAGAAATAAAAAGACATATCCTTGATCTGATACGCCATGGAAAGTTGGAGGAGGGAGAAAAATACCTGAGTATCATGGAAGAATTATACATGGGCTTGATGTTATTTGACTATCCTGATGCTATGACACATGGACTTAGGGCAAAGACGGATAGACTACGCCTGCTCCTGGAAACCTCACGCGGAGAACTTACAGCAGCAGTAAGGCAACAAAAACTAGAAATGGCTATGAAAACACTGGAAGCTCAATTCTTATCTCACAAATAAAGAAATAAATAATATCGTGCCGAATAAATCATTATCAAGAGGACATCATTATGAAATTCGACCCTGAATATATCAAGGCATCAGCAAAAGAAGACTTTGATGCTGTATGGAACAACGGCAGGCAATATGTCAAAAGATCACCAGTTAACCAGGGATACCCATACATGGAACTGAACTATGGGAAAGTGCATCCTGTTTACGAGACAATATCACGCCTGCGTGAAGCGTACCTTAGAATGGGCTTCCATGAGATGATGAATCCTCTGATAGTAGATGAGAAAGAAGTGCATAAACAGTTTGGACATGAGGCACTTGCAGTACTTGACAGATGTTTCTATTTAGGAGGACTCCCAAGGCCAAATGTCGGAATATCCGATGAAAGGATCACTAAAATAAAAGAAATGTTGGGCGACATTGGTGAAGAGGGTATCGAGAAGATAAGGAAGATACTTCACGCATATAAAAAGGGAGACATAGAGGGAGATGACCTTGTACCTGAAATGGCAATGGAACTTGGTGCTTCGGACTCACTTATAGTAGAGATGATAGATCAGGTGTTCCCGGAGTTCAAGGAATTGGCGCCATTATGTGGCCGAAAGACATTGCGTAGCCATATGACCTCCGGCTGGTTCATAAGCCTTTCAGGCATATTGGAACGTGCTGAACCTCCTTTTAACTTCTTCTCCATAGACCGCTGTTTTAGAAGAGAACAGGCTGAAGACGCTGCGCGTCTCATGACATACTATTCAGCATCATGTGTAATTATGGACGAAGATGTCACAGTAGACCACGGAAAAGCTGTTGCAGAGGGACTTCTTGCACAGTTTGGCTTTGAAAAGTTCAGATTCAGACCCGATGATAAAAGAAGCAAGTACTATGTTCCTGACACGCAAATAGAAGTTTTTGCATATCACCCCAAGCTTGTGGGTTCAAAGACAAAGTATTCTGATGGCTGGGTCGAAATAGCGACCTTTGGAATATATTCGCCTACCGCTCTTGCAGAGTATGAGATACCATATCCCGTAATGAACCTAGGACTAGGAGTAGAAAGGCTTGCTATGATACTTTATGGTGCAATGGATATGCGTTCTTTGACATACCCACAGATACCACAATACTCACCATGGATCATGCATGACAACGAACTTGCAAAGATGGCGTATGTGGAAAAGATACCTTCTACCGCGGAAGGAGAACAAATTCTTGCATCCATAGTTAAACAGTGTGAACTACACGGTTCTGAACCCAGCCCATGCGAATTTGCTGTATGGAAAGGCATTATCTACAATAGAAAAGTGAAAGTGTCAGTAGTAGAACCTGAGGAAAACACTAAACTTTGTGGCCCGGCAGCTTTCAATGAAGTATTGGCATTTAAGGGAGATATCCTGGGGCTACCCAATAACAAGAAGTGGGAAGAAGCTTTTGAAAATGATTCTGCAAGATCAGGCATAAGGTTCATAGATGCCTTCGCTGCCCAGGCAGCATGGGAAATAGAAGAAGCTGCAAAGAATGGTGAGAATTTGGTTGAAACCAGAGTAAGGATAGTTAAAGTGCCTTCTGAGATCAATGTAAAGATTAAACCTCTGGCTCAGCGCTATATTACCAGCAACAATAAAAAGATCGATATAAGAGGACCTGTTTTCACAACAGTGAGGGCAGAAATCGAATGATCTTTCCTTGCGAGCAGTTCGACCCTCAAGGAAGATCACTAGAAGAACTAAAAGAGATACAATGGAGAATAGCTTCTCAGGTATCTCTTTCTGACTATTTTGGAGCAATGGAAACAACGGCAGGCGCTGACTGCTCTTATTTTCAAGGAAAGGTTATTGCAGTTATAGTGGTGCAGGATGCGAATAGTTTTGAAATTTTAGAGAAAAAGTCTGTAGTGCAGCAAGTAAAGATGCCATATATAAGCACATACCTCTCATTCAGAGAAGGTTATCCCCTATGCTGCGCATTTAGGGACTTGAGAATTAAGCCAGACTTGATGCTGGTTGATGGATGTGGTATATCTCACCCCAGAGGTGCTGGAATTGCATCACATCTTGGAGTTGTACTGGACATACCTACCATTGGAATTTCAAAAAATATCCTCTGCGGGAAAGCCTTAGAACCGATTCACGAAGGTGAAGCAAATCCACTTGTGTATCATGATGAACAAATAGGATGGGCACTTAAAAGTACTCAAAAGAGCAAGCCCATTATAGCCACTCCTGGACACCGGATATCACTTAATTCTACTCTTTCGATGGTTAAAAGATTCCTAAGGAGCCACAAACTTCCAGAACCCATACGTCTGGCACATAATCATGCATCTATGATCAGACAGAATTTACATGAATAGAAAGAAATTAGAAAAAATGGGTTAGAAAATAACCCAGTAAATAAACGAAGTTTACCTTGCATCGAAGAAGGGCATCTCTTCCGCTTCTACTTTTGAAGCTTTGCAAATCTGATTGGATTTGGCACGAAGAACTCTTGCTATAAACCGGGGTTCAAGCTGTATGCGCAAAAGAGTCATTTCACGTTCCTCATAATAGACATCATTACTTTGGATCACCCTATGAGTAATCACCTGGTGCTTGAGTATCTTTGCTATGATACCCATAGTACCACCGCGCAGATCTTCGGGGCTGGTATGAGTTATAAAAATGAAATCTCCTACATTGGACTTGTAAGCTGCAAAAAAATTATGAGGACTGCGGATTTCAATAGTAAGTGCGTGATGATTTCTTAGCTCTGAGATCACACGCTCTGACATGCCTGTTAATGCAACGTACTCCATACTATCACCCATACATTGGGAACTCTTTCCTCGGTGCTGGTTGCTGTTCTGTTGATTTTACATCTTCTGCAAGCCTTTGCATTTCTATCTCGATCTTCGCAGCCTGTTCAATAAGGCTTTCAGTATTAACTGACAGATCATATAGCTGATTTAACACGTCAATTACCACAGCTGCAGCTCTTGGATCCGGATTCTGGCTTTGGGTAGCTCCCAAAAGACTGATACCGGGTACTTCCCGAACCAGGCATTCTGCCATAATGCTTCCCGAGATACCGGAAATTGTACCCATCTGAAAAACTTCTACTTTGTCTTTTATCCTTTCAAGCATTTCAGGCGTTGTAGCTGCTCCGAACACCTTGCGCTCTTCAGACATTGTAGCTATGCCTGCAATTGAAACTACTTCCTTTACATTGATGGCCTTTGCCCAATCCAGTAATGCCCTGCTGATATCATAGGATACCACTGGATTGATTGGTATATCCGAGACAACCATGACAATATTATGTTCCTCACTTTCATAAATCCTCACAGGCATATTGATGAGGCCTTCATAGAGCACGGCTATAGGAGGAAAATGCCTTGAGTCTATGGATCCAACATAAGTCATTTTAAGTTCATCTATGATCTGCTGGCTTGCGATATTACCCACCAGACCTATTCCCGGGAAACCTTCTATAAGTACTGGATTTTCCAATTTGATGGGTTTTGTTACTATTTTTACGTCCTTGTCATCATAATCTGTGTCTGCCAAAAGATCACCTGTTTATACATAAACGCTTAATTTAATCGTTTATATTTTATACTGATCATGATAGATAAGAGCATCGTTCATTAAAATAAAGGAAGGGTAACATGGAAAAACCGATATTATATCTGGAAAGTACAGGCAAAGAGAACACACAACTGGTTATTGATGCGGCCATCAAAAGGGCTCAAGAACTAGAGATCAAGCAAATAGTAGTGGCAAGTACCACTGGATACACAGCATTAGAGATGGCAAAAGCTGCTAAAGGAAAAGATCTGAATGTCATTTGTGTAAGCTACCAGTATGGTGTCAAAGGGGATGGGAAATGGGAGATGGACCTTGATACATTGAAAGAATTGCAAAGTATGGGTGTGGAAGTTGTCGTCCAGTCTCATCTGTTCTCAGGGATAGAAAGGGCTATCTCTAATAAATTAGGTGGAGCCAGCAGAGTGGATGTAATATCTAACGCTTTGCGCTCTTTGTTCGGCCAAGGCTTCAAAGTAGTTGTGGAAATCACAATGATGGCAGCAGACTCGGGGAAGATACCAGTGTCTTCTGAAACGGAGGTCATTGCAATTGGAGGCACAGGACACGGTGCAGATATAGCAGTTGTTATCAGGCCATCACATTCACAGAAGTTCTTTGATGCCCAGATAAGAGAGATCATTGCTATGCCAAGAATAAGACAATAAACCAGTAAAATATTACTGGATTTCTTCTTTTTTGTTCTCTTCTAATAAGAAATCTGGTTCTAAATTTTCATTAACAGCTGGATCTGAATTTGAGGTTGGGTTTTGGATACTGATAGCATATTTAAGAGCTACTGCCGTGATGGCAACTGAAACTACAAAAAGAATTATTGCGATGAGAAAAGCTAGTAATGTGTTCATACTATTTCAAAAATAAAAAATGGAAGTACTGTAAAGTACTTCACTGAGGTTTCTCATAAAGCTTTGTCTTCTGGAACAGCTTTCCTCCCTTCTTAGAGTGGGGCTGCCTGAAAACAGTATCATTGGCTTTCTCGATCTCACGCGCTTCGATTGCAAGCTGGGCTGCTGCCCTCATCATTTCATGACCTGCAGCTGTTGTAAGAGCTACCTGTTCAAGCTCCTTCATCATGAAACATGCAGGGAAATTGATCTTTGCAACCATGTCAGCCATGTGCAGTGCTGCAAGGCCCTTTGCTTTTGCATAGGGGTTGCTGAAGTGAGATCTCTCGATACATACCTCTGGCTTTGCAAGAATGTGAGGCAACTGTATTGGCTCGCCTGCATCTACCTGGGCTGCTACCTTGTCCAGTTCTTCCTGAATGAGCCTTACTACACCACATGTAGAGAGGACTTTCATTGCATCAGAGTTGAAGGATGCCATTTCTACCGGGTCAAGGAATTCGGTCTTTGCACCGATGAGTGGATCGACGGTCATGATAATGTAACCGAAGCCAGCCTGCTGGAGAGCTTCACGGTCCTCTTTCTTGGTAGGTCCATCGGAGACGATGATGCATGGAACATCTTTAAAGTGTTCACGTGCTGCAGTTGGACCTGGAGCGCTTGAGTTCGGACTGATCATAATATAAAAGTCTGCTCCCGTATTCTTGAATTCTGCTGTTGCAGCAGCTTCATCTTTTCCCATTTTGGGACCTGTACCGAAAACACGTACACTGATACCTTCTCTTGCTGCAATCTCATCCTGAACCAGATCAATGACCTGGCTCATGCCCAAATTGCCTAGTTTAATTATTCCAATCTTTGCCATATAAAATCACAGCACAGCAATTGTACAGTGTAGCATATATTACTTTTGGGAAGAATAACACTCGAGTGGAGAGATATCTAGAAGGAACGAAGAATTAGTGGAATTTTGCACCAATTGAGAAGAATCTATCCGAAAAGGTTAAAAGTAATGTCATTTATTTCACATCAGCCTGTTCCATAAGCCCCATTTACAATCTTAAATCCTAGGTAGATCAAGTGAGTTATATAAGTGGTCTTTCTGAGAAAAGTAGTGATAGTAAGAAGTTGATAGTTTTTGATATGGACAGCACACTGATCGATGCTGAAACTATCGATGAGCTTGCGAAGGCGGCGGGAGTTGGGAGAGAGGTATCAGCAATAACCGAAAGGGCTATGAAAGGAGAGATAGATTTCTCCCAAGCACTTAAGGAGAGAGTAAAACTTCTGAAAGGATTAACTTTAGAAGATGCAATAGCAGCTTTAGATAAGATGCCTCTGATGCCTGGTGCTAAAGAACTGATCAATTTCGTGAAGTCTGCAGGATATACTACTGCAATGGTATCTGGTGGATTCACACTATCATCGGAAAGAGTGGGAAAACTACTTGGAATAGACCACGTAGTATCCAACGAACTAATAGTAAAGGATGGGATCATCACTGGCGAAGTGGTGGGATCCCTTACTGCACAGAACTCAAAGGAACTGGTGCTTGAAGAGATTGCAGCTCAGCACGGAATCGCACCTGAAGATTGCATAGTTGTAGGTGACGGAGCAAATGATATATGTATCTTCAAAAGAGCAAGATACGCTATAGCATTCAATTCGAAGCCTGTATTGCGACAACATGCAGATATTGTGATTATAGAGAAGAACCTCAAAGCTGTGATACCAGTCATCGAATCATTCGACCTGGATCAGCGGTGTGTATCGTGCATTAGAAATGCATGAAACGCCGGCTTCAACGCCGGAGAGGGAGGATTAACAAGCGATGTTGAAAGAACTGAACGAGAAGAAGACAGAGCTGAAAAGACTGTCAGAAGAATACAAGACACAGCGCAACGAACTCAATGCCGAAGCAAGCAAGCTTGCTGCAAAGCGTAATGAGCTCAATAAGAAGACTAAAGACCTTATAAACGAAGCTCAGAATCATAAGAACCTTCGCGATGAGAACAATGTGAAGGTCAAAGAGCATAAGGACTTGAGGGATGAGATCAACAACAGGGCAAATGAGATATATGCCCAGATAGACACCATCCGTGGAGAGAATAACCTTACAGGTCCATCAATCAAAGATATCCGTAAAGATATCGACCGCCTGGAGTTTGCACAGCAGACAGAAGTCCTCAGCACAAGCAAGGAAAGAGAACTTGTGAACAAGATCACAGAGCTGCGCAAAATATACAATGCTAAAAAACAGCAGCTTGAAAGCAACCAGGAATTAAAGGAACTGCTCACAAAGGCACAGGATATCAGGGACGAAGCTTCAAAAGAACACACATTTTTGTCCGAATATGCACAAAAAGCACAGGAATATCATGACCTCATGATAGCAACCTTTAAAGAAGCTGACAAGATACGTGCCGAATCCGATGCTGCACACAAGGAATTCGTAAAGTTCCAAGAAAATGCAGATGAGAAACACAAAAAGTTCATAGCTGCCCAGAAAGAGATAAGGGACATTGATAAAGAGGTCCGCAAGCTCAAGAAGGGAGAAACTGATGGCAGAAGAGAAGTATCCAAGGCTGATATGCGTAAAGATGCCGAAGATATCTTTGATAAGTTCAAGGCCGGAGAGAAACTCACTACAGAGAACCTCATGGCACTTCAGAGATCTGGACTGCTATAAAAAAGATAAGATAAGGGTGTTTTCACCCTTAAATTTCAATTTTGTTTTATCAATCATTTAATCCCAGACGGATACGTCTGAACTCAGAATTGCGCATTAAGCATTTGCCACCTGTAAAGGTAGCGTCGTGAGTAATCTTTTTCCATATGGATTTAAGACTATCATCATGAATGTTACCATAACTTAGAGGAAGACAAGAACATGGCCACACGTTTCCTTCAGGAGTTATATGCAACCATTTTTTTCCGGCGAAACAACCCATTTTTCCCACGATGTGAGGTATAGGGAAAATTCGGGGACCATCACTTTTGCTTGCCCTGAGGACAAAATCATCGAACTTTTTGCAATCTTCTGCTGAAAGCACCTCGTTAGTACGGTCAAGCCACCTACCAGTTGGAACGATCTCAAAGAAAGATATTTCTTGTACTCCTGTCTCACAGGCAAGTTGATAGAAATCATCTAATTCATGTATATTCCCAGGGGAGATCACCACATACATATTCACAAGCAGGCCAGCCTCAATTCCATTGCGTATTGCAGAAATGGCATCTTTGAACACACCTGCCCTGCCACGCATGAGGTCGTGTCCTTCTTCATGAGCACTATCCAGACTCACACTAAGCATGTAGAGACCAGCATCCTTAAGGCTCTGTGCACGCTCGGCAGTTAAGCCTACACCCGAAGTGAACAGGGCAGGAATTGCACGCTGCTGGTCTACATAAGATATCAGTTCTTCCAGCCCCACATAGAGCAGGGGTTCTCCCCCGTCGAATATGATCAGGGTTGTGCCTAGATCCTGTGCCTGGTCAATTATTGATTTTACAACAGCAGGTTCTAGCTTTGCACGATTTTTTGTATCGGGCAATGCACAGTGGAGGCATTTATTAGGGCAATCCTCAGTAATAGAAATGGTCAATTGCTCTGGCATATATTTACCCCTCATGTTTCCCAACTGGCTGGACACAAGCCTATCAAAGGATTTGCTTGGAATCGGGGGCATCCAGGTGGAATAAATAAGTCTGTCCCCATCCACCTTTGAAGGCTTCGTATCATCGAACATCCCCATGAGATCTTTAATCATCACTTTAAAAACAGGCGATACTAAACCTTCGGTATCCATCTTCACAAGACCATCTTGAATTGTTGCATAGACCTTGAAAAGGGGATTTTGATAGAAATAATATTTATCCATAGTCACTGCTTACTTCCTCCTCAGTGCAGCCCTGTAGGAAAGCAATGAAGATGGCTTTTTCCTGAGCATGAACATGCCGGTACGTATTGCTTTAGTCACAGGATCACCCTGAATAAAAGAAAGATCCTCACCTTCAAATACCTGTATCATGGAATCTATTTCTTTGTCTGTCATTTTCCGCAGTGTCTCGAGTGCGATGCGGCCGAGATAATACTCATTCCTGTACTCTTTATTCCAGCGTTTTCTGTACTGTGACAAAAATGCTGGAGAAACATCACCTTTTGTAATAGCATCTGCGGCTACATCACCGCACATCTGACCTGCATGCATACCGTATCCTATACCAGACTGGGCTGCAGAGCCTCCGGTTATCATAACCCCTTCACCTGTAATCTCTCCTGGAATAGCAGCGATAGGATCACCACCCACGGACTTGCTGATGAAGGAGATATCATCTAAGCCTTTTATTTTCTTGAAGCGCTCCACCCAGGCATCAAAGAAAGAGGAGACATCCATCCCATGCCCGCGTACGTATACACCCAGGGTTGCCCGATCACCACCACATGGAGAATAGGTTGATTTCCATCCTGGAGCATGATTACCGACATAGTACTCAAACATGTCCGGTTCTCCTATACCTGGTGCTTCGATCTCAGCTTCAAGAGACCATGCTGTATCACGAGGATATTTAATGGGTTTCATGCCCAGAAGACCTGCAATTCTCGAATTGATACCATCAGAAATAATTACCAATTTGGACTTCAACATTCCTTCGTTGGTACTTATAGAAAATACACCTTCACCTCGAATCACATTCAGAGCTTCTACCCCTGTGCGGATATCAACACCGGCCTTGCTCACTTGTTGTGCATAATATTCATCGAATTTCTTACGGTTCAAGAAATATGCAGGGCTCTCTACAACAACTTCGCCACCTGATGGTGCTATAATATGTGCACCTTTGAGATTCTTTATCACATAGCTCTGGTCAACGGCCTCACCAGTCCTATCGAACATTCCTTTAAAGAAAGTGTTTGCAGGATGGGTAGGATTACCAATAGCTTCTTTTCGTTCAATAAGAATAACATTTGCACCCTTTAAGGCAGCATTACGGGCAGCCATAAGGCCTGCCGGAGAGGCACCAATTACTATAATATCTGCATCCATTAGAATTACCTTACCATAATATAGAAGCGTAGCCGGATAATAGTATCATGAGAAGTACATCTACTACAAGTGAACCAAACATTATTCCCCTGTAACGTGAACCCTGAAGGAAAAGACGGCCACCTCTTGGAGGAGTGGGGTTTTTAATGAAATCAAATGATTGAGATAGCATCCATATACCTGCAAGGATAGCACCTGCAAAAAATACAGGTCCAAGATGGGCAGTGATACCTATGGCAATAGAAGCAATAACTCCTACTATCCACATGAGAGTAACGAATTTAGCAGTAGCTGGTACACCAAAAGTTACAGGAAAAGTAGGTGCACCGCGTGCACGGTCTCCTTCCACATCCCTTGCGACACCAGAAAGTGTGAATCCCCAATCAGTAAAACACATCATAAGGCCTAAAAAGATAGCCGGAAGAGGTAAAATTGAACCGTAGTCTGGTTGCTTAAAAATTCCTGCGGGATCAAAGGCCAGCCATATACCAATGGGCACAAGGCCATAAGATATCCCAACGGGTACGAAACTTAAGAAAGTAGACCTTTTTGCAATGCTGGAGTATACGCTGATGGTTGCCACTGCAATAATAAGCACAATAAAAGATTCTGGATTGAGGATCAATGCGGCTGCTGATGCTACCACTCCAAGGAAAATAGCGTATATCAATGCTTTACGTTTTTCGAGCTGTGCAGAAGGAAGAGGCCTGTTTGGAAGATTTATGCTGTCTATATCCACATCACAACAGTCGTTATATACATATGAACTTGTGATAGCTGCATATCCACCAATTACTGCAATAATAAATGACATAAGAGAAGGGAGAGAGCCTGTTGCCAGATAAGAAGCAAGCAACGCACTTGCTGCTGGCAGGGCAAGATCCATCTCCGCTATCTCCGGCCGTAGTAATTCAATAAAGGGATGTGTGGTCTTTGAATCTGAGATTGAAACCATTAGATCACCAAAAGAACCTGTTTTTGAGATTTTGTACTTTGTGCTTAGTTCACAAAGAATATCAGATTATAGTAGCTACCTCTTTCAGTTTCGCGACCAAGGGGTGCTCAAACCTTTCTGCTATCATGAAAGTGAATTCTACATCAGGATTCATTTCTATAAGTTTAAGGACATTCATATATGCCTGTTCAAGAGATTCGTAGTCCGGGATGTGAACTGTTTCTGTATTGAAAGGATAGATTTCAGCTAGCTCCTGCGGGAATGCACCAAAGGGGGGTCTGAATATAAGAATATGATCATAGTCTGCATCTATACGCGTAGGTGAAGCTCTGATCAAAACCTTACCTTTAAATGAGAAATGATCTAATCTGCGAGAAAATCTTAAAACCTCGGGTCTTTTAGAGGATTCTGGGCCGCAGTAAAAGAAAGTGGACTTTGATGCAGGATCATGCTGTTCCAGCCAATCTGAATGTTTGTACATCTGTTTCAGGGCTGAAAGCAAGCGCGGATGCGCACGGCATCTTTGTTCAACTAGTTCCAGTAAGTTACCTTCTTTTATGGATTGCTTTACATAGCGCATTTCTTCAAAAGTCACATAGAGGTTGTGCCGAGCAAGGAGATCTTGGCAATTAGATGCTTTTTTGAGTTGTTCTGCTGTATGAGATACACATACAGGACAGGAACATGGAAGATACTGAAGCTGATCCACATGATAAGTTCCCGTAGTGGTAATGTAGCGTCTATCCTTTGCATAAAGGGCATAAGCCGCAGAGTCAAACAGATCACACCCCAAGGATACTGCAAGAGCAAACATCATGGGATGACCTGCACCAAACAGATGAACAGGAGCAGAAGGGTCTAGCCCTTTTTTGGCCGAAACAATTACATCGACCAGATCTGCATAGCGGTATGTTTCCATGAGAGGAACTACTGCTCCAAAAGGATATACATCAAAACCTACTCCAGAGAGAGTACTTGCACATTCTTCACGCAGATCAGGATAGCTTGAACCTTGAACAGGACCAGCAAGTAGCATATCGCCTTTGACCAAATTACGGGCAGCTTTAAGGCGTTCAATGGTGATACTAAGCTCAGACTCGGCTTGATCTCTTGTGACATTAGGAGGAGTTGGGATATCCAAAGGGACACCTATATCTGAACCTATCTTTTGCTGGAAATCCACAATTTGCTCGTTGGTTACTTCTACTTCACCATATACAGATAATTGGAATGATCCAGAATCAGTCATAATAGGACCATCAAAATCCAGCAGAGAATGAAGGCCATCCTTAAGCGCTTTCTCGCGCAGTTCCTCCTTGCGGTAGATAATATAAGAATTGGTGATGAGCATTTGAGCCCCGAAATCTCTCATCTCTGAGGGCTTGATGGTCTGGATATTGGGATTGATAACAGGCATTACGGTTGGAGTTTCCACTACGCCATGAGCAGTAGTCAATTTACCGATGCGTCCTGCAGCATCCTTATGAAGGATCTCGAATCTGGATGTCATGTGGGGGAAGATAATATTAAAGATATATGTATGTTGCTCATGAAAAAATGTTGTAAGATCATAAGTATAGTCTTGAGATGAAAAATACAAACCAACTGAGCATTATTAAGAGATGCTGATAAAATAGAATCAAAGTACAAACTACTTAAAGAGCTGTAGCCGTTAGAATTAGAGTTAAAATTCATAGAGTGAGCATAGCAGCGATCCGAAGTTCCCAAAGGCTCGCGCACTTAAGTACAGTACGGAACGTGGACAGGCTTATCTTCTGTGTTCGGGATGGGTACAGG
>NZ_JBGMEB010000014.1:0-143986 GCF_041447285.1 Methanomethylovorans sp. | reverse complement strand
TTAAGTACTTATTAGACAAAACACAATCATCCCCTTTGTGTTTTCTGTAGGAAGTAATACTCAGGGGACTTATCCTTTTTAAATTATTAGGTGAAAATAAAATCTAAAGTAGGTTTTCTACAGAGCCGATAATGCAGTAATTCATGTAGACAATATTAATGATGTGCAAATTGGAGATAATGTAAGTGTGGGACATGGATCTATGCTTCATGGATGTAAAATTGAAAACAATGTGATTATAGGAATGAATTCTGCAGTGCTAAATGGATCTGAGATTAGCAATGATTCGATAGTAGGTGCAAATGTATTGATTTCTGAAGGAAAAAAGTTTCCGGAAAAAAGCTTGATTATTGGAGTTCCAGGAAGAATAAAGAGAGAATTAGAACAAGTGGAAATTGAATCCATCGCAAAAAATGCTGCAGAATATGTAGAACTTATTAATGATTATAGTAAGATAAATAAAAAATAATAGCTGCTCAAGTGAACTAACGGTAGTGATAAGGAAATATATTTTTTGTTTTTTAACTTGTAGAAATCCGATTTGGACCGTATCACATGAAGATTTCTACGTTGATTTACTAAAGCAAATGACAATTAATTTAGAGCGACACTTATTTATCTGATTGATGGGAATTACTATTCCGGGTGTACCCTTAAGAGACATCCGAAAAAGCACTACTAAGAAGTTGTAAGAGCTGATGAGTTCTTGCGATATTGTCTGCAAAGTTCATCCAAAAGAACATATGCATTCATGTTCAAAGGAAATAAACGGTACCTGACTCAACCTTGGAAACGTTTGAATGATGTATGCAATTAGCAAGATATTTGGCTTTTCATCTTCGGTAAGCCTTAGCATAGAAGCGAAGAAATACTACGTAAGAAGCCGTAAAAAGTTAATGAGTTCTTGCGATGTTGTCTGCAAAGTTCATCCAAAAGAACATATGCATTCATGTTCAAAGGAAATAAACAATACCTGACGCAACCTTGAAACGTTTGAATGATGTATGGCAGCTAACAAGAACTTTGGCTTCCCCTTCGATTCCCAACAAACCTTAGAACAGAAACGAGATACTGAGTTCAAAAGAACTCTTTTGTAAACACACGTGTTTGAATGATATAACACTGTACTATCAGAAAGGGATAACATGAATTTGGTAAAGACCAGAACGACAAGAAGCAACTTTGAATACAATAGTTCTTTTGTAGTTTCAAGTGATGATGATGATGATGCGGACTATAAGCCTATGCTTAGTGGATTTGTGAATACTCGTTGCAATTATGATGGCTCTAAGATTGAAGGACATCTGGAAGATTAATACAAATATCAATCTATTTTGCTACTCCATCTTTAACAAATAAAGGTGGAGTTTTTTCTCCAATGGTTATGCGTATTTAAAATAAACAAAAACTTCGAATTTGAGATACTAATACTAGCGAGGCGAACAATTATGACTGGCTTTCCAATGTTACGCAAGGAACGGAAAATGAATGTAAAAGATGCAGAGAATTTTTTAGAAAAATCTGAAGTAGGACGACTGGCCATGTGTCACAATAATGAACCGTATGTCGTACCGATGCTATATTATTATGATCAAAAGAATAACGAGATACTTTTACACTGCGCTAAAAAAGGGAGAAAAATAGAAGCTATTTCTTCTAACAATTCTGTCTGTTTTGAAGTAGATGAAATGAAAAGTATTGTCTCGGCTGATGTTCCTTGCGAATTTGATCTGCTTTACAGAAGTGTGATAGCTACAGGAAAAGCATTGCTGATAAATGACCAGGAAATGAAAGCAAAGGCTCTTAATCTAATATTCGAAAAATATGCCTCTCTGAAAGGTAGCATGCCTATAGATGCTGACATGGCAAAAGGAACCCAGATCATACAAATAAGAATATCTGATATTGTTGGTAAAGAAGCTAAGGGTGCTACTATCCCTTATCCCTGAAGAAAAATAAGCTTTGATTTTATTTGATAGGATTCTTCGAATTCTTTTCACTTCCTATTAACATTTTTCTCAAGCCACATTTTTTTGTCACTATCACTTACTTGTTTAAAAATTGATTTTACCACATACATTATCTAAGAGATTATCCATTAAATTCCATACATCGATGCTATAGAATTATGCCCATTCTCTAATTATGTAATGTAGTTTATCTACTATTTAATTAAGTAATACATATTTTTATATACTAGTAACTAGTACATAGGATTCTGATAGTAGATATTTAAATATATAAGGACTACTATTAACTTTAAGAGTAAAAGCATAGAGTATTAGAGAAACCAGAGTTCAGCATTGATTGAAGTGTATTCAATGTTAATCGAACCGAAGGTTTCTCAAAAAGCTCAGGAATGTAGAAAGAATCTGATGGGTATAGTGGAAATGCTCTTCCCCCATCATCTAGGAGGATATGTAGAAAATGACAAGAAAAATTGCATTTTACGGCAAGGGTGGAATTGGTAAGTCAACGACACAGCAGAACACAGCAGCTGCAATGGCACACTTCCACGACCAAAAGGTATTCATTCATGGCTGTGACCCGAAGGCCGACTCAACCCGCCTAATTCTCGGTGGCAAGCCACAGGAAACACTCATGGATGTATTGAGGGAAGAGGGTACTGAAAAGGTCACCAATGATAAGGTCATAAAGACCGGGTTTAAGGACATTCGCTGTGTAGAGTCAGGTGGTCCAGAACCAGGAGTAGGATGTGCAGGCCGCGGAGTCATCACTGCTATCGACCTGATGGAAGCCAACGGAGCATATACTCCAGATTTGGACTTTGTGTTCTTTGATGTCCTTGGAGACGTTGTGTGTGGCGGTTTTGCAATGCCCATTCGTGATGGAAAGGCACAGGAGGTCTATATAGTTGCTTCCGGAGAAATGATGGCCATCTATGCAGCTAACAACATTTGCAGGGGCTTGCTAAAGTATGCAAAGCAAAGCGGTGTCCGTCTTGGTGGTATAATTTGCAACAGCCGAAAGGTTGACAGAGAAAGAGAATTTCTGGAAGAGTTCACTGCAGCAATTGGTACGCAGATGATACACTTCGTTCCCAGAGACAATATTGTACAAAAGGCTGAGTTCAACAAGAAGACCGTCGTTGAATATGATCCGGAAGAAAACCAGGCAAAGGAATACGGTGAACTTGCACGCAAGATCATTGAAAATAAGAATTTCGTAATTCCAAAGCCACTATCAATGGATGAACTGGAAGCAATGGTCGTAAAGTACGGTATCGCTGACTAAAATAGAGAGCCAAGGAGGAACTGTATGAAGATGATAAAAGCAATAGTACGTCCCGAAGCTGCGGATGAGGTCGCAGATCATCTTGCTGAAGAGGGATTCTATTCAATGACAAAGATCTCTGCATTTGGCCGTGGAAAGCAGAAAGGTATCACCGTAGGGACAATCCACTATGATGAATTGCCTAAGACTCTGATCATGACGGTTGTTGAAGATGATGATGTTGACAAGGTGATTGGTTTAGTCAAGGAAAAAGCTTTCACTGGAAATTTCGGAGATGGTAAGATATTTGTAACTCATGTCGAGAAGGCCTTTACAATTCGTACAGATTCTACAGGACTATAAGGGATGCTTATGAAAGAGATCATAGCGATCATCCGCCCCAAGAAGATGGGTCCAACAAAGGAAGCACTTGATAAAATAGGATTTCCAAGCTTCACTGTTGTATCAGTGCTTGGGCGTGGAAAGCAGCGTGGAATCGCCTGTGAAGTGGATGTTGATATCCGTCCGGAACTCCTGAAGCAGGGTAAATCAAGAGGGATGAAATATGTCCCAAAACGTTTACTAAGCGTAGTAGTTAAGGATTCTGATGTTGATGCCATTGTCAGAACTATAATCGATACGAATCGGACTGAGCAGATAGGAGATGGACGAATCTTTGTCTGCCCTGTTGAGAGTGCAATGAGGGTGCGTACTAACGAAATCAACGAGGACGCTATCTCATAAATGCGAAAAGGAGTTAAACAATTATGCCATATCATTTGTTCAAATGTAGTGAATGCATTCCTGAACGGAGAAAGCACGCTGTAATTAAGGGACCGGGCGAAGACCTATCAATGGCACTTCCACTGGGATATCTTAATACGATCCCGGGATCAATCTCAGAACGTGGTTGTGCTTACTGTGGAGCAAAGCACGTCATAGGAACACCCATGAAGGATGTTATACACATTAGTCATGGCCCAATAGGATGTACCTATGATACTTGGCAAACAAAGCGTTACATCAGCGATAACGACAACTTCCAGATCAAGTACACGTTCGCCACGGATATGAAGGAAAAGCATGTGGTGTTCGGTGCCGAAAAACTGCTCAAGCAGAACCTAATCGAAGCATTCAAGGCATTTCCTAACATCAAAAGGATGACCATCTATCAAACATGTGCTTCTGCGCTGATAGGGGACGATATCAACGCTATAGCTAATGAAGTTATGGAAGAACTGCCTGATGTAGATATATTTGTATGCAATTCCCCCGGGTTCGGAGGACCAAGTCAATCAGGAGGGCACCACAAGATCAACATTGCATGGATCAATCAGAAGGTCGGAACCGTTGAACCTAAGATCACCAGTGACTATGTCATAAATTATGTAGGAGAGTATAATATTCAGGGTGACCAGGAGATCATGCTTGACTTTTTCAAGAGGATGGGTATACAGGTCCTATCCACTTTTACAGGAAACGGGACATACGATGACCTCAGAGCTATGCATAAGGCACATCTGAATGTGCTGGAATGTGCACGTTCAGCTGAATACATATGCAATGAACTGAGAGTTAGGTATGGAATTCCACGTCTTGATATAGATGGATTTGGTTTCGAACCACTATCAGCATCGCTAAGGAAGATAGGGCTATTCTTTGGAATCGAAGACCGTGCAGAGGCAATCATTGCTGAAGAGGTTGCCAGATGGAAGCCGGAACTTGACTGGTATAAGGAACGTCTAAAGGGAAAGAAGGTATGCCTCTGGCCAGGTGGCTCCAAGTTATGGCATTGGGCACATGTAATCCATGATGAACTTGGAGTGGATGTAGTTTCAGTCTATACGAAATTCGGGCATCAGGGTGATATGGAAAAGGGTATTTCCCGCTGTGAAGAAGGTGCACTTGCCATTGACGATCCAAATGAGCTTGAAGGGCTTGAAGCCCTGGAAATGTTACAGCCAGATGTGATATTCACAGGCGTCCGGCCTGGAGAAGTTGCTAAGAAGGTACGTGTGCCATATTTGAATGCGCATGCATATCACAATGGTCCTTACAAGGGATTTGAAGGGTGGGTCAGGTTTGCACGTGACATTTACAATGCTATCTACTCCCCGATTCATCAGCTTTCGGCCTTGGATATAAGTAAGGATGAGATCCCAATAGATAAGGAATTTGTTACTCGCAGAATGATCTCTGATGTCGGCCTGAGTGAAGAAGTACTTTCATCGACAACTATGAGGGAGTACACAGGTAAGCTAGACATAATTTCAGATTTGCGTAAGAAGACGGCATACCCAAGCTTTGAAATGAAGTCCGCCGAAGCTCAATGAGGGGGGTAAAATTAAATGGAAGACGTTATGAAGGACAGGGTCGAGCAACTTGTGGATTTCATTATGAAAAAATGTCTCTGGCAGTTCCACTCTCGTACATGGGACAGGGAAAGACAAAATGAATGTATACTGACAAAGACGATGCAGATACTCTGTGAAGAACCAGTCGAAAAAGAGACCTCTGCCGATAGATGCTATTGGGTTGATGCTGTGTACTTGTCCGATAGCTTCATGCGCCGGTATACATGGTTGGGAACAATGGACAAAGATGAAATTAAACTGCTTATGCAGGGTGTAAAGGATCGTATAGATTACTTAACCATAAAGGGTTCGCTCAATGAAGAACTCAACGACCCACACTATTAAGGAGAGGAAATATTTTGTCTTGTGAATTAAAAGTAAAGGAACGTGCCGGTGTTATCAATCCGATATTCACATGTCAGCCCTGCGGTGCACAATATGCAAGTATAGGGATCAAGGATTGTATAGGAATCGTGCACGGGGGACAAGGATGTGTAATGTTTGTCCGCATGCTCTTTGCACAGCATTTCAAGGAAAGCTTTGAAATTGCTTCTTCCTCTGTACATGAAGATGGTGCGGTATTTGGAGCACTTAATCGCGTTGAACAAGCTGTAGATGTGTTATTGATGCGTTATCCGCATGTAAAGGTAGTTCCTATAATCTCTACCTGTTCAACAGAAGTCATTGGTGATGATATAGACGGAGTTGTCAGAAAGCTTAATCAAGGCCTGTTAAAAGAGAAGTATGCTGGCAGGGAAGTTCATCTTATTCCCATCCATACTCCAAGTTTTGTTGGTAGTATGGTAAGTGGGTATGATATCGCTGTCAGAGACTTTGTTACTGCGTTTGCAAAGAAGGGAGAACCAAATGGAAAGTTAAACCTTATCACTGGCTGGGTCAATCCGGGAGATGTAACGGCTCTTAAGCATCTTCTTTCAGAGATGCAGGTAGATACAACTGTCCTTTTTGAGATAGAAAGCTTCGATTCCCCATTGATGCCAGATAAGGCTGAATTCTCTCATGGGTGCACAACAGTTGAGGACATGGCTGGAACGGCGAATGCAGTAGGAACCATTGCTTTAAATAGGTATGAAGGTGGAAAGGCAGCACAGTATCTTGAGAGTGAGTTTGATGTGCCGGCGATCATTGGTCCTACACCTATAGGTATCCGTAACACGGATACCTTTTTACAGAACGTGAAGAAGCTCACAGGCAAGCCAATACCAGAATCTCTTGTTCGTGAAAGAGGAATTGCTATCGATGCTTTGGCAGACCTCACACACATGTTCTTTGCTGACAAGAAAGTAGCAATATATGGAAATGCGGACCTTGTGATCAGTCTTGCAGAGTTCTGTCTTGATCTTGAGATGAAGCCCATGCTCTTGCTTCTTGGTGATGATAATCCAAATTATCAGAATGACTCTAGGATCAAGGTGCTTAAGGAGAATGTCGACTATGACATGGAGATAGTTACAAATGCAGATCTGTGGGAACTTGAAGACAGGATCAAGAACAGAGGCCTTGAGCTTGACCTGATCTTGGGCCATTCTAAGGGAAGGTTCACTTCCATAGATAACAATGTTCCTATGCTTCGCGTAGGGTTCCCGGTCTATGATCGTGCAGGATATTACCGCCATCCTGTAGTAGGGTATGCAGGTGCCATATGGCTAGCTGAATCAATGGCTAATACAATATTTGCGGATATGGAGTATAAGAAGAGCAGAGAATGGATCCTAAATGTTTGGTAAGACCTGACTTTTGATGAACTTTGTACCCTGGTTACAAACCATCAAAGTTGTAGATAGAATTCTTTTGGTTCTGTTGGTGTCCTAATCTCATTGGATACTGGCAGGATCAAATTGAGGGAGGGAATAAAATGCGAATAGAATTCATTGATAGGAAATCTAAATATGAGGAATTTGAAGAGGATTACCGGGATGCAAAAGCTTATCATCGTAGAGCTAAGCAGTTTTTAGAAGAAGGTTGTCGTTTTAGTGTGGTATTTAATGTAGCTTCTGTTGCACTAGAAAGATATCTGGTAGCTTTATGTTATTTACATGATGTTGAACCGTTAAACCATAATTATACTTGTCTGATGGACTCTGTGGAAGATATTGTTGAAGTACTAGTAGAGTTAAACAAGGAAATTCGATCATTGGATTTAATATTCGGTATTTGTTCCATCGAAAATTATTATCATGGTCTTCCAGAACCATCTGATGCAGATAGGGTGCTGAGAATGTGCGATACGGTTTCCGGTTTATTCGATGAAACTAAAATTTCAGATGTAAGAATATTGCACATGAAAAACCAGGAGGAGTTAGATATTAACTAAACATTATTTACTATATTTTGATACATGTATTTGTTTTAAGATTCAATACTATTTATTGTTTAAGGAGTATAGTACTATTTAATTATGAATCATTACATAATAAGAGTATAATTCTAAATCTGACACTTAATCAAGAGTTTTTTTAAGTTATAAATTGCTATTAGGAACTATTTCGAGTATTGATGCTTTATATTTGATATTTATTTATTCTATTTACTATAGGCACTTAATTTTGGATTAAATGTTCATTTATTCTTGTTTGAATTTCGGTTTAACATCTGTTTATATCAATACCTAAGCATAATTGCAATAGTAGGAAGTTATAATAGTTTAGTTAAAAATAGTTACCATAATCGAATATAAAACAAAAGAAAACAGTGAATTAATCAATACCAGAACCTTTAAAAGAAGGAAAAGAGAAAATACCGGTCAGGTAGAAAGGTATTTCATATTCATCTGTTTTTCACAAGGAATGAAACGAAATCAGGACTAAGCCTGGTTTCTCTTACCAGTTTTTCAATAACATCATCTTCTGGCATACCATTCTTGAGGTACTGATCTATACGATCATAAATACCCTGGGAAACCTCAGAGTATTCGTTAATATCCTTGCGGTGTCCCCATACATCTCCCTCCAACAATTCAATACCTTTCATTTTAAGGTACATCATTACAGAGTTAGATATGGTCCTCTTATAAGAGGCTGGAATATGAAGTGCTTTTACATCCGGGCATTTCATTATAAGCGACAAGATGTCTGTGTTGGATGGTCTGAATGCAAGATGAACTATCTCTTCATTTGGACTTAACGTGTTAATTTCATCCTTAGAACTGACAACCCTAATTTTCATGTATATTATACTCCTTTTACACAATGTCTGAAATATATCATATTCTCCTTTGAGAATATCATAGCTGCAACACAAAATATTTTGCCATCCTTTTCCTTTGTACACACATATTCTATATATAGTTTTTTGAATATATTCTAAATAAGTAGTATACTGATTATATTACTTCTGATATAATTAAAAGTGTAAACTATAATGAGTTCTCTATTTACTCAAAAAAACAAGATTTAGACATTTTTGCTAAATCTCAAACTCAAAATAGTATCAGGAAAATGGACTATTTTTCATAAAAGCATCCCGATAGCAAAAAAGCATTAATACTAAGAAGAAATAAGATACATTAGGCATGCAAGATTACGGAACGAAGGATCAGATCTACACTTTGCAAAACAATACGATTAAGCTTTTGCTATCTGCTCAAAAAGAGGCACGGGAAAAGCTTGACCAGATCTGCCAGGGCATAAAAGGTGAGATTCCTGTAAGCCAGAGACAATCGTTGTTCTTGTTCCCATTTGCAGATACAGTTAACCTTTCCGATTCCATCGATATAATGATAGATCGTTTCATTAACCAAATTATTCTACTTGAGAGTAAGGAAAATCCGGCTTTACCTGTGGATTTGAAGGATGTATTCAATTTTGCTAAAAAATTACCCGTATATGATGCTTTCCAGGTTGCAGAATATGTTCTGAACACATACTTGCAAAACAATAACAATGCCATGAAGCGCATAAAAGCAGATTGTCAAAAACTCATTCCTTTAAATGGAAGCAGATATTCTTCTGATAGAATAGAAGTTAAGAATGATACAGTAATTAATCTTAAAGCATCAGGAAACCTGCAGGATTCAACAAAATGTGTTGAAAGCCTGCTCAAGATGGTGGATGTGGTTATTCATTCTATAGAACCACTTAAAGCCCAACGTATCCGGATAAATCCGGGAGAATCTTATCTGACCGATGATATCAGGCTCTATTTCTTCAAAAACCGCAAGATAAGACTAGTATTCAAAAATCCGGAATACACCAGGAAGTTTATTACTGTCCTTCAGGGTGCAGATTTCCCGGAAAACAATGTTCATATTTCAGAAAGACAACAACTTTCCATTGCCAGTTATTCTTCTGTTATGTAAAGATTTCTAGCTAATAAAAGGTCTACTCAAGATAAGACCAAAACATGTATTATCTATTTTAAATAACTATAATTGATGCCTATGTCAGAAGATTCTCTTAAAAATAGCAGGAAAGAATGGATTGAAAACATAAAAAAAGAAAAAGGTATAGTACGTAATCCTACTGAAGACCATGATATAGGTCTGAAAACTCTTCAGAATCCTGTTAGAAGGAAGATTTTATCTTTTCTCGCTGAGTCTGATAAGGCTATTGAAGATATTCAAAACAGCTTCAAACTCGATAGAATGCAATCTAAATTCCATCTTGACATGCTGGAGAATGCGCTATATATCGAAAAAATAGACTCAAATGGGAATGATACTTATCGCATTTCACCCAGGGGTGAAGCTTATCTGGAAAATGTTAAAAGCGGTAATGGTAGTAAACATACATAATTCAAAAAGATAAAAGGGTAGAATAAAGTTCTTAGTTTGGTTTATTTCATAATGCTTGTTTTTAGAATGAGCCTGTTTCAAAACTTCCCTCACACCTTTTTCCAGCATAGAATGAAACATGCGATATCTAATAGTCCTTTGAAAACCACATTAAGCCTTTCATATCTACTTGCTAATTTTCTAAACCCCATCTTCAACCATGCAAAAAATCGTTCTATAGTTCCTCTTTTCGAATAAGAATCTGGATCAAATCTAGTGGGCCTTCCTTTTTTTCTTCTTTTACTATTCCTAGTATTGATTGGTATACTGCTTTTGATAGCTCTGGATCTTAAATACTGCCTTATATCAGTATTATCATAAGCTGAGTCTGCTAATACCTCAAGAGGTCTAGTTTTTGGTTTAGTTGTTGCATTGATCTTAATAAGTTCCATTACTTGAATGAAAGCCTTGCTATCATATTCATTTCCAGGGGAAATGATGATCGTAAGAGGGAATCCATCACAACTTACACAAGCATGGATCTTTACACCTTTTCTTTTTTTATGACCGTTGTAATAGGAGTCTTCTCCCCTTTTTTTGTTTCAATGAAACTGCTATCAATACACACAGTATCTATTGAAAACTTACCTTTATGATAAGCGGAATCTCGAAGAGATTCCATTATCTTATTCCATATTCCTGCTTCTGACCACCTTTTCAATCTTCGCCAAGCTGTTATTCCAGAACCATAAGAAGGCGGTAGATCCCTCCATCTACAACCTGTTATCAGGACATAGAGAATACCATTGATGACCTTACGGTCATCAACTCTCTTTCTTCCTGTTATCGGTTGTGGAGGCAGGAATGTTTTAATAAACTTCCATTGTTCATCAGAGAGTTCTTTAAAACCCATTCAAATCCCATACTAATATTGTAAAAAGGGGTATTTATACTTATGAAACCAGCTCTAGTTCTTGCACGTACTTCTACACTGCGTGGTGATGCTGGTACAGGCATGTAGTATGACGAAAAAAAAGACCGTATCTTATTGACATGGCATCTGATACTGGTTGATGCATACGCACTTTTCCTCGTATTTGTCAATTCTTCCAGATGCCACCTGAAGTTCTCAATCATCTTAAAATGGGTCATCATATGTGGCCGTACTCCATTATCATATTCATGTTGTGCAATCTCCAGAATCTTGGAAGGAGATAAACCTGTAAACTCTTTGAACAATACAAATGCAGAAATATATCCGTTCGTGGTGTTTTCTGATTTGAGTCCACGCATGCAGAATAATTCTCGAAGGACAGGATCATTTTTTATTTCATTGAACTTCATTTTATCGATTTTCCCAAGATTGAGAACATCGGGTATAAACCAGAATTTTTTAGAAAAATAGCTTGAATTTTATTTGTTTTCCCAGCTTATCCTAACTCGTGTTGAATTTCCCCTCTCGACCAGCTGGTCATTTTCCTGCACAAGAATATCCTTGAAATAATTACGAAGAATATTTTCTTGTTCTTGTGTTTCTATCACATAGCGATCTCTGTAAAAATCCATGGCTTCATCCATGGAAGAGAAATAATTGGTGTAGTCCATGGAAAAGACATGCATTTCAGGATATATTCCCATATTGTACAGTACATTGTACAGCACATCACATTTGGGACCAGGAACATAATTAGTTCCATAGAGAACAGGCCATAGCGTAATTGAGTGCTTTTCCCAGGGAGTTGGCCCTGCGAACCAGTAGATATATACATATTTCGAAGAAGCCTGCTGCATTTTCTGGATCGATTCTTTTATATCTGGCATTCCCAGTGAGAATGAGGCGATGACCACATCATACGGTGCATCAAGATCATTTTCAACATCCACATCCTCCCAGCGCTTGCTCACGCAACTGATATTGTCTATTCCCTGTTGTTTCGCATTTTCCTTCAAAATTTCCATCATTCCGGCTGCGGGCTCCACAGCAGTTACATGGGACACTTTTTTTGCAATAGGAATAGCAAGCCTTCCGGGACCTGATCCTATATCCAATACTCTTGATTCCGGGGTGAGGGGCAGTTCATTGAGAGTTGAATCGGTTTTTTCAGAATTTTCCTGAGTTCTTTTCCAAAAACGTTCTGCATTTTCCTTTTTATTCCAGTGGCTGTTCTTATCACCTGTTTTGTCGAGCCTTTGCTGAGTGGTCATGAGCTCTTTCCAAATATCATTCCAGTCAATATCTACGTATATCATCTATGAATCCCCGCTGATGTAAATTAAATAATTTAAAAGCACTTTTGATATTTATGGAAGAGCACTATCTTGAGTAATCTTTTGAATTTTCAGGTAGAAAATGAGCATCGAATATTTTAGGTGGCACAAATACTTAAGAATTCGATAGGTATTTATCTAAAAGTTCCCAAAATATGATTATATTCTCTTTTCTAAAAGAGATAATGGGAGTGTAATATTAATGGCAGCTATTATTGATAGGAATCTGTGTACAGGATGCGGACAATGTGTTGATATCTGTCCAGTGGAAGCGATTTCACTGGGTGATGATAATATTGCAGTTGTTGATCCGGAATTATGCGTAGATTGTGGTCAATGTATAGACGAATGTCCTGTTGAAGCGATATCACTTGACTGAGATTGCTTGAATTTTGTTTTTTTTATTTTAGGAGGTTTGCAGATAAAATGCTATCCTAGGTAGCAGTAGGGTGCGTTCATTGAAAAAAGGAGATTATGAACCTAGCTGTAAAACTGAAGGAGCAATTAAATGGCAAAAGAGAAAAAATATGAGAGTGAACTTCTCATAACGCGTATCTTCAGTGCACCGCGGGAACTTGTATGGAAAGCATGGACTGAACCTGAACGTGTGATGCGCTGGTGGGGACCAAAATATTTCACTTCTCCAATATGCAAGATAGATTTTCGTGTAGGCGGTTCCTATCATTTCTGCATGCAATCACCTGAAGGTGAGGACTTCTGGAGTACTGGTGTGTATCTTGAGATAATTCCGCTGGAGAAAATAGTGTGTACTGATTCTTTTGCCGATGAGAATGGTAATGTGGTCCCTGCAACATATTATGATATGGAAGAAGATTTTCCATTAGAATTAGAGCTGACTATAACTTTTGAAGATCACAATGGTAATACAAAAATGGTACTCCAACATATAGGTATTCCTGAAGGTATTACGCAGGAATTGACCAAACAGGGCTGGAATGAATCTTTTGACAAGCTTGCTGAGATTCTGGAATAAGTGAAATTGATAGAAGTGATAAATACATGCACAAATCCATTTCAAAAGATATTATAGATAAGAGTACAAAGCCGGATTCTGTGGATGCTTACCTTTCTAACGCTCCGGAAGAAGCACGTGCCACGCTTATAAAGCTTCGTAAAATGATTCTGGCAGCAGCACCAAATGCAACTGAGGGCATTAGTTATCAAATACCAACTTTCAAGTACAAAGGTCCACTAGTAGCCTTCGCGGCATTCCCGGCTCATTGCAGTTTCTATGTCATGAGCCCGGCTGTAATGAACATGTATAAGGATGAACTGAAGTCATACGACACTGCCAAGGGTACTATCCGCTTTCCGGCCAATAAACCACTTCCAGCAGCGCTTGTAAAAAAACTAGTAAAGGCACGGATAGAGGAAAATGAAAAAGCGAAAGGAACCCAAGAAAGTATTTAATAAAAAATCGGGAAAGCATGTGTTCAAAGCACATTGAGTTCTTTCCCGACAGTTGAATTTATAGTTGAATACTTGTTTCTGTTCAGCTGTTCAAATTAAGGGTGAGAAGGCTACCATCGTCTTCTGCTACATATACATAGTTTCCTGCTACAGCAATATCGGACACACTACTATTAATTTCATAACTGCCTGTAAGTATTGGTGCTTCAGGATCAGTGATATCCAGAATTATGATGCCATTGGAAACAACTAAACATACATAGTTACCTGATACTGCAACATCGTATGCCTGACCACCGGTTTCATAGACATAAACTCCTGCAAACATCGGTGAAGATGGGTTACTGATATCTACAATTTCGAGGCTGTTAGACTCATCGCAGATCATGTAGGCATAATTGCCTGATACATAAACATCATTGTTGTATTCAGGGACAGCATAATTTCCTACAACTATTGGTGAGTTTGGATCTCTGATGTCTATTATCATAAGTCCGTTCCAGACTGTCACATAGGCATATTTCCCAGATAGTTCAATACCATATGCCAGATCGTTTAAGTTCAAAGTGCTGACATAAATTGGCGAGTTTGGATTGCTTATATCCTCGATTATAAGGCCATTGTAGTGATCGACTGCATATGCATACTTGCCTGCTGCGTCAATATCAACTATGAGACCAGATGGCTCATAGTTTCCTTCAATTATTGGTGAAGATGGATCAGTGATGTTCACAACTGAAAGGCTATTAGTTGCATTGACCACGTATGCATGATCGCCAGATATTATAACATCATGAGCTTCCCATGGAGTAGCCAGCCTTGCTATTTCTGATGCATCGGAAACATTGCTACCACCCAGCACAACAAGATCATGTCCCTGTGTTATATATGTATAGTTCTCTGTCATTGTTAAACTGGAGACATTCTCCTCAAAAGGAGTGACTTTTTCCATATTGAGGACACTAGCCAGACTAATCCCCGATGTTACCATAAAGAACATTAATATTCCAATATACATTGATTTGATTTGCATTTTTGACACCGTTTTTCTTATATGGAGTATTGTCTCCTTTGGAATATATTAACATTGCTAATATATAGAAGATGTTAATACTCATAATGATGAGCGCTTCTCTTTGAGAGATTGAAGTCTTTTCAAATTAATATTTAGCAGATTCACAATCTTTTAACATAATAATATAAATTTAGTTGATCATGTTTCCATTATACCCTTCCTTAAATAGTATGGAATTCAAACATTATTATTGAAGGGGGAGAGAAGTATAGCAAATAAGGATATGAAAGTGCCTGAGAATGTTCCAGGTCCATATTATGTCGATGAAGAATGTATAGCATGTGAATTATGTGTGGACACAGCTCCGGATCATTTCAGAATGGCTGAGCATAGACCACAGGCTTATGTTTTCAAGCAGCCGGAAACCGATGAGGAAAAGGATTTTTGTGAAGATGCAATGGGCGCATGCCCGGTTGATGCTATAGGGAATGATGGATAATCAGGGTTTGACAGTTTCTTAAAAACTTCGTTTTTAGATTTTCATTCAGAATTCATTATATAAAGTGATTTAGACACATAAGTTAAGCACTGTTGTATCTCCACCACAAAGAGGTATCTGTTTCTTTATATACTTTCATTCCATTTTTTTCCAGAACCTTATGGGAAGCAATGTTGGACTTTTCTGTCTCGGCTATTATATATAGAACTTCATCCTGTTTCATAGCCCACTGGATAATAGCTTTTACAGCTTCAGTCATGTAACCTTTATTCTGATAATCAGGCTCGGTTCCATACCCGATCTCTACTTCGCCATCGATATTAGGACGGCCTTTGAAGCATATGCCTCCAACAGCACAATTGTTAGTTTTTGATATGATCTGCCAGACCGTATACCATACATAATTTTTATTGTCTGCCGTAGCTTGTTCATAAGCAGATTGAAACACACTTTTCAGTTCATCCGGGAGTGCTTCAACTGTAACTTGAATGCCAATGTTTCTCTGCATGTTTCCATGTTCGTTAATATATAATTTGAAGTTCGTTAGGTCCAAACAGAGTATTCTCAATCTATCGGTATTAAGTTCTAACATCACACACCACCATAAAACTCCATCATGCGGATTATTTCTAAAGTGAAATTATTGAATAAGCAGCTATATGCCTGTATAATTGCTATTTCACCTGATTTCCGCATTTACTGCATTTCCAGGTATGTACACAGATTATGTCCCCGCATTTTTCACAAACCCATTTTTCATTTTCGAGAAGCATAAAACTATCAATCCCTATTTCTTTTATCTTTTTCAGGTTATCGACCATGCTCATCGAATACTTTGTTCTGTATCTTTTATCAAGCTGCTTAAGTCTTGCACAGGGGAAACTTTTACAGGCATAACAGTATTTATCGGTTGCTTCTTTTAGTTCCTGGCAATTCTTAATATTGCAGAGTATACAATAGTTGGGCTTTTTATCATCGGGTCCATTGCATCCCTGACATTTGTTTTTTTCGCGCAGATTAGCTCTGCAAATTCCGCAGTTCATACCACACGGGGCTATCATGATCTTATCGATGTTTATTGAATGCATGATCCTCAGAATCTCTTAAAATCTTTTTTGCATTATCTTTTTCAGCTCTTTTATAGTTATGGGAAATTGAATCTCCAGAAATCTATGGCTTTGTAGCCAAGGTGAAAGTCAGGATTTCCAGCCGAATTAATTGGAATAATGAAGTAAAAACGAAATGGAGCGTTCATTTACGCTCAATTTTGTCTAAAAACAATAGAATACAATCTCAGCAAGATTACTAATGTTTGAAATACTCTGCCTCATGCAGAATTTGAACTTGTCATAATACCGCATTCCGGACAGTAATATACAACGTTTAATCCAAGCGTTTGTTTTTTAAGTGCACTACTGCAATTGCAGCAGACATGCTTATTACTTGCAATCATTTTTCTTCCTCACTAACATAGCGTTATTGATTCAGTCTTTGCCATACAAATTTTTCCATTACTCACACATTTTACAGATATGGACGTTCTTTCAGTGGTCTGGAGTTCAACACGACATTATGGATATCTTGTTAACGATTCCATAATTGATACCTCTCAAAAAGAACTTGTGTCTTTTACCTTAAATACCGCAGCAGTAATGGCGGTTGATAATAAAGTAAAAGATAAACTGATTACGTTTTTTCTGAATCATGTTTCTCACAATCGCTACTAAACATGTGGTCATTGATATAATCTCTTTGAACACTAGAAAATACGCAACTATGTACATTTTTGTTTTATATAACTCTTACAAGTAATTGTACCTCTCAAAACATATGATTCTATTTAAAAGAAGATGATGAAAAACAAATGCTTAAGACATGAACACATTTGGTATCTCCTTTAATATACCTATACTAATAGAAGGATATGTCTCAAGAATGTCGAGTCTGACAGGTTATTTACTCTGAATGCTCATGATAGACTGGGGGTTGTAGGTATAGTAGCATAAAAAGTAATAAACATATTACACATCATATATATGAAGGTGACAAAATGTTCTGCTACCAGTGTGAAGAAACGATGAGCGGGGAAAGCTGCACAAATAATGGAATGTGCGGTAAGAAAGGGGAAGTCGCAGACCTACAGGACGATCTCATCTATGTGCTTAAAAGCATTGCATTCTACAACCAGAAAGCAAGAAAGGCAGGTATTTTTGAAAAGAGCACTGATGAGTTTATGCTCGATGCGCTGTTCTCAACCATAACGAATACCGATTTCAGAGCGAGCGGAATTCGGGACCGCATCGACAGGGGATTGAAGCTTCAGAAAGAGATCAAGCAAAAACTTCTTGATAACAATCTGCTTGATGAAAAAGATATACCCGGGATCGCAACTTTGACTCCTTTAAACATCAAGGACAGGAATACCGGCATACTTGCAACAGTGGATGAAGATATCCGATCATTAAGAGAACTGTTGACCTATGGTGTCAAAGGAATAGCAGCATATGCATACCACGCTATGATGCTTGGACATTCCAGTAAAAAAGTAAATTCATTTTTAGAAGAAGCCCTTGTGTCAACCACGGATGACAATCTGGATGATAAGAAGCTCATCTCATTGGTCCTAAAATGTGGGGAGATGGGTTTTGATGTAATGGCAGAACTCGATATGGCAAATACCACTGCATTCGGAAATCCGGAACCTACACAAGTCAATATTGGAACAAGAGACAAGCCTGGAATCCTTGTCAGTGGGCATGATCTGAATGACCTGAAACAACTATTGGATCAAACCGAGGGGACAGGTGTCGATGTTTATACTCATGGGGAAATGCTGCCTGCAAATTCATATCCTGAATTTAAGAAGTATGAACATCTGATCGGCAACTACGGCGGATCATGGTGCCGCCAGCAGCAGGAGTTCGAGAGCTTCAACGGACCAATATTGTTGACTACCAACTGCATAGTTCCTCCAAGAAATACCTATATTGACAGGTTATACACTACAGGTCCCGTAGGTTATGATGGTGCCACACATATTGTGGCTGAAAATGGTAAGAAAGACTTTTCGGTTATCATCGAGCAGGCAAAGCAGTGCAAACCTCCGGTACAACTGGAAGAAGGCACCGTCACGACCGGATTTGCTTATAATTCTGTACTATCTAACGCGGACAAGATCATTAATGCCGTCAAAGCAGGCAAGATAAAGAAGTTCATTGTCATGGCAGGATGTGACGGACGTCACAAGGAGAGGCAGTATTATACGGATTTTGCAGAAGCACTGCCAAAGGATACGGTCATACTTACCGCCGGATGTGCAAAATATCGCTACAACAAACTTAATCTCGGGGACATTGATGGGATTCCAAGGGTACTGGATGCAGGACAGTGTAATGATTCATTTTCACTGATCGTCATTGCACAAGGACTTATGGCCAGACTTGGATTTACAGATGTTAACGAAGCACCGATCTCGTACAACATCGCATGGTACGAACAAAAAGCAGTCCTTGTATTACTTACCCTCCTAAGGCTCGAAATACATAATATTACCCTTGGTCCAAAGCTACCGGCATTTATCTCACCGAATGTTCTCAATGTTCTGGTAGAGAAGTTCAATATAACGCCGAACAGCACTATAGAAGAAGACATGCAGAGGCTCTTAAAGTGAACTGCCACTTGGCCTTTAACCGAGTGATATTTCACAAATCTCCAGTACTGTTGGTAAATAATCATTCGGAATTTCATCAAAAGAAATTCTATTCATGAATTTATTTACTTTTGTCTTCTATACCTATTGATTGAATCCTACTTTAATTGAGTGTCAGTAACATGCTTTTCTTTATGGGGAAATTGCTTTTCAAAATCCCCCAGCTCTTTATTTTCAATTTTAAAAACTTCGTCCTCATAAAATTTTCCTGAAACATCCTTCAAGCTACCCTCGTAGAGTTCTAATGCCATAAAAGCATCCATATTTTCACCCCAGGATGTCTGGATATTATATTCTTTAGCATTTACAAAACCAAAGCGTTGATAATAGTCAGGATTTCCAAAGATTATTATACCTTTATATCCCAGCTGCTTTGCCTTTTTGATAGAATGATTCATCAATAAAGAACCGATTCCTTGCTTTTGATATGATGGCAATACTGTAACCGGGCCCATACATAAAACTTCAGATTCTTTACTTTCCTCATTTACTACCTTAGCTCTTGAATAGATAATATTGCCAACAATTGTATCCTTATCACATGCAATAAAATCCAGTTCTTTTACAAATGCAGGTACTTTTCTTATTTTATGCACTACAAGATGTTCATCACATCCGGGCTTATATAGGTCCCAGAATGCTTCTCTGGTCATATTTTCTACATATTTGAAGTCTTTTTCTTCTTCTGATCTGATAGAAATATTCATTACTATTGTCTCCTTCCTTCTAAAATAAATCCAGCCCAAAATTAACAAGAAATCAGAGTTAAATCCATTTTCATATCAAAATAAAAATCCTTTGCTCTATATAACTGTTCACAATTCTCCCATAAGACTATAAGTATTTTTGCTATTTTCAATTAGCTCTTCAATATCAAGTCAGAATTGAGTAAAACATCAGAAATATGGATACATTCAAATAAATTATGTGTTGACATTAAATTAAAAGAGGATAACAAATGAACAGGGTGAAGCTTAATTACTCCGTAGATGTCATTTTGACTGTACTATTCTTGATAATTGCAGTTACAGGATTTGTTATGTTGTTTGTGATACCTTCAGGTGTTCCACGGGGCAGATATCAGGAATATTTAGGAATTACGAAGGCTACATGGACACTTATACATAACAGGTCAGCTATCATGATGACGGTTTTTACTGCAATACACCTTGCATTGCATAAAGGATGGATATACTGCGCTACTAAAAGTATTTTTAAAAAACAAGACAATGAATGCAGTGTTGATCGGTAGGTGAGATTCTAATAGGTGCATTTCACCTTATGAAGTAAAAAATAACGAGGAGATCAGCCATTTGCTTTGAATTCAGGCATCTCCCAGAAACATATCGTTCAGGTAACTTGCCAGAACTTCTTCAACATTGGTGTCCTTGGCTGGTATTTTGCCACATTCCTGGGATTCCATTATGTATTTTGGGAATACGTAGATCCAGCCGCCTGTCATATCAATAATAGAACGAAGTTTACTACCTCCTGCTTTTAGTGCAAATTTAAGTTGAGATAGATTAGACATATCTTCAGGGACCATCAGAACGAGGGAACCAGTAAAGAAATGATAAATGAGAGCTTCTTTTATTGCAGGGTCATACCCAATTGTGAATTTTGGATTGGCGGATGTATTTGTCTTGATTTCATCAAGAATCTCATTATAAAGGTCGCAGGTCCGGGTGAAGGATGGAATGAACTGTATAGCTTTGGAGTCTTCTATGTATGACAGAGAATTCGGATTTTCTATGATCGTGGCTTGAATGTCTGATTCATTGATACCGAAATATTTTGTATCTTCGATTATCTGAGCCATGGGGATCTTGAAAGCAAGAGGTTTTTCGTTGGTTCTGGAAGATGGTTTGCTCTCAGCATACAAGGAAATGTTTGCTTCGATCAGGGCGTTTTTTATGGGGGCGGGTAATTTCATGATGAAGGCTCCTGAGAATAATGATATGCAACATCAACTTTATAGTAAATTAGATTTTCTGCTTTACTATAAATCGTCTCTTTTCGAGGAACAAATTTAATTTAAGTTTTTAAATAATGTCTCTAGATATATCGTTTTAGAATTGACATTTTAGGCTAATGATGCTGATTTATCTACAAAACCCTTTGTAACTCAACAATTCCAGCTTGCTAAGAGTTTTTTTATTGAATCTGATTAAGATCGCAACGAAAAGCAAACATAAATTTTTATAATAATACATCTCTACTGGATTTGAGACTATCATGACCAATAGTATTCAAGGTGTGTATTTTAGTACTGGTCTGGAAGCAGTTAATTGGGCTGATGCAGTCACCTTGTTCGAACGTGCTCCTCTGGGTTCACAGCAGCGTGACCCAGGTAAACTTAAAAGGGCTTTTGAGGCAAGTTATGCTGTAGTAGTAGCATATGACTCTGATAAACTGATAGGAATGGGAAGAGCATTGAGCGACGGTGAATACCAGACTGTGATATATGACATGGTAGTACTGCCTGAATATCAAGGAAAAGGAATAGGCAAGAAGATAATTGAAAAATTGTGCGAACAATTGTCTGTGGAGAATATAATACTCTATTCTGTTCCCGGACGTGAGGGCTTCTATTTGAAATGTGGTTTTAAGCGAATGCGTACTGCAATGGCAAAATTAAACCAGTACATGTCTGAGTCTGATAGTGGATATTTGCAAAATACATAAGATTTACTTAATAGTGTTTTTCTGGCTCTGTTCAAATGGGCATTTCTACAGAGTGAAATAGTCATTACTTAAAATGAGATTAATTTAAAACTATTGTAAGAGGATATTAAAAAATAATTGGAAGAATTACTTTTCTTATCCTCTGTATCTAATATTTAGTATCATTCATTTTGGAGCTTTTTGTAGTCCATCTCCCGAAGTTTTTTCCTCATTATCTTACCACCAATTGTTTTTGGCAATTCGTCCATGAATTCAATAGAACGGGGGTATTTGTATGGTGCTGTTGTGTGCTTTACATGGTTTTGAAGTTCCTGTATCAGTTTTTCCGAAGGTTGGAACCCTTCGTTCAGCACTACAAAAGCCTTGACTATCATGCCTCTTATATTATCAGGAGAACCAATAACAGCAGATTCCTGTACAGCCGGATGTTCAAGAAGTGCACTTTCAACTTCGAAAGGACCTATCCTGTAACCTGAACTCTTTATGACGTCATCATCGCGACCTACGAACCAGAAATATCCATCATCATCCGTGTACGCCTTATCACCGGTATAATAGAATCCATTCTGGAATGATTTTTCGTTTTCTTGATCGTTATTAAGATATTTGACAAGAAGCCCCACCGGCCGCGGGTCAAGTGAGATAGCGATCCTTCCTTCTTCATAGTTATTAACCGGTTTCCCGTATTCATCATGCAATTCAATGTTCCATCCAGGAGACGGTTTTCCCATTGAGCCCGGCTTATTGTCTAAACAGGCAAAAGATGAGATTGCACAACAGGTTTCTGTCTGCCCGTAACCTTCGTAGATATTAAGACCTGTTCCCTCTCTCCATACTTTGATCACTTCAGGATTCAATGGCTCGCCTGCACTGCAGCAATGCCTGAGCTGAGTGAGGTCGAACTTTGTCAGGTCGGCAAGTATAAGCATTCTGTAAATAGTGGGAGGGCAGCAGAAAGTTGTTACTTCATACTTCTCAATAAGCGGAAGCAGCTCGGTTGCTTCAAACTTTCCTCTAATATCATACACTAAAATACATGAGCCAGCAATCCATTGCCCGAATATTTTGCCCCATGCGCATTTTGCCCAACCAGTATCAGAGAATGTGAAATGCAGATCATTCTCGGTCAGGTCCTGCCACAGTTCCGCAGTAACCCTGTGACCCAGAGGATATGCATGATTGTGAAGCGCCATCTTGGCTTTACCCGTAGTTCCCGAGGTAAAGTAAACTAGCATGGGATCTGTGGAAAGAGTAAGTACGGGTATTGATACTGATTTATGTGAAACTGGTGCAGGATATAATAACTCATGCTGGAAACTGACCCAATTCTCTCTTTTTCCATCAATCACCATGCATTCCTTGAGAGTGGGGCATTCAACACGTATCTCATCGGCCTTTGGTGCATTCTCCATGTCCGTAACTATCATTTTGAATTTGCCCGCGTTGATCCTGTACTGAAGATCACTTGGTGTCAGAAGTGTCGGGCATGGGCATACAACAGCACCAAGTTTTGTGAGTGCAATTACAAATATCCACCATTCTGGCACGCGGTGAAGCATCAGAATAACTCTGTCTCCTTTATTTATCCCGTATTTGATAAGGATATTTGCCGCCTGGTTAGAGAGTTTCATCATGTCCCTGAAGGTGTACTTTTTCTCTTCACCCTGTTGATTGACCCAGATCATTGCAAGTTTGTTGCGGTCTTCCTTTGCCCACGCATCAATGACATCATATCCAAAATTGAAATACTCAGGAACCTCATTGTTCCATTCCTCCTTGACCTTGCCGTAGTCGGACATATTGCGTGGGATCTCTTTAATGTTCAACAGGCGAGAATTCTGTGTAAAGCAATTATCATCAGCATGCTCCAGCTGAGAACGTGGAATTCTCCAGAGACGACCCAGTTTTACTCCATCCATAGTCCCTTCCTGAAGCCATGTATGAACAGTTTTTGTTTCGACTCTAAGATGTTTAGCCACTTCGTGTGGTGTGAGATAATGTAATTTTTCTGGTGTCATTATACATGTCGAAGTGCTCAACGTATTTTAAATCTTTTTCTTTTTGTTGCACTAGATAATCAAGATCAAGAATCCGATTTAAGATTCTCATTGTATATTCAGAAAGTTCAACAAAAATGTGTATATCAGGTGATAGCACCCCATAAACAAAATTAGTGATAATTCATATTTTATCTGGTCATACTTCTTTATGAATACTCTTGCCACTATCATTGCAAGTTATTCTCTATTTACCGATTTCCAGGCTGAAAAGCTTTGCAGATGGCTTTTGCACCTACATGTATCCTTTTTCTTTTCCTGCACGCACCGTTTGTATAATAATTGCAAGTTGCGCAGCAAAATTCTTTATTCTCAAGCTTGGCTACTATTTTTTGTTTTTGTGCATCTGTGATCTCAAAGTCACTGCGATGCTTGTAGGCATGCCAATCTTTATAATACATCATATTTGCAAGTACAGAAATGGTAGGAGGATTCCAGGATCTGTATGTTTTCTCGGATTTGACACCAGCATATTCAGCCTGTTTTTCCCTCTCAGCCTGACGTCTATATTTTTCATCCACTATATCCTGAAGCTCTCTCTTAAGTTCTTGTGCCTCCAGGTTTCCAGAACTATACTGCAACGCTTTAGAAATATAATTGAGTGCAGCTTCGTATTCTTTTAATGCCTTTAAAGCTATGCTTTTATTGAAATAAATGGGATAGAGATTGCGTACTTTTCCGGAGTCAACTACAGCATCAAAAAATCTGATTGCTTCTCTTAGGTCCCCTTTTTGATAAAAAAGTAGGCCCATTTTATTGAGAGCAGATACATTTTTTGGTTCCAGTTCCAGAGCCATCTTATAATAATGTTCTTTTTTATCAGGGTCTGTTTCCCGATCCCCCATTTGAACAAACTTTTGGGAAGCCGTTGTTGTCTCCCTTTTAGCAGTTTCTTTTATTGAGTTCATATACCAGAAACCTAAACCTTTTAGTAAATAAGTAGAATGCCAACACACTTAATGCTAGAAGCATCACAAAATACAAGTTTTTCACCCACTACATCCATAACCTTTTCGACATTGATGCCCACAGCTTCCGGAGGGAACCTGCGAAACTCCGGTTTTCTGCATTTTTCTGCACAAACATCACATTCATTGCATGCACCTGGTCTTAATAAGTGGGCATAGGTAAAACCTTGCCTGAAGGCAAGATATTCCAGCTGTAGCATTTTATGGAACGATTCCCTGCGTAAGCGGGACCATGCCTTGAGAACATCTGGCTCATTTGACACATCATACTCTTCAATAAGCAATAGGGCTCTATTGTACTCTTTAAGTACCTTTCTGAATTCATCGATATCCATAACATGAGGAGGACAGCTCAAACGTTTACCATATCCTCTGCATCCGTATGCACACTTTAGCCTAGTACGATTTTCCACTTCGATATATTTAGTTTCCAGTGGATAAGCACGCAACCCTAGTTCCAAAGCCCTTTCAACAAGCATGTCCTCTTTTTCTTTCATAGGTACCTGTACATGTTTTTATTCTTATCCTTCGGTGAAAACAACCTTGACTTCTTTTACATCCCACAGAGCTTCAAGCTTTTCTACCAAATCCTCCTTTATGGCGTTTGCAAACTGATGGCTGGAAGGTAGGTCAAGGACAACTCTTACCGCTCCATCTTTTACCTCTATCTTGGTAACAAGTTCCGTACGTACTATATCAAGCCCTGCCATGGGATTCATTACATGCTTTAACCTGCTTCTTACAACTTCATCTGTCGTTGGCTCCTGTTCACTGATCAAACCATGCTTTTCCTCATAATCCCGTATGGCAGACCTCAAACCTTCTACAGCCAGTACTGAACAATGTCTTTTTACAGGAGGCAATCCTCCCAATTCATCAGTTGCTTCCTGCCATGTGATCTTCTTCGCCTCAGCTATAGTCTTTCCTTTAGCCATTTCAGTTATAATTGATGCAGTAGCGATATTAGAAGCACACCCATAGGACTCGAATTTTATATCATCTATTACAGTGGTTTCAGGATTCACTTTAAGGTATACTGCAACCATATCTCCACAGGCGGGACTACCTTCCAGACCCTTGCCATCTGCATCCTCTAGCTTACCTACGTTTTTAGGATTGCGGAAATGTTCTAACACTTTCTCAGTATAAGGAAACTTCATGATATCACCTCACTTTTTCGCATATAGCGGACTTATCTCTCTGAGTTTTTCTATAATCTCTTTTAAAGCATCCAGGACCGCATCCACGTCTTCCATGGTGTTATATCTGCTAAAAGTGAAACGCAGGGAACCATGAGCTCTCTCATGATTACCCCCAATACCCAAGATTACGTGACTAGCTTCCAGTGATCTGCTGAAACATGCAGATCCGGTACTCACTGCAAAGCCTCGCATGTCAAGATGCAATGTCATTGACTCTCCCTCTACATAATGGAACGTAATGTTGGCATTCTGTGGTGTACGGCTGGTACGGCTCCCGTTTAGTGTAACATGAGGGATTTCTTCCAAAGCTTTGCTGATCGTATGATCCCGCATCTGCGCAAGCCTGGTATTTTCTTCAGGCATCACAAGTTCCACAGCCTTTGCAAAGCCCACTGCTCCTGGGATATTTTCAAGACCAGCCCTACGATTTGATTCCTGGTAGCCACCATCCATCCATTTTTCCAGAGGAGTGCCTTCACGCATATACAGAGCACCAACTCCTCTAGGACCATGTATTGTATGCGCAGACATGCTCACTAGGTCTACGGGAAGTTTTTGAACATCCAGTGGTACACGAGTGAACGTATGCGTGGCATCAGTATGCAAAAGCACATCTTTTTCACTGCAAATGTCAGCAATGGATTTTATGTCCTGTAGTGTACCGATCTCCTGATTGGCATGCTGAATGGATACCAGTGCAGTCTCTTTAGTTATAAGGCTGCCAAGCTGCTCTAAATCTACAAATCCTTCATTATCTACATTCAAGTAATCTACTTTGAACCCTTGTCTTTCTAGGCTCTTTGCAGTATTGAGCACCGGGAAATCTTCTATTTTAGATACTATTATATGTGAGCCTTTTTTCTTCCTTAAAGCAGCTGTAACGCCTTTGATGGCCATGTTACTAGACTCTGTTTCTCCGGAAGTGAATACAAGCTCTTCTGCAGATGCACCAAGGGTTTTCGCTATTGATTCCCTGGCAGCCATCAGCCCTTCCTTTGCATCTATTCCCATGGAATAGCCAAACTCTGATGTTGCTACTGCATACGTGTCAAAGAAATAAGGCTTCATAGCTTCCAGAACGCGTTCATCCAGGCGAGTGCTGGCTGCATTGTCCAGATACGTTATCTTGTCGAACATATTCAATCTCCGTCAAATGAAAAGGGTAATACTGGCATCTTTTGCTTCGTGTATGTAAGTGCCTACTGCCCCATAATCATCTATCCATTCTGTACGCAATTCTTCTTTTTTAATCCCCATGATCTCCATGGTCATCTCACAGGCAATGATCCGGCCACCCAGCTCCTTATAATCCTGCATAAGCTTTTCAAGGGACGCCACATTGGCTTTCTGCATTCTTTTTTTCACCATCCATTTACCTAAGCCCAGCATGTGCATCTTTGAAAGCGGACCTGCTTCAAGGCCACCCTTTTTAAGACGCTGCAAGCCCCAGAAAGTGAAGTACAAAGAAGCATCAAGGCCCATAGAAAGTGCCCCGTTTCCAATGATCAGAGCACTGTAGATCTTATCCATATCCCCACTGTGCACTACAATTACAGCTTTATCCCCCATTTGATCACTACCTCCGTATCCTTATTTTCCATTCATTGCCTTTGTCTTCGACCTCCAGAACGTCGAGCCCCAGAGATTCGCATGCCATAGGAATTTCTTTCTTTGATGCCGGATGTGTGCCAGTTACAACAACCTCATCTCCCGGAGAGGCTTTTCGAAGCGCTTTACGGCATTCCACAAGTGGTACCGGGCATGTCTGCCCCCTTACATCTATTTCAATTGTGGCTATAATATCACCCCATACTCATATATTCACAATTGTTAATCTCTCTTTATGTTATAAATATGTGATATGTTAATAGAACTCGTTTCTATAAGTTCATACTTTCCCTCTTTTCCCCCAAACACATATATGCACATATCAGATTCACTGATCAATGCAAATGATCCCTGATTATCTGCACCACAATATTCAGGAGTGGAGAACAAAGACAACAGTTTTTTGTTAAAGTGCCATTTATACCCTGACAAGAGTGCACTATGCGCTCTTATCATCATGCTGAGATGATTTAGTTTAAGAAAGTCTTCGAGAATATCCCTGCCAAACTGGTGCATACCAATTCCCCTCGATGAAAAGCCCATTCCATTGTGTTCCCAAGGATCATTCCAGAGAAATTCTAAAGAATTATCTTTGCTAATGTCCTCAATATTGCAAATACCCGGGATACCACCATGTACGCAGAAAATCTTTTCCTGAATAATTGCCGCAACTGGAAGTTTTTCAAAGACGGATGTTACCTCTGACAATATATTTTCATTCCTGTTAATCTCATCAAAAAATCCATATTTACGGTTCATTTCTGGACTTTCATGATTGCCCCGAAGTAAAATAATGTCCTTCCAGTTTTGCTGCTTCATTTCAAATAAGGTGATCAGCACGTCTACAGATGCATTTCCTCGGTCTACATAGTCTCCAAGGAAAAGTAACTGTGGACATCTAAATGATCCCCACATATCAATAATGAAGTCAAGAGCTTTCTTGTTGCCGTGCAGATCGCCTACCACCATACAAGGTAGTCTGAGGGTTATTACAGGTTTTTCCAAGGCAAGAATATTCTCCATTGCTGGTAGCATTCCGGATAATTTCATAAGCCCTACAGGCATTTTCCCCACCCCGGATAATTTGTAACCGACAATAATGCCGATGGCATTAATGATATGCTAATTAATCATCCTTCAGTATTTTCCTAATGTATACAAGTCCCACTACATTGATCAATATAATAATTAGGGCTCCTATTATATATCTAGGCTTCCAGTATTGATTTGAATCTGAATCAGAAGTGTCCTTATTGAAGACGACAAGTTGTTCTGAAGCAGGTTCTATTTCTTTCTGGAAGATCTCAGAAGTATCATCAGTGATAAACTTTACAGTATAATTTTTCTCTCTGTCCAATCCAATGAATACATAATTCTCATCATTTGAAGCCTGTGTTATCAGTTTTCCCTCAGTCCAGAGCTCAACTGCACCTGGGGAGGGTCCATGTACTCCCAGGGTAATATGTTCCTTTAAGGGCATCTGAATACCATCGGAATTCCTGAGTCCGTTTGGCAGGTTCAGTATGCTCAGAATTGTAGAAGCAATGTCCTGCTGGTTATATTCTTCACGAAGAACTTGCGTAGGCACATCAGGTGCATGTACTACAAAAGGTATCATCTGAGTTTCACCCATTCCTGAATATGTATCTGACTGATGTCCTCCTTTGCTGTCAGATGTTGTAAAACCCATTCCGTGGTCAGCTGTGAATATGAATGCGATGTTATTTTCCATGCATGTCTGATACAGTGGTATAATATCCCTGTCAAGACTCTGTATAGTGCCAATGTAGCCATCATATTTTCTGTAATGTCCGGCTGCATCAACTGCCCCTACATTCACTGTAAGGATGTATTTCTGTTCAGGTGCTTCTTCGGCCATGTAATCTACGACTTGTGAAGCTGTTTCCAAAGCCCATTTATCGTAGATATTATATCTTTCCTGAGAAGTTTGTTTTGATTCCTGTAGCTGAATGGGAAGTTTCAAGGCTTGTTGTTCCATAATCCTCTTGATATCCTTGCAAACAATGTCAGATGAAGCGGTTATCGAGGATTCCACCACCAGACCAGGATTATTCATGGAATTTGACGCATCATGGACTATCACATCATGTTCAGCACATATGCTTGAAGAGTCACCTTTTTCCATAATTCCGAAAGCCAGATACCCATAATCGTGTGCAACATCATATATTGTGGACATTGGTACACTAACAGTATCCGAAAGTGCCTGAGAATTTCCCGTAACAAGCACTGAATGACCTGCTTCTGTGTATGTTTGAGGAGCTCTTATCTCAGATATCTTAGCTCCGGTTGTTCCTAATATGGATAAATTGTGAAAATAAGGAACTTGAAGGGATTTACCATCCAGAGAATATGGTGTGTGTTCAGCATAAATATAAGGTGCTCCCAGCCCATCTACGATCACAAGGACCATACCAGAAGGAGTAGGAATTGGATTTACCATAACCTCAGTATATGCAGATGCAGGAATTGCTGAGCAAAGACAATAAAAGGATAATATGAACAATAAATTGCATGAACTAATTTTTCTATTGTTTACTGTTGCTGTTAACAAGTTAACCATGCATTTCAATCAGACGTATTATATAATAAAGTTTCTATTTATTTTGCGATGAGGATAATCCCATAAATACGATGTACTACATTTTACTCTCACTTTCCAGTTTGTTGGCCATGAATATTGGCAGACAAAGGGCAAGGCCGCAAAGGACAAATACCAATTTGAAGCCCAATTCCGATATAAGAGCACCCGCGATAATGGGCATGAACCCCATGCCTGCATAAGTGTATGTGTTGAAGATTCCCATCAAAAGCCCTCTATTATTATGCATAAGAGATACAGCAACAGGTATACCTATCAAACCGATGCCTGATCCTATGCCTACAAGAATGAAACCGACTATTGGGTTATATATCGTAAGCATTGTACCCAGTGCAGCAAAGATAAGCCCATTTCGGATCATATTATTATAATGTAGCCGAAGTCTTCCTGCAATAATATTAGTGATCATTGAACTGGCATACATCCCTGCAATTGCTATACTAAGTTCTTTCTTGCTCAAAAAATCAATACTATAATCAGGATATAGAGCAAGCACAACTCCTGTAACACCAAACAACAAAAATGAACTGGACCATATTCTCAGATAATTCTGCTTGAATATTATACTCTTTATGCCTGAAAGTGTTTGGATATCACTATTTGCTGATTTTTTCTTGTTTCTATCTCTCACTTTTTCGGTAGATTTTTGATCTCTTAATCCAATCAAAAGTAAGATTATAGAAAGTACAGTAAAAAGGAAAATTCCTCCTTTTATGTACCGGTGTGCAATATAGCCGGAGATAATAATACTCACTGCAAGGCCAGCGTTGAGCAGAAAATTAAACTCACCAAATAATCTGTTTCGTTCCTCATATTCTGAAAGTAAAGAATATGCTGATGGGAAAAAAGCACCACATGCCGTACCTTCTATCAACCTTGCAAGAATGAGCCAATAGATCCCCTTCATTTCCAGCAGCATTATTCCCGCAACAGATGTGAGTAGCATGCTGAAAACCACTAGCTTTTTTTTACCGTATATGTCAGAAAGGAAACCAAATGGTAGCATTGTGAGTAATGCACCAATAAAATATGCCGAAAACAATAAGGATGAAGCTAAAGCGCTATGAGACGAATGATCTAATACTGCCAGCTCTGGCAACACAGGTATGACTGAATTGGATAAACCCATTATCAGGAACACAGTAGCATATACAAAATATCTATCTTTTTTCATGGAGTATTCATACCTCAAAAGTGAACCGTAAAAGTGCAATGTACTCAGAATTTATAATTATTCCGCTGATATTAAGTGTTAAATAAATTCAAATTTAAACTTTCAATATTTAATTAAAGTTTTTTCACAGATATGATGGAAAAATGTTTAAGTTGAATAATATACAATTAAGTATACTATTGAGTAGATAGTTCAGCCGACACAATGTATAAACATATAGGATAATAACGATACTCAAAAGTATATAGTTAAACATACGCTAAAGTTACAACACATATTGTATAAAATATACACTATACAGTGGAGGATTACTTTTTAAAAAAAAAGACCCGAGGAACTAAATAAAATGGCTTTTTTAGAAGTAATTATGAAGAGCAATCGATTTACTACATTCTAAATTGCTAGAAAGAGAATAGGACAAAAGAATAATAAGTAAAGAGTAAAATGAGACTTACTTGTTTATACACTCAAGACATAATTGAGAAATGTGATTTTTATTAACCTATATTTATAATATGTTTTTTGAAACGTTTAGTCTACCAGTGATGGATGAAAGGTACCATGAAAAGAACACTCACTTTTCATTTTTGTCGCCTTCTTCTTCCAGCACACGAAGCACAAAATCTCAATTTTATTCAACTATATTTATAATATATTTTTCCGAGCGTTTAGTCTACCCTCAGTGGATCAAAACTGTCAAGAAACACACATGTAAAAATAGGAATTAGACCTGAATTTAGTATTAGAATACATAACACGGCACTTGTTCATAAGTACTATATGAATAGTATTGTTGAATCCCCATCTAATCGAATTGAGAGGTAAATCATGTAGAGAATGGGGGGGTTGCAGGTCAAAACCCCCATATTCACATAGTCTTTGTAATTGATGAGTTGAGAAAAATGTACTTATTTTCTACTTGAGAGAATTGAACACATATACTATATGAACAGATATTACCCCCTTTCCATGCTCTGACCACCACAATAAATCCAGCGTACAAGTTCAACTAAATGAGTGGACATGATTAAAATAGACAAACACAATTAAAACTTCTAATAAAATATTACTTACAGTGATATTTAACACAAAATTTATAGAAAAGCAAGAAGTTAGTTACTTATTATTTACATAAATTATTTTATAGCATAGGTTAATAAATATAACTATTACAATAACTGGTAAAAAAAGTGTACAAATACAATCTTTTAGTTTATTTTTCAATAATTAAAAATAAACTTTATAAGTTAGTATGTAACTAATCTACGATACACATATTAAAAATTAAGGCATATGTAGAAATAAAACTTGACGTAACATTTAACAGTTACTTGCGTGAATAAAGCCAATTGTTGACATCGATATACAGTTTAAAATAATAACTCGGATGGACAAAGAATATAAAATGTCAAAAATGCGATTTTTGAAAAATCTTTGAAATGAGCCATTGCAACAGTCATAAAACGGAGTATTAAAAAAGTGAGAGTTTTTTAGATGTCCAAAGTGATCCCAAATACATCCCTGAATTTTGGATACTTTTTGCGAGCCCTATACAAGTATTGCCTTACATATTTTTCTCCAAGAGATTTTGAGATCATGGCCTCGATTTCAGAAGGAGAGAATATAGTAGTAAGTTTATTCATAGGTACCTTAGAAACATCCTTAAAATACTGATCCACAGCTAAGTTTTCAACCATCTGAGCGTCTTCATTGTTGGCAACATCTCTAATCTGTACGTCCGAGTCCTGGTATAAAAAAAAGTGAGAGATAGGTTGTTCGTTTAGCCAGTTCCATTCCCGATCATATAAATTAACAAAAGGAGCACCACATTTTTCACAATAAGCAACAACTGCTATATTAGCACCAAGATCATGATAACTTTTACTTATTATCTGAGCATCGCAGAAACTACATGAACCAATAGGGTTTTCCGTCAGATCATAAGATGGAAAGATAGTATTGTCCACCTGCAAGAAATTATTAGAAGAATCGTATTTAAAAAGCATGATGCTACCACATTCAGAGGATGATATCATAATCTTTATTGATAACTTTATCGATATTACTCGCTCTCACTTAAGCAGCTTTGGCCATATTTGTGCATCTTCTACTCATTTATTACAAACATTTTTATACTATAATCAATAATAACTGTATAATGCTTTGGCAGAGGTGTAACTATGGATTCAATAAAATCCAAAATAAAACGTAGACTGCAGACTTTTATCGAGTTGGATGTCGATGGACTACGCAGCCATATACTATCTGTGTTCTTACAGGTTCAAAAGACCACAATAGATGAACTGCATCAGAAGATCACGTCAAAATTTGAGATATCTAGAAGTGCAGTTGCCTCTATGGTAGGGTATATCTATTCCAAACTCGGTATACTCAGATCCTACAAAGAATCGTACAAAACACCAATTGTATATTCCCTTAAAGAAGAATATGCAGAAATGTTGCGTACTGAGCTTGAATCAAAAAACAAGCAGATAGCTGGAATCTGAGAGATAGCTTAATGAAATGTCCATTGTAAAAGACGCACCAAGGACATCAACTACCATTGTGATTAGATCCGACTCTAATACAAGGATCACCCATTCAAGAGATCCGTATTATAGCTTGATGAGGCGTTTGTTCCAGGAAGAAACTACAGCCATACGAGGGCAGAAGTTTCTTCTGATGATAGAAGAAAGACAGAAGAGTGGTAACCCTCTTAAATCAAATGAATGGAAAGAGATCATGGAACAGCTTGGAGTTGATCGCGGTTCCTTTTATTCCATGCGTAATAAGTTATTAGGAGCTGGCCTGATCTCTAATCGTAACCGAGAATACCGCCTTTCTGGCCAATTCAGTAAAGACCTGCTGGATATGGCAAGATGGTGGTGGACAGCGGTTCTTAATGAAAATCCCGATAGCCTGTAATCAAGCGATACATTAATATACGAAATCTACAATTAAGGAGATGCATTCACTGCAGCCCGGTAGTGTAGTGGTCAATCATGCAGGACTCTGGATCCCGCAACCTCGGTTCGAATCCGTGCCGGGCTACTAAATATTATATTGCAGTCCTAAACAGTTACTGCTTTTTTACTCTATCTCCACATCCAATTTTTTAGCGTCTAAGGATTTGCCCCAAAGACATTATTTTGCATGTTCTTACATTTTGAAATCCATTTATGGTTTTCTTACCCAAAATCTACCATCTTTTGACTTCTCTTTGTCATTTATAATATGTTGTTCAAAGAATTGCCCCTAAAAATAGTATAATTGTTCTGAATAAGGTCGACTTCTTTTTTATGTTTTCTAATCCCAGTAATTTCAAATATAAAAATATAGTAAAAACGCCAACAGTAGATTGCAATAAGTACATTTATATGAGATATTGTATAATGATATTTTCCTCTTGGTCGTTTGAAAAGGGATGAATATGAGTAGGATGAATATCAGATATTACAGAGCTCAACGCGAGCTTAACGAGTCTGGGGATATTATGACGGATGAACACAAGGAAGCTTTCCTGAAATTATGTCATGCCATAGTACGAGTTAGAAATGGAGTAACAGATGATATACTGGAAGCTTTTAAAAAATTGCCATATCAGTGTGAGGATAGATGTATAACTGATATGACACACCTCAATAATAGTTTGACCAGTTTGATTTCTATCGATGATAGCGAATTGCACAGAGAAATCCATCCGATTGGAAGTAACAGAGGCTTTTGAAAAGAACTTTTGTCTTAACTTTTCTCCACTCACCTAACAAAGCCAACTTGTGTTTCTAGATCATCTGAATGATATCTAAAGTTAGAATGAGCCTTAATAATAAATTGTTACAGCGTGGACATTTCTTAAGAGTTACCGCTTCTTATCTTCATCTAAAGTCCACATTTCTCATAAGTTATGAAGGACACTTTGATTACTCATAGGTGTTCGATCCATAGCTATGTTTATCCGCAGTGGGGCTTCAGAATCTCCATGGAGAGGACGTATAACCAACCATTGATTAAGGTGATCTGTTGACAATATAAGTGGTATCCCCTTTGCTGGCGTTGTCTTGTTGGCTTTTCCGACCTCGGAGAGATAGATAATAGCACCTTACTGGTTGAAATTCACGTGCTTTATTCTGCAGGATACCAGAGCTTCTGCAAGGATACCGGAATCAGCAAGACAGCTATCAATGCCTTTTCCCCAGGATGTCTACAGGCCCCATGAGACGTTCAAATTCAGCCTGTGTAAGAAGATCAGATAATTGCACAGGTGTCTCTATGTCCTTCAATTGAAGCCTCTGAACCCACCCCAGGGGCTCGCCGGATATCACCACACGAAAGAATCCAAAAATGAGAAGAATAAAGGGTGCCAAGTGGTAGAACTCAATCTTATACCTTTACAAGAGTCATTGAATGCTTGCACATTTGAACAGCATTTTACTAGTATCATTGTCATTATCCACAAAAAATCTTTCGAAAAAATAGACGAGCCTTTATAAACTAAAACACTGTGGAGTGAATAAACCATATTTTATGGAGAAAGGGCTTACAGAAACTTGACTGTTTAGTAGATTGATCAGATAGGAAGGAGGTAAAACTGATCAGACTATAGACCCCAAACAAGTTTTTCTGCAAGCCTTTGTATAATCATAATTTTTGGAAAGTTCGTTTTTGTTTTTGGGAATAAAAAGTAAGGGTTTGAAGTGAAACCCTTACATATTGTATTTAGAGACCGTAGTTCTCTGGCTTGAAGACCTTTATTTCGGCCTTGTACTTGTCCATGCAGTCGCTCATGAACTTATCTGCGTCTGCAGTGAGTGCTTCCAGTTCGCCCTTTGCCTTCTGCAATGCATTGATCTCGAACCTTGTCATTTCAAGGCCTTCTGCGGAGGTCAGCAGGTTGCAGCATTCCAGAGCAGCGTTCTTTGCACGGAGGTACAGGTCGTTACCGTCCTTTACAATTGCCTGACCGACCTTGTATGCGTTGTCGTATGCAAGTATGTAGGACTGTGGGTCTCTGTACTTGTCAGATGCTACCAGCAGATCCCTGAGAATCTTCTCGTTTCCGGACTTGAGTGCAACGTTCATCAATGCGCAGTCGTAGCTGAGTGTCTCAGACCAGCACTGGACTGTGGTACCACCGAATTCAGAGTGGTATTCAACAGACTCATTAGACCAGAGGTCACAGCACTGCATGATGAGGTTACCCATTACATCAGAGTGAGCACAGGTAGAGGTCTTGCCTTCAAAGGCCATTGGCATACCAGTGATTGCCTTTACGAAGATGTTCTCGTATCCGCAGTCTTTTCCTGGACCTACTGCACCGGCTTCATATCCGGAGAGTGTCCTTGCTCCTGCCAGGCTCCTTGCGATGATTGCAAGAGTGTGTGCCAGGTTCTTGTCGAGAAGTCCACCTGCAATGAACATTGCAGTGTTTGCCTGTGCACAGTCGGTGTCACCAGCTGAAACAACGTTCTTCTTCTGGGCTACCTTTGTGATATCCTGCCAGAGGTATTCCATGTCCATGCTGCCCAATACACCAATTGCGTAGAGCATGCCGCCAATGTCGTTCCTCAGAATTGCATAGTCAAATATTTCCTTTCCACCCATTGACTCAATGGATAACAGGTCTGCTCCGCCTTCTGCAACAGCTTCGAATGATTCCATAACGACAGAGTACTTGTCTCCCCGGAGGTCCATGTAGTCCTTGTTCTCTCTGATGTCACCAGGGGTGTGCCTCAGTGCGGACTTCAGGCCATATTCCTCATAGTACTCTTCCATGATAGTCTTCTGAGCGTGTGCGACCTCGCCACCCCATGTAGGATTGTTGGTCATCTGCTGCACGTGTTCTGTTTCGAGTACTACTGCAGGGAAACCTACCTGGACCATTCTCTGAAGAATGTCTTTTGTAATTCTCTGGTACTCGTTGACCAGTTTCTCTTTAGAAGCTCCTGCCTCTGGTCTTGGTGCGTAGTTAACTTCAGCAATAGTGCATCCTGCACCGATCTCTACTCCAAGTCCTGCCTTTACCGGATATTTTGAACGACCAAATACCATCTCATCTGCATTTGCATAAGCCATCTGTGTGTATCTTTTTACTGCCATTTTTTTCACCTCGTTTAGTGTTTGTGGAACATTGCCCTAAGCTTGTCTACGCCAGCACCGGTCAGGATTGCATCTGCCATCTTTGGTGCATCTGCTGCTTCTTCACCATAGACACCGAGTGTATATGTTGAAACGAAGTCCTGGTTAACTGCTCCGCCACCGCATGCGAATGGGATCTTGAATCCTGCTTCAAGGAGCTGGTCGTTAACCTCTTTGAATGCATACATGGTGGTTGTCATCAATGCAGTACCGGTTACCATTATTGGTTTGTGTGCCTTAACTGCTGCAAGTACTTCTGCTGCTGGCACATCTCTTCCGAGGTCGATTACTTCATAACCGTTTGCTCGCAGGAGTGCGGCAACGATTGACTTACCGATGTCGTGGACATCTCCTTCTGCTACGTGGACAACGATCTTGCCCTTTGACTCTGGAGACTCACCAGACTTCTCTTTACAGTACTCGATACCATCGAGCATTGCATCTGCAGACATCATAACGTTTGGCAGGAAGATTATACCCTGGTCATACAGGTTTGTTACTACACCCATACCAACCATCAGGGCATCATCAATAAGGGAAATAGGACTCTTTCCAGCTGCAATGGCCTTCTCGAGACCTGCAATTACATCATCTTCTTCACCTTCAAAAATTGCTTCAGCAATTGGGCGAATGAGAGCATCCTTTGGATACAGCTCTGCTGCAGCATCTTCTGGGGTCATTGATTTTTCCATTTTTACGTTGTATCTTACTAATATATCCTTGTAGTCTATTTTTAGCATACTACACTTCCTTCAATTTATTATTAAGGCTTGAATAAGCCTTGATCCAATCTACCTTAGAGGTCTTTCGACCTAATCATGCAACTCTTCCGCACGTATATAAACTTTTGCTTTTGCTAGATACAATATATAAAGATTTCGACATGACCATATACAATTTACCTGAAAAAACACAGAAAAAAGAAGTCAATTGATTGCGTTTATTTTCTTGACCCTGATAATATATAAGAGATATATCCATTTATGTGTAACAATGATTATATATTATCAACTAGAATCCTCTATACTATACAAGTATAAAAAGATATTTACAATAAATTGTATTGAAAATTAATTGGAAGTCACATTAACACCTACCAATTGCGTTTTTTTGTGTAACTTTTAGTTAGAATTAAATGTAGACTAAGAAGTATCAACATGTTTAAGTACTAGTAATGTTCTAGGCATTAAGACATACTAAAAAAGAACAGAGATTAGTTCAACATAACATCTTATAACTAAATAATATCTAGAATTCCATAGAAAAAATAACTCTATCTGCGAACTAATCATCTCAAATAAAAAAGTAGATATATTAAAGAAATGTATGAATCAAGCAAAATATTGTCTGCGCGAGGAGCCCAGCGTGCGATTAGTGTCTGTGGAATTTATCTCTTAGTTCTTCCACACCAGCACCTTTCAGGATCTCATCAGCTATCTTTGGGGCATCTGCCGCATCCTCACAATAAACTCCAAGTTCATAGCCAAATACAAAATCCTGTTTTACAGCTCCTCCACCACATATAAAGGGAATACTAATATTGTTCTCAAGCAAGAGGTTATTGATTTCTTTAAATGAATACATGGTAGTTGTCATTAAAGCTGTTCCAGAAAGCATGATAGGTTTTTCTTTCTTGACGGCAGTGATCACTTCGCTAACCAGCACGTCACTTCCAAGATCTATGACTTCATAACCATTCGCACGCAGAAGAACAGTGACTATCTTCTTGCCAATATCATGCATATCTCCTTCTACAACAAAAGACACTACCTTTCCTTTGAACTCATGAGTTGAATTAGATTTCTGCTTGCAGTATTCAATTCCATCTGTCATTGCATGTGCAGATATGATAACATCTGGAAGGAAAAGAATGCCATCATCATAGAGTTCAGATACAATACTCATACCTGGCATCAGAGCATCATCAATGAGGGATAAAGGATCCCTTCCAGCATTGATTGCATCCTCCAATGCATTGATTACATCATCCTCATCACCTTCAAAAACAGCCTCAACTATCGGCCTTATCACCACGTCTTCTGGATATAGCTCTCTTGCCACCTCTTCGGGACTTAACTCCTTTTCAGCCTTTACATTATATCTTACCAGAATCCCAGATGGATTAATGTTTATCATGTCAATTCCTTCGTCCTGTTTTTACAAAGCCTTAGTTTTTAGTTATTTTCCCGTCCAAGGCAAATAAGAGCTGAATTTCCATCCCATGCTCCCCGGCTGATCTTTATCTCTGCAGGTATCAGCTCTCCATCATATGATTCAAACGGGATCTTCACTATAGATTTTTTTCCGGCTAATATTTCAGCAAGTAAAGTGGCTACCTCTATAGCTCTTTTCTGTGGATGCAGGTTAACTATATTCAGACCAAGTAATTCTTCATGAGAATATCCCAGACGTTTACAGAGGAAACTATTCGTGTGCAATATACAGCCATTAGTATCAAGCACATATAGAAAATCCTCTATATTGTCAAATAGATCCTGCAGGTTGTTTATGTCTTTTTGCACATGGACCTGTTCCCTTATGCGCCCTATAGAAGGACCCGCTTGAGAAGCAATACTCTCAAGTACACTTCGAGTATTGTGAGAAATAGCATATTCTGTATGGGATGCCAACATAAAAACTGCTACAACATTGCCTTCGTATTTGAGAGGCAATATAGCAGTCGCCTCGAGCCCTTCAAAACTAACATCTTTCTCAGAAGTCATGGAGCTTATCTCAGAATAGAGCTTATAGATCGGATATTGCGTTTTAAGTATCCTAGCATGTAAAGAATTTGCAGAATATTGGCGGATACTGTTCACGAACTTAAATGAAAGGTCTTTATAAGCAACTAAGTTTAGATCGCCTGTAGTTTCATCTACAAGATATAATGCACCACAATCAATCCCTTTAACCTGTGTGATAAGCTCAAGGAACTGCTGAAATAGTTCTTTTATGTCAGCCGTAGGAGTGAACAAGGTACCTAGTTCTGAGCCTATTCGCATAAAATTATTGGCGTTTTTACGTTCTGTTACATCAACTATTATACCATGAATATATTCTATCCTGCCTTCTGCATCCCTTTTAATAACAGAGCGTTCATCTATCCATCGAATTTCACCTGATCTTGTGAGGACACGATACTCAAGAGAAATATTTTTTTCTCCCTCTTGAATACACCTTAGAGTTTCATTATTCATTTTCTCAAGATCATAAGGATGAACCATATCACTGTAAAGCATTTTACCTGAAATAAACTCCTTTGCAGTGTATCCAAACTGAGAAATGTTTTCGGATACAAACTCTACAGGCCAGTTCTCATAAGGCTTCCAGAAGAAAACAATTGCAGGACTGCTCTCAATAACGTTTTCAAGAACCTTTTGAACTTCAATTAGCTTGAGAAGTTCTCTTTCTCTGTTCTTCTGCTCTGTAATATCTCTGATTATAGCCATGTAAGCTGGTTTCCCTTCATGTTCTATTATGGAGGAGCTAATTTCTATAGGAATTTTTTGACCAGTTTTTGAAAGAAGCTCTATTTCATATTTAGGAGGTGTTAATTGCCTTTTTTCCATCTTCCTTTTAAACTTGCCAGTGATCATCCGACGGTATTCGATTGTCAGGAAACTTGCAAATGGCTTACCAATAGCTTCCGTACGAGTATAACCAATTATCTCAATAAATTTATTATTGGCAAATACCAGCTGATCATTCTGTAATATTACAATCCCATCATTACTCTTCTCCACAAGAGTGGAATATTTCTTCTCAGAATCTTTAAGTTCCATCTCTGCTTTTTTACGTTCCGCTATATCCCTTATAGCTATCATTACAGCTGGACCATTTTCATAATAGATGAAAGAAAGACTAATTTCAGCAGGAAAAGTAGACCCGTCCTTTCTAATAAAATCCACTTCATAATTGCGCTTTATACTGCGCTCATCCCTTAATGCTTTACTATAACGTTTTAAAAGCATACGCCTGAAATCAATAGGAACGTACTCAAGCAATGAAGTATTGATGATATCCTCTTTGTTGTAACCCGTAAATTCAAGGAACTTGGAATTAGTGAATCTTAGAGATTCTCCCTGTATTATAATTATGCCATCATTCCCTTGTTCCACAAGGGCAGAATATTTTGCCTCTGATGCCTTCAGTTCCATAGAAGATTTTTTGCTTTCGGTGACATCTTCAACAGCAAGTAAGATCATTTTATCTTTACCATTGAAAGTATCCATTGTTCTGGAATTGACACGCAACACCCGGTGTCCTATCTTCTTGAAATCCTGCTCTATTTCAAGATCATTGAACTCTGTACTGCCTTCTAAAAGTGTTATCATACTATTTTTCAGAGCCGGAATATTCCACTGTCCGTTTTCAATATCGTATAAAAACCGATCTTCAGTTTCTAATGGGTTTGCTCTAAACAACCTGTAGAATGAAAGATTTGCAAATATGATTTTAAAATTAGTATCAAGAACTAACAGAGCTTCTCTTACAGTATTTACAACACTCTTCAGATAACCATTTTGTGGCTGCAAGAACAATTCTGCCCTTTTACTTTCCGTGATGTCTACAATTGTTCCATTCAATTGTTTAAGGAAACCTTGTTCATCGTATTGCGCATGAACAAATTTTGCAATCCAGCGCACATTACCTTTACTATCCAGTATTCTATATTCCAAAAAAAGACATGGTACATCCTCTTGATCCCATTGTTGGATCAGAGCCTTCAGTTTATCTTTATCATCCGGATGCACTATGTCCGAATAACTAAGGTCTCCTGAAATAAATTCATCTGGTGCGTACCCAAGTTGCTCTATGTTCTCTGAAACTGAAACTACTGGCCAATTATCCTCGTTTTTCCACGAGAAAGTAAATACAACGTTATTGCAAAATGTAGTTCCAAGCTTTTGGGTCAAGTCCATTTTTGCACCTGCAATTTCAAACATGAATACTATTTTTAAGTACGGATATACCCGCTTTCACTTACAATGCCTCTCAACTGATGGTAATGTAGGTATTGAATACATACATTGGTATTAATCAAGCTATTGACTATAATTAAAAAGGTCTGTTAGTTCAAAAGAGAATATTAAATACAATGATTATACATTATATATTAGCTCGCATCTAAGAGTAGTACTTCCTTCCTTCGATCCAATCTACTAAGGAGTATTTCGAAGGTGTGAGCTACGATTTTCTTATTATTACTCATGCACATTTATATATATAAAGACAAATAATATTCTGTTTTAGTAAACAATATACTGTACAAATAGTCCTGAAATACTGAATCCTTGTCAGAATATCAGGGTCTTACCTACCGTACAGATAGTTGATGAGAGTTACATAAAAATCTTCCAAGGAGTGGTTTTAATGGATTCTTCGGGAACTGCTGTCAAAAGTAAAAAGAACTTAATAATAATCGGAGTTGTTGTATTAGTATTTATATTACTTACAACTGTAGCTGCAAGTGGACTAGTAAATATTCCTATATTAACCCATGCACTAGGTACAGATGAAGCTAAAGATCTGGGTGTTGAAGTTGATCCAGTTCTTTTTGATCAAATGGTAGAAGAAAATGGCATAACTCTTAAATCACCGGTTTCCGAATACCAACTTACAAACAATATACAGTATTCTGACCCGGCACCACTAGATATCACACTTTCCAGTTCTCAATTGAGCTCATACCTGCAGGCTACTAATAACGAAGGTGCTATTAAACAGATACAGGTCAAATTGGGTGATGACAACGAAGCAGAAATGTCAGCTTATGTTGACCTTAAAGATTACGGATATGACTTCAAAGGACCTGTATATGTTTCAGGACGCTTTGAGAAATCCAGTGATTCCACTGTCAGCATAGACATAGATGAAGCAAAAGTAGGCATGCTGCCTATGCCAGATGGAAGTGCTGACAAAGGTGAGCAAGCTTTTGAGGCCCTGATCAATTCAAATCTTGCAAAGATGCCGGGCCTGAATATAGAAACTCTTGAAATTCAAGATGGCCAGCTTCATTTCGATGGGGAATTCCCAAAGACAATGGAAGTTGTTTGATTCAAGATATCCTGGCCGGGAATAGTAGCCTAATCCAGATATCTGGGTTAGGCCAGACTTTTTTTTCATCGATTGGCATTATAGTGGAAAAAATTATTACAAAAATCGCACTCAGGTTATCGAAAATGGAAAGGCTTAATATATTTGGTTGTGTTTAAAGTGAGTATGATACCAACAAAAGCTTTTATGGTCAAAGGCGCTGGTGTTCATAAAGACAAACTCGCATCTTTTGAATTAGCCTTAAGGAATGCAGGCATTGAGAAATTTAATCTCGTATCTGTTTCAAGTATATTACCTCCTAATTGTAAAATCGTAAAAAAGGAAGAAGGTCTTCCTGAACTCAAGCCAGGAGCTATAGTTCATTGTGTTCTGGCAAGAAATGAAACAAATGAACCTGAACGTCTGACAGCTGCTGCAATTGGTACTGCCATCCCTGTGGCTGCAGAGGAACAATATGGATACATTTCAGAACATCACTCTTTTGGAGAAGATGAGATTACCGCCGGAGAATATGCAGAAGATCTGGCTGCAACCATGTTGGCAACTACATTAGGTATTGAATTTAATGTAGAGTCTGCATGGCACGAGCGTGAACAGGTTTACAAAGCAAGTGGCCATATTTTTGACTCACTCCATATCTGTCAGTGTGCAAAAGGTGATAAAGAAGGAAAATGGACTACAGTAGTAGCAGCAATGGTGTTTATTATACCATAACCCTTGATTTTATTATTTATTATTCTCATTACACAGTTGCCTTATCACATTTACTTTCTTTGAATAGAGATTTATAGTCCTTGCTTACTATAAGATTTGATGCGTTCACATTTCCATGATTTTGTCAGCAGGAACCGATGGAACCTATTATTTGCTTTTAGTGTCTTAATTTTTGCACTTCTCATAGGTTATTCCATTGAACAAAATAGAGATAATACAATCAAAAGCATGGAATCAAATACAGAAATGCAATCCATGCAGATAAGTTTGAACCTTGAGGATGAACTTGATGAAGTTACACAAGAACTTCTTACAATATATGATATCCAAACAAGTTCACCACCACTGAGCCAATATGAATTCTTAATCAAAACAGAACCATTACTCAAAGAGAACGCATTTCTTTCTTCTATATACTTTATCGATACTGAGAATCAGCAATTATTCAAAGTACCGATCAATAGTAGTATTCCAGCAGCATATGGTGATAATAATTCACAATTTGAAATAGCTTTGCTAATAGCAAAACACAACGAAAAACCATATCTTTCCGCACCATATGAAATTGCACCTGGAAGCTATTGCTATTCATTATTAGTACCCTATGGAAATAATTCATTTTTTCAACTTAGCTTTACTTTAGATGATTTTTTTACAGAACAATCAACTATTGGGAATGATAGCAATATCCTGTTTAAGTTAATGGATAACCAAAGAGTTGTATATATATCTCCAGATTATGAATCCCAGTTTATAACAGCAGAAGAATTTCTTACAACTGCATCTCTTAAAATATATAACCGAGAAATGCTTCTTAGGGCTTTACCATCAAATTCTATGCTAAGTCCCCACATAAAATTATGGGAAACTCTTGGGCATGGGAGCATCTATTTAATCTTATTGATTTTAGCAATCATAATAATGTTCCAAATGTTCTATATAAGTGAACGAAAAGAACATGAACACAAACTGGAAATATCTGAAGCTAAATTCAGATCAATATTTAATAATGTTAATGATGCCATTTATATTACTGACCTTAAAGGTAATTTTCTTGAAGTTAATAAAGTAACATGCGATACTCTAAGCTATTCTAAAGATGAACTCCTTAAAATGCAGCGTTGGGAAATCATGCTTCACCATTCACCCCAACAAATGGATAAGAAAATCAATGCTGTTTTCAAACAGAATGAATTCTTTTCAGAATCCGTACATGTCAGTCGTGATGGAACTCTTATCCCTGTGGAATTAAGTAGCCGGAATATAAATTATGAAGGTAAGGATGCTATTATTAGCATTGCAAGAGATCTTTCAGAAAGCAAGAGGGCTGAAATGTTGCTCGAGTCGAATAATGAGCTCAGGCAATTGACTAGAATGAAAGACCTTTTCACTGATATACTCAGGCATGATCTTCTCGGCCCTGCATCTGTAATAAAAGGTTATACTGAGATCCTACTTGAAACTACTGAGGACTCCCAAAAAAAAGAATTGCTTGATAAGATATTACAAAGTGATCTTAAACTCATTGAATTGATAGATAATGCTGCCAAGCTTGCTAAATTTGAGAGCATCGAGGAGCTTGATTTTAAGATAGCTGATCTTTATCCTCTGTTAATCTCGGTGATAAACAACTACCAGGTACAATTTAAGGCAAAGAACATTTCTCTGAAGCTGCCAATTAAACAGGAATATAATGCTCTGATAAATCCTATTATTGCGGAAGTATTCTCCAATATTCTGTCAAACGCCATCAAATATAGTCCTTCTAACAGCGAGATCGATATAAAAGTCGAAGATGAGGACAACAATTGGAAAATACTTGTAATAGATTCCGGAGAAGGTGTACAAGTAAGCGACAGGGAGCAGATATTTGATCGATTCAGCAGAGCACACAAGGGTGGAGTCAAAGGGAGTGGCCTAGGGTTAGCTATTGCAAAAAGAATAATTGATTTGCATGGCGGAAGCATCGGAGTGAATGACAATCCAGCAGGAAAAGGTAGTGCATTTTGGTTCTCCATCAGCAAAAAAGAGAAATGATCATTACTATTCATCTTTCTTCTTTTTCTTGTCCTGCTGCTCAATATCAGGATCTGGAGAACCTGCACACCAGGCATCGATCTCTATATCAGCTATACTTTTTGAATCAGAAGATTTTGGAGGCAGATCGCACCAGGCATCGATTTCTTCTTCCAGTATAGGAACTTTTATGTCTTTTTCCTTTTTTGATACCTTTTTGGTTTTTCCATTAGTGGACATGGTTTTACCCCATATGATTAGTCGGAAAAAGATTGATTTTTCCTTATTTAAGGATAATGTCTGTTGCAATAATTAATATTTGTTTTACAAATCGATAGGTAACTATATATACAATAACACGGTAGTTGCATTCTGCCCTATAAAAGGAGGGGTATTACATGAGAGAAAAAACAGAATCAATAAAAGAAACCTCAATGCTTAAACTGAAGCCTGTACTACATGGATTCATATTGAATAAACAAGATCATCTTCTCTCAAAAGGGAAAGTATTTAAAAACATTTTATACTACTACTGAAAAAATAGTTTAAAAATCAAGTGGCAATTTCCTATTGTCACATCTAACCCTTTTAATTCACTTTTATACATTCCATATTAACAGAGCGCGCGGAAGAAACTAAAAACAGGGATAATCCTACGTGCCCTGCTTTACTTCTTCACGATACCAATTAATGTGTCGTTATAGATGACATATATAAGGAAATGTGTTAACATACAAGAAGAAAAGTAAAATAATTTGCTTTAATTGCACTTGGAAATGTATTTACATAGTTTCTTTTAATTCTGTATTATGACTGAAAAGAACAGGAAAATAGTTTATATTGCCACTAGCCTTGATGGTTTTATCTCAAGGAAGAACGGTGATATTGACTGGCTGGAAGAAGATCCTTCTTATGATTACTACCCGGAATTCATCAAAAATGTCGAAGTCATTTTGATGGGAGCCGCTACTTATGAAAAGGTTATGTCGTTTGGAATCGACTGGCCCTATCCTGAAAAAAGGTCTTATGTGCTCACCCATAAAAAAGTCCATTCCGAAGAAAAGAACATTGAGTTTACAGATGAGGACATGAGTTCATTCATGAATAGGATCCAAGCTGAAACCAAAGGCAACATCTGGATCATGGGTGGAAGTAATTTAGTGAACTAACACTCAGCTAAAGACTAAGTGGCTTCTCACTTCACAGATGACCATCGGCATCTCCATGAGCTTCAAATCAGGCAGCTCCTGCCTTACTGAGTTATGTCCATTCGTTCTTTTCGGCTTTACATGAATACGAACTTGGAACATTGGATTAATTCAAGACCAGTTATCGCCTTATGGTGAACTCAATCGTAACAGCCGATTGGTTATCGCAAGCTGTAATGTAATTTAAAGAAAGATAGAATAGTATATAGATGTTATGATGGAAAGTGTACGCTTATATCCCCTGAGCTAAAGACTCAGGGGTTTTACGCTGCTTTCTATAAATCAATTCCTTAAGAAAGGCTTAGTGGATGAGATCATAGTAGGTATCCTGCCAATAGTCCTGGGAGGAGGAATTCCATTGTTCACCGAGCAGGATGACATAAAACTGGAACTGACTAAAGTCAGTTCATATGAAAAGGGAATGGTGCAAATACATTACAATGTTATTGGATTACATTTGTATAAAACTCTAGAGAACATAAAATAAGCTCTATATATCCCTTTTTAAAACTGCTGTATTTTCTATTCCTAGGATCTTTACGGTGAAAATGTAAAGTAAGGGCCCAGAATAAATATTATATCCTTAAACAATACTGATTATTGTTTAAGATGTTGTATTTGATTCATTGTGGGTTAACAGTACTCTTCTCCCGAATCTACCAAGTAGTACTGAATATAATAATCTACCTTAACAGTTTGATGCATTAAACAGAAAGTAACTTTTTATTAAGTAGTCTATATTTAACTAAGCTTGAAACAGAGGAAAGTGAGAAATGGCTCAAATTGGCAAAATCTACTTAGGGGGACGTGAAGGGAAAAATAATAGCAAAGAGATTTTTTATAGTGGTATAGCTTTTCAACTAAATTTGGACAGCCAAATAGATATATTATATTCATTCGATAATGGCAATTTGGAAGTTGAAATGAGAAAAGGGCAAAATTCAATTGTAGCACGATGCAAGCAAGTTTTGTCAGACGAAGAAATATTAAAAAATGGTTTTGAGTATTGTCAAAAATCGTTAGATATACTTTCCTTACAAAATCACATTCATATGCACACGCTTCAACCTGTAGATGAACACACACTTGTAATAAACTACAATGGACAATATTCCTTACGAAGGGTTGGAATTTTAGAATTTTGCCCTCAAATAGGGGTTAATATTATACAAAAAGACAAAGATGGAAATGTAATACCATTACAGAAGCAACCTCAATTAAGTTGGGAACCTGCTTTCAGATTTTATCGTCTATCACAAATGAGTTCTGATTTATATGAAGCATACAGAAATCTGTTCTTAGCCTTTGAGTCCACACTGAATCAAATATGTCCAAAAAATAATGATGAATCTGAAACAAAATGGTTTAAACGAGCATTAAACTTTATTAGCATAAAAATTGATCTTTTAACAATAGTTCCATTTGGAACAAAAGATCCTGTTGCCTTTCTTGTAGGTACACAATACGAAAACGTTAGATGCTCGCTATTTCATTCTAAAAACAAGATAATGTTACCCCATGAGAATCTCAATCCAAAAGTAATCTCTGAAGCATATACAATACTTCTTCGGTTATGGAGAGAAATAAACGGAGTTTATTTCGATATTAGTAACTCAGGTAGTGTAATGACGTATACTGGGTTCAAATTAATCATGGATGGATTGTTCAAAGAAAGTTTTAAACTACAATTTACAGATGATATCACTCCACCTAATAGTAATGATACTCTTGTAAGTCCAAAAAATCATCCTCTTTTTTCCCTTTCGAATTTAAGCTACGACAATAATAGTAAACCAGATAAAATAATTCTCAAAGGTGAAATTACTCTGGAAAAGCTTAGTAAAAGGATGTTAATTCATAGAATTGCAATATTAACTAAAAATACATTGTTCAGTATAGATTATATCAAAGATAGCTTGTCCACTGAAGGAATTGATGTATTTGAAACTTGTCAATCGGTTCATTTAATCAACAAAAAAACACCAATAACAATGTTTTGAGGAAAACGTACATTTGAAATACTCCAGTTAAGAGTTTAAGGAAAGTGTAACCTTACAAATTTTTGCTGTCTTTTCCCATCAAAAAAGTAATAGGAAAATATTCCTCATGAAAGGAATATGTGCTGAAAAGTCTTGTATAAAATTAAATAGAACAAAAGAAGGTATGCCTCTTAAGCATACGATCTTACTTCTCAACAAATCTCTTGTACAGCCTGGCCTGGAAACCGTGGTACTTGGCAAAACCCTCGGCGTCCTTCTGGTCGATGGAAGAAGTGTTGAAGGATACAAGGTCTTCGGAGTACAGGGCGTATGGTGATGTACGTGCCAGCAGTGTAACGCTGCCTTTGTAGAGCTTCACTGTGACAGTACCTGTGACCCGCTCCTGGGTCTTGTCGATGAAAGCGTTCAGGTCGTGGTATAGGGGTTCGTCCACAAGACCGGAATAGGCAAGCTCAGACCACTGTTCGTCCACGATCTTCTTGAACTTCAGCTCAAGCCTGGTAAGCACCAGCTTCTCCAGGTCCCTGTGGGCTGTGAGCAATACAGTGGCTGCAGGGTGTTCATAATTCTCCCTGGCTTTAAGTCCCAGCACACGGTCCTCGATCATGTCAGTGCGTCCCACGCCATGAGAGCCTGCGATCTCGTTGAGCTGTTCGATAAGCTCCACGCCGCCAAGTTTCTTACCGTCCAGGGATACAGGCACGCCGTTCTCAAAGCCGATAACAACATTCTGAGCCTCAGGTGCCTTCTCAGGGGATACGGTCCACTGATAGATCTCCTCAGGAGGGATGAATCCGGGATCTTCCAGTTTGCCACCCTCGATACTGCGACTCCAGATGTTCTCATCAACACTCCACGGCTTGGCGGTGGTAGCTGCCACGGGAATACCATGCTTCTTTGCATAGTCGATCTCCCACTCACGTGTTAGGTTCATATCCCTCATTGGTGCCACGACATCCATGCTGGTGAGCCTGAACACAGCCTCGAACCTAAGCTGGTCGTTACCCTTGCCAGTACAGCCATGCGCAAGTGCCACTGCACCTTCTTTCTCCGCAACTTCCACGACTTTACGTGCAATGAGCGGACGGGCTACGGAAGTACCCATCACATAACCCTCATAGTCACCATTGGCTTTGATAAGAGGGAAAATGTAATCCTTCACAAATTCCGCTTTAGCATCAATGGTGTAATGTCCGTCACTTATCTTCTTTGCCTTTTGTTCAGCCTCTTGAACTTCATTTTTTGGCTGTCCAACATCCACGGACACTGTGATGACCTTATCGTAACCGTATTCTTCCTTGAGTATGGGGATGCATACGGATGTATCCAATCCCCCTGAATAAGCGAGCACTACTTTCTTTGACATGATATCCTTCCTCAGAATATACTCGAAATATAAGACAAGAAAAGTAAAAAAGGGTATCCTTAATTAAGGATATCCTTGTGGTATTCGTTGATGGACTTGGTGATGATCTCACCGGCTTTCATAGATTCAATGGCTCTGGCCGCAGCAATTGCTGCCTGGATGGTGGTGATGTACGGTATCTTGAAGTCCACGGCAGCCCTGCGAATCCTGTAACCATCCTTACGAGCCTGTTTGTTGATAGGCGTATTGATTACAAGGGACACCTCGTTTCTGCGCATCATATCGATGACATTGGGGCTTCCCTCACGCACCTTCTTGATGATATCCATCTTAATTCCATGCTCTGCAAGGTACTCCGCAGTACCGTCAGTGCCTATGAGCTCAATTCCGGCATTTTTCAGCTTACGGGCAACTTCCACAAGCTGCACCCTATCAGCCCCCCGGATGGACATGAAAACCTTTCCACTAAGAGGCAATAGGTTATCTGCGCTAAGCTGCGCCTTGAAGAAAGCACGGCCGTAGTCATAGTCTATGCCCATGACCTCACCGGTACTCTTCATCTCAGGACCCAGCACCGGATCTGCACCCGGCAGCTTGTCGAAAGGCAACAGTACTTCCTTAACAGATACATGGTTCACCTGGGGTTCCTTATCAAGTGAATAACCCATGTCTTTCAAGGAATGACCCATAATAACCTTTGCAGCTATCTTCGCAAGCGGAAGTCCCACTGCCTTAGAAACAAAGGGCACAGTCCTGCTTGAGCGAGGATTTGCTTCCAGGACATAAACAGTACCGTTCTGTTTTGCCATCTGGATGTTGAGCAATCCCTTCACGTTCAATGCCAGTGCGATCTTACGTGTGTAGTCCCTGACAGTTTCCAGGGTTTCCTCATCAAATGACTGAGGCGGGATCACACAGGCAGAGTCACCGGAATGCACACCTGCTTCCTCAATGTGCTCCATAATAGCACCTATGAGCACATCCTTGCCATCACATACAGCATCAACATCGATCTCTAAAGCGCTCTCCAGGAAATCATCAATGAGGATCGGATGTTGCGGAGATACCCTGACAGCCTCGCGCATGTACCTTTCAAGATCGTTCTGGTCGTACACTATCTCCATAGCCCTGCCGCCCAATACGTATGAAGGCCTGACAAGTACAGGATATCCAATACGTGCAGCAACCTCAAACGCCCCTTTCTGAGAAGTTGCATAACCCGCTTCCGGCTGGTTGATCCCCAGCTTCTTCATCATTAAGTTGAATTTTTCCCTATCCTCTGCAACATCCATGTCTGCAGGGGAAGTGCCCATGATAACGGTTGGGATATCAGTGCGCCTCTTGAGCTCTTTTTCCAGGGGTATTGCGAGATTCACAGAGGTCTGGCCGCCAAACTGCACCAGCACTCCATCAGGCTTCTCCCTCTCGATGACGTTCATAACATCCTCAAGGGTCAGAGGCTCAAAGAAGAGCTTGTCAGAAGTATCATAGTCAGTAGATACAGTTTCAGGGTTGTTGTTTATGATATGAGCTTCTATGCCTTCTTCCCTGATGGCTGTCACAGCATGTACTGTACAGTAGTCGAATTCGATACCCTGACCGATCCTGATGGGACCTGCACCCAGGATAAGGACCTTCTTCTTGTCAGAGGGATTTGTCTCGCACATCTGCTCGTAGCATGAGTAATAATAAGGAGTTGCAGCCGCGAACTCTGCAGCACAGGTGTCTACCATCTTATAAGTGGCAACGATACCTGCATTACGCCTTAGATCATTGATCTCTACCCGGGTCTTGTCGGTAAGCTCGCCAATGCGCTCGTCAATGAAGCCCATACGCTTGCTTTTCCTGAGAAGGTCTATGGACAGATCGCCCTTAGAAGCAGCTTCCTTAAGAGCATTTTCCATCTCAATGATGTTTCTGATCTTCCTGAGGAAGAAAGGATCAATAGCTGTAAGTTCTGTAACCTCTTCCACTGAGAAAACTGTGGCAAGAGCTTTGTATATAACAAAGAGCCTTTCGCTTGTGGGAGTCTTCAGAAGTGCCGGGATCTCATTATCATTCCAGTCACCTTTACCAAGACACATGTCAATATCCAGTGACCTTATAGCTTTGAGCAATGACTCTTCAATGGTCCTGCCGATGGCCATTACCTCTCCGGTACTCTTCATGGCAGTGGTCAAAGTTTTATCTGCTGTCACAAACTTATCGAATGGCCAGCGTGGGATCTTTGTCACAATGTAGTCAATGGTGGGTTCAAAGGATGCAGGGGTTTTCTTGGTAACATCGTTGAGGATCTCATCCAGCGCCATGCCTATAGCTATCTTTGCAGTGACCCTTGCTATTGGGTAGCCTGTTGCCTTGGATGCAAGAGCAGATGAACGGGATACACGAGGATTGACCTCTACTATTCTATATTCCCCATCCTTCACAGCGAACTGTATGTTACAGCCACCTTCAATTCCCAATGCACGGATGATCTTAATGGCTGCTGTCCTGAGCATCTGATGGTCTTCATCGTTAAGTGTCTGAGAAGGTGTGACTACAATGGATTCTCCGGTGTGTATACCCATTGGATCGAGGTTCTCCATGTTACATATTACGATACAAGTATCGTTGGCATCCCTCATGACCTCGTACTCAAATTCCTTCCAGCCCAGCACACTTTCCTCTATAAGCACTTGGCTGATACGGCTGCGACGAAGTCCCCTTTCAGTGATTTCCAATAGTTCATCGCGGGAATGGGCTATACCGCCTCCGGCACCTCCCAGCGTGTAAGCTGGCCTTATAATTAGAGGCAAACCTAGCTCATCAATGAGCCCTTCTGCTTCTGCAAGTGTGGACACTGCCTTGCTGCGAGGTACTTTTTCTCCGATGCTCTCCATTGTTTCCTTAAAGAGTTCACGATCCTCGGTATTTTTAATGGCCTGAAGAGGTGTACCCAAAAGTTTTACTCCAAACTTTTCAAAGACTCCCATCTCAGCAAGCTCACTGGTAATGTTAAGACCGGTCTGGCCGCCTATACCTGCAATAATACCATCAGGCCTTTCCTTTTCAATGATCTTTGCTACGGTCTTGGGATCAAGAGGCTCTATATAGACTGCATCTGCCATCTCAGGATCTGTCATAATAGTAGCCGGATTGGAGTTGACAAGCACCACCTGCAGCCCCTCTTCCTTGAGGGACCTGCATGCCTGGCTACCTGAAAAGTCAAATTCTGCTGCCTGTCCGATGGTGATAGGACCTGAGCCTATAAGCAACACTTTCTTAATATCTGTCCTCTTTGGCATTATTGCTCACCTTCCAGGAGCTTGAGCACTTTACCGAAGAATATCGTTTCTGTATCCATGGGACCCGGATGTGCATCTGGATGATACTGCACGCTGAACATGTCAAGATACTTGTGAGCTATACCTTCCACAGTTTTATCATTGGCATTGACCTGAGTAACGACCACATCTTCGGACTCAAATGAATCACCATTCACCGCAAACCCATGGTTCTGAGAAGTTATGTGTACTATACCTGTCTCGAAATCCTTGACCGGCTGATTTGCTCCCCTGTGTCCGAACTTCAGCTTGTAGGTCTCAGCACCCAGAGCCAGGGATAAGATCTGATGTCCCAGGCATATTCCCACAATGGGCATTGTTCCGGCAAACTTCTTTACCGCCTCTACCGCATTCTTTGCCTGCTGAGGGTCCCCTGGACCATTGGAGAGGAAAAGCATGTCAGGTTCGTATGATTCTATCATTGAGGTACTTGCATTTGCAGGCACCACAGTAATGTCAATGCCCCTCTTGAGCAGACTGGTGGTGATGCTGCGCTTCATACCCATATCCATTAGCACAACATGTTTTGGATTGTAAGGATCTCTCAGGGGACTTTCCAGCCTGTAAGGAGTCTTGCAGGTTACCATTGATATGTAGTCCAATTCAGATATGTGGGGCTGTTTCCTTGCAAGCCTCACAGCTTCTTCCCCATCATCACTGCCATTTATCAGAGCTGCACGCAGTGTACCATATTCACGCGTCTTTATTGTAAGCATACGCGTGTCCACTCCAGCTATGCCGGGCTTACCCTCATCCTCCATAAGCTGGAAAATTGTACGTTTAGATTTATAATGAGAAGGCTCCGGGCAGGATTCCCTCACCACAAGACCTTCTGCCTTAACTCCGTCAGATTCAAAACAATTGTTACTAACACCGTAATTACCGATAAGTGGATAAGTGAACATCAAGATCTGCCCTTTATACGAAGGGTCAGAAAGTGCCTCCTCATAACCTGTATATTGAGTAGTAAAAACCAGTTCTCCAGAAACTATGCCTTCAGCACCGAACCCGGTGCCTTGTATAACTGTTCCATCTTCTAATCCTAATACTGCATTCATCGTAAGAACCTGGGTATACATGAAGTGAATAGGCTATAAGTATTGCGATGTAATGTAACATCCGAATGATACCAGTATATATACCTTTCTGCCACATCCCTCAATAGAATCAACAGAGAAAATGAAAAAAGAGATTTTTAATACCTTTTGTGGCCGATATCATCACAAATACAGATACATCCGACCTGCCGCACCTTCATAATCTCTCATATAAGATGGGATTTTTTTGGAATATATACTATCTATTAGGCTATCTACAGAACCGACTCTTTACCTTTTCAAAATATCCTCAATAACACTGCTCCCCAAATAACCAATAGTAGTACCTAATAATATCGCTCCCTGGAAATTATAAATTTCGCCGAAGGGTTGAATTAAAATGGCTAAAACTGCACCAATAAATCCCCATAACAATGGCCTCCATCCTGATATACCGCTGCTAATTAGTTTTTTCAAATCATTTTCTTTTGTCAATATTTTTAAAATACTTCCTAACAGGCCTCCAATGATACAAGCTGGAAGTAGTGACAAATATGAAGAAACAACTAATATCTCAAAAGGATAAGTATCGCTTTGAATGGTCCCATTATATCCATAATTTATGTTAAAATACAATTTGTGTTTTCCCGGTGATGCACCAACTGCAAATGTTTTAAAAAAATCAACAGATAAAAGATTATTCCTAATTAGAGTAGGACGTGCAATAAAACTATATGTTTGACTGCTATGCGGTCCCAAATTAATTGGAATGGTAGGAGAACTTTGTATTTCGAAATAAGCAGGAACAATTAAACTTAAATTTCCTGTAATAATAGCGTCATATGGATTACTTATAGTTATAAAAATCGAAAACTCTCGTCCTTTTTGTATTTGCTCTGATATAGAGATACCCTTATCAATAAGTAATTCTGTATTATTACCAGAAGCTAAGGGTGACAATAATATAAGTAAGGTCAAAAAGATAAATAAAATTGAATATTTACTTATCGACAATAATTAATCCCCCCAACAACTTTTTTGTTAGATTCATTTTCTTCTGTCATTGATGATTCACTCTCCTCATTACTCAGCCGTCAATCCCGAAACACAAGAGTCATACTATACTCCCTTAAAAATGCATACTCAACTCGCTGGTTTTTACTTCTAAGAGTATGTTTTTTCACATTATCTCAAGTTCCTCAGAAGTGCAGACCCTGCCAAATTTTGGAAAAACAAACTCTGTAGCAAAACTCTGGGCTTCTTCACTGATCGAAGTCACACAGTCGCTCAGCACAACACAGTTATATCCTCTGTCAAAAGCTCCCCTCACCGTGCCTTCAACACAGAGGTTCGTAATGGCACCTCCGAAAAGCAGAGTATCATAGTGTAGAGACCTGAGTATTTTGTCAAGGTCCGTGCCATGAAAACCACTCATAGTGTGGTGTTTTGCAACTATGATATCTTCAGGATGAGGTATGAACTCATCGATAACCCTACCCTGGAATTCTCCTTCTTCACGGGTTATTTTCGTAAAATCCAGTCCTTTGATCGGTTTCCAGAAATCTATATCTGGAAGATTCGCATTCAGAGCCTGTGATATCTGCGGCCGCAGCTCCATTATAACGAAGATTATGGGTATTTTCTCTGCCCGAAACCTTTCTATGGCTTTTACCGTACTCTTCACTATCCCTTTTTCCCGGGCGAATTTCCAGGCTCCCCACTGCGCAGCAAGCCCTTTTTCATGAAGAACGAAGTTCTGTGCATCCACTATGATAAAAGCTGCGCTATTTCTGATTATTTTTGTCATTTCCACTCCCTCTATAATATTATTGGTGCCAAGAATAATCAATACATCATATTACAGTTACCACCGATTAAAAGGAGATATCATTGCCCCACTGCTTTCTCCTTAAATTAAGATGTATTGTACCTTTTAATTACCTAAAATAAGTGTTATGTGTAACTTTATATATACCTTTCGGCACTACGATATCTGTTATATATACGAATGAGTTGCCAGATTATATTTCATTGATTATTTTAAACATACTGAGATTATCAAATTAGCTCCTCTTTTCCTCCATTCTAATTTGATGAACATTTTCTTAGAAATATCTGTTTAAGTTAATCTTCTCAATCTTATTTTGTAAATTTGTCAGTATCATAAACTGGTATGCCACAAATCTTACTATTGAATAGAGTTCCCTGCTATTCTTCTGTATTTTTCTCACATCAAAGGTTACCCTACCTTTGATGTGTCTATTTGATCTTTCAATAGGTTGCCTCGTCTTAATCTTCTCCTCAAACTTTTTATCTACTAATGCCTGATTTCTAAGATATGTAACGTCTCTAAAATGCTGTAAATCACCTTCAACCCCCCACCGCCCATTCCTGCAACAGCACTTCTGCCTGCATCAACACAGTCAGAGTAGCCTTCAGGCAATCATCAAAAAAAAGAAGATAGAAAAATATGGGAAATCAACCGATATACTGAAAAATATATTTCCCATTAATCAATAATCAGTTCAGCTATTCAGGAATTGGTTGATCTTTTGTATCAGGAGTTCACTTAATATCTTTCCATCGACCTTACCCCTGAACTCAGCCATCACCACACCCATAAGCGGACCCACGGATCCAGGACCTTTTTGCTTAACAAATTCCTGCCTTTCGCTGATCATAGCCTCAATAAATTTCTCTATCTCAGCAGTATCACTGCCTGAAAGCCCTGCTTCAGCAGCAGCCTTCTCTGCAGATATTTGTGGCTTCTGAGCAAGTATCCTAAGAACCGGGTCAATACCTTCTCTGGAAAATGCACCTTGTTCAACCAAAGAGAACACTTGCCTGAAATGATCATCACAAAGTTTGTCAATGTCCACTCCATCACGTTTAAGTTCCGGAAGCATACCCGTAAGAATTCTGGAGACAAGTGTCGGTGTTACGAGTTTCCCATCATGGAAACATGCAACCAGTTCCTCAAAAAGAGGAAGATACTGTGAATATACGATCATGTCCGCAAGCTCACTGCTTAAGTTAAGTTCTGCAGTAAACCTCTTTGATTTCTCTGTAAGCAGTTCGGGTATTAGAATTTTATCAAAATGCTCCTTTGAAATATCTGCCTGGGGTACATCAGTTTCAGGATACATCCTTGCTGCCCCCGGAAGCGGCCGCAGGTAAGAGCTGTTCCCGTCAGGAAGTGCTTTGCGTGTCTCTTCAGGGACGCCAGTAAGAGCTTCTTTTGCTCTTTTTATGACACTTTCCATAGCACCCCTGGCACGCTTCTCGACATCTGCCACCATTATGACTGCGTCGCCTTCCTTTGCACCCACAGCCTTACGCAGCTCAAGAACCTCTTCCTTAGTAATTCCATAGTTTGGAAGCTCATCAGTATGGAATATACCGCCTACTCCTGATGTTTTGGCACGGTCAGAGAATTCTGTACCAAGCCTTCTGCCAGGCTGCACTTCCCTGCCAACGAATCCTGCAAACCCTGGAAGCAATATAGCAAGCACCTTGCCTTTCTTCAAGGATTTCTGTATAACCTTGGATGTGGTCTTTTCAAAGACGTTTGTCACATCAAATATAACATCATGTACTGATGCATTTTTTGAGAGCAGTGCGTCCCTTATATCAAGCAGATTTACCTGACGCTCTACTTCCCTTTCCACAAGCAGCTCAAGGATATCCAGAGCCTGAACACCTTTTAGTTCAACTCTGGCACCTTTTGCTATTGAAATATTAACATCCTGACGGATAGTACCAAGACCACGTTTAACCTTGCCCGTAGAACGCAGCAGCATGCCTATCTGCTGTGCTGTTTCCTTCGCATGTGCAGGAGATATAATATCCGGTGCAGTGCCTATTTCCACAAGAGGGATACCCAGCCTGTCCAGGGAATATATCACCACATCTCCCTTATCCTCTATTTTCTGGCAAGCTTCTTCTTCCAGACACAGCACATCCACACCCACATGTCCTTGGGAAGTTTCCAGATAACCACCTTTTGCAAGGAAAGCAGTACGCTGAAAACCACTAGTATTGGAACCATCAACTACTATCTTACGCATTACATGCATCTGATCGACAGGCTCCATGTGTAATAGTTTCGTAATCACAAGGGCTATGTCAAGGGCTTCCGGATTGACCTCAGTAGGCGGCTCATCATCATTTTCCACAAGGCATGTGGAATCATAGGCTTTGTAACAGTATTTGCGGTTAAGCTTAGACTGTTCCAGGGCAGCCCTGTCAGTCTCTCCCATCTCACTGGCTGTGGGTCGCAGGAATCTGAAAAACTCAGAAGTTGATTCTTTTATATCCCGTATGATCGTGGGGCATCTGCAGAATAATTTTTGCTTTGAGTCCAGCTGCTGGTGGATCTCAAGTCCGCATTTCAAACCAAGAGCTCTGTAATCTAATTTATCAGCTATGTTATCAGCCATGAGAAATAATCCCCTTCAGGAATGTGATCTTGTCTACAACTTTCTGACCGTATAGTAAGGCAAGTATTAATTATTGTTCCCTATTATTGTTCTTAAGTATCTGTTCCCTTATTTGATTCCGCACAGATTCAACCTCTTCGGACTTTTCCACCATTCTTCTAATAGGAGCGATTCTAAAAGCAGGCGCAACCTTTTCAAGCCGTGCTTTTGCAAGTTCCAGAAGGTTACCGTCTATTATAGGAGGTTCTATATCCACATGTTCTCTAGGTGGCTCAGGTTCTACTTCAAGTGTACGGGATACATCCGGATGGAGACGTTTTCCTGTGATCATGGAATCAATGGCATCTTTCCACTGATTAGCCCAGGGACTATTAACGATCTCCGTGTGGTGCACTAAGTGTCTTTCTACATGCATCACATCTTTCGGGCAGGCATTCACACAGGCACCGCAATAGGTACACATTTTTTCTTGCATGGCAATCTTACCGTCTTTAGACACATACCACAAGTGGGATGGACAGACATTAAAGCAACCATGACAACCCTGCGGATCACATTTGCTCACATTAGGAGCTATGAGCGTGATCTTGCCCTCAAAGGGTTTCTTAATATCCATTGCACTATAAGGACATACTATCTTGCACCAGGTACAAAGAGTGCATTTTTTATCATCTATCAGTACCCTGCCAGCAACACGAGGAGCTTCCCCTCTTTTCTCGCCTACCACACGAATAGCATCCTCAGGACAAATATCCTGACATAGAGTACAGTAATCACATTTATCCTCATCTACCAGCAACTGCTCAAAAGGCCAGACATCTGTGGGAGTCTTTTCTCTGTCTATAAGCAGGAATGCATCGCAGAACCGGGCACATAGACCACACATGTTACATTTTTCAGTGTCAACTTCAATTTGTCCTTCCATGCCTTCCTTAAAAGGAGATACCTCTGCTTTAGTAGGCATATCCAGTTCAAGCTTGATAGCATCTTCAGGACATGCTGCCTCACATAAGGTACACGGCAGACACTTTTCGTTCGTCCTCACGAAAGAATCGTATTGAGGAAAAGCCTCATCTGTGGGGAAATTTCCCTCCTCAGTCATAGAATATGCATGCATGGGACAGAACTGGACACACATGGAACAGAAAGTGCATTTATCAAGTTCCATAATTACGGGAGGCACATCCAGCCCTGTGGCAATCTCTTTCATCGGGCCAAGTTCCAAAGCCTTTGTGGGACAAAGACCTACGCAGATACCACAGCCAATACATCGCTTGTAATCATAGTCCAGTATCTTTCTGGATCGATCACTTACCTGCCGATAGATAAAATGAGTGCCATCAACATCCATTTCCTTTTCCATGGACATGGACTTGCCATTACCCTCATCTGTCATTTTTCTCCTCCAGCAGTTCTGAACCTATGGGCCCCATCTCCTTAAGCTCATCCACGAAAGCCTCAATGGATTTAGCAAACCTTTCACCCTCGGCTGCTGATATCCATTCCACTTTCAGACGATGGGGGTTGATGCCAATGTCCTCAAGCACTCCCTGAAGCAATTCCATCCTCTTTTTTGCATTGTAGTTGGCAAATATGTAGTGACATTCACCAAGCCTGCACCCTGCTACCAGCACACCATCGGCTCCACCTTTGAGAGCCTCAAGCACGAACTCCGGATCCACACGTCCTGCGCACATGACCCTGATAGCTCTTATGTTGGTGGGATACTGTATCCTTGAAACACCTGCAAGATCAGCGCATGTATAGCTGCACCAGTTGCAGAGGAATGCCACAATGAGGGGGAATTCCGATTTCACTTCTGTGGCTGCACGCACCTGGGCGAGTATCTGTTCATCAGTGCTGTTACGCATCCAGATGGCATTTGTTGGACAGGATGCACTGCATGCACCGCATCCGTGACATGAAACCTCATCCACCGTTGCCTTTCCATTGTAGATCTTTATTTTCCCGAACTGGCACACATCCTGACATATCTGGCACCCAATGCACTTCTCCTCATCAATATGAGCGCTCTGGGGATCAGTTTCCAGTTCACCTCTGGAGAGTAATTGCATGGTTTTGGCTGAAGCTGCTATTCCCTGAGCGATGGCGGCTTGTATCTCCTTTGGACCGGAAGCACAGCCTGCTATATATATTCCTTTCACATGGGAATCCACGGGTCTCATCTTTGGATGGGCAATAGCAAAGAAACGGTCCGCACGACGGGAAATATTTAGGACCCTGGCGGTTTTATCTGCATCATCGGGGGCTTCCATACCTGTGGAAAGTACAACAAGATCATATTGTTCTTCACATACCTCAGAACTTAATGTATCCTCGAACCTCAGGAACAGCTTTCCATTGATATCCCTTTGCACCTCAGCTACTTTTCCCCGGATGAAATCGATGCCCATTGATTGGGAACGGATATAATATTCCTCATACATCTCGCCTGCAGCCCGTATATCGATATAATGGATAACGATCTCAATATCATGATACCTTTCTTTTAGTAACTGGGCATTCTTCATAGCGGACATGCAACATATCCGTGAACAATATGGGTTACCGACAGTTTCGTCCCTTGAACCTACACACTGGATGAAAGCCACTTTTCGAGGTACTTCTCTGGTGGAAGGCACAAGCACTTTTCCTCTTGTGGGTCCGGATGCATTGAGCAGGCGTTCCAGTTCCATGTTAGTTATGACATCAGGATAGACACCATAGCCGTATTCTTCCTTGCGTGTCGCATCAAATAGCTTGTAGCCGTTGGCAAGGATAATGGCACCTACTTTGAAGGAAGATGCCTTTTCCTTCATGTTATAATCAATGGCATCTGCAGGGCAAGCCTGCAGGCACAGGCCACAGCCCACACAATAATCATTATCTATGTAAGCTACCTGGGGCACAGCCTGGGGTATTGGCATGTTTATTGCCTTAGTTTTTCCCATACCCATATCAAAACGGTTGGCGATTTCTACAGGACATACTCTTGAACATTCGTCCACACAGCCCTTGCAGAGATCTTCTTTTACATATCTGGGCTTTGTTTTTACTGTTACCTCAAAATTGCCTGCAAATCCCCGAACCTCAGAAACCTCAGACATGGTCATGAGGTTTATAGACGGATGCTGCTGCACATCGGTCATTTTGGGCGCTAATACGCATATGGAGCAGTCGTTGGTGGGAAATACCTCATTAAGCAATGCCATCTTTCCGCCGATAGTTGGCTCCTTTTCTATAACGTGCACATGATAACCACTGTCAGCAAGGGTAAGAGCAGCTTCTATACCTGCAACACCAGCTCCTATGATCATTACATCCTTGTTTGCAGGCACTTTCTTGATCTGTAGCGGGTCCAGTAATTTCAAACGTGCGATACCCATGCGTATGAGATCGAAGGCTTTCTGAGTGGCGAGCTGTGGCTCTTCCATGTGAACCCAGGAACATTGTTCCCTTATATTCACCATTTCCATCATATACGGGTTAAGCCCGGCCTTTTGCAGCACTCTTCTGAAAGTGGGTTCATGCAGCTTTGGAGAGCATGCCGCCACTAGAATATGATTTAGATCGTGTTCTTTTATATCTTCAACTATGGAATCCTGACCGGAATCCGAGCACATAAATTGCAGGTCTTTCACAAGCACCACATTTTTTAGCTTGCTGACCTTCTCCTGCAGGCTATGCACATTGATTACGTGCGCGATGTTCAGCCCGCAATGACAAATATAAACCCCTATGCGCATCTTGATGGCTCCGCTAAGACTTGATGATTTTACTGAAGATATAGTTTTGGATATGGAGAGAATACAGAGAAACGGAATTTTTATGTAAACCACGGGTTTCCTGAAGAATGAACTACCAAAACCTACCAATTTCTACCAAATTGGTAGGTTCAGACCATTGCTAACTGTAAATATGAATAACAGAAGAATCAGAAAGAGCAACTACAAAAAGTATGCTTATTCCAAATACCACTGCAAATCAAATATAACATAGAATTATGAGAGTTGGCATTTAGCAATAAAAAGTATGTTTTTATAAGCATTAAAAATATAATACCCCTTTATTTCCACTGGAACTCTTGTGAATTGATAAATTACCATATAAAAGAAGAAGAAGAAGTCAATCAGGATCTGTAGATGAATTGTCTGTCGGATCCCCGCAAGCTTCACAGTTATCCCTGCGCTTGACTGCAAAAGTATCCATTCTGCTATTGAGCCCGTCCCACACGAGTAACCGGCCTTCCAGAGGTTCTCCGATTCTGAGAAGACATTTGAGCACTTCGTTTGCCTGAAGCATCCCAATTATACCAGGGGTCACACCGATGACAGGAAACACCTCTTCAGGAGGCGTATGTGGAAAAACACAGTTTAAACAAGCAGTTTTACCTGGAATGACAGTCATTACCTGACCATCAAAACCCCTGATACCTCCGTGCACGAGAGGAATACTGGTCTGCAGAGCTGCATTATTGAGTAGATACCTTGCAGAGAAATTATCCAATGCATCCACAATGATGTCAGCGTCCTTGACAAGTTCCAAGACGTTATCTTCAGTGATGGTCACATGCCTGGCAATTACATTGATATCAGGGTTTATGTCTCTTAGTTTTTCTTCGATTGAGAGAACCTTCGGTTTTCCAATGTCCTTTTCCCAGTGCAGCACCTGACGGTTCAGATTCGTCTGCTCCACAACATCTCTGTCTGCAATATCAATGCAACCAACACCGGCAACTGCAAGGTAAAGCGCTATGGGGCAACCTAATCCACCTCCGCCTGCAATGAATACACGGGATCTTTTCAAACGTTCCTGCCCTTCTTCATTGAACATCATAATCTGACGTTGGTACCGCTGCAATTCCCGTTCACTAAGCAAGATTTCACTCCTCTTTCAAATTACTTGCATACTCCAATAGTACTGCATTTGCTTCACAATCGTGAATACAACTCAATGACTTAAACTTTGTGGTTAGTATCGGATAGTGTCAGGAGATACGATCAAGAGATACGATCAAGAGATACGATCAAGAGTCTCTCTGATAGTAGCAATGAACTCTTTTGTTTCACGTTGCACATCATCACTGCATACCACTGCGGATATTGCGACAAGGCTATCAGCACCATTTTCAATTACATCCCTGCAGTTCTTTTTGTTTATTCCACCGATAGCAACTATAGGAATACTGATAGCATTTTTAACATCCATTATCCTTCCAGTGCCAATGCCCTTTCCTGCATCACTTTTAGTGGCTGTGTCGAATATAGGGCTAAGCCCGACGTAATCGGCACCATTATTTTCAGCTTCTATAGCTTCATGGATGTCATGTACAGTAAGACCTATGATCTTGTCTGCGCCAAGGATTTCTCTTGCAACATCTATTGGCATATCGTCCTGCCCAATGTGCACCCCATCTGCATCCACAGCCAGAGCAACATCTATTCTGTCATTCACCAGGAATATAGCATCATCACCGCATATTGCCTTAATCTGCAATGCTTCTGCTATCATCTCTTTTGTGCTCTTCTTTTTCTCTCTGTACTGCACAATTTTACACCCGGATACGACTGCATCCTGCACATCGGACAACGTTCCTTTTTTTGATAGACCGGAGTCAGTCACAAGATAAAAGTCGATCTCCATTAGCAGTTCCTTTTTAGTGACCATAGGTCTTCCTCGATTAATTCAGCATTCTTCTAAATTCATCATTTCTTCTGCTTTCTCATCAGAGAGATTGAATGCTTCATCATATAAGTTTACCTTGAAGCTTCCCGGCCCACGTGAGATCGCAGCTGCAAGTTCACCTGCGATCCCAAAATAGCATAGTGCATCTTTTGAAGCATCGCAGTGATCAGGATTAACGGCAGCAAATGAACCTATCACTGAAGCAGCCATGCATCCTGTTCCAACAATGGACCCCATTTGTTCATGGCCGTTCTTGACAACGAATGTCTTTTTGCCATCGCTTATAATATCTTCTTTTCCGGTCATGACAACAGTACAGGATTTCTCTATTGCAAGCTCTTTTGCAATCTGTTTAGGGTCTGCATTGATGGAAGTTGCCTCGACACCCTTTGTCTGCGCTTTTTCTCCTGCAAGTTTTGCGATCTCGGAATAATTGCCTTTGATTATATCAACATGAACAGAATCTATGATCTTTGCAGCCATGTAATCTCTGAACCTTGTTGCACCCACACCAACTGCATCGAGAACTACAGGTATCTTTTTCTCGTTTGCAGCTTTCGCAGAAAGGATCATTGCATCGATCAGCTCATTTGTTAATGTCCCTATGTTAATCACAAGGGCAGATGAGATGCGTGTCATATCAGCACACTCGTCAGGTGCATGGGCCATTACAGGCAGAGCACCGAAGGTACGTGTGATATTTGCGCAATCATAGATCGTAACCCAGTTTGTGATATGGTGTATCAGTGGTTTTGTTTCCTTTATTTTTTTCAGAGGTTTCTGCATTATTACTCCTCGTTACACGCTTAAGGCGTTCCTAGTACATTAATGTCAGTTTAAATTGACGACTCTATATTGAAAAGCAAAGTTCACAATAGTGAAATATACTTGAATTAACAATTGTGAATACAAAAAGGTTGTGACTCTGATGAATATGACTGAAAAACTACAGGACAGAATCTTACAATTGAAACAAAAACGAAATGCAATGATTCTGGCACATAATTACCAGATCCCTGAAGTACAGGACATAGCTGATATAGTAGGTGATTCACTCGAACTTGCACGAGCTGCAAAGTCAATTGAATGCGATGTAATTGTTTTTTGCGGTGTTGATTTCATGGCTGAAACAGCCTGTATCCTGAACCCCGGAAAAACCGTACTTTTACCTTCCATTGAAGCATGCTGTCCCATGGCTGCAATGATAAGAGCAGATGAAGTGCGCATGCTTAGAAGAAGATTCCCTGATGCTGCTGTGGTCAGCTACGTGAACACCACTGCAGAAGTAAAAGCAGAGAGCGATATATGTTGCACATCCTCAAATGCTATTCAGGTCGTAGAATCACTTGATCAAGAACAGGTCATTTTTTTGCCTGACAAAAACCTAGCAAGTTATGTTGCTCGTTTCTCTTCCAAAGAGATCCTGCCCTGGCAGGGATATTGCTTTGTGCATGACAGGATCAGACCTGAAGATGTACTAAAAGCACGCAGGGCGCACCCGGATGCAAAATTGCTTGTCCATCCCGAATGCAGACCGGAAGTAATCGATATGGCGGATATGGTATCTTCCACATCAGGCATGATCAAACATGTCTGTTCAGCACCGGAAGAAGAATTCATCATAGGCACAGAGATAGGAATCCTGCACGGATTGAAAAAACAATGTCCTGAGAAGATATGTTATCCATTATCTTCCCAGGCGATATGCACCAACATGAAACGAACCGATCTAACTAAAGTCTGTGAGTCACTGGAATTACTCCAACCCAGAATAACTGTACCCGAAGATGTAGCAAACAGGGCACGCAAGGCGATAGAAAGGATGCTGGAAGTGTGAAAGGGGGTTATACCCTTTTATCCAAAAGTAAATGTTCAGGAGAACTGAGGGATATTTAGTTATCAAATGTAACATAAAATTTAAGACTTTCTTTCAAGCTTAGCCCTGCCTTTTGTGCTTCATGCAAATGTAAAAAAAATCTATCCTGAGCATCATATACAGTAGTGGTTCCTGGTTTTCCAGGAAATGAATTACAATAAATCTTATAAAATTCGTCTGCTGAAAGCAAATTATCATAAAAATTTAAAAGATCTTTGACTATAAGGTTATTAAAAATATAAATTTCTTTTCTAAATTGAAAGTATAAGCCTAATTGATCGTATAATTGGAATTTATCTAAGTCAATTTGCTTAGGACCAATAATACTCTGTAACTTGCCTGGGTTATAGTGTGAATCTGGATTCTCTTTCTTTATAATAGGATCTATGATTTTCTCAATCTCTGTTATTTCATGATAAAAACCTGTAGCAAGACTTTTCATTTGTTCAGATCTTTGATTTTTCCACTGTTTATCAGACACGTAATAACCAACTAACGCACCCACAATTATGTACAAAAGTGAAGAGACAAGTGAAAATCCTTCTTTCAAAAAAGATTCAGTTAACGATTCATTTAACATAAAACACCTTATACATACAGCTATGAATATTTTTATATATAAAGCTGTTATTGTTTAAATGTATTTAATCATGCATAAACATACCTTTCAATATGAAGTTTCCTTTCTTAAAAATAGAACACAGAACGGTGTTTTCACCCGCCATAAACAACCCGGATTATCTGCAGCTCATTCTCATTGCACAGGGTTGTATCTTCGGGAATTATCTGATTGTTCATTATCACGATCACTGAACTTTGATTAATTCCCAGTTGATGCAGCAGAATATCTAGCCGGGTAGATTCTATTTCTATCTCTTCGGATTCGCCAGAAGGTAATTTGACTTTCATGACATCACTTTTAGTTTCATTTGTGTTTCTTTGGATTCGTGCATCTTCCGAGCAATGTGCTCAGGCTGTCGCTTGAGACAATCCCCACGAGCTGATTATTTTCATCAACTACAGGAAGAGCTGAAATCGCCTTTTCCTCCATGAGCTTGGCAACCTTTGCAATCGATTCTTCAGGGGTTGCAGTAAATACATGACGGGAAATGATCTGGTCAAGGCTCTGATATCCACAGGCTACAGCCTTAGCTATATCCCACGAAGTAACTATACCCGCAAGCTTTCCAGCTTCTCCGATGACAGGCAGATGGTTCACCCCATTTTCTATCATGATCCTGGCAGCATCGTTCATAGAAGAGTGCTCACTAATTGTCTGGCTGTCCTTCATCACATCACGCACCAGCAATCTGTCAAGAAACTGGCTGATCATATAGTTCAGCTGGCCTGATTCCAGCAAGAAAGCATCGTGTCCATAGTTCGAACGTATCTCACAGTACTGGACCTCAATATCATTGGCAGTCAACGCACTTACGATCTCTTCAGACTGATATGGAGGGTAAAGCCAGTCAGAAGTTACCGATATCACCAGAAAGGTCGGCCCTGCCTTTGAAAATGCAGCAGACAAGGAGCCATTGATGCTAAGGTCAAAGTAATCGATGGCCTTTGTGATATACAGATAAGAATTAGCATCAAAACGCTTGGTAAATGATTCTCCCTGATGATGCAGATAACTTTGAACCTGGAACTCAGTTGAGAAATCATATCCTATTACCTCTTTGTTCTGCAGATTGCGGCCAAATTTGTTGTGCATGGAGGCATCCGAAAGATAGGTAATATGCCCGATCATTCTTGCAAGTGCCAGGCCGCGTTCCGGAATTGTGCCGTTGGAGTATTCTCCTTTGTTCCACTTTGGGTCGGCCATGATAGCCTGCCTACCCACTTCATTAAAAGCTATCTGCTGGGGAGTAGATCTGGCCGTTGTTGCTATTGCAACAACTTTACGTACCATTTCCGGATAGGAAACCGACCACTGCAAAGCCTGCATGCCACCCATGGATCCACCCACCACAGCCAGAAGCTGTTGTATGCCAAAATGGTCAACAAGCCTTTTTTGCAGATTGACTATGTCTCCAACTGTGATGATAGGAAACGATAGACCATATTTTCCACCGGTTTTCGGGTTAATGGACGAAGGACCTGTTGTCCCGTTGCATCCTCCAAGAATGTTGGAACTAATGATAAAATAATCATCTGTATCCAATGCCTTTCCAGGTCCTATTACTGTATCCCACCATCCGGGACGGTCTTCACCAGCATGATAACCCGCAGCATGAGCATTTCCTGAAAATGCATGGCAAATAAGAATTGCATTACTCTTTTGCTTGTTAAGCCTGCCATAGGTCTCATAAGCTATCGTAACCGGACCAAGGGATGAACAACTTTCAAGGATCAATGGCTCATTAAATGTTAAGTGTTCCGTTTTTGTTATGCCGACCGATCTTTGCATATATCACACCTTTTCAAGAGCCTGCTCAAGGTCTTCGATTATGTCTTCAATATCCTCGATACCTATGGAGAGACGAATATAATCCGGTGTGACACCTGTTGCTATCTGTTCTTCAGGAGTCAGCTGCTGATGAGTAGTAGTAGCCGGTTGGATTACCAGGCTCTTGGAATCACCTATGTTCGCAAGATGTGAGAACAGTTTAAGATGATTGATGAACCTATTTCCTGCTTCTGCACCACCCTTTATACCAAAACCCAGCAGTGCACCATATCCTCCCTTAAGATATCTGGATGCAAGCTCATGGCTTGGATGATCTGGTAAACCCGGATAGTTCACCCATGATACCTTCGGATGGCCGGATAGATACTCAGCCACCCTTGAAGCATTCTCAGAGTGTCGTTGTATCCTTAAATGTAGCGTTTCAAGCCCCTGTAGTAACAGGAACGAGTTAAATGGTGAGATTGCCGCACCTGTATCTCTTAGAAGCTGCAGCCTTACTTTGAATATAAAAGCTACATTTCCAAGTCCTGGGAAGTTGGAGAAAGTGTCCCAATATCTCAGACCGTGATAACTGGGATCTGGTTCCGTTAGTTCCGGGAATTTACCGTTGTTCCAGGCGAACTTTCCGGAATCCACTATTGAACCGCCTATGGTGGTGCCGTGCCCTCCGATGAACTTTGTTGCAGAGTGTACAACAATATCAGCTCCGTGTTCAATAGGCTTTACAAGTCCAACAGCAGTCGTATTGTCCACTACAAGAGGTACTCCGGCTGCATGGGCAATGTCCGCAATTGCCCTGAAATCGGGAATATCCAGCTTGGGATTGCCTACAGACTCAATGTAGATAGCTCTAGTTTTTTCTGTTATGGCATGCCTAAAGGCTTCAGTATCGCTGGAATCCACAAAGATAGATTTTCTTCCCAGTTTAGGGAAAGTGTAGTTGAGAAGTTCGTATGTCCCTCCGTATAGATTATTACCTGATACTATCTCGTCACCTGGCTGAGTGATAGCCAGCAGGGCATAGGTTATAGCTGCTGAACCGGATGCAACGGCAAGGGCACCTGTGCCGCCTTCAATGGCTGCAATGCGCTGTTCTAACACATCCGTTGTTGGATTCATGATACGAGTGTAGATGTTGCCAAGCTCCTTTAAAGCGAAAAGGTTAGCAGCATGCTCGCTATCCTTGAATACATAAGATGTTGTCTGATATATTGGTACAGCACGTGCTCCTGTTGTCGGATCAGGTTTCTGTCCGGCATGTAGTGCAAGTGTTCCTAACCTGTAATTTTGTGTTGTCATAATTAACCCCTTTTTACCTGAAGTTCATATTTGTCAGCTATATCCTGAAATGTTTCTGTAAGGTAACGGACTTTTTCCCAGGAAAGTCCGTATGTGTTCAGTTTCCATACACGTGTAGCTCCGGCGAATTCCCCTATTATGCCTCTTTCTGAAAGTTCATCCGAAAGGAAGAATCCCCTGCGTTTATGACGTTGAGCGATCATATCAAAGCTGTGCGTGGTATCAACCTTGGACAACGTATGCTTACGTGGGTACTCGGAAGCTACGTTGCTGCCTTCTATGGAGAGCAATCCATCGATGAAGTAATTTGATTTTTTTACTTCTTCTTCCCAGTGGTTCACTCTCTCCTTTACAGTAGGGAATGATGCCATCATACCCAGCAATGTCGAACCCATCAGCGTACAGCCAAGCATCTCAACCTCCTTTACACCGAACTTGCGCTGAGTGATATCGCCCACCATCTGCGTGGTCCGGAATATCCTGGGAGCCCATTCACTGGTGGTTGCCAGCACACCCGATGGTGCAGGCGATGCCATGCTTTTATGGCCTGACCCTACTACGAAATCAGCATCAATCTCCTTCCCATCAACTGGCATAACGCCTACGGTATATGCCCCGTTGTACAGGAAGGGAATGTCGTACTGATGAGCAACTTTTGCTATACTTTTCACATCATGCTCGTTGGCATACTGATAATCGAAGTGATCCATCATCACCAACACTGGCAGTTTGCCTGTTTCTCGCCTGACAGCCTCTATTTTCTCTGCAGTGGCATCTGCGGTCACAAGATTTTGCTCGTTGAGAGGGACTTCTCTTACTATTCCTCCTGCTTCTTCAACTGCCAAAAACTCTGTGTAATGGGCCAGAGCTGAAACTATCACCGGATCGCCTTTACCTACCAGTGTGGATGCAACTGCCTGAAAGCCGCGCCTAGCACCTGGAACTACACGTGCAGCGTCCATGTTCAGGAAACTGGCAAGTTGTTCATGAAATGGAGCAATAGGCGGACTGCTGATCTTGTCCAGCCTGAAAGGTTTGCGGCAGGCATCACATGTGGAATAGCCATCTCCATAGGCTATGAGTGCCTTGCGTGCTTCAGGCGTAAGCCTGCCAGCTGCCTGTATCGGCTGGATATTGATGTAGTTCTCCTCACGGGACCGTATGTCAATGGTCCCTGCTATTTTCCTAATCTGCGGAGTGCCGGTACCGGCTTCAAGATCATCTAATATCGTCCTTACTTTGCTAACACCTTCACGGATAATACGTTCATCTTCCGGACCTGTGGTATTGGGAAGCCTCTGCCTGAGTCTTTCCCTGATATCCTCAAGGGTAAATAGAGCCTCAAATGTTTTCTGTGTGCGTAGATCCATATTTATCATTCGATTAACTGCGAGAGGTCGATTAAACCAAAGCTGAGACCCGGATTCGAACCGGGATGAAATGGATCTGCAGTCCATTGCGTAGCCGTTCCGCCATCTCAGCATACAAGCTAATTCACAATTGTGAATTGGCAATTCTAAATTACAATATTTGTATTTAAAGGTGTCGTAAGATTACAGAATATTATCATCAAAACAGCATAAACCTGAACAAGAGAGGCATATCTTAATAAATAAAGAGTAAATCTACAAAACATGGATATTTTATCAATGATCATGACAATTGGTGGTTTATGCCTATTTGAAACCATCAGTAGTATAGATAATGCCATCATCAATGCACAGGTATTATCTACAATGGGAGAGAGAGCACGCAAATGGTTTCTTATATGGGGCCTAGTTTTTGCGGTTTTTGTGATCCGTGGACTATTACCTTGGGTTATAGTCTGGGCAAGCACACCCTCTTTAGGACCAATTGGTGCTCTTACTGCAACATTCAGTAATGACCCTAAAGTATTAGAAGCAATAGAAACTGCGGCTCCTGCATTGTTAATGGGCGGTGGAGTGTTTCTACTGTTTCTATTCCTTCATTGGCTGTTCCTGGAAAAGAAGAATTTCGGGTTGTGTGGAGAGCCTTATTTCATGAAAAAAGGTGTATGGTTCTTTGCAATTGTATCAATAATACTATCTATCATCGTCTGGTATAGCCTGAAAATTAACTACCTTGTTGCTTTCAGTGCAGTACTCGGTTCAACAGCCTTTTTCATCACTCACGGCTTCAAGGAGAATGCAGAAAAAAGCGAAATGGACCTTGTACAAAAAAACATGTCAGATCTGAGCAAGATATTCTATCTGGAAATTATTGATGCAACATTCTCTATAGACGGTGTTATCGGAGCTTTTGCATTTACCCTCTCAGTGCCACTGATAATCATCGGGAACGGACTTGGAGCCTTTGTAGTCAGAGAACTAACAATAGGTAACATTGATAGGATCCAGAAATATATGTATCTAAAGAACGGAGCAATGTATTCTATATTATTCCTTGGTCTGTTTATGATCATGGACGGTTTTGGACATCATATTCCCTCATACCTGTCCCCCATGGCAACATTTTTGATAGTGGGCTATTTCTTCTATAAATCAAACAAGGAACTAACTACTCCTGAAATAGATTCCAGTTGCTTATTAAAACAGAATTAAAACATAGTTCAGAAATAGAATCAAAGTAAACAAAGAGGCTGACTAAAAAATGTCAGCCTTGTTGCCTGCGATGCAGAGCATACATCTGTACTTTCTTCATCTTTGCAAGGTTAAGGATCCTTTGCATTTCCTCTTCTTCTATTACTCTTGCATTGATATAACCACAATCTGCAGCTTCATTGAATATCTCATATCCAATGGATGAGCGGGTCAGCACGGATGTCCAGCCATCTGGAGTTCCGACACCTCCAAAAGAGATGTCTGTATTTTCAGAAGCCATATCAGTGCAATATTTGCATGAGCTGCTACGGAAAGCATCAAGTTCCTGAAGATCAAAGCTTTCTTTTGAAGCTGCTGTTGTAACCTCGAGGCGACCTTTTCTGATCTTCATTGCTTCGATGTCCCCAAGGCGCATATTCTTGCCCTCAATAAACTGCTTCAGGCCTCCGTAATCAAAACTGTCCATGCAGAATAGACCCAGTTTGAGTATCTTTGCCCTCATAAACATGTGCAGGAAACCACGGGGGCTTTTTTGCATCTTATAAACAGCATCTATGTTGCAGCTTGGGCCAACAAAAGCGATACTGCTCATACCCTGGCGAATAGCGCTCATCAGGGCATCCATTGTCATACTGTGACTATATATACTACCTGAAGACTGCAGAAGGTCATCATAGGTTCTTGCCACAATTGATACCGGTTTCCATGGCTCTTCTTCAGAGCTTGCAGTAACCACAGCACAATCGATCAGACCTTCCTCAAGGCCATATGCAAGCATAGCAGTTACTACTCCCCCATCCTGTCCCTTTATCTCTTTGAGGTTGGACTGGGCTGCATAGGCTTCACGCAGGGCACCTATTAAGCCATCTTCTGTAGTAATTGTTCTGGGACACTGATTGTAGCATACACCACATGCAGTACATTTCCCCGTCAGCTTAGGTTCTCCTTCATCTAAAGAAATAGATTCACATGTTGAGGCACAGGCACCGCACAATGTGCATATTCCGGGCTTGATGATATCATTGCGTAGTTTTGCAAAAGAGATTTTCTCTTTCTCTTGCAAAGAGCGCTTAAGACGGATAGCATTCCTTTCGACCTTATCCATCGAGTGGTTGTAGGAAATCGGACTCATATTAAGATCTATTCTCCTACGTTCTCTTATAATATCTATGTCCCTCAAAGGAACATGTTTACAATCTGCACTTGTCAGCATCTTATTCACCTGCATGATGATGCCTGATGTTTTTCGATCAGTGATATCTGCAGGTCTGAAATGGCTGCACTAATATTTAATTTTTATTTTAATTAACAATTATTTAAATTGATAATAATTTTAATTATCAATAATGCTATATTCAGAACATATCTTCAGGCCCATGAATATTCCAGGCTTCCTCTTCCACTTTTCTTATGATATCCTTGAGCGGCAAATTCCATTCTTTTGCAACCCTCTTGCAGTCTTCGTATTCTGCGGAAATATGCAAAATTTCCCCGCTAGCGTCTTCAGCGATTTTCACAGGGATGTCATATGCTTTTCCACGTATGACTATTCTAACGTTATCCATCCGCCTGTCGGCTGTATAACGATGTTTTGTAGGGATCACACGAATTCCCAGAGTGCCTGTTTCCCGCATGATCTCACGTGCAATATTTGCACTATGTTCGGGTTTGGTGATAACTTTAATAATATGCCCGGTGCGCCCTTTTTTCATAGTCGCAGGAACAATAGCAACATCCCTGGCACCGATAGAAAGCAATTTTTCAAAGAGATTACCCAGCACTTCTCCAGTCACATCATCCACATTTGTTTCCAACACCTCAATGGAATCCCTGGACAAATCGCCTTCTGTATCTATAAGAGTGCTGCGCAGTACATTAGGATCCTCGGTGTCCGCATCTCCTGCACCATATCCTATAGATAGAACCTTTCCCCTAGGCAAATTCTCAATCGGTTTGGCAAAATGACCAAGAATAGCAGCCCCAGTGGGTGTGAGAAGTTCCCGTTTTCCAAAGCCATAGAAGGTCAGACCTGTCTGCTGTAAGATCTCAAGGGTAGCAGGGGCCGGTACAGGCATAGAACCATGAGCTGCCTTTACTCTGCCCCCTCCAACATTAATGGGTAGGCAGTATATTGCATCAGCACCTATCTCGTGCATAGCAAAACAGGATCCTATGACATCAGCTAAAGCATCGTTCTGGCCAACTTCATGAAAATGCAGTTCATCAAGAGATTTATCATGTACCTTTGACTCAGCTTTAGCCATTATCTCAAAAATAGCCAGAGCACTGTGTTCGACCTTTGGAGACAGACCTGCATTCTTAACGATATCAACCAATTCATGATAATGACGCTCATGTTCTTCATGATCTACATCTATATGCACATCTACCGCAGAAATGCCTCTTTTGTTCGCCTCGCCAATCCTTACTGATACGTCCACTGAGGACTCGATGATCTCACGTACTTTTTCTCTGTCTGCTCCCAGAGAAATAAGGGTTCCAAGGATCATATCTCCAGAAGCACCTGAAAAAGCATCAAATATAATTGATCTCATGTCTTTATCTCCTCAGTTTTTCCACCACGCGCCTTAGCAGCATTGTTAGCAATCCTTGCAGCAAAAGCACCTGCAACGAATCCTGCATCAATGTTCACTACCGAAAGCACAGAACATGACTGCAGCATAGAAAGCAGTGCAGCCTCACCTTTAGCTCCAGCTCCATAACCGGTAGATACAGGTAAACCAATGACCGGTACATCTACAAGCCCTGACACAACCGTAGGTAATGTGCCTTCCCTGCCAGCAGCCACTACAATGGAATCCGGCTTATGTTCCTGAAGCTTGAGCATCTCTCCTACAAGTCTGTGAAAACCCGCTACACCCACATCATAGATGGCAATAGTCTCACATCCCATTTCTGAAGCTACTATACGTGCTTCTTCGGCAACTGCAATATCAGCAGTTCCAGCAGAGATAATCGCGACCATACCTCCTGTTTTTGGTGCAGGTGTGCCATTATGTGCAACCACTGTTTTCTTATATTTTCCCCATTGCAGCTCTTCGGGGCTAAAGGCATCTTCGAGTAGCTTTACATTAATTTCATTAAGACGTGTAATGAGCACCCTGCCACATGCAGTTACATGTGCTTGCGCTATCCTAACCACATCTTCTGGCTCCTTGCCTTCCGCAAGGATAGCTTCCATTATACCCGTACGATTACTTCTACACGTATCGATCTTGGCAATGTCGGATACAGGCACGTAACCCATGCTACGTATAAAAGATTCAGCAGCATCAATATCTGTTTCGTTGTTTTTTATCTTAAGCAGGATGTCTCTTAGGTCCATGTTCACACCCGAATATTGGAGTAAAAGTTTAAGATGCTTTCCCAGTAACTAAGACTAAAACTTCAAAAAAATCCACACGATGACTCTTATTTCATACTTTGCACTACTCCTTAAAAACAAGATAGTTTTTTATAGCAATATGTTTGTTCAAACATAACGCTAAAAACAGTAAAAGTCTAACAGATATTGCAATGAATGGAAAAAGGGTATAAAAGTTCTGATTTTTTGTCGCTCCATGTTGTAACATTCTATGCTTTTAGAATGTGATAAATCAACTGGTTGTGTAGGACGCAGAATGTCGTCTTAACCCATTCGATGCAGACTGCTGTAAAGGTGGAAACGATATGAATCAAAAAATCAAAATTGTATTCATAGCCATTATGCTGGTGGCTGCAGTCTTTTTAAGTGGCTGTGTGGATAGCAATTCAGTAGATGAAAGCAAATCAGGCTCTGACCAAGTGGCAGAAAATGATAATAACAGTAAAATGATGAGTGTACAGGAAGACATTGGTACCAACGAAATCAATGAGAATGCTAATATTTATTCCGTCAATACTACAACAAACAACACCACATCTGCTTATTCTCTCAACACTACCAATACGACATCTAGTTATACACATTATTCAAGTGGTGGCAGCTCTTCGAAGAAGAGTGACAGTTCTTCTAAAGAAACTATAACTGTATCCGCTGCCGCAAGTCTTACTGAGGCATTCACAAACATAGAAAAAGAATTCGAGACAGAGAATCCGGATATAGATGTCGTTTGTAACTTCGGAGCATCGGGTACACTTCGTACACAGATAGAAGGAGGAGCACCTGTTGATGTATTTGCTTCAGCAGCTGAGGACCAGATGGATAAGCTTGCGTCCAATGGGTTCGTATATAACGATACCAGAGAGGATTTCGCCAAGAACTCACTGGTAATGATAACTCAAAAGGGAAATGTACTCGGACTTACAGGCATGCAGGATCTTACAAATCCCGAAGTGGAGAAGATCTCGATTGGAAACCCTGATTCCGTTCCTGCTGGAAAATATGCAAAAGAAGCGCTGACAAATGCAGGACTGTGGGATAGTGTTTCAAATAAGACAATTTTAGCAGAGAATGTTAAACAGGCACTGGTCTATGTTGAAACAGGAGAAGCTGAAGCAGGATTTGTTTTCAGTACGGACGCATCATCTGCAAAGAGCGGTTCAATTGAAGTCGTTACTTCAGTTCCTGTAACCACACCGATCACGTATCCAATAGCTGTAGTTTCATCAACACAACATAAGGAAGATTCACAGCTGTTCATAGATTTCGTTACAGGAGAAAAAGGTCAACCCATACTGGAGCAATATGGTTTCGTTACTGAAACACAAAACGGAACTAATCAGATAACCGATATGGTAGGCAGAGAGTTAACGGTCCCGGAACACATCGATTCTGTTATAGCCACATCCCCGCCATCAACCATTCTTGTATACATGCTTGCGCCTGACAAGCTTGCAGGATGGAACTTTGTAAATAGTTATGACCACACTTTGATGGACGACAAATATCTTAACCTGCCGGTGATCGGAGGCTGGTACGGTACAGAGACCGGAAACTACGAAACCATGATCAGTTTAAACCCTGATATCGTAATAGAAGGATATAATACACAGGGTGACCTGAACGATACGATCCTGCCCAGGCAGGAAAGCTTTGGCAGCATTCCCGTGGTAGCTGTTTCCGGGTCCACAGTCTATGTACTAAAATCTGAACCAACTATTGAATTTATGGGCACTTTACTTGACTGTGAGGACCAGGCAGATAAACTTATAGACTTCCGCGATTCTGTCCTTACTGAGATCAACAATACAATAAAGGACATTCCAGAGGACCAGAGAGTACATGTATACTATGCAGAAGGTCCAAAGGGACTTGCGACAGATCCTTCAGGTTCGCAGCATTCTCAGGTCATAGACATCTGCGGTGGTATAAATGTTGCAAACTGCACCCTTACCCCAGGAAATGGTATGACAGCAGTTTCCATGGAAAATGTCATAGCATGGAACCCTGAAGTGATACTGACACCCAATCCTCAGTTCTACAACTCTGTATATTCTGATCCGCTCTGGGCAAATATAGATGCAGTAGCAAACAAGCGAGTATATCTTGCACCTCAGAATCCCATGTGCTGGATAGACAGGCCACAGGGAGCACATCTGATCCTGGGAACTGCCTGGACTGCAAAAGTACTGTATCCTGATCAGTTTTCAGATATGGACCTTGAGAGCCTGACAAGTGAGTTCTATTCGGATTTCTTCCACTACGATCTCACTGAAGAGGAACTCAACTCGTTGTTGTATCCTGAAACTGAGGCATAAATATGAATGGGAATAAAAGTAATTCCCCGGGATTTCCTTATATTGCGGAGCATATTTTTGCTCCCATTTATCCCGTTATTGCAGACTACATAATTAAAGAAAGCAGGGTAAAAGAAGGAATATGTATGGACATGGGATGTGGTATCGCATCTCTGGGAATATCAATTGCTGAGCTTACGGATATGCAGGTGTATGGTATCGATTTTTCAGAAAAAATGTGTACCCTATCAAAAGAAAAAGCTATTCGTCATGGCGTATCCGATAAACTTTTTCCTGTGCTTGCAGATGTGCATCTACTTCCTTTTGACGATAATTGTGCGAATCTTATTGTAAGCCGTGGATCAGTATTTTTCTGGAAAGATCTTCCCATTGCTTTCAGGGAAATTGCCCGTATCCTTGCTCCAAACGGACAGGCATGGATAGGCGGTGGATTCGGTACAAGAGAACTGAAAGAACAAATAGCTGAAAAAATGCTTGCCATTGATCCTGAATGGCAAAATAGTTCAAAAGAACGCTTAAGCCCTGAAAATATCCGGACCATTCAGAAAGCCGGGAGAGATACCGGTCTTGCCTTCCATACGGTACATGATGATTCTGGATTCTGGGTGGTAATAAGGAAGGGAGAATAAAAATGAAGTGTAATATTTGTGAAATTGGTTGTGATATCAGTAAGCATAGCTCCGGAAAATGTGGAACTTATCGGATTGATGGAAAAAATATAATTCAAGACACTGATATTGGATACATGGGAGCTTATCCAATTTCTATAGAAACCGTTCCTATGCTTCATTTTTATCCAAATGGAAAATTCCTGCAGGTTTTCAGCACCGGTTGCAATTTTGAATGTCCGGGATGTGTAGCAAGACTGCTGGCATCCAACAGGTCTCTGGGTTGGCCTAAACTCAGTCCTTCTCAGGTAGTGTCAAAAGCATTGAAAGAAAAATGTCTGGGTGTTGTATCAACTCTCAATGAACCTGCTGCTAATTACTATCTATTTAAGGAATTAGCTGTCCTTGCAAAAGAACATAATCTACTTGTGGGTTGTTCTACTAATTGTTATTTTACAGATAATACTATACAGGAACTGGGAAATTTTGTGGATTTTGTGAATGTCGGAATTAAAGGGTATTCCAATACCAGTTACCGAGATTGCGGAGCCTTTTCTTCCGAGCCAGTATTCCGCAATATTGCCAGACTGCTTGATATGGGCGTACATGTAGAGACTTCTGTAGTGTATTCCCGAAGAAAAGAAGATGATGTGCTGCAAGTTGCAAAGGCTATTTCGGCAATATCTCCTGAAGTCCCCGTACAGATTATGAGATTCATTCCCTTCGGGGATGCACCCCTGGAACTCGAACCTTCTGTAGGGGAAGCTGAAAAACTATGCAAGGTCTTGAAAGAACATATCGCTCATGTTTATCTGTTCAATTCCCCTGGTACAGAAATGCTGCATACATATTGTCCCGGGTGTGGAAATTTATTAGCAGAAAGAGAGTTTTACGGACCTATGGGATCCAAGCTGTTGAAACCCTGGACAAATTATACCTGCAACTGTGGATATTCTGCTCCACTTACAGGATCTACTGCCAGGGAAAGTTTCAGTGAGTCAGGGTTCATGGGTGGTTACCGCATAAGCCGGGCCTTTGGTATGGTACATGCGGTGCTTACCTGCATGGGAATACTAGATGAAAGAAAGATGCTGGAAGTATGGAAGGAAATTTCGGACAGTGATACGCTGATGAAGATACATCACCTTATACAACAGCCATACTCTTATCTTGATTTCATTCATCTTATATATGAAAAAGCAGGTACACAAGAACAAGGAAAACAGCTTTCATCCTTTATCAGGGAACGTATAGAAATAGTCCAGGATATTGCAAAAAATAACCAAGGACATAAGGTATATTACTGCATGGGATCTCCCCTTTTTGCACTTAATGCAGGAAGGATGGAGAATAATCTTGTAACATTTGCCGGTGGAGAGAGTATCAATAAATTGATCCAGAAAGAAGGCAAGCCTGGCGTAAATATAAAGCCTGAGTTTATCAATGAAAATAATCCTAAAACCATTTTCATTTCCGGTTTTCTGTCCCGTCCCTTCAATGAATTCTATTATTTATGTCAGCAAAATGGAATTCAAGCAGATGCTGTATTGGAACAACGGATCTATGAAATACCACCTTCCTGGGATTTTGGAAGTCCACGCTGGATACTGGGTCTACTTTACATAACCGATAAAATGTATCCCGGAAAACTGGGTATTGATATTAAAAAAGAAGCGAATGAATTCTACAGGCGCTTCTACGATATGAATTATGAAGATGCTAGCCCAAACAGGTCATTCCATAGGCCATCATCTCAAGGCTGGCCCAGGAAAATAATGGGGTGCACTTATGCCTGACAGCAGGCGTTATGGTACTTTAGCCATTTATTTATTACCCATCGTGTTACTTGTAATTTCCCTTTTTGTTGGAAGGTATCATGTACCGGCATCTCATGTGGTGGATGACAGTATTAGAAGTTTTAGTTCTCTATTGTTTGGTACTGCCGTTCCAAAGTCTACAGACCACACAGTATTATTCAATGTGAGATTTCCAAGAATAATCGCAGCTTTACTGGTAGGATCTTCGCTTTCCATAGCAGGTGCATCATTCCAGGGTGTTTTCCGAAATCCCTTGGTATCACCATATATTCTGGGGGTGGGGTCTGGTGCAGGCTTTGGTGCATGTTTGGGGATACTATTGTGTGGAAATCACCTTGTGATACAGTTATCTTCTTTTGGGTTTGGACTTATGGCAATGTTTACTGCTGTTAGTATGAGTAAAGCAAGCAAAGGAAATGGTACTCTGGTATTTGTTCTTTCAGGAATGATAGTAGGAGCCATATTCACAGCTTTAATATCGCTTGCAAAATATGTAGCTGATCCATATGATCAGCTTCCTGCAATTGTTTTCTGGTTAATGGGAAGTCTGGTCGATATAAGGTACAAAGACATTGCCTGGATAATAGTTCCCATGTTCATTGGGAGTCTGGTGCTGCTACTGCTAAGATGGCGCATTAATATCCTGTCGCTAGGTGATGAAGAAGCCAGAGCTTTGGGAGTCAACGTAAAAAATATGCGTTTGATAATCATAATCTGTGCAACACTTGTGACCTCGGCAGCAGTTAGCATTAGTGGAGTTATTGGATGGGTCGGACTTGTAGTGCCGCATATTTCAAGGATGATAGTCGGTCCCAACTACAATAGATTAACGCCAATGAGTATGGCTATAGGTGCATCTTTCATGTTAATTGTCGACGATCTTGCAAGAACCGTGACATTAACAGAGATTCCTCTGGGAATAATAACCTCTCTAGTGGGGGCTCCATTGTTTGCATATCTTTTAAAAAGGGGGCGCATGGGATGGAATTGATGCTGGAAGTTGATTCACTTGCTTATTCCTATGGTAATGGACCTGTTTTTGAGAATGTATCTTTCTCCCTTAAAAAAGGAGATGTTATGTGCATCCTTGGTCCTAACGGAGCAGGAAAATCCACATTAATTAAATGTATTGCAGGAATCTTCAAGCCTGCTGCAGGTTCGGTGCGTATAATGGGAGAAGATACAGCATCTCTTGGAGCAATGGAGATTGCCAGGAGCATAGGATATGTACCTCAACAAAATGAGGTGATTTTTCCATTTACAGTACTGGATTTTGTAGTGATGGGGCGAACACCCCATATTCCATTGTTCTCATCACCTAATAATAAAGACATGGATATAGCAAGAGAAGCACTTTCAATGGTGGGTGTTGAAGACCTGGCGGACAGGACAGTTTCCAGCCTTAGTGGTGGGCAGCGACAGATTGTGCTTATTGCACGGGCTCTTGCCCAACAACCTGCTTTACTCTTATTGGATGAACCTACAGCACATCTTGATTTTGGGAATCAGATACTTGTTCTGGAAACGGTGCAGAAACTTGCAGCAAAGGGGATGTCCATTCTGATGAATACTCACATGCCAGATCATGCTTTTTTAGTTGGCAACAGCGCTGCTGCACTGACTGAAAATAAACTTGTTGCTGTCGGCGAAGTTAAAACAGTTGTGAATAGCCAGATAATGTCCTCTTTATATGGAGTAAAAGTAGCTGTAAGAGAAATGGAGGATATAAAAAGAAAAGTATGCGTGCCTTATATGTGAAAAAGAGCGCTATTGAATGAATAATTTACTTTGTTTTAACTATTCAATGGCTGAAAAGGAAGTCATAATTAAAAAGTATTGTGAGTCCCCCACTGATCTCACTTTACTTGTTATTGAACTGAGCATAGACTATTGCTGCAGCAATTATGCAACCGTATACTCCATACTTAATTGTCTTTGCAATCATTTATTCCACCTCTTCGTTTTTCATAAATGATTTTATTTTATCATACCACTATTACAACGATCAATTCAATGTTTCTTTTTTCTTTTGTGCAGTTGCCACCTTATGGCTCCTGAACAAGTCATCCTTCGTTATTCAACTATAAAAATATATCCTAAATAGTATATATGGAAGTCATCATTATGATGAGATTTGTCCAACTATTGAAAAACATAATACTAACAATCAAAAGTAAAGGGTATATACTGGAAAACACAGTATGCATTACCATGCGCAAAGGGATTTTAATTTTCCTTTTGATCATATCGATCAGTGCAAATCTCTACCTGCTTGCAGTAGAACAACCAGTAAATGATGATCAGGTACAACTGTTGCAGGAACGTATCAATTCTCTGGAAGAAAAAAACGAAGATCTGAATGCACAGATAAGCCAGGATAATGTCTCTCTTCAGTCATATGCTTCCCAGATCGATTTTTATCGACAGCAATTGAACGAATTGGGAAGCAGCGCTGGCATGTCTGCAGATGAATATGAAGGACATGCGAGCCTTCAGGCTCCTGCTGTATACCAGAGAGTAGAAAATGTTATTGACGGGCCTTTTATCCGGCAGATAGTAACTGAAGAAGGATCACTGATGAATATTTCAGTGGAATTGAATCCGGGCAAAGGCAGGGTGCTTGTTGAAACAAAACCGCTCATGGGAGTAGTGTTTCAGGATGCAGCCAACACAGCAGTTTTCGTGGCACAGAATCTGACAGATGTGAATCTTATGTCCAGCGATACCATATTCAGCATAACTGCTGTAGGAGAAATACCGGAAGTTGACGGACCCAGTGCAGGTGCACTGATGACATTGCTCATGATATCAGCTATAAATCACGAGCAATTGAATGATAGTGTTACTCTGACAGGAACTATCGATCAGTACGGTCACATAGGTGCAATTGGTGGAGTACTGGAGAAAGCACAGGCTGCAAAGGATGGTGGCAAGCAACTATTCCTGCTGCCGAGAGAGAACAGCGAGCTCGTGCAATATACTTATGTCGAAAAGAAGATTGGTGGCTTTTCCTTTGTTGAGAGAATACCAGAGATCATTGATGCAAAACCTTATATTGAAGAAAATATAGGAATTCGCGTAGAGTATGTTGATTCCATAGAAGATGTCATGCAGTATGCCTTTGTTAATTAAAGAGCATACTCCATGCTAAAAAGAGATTTGGGTAATAGTTACTGGATATATTCATCCCTGCGGGGTGAAAAGACTTCGATAGCCACTGAATCTTCAAGGATTTCAGCACAGTGCAGGACACCGCCTGGAATATTCCACGAGTCTCCGGGCACCACTTCGTAAGAGTCGTTATCTATGGATAAGATCATCTTTCCTGAAACAAGATAACCTGTCTGCTCATGCATATGTTCATGTGCAGGCAGGATGCTTCCTTTATTCAACCTGAACTCGGTCATCAAGGTACTTTCCCCGTAGACAACTGTTTTCATGTATATCCCAGGAAGCACTTCCCGATAACCATTGGAATCACTTTTGCAGAACATGGGATATAAAAGGGTTCACTTGAAGTATTAACCTTACTGTTCACTTTGCTTCCGGATTATCTTCCCACAGACCAAAAGTATTATTTTCCGTATCCAGACAAACTGCAAGGTAACCCATTCCTGGAACAGCCATCTTTGGAACAATGGCCTTTCCTCCCAATGCCTCCACTTTTGTGATATATTCGTCAACAGACGGTACACCTACATAAGCTGTGATCTTCTGATCTCCCTGCCTCTTTCCAATACCTCCTCCCGGACCATCTGCACCATCCAGTCCCTTGGTATTGACCAAATAGTACTCAAATTCAGGATTCAGTTCGATGTTCCAATCAAAAAGCTTTGAATAGAACTTGCTTGCTCTTTCCGGATCATCTGCCGGAATATCCAGATGAACTATTGTTGGCATGAAACCACTCCAGATTAATGTTACATATAAAATGATTTAAGTTTATGCCTATACAAATGATATAAAAGTGGAATTTTGAGAACTGGATTTGACAGCTATTTGGTATAACCCCTCTATGAAGTCATCGTATGATTTACATTTATATCTGACAAGTATTGGGAATAAACTTTAGTGAACTCTGCTCCAATGGTTATCACAATGGAACTGTAATATATCCACAATAACAGACCGATCACAGAGCCAATGATACCATAGACAGAAGTAAGATCGCTATATTTCATGTAGAATACAACAGCATATTTCCCTATAGTTATCAAAAAAGCAGTCACTGTAGAACCTGCAATTGCACACATCAGAGTCACATCAACATCCGGCAGTACAAGATATATAAAAACGAAGAGCATCACAAGGACTATAAAGGCTGTAACAGTTCCAGCATATTGAATAATTCCTGAAAATGGAAGAAAGGTGTGCAACAACCTTGAACTTGTGAGCATCAGGGCTTCCAATACGGTACTCACCATGATGAGCCCGCCAAAAACAACTACCGTTATCAGTGAAAATAACGTATCTTCCAGAAAGTTCCTTGCAAAATTCCCTTTGGACATTGGTACTTTCCAGATCCTGTCAAGGTATTTTTTAAACTGCCTGAATACATTGCCTGCACTCCATATTAAGAGAAGAAGACCAGTCAATGCACTTAAAGAAAGAGAACCAGTTTCCGGCATATTTGTAAGAAAAGCCTTTAACCCCCCCATGACACTATTATCAACTACTCCTCCCATATATTCCAGGATGCTATCCTGAACCTGTCCTGAACCCAAAAAGAGGCTTCCCATGGAAACAGAAAAGAGTAGAATAGCAGGTAAACTCAGAAGTATATAAAATGACAGAGCTGCACTATCAGTCATAGAGCGGTGATTTCTCCAACTCTTGAGTGTGCTGACTGCAAGTTCCTTGACGTTTCCAGCTTTCACCAATTATTATTAGTGTTTCTTATTGTATATGTTTTGCGAAAGCATGAAAAAGCAATTACTTTCACATATTTGATGTTCAATAAATATTTAAAATTAGTTTTAACTATTGCAAAATATTTGAGGATAGAAAGAAGAGATCTGCTTAAATAAACATGGCATGTCCATAGCAATGTTTATTAAATATGTAATTTTATATGTATGAAGTTATAATTGTGAGGTTCCTATGGCAAGTATACTGGTAGTAGAAGATAACCTAATGAATATGGAATTAGTTGCCTATCTTCTAAAATCAAATGGGATGGAGGTAACACAGGCTTTTGATGGATTGGAAGCTTTTGAAGCACTCAATAAGAGCATTTTTGATCTTATTTTATTAGATATTCAGCTTCCTGGAATGGATGGTATGGAAATCCTGAAAAGAATAAAGGAGAATCCAAACCTGAAGCAGATTTCTGTTGTGGCACTTACGGCACATGCTATGCAAGGGGATGAGGAGAAATTCATTGATGCCGGCTGCATAGGCTATATTTCAAAACCTATTGATGTATCCAGCTTTATAGGAACTGTACAATCGTTCATGAATAAAGGTGCCTGATTTATGAAAATACGCGATGCAATGCTGTTGACCATTGTAGTTGTATTTACTATTTTCTTTGCTTTTCTATATTTAGCTAATGAACAAATAGTAGGAAATAGTTTTGGTCAACTGGAAAAACACGAGGTTGAAAAGAACGTTGAAAGAGCAGATGCAGCACTAGGTACTCATACTAATAACCTAGCTATTATAGCAAAGGATTGGGGAAATTGGGATGACACATATAATTTTGTACAAGGACAATACGGAGATTATCCTGAGGAAAACCTTGACATTGATACATTAGTTAACCTCAACTCAAACATAATGTTATTTTATAACGCTTCAGGTCAGCTATTATATGCTGTAGGGACAAATCTGGAAGATTCTGAATATGAAGAAATTCCGATCACTGTGCTTGAAGATGTTTCGTCTTATAAAGTACTTTTTTCAAATAATTCCCATCCCACGCATATTAGTGGAATTATTGTAACTCACAACGGACCACTACTTGTTGCATCTAACCCCATTACACCGAGTACAGAACGTGAAAATGTAAAAGGCACTTTGATAGTTGGAAGATACTTGAATGATGCCCTAATTGAGGAGCTTGAAGAAACAACTGAGTTATCACTTAATGTACAAGCTTTCAATGAAAATAAAACCTCATCTGATCTTGATACTATTATAGATGGAGAAAGTAATGTGTACATTGTTCCTATTAATGAAAGTTCTATTGTAGGGACAACCGTATTGAATGATATAAATGGAAATCCAGTATTATTATTAGACATCGAGATGTCTAGGGATATCTATCTTCGAGGCAAATCTGCTAGTAACAATGTAATCATTGCAAATATAGGCATAGCAGTTATTTGTGGGATAATTCTTAAAATAATTGTAGATAAGGCATTTATATCCAGGATCTTTTCACTGAACAACAATCTGGCAATTATAACTGAAAATGGATCGCTTTCATCTCGTGTAGAAATGACTGGTAACGATGAACTAAAGGATCTTTCAGATAACATTAATTATATGCTTGAAGCACTTGAAGAAAACGAAATAAAATTTAAGCAGGTTGAAAAGGAAAATCAACACAAAATGGAGACAGTGCTTTCAAGTGTTATTTGTGGCACGCTTTTAATAGATGCACAGACACATATTATCACTGATGTTAATCCGACAGCTGTAGAAATAATTGGTCTGCCAAAAGAAAAGATAGTGGGTAACATCTGTCGTAATTTGCTTTGCCCACGGGAAAAAGAGGATTGCAGTACACTTTATCCAGAAATGCTTCCTGCTAAATCTGAAGGTGTGTTGATCAATGCAGATGGAAAAGATATCCCTGTCTTTAGATCAATTATACCGGTATCACTTTCTGATAAAAGTTATCTGGTCGAGAGTTTTGTGGATATGAGCCAGCTAAAGGAAGCTGAAAAAGGATTGATAGAAAGTGAAGAGAAATTCTCTAAGATCAGTAACTCTGCCCAAGATGCAATTATAATGGTAGATGATAAATCTGTAGTAACTTTCTGGAATCCAGCTGCTAAAAAGATTTTCGGTTATGCCAGAGAAGAAGCATTGGGCAAAGAGATCTACGATTTGATAGTTCCGGTAGAATATAAAGAGAGATACAAAAATAGCTTTACAGGATTTGCAGTTGAAAGTAAACAGGCCATTGGTCAAGTCTTCGCCGTAAATAGCAGGAAGAAGAATGGAACTGAATTCCCTGTAGAGGTATCTCTTTCTGCATTTAAACTCAAGAATGGATCATGGAACTATGTATCTATAATCCGCGATATCACTGAAAGAAAGCAGGCTGAACAAGAACTCATCCAAGCCAAGATAAATGCAGAGATGGCAAATCGTGCCAAGAGCGAATTCCTCTCAACCATGAGCCACGAACTGCGCACACCTCTTAATTCTATAATAGGTTTCTCTGACCTGATGCTAGGTGGTAGTGTCGGAGAAATGCAAGAAATACAAAAGAAATTCATGAGTAATATATCCATAAGTGGAAAGCATCTGTTATCACTTATAAACAACATACTTGACCTCTCCAAGATAGAAGCCGGAAAAATGGAGTTGAACTGTGAACTGTTTGGTGCATATGCTGTTATCGATGAAGTGAAACAATTAGTATCCCCTCTTGCAGATAAAAAAGGACTTAAACTTGAATTGAATAGAGATGAAAAACTTGAAAAGATATATGCAGATAGATTGAAGTTCAAACAGATACTTTTCAATCTTGCAAGTAACGCCATTAAGTTCACTCCTGCAGGTGGAAAGGTCACTATTTCTGCAACTATAGTAGAAAATAAAGCGCAATTTAGTGTGAAAGATACGGGTATTGGAATATCCGAAGATGATCAAAAGAAGTTGTTCCAACCCTTCAAACAACTTGACTCCACTACAACCCGTAAATATGAAGGAACCGGACTTGGCCTTTCCCTGGTTAAAAGATTCGTGGAAATGCACAAAGGAAGGATCTGGGTCGAAAGCGAACTTAGAAAAGGCTCAACTTTCATTTTTGAATTGCCTTTGAAACCGGACTTAAACGAAAATAGAACTACGGAGATAGAACCACTTCCTGCTCAAGTATCAACTAAAAGCACAGTTAAGATACCAGAATCCAGTAAATCTGGTCCGCATATGATAGAATCTATTCCTTCAAATGTTCATGAGCCACTCATACTTGTAGTAGAGGATGACGATTCTTCCAGAGAACTACTTGAAGTAACTCTGAAAAGTGAAGGATACCGTGTAGCATCTGCGAAAAATGGAAAAGAAGCTCTTAAACTGGCAGAGAAAATGAAACCTTTCGCCATTACCCTAGATATAATGATGCCGGAAATGAACGGATGGCATGTACTAAAAAATCTTAAAGAAAACGATAATACAAAGAAAATTCCAGTGATTATCACAACCATGCTGGAAGAACAGGGAATTGGGATAGTTTGGGGTGCTGCAGATCATTTTGTAAAACCTATACAAAAAGAAGCTTTTCTTGCTACACTTAAAAGAATCAAGGAAAATACAGTAAAGTCTCCTCTTAAAGTACTTGTTGTGGATGATGAGAAAAATGCAGTCGAATTGATAACTGCGATGCTGAACGCCGAAGGAATTGATGCTCTTGCAGCTTACGGTGGTCAGGAAGCCATAGATGTTGCACTGGAAAAACAACCAGATCTAATAATTCTTGACCTAATGATGCCTGATGTAAATGGATTTGATGTAGTAAAAGTACTGAGGGCTAAACCTGAAACCATTGACATTCCAATTATAATATGTACTGCAAAGGACCTGGATTCAACTGATATGAGCTCATTGAATGAGAACGTATCCTCTATTATTAAGAAAGGCATGTTCACCAAAGAGAAACTTATTGAGCTTATGAAGGAAATCCAGAGACAAAATGAAATATAAAAGAAAAGAGAGGTGATTACAATTAGAAAAGTGAAAGTAATGAGGGCAAAAGTAAAGATCAAAAGTCTGCCCCGTGGCAAATAACGACCCTTTATCACATCTTGAACTCTATTAGGGATTGAGCAAGATGACAAACGATAGGATACCCATTGGCAGGTTCTCTCTGATGACGCATCTGACATGCAAAGCTTTGCGTTTATATGACCGTAAGGGTCTGCTTGTTCCAGAAGCTAAGGACCGGTTTACAGGATATAGACATTATACTTTCCCACAAATAGAGAAAGGTATAAAGATCAAAACTCTCTGCTGGCTGGGATTTGGATTGGATGAGATCGCTACATTGCTGGATGCAGAAGAGGAAGGGAAAAAGGACATAATCTCAGATATGATGAGAAACAGAGCCCTTGAAGTCAGATCGGATATCCTTTGGCTTGAGAAAATCGAACAGGTCTTGCTCAAACCAGACAGTGCAATGGAGTTGCTTGGAATGAACGTAAGTGAACCGCAGATAAAGGATATACCTGAATTGAGAGTACTGAGCAGACGAGAGATCGGAACTTATGAAGATACAATAAGTAAACATGCTGGTGAACTTTTTGGATTCGTGGGTTCACAAGCTTTCCAGCGCAGTAATGCAAAAATCACAGGACCAGTGATGTTCATCTGCCATGACAAAGAATACAAAGAAATAGGAGCAGACATAGAAACAGCTCTTCCCTTTGCAGGCAGAGTGAATGTTGATGATTCTGCTATAAAAGAAAGAACTATGCCTGCTGTGCAGGTAGTTTCTGCGATATATAAGGGTCCTTATGATGGCGTAGAAGTGGGGTATTCGCGATTGTTTGAGTACATGACAGAGCATGGGCTTGCAATTGCAGGTGAATCTCGTAGCCTGTATATTAATGATCCAAAGGAAGTGCCTGAGGAAGAATTGCTCACAGAGGTACAGATCCCGGTAAAGAAAACAAAGTGAGAGTTATTTGATTTGTTTCTAAGAACTCATCCTTTTTTATTTTTTGTAATATGTCATATAACAAAAGATAGATACTTCGTATATAGTTCATATTTCGTAAAAATTGGGTTTGTCTTTGCTGTTTCTAGATGATAAGCCTAAATTCCACAATAAAGCAAATAGTACTTATATGTAAACCGTCTACTTACTTACTAGTAAGTAAGTGCATAGTTATGCAAGAGATGAACAATACCAATCAACAGATATTAAGTTACGGAAGGACTTTTCTGCAATGCAGAGGCTATAATGGGTTTAGCTACAGGGATATTTCTCAAAAACTTGGTATCAAGAATGCTGCCATTCATCACTATTATCCTCTAAAGGAAGACCTTGTCACAACCATATTTGAAAGCATAAGACAGCAATTTACTAAGGATATTGCCAAAATGGCTCAATCGGGTTGTTCAGCCTGTGAAGAACTACAATACTTCTTTGATTTTATGTTAAGAGAATTTGATGAAGGACGTAATATTTGCCCTATTGGCTCCCTTATACTTGATTTTGAAGAACTGCCTGAGAAGGTAAAAGAACAGCATTTGCTGTTAATGGACAATGTTCTGGCATGGTTTTCAGAGGTTTTGAAAAATGGTCTGCAAAAAGGAGAGTTCATTTTTTCTGAGCCTGTCGATATGCGTGCGGAAGCAATAGTTGAAACTTTACTGGGTGCTAGGCAATTGGCTAGCATAAAGGGAAGAAAAACGCTTGAAAGATCAATCTTAATTATAAAATCCGACCTTGGATGCAAGAATTGACCTTTTAGATATGCAATTTACTAAACGTAAACACAAACAAGAAACATATAATTGGAGGAATTTGATGCCCACTATGACTATCATTTCCTGTAAGATCATGCAGGATGAGATTATATGGATACTTGAAAACGACACTGGGATCGAAGAGATCATTGTTGCTGACAATGATAACATAGGAGAGTTCGTAGAAAAGCTCGATAAAGCAAACATCCATTATTCAACGCTCCCTCTAGGGAACATTTCCCCAATTTCCGATGAATCCAATAAATATACTGTTCTGATCTACATGATGGAGCTTGGCCTTCACAGAAATCCAAAAGAGCTGAAAAAGAAAATATATGAAACCGTAGAAATCCTTGCTCCTTACTCCTCTGGAATATTACTTTTCTATGGCCTATGCGGAAACGTACTTGGAAATATCGAAACGGACTTTGCCGCGAATTCGCTCTCATGCCCTGTGCATATCCTTAAAGATAACAAGGAGAGGATTGTAGATGACTGCATAGGAGCCACTGTGGGAGGAACTGAGAACTACCTGAAGATACTCAAAAGTGTAAGCGATGCTGGTACGTATCTATTTACACCCATGTATAGTAGAGGCTGGAGAGAACTACTTGATATAAACAGCAGGTTACATGGCGATCCAGATAAAGCACTGAAAATGATGAAAAAGACCCATGAGATGGTCGGATACAAACGGGTTGCAAAGATCAACACGGGCCTTACATATACTGAGAACTTTGATGACGCTATAAAGGAGTTTGCGGAAATATTCGATTTTGAAATATTGGAATTCGATAATGGTAACCAAAAGATATTTGAAGACTGTTATTTAAAAATGAAGACCGAGATCAAAGCATAGATAGCAAGAAATGAGGAAACATCAATAACGATTTCCAAATAGTAATCATTTCACGTAATTTATTGACACGCTCATTTCAAGAAACCGACCATATTCATTGGATGCTGCAGAAAATAACTTCTTTTCTGCTTCAGTGAATTCAATGAAGGGATGTGGATTGATTATTAGATGATTCTTTTTGAAAGTGTGTCGCCATGTTCCAACTATATGACCATCTTTTACAATTGTCGAACTGAACATCCCATTGTTGCCAGGCACGATATGTCGTGAATATTGACCATCAAGAACTGCACTTCTATCTTTATATCCCAGCATATACTCATCAAAGCCGGGCAACAGATACATTCTCTGCACTATTTTGGATGTTTCTGGTGCGTTTGGAGACATCCAATAAGTCTGATCACCAATTGTTATTTGTTCCAGTTGCGATGCAGCCGCTTTAAGGCCAATCCTTGCGTCTGTGACCTTAAGTCCTGACCACCAGACAAAATCCTGTAATGTAGCCGGTCCTCGGCTGATAAAATATCTCCTGACGAGTTCTGCCAGAGCCTCTTCACGCGTTAAGATCATCTTCTTAGGTATCCATTCATCAAGCAACACGAATGTTTGCTGCTTGCCATCTTCCGGTCCAAAGCATATAAGTCCTTCAAGAGCCGCCCACCAGAGAATGTGATATCCACGTTGCCCTGTTGTAGAAATATTCTCGTTTTCAAGCAATTTATACATTTGATCTCTTGTTAACTGCTTTCCACCTTGCAGTGCATTAATGAATATATCTTTGGAGTGTGCAAAGGTTTCATAGTCCAGATCAAGGCGTTGATGCCTTGTTCTACTACCTGCAATTATACGCGGAGCTACTAACTTAAGCAGCCAATGAATATCTTCAGCTGCAACTAAGTGTAAAGTGCCACGCATAAGCCATGTACGCACAATTGTTTTATCAGCAATCGCTTTATCAAAATCCGATTTCGTAGATTCGATCAGTCTCAACCCAACAGACCATTTGACACCGGCATAATCCTGTGCCTGCATTGCCACAAGATGCTTTACCAAGTCACCTGGAGTATGGTACAGTGTGCCTATTATCTGCTGGTTGTGTAACCGGAGGCTTGCAATGTCCAATATATCCCTATCTTTTACCGGATCGATCACTTATTAAATAGTGATGCATCTGAATTTATGCATTTCTCCAAATGTTCTGTTTATTGGCAGGACCTATTCTTTAAAAGATTTAGTTGAAAATAAAATACAAAGTGACAGTTCTACACTGCCAAAAATTCGATGCTCTTTATATAATACAGCACCCCATACTCTTCAAGGATTAAAAAGTGATTCATATGTTCGTTCTTAGTATCATTGCCTGCAGGATGTTCGAGGATGAAATAGTCTTCATGATCGAAAAATATGGAAGCATTGCTAAACTGATCATAATAGATGATGAGAATAGTGCAAGCATTGCCGGAAAATTAGACAAATGTGGATATAATTATGAGTTCATACCCCTCGAAAAAGTACAAGAGTACATTGCTGATACACCTGCAGATAGCACTATAGTGATAATACACATGCTTGAACTTGCATTACATGCAGTACCTGAAAACCTCCGAAGGACAGTTTACGAAAAAATAGAACAAATGAGCATATACTCGCAGGCTGTCCTGTTGTTCTATGGTTTATGTGGCAATGTCTTGGGCAAAGTCGAAAAAGAAATGAGCAAATGCTCCTGCCCAATATACATTCTAAAGGAGGAAAATGGGGAAATTGTAGATGACTGCATTGGTGCAGTTCTTGGCGGCAGAGCTGCTTACCTTGACAAATTAAAAAGTTTCAAAGGAGTAGGCACATTCTTCATGACTCCCATGTGGGCAGCTAATTGGAAAGAGATGATCAGATCTGCCGGGATTACTAATGATCCGGATAATACCAAAATGGCAAAATACGTTTTCGACTATGCCGGTTACAAGAAAGTAGCAAAATTAAAAACCGGTCTAAACTATGAACTGGGATTTGACAGTATGGTGGAAGAATTTGCTAAAACTTTCGATTTTGAAATAATTGAAATGGATGCAAGCTTAGAACTCATCGAAAAATGCTTTTATAATGCACTCGGTAGCGGAAAAGAGTCTACATAACTTGATATATTCTATCCAAAAAGAATGTCATAAGTATATTTATATAGTATCGAAATACTATTTATCATAGAAAAAGTGAATTGAAATTACTGCAGTCTCTATGATCACGAGATTTAGTAATCACATGATATAATATTGGCCAAATAGAAAAAAGTAAAGATGTGAATGAGATGAAAAGAATACTGGTTGTAGAGGACAATCCGGTAAATATGGAACTAACCGTTGACCTGTTGGAATCCTTTGGTTATCTTGTAATCCAGGCAATTGATGGTTTCGAAGCCCTGGAAAAGGTCAAAGAGAAGAGGATTGACCTAATACTGTTAGACATTCAACTTCCAAAGATGGATGGAATGGAAGTACTTTTAAGGCTAAAGTCAAATCCTCAGACACAAGATATACCTGTAGTAGCTTTAACAGCACACTCAATGCGAGGAGATGAAGAACGTTTTATCGAAGCAGGATGTAGCGGTTACATTTCAAAGCCAATTGATATCCATTATTTCAGAGATACTGTAAGGTCCCATCTGGGAGAAGTAACTCTGGAAGACTAAGTGATACCTATGCTTAAAGGCAGAAACTTCCTTAATACTTTATTGAAAGGAAGTAGCCTAATTCTTCTTTTAATACTTTTGTTTTCTTTTGTTGCAAGCTGTGAAGAGAATACCATCAATATTGGCGTAATGGTTGGATCAGACAGTGGCCATACAATGGATGATTGGAATACTACGGTTGATTTCCTTAATGCTGAAACTGATACCAATTTATTTGAACTCATTCCCATACAGTTCAATAACTTCACTGAAATCGAAGCAAAAGAAATCGATTTTATTATCTGTGGTCCATGGATGTATGTGGAAGGCGAAAACGAGCAAGGGATAACAGCGATCGCTACTCACAAGCATAATTGGGAAGGCAAATCCTATACAATGAATGGTGCTGTTTTTATCACTCAGGCTAATAGAACTGATATAAATTCGCTTGGCGATTTAAGGAATCGCTCTTTCATGTATGTTGATAATACTTCTTTTTCAAGTTATTTGATCACATTGCACGAAATACAACAAATGGAACGGGGAATAGAGACTTCACAAAAAACAGGCACTCATCAGCCACCACCCTCGTTAATCTATGGAATGGGTGAAGATCTTCTTAAAAATAGTCCGTTCAAAACTGTTTCATTTGGTGGAAATAGTACTGCAGTCGTACTCGCTGTAAAAGAAGGAAAAGTAGATGGAGGAGCAATTAGAACAGGAACTCTGGAAGAAATGGCTTCAGAAGGGTTGATTGAACTAGAAGATTTTAAAGTAATTAACCAGCAACATGTGGAAGGTTTTCCGTTCCTTCTCAGTTCAAGACTTTATCCGGGATGGGTATTTGCCAGAACCAATAGTGTAGCTGACGAACTTGCGGAAGAAGTGGTAATTGCACTTTTAAAGATGCCTGATGAAAAAGGAGGATGGACAGTTTCGCAGGATTACCAACAGGTACGTCACCTGATGCGCGATCTGAGAGTCGGGCCATATGAAGATATTGAAAAAATGTCATTAAAAGATATCATAATGAGATATTGGTATCTTTTCGCCTTGATACTTATGATTATTTTTGTGATGGGGTTAACGACCACATACATTGATTCTGTAAATCGAAAATATAAAAAGGAACTGGCAAAGCGAGAAAAGGCAGAACAATCATTGATCGAAAGTGAAGATAAATTTGCAAAAATCAGTATGTCAGCCCAGGATGCGATCATAATGATGGATAACAAATGTCTGGTCACATTCTGGAATCGGGCTGCTGAGAAGATGTTTGAATATGCTAAGGAAGAAGTTATAGGTAAAGATCTCCACAGCCTGATAGCTCCTGAAGAATACAAAGATGGTTATAAAAATGGCCTTGTAGAATTTATGGCTACAAGCAAAGGTTCAGCTCTCGGACAAGCCATATCCCTAAAAGCCAGGAAAAAATCTGGAGAGAAATTCCCCGTTGAATTATCATTATCTTCTTTTATACTAAGAGATGGAACCTGGAATGCTGCCGGAATTATCAGGGATATCACATATAGAAAGAAGGCTGAAGAAGCTTTGATCGATGCACGGATAACTGCCGAATCAGCTAATCGAACAAAGAGCGAATTTCTTGCCAACATGAGCCATGAACTGCGTACACCTCTTAACGCTATTATCGGCTTTTCAGACATATTGCTTGAAAAAACCACAGGTGATCTCAATGAAAAACAAATCAAATACCTCAGGAATATATCTACAAGTGGTCGCCACCTTCTTGCTCTTATCAACGATGTACTTGACCTCTCAAAAGTAGACGCAGGAAAAATGCAAATTGCTTATGAGAAGTTTACTATAAGCGAAGTTTATACGGATGTCAAGAATATTCTCTCAAATTTTTCCATTTCAAAGTCCATCAAATTGACCTTTGAAATAGAACCTGGCCTCGACGAAATCTCTGCAGACAAACTCAAATTCAAGCAAATTTTGTACAACCTTGTAAGTAATGCCATTAAGTTCACACCTGAACACGGATCAGTGCATATATCCGCATCCATAAGATCTAATGTACTACATATGGAAGTCAGAGACACAGGTATAGGCATAAGTGATGAGGATCAGAAAAAGTTATTCTCTGCTTTCACACAGTTGGATTCCACATATAGTCGCAAATATCAGGGCACAGGCCTTGGGCTTGTGCTTGTTAAAAAATATGTTGAAATGCACAGAGGCAAAGTTTGGGTTGAAAGCGAGATCGAAAAAGGATCTAGTTTTGTATTTGAGATACCTATCACGAAACCGATATGAATTCCCGGTTATGAAATATATAACTACAGCTTTGTAATAGGATCTGACTTTGAAAGATAATACTCAAATAGTTCCTGACCCCAGTGCACAGCATTGGCATTACAAAATACGAGGTCTTTGCGGTCATATCTGCCTTTTTTGTCGAAAAGGCATATCATCAGAAACATTTCAGCGATGAAAAGTGATGCAAGTTGCATGTGGTCTGGATAGACGTAAATTTTTCCATAGCCACTATCCAGGAAAAGTTTTAGTTCATTTCCATAATCAACTTTCAGCCTTTCAATAGCATCTTCGGTCATTATAACAGAAACATCGACATTATTTTTTATAAAATCCAGAAAAACTGAAGGGTACGAAGGATGCAGGAAAGCCGTAGCTGCCATAACGAAATTTGATCGGAGTGCTTGTTCAACCAGATCCTTGTTAATCTCAAACATATTGTTCAGATCAGGTTCAATTACTCTACAAAATCCCAGTTCTCTTATTCTTCTGAGAAGATGAGGGGGTATAGAGCTGAGGTCGTGCTCTATCCAATAATCATAGTTTTTCTCTAGTACCGTTAAAGTGCCTACAAGAGGTGCCATATCCTCAACTAGAACCTCTCCTATTTTCGTGAGTCTGCATATATCTTTGTTTTTTACAACGAGACCGTTCTCAGATAATATTTTAATCTGAGGGAGGAGTGCATGCCGGCTGACATTCATAACCTCAAGTATCTCTTCCATTCTCCGAGGTCCACTCCTCAGAAGAAACAAAAGATTCTTCCTTTTCTCTGACATGAATATGACCTCAAGCAATGAACGTCTCATATAATAACACTCCTTTATCAACACATAGAAATTCGTGATCATCTTTAAAAACAAAGAACGCTGACACTTACGTGCTATATGCTGTATACAACCTCATTTTTAAATTATATCTCCTGACCACTATAAATGTTTGCTATCAATTACCAGTGTAGCTTTAAAAACATGTTAAATTGATAGAAATCAAAATAACAGCAACCAGAATATAGAAAAATATATAGACTAAAAAATAGGAAGCAAAGTGATGATATCACCTGTTCCTTTAGCCCAAAAATTATTTGCAGTTGCCATAATAGAAAACTTAATGATTTGAAGAAATAGGCTGAAGGTGATGTAGCATCTCACCTTGTTTCATCTCAATTATATTTGCGGTAATCATGGTACCGCAATCCGGACAATAGTAAAGAGAATTCAATCCAATTGTTTGTTTTTTCATTGCAACATTGCAATAGTTACACTTTTTTTTCAAAATACCGCTCATTATTCTCCCCTCACTCAACCATTATTGACTCAATTCTTACAGTACCTTTTTGTGTCCAATATCCACACACTTTGCAGACCTGTATATCCTTTTCATCAGCCTGGAATTTGGCATGGCACTCAGGACAAATCTTCAACGATCTCATTATTATATCTCCCCAAAAGATCATAGTGATTTTTAATGGTTTTCAAGAAAAAGAACGGAACTAAGCCGTTCTTTCTCTTATCTGTTCACCACAGAGGTTTTACTTTTTCCACCCGAACCATCCAGTTACCTTTAAGTCTCCCTTCTCTTGCGAAAATGGAGTTCTCTCACGGAAAGAGACAATTTTCATACACTCCACTCACTTCATAGGAACTCCCCAGTTCCCAGCCCGCGCATTCCAATAGAGAAAAGCTCTCAATTGGCAGTATTTGAGATAATAGTTATTCTATATAACATAAATTGAGCCTAAATTCATGCAGAGTTGAAAATTATAATGGCATTATAATTTCAAAAGAGATTACTTCACACACTTCTAGAAAAAAAGAGATGAGAATAAGAGAGACAGATCATACTCCCTTAAAGAAATGTCCTGAAGAGACAATCTCACCTTTGTAAAATATAGGCCTTACTCTTTTTTTATCCAATGCCAGCCTATAGTTTCTTGTAATGTCCCTTATTGCTTTACCCCTGTACAGCGACAAGTCCAGTCTTAGAACATGCACGCCGGATGAAATGATTTGTTCCGCGTGTTCTGCCATGTTCAACACCTTTGAATCATATATAAGAGTCCTCTGCCTCAGTCTTTTGACCGGGAATCTATTACCTTGCTGATCCTCCAGATATGCTTCACTATCGTCGCCAAGTATTTTTCTGGCTGCTACAGGTCCAAGAAGATCATTTTTAGTAATGAGCATAAGCTCCCTGCCATGTACCACGATCTCTAACTGGCCGGGATATTTGCAGGTTTCCAATGCCTTGCAGACATTGGCTATCTCTTGAAGATTGAGTTCACTGGAAAGAGTAACACGATAGGCTCCGCAAGCAAAGAAAAGAGAAGCAGTATTTGAATTAAATATATTGAACTCTTTCTGGGCCACAAAAGGTACATTGAGTTCCATAGCAAGCTGAACAGTTCCAAGATTGGAGCAGGCGAGCTTATGGCCAGCATGTTTTACTGCCGCAAAAAGATGTTTGAGAGCTTCCAGTTCATGATCATGGGTAATCTGAGGTGTGATAAAAACCACTTGAATCCCTTTTGTATTTATCTCCTGCAGAACTTCAGAATTATGTTCCTGCAATAAATCCTCAAAACAATGTATAGGTAAGTATACTATGTCAGCACCATTTCTCACAGCCAGTGACAGAGATGCAGTATCTGATACCTCCACACTTAGCAATGTTTTTCCATTCTTTAGTCCAGATGACACAGTTAAGAGAGAATCCTTACAAGAACTGACAAAAGAACTTGAATTAGAAAGCTGAGAAGAAGTAGATGTCCTTTTGTAACTTTGCAGCACATCCTGCTTGAGTTTTTCTATCGCATTACGTCTGGCTGAAGTTAGTACACCTACCGGGATGAATATGCCATTATCAGCTTCTATTACTATAGAACCAGCATGATATGGGGTATCTCCCAGTTTATCTATTGCTTTTGTTATTTGTTCTTGTGTCGTAGGCGCACTTTTGGCTTCCTGTACTTGGTATTCGTCAATATATTCAACACTGCTTCTGTTCTCAGTAACCTTTATTGAAAGCGGGTGGCCCTTGAATGCTTTTACATGAATATCCACCGGAAGTTTTACCATTTCCAGCTTCTGCAGATCATCAAGTAGTTCAGTATCTGTGGAAATGTACACCTCATCACCGATACGCACAGCCTTTGCTGTTTTTGAACTGATCTGCAATATGACAGTAGTGCCTTTTTCAGCTTTTTCGACCTTGTTACGGTTAAGAAGTTCAATGGCAGTGATCTTTGAACCAAGCATTTTTGAATTGGTGTTGATGCTTACACCATCATTCACATGCACATCGTCTTCCAGAACCAGCTTGATACCTGCACTGTGTTCCCCATATCTGATTTCCTTTACTTTTCCAAGGAGAACACCGTAATTAGAACTGTATTTTGCATGGGTTACGTCATCTGCTCCGAGTACAAAACCATCAGTGAAACCGCGATAGAACAACTTAGCAAGTTCTTTCTTCATGCCAGTAACTTCAGTTTCTTCAAGGTTTTTCCCGCTGGCACATACCCTTTCCACAGCAGTTTTATAAGCCCTGGAACTGGCTGTAACATATTCAGGCTTTTTCATCCTGCCTTCGATCTTAAGGCTCTTCACACCGGTATCTAATATTTCCTTGATACCACCAAGAGTACACAGTTCAGCACAGCTGATAGGATATGCTCCATTCATCAGGTTGCTGACATCCCGTCCGTCGACAAATACTCTGTAACGCCTGCGGCAAGGCTGGGCGCATGCGCCTCTGTTTGCACTTCGATCAGTGACAAAACTACTAAATAAGCATCTGCCTGAATAAGAATAGCATAAAGCACCATGTACAAATATCTCAGCACTGAGCTCAGTATTTTCTATAATGTGCTTTAGTTCATCAGTTGTAAGCTCCCGCGAAAGAATTACACGGGAAATTCCCATTTGCTCCAGAAAATGCACTCCTGGTGTGTTGTGCACGGTAACCTGCGTGCTTATGTGTAAAGGAAGGTCCGGGTATCTGCTGTGCAGTACATCCACAAGTCCCAGATCCTCAATGATCACTGCATCTATACCCATGACATAGGAGCGATCAACGATCTCAAGCACCAATGGAAGCTCATGTTCCTTGATAGGGATATTGAGTGCCAGAAATATCAAAACATTGTAAGAATGAGCAAGATCTATACTTTCTTCCAGGTTCTCCAGGGTAAAATTGGTAGCACCCTGACGTGCATTGAATTCACCCACACCCAGATATACGGCATCAGCTCCCCCTTTGATAGCTGCTTTCAATGCTTCCATGTCACCGGCAGGGGCCAGTATCTCTGGTAGTCTGCACTCTTTTTCAATTGCTGGCACACTCATTTTTCCCGTATCCTTAGTAAAAGTACTTTATTTTCTTCAAGTGAAGGAACTTTCACTATAAAAAGGTTGACAGCTGAACAGATAAGCATATTTAACAGACGTCTCCATCTAAATCTTATAGAATATTAGATTGTTAAAGGATTCAAGAAATAAGAGGGATAATTTTTGGAAGGAATAAAAGTTATAATGCACAATGCTATCAGCCTTGACGGCTCTACTCTGCATTTCGAACCAAACATAGGACTATTTTACCAGATAGCTGCCGGGTTCAATGCAGATATGGTATTGGTAGGTTCCAACACCGCCAAAACGGGTATAGAAATGTTTTACCCTGAACCACCACAGGAAGAAGCTTCGGACTTTATAAAGCCTCTTGATAAATCTCAATATTGTGTGCCCTGGATAATACCAGACTCAAAGGGAATATTAAAAGGGATGCTGTATGTTTTGAGAAGATACGAACATTGCAGAGATATTATAGTGCTGCTTTCAGAAAGTACTCCTAAATCATACGTTAAATACCTTGAAGAAAGGCATTATGACCATTTCTTCGTAGGGAACGATCATGTAGACCTGAAAAAAGCCCTTGAACTGGTGTCCAAAAGGTATGGAGCCAAAACAATAACAACAGATGCAGGTGTAACTCTCAACTGCCAGCTTCTTGAACAGGGACTTATAGATGAAATAAGCCTTCTGATCTCTCCGGTGATTGTCGGGAACATTTCTGTTAATCTATTCAGCAAACTGCATTCTCCAACTGGAGGAATGAAGCTTGAAATGGTAAAACACGAGGTAATGGAAAATGATCATCTCTGGCTCATGTATCGCGTGAAATATGAATAATAGACCATTAAGACAAGGGATCAAAATGAGTGAAATCGCTTACCTGTATGTGTTTGATACTATGGCCGATTGGGAGATTGGCTACCTAACTGCTGAATTGAACTCCGGACGCTATTTTAAGAAAGATGCAACGAGGTGTACAGTAAGAACTGTTGGTCTGACAACAGAACCAATAGTTACAATGGGTGGCATGCATATAATACCGGATATTACAGTCGAAGCCTGCAGCGCTGCTGATGCCTGCATTTTGATTTTACCCGGTGGGGACACATGGCTTGAACCACTCCATAATCCAATCATCAAAAAAATAGAAGAGTTCCTGATTGCCGATGTATTTGTTGCTGCGATCTGCGGTGCAACTGTAGGCCTGGCTCAGGCCAGCCTGTTAGACAACCGTAAGCATACCAGCAATGACCTTGGTTACATGAAGGCAGTTTCTCCAGACTATGCCGGTGAGGCATTCTATAGGCAAGAACCTGCAGTTACAGACAAGAAACTCATAACTGCATCCGGAATTGCTCCTCTTGAATTTACACGTGAGGTATTAAAAGAGTTAAATGTGTTTTCTTCCAAAACGCTTGAAGCATGGTATAAACTGTATCAAACGCATGATGCAAAGTATTTTTTTGAACTTATGGATTCCTTACAAGATTGAGTTCATTGAAATTTCATCTAATATAAGCAATCTTCAAATAATTGAAATTTTAGAGTAATAGAGTACAAGGAATGAAGATTAATGAGGGGGATTGCATGAACAAAGCTTTATTAATACTAACCCTGACACTTAGCCTGATAGTTGCAGGATGCACTGAAAAGCCTACAGAAACAACAAATATCTCTGAAGATGCTACTATTGTTCATCTTACATACGGTGGATTTGTGATGACTAATATGGCCTTTCAGGAACTTGTGATAAATGATACCTCTGTAGTCCTTAGTTATTATGGTCCGAACCACGAACTAACACAAAGGTTTACCAAACCATTAAACGCAAGTACTCGTTCAAATCTGCTGCAGCTTTTCAGCGAAACGGGTTTTCTGGAAATGAGTGATACATATGTGCCTAAAGAAGGCCAGCCTGTAGTTGCAGACGTTGGTATTGTTGAAATCAGCCTGCAGCAGACAAATCTCAACAAAACAGTAAAAGTGGACCCATATTCACAAGATTATATGCCAGAAGGTCTGCAGAAGATAGATCAGGCATTACTTGACCTCAAACAGTATGCTCTTAATGTATCCAACACAGAGACAGAGACTATTGCAGAAGACTGGATCAAAAATGCACGTACTTACAAGTATGATGGTTCAAACCTTACTTTGATAAACCATGCTACTATGGATTCATTCCCTGAACAACACAGCCTGACTTATAGTTTTATAAGTAGCCATGCAGGTTATGGAAACCGTTCAGATCAAATGACAGCTGAGGTCATAACCAATCACACCTTGAATATCAATATGTATCAGGGATTGGTCACATCAGCTATAATTGATGGTGTCTGGGATGAAATGAACCAGCAGACGATAGAAAGTGAGCGTACAACGCTGCAATATAAAAATATACTCTGCAATGAGACACCCTGGGCAAAATGGTACGGCGAAGGAAACATTCAGTTCTTCAAAGAACCAACCGAATCCGAACTTATTGTTGCATATTATAGCAATGTTTACGGCATTGAAGTCACTGATATAACAGCTGATGGCAACACTGAACAATGCTCCTATACTCTAAAGGTTATGCCAGATGCTGTGCAGGCAATGAAAGATATGGGATGGCAGAATACATGATCTTCCATCTCTTTTCTATATAAATTATGCTTTTGAGCAGAATAAATTGGACTGCTGGTGAACTTTTACATTTTTATCTGTAGCCAATGATGATGCATTGTCATCCCGAATAGGCAATGCCAAAGTAAAGGTACTACCTTTTCCAGCCTCACTTTCTACATATATAGTTCCACCGTGCAGCTCAGCAAGTTCTTTTGCTAAAGCAAGTCCTAAGCCTGTGCCTTCATATTGTCTTGCACAGAATGAATCCAGCTGAGTGAATGGTATGAAAAGTTTGTCCAAATCATCGGCAGAGATACCAATCCCAGTATCTGTTACAGAAATATAGGCCATTTTATCATCTTGTCCTGTTCCAATGATTACTGAACCGCCACTCTCTGTAAATTTAATGGCATTTCCAATTAGATTAAACAATATTTGCCTCAGTTTTGCTTTATCAGCTTGCACTGCTGCGAATTGTGAACCTGGCTGAAGTTTCAGTATTATCTCTTTACTTGCTGCAAGATACTGCATTGCAGAGATCATTTCATCCACTATATCTTTCAGATATATTTTTTCTGCATAGAGCTGCATTTTTCCGGATTCCACTTTAGAAATATCTAAAATAGTATTAATCAATGTCAAAAGATGCTTTCCACTATTGAGTATATTTTTTAAATACTTTGTCTGTTTTTCGTTCAATTGTCCAAAATATCCTTCAGAAAGCACTTCAGAGAAACCTATGATAGAATTAAGTGGCGTTCTTAATTCATGGCTCATGGTAGCAAGAAATTCGTTTTTTGTGCGGTTTGAGTTCTCAGCAGCAATTTTAGCTTTTAATAGATCTTCTTCAGTTCTTTTGCGTTCAGTAGTATCTGTACAGAAACCTATGATATTTTCCTCGGATAATTTCACAGATTCAACAGTCATATGAAATTTGCTTCCATCTTTCTTGAGAAAGCAAAATTCTCCGGTTGATTTACCTATATCCAAAAGATGTTTAAATGAGTTAATAGCATCTTCTTTAGATTCAGGAGCATAGAGATCTAGTCGATGCATGTTCAATAATTCATCTTTGGAATATCCGGTTATCACACACGCTGCTGGGTTCACATCAATGTATCTGCCAGATGTATCTGCTACAAAAATAAGTTGAGGAGAGTTATTTATATACTCACGATACTTATTCTCACTTTCCTGCAAAACTTGTTCCGACATTTTCTGTTCGTGGATATCAGTAGCTATTTCAAATCTTACCATTCGTCCATCTGGCCACTTAATGGCTTTATCTATGCAACGGTACCACCGGTTGTCAATATTATTCTGAAATTCCCACGTATACGTTTGACCAAGATTATCTCCAAAAATTCGATTGTTAGTGCAAAAAGAACATGGCTCTTTGAGCTGTTGGAAAACTGAATAGCATTTCTTTCCTACTATTTCAGGTCCATATTTCTTTTTTAGAGGGGAATTCGCAAACAGAATTTCATAACCAAGTGGATCACAAACATAAATTGGCTGATCAAAAGCTTCTAGAATGGAAAGAAGTTGCTCATGAGTTCTTGAAAGCTCACTGAGTAGATGTATATTATTAACAATATCTATTCTTTGTTGCTTAAACGAATTGGATTCAAACTCTTTAAGACGTACTCTTAATTCCTCGACTTCTTTAAGAAGCTGTTCTTTTGTTTTTTCCGCATCGTTCATATTTGGAGCTCCATGAAGCTAGGTGATAGATTATTGATCTTAACTCTTCGAGTAAACATATATATAATTAGAGATATATAAAATGATTCTACAGATGTTATCACATTTAATTGTTTCATGAAACATCGGACACCAAAATATCTACAAGTATCCATAAAAACTAGTATGACAAATCCATACTCGATAAGTATAAACATGACACTACCTTTTTGTCAACAGATTTTATCTAATGAAAATTTGATATTATAGTAAAACATTTAAGGGGAAATATAATACTCGACTGACCATTGATATGTTTAACAATACGTTTGCTTTCGAAGTCTCGAACCCTTTATCATTAATATTGACATAATACTGAGGATAATATGCAGCAATCAGCAGATGAAAAAAGATCAATAGCCTATTTTTCTATGGAGATAGGAATTGATGAGAAAATTCACACTTACAGCGGCGGTTTAGGAATATTGGCTGGTGATACGATTCGCTCATCAGCTGATCTCAAAGTTCCAATGGTTGCGATAACTCTTCTTTACCGGAAAGGATATTTCCGTCAAAAAATAGAGTCTGATGGCTGGCAAAAAGAAGAGCCAGCAGCATGGGCTGTTGAATCTCTTTTGGAGGAAATGCCACAAAGAACTCTTGTCATGCTAGAAGGAAGAACCATCCATTTAAAAGTGTGGAGATATGAAGTAAAAGGCGTTGGTGGCTATAAGGTTCCAATCTATTTCCTTGATGCAGATATGCCTGAGAACAATGAATGGGATCGAACTTTGACGCACCATCTCTATGGTGGAGACGAGCATTACAGACTCTGTCAAGAAGTTATTCTTGGTATTGGAGGTATCAGAATGCTGCGTTCCCTTGGATATCAAAATATTCAGAGTTTCCATATGAACGAAGGACATGCAGCGCTGTTGACACTTGAGTTACTGGATGAGCACGCAAAAAGAGATGGAAGAAGCTATTTAATTGAAAATGATCGAAAAGCCGTGAGAAGAAGATGTGTATTTACGACACATACCCTTGTTGCGGCTGGTCACGATAAATTTTCTGTCGAGCTTGCACGGAAAGTGCTGGGACCAAGAGAGGATTTCTTTGCATTAGAAGGTGTACTCCATAAAGGAGACTCCCTCAACATGACACGTCTGGCCCTAAACCTGAGTCGCTATGTAAATGGAGTAGCTAAAAAGCATGGTGAAGCTTCACGAGCCATTTTTGCAGGTTATTCTATTAACTCTATTACGAATGGAGTGCACGCTGGTACCTGGGTATCAGAACCTTTCCAGAAACTTTATGATAAGTATATTCCTATCTGGAAACAGGATAATTTCAGCCTTCGATATGCACTGAGCATTCCAAAAGAGGAAATATGGGAAGCTCATATGGAAGCTAAAAGAAAATTGATTGATTTTGTAGGCCACGAAACGGGCATTTACCTAGATGAAGATGTGTTGACGATAGGATTTGCACGAAGGGCAGCTACCTATAAAAGAGCTGATTTATTGTTCCAGGATATTGAAAGATTGAAAAAGATATCTTCTCAGGTTGGCAAGATCCAGATAATATATGCAGGAAAAGCGCACCCAAGGGATTATGAAGCAAAGAAACTCATCCAAAATATATTCCATGCTAAGCAATCTCTAAATGGCGATATAAAACTAGTATACCTTGAAGATTATAACATGACAATGGGTGCAATGATAACAGCTGGAGTAGACATTTGGCTGAATACACCTGTTCCTCCTTTGGAAGCCTCTGGAACCAGCGGAATGAAAGCTGCTCTTAACGGTGTTCCCCACCTAAGTATACTGGATGGATGGTGGATAGAAGGTAATATAGAAGGATTAACAGGTTGGTCTATAGGTGAAGCTGTTATTGGAAACGGAGAAAATCGAAATCATTCATTCGATGCTGTCTCTTTATATGAGAAACTTGAAAATATAATTATACCTATGTTCTATGAGAATAGAGAACAATTTATTAGTATGATGACACATTCAATTGCTATAAATGGTTCATTCTTTAATACTCATAGAATGATACAGGAGTATGTATTAAATGCATACTTCCCATATAATGAAGATCGCTGACAAGTTAAATAGTTCACAATAACAAGATCAGGCAGATGATCTTTCGTGCATTCATTTGCCTTTTCATTTTTAATGACAAATGACAACACCTATCATTATCAAAGAGCTCTTGCGCAAGAGCATTCATCTTTTGTCTCTGGTCATAGTACTAATATATGTCTATTTGGGGAAGCAGATATTACTAAATCTGCTTATATTGTATCTTGCACTCCTTTTATTAATTGAGCATTTCCGTCTTACTAAAGGCATCAAAATTCCTTTATTTGATTTTTTATTTAGGGATAAAGAGAGAGCATTTATGGGCGGACATGTTTTTTTTGCTCTTGGTTCCCTTATTGCGATAGGGGTTTATAGCAAGGAAGTGGCAATTACTTCAGTACTTTTTATTACTTTTGGAGATTTGGCAGCTTCTCTTGTAGGTATAACCTTAGGCAAAACACGTGTCAAGGGAACGAATAAGTCTTTAGAGGGGAGTGCTGCTGAATTTTTAATAGATACCGTTATTGGGATTATAGTTTTAAAGAATCTGCCTGTAGCTTTTTTGATGGCCCTAGTTGCTACATTGACTGAAACTTACTTATCAGGAATCGATGATAATTTATCTATACCAGTATTTGCAGGCCTTAGTGCAGAGCTCATGCTGTTAATTCTCGCGTTATGATAAACCGTTCTGAAAAGAATAAGCAGGTTACAATCCTTTCAATTGAAAACAGATTTTGCTTAGTTCACTGGGTATTAAAACTATTTGCATAGGGTTCATAAGTATATTTGAAGGAGGTACTACTTTGAAGGGATTGTAACACAACTTAATTTGAACATGTGCATTATTAGATATAAATGTTTTGTTAAATGCTATTAACATTAGCTACATAACTAATATCGTTTTAATCTAATATCAAATCTAAAAACACAGTTTTGATGCAATAAATCAAATTTACTTTAGTTAAACACAAGTTGCTTTTTTAGATAGTTATAAATACTGAAGCTTCCTACTCTAATTATACACTACAATAAAATGAACTGAAAAAAGAACAGAGTTGGGAAAATGACACCATGGGAATATGAGATCAGATCAGTAAGATATGGAGACTGGGATCAAACTAAAGAAGATCTCAATAAGATGGGTATTGACGGCTGGGAATTAGTCAAGTTCTCTGATTATGTCAATGAAAACATGCGATTGGCATATTTCAAGAGATCACTTGATGGCCTTGAAACGTGACATCGTTCATTTTTAACCTATTTATTAACCTCTTTTTTATAAATGGCTTTTCAACAGAGCTTTGATTCAATGATTGTAAAATGGTTTTTGAGAAAAATATAATAGAAAAGCTCAAAGGGCATAAAAGTTATCAATAAAATAGTTAGTGGCTTACCTGATGAATAAACTAAACTGATAAGCCCATTTATGAAAAATTTACTTGCTTATTTCTAGTATTTCAATACCTTTATCAGTAAGACGGTATTTTCCATTATCTTCCTTTACAAGTTCCTGGTGCAGGAGGTAGTCAATCTGGAACTTGAAAGCTGCCTCTTGCATACTCATGTTTTTAAGAAGTTCCTCCTTTGAAGCACCGTAAATACCAATTTCCTTGATGATTTTACGGCGCACCGGATTAGAAGCGGCTCTGTTAAGCATGTCATGTTCAATCTTTTTTGCTTCGCGAGGACCTGGCTTAGCCATTATAACATCTTCAAGATCGTCTTTTTCTTCCAAGAAAAAACCTCCCTAAAAAGTATTTGGATCGATCTTATTAATATGCAACGCCTAGGAAGCTGTCAGGAATTATGCAAATATCTTTTGCGGCATTTTTTCGGACATATTCATAGAATTGACTTTTTCTTGTCTATTAACCTGCAAATCTGCTCTTTTATCCATTGATATACCCTTGTGAGGTGCTAGAAATATGAGTTTCCCATTTTCATATCGCATAGGTGAACCAATAGCCTTAAAATATTCATTTTTTAGATATTGCATTGCAGCAACAACTGTTTCTTGATCATATTTGGAATTACCTAGTTTGGCAGAAGCAGTGCCAATTAATATATCATTTGCGTGCAAAGTAAGATATAGACTCCAAGTATCGTGATCGACAAACTGGTGTAATGTGACGTGGATCGACGGGATATCCTCGTCCACTAAAATATGGTCATTATTAATTTTCATGAAAGCACCCTAATTATTTAATTATTGAACATGGATTTAAATAGCATGCCCACGGGAAATAATATAAGATCTAGATAACAAGAAGAATGTGGCCTTGCTAATCGAAATGATCAATGTTGGAACCAAATACAGTAAAATATAAATACCACTATTTTTCACCAAAATTGTAATATTAGAAATACAGAATAAATGTCATAATCGAGTATAGAATAAACATCAGTAGCTTCGTCTTAATTTTTTTAGTTAAGCATTCACCCACAACATATTGAAACACAAAATATATATAGTAGTGCCTTTAACACAAAACATAGCATTTAAAAGTAAAAAATACAATTTGAAGGAACTCTCATGTATGTAATTGCATTGGACCTAGGGACTAGCGGTTTCAGATCCCAGCTCATAGATATCGAGTCTAGGGAAACTATTAAAACTGTGATTACTATGGGCCATCCTCTTCCAGGAGGAAATGTAATGGACCATCTGGATTTTGCCATTAACACAGGCAAGGATGTAGCTCATGGATTAATGATAGAGGCTGTTAAGAAAGTGCTGGAAAGATTCGATGTTGATCCTTCAAGTATTCAGAGGATAGCTGTTTGTGGTAATCCCATACAATTATCCCTTTTCCAGAACAGCGAGATCCTGGATCTTGCGTATGCAGGAGAGACAAAGCAGAAAAAGCTGGGTGTCCACAATGTGAAAAGAGATGCCCGGATCTTCCCTGCTAACGAGATCTTCAAAGGAATCTATGAGATGAACAACTGTGAGATAGTAGTTCCCCCTGCAATAAAACATGAGATCGGTGCTGATGCTCTTGCTATGATGATGGAAACTGATTTTATAAACCAAGATGAAATCTGCCTTGTAACAGATTACGGGACAAATGCAGAAATGGCACTAAAGGTTGGAGATAAGATCATTACTGCGAGTGCTGCTGCTGGTCCAGCCATTGAAGGTCAGGGAATCAACTGTGGTATGCTGGCTGGTCCCGGAGCCATAAGTGATGTTAACCTTGAGGGTACTCACTGGAGGCTCATAGTGCTCAATGAGAAGATGGAAGCTGTAAAAGGAGATCTTATAGATCCGGTTTCCGGTGAAATCATTGAATCTTCCGGCATACAGGCCAAAGGTATTACAGGAACAGGTGTTATTTCAACCATCGCATTGGCTATCAAAGAAGGCCTTACTAAAAAGTTGCCGCATCTTCCTGATGGACGGATTATCTTGGGTGAAGGTATTATCATCACAGATAAGGATGTTGAAGAAGTGGGTAAGGCAATAGGTGCTATCTGGGCAGCCCATATGACTCTCATGATAGAAGCCGGTATTGAATACTCCGATTTGAAATATGTCTATATGTCCGGTGCCACCGGTACCTATGTAAATGCTGAAAAAGCAAGGCATATAGGTTCTGTGCCAGGTTTTGTCAGTAACATTGTCCAGTTCGGCAACACTTCGATCGGCCTTGCAAGAAAGCTTGCTGTAGATCCTATCAAGCTATGCGATGTCATGTCTATGGCAAATAAAATTCATGCCGATCATCTTATGATGGCTACGAGCGAGACATTCAAAGATATATACGTCTGTGAACTATCTTATTGGCAACAAGGAATGCCCCAAGAGATTTATGACCAGATGCTTGAGTTATATAACATCAAACCATTCCCCCCAAACCTCGAAAAAGTGCATGTAGTAAGACGTGTTTCAAAAGATATCGATGATGTGGGTAAACAAGGTTTAGACATAGTACAAGACATAGGTATTACCCTGGAAGCACCAGTGGAAAAATGTATCTTGTGTCATAAGTGTGAAAAAGAATGTCCTGAAGACGCTGTTATTATCATTGAAAGAGACGGTAAGAGGTTTGCCAATATAGACAGCCAGCATTGTCTGGGTACAAGTTGCAGACGTTGTGTTGCTATCTGTCCCGAGCAAACAATGAACCATTCCATATTGAAAATAAAACATTTCTTGAAAATAAAGCGTTGAACCTTTGCAGGCTGGGCACTTTCAAAGGACATGATGTATGGGTCCCTCAAAACATACTGACAGTAACAGGCAAACGTATGGCCGGTATTTTGGTATATGTACTTCATACCATCATTCAAAAGGTTGCCTCTGTACAAAATGTTCTTCGTATCCAGGAAATGGGATGATGTTCTGTGCCAGGAAAAATCAGCACAAACCATCATTAAAGGCAGATTGTCTGTGTCTCGGATGTCACACCCATGAGAAGTTCAAGCTTGAAGGCGATTACTTTTGCTTTCGTTTGAGGGAAGGAGAGGATGAAAGTAATAACAATCATCCAGATGACACAAACGCTCGAAGGGTGCTCCTTGCTAGTGTTTCTAATTGAAATATTCACTTACTTCAGTTTACATCACTTTTCCTTTCGTTCTGAAATATCCTGGATGACACCCAGGTAATGAGTCACAACCCCTTCATCATTACGCTGGATGAAAGTCTGCTCTTCCACCCATCTCTCATCTCCGGACTTCGTCCTTATCCTGTATTCTTTGACGAAGACTGTCCCGCCTTCACGAGATATGTCCGAAAGTTCCGTCTGCACATCAAGAAGGTCTTCAGGATTGATTATGTTGCCATAAAGGATATCCCCTGAGAGGAAATCATCAACAGAATACCCGAACTTGGTTATGTTATCTGAAACAAACTCAACTGGCCATAGCTCCATTTCATCAACAGGACCTGCCTTCCAAAGGAAAGCGATCACAGGGCTATGGTTGACAATTGTTTCAAAGGCTTGTTTTCTGTCCAGTAGATCGGCCTGCTTTTCAAGTGCTATTTTGAGTGCGATCTCTTTTTCCTTCTGCTCAGTGATGTCCTGAATAATTCCCTGCAAGTGAGTAGCATTCCCATCTTTGGCCCTCTGAATAAAAGTCCCCTGACTTACCCACAAAATCTTTCCTTTCTTTGACATCAAACGATATTCTTGAGTATAATGGTCAGTGTCATCCTCACACTTCTCTGCAAGCGTATCTTTGACAGTCTCATAGTCATCCGGATGAATCAGATCGCTATAAGAAATACGACCGAGAACAAAGTCCTCAGCTGAATAACCAAGTTTTGAAACATTCTCAGAAGCGTAATCCGTAGGCAAGAATTCCTCTGCCCTCCACAGGAATACCATAGTAGAGCTATTTTTTATGGCATTTTCCAGGGACCTTTGTTTCCTCAGTGCTTCCTCTAAGGCCATTTCCTTGTTCTTTTGTTCGGTTATATCGAAAATCGTACCCTGATAATGAGTCACAACCCCTTCATCATTGCGTTGAATGAACGTCTGCTCTTTCACCCACTTATCCTCTCTGGACTTAGTCCTTATCCTGTATTCCTTGACAAAGACTGTACCTCCAGCATGGGAGATCTCCGAAAGTTCCATCTCTACCTCTGGAAGATCATCCGGATGAACTATGTCAGCATAAAGAAGCCTCCCGGAAATGAAGTCTTCTACCGTGTATCCCAAAAGACTTACGTTATCTGAAACATATTCTACGGGCCATTTTTCCTCGGCAGTGTTTTCTGCCTTCCAGAGAAAAGCAATAACTGGACCGTTACTGATAATCTTTTCAAGTATCTCTTCTTTGCCGGATATGTTAGCTCCCATTTAATTCCCCCTAAAGCTAAACACTTATTCTTATCTTATTTGTTTGTTAGTTTAAGTATTAATCAATTTTGAGCTCTGTAAAAATATTCATTTGAGCAATACTTGTAATTTTACAAGTTAAAAATCTAATAGAGAAACTATAAAATGTGGCATATATGAGGATCAGATCATTAAGAAATGATCCCCAAAAATCAAGCATGCAAAATGAAATGTTCAGTACTTATGTAACTTTGCCATCTCCACCATTGCCTGCAAGTTCACTGTTGGTGTCTTGCTGACAATGCCACATCCTGGTGCAAGCAATGCAACTCCAGCATCAAGAACTTCCTTTGACTTCTCTTTAACAAACTCGGGTGTCTTGTTCCAGAGCACATTTACAGGGTCCAGGTTACCAACAATCTTTGCCTTCTGTACCGCCTTAACAGCGGTTGCGGGGTCAACATTCTGGTCGATACTGATGGCGTTCACACCACATGATTCCATGAGGGCAAGGCCTGCTGTGGTATCCCCGCAGATATGGAGTACAGTAGGCACATTCAGTTCATTCATCGCATCTACCAGTTTCTTATGATACGGAACCACGAACTTTTCATAGAATTCGGCTCCTATGAGTTGATAACTTGCGGTCGGATCAATAACGACCATAGTATCGGCACCGTTCTCCACCATTTTCTTTGCGTATGCAATATTGAAATCTGTTGTGAACTCCATGAGTTTTAGACCCAGGTTCTCATCAGTGAAAATGTTGATAAACCATTCATCACCATTGAGATGTTGCGCAAGGGAAAAAGGACCGATCATACTGCCGATAATAGGAAGTTCCTTACCATATTTGTCCGCTAGAATCTTGATAGCTTCACAGATAACACCAATTCTTCCATGGTCAAGGTTATAGCCTTCAAGTTTGGCAATATCATCAACGTTTTTTACTACATGCCCTACTACAGAAGGCTGTTGTTCACGTGTACCTGCCTTTATCTTGCATCCAAAGAACTCTGCTTCAGCTGTGATATCAAAAGGAACGCGCACAGCTTCAAAACCTACAACGGTGTGACCTGCTTCTCCAAGCTTTGCCATAAGAGTGGCATCTTCATTGGCTTCCGGCCAGAATGCGCCACAAGCTTCCATTTGTTCGACGGTACCAGTCTGTGTGACAGATATGGCTGCCATTCGGTCTACTGCCTGCCCGGTAAGAATACGGGCTAGTCTTTCTTTTGGTGTATAATTTGACATCGGACGTCTCCTCTTCTTAAGCGATAATGGATAGTAGATCAGTGAAGCATATATATTTTTTGCTTCCCTTGAAGATAAGTATATATAGAAGAAGGAAAGAAGACCATTCGAAAAGAGTATATGCGAGAAATAATGACAAAACAGCCCTTTACAATAAACCATAGAGATACAAACAAGAATCAAGAAGTATAGAGCTTTTTTCATTATTATGACACTATATGAAAACAAATTTTCTTAAAGACTCTATCCTATATTTACCTGATGCCAATAGGAGATAATAGAAAAATATAAATACTACACAACAAAGGAACACGATGGAATAAGAAAGCACAAAACAAATGAGACGAAATTATCTGAACGAACAAATTAGCTCATAAAACAGAAGCAAAATGATTATAAGAGTGAATATTAAAACTTAAAAAGTAAAGATTACTGCATTATCTCTTCTTATCCAGGTTGTTGTAACATGCAAAACATGTATAAATACCTCAAAAGTGCAATTGAAGGCGAGACTAAAACTGAGAAACAGCATGATCTGAGTGTCTTCAAAAAATCAGAAGAACTTGCTTTAGAGTATGGCATCAAATACGATGGAAAAAGCTTTGTACCCACTGATCTTGAACTTGCAGATGCAACATTTGAGGCAGGGATAGAACTACTACATTCCGTAGGTGTATACTGCAAAAGCACCGAAAAAGTCATCAAGATCGATGAAGAAGACATTCTGAAATCCCTTAATGTTATAAATCCTTTGGAAATCGGGAGATTAAAAGAAAAAGTAACCATTGCCCACAGATATCCTATGGCACCTATCCCCCCAACTATTATTGGTGGTCCAATGGGAGGAAGTGTTTCTGAAGAGAATTTCCTTTACATTAATTTAAGTGCAGTACTTGAAAATGTTGTGCAGGGAATTTATAGCGGTGCAATGAAACAGTTTTGCGGAGAATACATAAGACCAAAGAGTCCACTGGAAATGTTAGCTGTCCTTAAAGCTGCACGGAATGAAAGGCTTGCTACAAAGATAGGAGGACGCGAAGGACTGGCATTGATGGGGCCCAGCACACCTACTCTTCCCACTTCATATCTGCTCGTATCATCAGATGAACTATATTCCAGTTATGACCCTCAGGAAGTTTACATGGACGATCTGAAAGTCGACTATGAAACATTATCAAAATGTATTTTTCATCAAGAACATGGAAATCATTATGTTTCCGGACAAGTGCCTGTTTTTGGCGGACCTTGTATAGGTTCACCAGAAGGACTTGCAATAATAGATGTAGCTGAGACGTTGCAATCAAAAGTACTTACCCATTCAAGCATCCATGCATCGGGTGCTGTTCATGCGAATACCGGATCATCTTCTGCAAAAGAGATACTCTGGGCATCTAACCTTTCCTCACTTGCAATATCCAGGAATATGAATTATTACACTGCAAGATATTACTGGAACGCAGCTGGAATATGCACTGATATGATGTTTTATGAAACTGCTGCCCAGGCAATAGGAGACACGGTATGCGGCAGGGACATGCTTCTTGGTCCAGTAGGATCACACGGCGGAGTGCCGGACCATTCATCAGGCCTTGAGTCCAGATTCATGGGTGAAATAGCACAAATGGCAACACATTTGTCACTGTCTGAAGCAAACCGTCTTGTCGAGAAAATATATTCAAAGTATGAGAATAAGCTTACCAATCCTCCTGAAGGAAAAACCTTTGATAAATGTTATAGGATTAAATCAGAGTATGATCTTGAACCTACTGAGGAATACATATCGCTCTATAGAAAGATATCCTACGAGATAATGGGAAATTTTCCAGGAGAAGCAATCTAATATTTCATTATAAATCATAGTAGAAGCCATTATGAAAGAGTGCACTACTAAAAATAACCGGTGGGGATCAGCCACCGGTAACGGAAGTGAGTTACTACTAAGGTTTAGAATACCAGTCCAAGTCCCTCAAGCTTCTTTCTTGCTCCGTCGTATACCTTGAGGTATTCATCTGTGGGTTCAATGGTCTTGACGTTGTAACATTCCTGGAAGGTCTTTCCAGCGGGTGCTGTGGCATAGTTCTTCTCGTACATCTTGACGAGATTATCCAGGATCTTGTTGACCTCAGGAATCTCCATTCCAGCAGTAGCCCTTGCAGCTTCTCCCATCATCCTGGCTTCCATACCAGTGGTCTTGTCCAGTGCGACACCCTTTGCAGCTGCGACACCTGAAAGGATCTCACGGCCGGATGCAGTGTCTGTGATGGACTGAGCAGCTGCTTCCAGCAGGCACATCTCGGTACATGGACCTGCACATGGATAGTACTGGTTACCTGAGAGAATGTTGGTGAACTCGCTGATGGTTGCACATGCCCAGCCTGCGATCATAAGGGTTTCCCTGGTGTTTGTGGAACCCCATCTGATATGCACAGGACCGTCAAGGTGCCAGCTTGCATTGCTCATTACCATTGAATTAATGTGGGTTGCGATGTTCACAATAGTTGTTTCTTCAATGCCACCTGCGTAACCACCGAATATGGGCATCTGTTCGTCCATGATAATGTTGCTGTTAGCCTGATAATGGGCTATCACAGCAATCGCATCCAGGTCGATCTTAAGCTCATTAAGCTGTGAGACCTCATGGCTGTCACTGCTAATCATACCACCGGCACAATCAGCAGCGATATTTCCCTGAGCGGACAGGGAAGTCTCTGGTCCCTATATGCCCATGCCTGGGCGGCCTGCCATAGCACATGCCTGCTTGATGAGCCTGGCTTCGGTCTTGGCTGCAAGTACCTCGTAGGGGCTGCCTGGCACAGGAGACTTGCCGCGGACAGAGTACATCACACCATCGACAATGGTGTCAACTTCCTTCTCCAGAGCATAGCTCATATGCACAGGAAGGAACATATCTTCGGATATTGGAGAACCAGTCGGGCCACCCTGAATGATGGGTTTCTTCTTATCTCCCACTTGCCTCTTGCTGACACGCACAGCGTCCCTGCCAGTACCCAGAGTGAACTCCTCACCTGCGTTTTTAATAGCGTCCCAGATCTCGTCCTCGGTGTACTTGACGACCCTGTGGGTGTCGGTACAGAAGATACCGCATTCCAACAGCATCTCGAAACCAGCCTTGAACAGCCTTTCCATCATGTCCTTGTCGGTAGGGATGAACTCACCCTTAAAGTCTAAGCCATACTTCTGCTTGAGTTCCATGGTCTTAGATGGAATAACCATGAGATCCCAATCATCCTGAGTGATCTTCTCTCCGGTCTTTGCACGGTCATAGAAGTCGTAAACGTCAAATGATTTTCTGTATGTCATCGCTAAACCTCCTTATTTCATTATGTCCAGAGCTACACGAGCTGCTTCGGCTGCATTCTCTGCAGTTGCATCGGCACCAATTTCCTTGATCCAAGCCTTGGTAACAGGTGCGCCACCAAACATTATCTTGACCTTGTCTCTTACACCTTCTTCAGTGAGCAGTCTGACCACGTCCTTCTGGCCAAGCATAGAAGTTGTCATGAGTGCAGAACCTACGAGGATTATTTTCTGAACTTTGGCGTTTGCAACCTCTTCAACTACTTTTTCGTTAGGTACATCCACACCAAGATCTACTATCTTAAAGCCACTTGCACCCAGCATAGTTGACACTAGTCTGTGACCAATATCGTGAATGTCTCCTTCCTGCACATAAGTAATTGCAGTACCCTTACCTTCGCCTATTTGCTCTTTTTCGAGTTCAGGACTGAGAACTGCCATTGCAGCATTCATGGCCTTGGCTGACATCATGATCTGTGGTAAGAATATCTCAGCAGCTTCGAATCTGTCACCAACGACCTTCATACCCACTGCAAGACCATCATTGATGGCCTCAAACGCTGGTACACCAGCAGCCAGTGCTTCCTTGGCTGCTGCTGCACAACCATTGATATCCTGCTTAATTATAGTATCTTTAAGTTTCTCAATTATCTCTTGCTTTCCCATTTGTATTCCTCCATCATCAAATTTTTAGACCTTATATGAACCTGTGTTGTAGAAATTGATGCTATTTACTCTTTTTACACAGCTCCTTTATTGGCATACGGTATCTCTATACCGACTTAATTATACTTATAGTTTTCCGTCAAAGTACACAAAATATATAAAGGAGAGAAATAGACCGAGTCTTGCACCGCAAGGTTCCGGCCATCGCGACTTAAATAAGTTACTTCAGCTTCCCTCTGAACTTCTCACAGCAGTTTATCTTGACATCAAGCAGCTTCTCGATGTTCATCTTGGCTGCAATGCCTTTCGGCGCTCCTGCAACAGAGGTTACCACGCCTATACCGAGCTCTTCCCTCAGTTCTCTCATGACATACTCATCAGAGAGGTCCATTGTAGAAACGCCCAGCTTCTTTGCCACATAGTTCTTGGCATCGTTGAGCCTCATACTCTTAGAGAATTCCATCCTCGCCACAAGGTCACCAGCTGCTCTTATACCGCTCATACCGGAGGTCATTATGTGAGTGATCGGCATACCCATCGGGTCGCCGACCCCTATCTATATACCATCCACGCCAGCAATTTCCACCATCGCCTTGCTGGCTCTGGAAACTGCATCAATGGTTGGGGTTTCCAGCATTGGAATACCGCCCACACCCATACCCATGTTTACGTGACACGGTATTGGTGATGCCTTTACAGCTGCCTTCACGAAAGTAACAGCCCTTGCCAGGTTCCATGCTGCGGATTTGCTGGTGTTGGTGTTGACCACAGGTCCGAATACATTAGCTCCTGCCTTTGCCACAAGAGCTACCTGCTGATGAGGCCACAGTCCTGCCAAGGTAGTGTTATCGTATTGCAGCTCACCGTGCATACCCAGTACAAGCTCTCCAGCCATACCTACTTCAATATACATCTCAGGATATTGCTTTCTCAAAGCTTCCACTGCTCGGAGCGTTGCAAACATATCACCATCACCGGCTGCCCCAGTTGTGTCAAAGTTAACACCATCTGCACCTGCAAACATCATCTTCTGCATGATCCAGATCATATCTCTGGTAAGATGGTCTGCAGCATGTTCCATGGATGCCTGAGCTTCAGTAATCTTAAAAGCCTTCATAAGGTCTCCAGGATTCTCGAAGGGACCATCAGGAGTGTAATACAATCCCATGTTAGGCATAGCACCGTAGAACAATGGTACCACCATGTTCTGCTGGCACACTTCCATTGCCTGCTGCTCCTGTGCAATCACAGGTTTCACGGGCTTGAAACTGTAGTCGATGTGGCCCAGTTCCATGGTATCGGCACCGAAAGCTCTCTCGTGGACCATACATCCTGCAAGCCTGCTTGTAGGAATTCCTACACCACTGTTACCCTGATCACCGTCAAGTCTGATGGTACCTATGTCGTGTGTTACAGGTACTTCCTTACCAGGCTCTACACCAACCATTCTGGCAGGCATCATAATAATCTCAGCCAGCTTGTCCAGTTCATTACCACTTAACGCGGGAATGCTGCCCAGGTCTGCAGCATCTGCAGTACCTGCTGCAAGATCGGCTTTGATCTGTTCCTTTGTAAGGAAGATCCTCTTACCGTCTCCCATTCTCAATGCATATTGTGTCATTTCCCTCACTCCTCAGAGCAAAAGCTCTTTTGCCTTTGCAACTGCTTCACTTGCATTCTCTGCATAGCAGTCAGCGCCTATCTTGTCAGCCCAGTTCTGGGTTGCAGGGGCACCGCCTACCATGACCTTGACCTTGTCTCTCATGCCCTGTTCTTTAAGCATCTCGATAACATCCTTCTGGCCTGCCAGTGTTGTTGTCATGAGAGCTGAAAGACCGATCATCTGTGCATTGGTTTCCTTAGCTTTGTCAATAAAGTTCTGGAGTGGCACATCCCGACCTATATCGTGGACTTCAAAACCTGCAGATTGCAGCATAGTGGACACGATGGACTTGCCAATATCGTGCACATCGCCTTCAACTGTACCGTTGACGATGATACCCAGTTTCTTAGATGCTGCTTCCTTAGGCATGTCGGCTTCCAGGACATTTACCCCTTCTTGCATGGCGCCTGCCGCCATCATAACGTGCGGTAAGAACAGCTTGCCTCTCTCGAACATTATACCTACTGCATTCATACCTGCAGCAAGACCTTTCTCAATGATCTCAGCAGGTGCGATTCCCTGGCCTTTTGCCTTGTTCACAGCAGCGATCACTACGTCCTTCTTACAGGAAATGATCGCATCTGAGAGTTCCTTGAACATCTCTTCTTTGCTCATTTTCATACCTCATATTGGTTTTTATGCCCGTTGTTATAATAGGACGGGTATTCCTTTGATAATATATATATACTAGTGCCATTTTTTGTAACACGCATATTTATATATAGGCAATCACTCTAAGTATTTATATTTTTTGGTAATTGCTGACATTTAATATCAATAGAGAAAAGAAACTGAAAGCAAGGACAGGATAACAACACATTAATGAAATTATACCTGCAGCTTTCAGAATACTTACCCTTAGAATTTTGATACAAATGTCCTAGCTTGCCATAAAGCTACAACAGCTACTATCAAAATCACTACCATCCACAGAACTTCTGCAGAAGGAAGGTACGAGTTTGCCCAGTACCTATTGTATGCTTCCATTGCGACTGCAGTTTGTACCATTTGCACTCCTCCTTAAACATATACAAGACACGCATTAGATGCCCTGACTTTTCCGAAGTCTGTGATTACGTACTTGTGCAGAAGGAATCCCTTTTTATAGATGCCTTCTTCATCAACCTTAGTTTCGATACCCTTGAGCATACCCCCTGAAGCCAATTCGATAATATCAAAGTTTATTGAATCTCTTTGAAAGTTACTCATCTGGTTGTATTCTTTCTGTATCTTTTGCACGACCTCATAATTCCAATGAGGCTTTTCATCACTGAACAATTCCAGTATCCTGAACTTGATCGGACGATTCCTGGCCATTTCAGTCACCTCTTAGTGATTCAAGACTACTGGTATCTTCAGAGAACATAGTGAAACTGCCTGCGAGACAGAATGCACCTCCCAATAATAAAGTCCATGAGGGAACATCCCCAAAGAACAAGATCACAAAAAGCACAGCAAACAATCCATACAGATTCCCTATACCCTGCCCTCTTCCAACTCCGATGAGAGGGAATGACTTGTACCAGGTAACATAACAGAAACCAAATGTTATTCCTGCAAAGACAAGTACCATGATTGTAAGTGGTTCGAATGCCATCAAAGCATATTTTACCATTGGGAATCCGGCAATTGCCAAGATAGGTACTGCAATGATCCACCAGATTATGTTCTCTCCCAGGAAACGCAGAGTAAGACCAACATCTGGTTCAGCAATATCCAGGCCTTTTCCGGCGATTGCTCCTTCAATACCCCAGCCGATAGCTGCCATCAGACCACCAATATAACCGATCCATTGAACATTTCCACTGCCGAGTTCCGAAAGCAGCCCACCACCAAATATTACGAACCCACCAACAATTATCAAGAAGATACCAGTGGCAGCCCTTTTACTTATTTTTTCACCATACCACTGAGATGCAAGTATAGAACCAACAACAGGATACATCAAAGCTGCAACAGCTGCAAAAGCAGCACCTACAAAACCCATAGCAATGAATGAACCTAAAATGGCCATTGGACCACCAAAGATTGATGCCAAAAAGAACCATTTTGAGCATGGCTTAAATTCTACCAGAGTTCTCTTCATTTCACCAAATTTACCGAGAACACCATTCCATACCATTAGTGCAATTATAACCGTTAAAGCATTGAATGCCGTAATTAGTACAGCAGTTACCAACAGCGCTATTGAATCACCGCTTCCCGCAGCAATTTCAGCGTACATTTCATCAAAAGGATTGAGTACCCAGACCACTGTACCGGGAAGATACCAAAGTCCCCATAGCACAGCACAGAAGAGAGCCCACATGTATCCATATCTTACCCTCCTTTGATGTTCGAGTTTCTTTAAAGCTTGCAGATCCAAATCGAATACCTCCATTTTGTTTCAGGACAAAGCCCGCCTGAATCGACTGATGCAGTCATAACTACCAGTAGACTGACTTTCAGTCATATGACCACAAAACTATCCTAAGTATAATTCCTCCTTTAGTGAGCAATATATCCCTCCAATCAGTAATTGAAGGAGTTGGGGTGCATTGGATGGTACACCCCAATTGGATATAGACCCCGATATTCAGGGTTAGAACAAAGCTTTGAGCTTTGTTACTGCATCTGCTGCATTTTCGGCGTATATGTCAGCGCCGATCTTGTCAGCCCAGGCCTGAGTAACAGGTGCGCCGCCGACCATAGTCTTGACACCTGCGCGCAAACCTGATTCTTTGAGCTGCTCTTCAACCTGTATCTGGTTGACCATCGTAGTAGTCATCAGAGCTGAAGTTGCCACTACATTCGGTTTCATCTCAGATGCTTTACTGACAATCTCTTTGATTGCAACATCTCTTCCAAGGTCTACAACCTTGAAACCGGCGATCTTAAGCATGGTAGCCACTATATCTTTACCGATAGAATGGATGTCACCCTCAATAGTGCAGATCAGGACCTTGCCTCTACTCTCTGTCTCTCCCCCCATCTTCTCAAGTGCAGGAGTGAGTACTTTCACACCAGCACTCATTGCTTCAGATGCTGCGATAACGTGTGGCAGGAATAATGTACCTGCTTCGAACTGATCGCCTACTTCTGTCATTGCAGCAGTGAAACCATCCTGGATCAGCTCTGCAGGATTGACACCTGCTTTGAGAGCTTCATTAGCTACTTCTTCGGCTGCCTCTTCATCAAAGTCAAGAATTGCTGCCTTTGCTTTTGCAATTATTTCTGCTTTTGTTGCCATTAATAATCCTCCATAAAAAATTCTATGAAATCACAGGCCTTCCCTGAATGCCTTATCTGCCTTATCTACGATAGCCTTCATGTCCTTGAGTAGATCCGCATCGATTGGTGCAACCTCGTGGTTCTTCATTACATCGACTACTTTTTCGTGGGCTACTGTTGCCAGATCCTTTGAGCCTGCCGCTGCCCAGTCTCCGTACATCAGCCTGTTGATGAGCATTGGGTTGGAGGGGAGATCGATGTTCTTCCTTGTGGTCTTGTGTGCAAGGAAGTTGTTTCCTATTCCTACCTGCTGGATAGCTTCCACTGCAAGCGTCTCCTCAGATACTGGAATACCCTGCATTGCCTTCTTTGTCATGGAGATCATATCGTTGTCAAAGACAAGCTGCTCCATAGAGAAAGTCATACCGAGTTCAAGCATACCTGCACCGTATAGGGTGTTTGCACCGGCCAGGGCTGGCAACAACGTTGTCATGGTCTTCTCGTGACCTGCCTGACCGTCTGGGATCTTGGCATCAGACTACGAACCAGCCACGTATGTGGGCAGACCGTATTTCTGGCCTAGTTTTGCTACTGCTGCACTGATAAGACCGAGTTCAGGAGAACCTACTGGTGCTGTACCTTTCTTAAGGTCAAAAGTAGTTGTAGAGCTACCGTACCATACTGATGCTCCGGGTTGTGTGAGTTGAGCTAGTACTATACCTGAAAGGACTTCAGCATTATGGGTAACCAGTGTACCCGCAAGGTGAACTGGGGATGAGCCACCGGACATTGCCATGCTCAATACGTTAACTGGAATGCCAAAACGAGCACCCTTCATTATAACCTGACATGCGTTTGAACTGAGTTCAAGTGGGCTGGTTGGACAGAGCAGCATAGAGAAGATAGGCTTCTTGCGTGCTTCTTCCTCGTCTCCACCGTAGTAAGCTTTTACAATATCTCTGTAATACTCTACATGCTCACCGACTGGATCGATGTGGTGGAAGTGCTTTGATGTGTTCATCAGAGGTGTAAGAGTTTCGTGAACATCCTGCATTCCCTTGCCTGCCCAGTCCCTTGCAGAAACTGCAAGTGAATAATAGTCAATGTTGTCTGCCCAATCTACAAGCTTTGCAGTTGCTGCAACATCGGCTTCAGTGGAATCTACTGTCTCATATTGTCCTGGTGCCTTGTAATTGCACATCTTGACACCGGTACCGAAACAAGTCCAGTGGACTTTACCTTTGTGTTCCTGAACGACCTTTTTCTTTGGGTCACGTCCATATAAAGTGAATCTTGATGGACAGTCAAGAAGTGCCCTGTTAACTATATATTCGGGGATCTTGACGATCTTAGTCTTTTCATCGACCTGGCATCCTGCCTGCTTGAAAATGTTCCTTGCTTCAGCATCTGAAACCTGGACACCTGGGTTCATTAATACATCCATGGTTGCATAGTGGAGTGCTCTGAGATCTTCTTCAGAGAAGAGCTCCAACTTCACACCATCCAATATATCCCTGCCTGGATAATAGTGGTTTACCATATTTTTTCCTCCTTACTTTACTTATGCATGTCACGTTGCAATCCGTCAGAATTGCTGTTTCTAACATGCTTTTCCTGTTACATTAGGCTTATGCAATCTAGTATATATATTTTGCTGTTAATCCTGTAATATATAGTTTGCGGTGCAAGAAGAAAAAGTAATAGTACTTAAAAGCAGTGGAAGATATAAGCCAAAACACAAATACACAAAAGAAAATAAAAATGAAATGTATACTTCTTTGATAACTATTTTTATTTGGACAATAAATTAATGGGTTTGAACAACTATAAATACTTTATGTTACCTTGTTTCAAAGAGCTTTCCTGAAAAAGAAACACATAAAGAGAAATAGAGAAAAATGAAGGCAATGAATATTGTTTATTGTACTGCTACAAAGATCTCAGGTTCTACCTGCAGATCTGTATAAATAAGAGGCATAAGTTTGTAGGAAACCAGTTAGCGCAGAAAAATACACCCTTATTACCCATTAATAAGTACAAATGATCAGACATTGAAAACTCAGATCAAATGACAATTGAACTTAATTGTGATTTGCCGATAGCCTGGACACACCTATTAAAGCTTCTCGTCCATCCCACTTACCGATAAAGAACTTAGTATCTGATGACAAGAAATTACGATCCTTGGTCATAAGAGGTACATAGCACCTGGATGAATTACCCGAAATCAAACCTTCAATATCAATACTCTCAAGCACTTCTTCTTCTTTCCCTGGAGGGAAAAGTTCCAAGAAATCCATCTTAGAAAGATCTTTTCTGGAGTACTTTAAGTATTTCTGCAAAGCATGATTGACATGAATGATCAATCCACCCATATCCATAATAAATATCAGATCATCCATTGTATCGAAAAGATCTTGAAGCCCGTTCTGATCTTTTTTGATCGGAGTACCTTCTTTGAACCTAGTTATGATCAAACCTAACTGGTCTGCAATAGTATCAATAACATTTCTGGAATTTGCAGGTATTTCCAATTCATTATGAGAACCAAGTATCATTGAAGCAATAAGTTTTTCATTGTTAATTACCGGAATGAAGCCCATGGCCTGCAAACCTTCATAATCAAGATCTTCTTTGATCATATCGCTAATCTCAGAAAAATATTTATATACCGGATAACCGGTTGTAAAAAGCCTTGCCTGAATAGTATTAGGACCAAAATGACTTAAGGCATCTGCAAACTTTTTAGATAATCCCCTATAAGCCATCATTTCAAAATTACCTTTTGAACTGTCTATCAAGTAGATAGCTCCGCAGTCTACAGCCTTGATCTGAAGAGCAAAATCAAGTATTTTTTCAAACATATCCTGCAGATTATCGCCTGAAGAGAGAACATTTTCAAAATCAGATTCCACCTGAACAAAATTAGTTGCCTGCTTTCGTTCAGTGATATCAACAATAATACCTTGAAGGAAATCTATCTCTCCCTGAGGATTATGATGGATAAGCGTTCTTTCATCTACCCATCTGACCTCGCCTGATTTGGTAAGAACCCTATACTCCTGGCTAAAATCAGAATATCCTTCTTTATAGCACCTGGCTACCTCTGTACGTACTTTCTCCAGATCTGCCGGGTGAATCATGTCACCATATATCATTTTACCTGAAAGGAAATCCTGAACTGAAAAGCCAAAACGTTCTATGTTCTTTGAAACGAATTGTACTGGCCAATCTTTTTCAGGACTCCAGATAAAGACTACTGCCGGACTGTCATTTATCACAGATTCTAAAACTTTAAGTATCCTGCGCGTCTCGAGTAATTCCTCATCAAGAAGTTTTCTTTGTATAAGTTTCCACATTCCATCAAAAAGTAATGTAAGCTGCTTAACATCCGAGCCATTATAATCTTCTAATTTATTGGCCACGGCAGCAACCGCTGCTACTTGATCTCCATCCCGGACAGGTATGTTTATATAACGACTAATCTTGATATCCTTATCAATATCTTTGAGTAAACCAGACCTTAAGAAATTGTTGTTCACGATAGGTTCTCTTTCCCTGATAGCTTCTCCCCATATACCGGCAGATTTTACAGGGAATTCCCAAGAATTCATTTCACCATTTGTTTCCTGTGAGGGAAATGCATACATTTCCAGATTTTTTCCATCTTCTTGTAGCAGACCAAGATAACCGATTTGGCTATGTGTTAATCTCACAGCTTTTTCAAGAGCAAATTCTACAATCTCTGATATCGAGGATTCACTTCTTTCGTAGAGTTCAAGAAGTGCTTCCAGACGCGCTTCATTCAGATGGATACGTTCCTCAGTCCCTTGAAGTTCAGTTACATCCTGAATAAGCCCAAGTCCCCCTACAAAAGAACCTCCTTCAGATAATATAGGAGAAAACTCTGCCTTAATGGAAAATTTATTTCCCACCGGAGAAATGTATTCCCCTTCAAAATGACCAGATTCTCCCAGGAATACAAGATCAATAGCTGCTTTAAGAGGACCTTCACCTGCATATTGAAGGATGTTAAGACCTAATACCCTGTTTTTGGGTGCAGCAATAATTTTTAAACAGATATTATTGCAGTTGATAATTGTACCATTCTCATCAAAACAAAGGATACCCAGAGGAGCTTTTTCAAATAATATATGATATTTTCTTTCTAAATCTTCCAAAGTATGTTCTACTTTTTCTTTTTCGGTATTATCAATTATTAGACCCTGAAAACGTGAAATATTTCCATCGGCATCCCTCTTTAAAAGAGACCTTTCAGTTACGTATCTTACTTCTCCGGATTTGGTGAGAATCCTGTAGACAAGGGTGAAATAAGATATATTGCCCTTCTTAACAAGTTTTTTGACTTCTGAACTAATCTTTTCATAATCATCTGGGTGAACAATATCAGCATAATCAAGTTCATCTGACATTAATTCCTCAGGAGTGTATCCAAATTGCGTGATATTTGCAGAAACCCATTCAACTGACCATCTTTCGTCCACTCTCCACATGAAAGGGATCACAGGGCTCACTTTATATAATGCCTCTAGTTTTTTTAGAGTATCAGGATCCTCCGGTAGATAATATTCAGCACGTTTCTTTTCATACTCAAAAAGTGTTGTACTTTTGGAAATAATAACTACCGCCTTGGATCGAAAAGTCTCTACGTTATGGAAATATAAACAGTATTTGTGATCAATCTAAGAAACAAAAAACTAAATATATATAGATTTCGGGTTGAGTAAAAATGTAGTGGTATAAATTCATTTTGTATTACATAAAATAAATAACTACTATGATCATATTATTAAAACAAAATCCATGCAACATTTTTATTTTATTTGTCGTTTTTGAAATATCTATTCACTGATAAAAAGATAGGGAAAAGTATAAATATTTATTTTTATTGACACTTTCCACTTTGACTAAATTGCTACATAAAGAGAACTCATTAAATCAGCCTCTATGAAAAAATATATATACATAATTCTAACTATGAGTTTTGTCAGTAAAAAGAGACTGGAAATTAAAGGAGAATGTCTACGGAGACTCTCAATGACTTTTATGTGCATAATTGCCTGCAGGATCTTTGAGGACGAGATCATACATCTTATTAAAAACGATTCTCAAATTACAAAGGTTTTAGTTCAAGATAGCCCGGATGCTGCAGGTATACTTGGAAAATTGTCCGATAATTCTATACCTCATACAGTTTGTTCAGCAAATGAAATAGAGTATATGGCATACACAGAAAAAGAAACAAATTATATCCTTGTTTTAAATATCCTTGGTTTTTCCCTTGATGCATCCCCCCAGTTATTAAAGGAAAGTGTCTACAAGGAAGTTGGCAGCATGTCCAATTATGCTGATACTATTCTTATATTCTACGGATTGTGCGGAAATGTCCTTGGCAATATAAACAGTGACTTTGCACACCTTTCCTGTCCTGTGCACATTCTGAGAGAAGAAGACGGCGAGGTCATCGATGATTGTATAGGTGCTTCCCTTGGAGGAAGAATAAACTATCTTAAAGCCCTGAAAGAAGCCGGAGGAGATGGTATTTATTTCCTCACACCTATGGGAGCTGCTTTCTGGAGGGAGATGGCGGTTATTGCCCGTCTCACAAATGATCCTGAAAATACTACCATGATAAAGATAGTTTTTGATTATTCAGGATATAAGAAAGTAGGCAAGATTGATACAGGTCTTGCTTATGAGAAAAGTTTCGATGAAAATGTAGAAAAGTTTGCTCAAACCTTTGATTTTCAAATAGTCAATATGGAAGGCACAGTGAAGATTGTTGAGCAATCATATCAAAGAGCCAAACAGGCCATTTTAAAGAAAAAGGAGAACGTATAAATGCAATATAGTCTTGGCATTGATGCTGGTGGTACTTACACTGATGCTGTTGTTCTCAGTAATACTGATGGTAAAGTTATGCAGACAAACAAGGCATTGACAACATATCCTGATCTTATCCATGGAATAAGAAATGCCTTAGACGGTCTTGACCAAACATTCTTGGCTAATGTAAAGATGGTCTCGGTTTCAACAACCCTTGCAACAAACACAATACTTGAAAATACCGGTTACCCTGTCGGCTTAATACTGATTGGAAAAGCAAATGTTCCCAGCGATCACAAAATAAAATATAGTATACAGGTTAGCGGCGGCCACAACAGTGCAGGTAATGAAGTTGAACCCCTTAATATCCGGTCAGTTGAAGAATTCATCCTGAAAGTTAAAGATAATGTTTCTGCTTTTGCAGTTTCCTCATATTTCAGTGTCCGTAACCCTGAGCATGAACTACAGGTAAAGGACAGTATAATAAAATTTACCGATCTGCCAGTGGTTTGTGGACATGAACTGTCCCAAGACCTTGGAGCTTATGACAGAGGTGTGACAGCTTATCTGAATGCACAGTTGATACCCATAGCTAATCAATTTATGGTAGCTGTGACAGCAGAGATCAGAAGAAGGAACATTGAAGCAAAGCTCATGATGCTCAAGTGTGATGGATCTGTAGTGGGCATAGAAGAAGCTCTTAGAAAACCTATTGAATCTATTTTTTCAGGTCCTGCCGCCAGTTTACTGGGTGCTTCTCATCTTTCAGGCTTTAGAACCTGTGCAGTAGTTGATGTAGGAGGGACAAGCACTGATGTCTCTATGATATCTGAAGGCCTTCCTGAAATATCAAATTCAGGAGCAATTGTAGGCAAATGGCAGACAAAGGTAAAGGCACTAAAGATGGAAACTTCCGCTATGGGAGGAGACAGTCATGTGTGGATGCTAAATCATGAGATCCATATAGGACCTCGCAGGGTCATGCCCTTATGCCTTGCTGCGATGAAATATCCGGAGATAAAAGAAAAACTTAAGATGAAACAAACGATCCTCAGAAACCAGATCGGGGAAAACATACAGCCTACTAAATTTTTCATGACGAGCGGAAAAAAGCCGGATGAACTTAGTCCTGAGGAAAAAGATCTTTTCAAACGTCTTAGCGAGAGGCCCTCTTCAGTAAGTGAGATATACTGGAACGAGGACCGCATGCCAAGCCCCATGACTATGGATATGCTTATCCAGAAAAGACTTGTGAAAACCATAGGTTTTACTCCCACTGATGCTCTTCATGTTTTGGGAGAATATGACCAATGGGATGCGGAAGCAGCAGAAATAGGTGCAGAAGTACTAGCCACATTCACAGGTATTGATAAGTTGAAATTATGTTCCAATGTGAAGGAACAAGTGGCATTTAATATGGCTCTGAACCTGGCTGCCTTTCTTCTTGAAGGCGTGGACAGAGAAGAAATAAAAAATATAATCAAAGGGAACTTTGCTGCAGGTATCAAAGTGAAAATGCCCGTGGTATTACTGGGAGGACCAGTAACTGCCTACAAGAATGACCTTGGGAAATATATAGAATCTATTATCGTTGTTCCTGAACATTCCAGTGTAGGAAACGCTGTGGGAGCACTTATGGGTAAAGGTATCAAAAGACTTGAGGTACTCGTAAAAGCCTCGCTCACGGAGTCAAAGTACAATCTGAAACCTGAAGCTTACATTGTTTTCTATCCGGGTGGCAGAAGAGAATTTTCCTCATATACAGAAGCTTTGGAACATGCAGAAAAGATTGGGGCTGAACTTGTGATGGAGTACATGTCATTTTCCGGATTGGATAATAGTAAAGTGAAGATAGACATGAGCCGTACGGACATAAGCGTGGAGGATGGCATCACACCTCTGGAAACAAAACTAGATTTCCTTGGAGTAGGGATAGTAAAAGGCGAAGTGAACAACTGAACAGCCATCAAAAGCATTTGAATCAAATTCAGGATTTAAGACGGGAGGAGAAATGCAATATAGTCTGGGTATTGATGCAGGTGGTACTTACACTGATGCAGTTATTATAAGAAACTCTGATAGGAAAGTTGTGGCTTCACACAAAGCCCTTACAACTTATCCTGAAGTGATCACTGGTATTGAAAACGCTATTGATGGCCTGGATCCAAAATACTTGAAGGACATAAAGCTTGTCTCAGTTTCTACAACTCTTGCAACCAATACGATACTTGAGAAAACAGGCTATCCTGTAGGCCTGATTCTTGTCGGCAATTATGTGGTGCCTGAAGAAACATCTATTGAAGAATATATCATGGTTCAAGGAGGACATACTGCAACCGGAGCCGAAGCGGCCGCTCTTGATATGGATACAGTGAAAGAGTTTGTGGAAAAAGTAAAGGATGAAGTATCTGCTTTTGCAGTTTCTTCTTATTTCAGCGTGCGAAACCCTGAACATGAAATTCATATAAAAGATTACATAGTAAAAACTACGGGCATGCCTGTAGTATGTGGGCATGAACTATCCCAGAGTCTGGGAGCCTATGAAAGAGGTGTAACAGCATACCTCAACGCCCAGCTTATACCCATAGCCACACAGTTCATAAACGCCATTATTTCTGACATTGAGAGAAGAGGTATTAATGCAAAGCTCATGATGCTGAAATGTGATGGTTCGCTGATAAACATCAAAGAAGCCATAGAAAGACCCATAGAATCCATATTTACAGGACCTGCAGCAAGCCTTATAGGAGCGTCTTTCCTTTCCGAGAGAGATACATGTGCAGTAATAGATGTAGGAGGTACGAGTACTGATGTTTCCCTGCTGTATAAAGGACTGCCCGAACTTTGTGAGGAAGGCGCTAAAGTGGGTGGCTGGAATACGAAAGTGAAAGCTATCCGGATGGAAACTTCCGCTATGGGAGGAGACAGTCACGTATGGATTAAAAACAGGAAGTTAAACATAGGTCCTCGCCGGGTAATACCATTATGCGTTGCTGCTGTGCAGTATCCTGGTTTTAAAGACACTTTAAAAATAGGACGCACCCCTGCAAGAGTAGAGCTGGGGGAAAATGTGCAACCCACAAAGTTCTTTGTGCGTACAGGAAAGGAACCCGTAAAGATAAGTCCCTATGAACAGGAAATACTCAATACAATTGGCAAAGAACCAGTATGCATAAGCGATATTTATTGGAAATTCGGGCGTCCTGTTTCAGTAGAACATCTGGACTATCTCATACAGAAGAGGCTTGTACAAGCCATTGGATTCACACCCACAGATGCTTTGCATGTATTGGGTGACTACAATGAATGGGACAGGGAAGCTTCAGTTATAGGTGCAACTATTATGTCAAGACTTGTGCATATAAGCGAGGAGGAACTCGCGGAGCACATAAAGAAAGAAGTTGCATATAATATGGCCTTGAACCTGATGTCCTTTATGCTTAAGGGAGTCGACAGTAAAGAGATAGAAAAGATACTAAGGGGTGATTTCTTTTCTAAGTTCAGGCTATCAGTACCTGTGGTACTTCTCGGAGGACCTGTAAGGGCTTATGTGGAAAAGATGCAAAATATCATCGATGCAGAGATAATACTGCCACCTTTTGCGGAAGTGGGTAACGCTGTAGGTGCATTGGTAGGTCAGGGTGTCAAACGGGTCGAAGTTCTTATTAAAGCTGTGTATAGAGAGAAACAGAGACTTTTCCTTGTCTTCACACCCGGAGGATTCGAGGAGTTTTCGACTCATGGAGAAGCCCTAAAGTATGCTGAGAACATGGGTGAAAACCTGGTTATGGAGTACATGAGGGAAGCAGACATGGATTGGAGCGATGTAAAAATAGACATGTCCAGAGAAGATATAACGCTGCATGAAGGCAGCCCCATCCCCATAGAAACAAAGCTTGTATTTCTGGGAGTGGGAAGCCTCAGGATCAATAATAGATCTTGATCTTCTTCCCTTATTTTGACATAACCCGTGCAAACGCAAAATATAAATAGTAGGTTGAAGGATTACTCTTTACTAAATGGAAACCGGATCAGGTTGATCAAATGGACTCTAAATCCGTTCAGCCGGGTTAAATTCCCGGGGTTTCCGCCATTTCCATTCCTCTAAATATTGATTCATCTCTATTTTGCAATCTGTATTTTTGCTATTGTTCTTTCATCAAACTGTTGGACAAATATAAATACTACTTTTTCCTAGCAAAAAATATAAATAGAGGACTGAGTGACATGAATATAATCTTAATTAATACAAAGAAGGTAAAGTAAAATGTCACTGAAGAAAGAGAACAACTGGACATTGCTCTACATGGGCTTATAGGAGATTCTTGAACGGTCGTAGCGTATAAAGGAGCTGAAAGCATGAAGAAAAAATTACTTGAATCCTTAATTAATGATACTGATATGTGGGTATCAAGAACCGGATTGCTGCATAGCATACGGGAATTTAATGTATCTCAACGTTTTATTCATATAGTTACCGATTGTGGAGAGACTTTTGACATTAGGAACTCGAGGTCCAGCCGCTCGGCAAGGTCTCTGAGACTTAGGAAGTTCAAAAAACCCTGCAAACACTGTCGCGTTTCTGACATGAAGGTCAATGAGTTCTTGCAGAAAACATCCAAGGAAAGTAAAACGAAATCTGTAAGAGTAACAGAAATTCCATCATCTGTAAATGTGTCTATTCCTGTTCAAGCTGAGAGACCAGTGGTCTCTGTTCCACCCATCCCTAGAGTTCAGTCTGAAATACCTCCTATGATGCAGGCTCAGAAGAAAACTGAAAAAAGGGTAGAAGGCCAAAATATAAATACATCTAAGAAACCCGTAACTTCTGGTACAAAAACAAAAGATGCAGGTTTCACCCAGAGCCAGAAGGACAGAATAGTCTCGCTGCTTGGGCCTGATGAAATGATTTCCTTCTCAAAAGAGAAGCGTTCATTCCAGGAACTTGAAGTCACCCTCATTAACAAAAGAAAAGAAGACCTGCGTGAAGTGTATGAAGACAGCAGGGAAAACCTTCTGGGAAAACTGGAGCGCCAGATAACTGAATTCTTTGTAGACAGAGGTTTCATGGAGATTAAATCTCCTATTCTGATACCTTTCGAGTATATGGAAAGAATGGGAGTCGGTGAAGATACGAAACTTTCCCAGCAGATATTCCGCGTGGATGAAAACATGTGCCTTCGCCCCATGCTTGCCCCTGGCCTTTATAATTATCTGTACAAGTTCGATAACGTCCTTCCTGATCCTATACGCATATTCGAGATAGGACCTTGTTACAGGAAGGAATCTGATGGTAAGAGCCACCTTGAAGAGTTCACAATGCTCAACTTCTGCCAGATGGGATCAAAATGCACCCGGGAAAACCTGATACTTCTCATTCAGGATTTTCTGGACTTCCTGAACATAGAACATGAGATTGTCTCTGATAACTGCATGGTATATGGAGAAACTATAGATGTGCTCCATAAAGACATGGAACTCTCCTCTGCAGTTGTAGGACCCATCCCTCAGGACATAGACTGGGGTATAAACAAACCCTGGATGGGAGCCGGATTCGGACTGGAAAGACTGCTTAAGGTCATGCACAATTTCAAGACCATTAAAAGAGCAGCCCGTTGTGAAAATTACTACAATGGCATAAGTACGAACCTATGAGGTGATCTCAATGTTTACTAATATGGACAATAACGAGCTTGACAAATATGCACAAAATATCATAGATGGGATGCAGTTATCTGATGACGATCTTCGAAAAATGCTTTTGATAAACGACAGTATGGAACTTGAAAAGCTTCATTACGTTGCGAGGAAAGTGAGAGACCACTACTTCGGGAACAAGGTATTCCTGTACAGTTTTGTTTACTTTTCCACACACTGCAAGAACAGATGTGCATTTTGCTACTACAACACAATGAATAAGATCAACAGGTACAGACTGGAACTGGAGGATATCCGCAACATATGCAAGCAGCTTAAAGGAGAGCAGATCCACATGGTGGACCTTACCATGGGAGAAGATCCTTATTTCTATGAAGAACCCTCCCGATTCGCCAAAGTCATAGACATCGTAAAGGAGGAACTTAATCTCCCCATTATGGTCTCGCCTGGTGTGCTGGATGATAAAACACTGGAAATGCTTCGTGGACATGGAGCTAACTTCCTTGCCCTGTATCAGGAAACTTACGACGAAGAACTTTATAAGAACCTGAGAGTTGGGCAATCCTTCTCAGACCGCATCCATGCCCGTGAATTCGCTCAGAAGATAGGTTACTGTGTAGAGGACGGACTGCTTACGGGTGTAGGTAATGATGTAGAATCCACCATCATTTCTCTTAAGGGTATGGCAAAAGACAATCCTCAAATGGTCCGGGTTATGACCTTCATTCCCCAGGAGGGAACACCTCTTGAGAAAAAAGTACAGGAATCAAACCTGTCAGAACTTAAGATAATATCAGTGCTAAGGCTGATGTTCCCCAACAGACTGATACCAGCATCTTTGGACGTAGAAGGCATCGAAGGCATGGTATACCGCCTTAATGCAGGTGCCAACGTGGTTACATCCATAATCCCCTCCGACTCTTCCCTTGAAGGAGTGGCAAACTATGATCGAAAACATGAAGAGAGGAAAAGAGACCCAAAGAGCGTAGTAGAAAAGCTCAGGACTATGGGTATGGAACCAGCCGCACAGTCAGATTTCAACAGGATATTGGGAGTGGTGGCATGAAGCAGATATGCCTGATCGGAGGCAAGCTACAGGGCTTTGAAACTGCATACCATGCCAGAAAAGCGAGCATGGGAGTTGTATTGGTAGACAGGAACAAAGATGCATTCATAAAGCATCTTGTGGATACGTTCCACTGTTTTGACATTGCGGAAGAACCCGAAAGACTCATAGAGATATCAAAAACCGTAGATGCCATGATCCCTGTCAACGAAAATTTTGACACTATCGATTTCCTTGAAACTATAAAGGACAAACTTCAATGTCCATTACTCTTTGATTTTGATGCATACAGGATAAGCAGGGATAAGAACACATCTAAGGAATATTTCAGGTCCATAGATATTCCAACTCCTGCTGATAAACCCACCCATCCTCCATATTTCATAAAACCCTCCTGCATGAGCAGCAGTATAGGCACAGCCATAATCTATGACGATGAAGGTCTGAAGGGTCTTGATCCCACTATACTGATAGAAGAATACGTAGAAGGAGACGTGTTATCCCTTGAAGTTGTGGGGGACGGAGAACATTTTGCAGTGGTGAAGGAAACAAAGGTGCATATAGATGACACCTACGACTGCCATATGGTGACACCCATTGACCACAACCCTGAACTCAGAAAAATCACCTACGAGCTTGCCCGTAATCTTAAGCTCAAAGGTATCATGGATGTGGAAGCAATTGACAGTCCACAAGGTTTGAAAGTGCTGGAAATTGATGCCAGGTTCCCCAGCCAGACACCTACAGCTGTGTATCATTCATCAGGAGTGAATCTCTTGGAACTGCTGATGCAGGCTTTTACTGAAGGTGTCCAGGAAATGACACAAGCACCGGAGGGTAACTACTGCATATACGAACACCTTATTCTGAAAGATGGCAAACTTTTGCCCATAGGTGAGCATATTCTCTCTATGGGAAAGAACTACAGGCCAATCCATGAATCCGAAGGTATGGAAATATTCCAGCGTGATGGAGAACACAAAGCATTCACGGTTGTGACCTGGGGTGCAGATCAGGAGAGTGCCGAGATGAACAGGAAAAAGGCACATGAAATGATACTCACAGCACCAGAGCAGGAGGTGGTATGAATGGCATTGCTCACACCTGAGGATCTGGACAATCTCTCTAGCAAATTTCAAGAGGTAGAATACACCATTGAAAGAGTTACAGGAAGCAAACTAACGGATATATGCAAGGACATCTATGGAAAAGACCTGGGGTCGGAAAAGGTGGGTATAATACCCATAACCGCAGGAAACGGAGTGATAAGCAATTTCTCCTCTTCCCTGCTTTTCATAGTCCAGCGCCTCGGACTTGAAGGATTTATTACCCAGCATACGGACGTAGCAGGATATTATGAAGCCATAAGCGAAGGTGCAGACATATTATTGATGGCCGATGACCATCTTTTCATAGCTCACAACCTAAAGGACGGAAAGGTTGTCACCAATCATGAAGCAACAGGCATAATCTACTCAGAGATAGCTTCCAGGTTCAAGGACGCGGGTTCAAGTGAGATCCTGGTAGTAGGTCTTGGAAGAGTGGGATATGCAGGAGCTAAACATCTTGCTGAAAAGGGTTTCAATGTTTATGCCTGTGACCCAAACAGGAACTTTCTGGAGAAAGCAGCTCATGAGCTTGGGATAAAGGAATACTGCAAGGAAGACCGCAAGAAATTTTCAATGGTCTTCGAGGCAACACCCAATGCAAATACCATTACTGAAGGTATGATCGCAGAGAGATGTCTGGTCTCAACACCGGGAATACCCTGTGGATTACCTGAAGAAGTCGGAAAGAAATACAGAGTGGATCTCGTCATGGAGCCACTCTTCATCGGGGTCGCATCGATGTTATATTCGGTAGTATGACCTCATTTTTCTCTTTCATTTTTATTTGAAACCTGATTCTGGAAAAGCAGGGGAAACGATTTAGAAATGTGTTGTATTTCCAGTATCCTTTTCCAAGGCTGTCAATTTGAACTCAGATACATCAAATAAGCCTTTGTCACTTATCTTAAACTTTGGAATTACCAATAATGCCATAAACGACATTGTCATAAAAGCTGAGTTCAAGTTACATCCGATCTGGTGGACTTTTTCATTCAGCACTTTATAGGCTTCGATAACATTACTCGCTTTTTCATCTGAGATCAACCCAGCAACCGACAGAGGAAGATGATATATATCGACTCCATCTGAGAGAGCCAAGCCACCCCTTGACCCAACAAGCTTGTTGATTACCCGAGCTATATCTACATCATCCGTTCCTATGGCTATGATGTTGTGGGAATCATGGGCTACTGTAGAAGCTATTGCCCCTTTGTTGATATCAAAACCCTTTATAAATCCAATAGAAGGCACAGGATCTTCCGTATAACGGTTGATTACTGCTATCTTGTTGATCCCGTTTGCAGAATCTACAAGCACCTTGCCTTTTTTCTTTGGAAGCTGGTATTCCAACATATCTGTGAAAAGTGAACCATCAAAAGCCTGTATAATTTTAAAAAGACTGGCATCCGAGCATACTTCCAGTTGTTCTGGTCTGATCTCTTTATTTAATTTGAAATTATTGACCGGTTTTGATGTAGATGTCTGAAACTGTACCTTACTATTTTCAAATACAGGTTTTCCGTCTATATAGGTTGCAATAACATCCATTTTATCCAGAGAATTGACAATTACGAAATCTGCCGGATCTCCTGGTTGCAGCATCCCCGTATTGATCCCATAGTGTTTTGATGCATTGTAGGAAGAAACCCTTAATACATCGAAGAGATTATGACCTGCAGCTATGGCTCTGGACACAAGTGTATTTATATGCCCCTGTTCAAGAGAATCAGGATGACAGTCATCTGTGCAGAACATACATGATTCAGGGTACTTAGCGATAAGAGGATGAAGAGTATCGAAGTTTTGTGCTGCGGAACCTTCCCTTATCAGGATATGCATTCCATTCTCTATTTTTTCCAGGGCTTCTTCCAGCCGGGTACATTCATGGTCTGTGCTGATTCCTGCATGAATGTATTTTTTAAGTTCCTCTCCTCCAAGCTCAGGTGCATGACCATCAACAGGTTTATCTGAGTCAAGCGCAGCTTTGATCTTGGCATATACCTCAGGGTCATCGCCCAGTACACCAGGATAGTTCATCATTTCACCTAATGCAACTATTTTGGGCTCGTTCATCAGGATTTCTATTTCCTTTGATGATAAACTGTGACCTGTGTTCTCAAATACGGTTGCAGGCACACAGCTTGGAGCAGTAAAATGTATCTTTACAGGTACTTTTTCAGCTTCCTTTATCATATAAAAAATTCCTTCAAGACCACATACATTAGCTATTTCATGAGGATCGGAAACAGTAGCAACAGTACCATGTTTGACAGCCATTTTGGCAAATTCAGAAGGTTTGAGCATTGAGCTTTCAATGTGTACGTGGGAATCTATAAATCCGGGCAGCAGATACCCATCAAACTCCTCTCCTGTCTTTTGGATATTTTGTATTTTCCCATCCTCGATACTGATGATGGCATTATAAATATCCCTTTGAATAATATCAACCAGTTTTCCTTTAATCGTTTTCATACAGTGTGTTTTGGTTTAAGAGTTTTTATTTATTTTCCCCAGCAGCTTCCTGATTATCTTTTCCTATGGAAATATCTAAACAGTGACGGTTAAGGATTTCTGCAAGATGCTGGTACATGAATCACATTTGTTACAATAATTATAAAATTAACTTCAATTCAATATGATATTCGCTGTAAAAAAAGTAAACAGGACCATTGGTGTGGTCCTATCTGTTTTGTTTATTTAGGGTAAGTTATTGAATTAGATGCTCCGGCTCCGTCCCATGGGATTGTATAAGGTACAGATATATCATTCACCGTGAAAGTGAATTTTGCAGTACTGAGTACCTTTACTTCATTGGAATAGAAAATTACTTGTCCAGAGCTATCTGTAAGACCGATATCCGAATCAGTGGTTGCACCACTCCATTTACCTGAAACGGTTGCTCCTTGAATTGGGACAGCTGGCGTTTTACTTGTATCAACTATTGTTATGGTGGCTTTTGCAGTTACTAATGTATTCTTTCTGACTGTCCTTGGGGTACAGGTTACTGTCACATCCTCGATTGATACCTGGTCAGTTGGTCCTGAAATTGGGGAATAATCGTAAAGTGCTTGATATGCATCCACTATACCACATCCATATCCAGCCGTAGTATCCATATTTGCAGTTGACTCTATTGCTGTCCGCACATTTTCTGGTTTGACTCCATCTGCTATCAGCAAGGCTGCAACACCAGAGACGTGTGGTGTTGCCATTGAAGTTCCCTGATAGAAGTAATAACTGAATGTTCCAGTTTTTGGGTTGAAAGTATTTTGTAGTATACCATCCCCATAACCATCACCGCTTTGGTCTACATTCAAGTCTCCTCCAGGTGCCATTATGTCAAGTGCATCTCCGTAGTTGGAGTAATATGCGCGGGTTCCATCATATCTGGTTGCACCAACGGCTATACATTCCTCATAGGCTGCCGGATACCCAACAGTTGAAATTCCATCATTACCTGCAGCAGCCACGATGACAATATTCTTGCTGTCTGCAGAATTAATTGCATTCCCAAGCGGTATCAAACTCTCTGCAGTTACAGAAGGGGGGAATCCCAAGCTCATGCTTATCACATCTGCCCCGTTATTGCTGGCATAAGATACCCCGTCTACAAGCTGGCTCAGGGTTCCACTTCCTTTTGCATTCAACACCTTTACAGGCATTATCGTACAACCATAAGCTACGCCTGCAACTCCTATTCCGTTGTTTGTACTCTGGGCTATGGTCCCAGTCACATGCGTTCCATGACCATTGTCATCATCAGGGTTAGTATCACGATTTACAAAATCATAACCTGAAAGGATTTTAGTATTTGCAAGGTCAGGAGCAGTCTTTTTAACTCCGGTATCAATCACAGCAACAACCACACCGCGTCCTGTAGAAAGAGGCCATGCTTGCTCGACATTTATGCCATGTTGGGAGTTGAAGTTCCATTGTAAATCATAATAATAGTCGTTAGGCACGAACCCGGTCGCATACATGAGATAATTTGGCACTGCATATTCGACATTTGGGTTCTTGCTATAAATCTCGGCCATCTCTTCGACAGTCTTGGTCTTTGGAACCTTCAGTGTCTTGAAGCCTGCATACGGGCTTGTATACAGGACAGAGGTCTCATGTTTAGCGTTGATATCCTTGATTTCTTTATCCGAAAGTCCGGGCTTGAATTTGACAAGTATCTCGCCAGGTACGTACTTTTCAGTATCCTTAACATCTACACTTTTTTCTAGTATGTCATCTGAGCTTGCATCTACCAGTGCTGATGCTGGTACTGCTAGCATTATCATTGAGCAGACAACAATCAATGTAAGTATCCAGTTTCCAATATGTAATTTCATTTTACCACACCCCACACTTAATTCGATATAATAACGTTTCAGTGTTGAGTAAATAAGATTTTCGATAGGAATTGTTTTCAAAAACCTTTTTTTCTTAAGCAATGGAGGAAGGATTCAAAAAGCCTAATAGCAGAGAGATCTCTATGCAACTTATCTATCAAAATGAGGTAATAAAAATAGCATGTAGATCAATATGAATCTACAGAGAGCAATGAGGCCAGTTCATCTTCACCGTAGGCTTTCCCATTAATGATTGTTCTGACCCTGTTCATCTTGAAGCAGTTGGGACAACGGCGGATGAACTGAAGACTGGTTGCAACTGCAAAAAACTCTTTTTGACAATTATAGCAAGTAACGACTATGTTCATTTTTACCCCCTATAAGAAAATAGCAGTGTAAGAAGATAAGGATTTCATTGTAAATTCAGTAAATAAAAAACAAAGTGCGTAGAAAAACGATTTGAGAATAATTTCAACTTACTTATTTGCTTGAAAAACAAGGATTCCCACAGAAACTTAAAATGTTCTCAACAATAAAAGGAATGATTAAAGCGAATATTTTGAACTCTCTTGAGTTGAAATCATTGGACAATTCCCCATGCAGCAATATTTTACTTTATTTGGATGGGTGCAAGCATCCTGAGATGGCAAATTGTACTGGCGAAGGGAGCAATTCTGCCATACTTCACATTTCCATTTTAAGAAATCCGTTTTATCCCTCTTTTTTTACTGCCCATCGGTAGGCTATTTTCTGTCAAATAACAATGCTCCCAATATAAACACATCGTTTTAGTTTCCTTTTTTTAAATTTGAGATAGTTATCTTGATGTTCAAAGTGATCCTTGATTTCATCTGATAGATGAAAATCTAATTATGAATAACTACCTTGGGGATGAAAACTTGAGGATATTTTATAAGTTCTAAAAATGGGCTTTGTAGAAATCCTCATTTGAGCAATACATATAACTTTGACATGCCTGTCAAGGTTATGTATCAATAACTTGATTTTAACCTCTTTTACTTGATTCCAGTAGTTTTTTGCCTTAATTTCTTCAC
>NZ_JBGMEB010000013.1:0-15885 GCF_041447285.1 Methanomethylovorans sp. | reverse complement strand
TTAAGTACTTATTAGACAAAACACAATCATCCCCTTTGTGTTTTCTGTAGGAAGTAATACTCAGGGGACTTATCCTTTTTAAATTATTAGGTGAAAATAAAATCTAAAGTAGGTTTTCTACAGAGCCTAAAAATGAATATATGAAAGCAGATTATGTCATAATTTTATTATCAGAGGCGATAGGATGAAGAGAATATACAAATATTATCCGGAAGATTTTGGAGAATTAACTGTAAAAGTTGTACATATGGATCTTCTTTTCGATATGTTCGATGATCATACAAAGGTGACATCTCATCTCAAATTAAGAACCATTGACAATCCCATCAATGAAGTTGAGCTTAATTGCAAGAACCTTGAGATCATGTCAGTAAGTTGCAGGGATTATGATATTGATCATGAATACAGAAAAAAAGATAGTATCCTGTTGATCAAATTCGGGCAGACAGTACCTCAGAACACTGAGATCCTTATCACTACTCAGACAATTTGCAGACCTACTAAGAACATACTTGAAGGTCTCTATTATGACGAAACTCCTGCAGGCGCACCACCACAGCAGATCACCCAATGTCAGCAATGGGGATTCCAGAGGATCGTGCCGTGCATTGACGATATGACGGCCAAATGCACTTACACTACGACCATCATTGCCGATGAGCGATATACCAACCTCATAACCAACGGTGACATTAAAGAAACAAGGCATTCAGTCGGGAATGGGAGGGACAGGATCGTATATGATAACTCAATTACCCCTATGGCTCCCTATCTCTTTTTCCTTGGCGTGGGCACCTATGACACTTTTAAAAGGGAATTCGAATATCCGGATGGACATACCTTCGATTTGGAACTACTGGTACCTCCGGGTTCTGATCCCTTGATAGCCCAGAGAGCTCTTGATGTTCTCTACGATTCTATAATGTGGATACATCTTTTTACAGGTAGTCCTGAGATATACGCTCAGTCTGAAAAGCGCCAAGAGATCATGACTATGGTAAAGGAAAGGGACCTGCTTAAGGCTAAGCTGCCTGGTGCTGATGAACAGCTCAAGAAGATACGTGCAGCTCTGAAGAAAGCAGTCGGATCGATTCAGACGGGATACAGGTATACAGGTACCGTTTACAGAGAAATCGGTATGCAGAATTCCAATTTTGGCGGTATGGAAAATGTAGGAAATACGACCATTACCACCAACCGCATAATGCCCTTCCCTCAAATGACAGACGGTGCTTTTGAGTATATGATCAGGGTAAAGGTCCATGAATTTTACCACAACCTGAACGGTTCCGAGGTAACCGGGAAAAGTCCTTTTGAGTTATGGCTTAACGAGGCGGTTACTGTTCACATAGAGAGGATGTATCATGCATATCATATAGGAGAAGGGTACAGCCGTCTTGGAGAAGTCCTCGAGCTTCTGGCCCCGGGCTTTGGGACCTTTGCCCTTGACAGAGGAGCAGCTTCCATGCCCATCATTCCTGACGGTTTCAATGATCCTGATGATCTTATCACTTCAGTGACCTATGTAAAGGCTCCGGAATTTGTAAGCATGATAGAGACCCTGATCGGGAAAGAAACATTTGCCAGGGCTCTGAACGTCTATTTTTCCAGATATAAACACTCGAATGCCTCGAGCTGGCAATGGATAGAAGTGATGGAAGAGGTTTCCGGGAAGGACCTAAAAGAAATGGCACGGACATGGTTAAAACAGACACAGTTCCCGGTGGTCCATGTGAAGTCTGCCTATAATGAAAATGAAAGAACGTTCACATTATCCCTGGAACAGGAAGTTCCTGAGGGTGGAAAGTTCTGGGAATTCCCATTCCGTATAGCTCTTGCAGACAAGGAAGGGAATGATCTTGCCGAAGTTACAGAGCTGATGAAAGGCAAAGAGAAAAAGATAGTTTTCACTGATGTGGAAAAACCTGCTTTTTTATCCCTGAACCGGGGCTATTCCTTTTTTGGCAAAGTAGTTCAGGATGTGGATATTGATGAACTTGTCCTGCAGGTCAGAAAGGACAAGGACCTGATAAACCGGTTCATTGCATTCTACAAGATCGTGGATATGGAGAAAATTAAACTGATCGGAGATACTGATAGTGTTCCCTCTGAAGAGTTCACAGATCTCTATCATGAACTTATCCGGGACCATGGCCTGATGTCAGAGGCTGGGGCTCAGTTTTTGACGATATTTGAATCAGTAGAAGATGAGAAGCTTGCACACAGGTACCAGCTGCTATATGAGATCAAGCAAAAACTGCTCAAAGCAGTGGCAAGCAGGCATGAAGATTCACTTGTATCTCTCTATCGGCTCTACAATGACAAGAAAGAATGCAAGAATACTGATTACGTGAGCGAGCAGGTTCATGCGATCAAAGACCGCCAGGTAAAGAACAGATGCCTTTCTGTTCTTGCGACCCTTGATACTCCCAGTGTACACGATCTTATCAGGGAGCAGTTCGAGACAGCCCAGAACGCCACGGATAAATTGAGTGCTTTCAGTTATTACCTTAATAGCTCGGCACCTGACAGGATTCTGGTTATGCAGGCTTTCCAGAAGCAGGCAGAAAAACATCCGGTAAGCTGGGAGGCTTTCCTGAGGGTGATAGGAAGCATTAGCTGCAATGATGTATTCGATTTGGTAAGACAGGTCGAAAGCTCCGGAGCTTTCAGGATAGAGCAGGCGAATGATCAGAGGGCTCTTTACGGAAGTTTTGCATCGAACCGCAAGAGATCTCTGCAAACCGAAAAGGGACGGAAGTTGCTTACAGAAATAGTTTTGAAGCTGGCAGAGGTCAATGAGTACAGTACGGTGAGCATACTCAATGTGCTTGCCAACATTGACAGGATGGAAGAGGAATATCACATTCCTCTGGTGGAGATGATGGTTGTTTTCCTGGACAGGCTTGATCCGGAGCGCACACCGAGCGTGTACAACAGGATCAGGAAGATATTGCTGAATACTCCGAAAGCTGTGAAAAGATATGAAGCCATCAATGGAAAAATAAACCTGGGTTGAAGAGCTGATCAATTCAGCTCCTTCTCTTTTTTCAGGACATTGACCAAGAGGGTCAGTGAGTTTTATTTCAGTTCACAGTTCAGTAAATGCCAATATTGGCAAGCAACGAACTTCAGCAAGAAGGTAAAAGTTAGATTGAAAGCAATCTCCACAAAACATATCTACATTATATTTTTCTTTTTTTATTTTATTTGAGTTATTGGTATGATAACGAAGAATCGATTATTTCGGTCATTTTTGCAAATCCTATTATTTTCTTATTCAAATAGAGTATTTATTTGATAGATATGATTTTTTAATGTTTGGACTTTGATAGCAATTTTAATGATAGATTTATTACTTGTAACTACGATGTGATATATATGTTATTCAAGAAAAATTTCAATGATATTGATTTCTCAGACATTCAAAAGCTGATGGCTGATCAGATTGGTGAATCTGGAATACTGGAATATAAAGAGCAGCTCATAGATCCGAAATCATTTCTAAAAGAAGTAGCAGCATTTTCAAATACTAGTGGTGGATTTTTAATATTTGGCGTTAAAGAAAGTGATCAAGATGGTTATCCATTTTCTATAATTGGAATAAGCGACAAAACCTGTAATGTAGAACAGTTAGAACACCTTATAAATGGCAATGTACAGCCTCGAATAAACGTGCAAATAAAAAAAATCCCTACAAATGAACCTGAAAAAATAGTATTACTAATTCGGATTCCAGAAGGTCAAAATCGCCCATATTATAACAATGTATCTGGTAAATTCCATAAACGATACAATTTTGAGGCAAAAGAAATGGATGAACATGAGATAGAAGGTCTTTATCTTGAACGATTTTTTGGAGCGGGAAAACTTTCATCATATATCGACGAGACCATATCATTCAATAGAAGTATATTGTCAGAAAATTCGCAATATTTGATGGATACTCATATTATTATAACCCCGTTAAGGGTAAATGAAATACTAATCGACCCCTCTAATATTAAGAAATTTGATTTCAAAGTGAATGATGTAAGATTCGAACCTGATAAAACCAGCCCATATCTATATGGTCAATCTGTTCCCTCAAAATATGGAATTAGATGGATATCTAATTATAGAGACAGTTGTGTAGAAATACATAGAAATGGATTAATTTATTATAGAGAACAATTTGGAAAAATCGCTGTAGCTGATAACAAGAAAATAATGGATGACTATCATTTATCTATTAGATTGTTACAAACTATTAGATTTGCGAATAAGGTATACACAGAATTAGATTTCGCTGGAAGAGTTAAGATAATATTAAAGGTATATGATTCTAAGAATTCAATTGTTTACATACCTCCTCAATTCCATGAAGATGATAAAGTATGTTTGTCTGAAAACATCTTTGTGGAAAGAGAATGGGATTCTTGGAATTTAGATGAGGACTGCTCAAAAATAGGCAAAAGTATGCTAGATGAATTAAGCAGCCATTATGGTCTCTGGCGTTCCCGTTATCTAGTTGAAGAAAATGGTGAAATTATGTTTAAAAAATCGTTATTCTAGTATTTTTACAACTTATATTTTTGCTTTAATCTATATATATCGATAATTTTTATATAGTATTGGGAGTTAGTATAAATTATTGGAGGTGACTCTAGAATGAATTTAAGTGAAATTATTGGATCTATAGGTCTACTCATAATTGCAAGTTTTGTATATATCCAAATGTTAGCGACTATTTAATCCGATCCTTTAATTTTTCTTTTTTTCGATTTTAGGTTTGATCAGCCGCCATCGCCCCCTCTGCAACGCCCCCTTCTCTTCTTCCGAGATCCATAAAGAAACACTCCCGCTATCAGTCCACAGCCTATAGTAGAGTGGCTGCTACTTCCCCGCTGCGGCCCCACAATAGGAAAGCAGGTTGTTATTTGTTGTTTCCATCTTCTCACATATAGAAAAGTCACAACCTACACTACAATTCACATGTGTTCTGCAAATCTTGTTGTACCTCATGAGTTGCAGAGAGGCTGTAGATTGTGAATATTTATGAAAATCAAAATCAGATCTTGTTAAGTATCATACATTCCTAGTATTAATTGCAATCCAACCGATAAGTGGGGTCTTATCCATAGGAGAGGAGAAATCCAACACTTCCCAGGATGTCAGCATGATCATCACTGCACCTTCTCCACCCTCGTCCCTTCTCAATGCTGACATCCTTCAAACAATCTACCCGGGACACCTTTCTAATCATTACAGCTCTATGTTGCAGGGGATGAAACTAGCTCCTGCCCATGTCCATCATTTTTGAAGCAAGAACTGTAGTTTTGAACTTGCAAAGAAGGGAGGAACATTAGAAAGAACTATGGAATATCCTAATGTGAAACTAAGATATTCTTTTACATGCAATTGTTTAGTTCCTCTCTTTCCTATCGTCTTTTATGAATGTCTCACTGTAATGAGGGTCGTATCCTCTAGTTTTCGAAAACTGTACACGCCTCTCAGAGTAAGTCCTATCCATAACAGACATTTCGTTTTTCACCTGTAGCAGAATGCTACACGATATAATAAGCAGTATAAAGATATAAAACAATCATCTATTTATATAAAAGAAAGTTTAAGGAAATGTCCTGTCTACCTTCTCTAGTTACCACATATAACTTAATCAGAAAAGCGGAGTGAAGTGGCTTAACTTAGTAAAGGAGGGACTAAATGGTGATCATGTTAAGCCACTTGAATGGTAGTTACAATTTATATAAGCGCCATATTATATTAATTTATTGTAAAGAAAATAGACGAATGAAATAAGATAGCTGGCCAGTTCAGAATACAATATACGACAAGCATTCTCTAACTGGGAATATTCTTGTGTTCAATGATGAAAATATGACTGGCAAATCGGCAATCTCACTCTGCTTGATCCATCTCTCTTGTAGTTATAGCAATTTATGCCCTTTATGCAAGACGATAAGCAATCTTTACAGCATTCACAGCAACGTAAGCCAGTACAGCTAAGAAGAGCGCTACTATAATCAGAGCTACAATAATCAGAATTAAACTAAGGACAACTGCAACAGGTAACCATAATGGTGCAAACACCCACAACCATGATATTTCCAGGTGTTCCATAACCTTCAGGATGACTAGCACTATGGTAAGAAGTCCTGTGAATCCGACGTTCTCTTTTCTAAATACGTTTTCCAGAATAACATTTGTCATGTTGTCACCTGCAATCTAGGTGTTAGTTTAAAGATCTTCATCAGAATAAGAAGGTAGGGAAGATCCCTCCCTCTTAATAGCTGTGTTCACATTTACTTCCTCTTTGATGATCCAGTTGATGGATATGTGTGGTAGGATGCTTCTGCCTGTACTGGCTTCTTGGACCCTGCCTTCTTCTGATCTTTTGCTACCATTTATCTCACCTCCGTTTTTGTCCATTCCGTGAAACAACATCTCAGTGGCCTAACGATAATTTGGGCGTACTGTTCAGAACGATTGTGTCAAACCACTGAAATACTAGCATATGACAATATATGAGTAATAATATATTAATATTTACATGAAATGAAATTGCAGACAGATAAATGACAAAAGGGAAATCAAAAGATACCAGTTCATGGGTAGATTGGTTGATATAACAATCTGAACTGCCTTTAAAAGGCTAAGATATTCAACAGACAATATGCCTTGTAAGAGAAACATAAAAAGCAGTAACAGTTTAGAAAGGTATCTATTCTTCAAGAGAGATGATCTTACTTGCAGCAGTTCTTCAAAACAAGACGGCTTTTAATATGCTTGCTGATTATATCTATACTGGGATAAACAAAGGGGCTAACTAGAGCCCCTTGATAGAAGTCCAGTATAGGCGAAGGCATTTTTTAATAATTATATATCTTATAACTTTAATACGGTGGATTTCTACAGAACTCTTAATTGAACTCTTTAAGACTTACCTTATCATCAACTATCTCTATATACTCGCATTTCTTTTCTTCTCCAAAACCCCAGCTACCTGTATTTGCAACCTTTTTTTCGTCATCTACGTATGCCTCATGGGTATGTCCGTATATAAGGTACTGTTCAGGATGTATGGGTAACAGGAAATGTCTTGTCTCTGCGCCGGCAAGTTCTCTGATAGGTCTAAAGATTTTATATTTCTGGTAGTTCCTGATCCTCATTTCAGGTGGCTGTCTCAGGGACATGAGTGCAGACTTAGGTTCACTTGGGAACATCTTAAGGCTATCCAAGAAAGAGCGTTTTGACAGGAGTTGTTCCCATAGTTTTTCAGCAGTATGACCTGCATTATCTCCGGCAAGGCACATGTGCTCGCAGAATGCCTCATATGTTTTCATTGATTTATAAAAAGGGTTACATAGCACTTCTAACTGGTATCCGTGGAAGAAAAAGAACTCCTGTTCCTTGCTCCTAATAACCACATGTTTTTCCACTTTAAAGGGGAATAAGTCATTTTTTAAAAGCCCATTAAGGCGAAAAAGGTAGAAATCATGGTTTCCTGCAATATAATGAATCTGTGTGTTCTCCAGCATCTTGTTCAAAGTTCCTAAAGTCGCCGAAAATTCTATTATAACTTTATTGAAATCTCCTCTCCATGTTTCTAGTATGTCACCCAGAAGTACAAGGTGTTCGATCTTCCTGTCCGTCAAGTATTCTATGAAGTCTGTAAATTCCTTTTCTTTTGATCCCTTCATGCCCAAATGCACATCTGAGACAGCTACGATTGACATTAATTCATCCTCTTTAGATCCCGCTGCATGAACAGAATCTAGCAGGCTCATGTTTATATCCCATGATTTAAAGTGTTTTTCATAAAACGACCAGAAACCATCGTGGCAATATTCGACATATACAATCTGCACTATGTTTCCAAATCTTGTACATTAATTTTACCGCATCAAGGATGCTATAATGGCCTATAATTATCATTATGTACCCTTTGTAGAAAGGCGAATCTATTATATTTGATGAGGCAGGCGGCAATACCCATAACATAAATTGCATTTAAAACAAGTAACTAATATCCACAAACAAAAGTTCAAGAGCTTCAAAAGGGTTATAGTTGAGCAATTCTTCAGATATGACAGGAGTTTCTGCAGTTTCATATAGAAGCAAGTAGAGAGGCTACAAAAGCATTGAAAATAACTTCGATTATGCAAAAACCAAACCCTTGCATTTCCAGAACCTATAAATAATACTAAACTAAATCATAATTAATATGTTCCGTAATTTCATTAACCGAACTCAAGAGCTTGAATATTTGAACAAGGAATACAGTTCCGGAATTTTCTCTTTCACGGTGATCTATGGTCGCAGGCGGGTTGGAAAGACAGAACTGATTCAGCATTTCGTACAGGACAAGCCACATATCTATTTCCTGGCGGATATGAGGGGTACGCAGTCCAATGCTCTCAGATTCAGGAAAAGGGCTTCAAGCCTGTTCGGTGATATTGAGCCTGCTGTTGACTCTTTTGACGAGATGTTCGAGTATATCCGAAAGCAATGGAAAGCTGATCAGAAACTTGTCATAGTTATCGATGAGTTTTCTTATCTGGCACAGGTAGATGAATCTATACCATCGGTGTTCCAGCTTATAGTTGATGAAATTCTAAAAGGTGGGCTTTTCCACCTGATACTCTGTGGTTCTTCTATTTCCATGATGGAAAAAACAACACTTGCTCATTCCAGCCCATTGTATGGTAGGAGAACAGGACAGATGCAAGTCATGCCCCTGCTTATACAACATATGAAGGGTTTTTTCCTGGGCTTTGAAGCAGACGAGCTTATGCGGATATATGGAGCAACTGGCGGTATTCCATTTTATCTCAGGTTCTTTGACCCGGATAAAAGCTTTTACGAGAATGTGGAGCATTCAATATTCTCCAAAGAGGCTGTGCTCTATGCTGAAGGTGATTTTCTTCTTCGTGAGGAACTAAGAGAACCTGCTACCTACATGAATATCCTCTATTCCATTTCCAAGGGTGCAACAAGGGCAGGAGAAATTGCTGCAGGAGCATTTTTGGAAACTAAGGACCTATCTTATTATCTTGATACACTCATGAAGCTTGGATTTGTGAGGAAAGAACATCCAGTGGCAGAGAAGTTGTCCACCCGTAAGACCATTTATTCAATAGATGATCCTTTCTTACGCTTCTGGTTCCGATATGTACTGGTTCACAGGGATTCCATTGAGGCAGGTGATGCATCATCTGTAATAGAAGACCTTGATAAGAGCTATGACCGCTACCTGGGAGAGACTTTTGAGCAGGTGGGGAAAGAAATGCTCATGTATCTCAACTTGCAGGATAAGCTTCCATTCAGGTTCAAATCCATAGGCAGGCAGTGGGGTAAGATCCTTAATATGCCAAAAGGGAAAAACGACTATGAAATAGATATAGTGGCTCTTGACCAGGATTCAAAGAGCATTCTTTTCTGCGAATGCAAATGGCAGAAACAGAAAACGGATGCTGATATTTACTTCAGCCTTAAGGAAAAAGCTGCTCATGTAAAATGGCTCTTGGAGAGGAACGAGCATTTTGCCCTTATCAGCAGATCCGGTTTCACGAAAAGGATGCATGAGATTGCCAGAGAAGAGAATGTTTTGTTGCTGACATTGGAGGATTATCTTTCAACCGGAGGTGAATAAGGAGTGGGTATCTATTCAAGCTTTAACTTTCAATATCACCACATCCAAACATCTAACAAATGTCGTTTCAATCCCTCTAAGGTCTGATATGAAAACTTGCATCTTATTATTAAAAAGGTTTTTTAATAGAATTGTATACAGGAAAGATGCCATGCTGTGAATTCTATAGAGAACTTTTGTGTTCATCACATTAAATAGACGCAATACATATCCATCATCCCTATAAACTGCTATCTGCCCGGTTTGTAGAATGAATATAACTTACACCATGAACCAGTGGTAGTATGTTAGGGAAATTTCTCTTTGTTGAGATCTATTTGTGGCTTGTTATCGAAGGGATTGATTCTTATAACAGGTCATAAAAAAAACAATGGGATTCAGATGATGGAGAAAAAATCAATAGGATTGTGGTCCGCCACTTCGATTGGTGTTGGTGCCATGGTAGGTGCAGGAATATTTTCAATATTCGGTACAGCCACTCAAATATCAGGTAACGCTGTCTATGTATCTTTCATCATTGCAGGGGCTATTGCTCTGTTAAGCACTTATTCTTATGCAAAGCTCGGGGTAAGATATCCTTCTGCAGGCGGGCCTGTGGAGTTTATAATTCAGGGCTTTGGTGATGGCATATTAAGTGGCGGGTTGAACCTGCTTCTCTGGAGCAGTTATGTATTCGGACTTGCACTTTACGCAAAAGGATTTTCCTTTTATGCAATGACCTTTATGCCAGCAGGTTCCGCTCTAATCTGGTCAAACGTATTTGCCACGGCAATAATTGTAATTTTTACAGCCATCAATTTCATAGGCGCAAAAGCTGTAGGCAGATCGGAAGTATTTATCGTTTCAGTAAAAGTAGGGATCTTGCTGCTTTTTGCAGTTTCAGGTCTGCTGTTTATCAATAGTGTGAACCTGTCAGTCACACATTTCCCCGCGACTTCGAATATCCTGTTTGGAGCAGGAATCGTTTTTCTTGCATACCAAGGATTTGGACTAATAACCAATGCTGCAGAGGACATGGAAAATCCAGAGAAGAACCTTCCCAGAGCCCTGTATCTGAGTGTGCTGATCGTAATATGCATTTATGTCCTTGTGAGTCTTTCAGTTATCGGAAACCTGTCTCTATCTGATATATCCGCTGCTAAGGACTATGCCCTTGCAGCAGCTGCAAAACCGTTCTTAGGTAATGCTGGATTCCAGATAATGGCACTTGCTGCTCTTTTCTCAACATCCTCAGCTATCAATGCATCTCTTTACGGCGGTGCAAATGTAAGTTATCTCATCGCCAAAGAAGGTGAATTACCTGAACTATTTGAGAGGAAAGTCTGGAAAAGAAGTAGTGAAGGCTTATTCATCACTTCCGGGCTAGTCATTCTATGCACAAATCTAGTGAACCTAGCAGAGATTGGTATGCTGGCCAGTGCTTCTCTATTGGTAATATATATAGCTGTCAATGCTGCTCATCTGCGCTTATCCGAAAAGACAGGTGCAAAGCGTTCTCTTATATGGGCATCTCTTCTCAGCAGCATACTATTTTTCTGGATACTGATATATTATGAAATACTTAACTCAGTAACAACACTGATAGTGTTCACACTGGTCCTTATATTCTGCTTTATAGTGGAAGGGATCTACAGAAAATATTCAAGAAGGGTATTAAAGACAAGAACAGATGAGGACTAATTATGGGAGGCAACGCTTCTGAGCGACCAATTGGTTATCTTTCTGCAGTTTCAATAGGTATAGGAGGTATGGTAGGCGGAGGTATTTTTGCAGTTCTCGGGCTTGCTGTTGAGCTTGGACAGGGTGAAACACCTATTGCATTTGCACTTGCCGGGCTGATTGCACTCATAACATCATACTCCTATGCAAAACTATCTGTACGCTATCCTTCGGAAGGTGGCACAGTGGAATTCCTGAACCAGGCCTTTGGTTCGGGTCTGATTACCGGAGGGTTGAATGTCCTCTTGTGGTTAAGTTATATTGTAATGCTCTCCCTTTATGCCTATGCCTTTGGAAGCTATGGTTCAACATTCTTCCCGCAATCCATACAATCCGTTTCAAGACACATTCTGATCAGTGGAATTGTTGTGTTGCTGACCTTGGTAAATATCTTTGGTGCAAAACTGGTCGGAAAATCGGAGGAATGGATAGTTGCATTCAAGGTTGCTATCCTTATGATTTTCATCTGAGGAGGAATGTGGAGTATCAGACAGCAGCCTATCCAGCTATCGTTGGGTTCAACTCCCCTTCAACTTGTGGCCGGGGGGATGATAATCTTTCTGGCATATGAGGGATTCGAACTTATTGCAAACACGGCAAAAGATATCAAAAAACCAGAGAAAACACTTCCAAGGGCCTATTATTCTGCTGTTCTCTTTGTCATCGTACTCTATGTTTTGATAGCATACGTAACAGTTGCAAGTGTTCCAATAGATACCATCGTACAGGCTAAGGATTATGCTCTCGCTGTGGCAGCACAACCTTTTTTGGGTAAGCTTGGTTTCAACCTTATTGCAGTTGCAGCCCTTCTCTCGACAACTTCAGCTATTAACGCGACCTTATATGGTGCTTCACGTGTGAGTTATATCATTGCTAAAGATGGAGAGCTGCCCGAACTGCTGGATAAAAAAATATGGAATCGCCCGATTGAAGGCTTGTTGATCACTTCTGCCTTTACCCTCGTCGTGGCAAATCTGTTTGATCTGTCAAGTATTTCAATAATGGGAAGTGCCGGTTTTTTACTGATTTTTGGAGCTGTAAATATTTCAAATGCACATCTCTGTAAAAAGACCGCAAGCTACAGGTGGATTTCAATAGCGGGGGTAATGGTCTGTTTTATTGCACTGTTAGCATTAATCTGGTACACATTAACCAGTTCGCCAAAGGATCTTTTCATATTAGTTTCTATGGTTGTTTCGGCATTTGTCATCGAAGCAATTTACAGAAAAACTACAGGTCGGCAGATAAAGAAAATCCATAACTAATAGGCCTTATAATTTGGAATAAGGGACAATATCCCTAAACAAATAATCTCGTAATAGATAGAGAAGCTTGAATAGGTAACATACATAAAAGCTTACAGTATTTTTAGGAATTATAACTGCCAATATAGATGAAAATTTATATATAGCTTAATTATTAAATAAAGTGGAGGTTCATATATGTATGGTATGGTCAAATAAATAGTATCATACTAGAAATAAGAAGGGGGAGATAGTTGTGGAGGGCAAAAGTGAAACTCTTGAAGGTCTTGGAGACATCGAAGACAAAGGTAAAAACCTTGAAGGTCTTGGAGGCATCAAGGACGAAGGTAAAACCCTTGAAGGTCTGGGGGACATCGAAGACAAAGGCAGAACACTCAGTTCACCTAAAAAGAAATCAGAAGAATGAGCTTTGGGGCATATTGCCCAAGCAAATTTTTAAATTGAAAATATTTTTGTGGAAATTCTGATTATTCCAAGGTAACCTTGACAAGCACGCCAAGGTTATAGTTGTAATTTAAATTTGCCTTTCACCATAGGGTAATTAATGGATTAGAAAGAAGTCATGTTACATAACCCCACTCAGCGTCACTTCTATGAAATTCCGACACTTACAACATTTGTACACGACTCATCAAACCTATTTTCGTTGGGGTCTAAATCCTTCTCTTCCACAGAGGGGAGAGGAAAATGGGTTTACAAGCTTACAGCATTCAGAAGTGTAGTACTAAAACACTATACAAAGCCTGTCTCATTTCCTCTCCACGCATTATGTTATACGTCATTTAAGTTCTGAAAGTCACTGCAAAGGTAGACACAAGACATATCCTTCTATACATTCATATGTCTACAGAATCCATAGCGACTGCTTTTGCCGTGTATACCCGTACTTTGAAACACTATACTCATATTCATTAGCAGTAGTAATGGTACCACATTTTGGACAATAGTATAGAATATTCAACCCAATTCTTTGTTTCTTCAGTGCACCTTTGCAATTAGTACAGCTCTTCACTAAAATGGCACTCATTTTATTCCTCCCACTCAGTTAGTACTATTGAATCGCCTATCAGTAGTGGCTCAAGTATTACAGTACCCTTTTTAGTCCAATATCCACATACTTTGCAGACCTGCATGTCCTTTTCATTGTTATGTAATTTAGCATAGCATTGTGGACATCTTTTCAACAATCCCATGGTGATGTCCCCTACAATATCTTACTCGATGAGATAAAAGAAGGATATTACTACTCGTCCTTCTCTTTATCTCACAAACGGAGGCGTTACTTGTTGCAGAGTTCTGAGTCCTCACTCTTTGTAAATGGATTTCCCCAACAAAAATGCAAATTACGTGTCCCACTTACTTTACTGGAAATACTCCAGTTCCCAATCCGCTGATTTGCGCAAAAGAGAAATCCTATTTAAAAGTATGACTGAAACCCATATATAAAGGTTATTAAATTCAATGGTGTAGAAAATAAAATTAGAGTAATATAAAAGTTATAACATGAGTCGCATTGATTTTATATAAATAATGTGTTTGAAACAGGTCTCCGCCCTACCTCTCGTCCGAAGAACACTTTGGAGATACTTGCAATGCCTCGAATAATACTTCTCATCAGCTTTTATGAATACTTTTGTATCGTGAATTTATAATTTCATTATACAATCAAACTAAATCCACCCGGCTAATCTCCTGCGGATCTCTCCCTGCTCATCCTCGGTGAATGGCAGGCCTTGGTAATGCTGCATAGATGTTAAGCTGTCGTGTCCTTGGCGTAAACATACCACATGTAATGGTACTCCTGCAGAGATCATCCAGCTCTCTATGCTTTTCCGGGTGCTTTTTGCACTTATTCCTAAAGGAGTTGAGGCCAGATTTCTCAGACCACCTTGCAAGGTTTTGGTTCCATGCCTGTAAAGACGGAGGTTTAGGGTTATCATGGAAGTAACTTAACACACTTTCAAGCTGTGCAGGTATCGGATGAACATACCTCTCTAACTGTTTCCTTTTGACCTTCTTTTGTGCTTCCTCTGGTAAGTGTATGCACTTACGTGAAGTCATCCACCATTCAGGATGATCATAGAACCTCTGAACCTCTACGTATCTCATCCCTGACCACAGGCACACATCATATATAGTTTGCAGATAATTCTTAGGAATAGATGATCTTAGTAAATCGCTCTCAAATGGTCCCAATACGCGAGTTCCATTAACTAAGATAGGCTCTTTTTGTAACATGTTGTTTTAATAAAACAGCAAGATATTTAGCTTTTTTAGTCCTGTATTACAGGGGGAACTCCCAGGAAATAAGGCAAAATCGTGTTATTTTAGCATAAAACGACAAGGTAATTCCTACTTATTTTCAAGTTGCAAAGTTAAGGACTGACATCTACAATTATTTAACCCTTTATATTTTATATGGTAAACTTTATATAATATATTTAGAATCAAGTTTCCTGATTAATTGTAAATTGTTTTACATACAAACTATTTTACAATTCATAGGACAAATCGAGGATAAAAAGATGAAAATTAGAGTAATAAGTTCCAAAGAGGAGATTGAGACAGTAAATCCTAATGAAGAGATTGTCCACATGGCATTCAGGCCATCCAACACAGATATCTTTTCACTTATACAGAAGTGTCCGCATGTTAAAGCACTACATATTCCAAATTCCTACAAGAGAACTATCTCCACCTCTGCAAAGATGTTCCTTCAAATGCAAGGTGTAGAACTGCTGGAAGGCGATGTATGGGGGCATCGCAAAGATATTAATGAGTATTCGGAGGTATCTCAAAGCGTGTATGACCGTCTAAAACAGTACCGACTAAACGGAATGCACGATGAAGATATCGCCGAGAAAATGATAAGGGAAACCCGGCTCAGTCCAGATTTCATTGCATTCCTTATGAAGAGCAACTGATTCTACAAGGTCGATCACAATTGATCGACTTTTTTCTATTAATGTGATTTCTTTAGTGGGAGTCTGGCTTATTTAATAATGTACCTGCTTCTTATTTATCTACCTACCAAAAGTTTACCTGAAAACTCCCTGGCGAACAGCTCGTATATGATTATTATATCACAACATAGTATTTATTATACCGCACACAATTAAGTTATAGAGGCCATCAAATTAGCTCCTTAGATTTCTATTCTAATTTGATGTACTTTTTTAGAATAGCCTTCCAAACGAATTCCTGAGTTTAACTTTATTTTGCAATTCAGTAAGTACCAATAGTTGATAA
>NZ_JBGMEB010000012.1:0-151481 GCF_041447285.1 Methanomethylovorans sp. | reverse complement strand
TTACAGCAACATTGGTCAGATTCACGTTACCATTATTGGTAACGTCGTAAGTCCAGGTAACTGTAGAACCGATGGGTATGAATGGTCCGGTCGGATCATCAGCATCCTCGCCATTAGTGTACTTCTCAATGTCAACTGAAGAGTTAGCACCGAAGTAATGGCTTGGATCACTGTCATTTACCGGAGTACCGCTGTAATCGGCACTAACATTACCGATGTTAGCATACTGACCGGCAGTTGCAGTACCGGTTGCATTGTATACCCAGACTTCTCCAGGTTCAAGGATATCGTTACCGTTGTCACCACTGATACGAACTGGAGTGACACCCATGTTATCAGTTACAACAACATTCGTCAGGTTAACATTACCATTGTTGGTAACGTTATAGGTCCACGTTACAGTGGATCCTACAGGAATGAACGGGCCAGTTGCGTTATCAGCATCTTCGCCATAAGTGTACTTTTCTATATCAATTGCAGGAATAAGCTGGAAGAGACCAGCGTCCATCATAGAGTTGTTCTCACCTGCAGCTAGCGTTATCGCGCTAGTTCTGCCTGTCAGAAGGTCAGCATCACTATCCAGCGCGTCATCCTGACCCTGGTCCTTAAGCGTGAAATCATAGCCAATCGGCTTTATGAACCCCACACTGTAGTTACCAGGCAGCAAGCCGAAGAACTGGTAGAAGCCGCTTGTATTGGTCACAGTGGTGATTGGATTGCTGAAAACATCTAGAACTGGGTTACCACTGCCATCCAGCAGATTTATGGTCACATTTGCAACACCCAGCTCACCAGTATCCTGAATGCCATTAGCATTAACGTCCGCCCAGACGAAGTCACCGATGCGGCCGTAAATAGGTGTTCTGGCCTCGAAAGGTATTGTGATATCATTAGCAGTTGCATTTCCTGTATTCACGACTTCTGTCATGCCGGGGGTCAGGTCTACAAAATCCTTAATGATAGCCCTGAAGGTGATAGTATATGATTCACCAACTGGAAGTGCATTGACACTATCGAGAATGACTCCTCCTTCATCCAGCGGGAAAGCAGTTGCACCACTGTCAGGAATTGCAGTAGTTATTCCCGTGGCAGATTTATTCAGGTAGGTGCTGTCCTCAACGTAGATCACATCTGCCGGCAAGGAGTCCTGCAGCAGCACATCATCCACAGGAGAACGAGCAGTATTGATGATTACGATAGTGTATTCCAGCACATCCCCTGGGCTGACATAGCCGTCATTATCCATGTCTTCATACAAACTAGCAGTCTTACCATCATCAAACAACGGCAGAGGCGGTATTCCAGTACCCATATCTATTCCTGGCGCTGCAGCACTGGCAGTCAATGGATCCTCACCCCAGGCTCCTACCAGTTTGGTACCATCCAGCGTATAGAGCAGCATTCCTGTTTGGTCGCGATCGATGGTATCATAGACCTTCGCCCTTTCGAGTTCCCTTAGACTATAAGCAATGTTATATTTATTGCCGTTAGGATCGGTTAAGCCGCCCGTAGTCGGGTCTGCGTCAAAATCAACGTAGACTGTGACCAGAGTATTTCCATTTCCGATGGGTGAAACCCAGACAGGATTTCCATTTTCAGTTGGGTTTGTAGAAACAGTCGGATCACGGCCTATACCTAGACCAACCAGCAACTGCGGTGTCAGAGAACTCTCAGGGACGAGAGCAAATCCCCAATCCCATATAGAATTGTAGTAATCACCAGTGCTTCCGGAGTTACCAGAGTTAGTGGTGGACAGTGCGTAGAATTTTTGGCCACCAGTCGTGTAGAAATGTGCACCGTAATTCACATTGGTGAGAACTTGCTTGAGATAACTGTTTGCAGGAACTGTCAGCGGAGTGGTGCTTATAGTAGTGGAAGAAGTTCTAGCTTCATACTGAACTGTGATATCACTGGAAGATGGATTGTAGAGCCAGACCGTTGTCTCTACACCGTCGTAAATACCTTGTGTGTAGGGAGTTGAGACCGGAGTATAGTAACTGGTAGTCCACAGGTTTGTAGGCAACAAACGGAAGAAACGACTTTCGTATCCCACAGAAGTGGCTATATTACCAGTTATAAGGTCTACCTGTACAGGATTATTGGAAATTACACGAGCTCCTACGGAAAGACCATTGTTGACCAGATGACTCTGTCCTTCTGTAAGAGTAACAGTTGTTTCAAAGGTATTATCTGCATTTGCATCGATTTGGACTGTTGCTCCATCTTGGCCAGCCATGATCGTCATACCTGTATACTGGAACATCTGATAATCTGTGCCATCAGGGATGTTTGTACCTACCGGAACACGGAATTCCGTGCCCCAGTTATCAGTATCGTACACTTCATTGGCATCAGACATCAAAGTATTTGGCCCTGTACCCCAGCCAGCACGGACCACAGCGATTGTCTTGGTGGCTGCTATCTTATCCCTGCCACCGTATTTGATGACCGTAATAGGATCCGTGGTAGTAACAGGATTATTTAAGACAATTACAGTTCCCTCATTGATTATATCACTGGGCACTCCTGGAGGTACTCCATTTGAAGTGTCACCATCTCCCCAGATCTGTGTACCATCAACATTAGAACTTGAATATACATCAAGAGGGTTGCCGATGTCTGGTTCATAACCATTCTCATACTGATCATAATAAATAATAGTATTATCGGCAACTGCAGAGATAGAAATGTAGCTCTGCACAGGATTTACAGGTTCAATATTACCTTCCTGAATGACCTGTATAGCTGTTAACCATTGGCTTTCAGGAATCGGTACGTAAAAGAACTGTACCGGTGGCGGATTAGTGGCTGCACTGATCGTAGGCATACAGGCCAGGAAGGCCACAGCTAGAAGCATAGCTATCACTAATTTATCTCTACTCATGTTTACCCCCACCTCCTAAATCACTCAAATGACAACAGCATTATATTTTTATGAATGATTGGATGAAGTTGTCATAGATAGAATTAGGAGTGATTTATACTATCCATTCACATTTGACTTATTAACTAACATTTAGCTTGTGAAGTAACATTTAGCTTATTAGAAAACATTTTGATTTTATTTTATATAAAGGTATTCAAAATATATTAGAAATAAAGTATATTAACACATATTTATATTTTAGAGCGTGTGGTTAAATATTGTACAATGGAAGTAAATTTAAAACGGAGTAATAGAAAGAATACTTATGGACAGGTCTATTACTTTTATGGCTAGTTGATATTATTCAACGAATATATTAGTATAAGATATTATTTAATATGACTATATTTTTTGGAATACACAACATACGCACAATCTTTGAGGAACTAAGCAAATTTGTACCGAATATAGAAATAAGGATAAAATACAGATACATCGCCAATGCCCATAAAAAATGCATGAAATGAAATATAATCAAAGAAGTTTTAAAAAAGCTTTATATACAGGGAAATAAGAAGAGTGAGTCCCAACATGGGATTACTCACTCCATTCATCCTTTTGAAGTTATGATAATTATGGACAGGTTGCCGGAAGTGGCAATCCCATCCGATGGAACCAATTCTCCATCTTTTAGGAGAAGTACTGTTTCCGGGTTGATTTTGAGTTCCCTGAGCAGGTCTTCGTATTTTTTCCCTGGGAGAAATTCCATGATTGATAGCGGTTCTTTAGATGGCTCCACAGATATACGAAGAGACACACTCGAAGAGATGCTCACTCGAAATCTTCACCGCCTGGGAGTTCAACTAGCTCTTGTTTGAGCTCTGAGAGGTTATCTTGTATTAGCTTGGATTCCAATTCCTCATTTTTCTTTTCGCCTTTTCTTTCGTAATCTCTTTTTAGGAATTTTGACATACAATTCCACCTCAAATTACATCTGGTACTATTGCTATTAACCTTTTCGCAAGTTTACTCGAAGAAATGTAACATACGATAAAGTGAAACACAAGAGTTAAAGGAAAAATAAAAGACAGTAAAATATAATAACTAATTAAACCTAATCCAGATACAATCTTAGTAAAAGAATCTTGGCTGAGTGATTATAGTATAAAACGTTTGTGGGGAAGTATGACTAATATTTCAGGTGAAAATGCGGGAACAGATCTTTTAGGGTTGATAAATGGCAATAATGTTTTATTTGTATATAGTGAACAGGCTAAAATGCCTGAACTGGCATACTGTATCACGTCATCCCTTTTAGAGAAAAAGGGTATGCTAATGTCTATGTTACTCTTTAATGAGCATACCAATGGATCATCTGAAGAATTTAAGTCTCACCCAGGATTACATGCGGAACTTGCCGAAAAATGCGATGGCACATCATTGTTCTCTGTAGGAAGTGCCACTTGTCTGGATATGACAGAAGTATTGATGAAGCTCGAAGAGCAAATGAAATTAAAACAGTTGGTATTCCTTGAAGACCTTGAATATCTAAGGTGGCGCCGTAATAAGCTCCCTTTTCTGCATTTTCTTGATCTTCTTGCTTCCCGCGTGAAAGATAAAGAGGGAACAATGATCTGTACTGTTGCTCTAAATGCACTTGAAACAGAGACACAGAAACTTCTCTTCACCATATTCGACGAGGTTCTTTATGTGACAGAAGATGCTATCCAGATGGGACCAAAAAAGAGCAAGGACGACATACAGTATACTTTTAAAAATAACAGACTCACGCTAAAGCCTGCAGTGAATAGCGATATCAAAAAGATCAAAGAGATTTTCAGCCTCAGTTTAGAGGAAAGAAAAGAACTGGACAAAATTGTCCACGAGCACATCGAAGAATATCGAAAAGCATAAGATCAGCAGTTCAGCAACCTTGTTGCAATGTTGCGCAACTGCTGGCAATAGTCACAGTTATTCTCATCTAGCATTACCATCTTCCTTGACCAAGTGCGCGCCACCACATCATCAAAAGTCAGCAAGCCTAGAAGCGAAGTTCCCAGTTTTTTACTGAAATCTGCCACGATAACATTGATCTCTTCTAATTTATCCATAGGAGTTTTATTAAAAAGAAGATTCGCTTTAGTTCCTAATTTTGATGACATATTGGATAGGATATAGGTTCCCCTTATGTCCTGCATATCAATGGTGGAAACAATCGTGGCGCTGTCAGCTATATTCATGACTAGCAGGCTGGATTTGTTAATACCTGGGCTGCAATCAAATAGGATATGATCCACCTGAAACTGTTTGTTCAGGAACTTCACAACCTCAAGCATTTTATCCCTGGCCTCACCCGGAGAATTGAACATTGAAGAAATATCCTCTTCACAAGCTTTGGATGGAATGATATAAAGATCAAGATCCTTATATGGCTTGTATACGATCTCATTTATCTTGCACTCATTTTGTAAAAAATCCACCAATGTTGCAGAAAGATGAATACCAAAAAGAGAATGCAAACCCGGACCGTTCACATCTGTATCAATGATGCATACTTTATGTCCTTGCTGTGCAAAATAAACACCCAGATTACTCACAAAGGTTGTTTTTCCTGTACCACCCTTGTAAGAATGAAAACTCAGCAGCACTTTTTCACCCCAGCAACTGGTCAAGCTTGCTTTCAAGTTCTTCTACCGCAGATACATATTGTTTTTTGTCTGCCTCCAATCTCTTTTTTAAAGAGTAGAAGATCTTTTTACCTTTCCGGTCTCTTTTTAACCAGCCTGACCTGTAAAGCTCATTGAGGTACTTATTCTCAATAGACCTGTGACGACCTGTTATCTCACTCACCTCATCCGCAGTACATGACTCCAGAGTGGACACAGCAAGAAGTGACTTGCGGATAGAATCAGGAACCGTAAGAAACATGGCCATTTTATCATCTACCGGGGGAGAAGACCTAAGTTCTACCTCAGCAACACGGGATTCCAGCTGTCTTAAACGATCATCAAGATCGTTAAGCAAAGCAATAACATTAATATCATATTCAGGCACTGGCATGATGATCAACATTTGATGGATTAAATCTTATAACGAATTAATGAATGATTGGATATGGAAATGCTCGATGTATACTGAGTATGCAACAGCTACACCAATGGACATAAACATTTATTTCGATAAATATATAACTATCCAAGATTCACATTGAACTTAATAAGGTGCCCATATGCTATTTCCAACATACATACCCGATTTAGATCATATTCTCAAAGGAGGGCTTACACAACCTTCAAGTATATTGATAGCAGGACCTTCTGGCAGTGGGCGCACCATGATATGCTTACAATCGCTTTTTGCGGCTGCAAAGGCTGGCGAAAAATGCGTTTATATCACTGTGTTATCTGAACCTGCAGATAAACTGTTACACCTTGCACAAAGCTATTCATTCTTTGATGAAGAAGCAGTTAAATGCGGAAATATGCAATTCCTGGAGTTGGATAAACAAATACTGACTAAGGGAGACTATGCAACGCTCAAATATTTCCATACCCTATTGCAGGACAAGCCAAACAGGATAGTTATAGATCCGGTAACAGTATTATTAGACATATCCCCATCTTTTGAAAATGACAGAGAATTGCTTCCTTTAGAAAAAAGAGCTTTTCTTGTAAACCTGCTCCGGGATTTTGCAGCTGCAAATGCGGTACTTATCATGACAGGAGATATAACAGGAGACAAAATTAGTAGCGACAACCTAAGCCATCTTTCCGATGTAGTAATAGAGTTAGGAAACCAGGATCGAAAAAGTAATGAGATCCATAGATACATCAAGATAGTAAAATCCAGAGGCAGAGATTATATTGCCGGAAAACATGATCTGAAGTTTTCAGACGATGGATGTTCCATCACGCCTCAGTAACCTGTTTTGAGAAATAAATGAAAAAGAAAACTCATATTTACGGTATCATAAGTCCTTAAGTTCATGATGGGTGTGCTTGCGGATAATATTCACAAGCCTTATACGTGCAATATTGATCTCCTGATTATTAGCTGAAGTTGACAAAGTGTCCAGCAGTTTTTCCACAAGTAAAATGTAATCCCTCTCAGTACCTGCATCTCTCAGATTTTGAACAGCACCCTCTGAAAGCTCGCTTGTCCATTGATCGTCAGAATAGTACATCTTTTCATCGAGTTCCAGTTTTCTGCGCGCTACTTCATTGTTCACACGTACGAATATAAGTTCTACAGTATGCGGATCACCCACAAATTCATTCATGAATTGCATAATGTCCATGATCACAGCAAAATATGGAATCTCAGGATTTTCACTCTGTTTAAATGCCTGAGCTACTTCCTTTCGTAGCTTCTGTCTCATGCTTTGAAGTAAATGGTCTGTGATCTGATCTATAGCAACCGTACATTCTGCAGCAGATATAGTTTGTTCCTTATGTTGCTCTTTAAGGGGAGCTACATGATATTTAGTATGTAACTTAAGCAATTTTCTGCGCAGTTTCTGAGAATCTATATTTGCCACACTATCCTCCATCAGATATTCAAACCAATAGAAACAAGACAATAATAAATTTCAAGCCTTACAACTAACACCTTTACGCAACTTAGCCATCAGATATTGCATATCTTCTTGCATAGCATCAGACAACATTCCACTGCAGCCTGCAAGAAGTATCTCAAATCTGGAAATATCATTGCAGGATATTGCTTTACCCATGCTATGACGGAATTTAAGCGATTCATAAAGATCAACTAGCTCAGGATATACTATCCTTGGGTACTTTCTTGCTATCTCATGCCACAAAGTAACAGCTTTAGGATAAGTGAGCATCAAATGCCCTTCATACTTCTGGCCACTGCTGCCAACAGGACCTGTAACATCGCTGAAGCCCAGTTTTTTTCTGAAGAAACTTGCAGCTTCGGGATTATCCGGAATTGTCAAGACATTGCCTTTAAGATAGTATACAGCAGTCGAGAACAGCACTCTTCCAATTCCGCAATTACGGAAAGCAGAGTGAATTTCCATACTGCGCAACAGGAATAAAGAAGGTGTGACAATTTTCATCTTACCTTTTATTTCTTTTTCAGTATGTTCTTCCAGTTTCTCAAACCTTGCAAAACCTATGAGTTTGTTATTATCGGATACGGATACGAATAAGAAATGCCCTGATTCAATAGATTTCCTTAGAAGGAATTTATATGGCATTCCGAATTTTTGGTGGAAATAAATGAAACCATCCCTATCGCCAGTGCCTACATCGATATTGAGATTATCAACAGCATTCGCAGATATGAGAAGTTCATAAGACATATCTCCTGCTTTGTGAATAACCTCTGTTTGCTGCATTTATTATCAACTCTGCTCAAATGTAGTAACTGAAACCAGCTCTTATGCTTGACCTACACTGTAATACAGATACCTGCCTTTTCTTTGAGAAATGATCATACCCGATGATGATGCCTCAGCTAATACTTGCAGCAGTTCTTCGTCATCCAGTTTCACTTCAGAGGAACAGAGTGCCTTATTAAGTTGCTTTAGGGTTGAAGGGCCAACAGAACCCAAAGTACTTACAACAACTCCTGTTAGCTCACGAATATCATTAAGGTCAATGCATAGATCACTTTCAACATCAACAGCTACATCTTCATTGACATTGGAATCTTCGATGTCACTTATATCGATGTACATAACATCGTCCTGCATATCCGAGCGTAGTTTCTGTAATTGTTCCTGCAATGAAGCCACTTCTCTGGAAACTGCTTCAATGCCATGAACATCCGAGAAGACCGAGTCTACACGTGAATATAACTCAGATACCATTAATGATGTTTGTTCCCTTAGGTCATTCAGAGATGCAGCAAGAGCCGCAATTTCAGGCTGTGAAGGTACAGCCTGGGAGATCTCAGAAGACATAGAGAGAATTTCCTGTGCCCCTACCTTGCTCTGCGAGCTAGTTTCAATTAAGTCAAGCTGTGACCGTATAGTTTCCAAATTGCTATTGAGTTTCTTGAAGAGGCGCGTATGCAGGTTTACAGCGTGTGAAAGGTTTGAGATCTGATCTTTGATAGTGATAATGTCCTCGGATTTGGTTTTAATCTCTTCAAGCTGCTGATTCTGCAACTGAGCCACGAAACCCATGTTCTCAGAAACATTATCCAACTCCTGTAAATATTTGTTTACAAGGGATTCCAGATCCTTTAGACGATGATTATGCTCAGCTATCTTCTCAACTGCATATTCTCTGCTTCCGGTCTCTACAAATGATCTGAAATCCTGCGACTCATAATTCGGCACATATTCAGCCATTCTTTTAAATATTTCTATGTAAGTACCATGAATCTGTTTTGTAGAAACCAGCCGAGACTGGATGGCTTCTGATAATTCAGTTACAACAAATGAACCTTCTTCAAACCTGAAGAAATCTACACCTGCACTAAAACCACGTACATTGTCCCTGATACTGTTAATGATAGCTTCAGCTTCACTATCGCCATAGATATTTAAAATCGCTCCGTACAGATCATTCAATGTTTTTGAATATGTGATCTGCAGCACATCAGGAGGGACTTTAGCAGCATTCAGCGACTGGCCACTCAAAGCATCTTCTTCCTTCGCTACCCGGCTTAGTTTTTTGTGCAGTGTGTCGAACTCTTTTCGCAACTTCGATAACTCTTTATTTGAAGCAAGCGAAGAAATCTCACCTTTCAATGCGCTCATAGAGCCTGAATTTTGTGATAGACCTTCATCCAGCTTCAATTGCATTTCAGAGAACTTTTGTTCGAAATAAGCAAGTTTTTGCTGAATGAGTTGAAAAGCCGTATCATCACAAATGATCTGATTTTCCTTTTCAGATGATGTTCCAACAATTTTTTTAGGTTCATTATCTTTATTATTGGACTCAGATATGTGTGCTTCTTCCACAGAAGATGATGAAAGAACATCTTGTGCAAATAACGCATCTGTATTAGACTGATCTCCTGCGTCATTACCATCGCATGGCTCGATATAATCTGAGCCTTCTTCTAGCTTGTTTTTTAGATCAGTAACTTTTACCATAAAGCCACATCCGTTTTTATACAAAAGATTCAAGCTTACGCTTGATATCAGGTATCCACTCGGCCATACAAACATCAGCAATGTAGTCGCCATGTAGTGGACGTATTTGATCATTGATCACCATTTCCAGCAGCAACGGCCATAGTTTCTCCGTCATCCACTTTGGAGATGAAGCAATCTCATTGAAAGCCATAGCAAGTACCTGATCAACTTCCCCACGTCCCATAACACCTGTTATCTTCTCTTTGATATCGCTAAGAATCTCCATGTTCTTTTTATATTCAGAAGACTGCGTATACATTTCATTAAATACGCATTTTGCAAGTTCCTTTAGTTCTTTGGCGACATCTGCGGGATATGTAGAAAGCTGTGCTTCAGTCATGGGTTTTTGCTCAAAAAGGTGCTGCATGACCTCCCTTGTGATCTCTATTTTTCTCATATTCTGAGAAAGATCTATCTTCTTAGTAAACAATGAAATCAGTAGTGCACCCTTTCCTACAGATGAGAATATGACAGTACCAAAATCATATTCTATCACAGATTGCTGCAAACCCATGGAAAGCTGCTGGCTAATATGCAACAGATTGCTGGTAATAAGATTTGTCAGTTCGAAAATCTTAGGACCAATACTTTCCGGAATATAGGAAGCATATATTTTCCCATCAACACCCGCAAATAGCAATATGTCTACATCACTTGTTTCATAAGTTCTCTTCAACTGAGATACCAGCGCGAATTTTAAGAGGGATACATCCTCAAGATCCTCTTTTGTTTTTTTCACAGCCATTGGCACCACATCTGATATACTTATTTCACAAGCTCTTCCAGCTCTTTCAGATCCTCTATATCAATAAGACCTTCAGATTGCTTTTGTGGAGTAGTCGGTGTTTCTTGAGATCCCACAAATGTTTTTTCAACATCTGCAAGGAAAGCAGACTGCTCACCTGCATGTTCAGCTATCTGCTGAGCTTCTTGCTTCCTTTTTTCAACATCTTCTTTTCTAATAGAACCAGTAAGTCCCTGTGACTCAAAGAATATCTGAAGGGTTTCCTTGGGTGAGAATGAATAAGCCCAATTTTTCTTTACATATCCAATGCGTTCAAGCAAGGTTTCAGAAGCACCGAGATCAGCTGCCGTCCTAATAGCCTTATCGAACATTTCATCATATTTGTGCGCATCCTCAGCCGAAACAAGAGGAGTGGTTCTGACAACAACACCTATCCCACGCACAAATATATACGGGTAGACCTCTTCACCATGCCTTGTAGCACGCATCTTTATGATCTCAAGAGCACGGTTAAAAGCGCCTCCGATAGGCCGATACGACAAATGAACAGCACCATCTGACATGTAGATAGGAATAAGAACATCCTCACCTACCGTTTCTCCAGGAGCTGCATGTTCTTCAGTTGTGATCAGCACAGGGCCAAGCTGTTTTAATGTATAGAACAATTTGGTGATGATATCCCTTTGTTCCTGCTTATCCTGAATAGACCATATAAGCGGAGTCAGGGGGTCAATAACTACACGTGTCTTTACAGCATAGTCCTTATTTGCTTCCACAAGCGCTGGTAACTGTTCATCTACCAGTTTAACAAAATCCTTTCCCTTGGAGTGGAAGAAGAAAAGTTCTTTGTTGTAGTATTTATCCAAATTAAAACCCAACATGCGAGCTTCCCTGAGGATTTGCTCTGCTGGCTCTTCCATACTCACATAAAGAGCATTTTCTCCGTGTTCAAGCCCATAAGCAATATACTGCATAGCAAAAGTAGATTTTCCAGTACCACTTGAACCTACTACAAGCAGTGTGCTCTTATCACGCACGCCACCTTCAATGACCCTGTCCAGTCCTGCTATGCCCGTAGGAATCCTGATCTCTTCGCTCATAACAATCCCTCCGGCCCATGATTACATTCCGCCTCAGAGTTGTGATTGAGCAGACCGTTCTCCACAGAAAGGATAAGGGATTCGTTTACTTCAAAGGGGTATCCTAATTCGATATAAATGGCTTCCACCGAAGATCCGCATATAAGCATGAAATCCGAAACTTTGACCCAACCAGATTCTGTTTTACACACAACATCTTTTAGGAAGACATCTTTTGAATTGATATTGACCATCAGGCATTCTCCTCTGTAATGAGAACTGCCTGTAATGACACGTACCATCTCTCCAGAAAATCTGGAGATCAGATCACATTTACCATTTTTTGACTCACAAACCATTTTTTAGCCTCAGTTTTGTTTTTTCATCTTCGCTATGAGTTCAGCAAAGCTTCCTGCACTCTTTGCTTCTTCTTTGATCTTCGATGCCTGTTCCTGAACCGAAGGTGTAGGAGGAACGGATGTTGAAGGCGATACGGATGGTGCAGAAGGAGCTGAAGGTGGCTGTGAAACAGATGGTGGCATAGACTGTACTTTTGCAGCCATTTCCCCAAAAGCAGAGCCAAAGGTGCCATGCTTGGAAATAATTGATTTGAGCTCTTCGGCTGTTTTCCATGGTGGATCGAAAATTTTTTCTTTTATGGGCATACTGCCTGCAAATTGCATGTAGGCTTCGCCTATATCAGAAAGTTTGCCACGGTCAAGAAGTTTATAAATAGTAAGTACTTCTACCCTGCTGACAAGTTCGGGTTGCTCCATTGCAGGGGGGCGTTTACCAGAAAGGATCATTCTGTCATTATCATCAAGAAGAACCTGATATGCAGAAATTGGCTGCAGTGACACTTTGAACTTGCAGACTGCGCCACTATCTTTTACGCACTCTGTTTCTTCTACGACGCATTCAAGCTCTAGTTCCTCTTTAAAGAACCTATGCAAAGCATCAGTAGTAGCCACACACACCTTCTGGTTATGAAGAGCAGGATAAATATTACAAACAGGGCAGCCAGGAACTGCAAACACATAATGCATTGGTGCATATCCTACAAGCTGCATGTCTCCAAGACCCACATCCTTGAATAATCGCATCATAAAACCATATAGAGGAGTGGATCGGATAGACTCAATTGTATGTGCACGCAGGAATACACGAGTATCTTTCCACGGTACCTTGGAAATTGGAAATCTGGTACTAATTGTTTCCTGTATTTTTAACATGGCACCAAATGCACCCAGAGACTGGGCGAAACTGCCACCTGAAGCCATGGATGGAGGACCGCCTGCCTGTGAGGTCATGAAGGGAGGCAAGCCTGGAGGCATATCGCTCATTTCAGACCCTCCTGCTAAAGAATGGAATTTGACATTTTGACATCACATCAGCTCCTTGATCTTTGCCATTCCTTCCTGTGTCAGCTTTCCCATTGTATCACAAAGACCCTGATCTCTAAGGTTCTTGAAACTTCCAGCAAGGGTTTCAGTGTCCGCTCCTATAAAGAAGGAAAGCTTCGTCATGTCATTGACTCCAGTGTATAGCATGTAAAGCAGTTTCTTGTCAATATCAGAAAGAGACTGGGATTTGGGAGGAGTGCCACACATTGGCTGGAGATAAGCTTTCAAGGTATTGATCACTACTTCACTACCTCCTAAAAGTGCCACTGCTGATGCATATGAATCAGTGCTTACAGTGGAAGGCTGCATATAGTCTATGATCAATACATGAGTCGTACTTATGGCACGTTGTGCTTTCAAACGTATTGTACCTGGAACCTCTCTCCCGACCATTGTTATGTTCTTGAGTGGAATAGTGAACCAACCTTTTCCTTCCGAGAACCATAAATTAAGGTTAGTGAGATAAAGTACTCCTTTCTCCCAATTATCAGAATAAAGGGAAGTACCCATAATTACAGCTTTAAAGATATAATTTAGATCTACTTTTGCAATACCTTGCTCTTGTGCCATAATTTCCCTACACGTAGCTGAATTTAATTATATTTAGACAATATATAGAATTAAACGAATAAAACGCTTTCTATCCAAAAGCCAGAAAAATGTTCCATAAAAGCAATGAAAAAACAAACGAAAAAACAAAAATGAAAGTATAATTATCCTTTAAGGAAGTACCTTTCTTTTCCGCATGCGGCACATATGAAAAGGTAGCCTGGAGACTTGCCTGAAATCACATATTTGTGGGTCATGTATTCTCCACAAGCACATTGACTCATCATTTTATGTTCCTTTAAAAATTCTCTGTTTTTGAGAGCAACAGGATCTGGAGTATCTTTTGTTTCGGGAACTGAAGTACAAACTTGAGATCCTACGTTCTGAGCCCCAGTTTCAGTTTTTGGAACAGTCTTTGCTGCATTATATTGAACATTTCCTTTGATAGGTACAGTTTGCTTTGCAGATACTGCGACATCATTCTGCGCAGAAGATGAAACAGACCCTGGCTGTGGTACATCTTTATTAGAAATATCTTTCTGACACTCTGAAATCCCATCTTTGCTCAAGTTTAGTTCATCTGGCATTGTATTAAAAACGTAACCCTCTGGAAGGAAAAGATAGCCAGGGTAGCTGCTCAGATCTACAGGACAATTTTTTCCAGGTTCCTGAAAACCCAACGATAAAAAGAAAGCTTTTGCAACTGAGTTCACAGGCTTTGTCAGCATGTGCCCTATACAAGCCTTGAAACTTAGTAAAAACAATACTTTACCAATACCTTTACGTGCAATGGCAGGAGAAACTTCGATAGCTCTAAGCACATAGATAGGACGCCCATCTTTTGCATTCTGCTTCCACCTTTCTGTCATGACCCAACCAACTATGGTGATGTCGTTGATTCCCACGATAAGAGTAACAGATGGTCTTTTAAGCCAGCTGCTAAAGTTACCCATGTAATCGCTCATACCCAGATGTTTATTGAAATATTCGAATTTACCTATCTTTAACTTATCTAATTCATACGGGTATTCCAGTTTAGAGAAACTCAGTCCATTATCATAGTAAGCAAGTTCTATCATATAGAGCACCATTTTTAGTTTATCAAAGTTCCCAGTGAGGAGAGAGCAAAATTTTAAGTTCTTTTAACTTGCTCTGAAATGTACGCCTGCAAGAGCTCTGGCGGGAAGCCATTAAGCTCACCTGATCAATTTCATCTTTAGTATATCTGTTACCTGCCAATGCCTGCAATACTACATCTGCCAGCATGCCAAGGTCATCGTGGTATCCACCTTCAAGCAGGACAATGGTATGCCATCTACTGCAAATGCGGGAAACTGAATCATAATATCCATCTATCGTAAGATTTAGCTTGGCAAGCTTTTCCTTGTAATAAGAATCAAAACCACATTCCAAGATAACAAGGTCTGGACCGAACTGCTCCAGCACTTTAAGACCTATTTCTTCAAAGAAAATAGCATATTCAGAGTTTCCTGCCTCTTGTGGCATTTCCATGTTCAAGGTGTAACCTAATGCAGGTATAGAACCCATTTCCCGAATGAAACCTTTGAATGGATAAAATCCAGAAGGATCCTGATGAACAGAAATACACAACACAGATGGATCTGCATAAAAAATATTTTGTGTACCATCCGAGGCATGGGCATCGATATTGACAATAGCTATCTTCTGGCAAGAATACAGATGTTGTAAATATCTTGCAAGGATAGCAGCATTATTCAAAATGCAAAAACCACTATGTTTGTCAGCAGAAGCATGATGACCCGGCGGTCGTATCAAAGCTAAAGCATGATCACATTGACCTGTGACAACGGCTTTACCTGCTTCCAGTACAGACCCTACAGCCTGTAATAATACATCGAAAGAACCTTCACAAAGATATGTGTCATTACCAAGCCAGCCGCCGCCACTCAAAGAGCGTGACTGTACAAAAGAAAAGTATTCGGAGGTATGCACACGCAGAATGTCTTCAACTGAAGCATTTACAGGACTTAATATTCTGCAGCTATTTTTCTCAAGTACACTGTTGTCCATAAAATGCTGCAGAATCTTCTTTAATCTTGCAGGGTTTTCAGGACTTGGAAACCCTTTCAGAATATAATCATGAAGCTCATGATTATTGTTGTAGACCACCCCTACGCTGTTCATTCTACCCCTTAACTAAACCTGAATTCCCAGCATTTCCTTAGCGTATGCGATCTTTTTTTCTGTCTCTTTCATGACAGCTTTCTGCTGATTACGCTCATACTCCGTAGTCTTGAGAGTATCAGATATAGGATCTGGCATTCCAAGGAGAGAATTGATCACCACATGTGCAAGATGCCCGTTGAACTTATGATAGCCCCCTTCCATAACCAGCACGAAGTTCCCATTCATTACGGACATGACCTTCTGTGTCATCATATGATAACCAGCTGAAGTCAGGTTCAGCTTTATATGCTGTTCCTTATAATAAGCATCAAAGCCACAACTGCATATGACAAAATCCGGGGAGAATCGACGCATTACCGGAAGTACGAACTCATCGAAGGCAAAAGCATATTCTTCATCTCCGGCACCCATAGGCATCTCCACATTGGCAGTATAGCCTTTACCTGGTCCTTCTCCTATCTGGGAACTAAAGCCTTTGCGGGGATAGAAATCATGGGGATCCCGATGCAATGATAAGACCATAACTGTTGGGTCATTATAGAATATCTCCATAGTACCGTCCCCGGCATGGGCATCCCAATCAATTATCATTACTTTCCCAATGGCCTTTTTCTTCTGAAGATAACGTGCGAGCACAGCTACATTATTGAAAATACAAAACCCTCTGTATTTATCGATACCTGCATGATGTCCTGGAGGCCTTATGATTGCCATTGCTGCAGAATATTTACCTGACAGTACAAGTTCACCTGCATGAATGGCTGCACCTGCAGCAAGTGTTGTGACTTCAAACGAATGAGATGTCATGTAGGTGCTGTCACCCAAAAAACCTCCACCTGAAGCAGAGTATGATTTAACAAACTTAACATATTCTTCTGAATGAACCTGCAACAGATCTGCCTCAGAAGCATAGTGTTTATCTTTGACCAGGTCGCAGCGCTCTCCAAAAACACCGCTGCGCTCCAGATAAATCATAGCTTTTGTCAGACGTTCCGGGCGCTCCATGATCTCAATATTTGTATTTTTTGGGAAATGGGCATCATGCCCCTCGGAATAAACTACAGCTACTTTTACCGGTGCATCCAGATCGCTCTTTGAAACCTTCTGTGCCTGTATATTGGCAGATGATGATTTTTTATGCTGATCGTCTTTATTCAGAATCAAGTTCTTTTTTGATGACATTGTATGCACTTGATTACTCATAGAAAGTTCCTTTTTTTTCATTTCTGATTCTATGGAGTCGAGTACATCAATAATACTAACAGTATTCTCGATTTTCACAGGCTTATTGCCTGCATCTCTGATGATTTCCGTGGTAGCTTTAGAAGAAACTTGGCCTGTTCTTGCTATATCTGGAGCTGCCACTTTCTGATTTTTTTCAATAGATACAACAACATCAATTTGCAGATTATTTTTTGAACTGGCCGGATCAACAAACTCTTTCTTTTCCTGTATCGTATTTCCTTTCTGATGAGCTGTTGATTGTGAAGCTGTTGCGTGAACAATATTATTTTCTTTTGTAAAGGCAGGATTTGGAGGATGAAATTCTTTGGGAGGAACGACGGGAACCTCTGGTTTATATTCTTCGATCTTCAACTCACATGATTCATAAGGCACTTCCCCAAAACCAGTGGCAGCCAATTTATTCAGTCTATTTTTTAATTCCTGATCTGCATCTTTATCTTCAGACTCGATAGTAATTGGTTGCTCTAGCAGAATGCCTGTTGCATTATTTGCGTCTAAATGTTTGACATCTGTGTCGACAGCAACAGGAGATATGTGTTTTTCAGTTATTTCTTCCGGAGAAGCAAGTACTTCTTCTACAACTGATTTAAGAGAAATATGATCTGAAACTGAATCGTTACTTTTAGTTTCCTCATCAAAACGTAAGGCTATAAGTTCATTAAGTTTTGACATGGCATCCTTTGGATCTGGTTTTGTTTCATGTATTCCATCTTCCTTACTCATGATGCCTCCATGTAGCAATATTCATTGGACTGGAACCCATACTGTATCCAGAGTTCCGGCATATTTAGTACCCAGGTACTCAAACACAATTGTGGGTTCTTCTATTCCAAGCCAGCCGGGTGCCTTGGCTACAAAGGTCCAGCTTTGTTTTGCTGCCTGGCCTGGGGCTATAGTATCAAAGAAAACAGAAAGGTCTTTAAAATCTACAGTGTTTGGGAACTTGGCTTTTACAGCAAAGTGCTCATAAGGCTGCTGAGAAAAGTTTTTAACCCATACGTCCACTGTTGCTTTCCCACCTGCTACAACTTGCTGAGAAGGAACTATCCGTATGAATTGAGCAAGTGACTCTTTTGCCATTGGAGTAGCATTGGTTACATCTACTGTCTTGCTGCTTTTCATTTTGTTTTGCTTTTCCTTTCGGTTAAGATAGATGCCACTACCAAATAGCAGTCCAGCAAATATGGTTATAGGCACAGAGTTTTGAGTAATAGGATCTACAGCAGTTTCCTGAACCTCGATTGTCACCAAATCATCTTCGGAGAGTTCAAGAGGAGTATTAAAACTAACCCGGATTATGATCCATCCAAGTTCGCTATTTTGCAACTTGAAATAAATAGGAAGATTTTTTCCTTCAATTACATTACCATCTTCATCAATCTTTGATACTGTGCACTCCGCAGTAGCAATGGCAATAAGGTCCGTATGTTCTTCAGATGTAATCGCTACATCTTTGAGACTGCCCTTTGAAAAGCCCTTGTTCTTAAAAGATAGTTCTATGCTGGCTGGGGCCAGGAAATCCTTGCCTTCATACATATAGAAAGCTTCATCGCAATTACCTGCATTAACAGCATTCAGGAATCCGATTATAGTTTCGTTAACCGCTCCCGCAGGTTCCTGGCTGGAACAGCCGCTCACATATACAGAGAGAGCTAAAATGAACAATACAATAAATAAGTTAAAGCGTTTCATTGGACTCTTATTATAATAAGAGTAGTATAATATTTAACGCTTTCTTTTTGCATATATTGCAAATACTATCAATACTAGTTCCATTCCCAGAAGAACAGGAAGAACATAACTATGTTCATAGAATTTCCGCTCCCGGAACTCTACGCTTGCTGCATATTCAAATGTGGACCTGTTACCCACCATAAAGTTACGTATGCCACTCTGACCTTCCAGCTCTAATGAATCATCCCTTAATGACTTCATGGTTGTGACGTTTTCCAGACCATCATTGGAAATCAGTATTGTATCTTCAGGTAAACTTATACGCATCCTTTGAATCAAAGGATGGCCTATAACCCACAAAGAGTGTTCACCTGCTCCGAGATTAGGAGTAAGTCCGTAATTGATAGTCGTGTTCACATAAAGAGGAGCTTGTGTGACATTCCCTGTAGCACTATAAAGGTCCATAGAAACGGAATCAATATACAAAGTGATATTTCCCTCATCCACCTTTACATAGTCCAGGAACTGAGGACTTCGTGATGCGAGATAAGACTTTTTGAAAGAAGAAATCTCAAACTCTGTTACAATGGAATTATTGTCAGCGTCCAAAGATTGCCTAAATTCTGTAGCATCTGTTAAATTATAAGTCTCAAGGATAGTTAGTCTGAGACTGTCTTTCTCCATTTGTACATCATTTTCATAGACAGCTGCTGCCATTACCTGAGAAACTAAAAGGAAAAATGACATGAAAAAAATTAAGCCTTTAAGGATATGAATACCTCCTCATAAAAAGAGTAATATTATTTTATGGATATAATTGTATGGTTTCCTTAGTCCCGTAGGAAGAAGGAGTGACAAAATCTACAGTTGTTACTATTCCAGCTTCTGGAGTAAAGACAAGAGTTAAACTTGTTCTTGGCTCAATATCCAATGATGAGTCTTTCTGAGAACCACTGGTAGTTATAGGACCAATAATTGTGTCCCCAAGGTCTTTATCAGAAACAGTTGATACATAGATAGTTACAAGATCTCCTGTGTTCATGATTGGTGACCCTTGAGTGAAAGACACATCCTCATCACGTATTTTGGATGCTGTGAAAAAGTATTTTGCATTATCACCAGGAGATGCCTGAGTAGAAGTAAGAAGCTTTTCAAGATTAGTATCTGCACTTGCACTGCTTGAAAAATCACTCATTGCAGCACCGTAGGATTTTTCGTTGTTAGCATATACAAGATCATTATTGTGAGCACCATCAGAGATGGAAATTACTAACTGATCAAGATCAACTGGAGAACTGCCAACATTGAGACCTACTTTGATCTTCAAGAGAGAGATATTCTGCGCCATAGAAGTTGAACTGTTCTTGGCCCTTATTCCTTCTATGCTTTTGACGACAAGATTAGATGAAACCTCTTGAGTAGCCTGCTTTCCGGTAGCTTGTGCCTTTTGCTGCAACACACCAGAGGTTTGGATGAGCACTGAGGCAGCAACTGCTGCTATTAATACCATAGCTATGAAAATTATAAGAGTACCAATGCCTATTTGGGCATTGGTATTAGCTCTTAAAGAGGATTTTTCTTTGGGCATAATGTTGCCTCTTTTGCTCATAGCCTTATTATGGGTACAGCTGTACTGTTTCCTTAACACCATATGAAGAAGGTGTCACGAAATCAGCATTTGTCACTACACCAGACTCAGGAGTCAGGATGATATTGACAACAGTCCTTGGCACCAGGTTAAGGCCGGATGCTTTTAGACCTGATGAAGTATCAGTGGTTCCTACATTAGCATAACCAGTTGCAGTTGACGCAGTAGTAGCAATGTATACATTGATGAGATCACCAGTATTCATCACAGGATTGGATTGGGAGAAAGAAGCATCTTCATCACGTATCTTATCTACTGTAAAGTAGTGATCAGAGTTATCAAATGTACTGCTCGCAACAGTTGAAGCTGTAAGTAACTTCTGAAGATTTACAGATGCACTGGTAGAATTGAAATTATCCATTGCTCCGTCTGATGCACCAACAGATGCATATGACTTTTGGTTGCCTGCATAGACAAGGTTGTTTGCAGTAGTACCGTCAGTGATAGAGATAACTACCTGGTTTACATCTACTGACTGACTGCCTACATTCAGACCAACTTTTAGCCTTAAAAGATCAATAGTTGATGACAGCGCTACTGCACTATTCTTTGCACGTACACCTTCAATGTTCTTGACGATGAGATTGGAAGATACTTCCTGAGTAGCCTGTTTACCAGTTGACTGAGCCTTCTGCTGCAGTGTACCTGATGTCTGAATGAGCACGGCTGCTGCCACGGCTGCAACGAGAACCATTGCGATGAAGATAATCAATGTACCAATACCTACCTGAGCATTGGTATCTGTCTTCATAAAGAGTATTTTATTTGCTTTCATATACAATCCTCTAAATAAGATTATTTGGTAGAATTATTATATAAAAATAATAGTATATATAATAACTGGTTGGGAATCTCAAACGGAAAACTCTAAATTACCTCTTGCGTAACTAATATATATAATGCATAAAATATAATTATGCGCTTAACCGGGGATGTAAATGACAGCAGGATTAATACTCAATGCAACTATATGTTTTGCAATAACCGTTTCTTCATTTGCTTTTGCATGGGTACTTGCAAGTAGCGAAGACAAGCACAATGAGAAAAGTAAGCCTGCTCTATGGGCCCTGGTGATCCTCTGGTCACTGGTAGCTTTAACATACCTACCCACTACCATCCGCATGATAGCAGCAGCCACAGATCATCCATCCCTTGACCTGATAATGTATAACCTTGCAGCAGTACCATTTTCAATGGTCACTGTTCCGCTTGTATTCTTTATACTATATGTAATAACAGGCAACCAGAAAATTAGTGGATATATCTCGTTCTTGTTCACACTTTTTGGGGCAACATACCTGGCGTTCCTTTACTCTAATGGAGTCATTGGACCTATTATGACCGAATACTCCTCAATGTTCAGGATCAACAGTAATATTGCTATTAATATATACTTAGTTGGACTTTTTGTAATCCCTACGGCAATGATACTGGGAATGATGATGCTGATATTCCTTCAACGTATGCCGCGTCATCTAAGATATAGGACCGCACTTCCATTGGTGGCCATATCCTTTGTCTTTGACTTTATGCTGACAGATATGATTACTGACGTCGATGTAATGCAAATGGCGGCAAGGATCTTTGTTCTTATTGGAACAGTTCTGGCATTCCTCGCTTACTTCCCCCCATCAACATTGCAAAAAACGCTCGGAATAAAGGCATCTCAGAACGAGAGCTATGAAGACGAGGAAGAAGAGGAGGACGAAAATGGCCTTTGAAATAGATGTAGAGATGGAACAGAAAGTTGCTGATTTCTACCAATCTCTCGGTATTAATCAAGGCCCAGGAGACATCCAGTATAGACTTATCCTGCTAGTGCTGAACAAGAATGAAGGGAAAGTTACCGAGTTTGCTGATATCAGAGTATACACTGACCATTTTGCAGATAAAGGGAGCATTGGAAGCAAAATGAAAACTGTGTTCCAGCTTGAAGGACTGGTTGAGAAAGTAAAAAGAGGCGGATACATAATAACCGACAAAGGATTAATCGCTGCTAATTTCCTTAAAGATACCACTGATTATTATAAGAAGACAAAACGTATGGGCGACATGATCGATAGAATGCCCTAAATTGACACTGGACTTTTAATATACCGATAAAATGGCTTAATCCTAATCCCCTACTTAAACTATGATCATCAGAACTTTTAGAGGGTTTTTAGATATAAATGACAATCTTGTAATAAACTGGGACGAAGTCAAAAAAGAAGACGCACATCTTGTGCGCCTTGTTCAACACTTTTATTCATTGTTTAGTATTATGTCCTATTTCACAATAACAACATACATTCCACCTGTTCCACCCGATGGAATGGAATTTCCACCAAGAGTTACATGTCCTGCAGAGTAAGCACATGAGTATATGCTGAATGTCACAGTTCCGTCTCTGACAAGATTTTCTCCTGTATCAGTGAATGAAGACGTCAACCAGGTTGGTTTGCTGGTAATCCTGTCATCATATGCAACATAGACTGTAGCATCCTGATTAACGTCAAAGTCCAGGAAATCACTGGTTGTTTCATACCTGTCATCACTTGAAGTCAGGATGTAGCTTGAACCAAGCATTGAGTCAGGAAGTGATGTAAATTTGTATGTTCTGTCAATGTATAACAATTTACTCAGTTCAATAGTATCCTGCTGGTAGGATTTGCCAGAAGCTGCAGAGATATTTCGGATAAGCTCTTCTGATGTTTCAGATTTCAATCATGCTAAAGGCAGATAGTCGATGTTATAATCATCTATTATATAAATGAAAAAATCTAAGAGAAATGCATTAGAACAATAAGGAATAACGCTAAAATTAGAAGACTTTCAATCCATAGTTCCTTGTTCTGAATAAAAACAAGATTGATATACATATAAAATGCATGCAGTTTTTGTATTTAGCAGAAAAGATATCCAAAAAAAAGAAAAGGTGAGAAAACTCACCTTATGGGTAGAGAGACACAGTTTCCTTGGTACCATAAGAAGAAGGTGTCAAGAAATCTGCCATCGTTGTTACACCTGATTCAGGAGTAATTACTATGCTGACACTTGTTCTTGGACCGACATCAAGTCCAGAGTCCTTTTGAGCTCCAGCTACATTACTGTTACCAATATCAGTAAAAGCCGTGTCTGAACCTGATACGGTTGAAACATAAAAGGTGGCAAGGTCACCTGTGTTCAGGACCGGTTTCCCCTGAGTAAAAGAGCTATCTTCATCACGGATCTTATCTGCAGTGAAGTAATACTTAGCATTGTCACCAGGAGTTGCCTGGGTACTAGTAAGAAGTTTATCGAGATTTGTTGCCGCTGTTGCAGAAGTTGAGAAGTCTTTCATAGTGTATCCATATGTCTTATCGTTGTTGCCATAGATAAGATTATTAGTAGTAGTACCATCAGTGATGGAAATAACTACCTGGTTCACGTCTACCGGAGAACTACCAACATTAAGACCAATTTTCAGTATAAGTAAGTCAATATTGGAAGACATGTTTGTAGAGCTGGTCTTTGCACGGACACCCTCTATTCCCTTAACTATAAGATTTGATGAAACTTCCTGAGTTGCCTGCTTACCAGTGGATTGGGCTTTCTGCTGCAGTGTACCAGATGTCTGGATGAGCACAGCAGCAGCCACCGCAGCTACAAGCACCATAGCAATGAAGATAATCAGTGTACCAATGCCTACCTGAGCACTAGTGTTTGTGCATAAATTGCTTTTTCTATTAGATTTCATAAGATTGCCTCCTAGGATGAAACTCACAAAGTTTTATGGATAGAGCTGTACAGTCTCTTTCACACCGTACGAGGAAGGTGTCACGAAATCAGCATTGGTCACTACACCAGACTCTGGAGTAAGAACAATATTGACAACTGTCCTAGGTACCAAGTTAAGACCTGAGTCTTTAAGGGCTGATGTAGTAGTACTACCTACATAATCATGAGGAAGTGCACTGGATGAAGTTGTAGCAATGTAAAGGTTAATAAGGTCACCAGTGTTCATAACAGGATTTGACTGTGAGAAGGAGGCATCTTCATCACGGATCTTATCTACTGTAAAGTAGTGATCAGCGTTGTCAAAAGTAGAAATTGCGGTAGTTTGGGCTGTAAGAAGCTTTTGAAGATTACCTGCTGAATCGGTTGAACTAAAACCGGTCATTTCCCCATCTGCTGCACCAGTATTTGCATAGGATTTTTCATTACCTGCATATACAAGGTTATTGGCAGTAGTACCATCTGTAATAGCAACAACAACCTGATTTACGTCCACAGAAGCACTGCCTACGTTCAGACCAACTTTTAATTTGAGCAGGTCAATGGTAGAAGACATATTTGTAGAAGTGGTCTTTGCACGGACACCTTCTATATTTTTAACGATTAGGTTTGAAGACACTTCCTGTGTTGCCTGCTTACCTGTAGACTGAGCCTTTTGCTGCAGAGTACCAGATGTCTGAATGAGTACCGCTGCAGCGACAGCTGCAACAAGTACCATTGCAATGAAAATAATCAACGTGCCTATACCCACCTGGGCATTTGCGTTGTTAAGTAATGTTTTTCTTCTGTTCGCTTTCATGTTAATTCTCCTTTCATAGAGTAAAGTATAAGGATATTATTATATAATACATTAATATATAAAAATCATGTGGTTGCAAATCTCAAACATTAAACTCCAAAGTAGCCTTTTGGCAAAATGTTTAAGTATTATGTCTTGTATGTACACATATAGACATTGATGTACATAAGAGAGATATGATGCACGAGATTATTAATGAGATCCTTAATGAAACATCAAAAAGAGTAGCAGCCATAAATATTCCCGAAAAATACAGCTACAAAAGAAAAAATAACCATAATAGGGATGTAGTAGCTGTAATCAGAGAAAAACAAAACAAGGGATATATACCCATTATAGCAGAAGTTAAGCCTTCATCACCTTCACAAAAGTATATGGAAATACCTCCTGAAAAGGCAGCTTTTATAGCCATGCAAATGGAAAGAGCGGGAGCAGTTGGTATTTCAGTACTTACTGAACCTGACTTCTTCCACGGTTCGCTGGAAAACCTGGAAAGTGTAAGGCAAAAAGTGAATCTGCCTGTGCTAAGAAAGGATTTCATCATTGATGAAAGACAATTGGACGAAATTAACTGTGATATCATACTACTTATAACAGGTGTACTTGGAGACAAAATTAGTCATTTTGTGGATATTGCAATTTCAAAGGGTATGGAACCATTGGTCGAAACTCAAACTAAAGAAGAACTGATAGTGGCACTTGAAACAAATGCTAAACTGATTGGGATCAACAACAGAAACTTCTGCACAATGGAAGTGAATCTCAATAACACAAAAATGCTTGTACCAATTATAAAAGAATATGACAAGATGCATGGCACCAACCACGTAATCATCAGTGAAAGTGGGATACATTCATGCACTGATGCCAGAAAAGTTATAGATGCAGGAGCAGATGCTCTTCTTATAGGGACCGCTATAATTAAAAGCGATGATATATACCATAAGACCAAGGAGCTAGTGGAGACCCTTAAATGTACAAAAAACTTTGCAGGTCCAGAAACGAAAGAGTCATTGCAGGAGTATGTGGAGGGATTGGAACATATCTGAATGTAGATCCAACTTTAATAAGGCTCTTGTGGATATTTCTTATATTCTTAGGTGGCGGAGGTATCCCGGCATATTTTATTGCCTGGTTGATAATTCCTGAAGAATATTGAATACATATAATTAAAAACTACATATAAGTAAATATAATTAATAGAAATAGCTGGAGTGTAAACTATGCAAAAACCTACTTATGGGAGGTTCGGTGGCCAGTTCGTGCCCGAAGTGCTGATGCCAGCCTTGAAAGAACTGGAAGAGGAATACGAACGTTATAAAGAAGACCCTGAATTTCTCAAGGAACTGAACTACTATCTTACAGAATTCGCCGGGCGCAGTACTCCTCTATACCATGCAAGGAACCTGAGCAAGAAATACGGTACTAAGATCTATCTTAAACGTGAGGACCTGGTGCACGGAGGAGCACACAAATTAAACAACACTATAGGACAGGCACTGCTTGCAAAGTATATGGGCAAAAAGAGGATTATTGCCGAGACAGGAGCCGGACAGCATGGCACTGCGACTGCTATGGCCGGAGCTAACCTTGGATTTGAGACTGTTGTATACATGGGAGCTAAAGATGTGGAAAGACAAAAAATGAATGTCTACCGCATGGAACTTATGGGTACAAAGGTGAATCCTGTAAGATCTGGCTCAATGACCCTGAAGGATGCCATAAATGAAGCTTTAAGGGATTGGGTGACCAATGTGGAAAATACACATTATCTTATTGGTTCAGTGGTTGGACCTCACCCCTACCCAATGATAGTGAGGGATTTCCAAAGCGTAATAGGTACTGAGGTCAAACAGCAGATCATGGAAAAGGAAGGAAGGCTTCCTGACTCGATTGTTGCCTGTGCAGGCGGTGGAAGCAATGCAATGGGAATATTCCATCCTTTTGTAGCAGATACTGATGTAAAGCTCTTCCCTGTGGAAGCAGGTGGCTGTGGCATACAGGTTCAGGGAAATACAGCAATGCACTCTGCTTCTCTGGGCGCAGGCGAAGAAGGAATATTGCAAGGTGCAAGAACGCTGATCCTGCAGGACAAATACGGACAGATACTGGAATCTACTTCCGTTTCTGCTGGCCTGGATTATTCAGGTGTCGGACCTGAACTTGCATACCTGGCAGAGATAGGAAGGATCCAGCCTGGCAGCGTGAATGACCAGGAAGCTCTGGATGCATTCCATGAATTATGCAGACTTGAAGGCATAATTCCGGCATTGGAATCATCCCATGCACTGGCTTACATAAAGAAAATGGCAGATACGGGTGAACTTGGAGATCTGGTCGTGGTTAGCCTTTCAGGAAGAGGAGATAAAGACCTTGAAACTGTATTGAAATTGAAAGCAGGCGCTTGCGAGGAAAAATTATGAGAATAGCAGAAAAGTTCCAGGAACTGAAAGCAAATAAAGAAAAAGCTCTCATTGCTTATTTATGTGCGGGAGATCCCAGTGCAAATGAAACCAGAAAATATGTGCATGCGCTTGTTAAGGGCGGAGCCGATATTGTGGAATTGGGGCTGCCATTCTCAGATCCTGTGGCAGACGGTCCTACTATCCAGGCTGCATCAGACAGGGCACTGGAAGCTGGTATGAACCCAGACATGTATTTTGAACTTGCAGCATCAATCAAAGAGCAAGTGCCACTTGTATGTATGACTTACTATAACCTCATCTTCAGAAGAGGTGTGGAAAAGTTTGTGAAAGACTGCGCTGCAGCAGGCATCACCGGAATAATAGTACCCGATCTGCCCATAGAGGAGGCCGATGACATTCTGAAAGCCTGTAAAACACATGGAGTTGACATGATATCCATGGTAACTCCTGTGACAGACAAAGACAGGATGCAGAAGATATTCAGCAAAGGTTCCGGATTTATATACATAGTATCCCGCCTGGGAGTAACAGGTGCACGTGCTGATGTATCAAAATCCACAAAAGATATCCTGGATAAAGTGAACACAACACTCCCCAGAGCAGTGGGATTTGGTATTTCCAATGGCAAGCAGGCTACAGAAGTCATAGCAGCCGGTGCTGATGCCGTAATAGTGGGATCAGCTTTTGTAAACATCATAGCTTCCCAAAATAGCGTTGAAGAAAGATTAGAACAATTAGCAAGAGAACTGAAAGCTGGGTGCAGTGGCCAATAGGCTACTGCATGCATATAATTTTGCAATTGATTAATAAAAAATTGGATTTACTCAAATATCTGATCCACAAACCACTTTGGATCGAATTTCTTAAGATCATCATAACCCTGTCCCATACCCAAGAAGAGTATAGGTTTGCCGGTTATATAGGCAATTGATATTGCAGCGCCACCTTTGGCATCTGCATCTGTTTTGGTTAAAATTGACCCATTTATGGGTACGGCTTCATTGAACTGGGCTGCCCGCTCTACAGCATCGTTGCCTGCTACGGCCTCATCCACGAAAATAATAAGGTCTGGAGCACTTATTCTGCAAACCTTTTTGAGCTGTTCCATGAGATTGAGGTTTGTGTGCATACGGCCTGCAGTATCTGAAAGCACTATGTCAGCCTTATGAGCCTTTGCATATTGTATGGCATCATAGACAACCGCTGCTGGATCACCGCCTTCCTGATGCCGGATGACCTTGACACCAACCCGGTCAGCGTGTATCTGCAACTGATCAATGGCTCCTGCCCTGAAGGTGTCGCCTGCTGCCAAGACTACGGAATAACCCATATCCTTGAAACGCTTCGCGGTCTTAGCAATGCTGGTGGTCTTCCCGGTACCGTTAATACCGACAAAAACTATGTGTACAGGCTTTTTAGCATTCTTAACATAATCATCAAGATCAAAAACATTGGCACTCATTACATTGTACAAAGCATTCCGCAAAGCCTGCTCTACAATGTCAGTGGTATCCTTGCCGATCTTTCTGCGAGAACCTACAAGCTCGGATTTTACTGCTTCTGTGATAGCCTCTGCAACAGTAAGAGCAATATCACTTTCAAGCAAAGCAATCTGCAGGTCCCACAAAGGCTCTTCGAGGTCTTTCTCATCAAGAATGAACTCGCGCTCAAAAACCAAAGCCTTTGCCTTGCTTACAAAACCAAACTTTTTCGGCTCCTGAGGCTTAGAAGCTTCAACTTCATTAACTTCATACTGAGTTTCAGAAACTGTGGCTTTCTGAGGCTCAATAATATCGTCTTTAGTTACAGTCGTAGTATCGACCAAAGGTTGCTGCTCTGACTCGGAAACAGATATAAGAGGAACATCATCTGCTTGTTCTTGCGGAGTCTCCACTGGAACAGATTTTTCTTCTATCTGTCTACCAAGGCTTTTTGTAAAGCCGCTGAGCTTTTCCTTCAGTTTATTGAACACACGACCAACTCTGCGGAAATGAAAAAAAGTTTACTGGGTGCTTGACTGTGCACCCTGCTGCAATGCCGTAATCTGAGCTTCAATCGCCTGCATACCATGGGCAAGCTGGGCCAAAGAAGTATTCATTTTCTCGAGGATCTTATCGAGTTCGTCCTTACGCCTCTGAAGGATTTCCTTAGCTTCAGGACAGGATTTTTCAATACTTATACCTGCGCCTACATTGACGACCACTTTATCGACCGTCCCAAGCTTAGCATAGATGAATGAGCCGGACCCTATGGGGACCATGGTCTGAGCATCTGCTTTTTCCTTTTCCAACTCCTCAATGGTAGCGATGGCCCTCTGGCAGTCCTGTGCTGACAGACTTACCATGCTTAGCTGCTGGTGCAAAGCTTCTGCTCTGCGTTGATACTCACGGTGCTGCGCCACTAGGTTGCGTGGATCCGTGTCATTCATCTCTGCCATGGATCATGCCTCAGCAATGCTTTCGATCTTTACAAACATCCTTTTTATACCGTGCTTGCTGCCAAAGAGAGAATATACCTTATCTTCTGCATTTTTCTCATTCTGGCTAGCAACTTGCTTGGTGAATTTTTCCCATTCACATCCGGCTTTGAACTTTCCCTTAACAACAAAGTCCTTCATATCAATCACCCATTATAATTTAAAATAATCTTACTCTTGTACAATAAAGCCTAGAGCACCCTCGATCCTACCTAGTTCATAACCAGTGGTCTTTGAACCTGCCACATAACCTTTGGAATTTGCCAGCAGGCCTGAGCCTACCATCGCAGTACCATAATTAGTAGTACCTACATCCACAGGCAGATCAAATATTTCTTCAAGGAATGCCAGCTCTTTTGCAGTGGCCTTCGGATTTACAAGTAATCCCTTGTTAGTCGCTGTACCGGCCATACCTACTGTTTTCAGACCTGCGATAGTACCTCTGTGCACATCCACTTTCAAAGTCTGTGCAATAATATCGATGGAATGATCAGACAGCTCCGGATGGACCAAGGCGGTAGAGTCATTAGCAAGAACAATATTTCCAATTGCATTCAATTTATCCGGAAGATTGGAAATCGGAAGATCAATACCTTCCAATCCTTCAATGGAAGAACCTCTAGGAATAAGAAGCCCACTGGAATTAGCTCTAACCATAGAACCAATCACACTGCTCTGGCTCATTATGACCTCAAGCACTTGAACATGTAAGTTATCAGCTATCAAGTCCTTGGCATTTACTTTTGTGCCGCAAGGTACTAAAGCAAAATCTTCCGTACAAGTTGCGAAAACCCCAATGACAGGGGTATCCATTATATCCAGAGTAGGGATTGTCATTTCAACGTACTTCGCTTTCTGAAATAAAATAAGTAGTAGTTTTAGGCAAGCTCTGCCTCTACTACTCCGTCCTCAAACTTTGCAGCACGTACTCGTATGAAGGATGGAGGCTTCTGCATACCTCTTTCCCATACCTTCTCATTAATTGTCGCGTGCAACTTTACCTGGTTGGATTCTACCTTCATGTGTTTTGTAAGATAGTTCCTTATGAGCGTCATAGCCTTATCCGCCCTTCTGTACCTCGGAAGTTCCTTTATTGAACGCAGGGGGATTGTATATATCTGCTCTTTAACTGCATCTTCTGCCATCATCATCACCTACTTACTTCGCATCCAGATCGCTTCTTCTCCAGCTTCTTCTCTTGGGATGACCCACTACTTTCCTAGCGGTCTTGATTATCACCCAAGTTGGAACCCTGTGGTTCTGCCTGTGTGCTTTTGCAAGCCTAATTTTTTGTCCTTTAGTATTCTGGCTCACTTGTCTCACCTATCTATGGAATCATAAATCGAATAAGATGTATATCAAGGTTTGGCTTTATCCTGAACATTACATTGTAATCTTAAAGCTGTATTCGTGGAATAAACTTGCGATATACAGATTGATTACTTTTTACGACCAACAACATGAGACTGAACATGTGAAGGAAAAAGTTTTCCTATCATCTGTGTCCCATGTCTTTGGAATACTATTTCCCGTAACTCTGTTTCGTAATCTGCTTTTATGACCTCTGAACTCTGGCCTTCCTCTATTTCTAAATGCCTGCTTACCAGAAGATCAACTGCAGACCTACCGTACCCTTTCAGCGGGCACATATACTTTATCCCTAGCCTGTCTTCGATGCTGCGGGACTGCCCAATGGTCAGCACAGGAACACGATCATCCCGGCGCACTCCATCAACAACAATTGAAACATCCTTCTCGCAAGCAAGTGTTTCCACCGCTGCATGATGGATGCAGTTGATGGCGCTCCTAGGGAAACCATCCCTCATAAGAAGACCATAAGCCTCTTCCAGCACCTTTCGGTCAAGTCCAAGTACACGATGTGCAAATCCAAGCCTCTCAGCTGCCTTTCTGGCAACCTCGCCTACCGGCAGCACACCGAAAGTACATGTCACCAATTCTATTTCAAAGAATGGCTCAAGCAGTATAGCTGACAGAGAACTGTCCTTTCCACCGCTGAAAAGAACTGATGCTTTCATGACCTGCTATTATACCCTCGTTATGGTAGTCTTGCGCTTCTTGGGCTGCATTTGAGCCAACAGAGCTTTTAATTTCTCATCTGTTATCTGCGACTGCAAGCGCCCATTCTGTGCAAGCATTATAAGCTGAGATTCCAGCTGCTCCACAAGTTCAGGCCTTGACATTTTTAATGTAGTCAGACGCTCTCTTGCCTCAGGAGTGAGGATCTGCCGAAGAATTGATTGCTTCTTAGCTTCCAATTCAGCCTGCATTTGCTCCTGTTGATAAGCGGCCTGAATATCAGGATGCATTTGTGAAGCCTGTTGACGCTGTAATTGTTCAAGCCTCTTTCTGCGGATATCCTCGAGTTCACCTGCCATGCAATCACCTGTGAATATACTATCGACTTACAGGAATTTATGAATTTGATCTACCATCAATTGCCTTTAGTATTTGGCAAGTTCTGGAATCTTCTCTAATAATGTCTGCTTTACCTCGTATGCAGTATTGTCCAACATGGACTGACCAGCCGGAGATACAACACGACCACTCTTCAATGAGCGAACGAAGCCAGCAGCTTCGAGTTGTTGTGCAGCCTCTCTTGCAATGGAACCGCTTCCCTTGGCTTTTCTGTGAGGTTGAGAACCCATGTCCTTTTTACCCCCGTAGACAGAGCGCAGCCTCTCTACACCAATGGGACCATCAGTGTAAATAGTTCTTAGCACAGCGGCACAGCGAATGTACCACCAGTCACTATTCGTAGGAGCAAGCTCCTTGTGAGCACCGGTCTTAACATAAGCCGCCCACTCTGGGGGTTTTACATGCTCATTCTCCTTCAACTTTTCTGCTACCTTAGAGATCAGGTCACTTGCAGGAACATCATATAACGTAGTCATTCTATTCTCCCTGGATTAGATAATAAATTTTCAGACAATTGGACTCAGCATCTGGAAACTTAGATACGGTGGAGTATTGGTTTTAAACTCTCAGTTAGTATATACTCTTTTCGGCAGAAAATAGTTATTTTCTGAAGGTTTGCTCTCTTCCTGGACCCACAGAAATATAGTCTATTGGTATTCCCATCTTTCCCTCAAGATACAATACATACTTACGGGCAGCATCTGGAAGATCTGAGAACTGACGTACGTGAGTCAAATCTCCCGACCAACCTTCCAATTCTTCATAAACAGGAACACATTGTGCAAGATCAGCTGTGAGCTCTGGAGGATATTCCGTAAATTCCCCATTCAATTTGTATCCAATGCATACTTTAATCGGATTTATGTCAGAAAGCACATCAAGCTTTGTAAGGGCAACTTCCGTGTAACCATTTAAGAATACAGCCTTTTTCACCAAAGGCAAATCAAACCAGCCACATCTTCTTGCGCGGCCAGTAGTCGTACCGAATTCTTTTCCAACTTGCTGTATCTGTTTACCCAGATCATCTTTAAGCTCACTTGGCAGAGGGCCTTCACCTACACGAGTGATGTATGCTTTGACTATACCCAATACATTGTCTACTTTTGTGGGTCCTACCCCCAAATTAGAACATGCAGACCCAGCAATAGTACATGATGAAGTAACAAATTTCTGAGTTCCATGGATCACATCAAGATGAGTACCCTGTGCACCCTCTGCCAGTACATTTTTACCCTCTTCTATTGCCTTGTTGATCTCAAGAGAAACGTCTGTCATATAAGGTGCAAACTTTTCACCTAATGAAACATAGAGGTCAATTAATTTATCATTCATAACAACCGATGGATTCCCTCCGAGCTCCCTGATAGAATTCTCTTTCTGAGGGACCAGTTCCTTGAGCCTTGAGAGGAACTTTGCCTTATCCACAAGGTCAGAAAATCGGACCTCATCTCTTGCAACTTTGTCAATATATGCAAAACCTATACCTTTTTTAGTAGTACCTATCTTCTCTGAGCGGCTGGACTCCTTAAGACCATCAAGCTCGATATGATATGGCATGATAATACTGGTCTTTGCATCAATACCAAGCTTATCAGGACCAATATGTATTCCACCCTGTGCAAGCATTTCAAGTTCCTGAGCGAGAGACTGAGGATTAAGAACAGTACCGGGACCTATAAGAACCCTGGAATCCAATAAAAATCCAGAAGGTATAAGGTGCAGCTTGTATACACTATTACCTACTTTGACAGTGTGACCGGCGTTGTCCCCGCCCTGGAATCTTACAACAAGATCATATTTACCGGATATGAGGTCAACTATCTTTCCTTTGCCTTCATCACCAAACTGAGCACCTGTAATGATCGTAAACATAGGGTGCAGATGAACTTAGATACATAATAATTTTTTGATATCCTGAATTATAGTTCCTCATAGAAAACTAGCATCCTTGTACCTTCATCAAAAGGATCATGCTCATTTTTTACACAGCGCAGAGCCCGTGCATTACCCATGTCAAGTAAAGTATCGATAAGCTTCTCAGCCAGATCCAATGTCACATTGAATTCTGATGCTAACATATAGATTGCATCCTGTCTTTTAATAGAGAAATTACAGGAATTAGACTTACGATTAGACTTGCATGTACTGAAAAACTCGCATCTTTGCACCCTAGAACTGTTCTTAATATGGATAGCAAGACCATTCCATGAATGAACATTATGTAACCCTTTGATACCATACAAGTTAGATTTGGTCCTATCGTGGATATTTGCCATGAGTAGTAATATATTTACCTGCTATGAATAAATGGTTTTCTATCATGCCATATTGCAAAAGAAATAGAAGTCACAATCATATTAGATGATAGTTGCATCACTGGATAATGGCATATTTACAGTAGAAAAGATATATATAGTGAGAAGGAATAAGAACATCTCAATATGTTAACATCTATAGCATCTGTGGCGTTAGCAAGTGCAGTAGCGTCTACCACTACAAATACTGGGGTAACATCGATGACCACATCCATGGGACTTCCAGAATATGGAGTTCTTGCGATTTTTGCGTTAGTAACATTACTTGCTGCAAAGCTGATGTTAGCTGCATCCACAAAATGGAACAGTGCAATCGAGTGTTCACTTGACATGAGCATAATGCCACTGGTAGTTTGCTTTGCTGCAATTGTGGTTTACAAGATAATTGCAATGATCTGAATTATGTGCAATTGAGCGCACAGAAGTATTCTTTTTTATTTGGGTTTACTACTGCCATAAATTCCATTAGAGATCCATTTTCAGAAGTGCAGTGTGGACTAATTTGGTTTTGAGTATCAGAAAAATATGTATGACTTGGCGAAACAAGCTTTACCTTACCACAAAGCCTATTCCGTCTGCAAGCCATTGAACACTCATTTAGGCTATCCCAAGCCCTGGACCTAGCAAAGGTATGATGGCAAAAAGGAAGATATTAACCAAACCGTGAGTAAGAGCAACAAGAGGTAAACTGCGGGTTTTACTGAACATGTAACCCAGTATAAGACCTACCACGGACGCAAATAGAATTTCAGCCACTGTACCATAAACAGAACTCATAAGGCCAAAAAGTGAACTAGCTACAATAAGCCCCAGTGTGGAACCAAATACACCTTCAAGCCTCGTCTGCAGAATAGATCTGAACATAAGTTCCTCAACCAAACCTACGCAAAAGACCATGATCAAAGCAACGTCAACCAGGTTATAGAAAGACATGTTTGGCACGATAGGAGCGGGACCCATAATAAAATACTCAGCTTCTGCAATTAGCAACCCAATTACCAGTGAGAGAGGCAAATATAAAATTATTCTTTTGAAAGAAAGACCGAGCTGTACAGGAGAAAAACTTTGGTGCCTGATTATCAGAAATATAGGTACAAACATAGGAATATAGATGTAGAAATAGCGATACAGTACCATTTCTGAAAATATGGGCATGGAGAAATTGATCAGCCGTAACAGAGGCAACAGCATAAGAGCCTGGAGGGCCCAAGTTACATACTTATCTTTGATACGAACAGTGCTTATGGACACAACAACAAGAATTAACATATGAAATAGAATTGCTGCTCCCCTTATTCCTGAAAACATCAACATCTCAGCAATTCCAATGAGTAAAACTGTAGCTAGAACAGGAAGTACCGATCTTCTGGCTACACGGGATAAATCATGCTCCTCCCGTTTAACATAAATATTATCTTCATTCGGTTGCATTGGCACCCCTCGTTACATTAACCCAGAGATGAAGATCCCTATAAGGAACTGTCAAGTTATCGTTCTTGTAGAGCAGGAACTCTAATTTCATGTTATTACCAACAGAATTAGGAGTGAATGTCACTGGCTGTTCCCATGTTGCATTGTCATCCAAAGTGAAACTCTGAACATTAGATGGAACAGGAAGAGACTCGTTATTAAGCCTGATATCCATACTATATTTTACGTTTTCATATTCGTGGTTTACAACGCCCACGATTACCTGCCCATTATCACCTAAAGCAAAACGAGTAGTATAATTGTCTGCCTTACCATCCATTCCAAGGATGTAGAATTCAGTGAATTTCTCTCCTTGTTTTGGAGTAACCATAACATGAACTAACGCAACTACCGATGCCAAGACAGCGATGACAAGAATTATCGTAAGAACACGGTCTAACTTAGACTCTGACTGACTGCTTACAGGTGCTTTCACGGAAGCATACACTTCAGCCAGAGAAAGTGAAAATGCTTTCTCTGAGGGAAGCTTAGATCTTCTGTAAACCGCAACTAAACACATAATGAAAGTAAAGACCGATAACGAAACCAAAATAGGGATCAGCCTTATACCCCAAGGAGTATAGTTAAGTCCAAGACCTATTAATGGCACTACGGCAATACTCAAACCTAAACTCAGTGCCAGCCGTTCAATGCCATCAAGATCATCTTTTCCTGGAAAAAGAGCAGCTATCAAAGCATATCCTGGCAGGAACAGTACCATGGGCAAACCCAGCACCGAACGAATGGGAGTAGCTGCTAACGCTGGTACGAGAATAAATAAATCCGTAAGCAATACTAGAGCAGCAACAATCGGAATGTCAACAGAAATTGTCCTTTTATTTGGCATGGCTATCCCCGTGATGTAATTCATAGTAATTGAATGTTTCTAAGTAGCTATAATAAAGATACTTAAATGATTAAATCAAATTATACTTACCTATTATCTTTTTATTTTTTAGAATTTAACTCTTCATAAAGTGGACGACATCTAAATACAATAAATGGAGTTTTTTCGAATAGATGCACCCCATTATATTTATATTGTAGTAATTATACCTCCTAATTAAAAGTGAAGTACAAACTAAAGTTACAAAAAATATGGGGATTATATAATGGATAAAATGACAAAAGTGGGTATTCTTGGTGCAGCTGCACTGATAGGTGCAGGATTAGCAGCATTGTCTGAAGAAAGAGTCAGAGAGTTTGTTAAGGAAAGGGTTGAAGCAGGTGCCCTCAGCAAAGAAGAGGGAAAGATATTAATGGAAGACCTGGTCAGTGAAACAAAAAAACAACGGCTAAACCTGGAGAAGAACGTTGTTGAAAAGATACGCAATACAGTTTCAAATGCTGACAAGGAACTTGCAAATCTCGAAGATCGGATTGACGAACTCAAAATCCAGGAACTTGAAGCAGAACTTGAAAAAATGAAAAATTTAAGGAAAACTTCAAAATAATCTTGTTATTGTGATCCTTCAACTACCCCTATTTATTACTTTTTTTTCATTGAAAAATACTGATATCATTGATGCTTACAATGGCATATCACAAATCAATGACAGTAGAGGAGTTTTAAGGTAACTCAAAATGAAAAAAGGTTGATATCAACTTGTAAACCAACCTTTTGTCCTCAGGCAGAACTTTACCAGCATGAGCATGACGGGTACCTCTATAAGCACACCTACTACAGTTGCAAGCGCAGCACCTGATGACAGGCCGAACAGAATGGTTGCAGTCGCAATTGCCACTTCAAAATGATTGGATGCACCAATCATAGCCGAAGGAGCAGCATCCTTATAGCTAAGACCCAAAACTTTGGATAGGACATACCCCAGCAGAAAAATGAATGTCGTCTGAATGAACAGAGGAATAGCTATCCATAGGATCGTCAGAGGCTGTGAAAGGATAGTTTCTCCCTTGAAACTGAACAACAGGACAAGCGTGATCAGCAAGGCTATGATAGTCACAGGCGTAAGAAGGTGCACAAAACTTGTGTTGAACCACGCTTCCCCTTTGCTTTTAATGATAAGCTTCCTAGAAACATATCCGGCAGCAAGCGGCAGAGCTACATATATACCTATGGAAAGAGCCAATGCCTGCCATGGAACTGGAAGTTTACCCACACCAAGCAGAAATCCTCCCAGGGGAGCGTAAAGGAACAGCATCGTAAGCGAGTTAATAGCTACCATCACAAGAGTATGAGCATCATTGCCCTTTGCAAGAAAACCCCAGACAAGTACCATTGCTGTGCAGGGAGCAATGCCCAGAAGGATACAGCCTGCCAGATAACTACGCCACAGAGGGATCTCAAGCATTTTCACGCCATCTGACATCACAACAGTACCTTCACCATAAGTTGCACCTACTGGCAGGTCAAGACCAAAAGGCATTTTAACAAGGTCCGTAGCCTCCGGACCGATGAAACCCAGGAAAAGCGTACCTAGGAAAAATACTGAAATAAGATACATGGTGAATGGTTTTATTGCCCAGTTGATGAACAGCGTAAGACCCACCGGTTTCATAGCCTTCCCAGCTTTCAGCACCTCCCCAAAATCTATCTTTACCATGATGGGATACATCATAAAGAATAAACAGATAGCTATTGGTATCGAAACCACAGGTGCTTCACCGACATAAATAGATAGACTGTCCAGATACAAAGCTACACCTGGAGCAAATCTCCCCAACAGTATACCTGCGATGATACACAGAATAACCCATATAGTAAGGTACCGTTCAAAAGAACCCAAACCTTTAGGTTCTTTAGTAATACAAGCTTCTGCTACCATGTTCAAGCTCCCTTATTCAGATAAATGCTTGTTTATATTTCCCCATTTTTCAAGTGAAACTGAAAAATCTCCAATATTTATTATGCGTTCTGCAAATATAACAGTACAACCCTAATATCAAAACATGTTGATATGAATGCTTATATAGCATCCAGTTTTCTTTTGAGCATCATGAAGTGTTGCCCGGCTGACAAAGATCTTAAAGAAGAATGGGAGCATGAATTGGAAAATGAAGCAAGTATAGATGAAAATGAGATCAGCAATCTGTGTAATATATTCAAAGTATTAAGTAATCCCCTCAGATTAAAGATAGCTTATCACCTATTAAAGCAAGAGTATTGTGTAGGAGCATTAGTTTATCTGCTAAGGGAAAAGCAGAACCTTGTATCTCATCATTTATCAATTATGAAAGAAAATGAACTTGTTGACTCTTATAGAAGTTCCAGATACACGTATTATAGACTAAAACCTGAAATACGCCTGATGTTAAGCAGCAATAGACAATTGTAAAAAAAGAAAGAGAAATCAATTTTGAATCTTAATCCTTATCTCCTGCGCAACAGCAGGATACATTGCCTTTAAGGATCTCTTTCCATTCGCCTATGACATCATGAGTCCAGCAGTCGTCAGCTCCTGCAGCTTCACGCATTGTCAAAGCCAGGATATAAGTAAGTTCTTTTACAGTTGCCCCTGCCTCAAGAGCACCTTTGAAATGCTTTAAAACACAAGGTTTTGAACGGGCTTTTATGGAAAGAGCAAAGCATATGAACTGATATGTTTTCTCGTCAATGGTCCTCTTATCCCTGTATATTTCATCGATTTCATCCAGCTTCTGTGCAAACTCCGGGAAAAACTCTTCTAACATTCTCATCTTATTCACCTGTTCATTCTATGTACGCATACCTTTCTAGATTCCCAAAACTTTGTCTAATTTAACCAATACCTCACTTACCTCATTTGAATCAACATCAAGCTGCTTGTTCTTTGCTACACCCAGCTCTGTTAACACAACGTGAGTATTAACTGTGAATCCTGCAAGTTCCAGTGATCTTCTCGTACAGTTAAGAGAACAGCCATCAATGGCAATGATCACATCTGTGCCTTCAGTAGACTTCATTATACCAGGGATCCTCCCTCCAATGCCTGCTGTGCACATCATCCTACCTTTTCCATTTTTAGTGAGCTCAATAGCCAGCCTATTTGCCAGTTGCCCTACATTAGAAGCGCCTGAACATGCATACAGACCAATGTTTGCAGCTTCGCATGCGCATTTTACTGTTTCTTCCATGATAAATCGCCTTTATTTAGAGAGCCACTCTTTTACTTTCTCAACACTTGGAACCTTGCCAGCTACCTTTACATCACCATCAACTACAACAGCAGGTGTAACCATTACACCATAGTTAAGAATGGCATTAATATCTTCAACTTTCAAAACCTCTGCATCGATGCCAAGCTCTGTAACTGCCTGTTCGATAATTTCTTTTGTTTTCTTGCATTTCGCACAACCTGAACCAAGTATTTCTATCTTCATTTAATCACCTTTCGAACTATTGTATAAAAAATAGCTTAGTAACCTCTTTTCAATATTGCTATCAATTCATCTGCATTTGGCATGTTCTTTCTGATCTTATTGAAGACCACTTTCATATCATAGTCGATCCGAATTATTTCAGCCTGGAATGAATCTGTATCAAATACTACGCAGCTTGCACGAGTATCTCCATCCCTGGGCTGGCCCACTGAACCCGGGTTCACCAATGTCACATCTGAGACCTTCCTTACAAAAGGAAGATGCGAATGGCCCACAAATATGAACTCTGCATCTACTCCTTTTATAAATTCCTTTATTGTATCTTCGGAAGTGTCGGGTTTGATATAATCGTAGAAAGATGTGGGACTACCATGAGTAAAATAGAGTTTTCTTCCGTTTTCCTCCCTTCTAAGGTCCATAGGAAGCTCGCGAAGGAACTCCAGCTGAGTAGTGTTCAGGATATTCCATGTGTACTCCCTGGTTGATTGAGAGAGGTGTTTATACGCGTAGCCACACCCACAATCCATCCTAAACGCCACTGCATTGTCATGGTTTCCAATAATAGTAGGGATTTTTTGGTCCAGCAGCACATCGATACACTCGCCCGGAGAAGGACCATAATCCACAATATCTCCCAGACAGATAACTTCATCATGAGATACAGCCATGACCGCGTCCAGAGCTTCTTTATTTCCATGGATGTCTGAAATTATCAATAACCGCATATATCAACCTCTTATTCTAGTCAAAGCACATAATAGTCAAATGCAATTCCCGAAATCATCGCCATTATGACTACCAGCACTATATATGAAAGTCCCTTTTTAACACCCATGATCCTGCTGATAACGATCATACTGGGCAGGCTCAATGCAGGACCTGCGAGCAGCATTGAAAGAGCAGGACCCCTTCCCATACCAAGATAAGTAAGAGCATTGATAATAGGAACTTCCGTAAGTGTGGAGAAGTACATTAGAGCAGCACTTAGAGAAGCAATGAAATAAGACAGCACGTTGTCACCACCCACGAGTTTCACTACAACCTCAGAAGGGAGCAACTCTACAATGATGCCTGCAAAGAATACTCCCACAAGCAACAACGGAAATATCATCTTTACAAGGAACCAAGTCTCTTGCATCCAGCTCACTCGTTCTTCCTTAGTGTACCACTTGAAAGACAGGTATACTGTAGCAGCTATGAGAGAGATCTCCACCAAAGCAAGAGCTTTCCAGGACTTGATTATTTCAGGGATCACAAGTATTGCCAGAAGCAGAAGGAAAAGCTGAACAGTGTGAGAGTGCTCTTCTGCGTTAAATGTCTTGATACCGTTGTGTTCACCATTTTTCTTCTCATATATGGTATGCATTATCAATCCAATGACCACTGATAGAAGAATCGCACCCACTGCCCTGGCAGCCCCGATATCATAGCCCAGGATCTTTGCAGTATAAACAATAGCCAAAATATTGATTGCAGGTGCAGAGAATAGGAAAGTAGTAGCTGGTCCAACTCCAGCCCCCCTTTTATAAATTCCCGCGAACAGCGGGAGTACAGTACAGCTGCATACTGCAAGGAGACAACCAGAAATCGCTGCGACGGAGTAAGAGATATATTTTGGTGTTTCAGCACCAAAATACTTTAGTACAGACTCTTTTGAAAAGAGTGACGCTATTGCACCAGCCAGGAAAAAGGCCGGAATCAGACATAGTAGTACATGCAATGCCAGGTATTCCTGCACAGATTGCAGGCCAACATTTAGCAGATGTATGAGATAATCTTGAGTCATGTATTTCAAATATATTTGAATCATTGTATTTAAAGCTTAGTATTTCAAAATAATTTGAACTTTACTGATAAACAGAAGAAACTAAAGAAACATGAGTATTTGAAATAATTCAAAACAACAATTCAGTACAGATACAGACTTTAATGATCGTTGGTTCAATGATCACTGTTTATGATCTATCTTGCCAGAAAAAGTACCTTTCTCCAGCAATTTACAGATAGCTGCAGCACCATTTAGATTTTCTGATAATTGGCGCATAGATTGTGCATTGTCTACGAATTCTCCATTATAGACTATTTCTTTTATGTATTCCAGTATCACTTCAGAAGATGTGGAATAATCAAGACGATACCCTACTCCATTTTCTTCTATTGCCAAAGCGTTGTTCTGCTGCTCTATATGATCTATGTCAGGAAAGGACAGCACAGGAATACCAAAACTCAGGGCTTCCATCAAAGTGCTATGCCCTCCCGGCACAATGAGAACTTCAGAAGCTTTAATACAAGGGAATTGGTCATTTATGAACTGTAGCATCTTCACGTTGTGAGGCAGATCTGTAAATTTATCAGAGTCTACACTCGGACCTGTAAGCAGAGTGTAATGTAGATCAGGAGACATTTCAGCAGCCTTGATGACCTTGAGAAAAAGAGGAGACCTGTAACCAAAACCACCTACTGTTGAAAGTATATGAGGGTGCTGCACCTGAGCTGGCATAACTTCCCCATAAGCCTTACCAACCACAGGTCCACTATAGAATACCTTTTTTTTCAGTTTGTCACTGAAACTGAGATTTTTCCTGCATATAGTGTAAGGCATGGGATAATCAGGAATAATAATGCCATCGACTATCTTGAAAACTCTTGAATAGAATTTTTTCACGATCTTAGCAAGGAATTTGCCAGAAATACCCCTATCCATAAAGAACTCCTCCATGTTAGACTGATTCATTATAAGATAGGATGGTTTTTTCATAAGCTTTGAAGCCAAAATACCAGTAAAATAACCATCTGAAACTACCACATCGGGATGAAACTTTTTAATGAGCTTTTTTATGTTGAGAATCCCAAAGAAACTGCCTTTTTTTATGGTTTTGAGGATAGAAGATTTAAGATCAAGAGTTCCAGTATTCCCCACAAGAGTGATCTCAGAGGGAATAGCAGTTACAGCATAACCCTTTCTTTCTATTAGCTCCTGAGAATATCCATAAGCTCCAAAGTGAACTTCATGACCTGCAGATACAAGTTCTTTTGCAAGAGCAATGCAACGGCTTGTATGTCCAAGACCTTCACCACAAACAAGTATCAGAGTTCTCATAAAAAATCAGTGTACTTAAATCAATTTAGCATAAAATAATTGCGTCTGAAGAAAGTGAATTTGGAAGTAATAAGGAAAACAGTGTGTTAAAACTAAAAATAAAAGCTCATCACGTTTTCAATATCTGACACCAGAGATCTGTTAGAGAGAATATATAGTAGCACAGGTATACCTGACATAGAGAACTTCTGAATGAAACGCATTGTAAGATAATTAAGATGAGGATAGCAAGTTATCTTACCTGTCGAGATAAAATTGATAATTTTGTCTAAGGACCTTACGCCGGTGAAGAATTCATTCCCTTCCTGTTGATTCATACTAAAGACAAGTTCAACCCATGCAGCTAACTCTTTAGTTATATGCTTCCACACAGGATCGTCCATGACAAGGTAATAGTTCCCTTTAGAGATATTTGAGAAATACTCTCTGAAAGTATCACCTTCTGCCATAGTATAGACAGATCCGATGCTGCCTGTGTGGCTGTCAGTAGTAACAACCATGCCTTTACCCAAACTATGCGCTAGAGACATGGCAAAAAGATTCTTTTGCTCGAGGTCCTGCATATTATATTCAATAATAGGAAAATGCCTGGCAATTTCAGGAACAGCAAAAAGGTTTGGTTTTTCTCCCACTGCAAACCAGAAAGGATGGTTGTACATATATGGAAGATCCTGTTCCTTTAGATAATCAATAAGCATGAAAATACCATGCTGCTTTGTAACTATAGATTTCATTTCTCTGAATTGCGCTTTATCCAGTTCGAATACATTCACATGTATCGTATGACCTACATTCTCCAGATCAGTAACTGATAACTCAACCCCTGGAATGAGCATGTCCCTTTTCCATCCCAGGATATCAAAGGCTTCTACTGTATCATGATCAGTAAAAGTAATATAGTCCATTCCTCTCGAAACTGCCCTATTGAACAAAACTTCCGGGTGAACTGATTTACCCCCAGGAACATCATAGGAACAACTGGTATGCACGTGCAGATCAGCTCGTTTCCAACCTTCATTTAATTCAGTAGCTTTTTGCGAAGGAATGACTTTTTTAAGAGAGTATCGGATATCTTTGCTCAATGTCCACACACTCGAATAATTGATTATTATTCAGTGTTAAAATTGTTTCAATGCATAAATACCTAACCTTGGGAATTATTGCTCCCGGGAGAAGGTAAAAGAAAAAAGGATAAATTTACTTCTGTTATTCACCAATTTTAAAAATGATGAATTTCCATATTTTGTCTTAATAAATGCTCATCATCTTTTCTATCTCAGAAACCTGTGACCTTTTTGACAATGTGTAAAGGAAAAAAGGCAAACCGGATGTGGACAATTTCTGAATTGACCTCATTGTAAATAGGTTAACATTCGGATGTTCTGTTAGCTTTTCACTTAAGATCAGTTTTACAGCCCTGTCTAATAAATTGACACCTGTAGAAAATTCATGTTGGGATATCCTATCCATGTTGAAAACAAGTTCTATCCAGGCGCTAAGCTCTTGAGTAATATGTTTCCAGATAGGCCCATCCATGACAAGATAATAATTACCTTTACTGATATTCTTAAAATATTCTCTGAAATCATCACCTTTTGCCATTGTGTAGACAGCTCCGATACCACCGGTATGACTGTCTGTTGTAACTGCCATACCTTTTCTGAACCGGTGGGCAAGTGCCATGGAAAACAGATTCTTCTGTTTAAGGTCCTGCATGTTATATTCAATTACAGGAAAATGTTTTGATAGTTCCGGAACCGCAAGTAAATTTGGCTTTTCCCCTACAGCAAACCAGAAAGGATGATTGTACATGTATAGAAGATCATTGTCATTCATAAAATCAATCAGGCTAAAGATATCCTGCCGCTTTGTTGCTATGAATTCCATATCCTGAAACTGTTCTTTGTCAAGCTCAAAGACATTTATATGTACAGTGTGCCCCACATTGCACATATCGGTAACAGACAATTCCACTCCCGGAACCAGTCTTTCCTTTTTCCATCCTAACATGTCGAAAGCTTCTACAGTATCATGATCTGTAAACGTCACATAACCCATATTTCTTGACAGGGCTTTTTCAAAAAGTCTTTGTGGATGAACTGTGCTACACTTAGGAACATCATATGAGCAGCTGGTATGTACATGCAGATCCGCTTTTTGCCAGCCTTCATCCATCAACTCCATCGTTTTGTCAGATGAAAGCACTTTGTTCATGGAGAAACGTGCTTTTTTGTGCAAATTCACACATCCTTATTTTGTCACCAAGATATAGATTAAGTTAGAACAAGTTTTATAAATATATCCCCTTTATAGAATATAGTAATTCTAATAACTATATATTTTATTGGTGAACACACTATATGCCAGGAGATTAACTAAAGCTTATACTTACCGCGGGGATATTGATGAAATTCCTAATATTCATGTGTGGCGAAGGGTTAGGACACACTGGCAGATGTATTGCCATCGGGAAGGAACTTATGGCTAATGACCATGAAGTCTATTTCGGAGCATATGGTTACTCAAAGGAACTTGCGGAAAAAGAAGCATACAAAGTATACAGGATACCACAGGAACTCCGGCTAGTTGGAAGTTCTGGAGGATTCGACTTGAAGAGCTCCATAAAGTGTACCCTGTCCGTAATTGACATTGCAGGAATGTACCACGTTTTTAAAATGGTGAAAAGTTTAAGGCCGGATGCTGTTATTTCAGATGGATACTATCTGGGAATATTAGCAGCTCACGTGAAAGAGATACCCATCTATGTAATAGCCAACCAATCAAATATGGTAGAATTCTTCCGGGAAAAAGGCTTTCTCATGAGCTTACTTGGAAATATCACAAAGAGATTCTATGAGCAAGTGTATACTATTGCGCATGCTATAATAGTACCTGATTTCCCTTCTCCTTACACTGTTTGCAGGAATAATCTCTCCTTCCCTGGAAAAGTACAGGCAAGGATCAAATACAGTGGGCCTATTATACGCAAAACACCTGAAAAAACAACCGGGAAAAATCTTGTTCATCCTAATGTACTGTGCATAATAGGCGGATTCGGTTATAGGTATCCCATATTGCAAAAAGTCATTTCCACAGCAAAATTGGATAAAAACATTCAGTACACTATTGTTACGGGCCCTAACATAAGTCCTGCGCAATTAACAGAAATACCGGAAAACGTGGAAGTGCAGGATTTCATATCTGACCCTTTCCCCTACTACAAGAGTGCAGATATTGTTATCAGTGCCTGTGGACACGGAACTACCATGGAAACACTGAGCTATGGAGTGCCAATGCTGGTATTTCCAGATAGGGGACAAAGAGAACAGGAAAACAATGCACAATTAATTGATGAAATGAATTATGGAAAAAGAATGGATTACGAAGTGTCTGCTGATTCATTGCTTAAATCTATCAAAGAGGTGCTTGCCAGCAAAAAAATTAAAGAAAGAACTAATATGCTTAAAATAATGGCAGCTGACCTGGAAGGTACTGTTTTCATGAGAAAACTACTGGAAAAGGATCTTCTGGTCCACGTTGCAACAAAAGATGGAGATACTTCATCAAGCTAATATGATTCCGTAATACTTTATCTGCCATTTTCAGCAGCTGAGGATCAACATAGGTAGGTATACCAATACAATATATGCCTGCCTTTTTTGCAGCTTCGACACCATAAGGAGCATTTTCAAAAACAATGCAATTTTCAGGATCTGTTCCAAGATATTCCAATGCTTTTAAGTATGGATCAGGATTGGGTTTTCCTTTAACAACATCATCACCCGATACCACTGCATTGAAATGGACGCTGAAATGACGGTCTAATATACCATCAACCGCATTGCGGTCTGAGCCTGAAACTACTGCAAGTAAGTAATCTTTGGAAAGCAATTCCAAACAATGAGTAATGCCTGGAAAGGGTTTGACATTCCTTATATCGAAAAAAGTCTGTTTTCTGGCAGCAATTGAAGAAAAAGAGTCAAAAGAACCGAAAATACCCTGATGGTGCAAGATGTTATCAATAATTCCCCTATCATTCGCACCCTCCAACCTGTAAATGGAATCCTGGGATATAGCTATCCCTTCCTCCAAAAAAGCCATTTTCCAAGCAGCAGCATGCAGATGCATGGAGTCTACAAGCACACCATCCATATCAAAAATCAGGGCGTGTTTCATGCTATATAGATACAGAATAGAATATATAAAAGTGCTGGAAATGAATACCCAGCTAAATAAAGTAGAATATTTAGATGAACTTCTGAAGCCCTTCAAAATCCAGCGTTGCAAAGTAGTCATCTACGGTTTCAGCTCTGCGTATCTGTACAAAACTACCATCTGCTCTTAACAGGATCTCAGCGGAGCGCAGTTTACCATTATAGTTAAAACCCATGGCATAACCATGAGCTCCCGTATCATGAATCACCAGAATGTCCCCACGCTCCACTTCAGGAAGCATGCGATCAATGGCAAACTTATCATTGTTCTCACAAAGAGAACCAGTGACATCATACTTGAAAGTCGGTTGCTCATTTTCCTTATCAAGGACAGTTATGTGATGATATGCACCGTATATTCCCGGCCTCATGAGGTTGGCCATGCATGCATCCGTGCCTACATAGTCTTTGTAGATGTGTTTCATGTGCCTGACAGTGGTTATCAGATAACCATATGGCCCGGTAATGACACGTCCGCACTCAAGATAGATCTTAAGAGGAGCTAAACCATTTGCCTCAATGGTTTTTACGTACGCATCCTTTACACCTCTGGCAATGACATCATAAGGCACTTGCTCCTGATCGGGACGGTATGGTATGCCAATACCTCCGCCAAGGTTTACAAACTCAAACCTTATGCCAAGTTCTCTGGAGATATCAGCTATGAGTTCAAAAAGGATCTTTGCAGTTTCTATAAAGTACTGGGGATTCAGCTCATTGGATGCCACCATTGTATGCATACCAAATCTCTTCACACCCTTATCCCGCATGTACCTGTAGCCCTCAAAGAGCTGTTCACGGGTAAAACCATACTTTGCTTCCTCAGGCTTTCCAATTATTGCATTGCCTTCCTTAAGAGGACCCGGATTATATCTGCAACATATAAGCTCCGGCAGACCTGCCCCATCTTCCAGGAATTTGATGTGGCTAATATCATCAAGATTTATTATAGCACCCAGTTCCTTTGCCTTCCTGAATTCTTCTGCAGGAGTGTCGTTGGAACTGAACATGATATATTCGCCCACGATTCCAGTCTTCTCTGCAAGCAACAACTCGGGCAGAGAACTGCAGTCAGCTCCAAAACCTTCTTCCTTGAGAATTTTCATGATATATGGATTTGGAAGAGCTTTCACAGCAAAGAACTCCTGGAAACCCTCTAATATGCCAAAGGCTTTCTTGAGCCTGCGGGCATTCTCCCTGATACCTTTTTCATCATATAGATGGAAAGGTGTAGGATATTGTGCAATAATCTCAGAGATCTTTTCTTTTGTGAAAGGGAGTGCTTTAGATACCATATTCTACCCTCAAAGCCAAAAAGGCTGTATATGAACCGTCATATAACGGTAATTGGAACTAACTATACCTGCTTAGATAAATACTCATTGGGAAATATAGGAAGATACAATGTCCAATAATTCACTTTCAGAAGGTCAGGATGCACCTTTGTTCTGCCTGCCAGACCAGAATAATGAAGAGATCTGTTTGAAAGACCTGAGAGGTAAATGGCTAGTATTGCATTTTTACCCTCGCGATAATACTGCCGGATGCACAAAAGAAGCACAGGATTTCACTTCGCTTAAAGTTGAATTTGAAAAAGAAGAAGCAATGATCATTGGGATAAGCAAAGACAGCATTGCATCTCATCAGAAGTTCATTGAGAAAAGGGAACTGGGGATCACTCTCCTTTCAGACACAGATGTTACTGTTCACAAGCTGTACGATGTATGGCGCCTGAAAAAATTCATGGGAAAGGAATCCATGGGTACTGTAAGAACAACATTCCTTATTGATCCAAAAGGCATTATAGTGAGTATTTGGGACAATGTAAAAACAAAGGAACATGCACAGATAGTGCTGGGAAAATTGAGATCGGTAAAAAAAATAGAAAAAAAATGATTTCCTAAATGTCTAATTTGCCAGACAGATATGAAAAGATAAGAATATAACCCATTGCCAGCAAAAATAGTGAGATGATCCATGCCCATCTTAAAATTCTTGCCAGGTTATGAGGTTTTCCTAGCTGCGTGAAGAAACGATCGACCATATTGGGCCGATCATCTTCTGGGTTTCCAGATCCCATATATAAGAATCTTATCCTTTGATCTTCTTGAGTCTGAACGTATTCTCTCTTTCCATCTCTTCCAGACGGAGCCTGATGAAGTTCATAGCTTCCTGCATTTCAGGTATGACCTTGAACTCAAGAGCATTGACACGGCGCTTGGTCTTTTCGATATCATCGAGCAGCTTCTTCATAGTAGTCTCGATCTCTGCTGCCACAATGATATTCTCCACCAGCTTCTCATAGGCGTCTGCGGCTTCATCGGTGTAGGAACTAGTTCCCAATATACCATAGCCACGTTCTTCTATGGATTTGCGTACACTGGAAGATTCGATCTTGGGGACCACGACACCCATTATGTTCCTGCTTTCAAGTTCAATTTGGGGAATGTTCTCCAAGGCAAAAGCTGTGGATTTGACAGTAATGATACCGTCAACAGCATTTGCAAGACCTATCTTCTTATTAGCCACTTCATAGGCTTTGTCCAGCTCTGACCTAACATCCTTTGCTTTGCTAAGGATATCGAAGAACTCAAGGATCAAACCATCTCTCTTCATTTTAAGCAATTTGTGACCGCTCTGAGAGAGCTTGATCTTCTTCTTGAGCTCTATGAGCTCGGACCGGGTTGGTTTAACATCCTTTACGCCCATGTTCGTTCACCAGATTCCCTTTAGTTGCTCTTCTTATGAGCAGGGTGGTACTTCTCTATGAACTTGTTGTCTACTCTTGTAAGCAGTGCTTCCGGAAGTTCAGACAGAATAGACCATGCAACATTCAGCGTATCCTCGATGGACCTGTCTTCGTTTCTTCCCTGACGCACGAACCTGTCTTCGAACAGATCTGCGAATTCAAGGATCCTCTGGTCCCTCTCAGACAATGCTTCTTTACCTACGATAGCCACCAGGCCTCTTAAGTCACGACCTTCTGCGTATCCTGCATACATCTGGTCGGAAACTGCTTTGTGGTCATCCCTTGTCTTACCTGCACCGATACCTGAGTTCATCAGACGGGACAGTGAAGGCAGCACGTTGATTGGAGGGTAGATACCTTTTCTGTGCAATTCCCTTGAAACCACGATCTGTCCTTCAGTAATGTACCCAGAGAGATCAGGGATGGGGTGAGTGATATCGTCACCAGGCATGGTGAGGATAGAGAACTGTGTAACAGATCCTTTTCTGCCTTTAATGACACCTGCACGCTCATACAAGGATGCAAGATCAGTGTACATGTAACCTGGATAACCTCTACGTCCTGGAACCTCTTCACGGGCAGCACCCATCTGACGCAATGCTTCGCAGTAGTTGGTGATATCTGTAAGGATAACAAGCACGTGCATATCATGCTCATATGCTAGATACTCAGCTGCGGTAAGAGCCATCCTTGGAGTGATAATACGCTCGACTGCTGGGTCATCTGCAAGGTTTAGGAACACCACTGCTCTTTCAAGTGCACCAGTCTTCTCAAAGTCTTCCATGAAGTACTGTGCTTCCTCATTGGTAATACCCATTGCAGCGAACACTACTGCGAATGCTTCTTCAGAACCTGGCACTTTTGCCTGTCTTGCTATCTGCAGAGCAATCTCATTGTGGGGGAGACCTGAACCAGAGAAGATAGGCAGTTTCTGTCCCCTCACAAGTGTGTTAGTTCCATCGATCGTGGAAATACCGGTCTGGATGAATTCCTCAGGTGGCATCCTTGAATAAGGATTCATTGATGCACCGTTAACATCGATCCTGTCTTCCGGAACTATTCGCGGCCCACCATCAAGAGGCTCACCAGATCCTGAAAGGATACGGCCTAACATGTCCTTTGAAACTGGTAATTTGATTGTTTCGCCGGTAAATACTACTCCAGATTCCTCATTGAGTCCACCAGTACCTTCGAAGACCTGTACAGCTACTATGTCAGCTGATGTATCAAGTACCTGACCTCTCTTAGTACTACCATCTGGCAGGTTGATATTCACAAGTTCACCGTAACCCACTGGTTCGGTCTTTTCGATGAATACAAGAGGGCCTGAGATCTCTACTATAGTCTTATATTCCTTGGTCATTTTAATTGCCTCCAAGCTTTGCGAACTCAGAATCCATCTTCTTCAGGACCTCATCAAGTGCTTTGTCAAAGTTCTCTTCGAATTTGACCTTTGCAAGATCATCCTTTGATTCCATGGATAGAATCTTTTTCATTGGAGCACCTGCTTCAAGAGCAGCTGAGGCCATGTCACTGTACTTGGATATAGCTTTCAACAACTTGTACTGCTTATCAAATGAACAGTAAGTATCCACAGGGTGGTATGCATTCTGCTGAAGGAAATATTCACGGATCATACGACATATTTCCAATACCAGCTGCTGGTCTTCCGGCAGAGCATCGGAGCCCACGAGCTGCACAATTTCCTGCAGTTCGGATTCACGCTGGAGCAAGTCCATTGCATTGTTCCTGAGAGTATTCCAATCTGGAGCGACGTTCTCACTGAACCAGCCTGCAAGTGAGTTACTGTAAAGACTGTAACTGGTAAGCCAGTTAATAGATGGGAAATGCCTCCTCTGTGCAAGCTTGGCATCAAGAGCCCAGAAAACCTTTACGATACGCAGAGTGTTCTGTGTAACTGGTTCTGAGAAGTCACCACCAGGTGGAGATACTGCACCGATAACCGTAATAGAACCATTCACTCCTGCTAGAGATTTTACATAACCTGCTCTCTCATAGAACTCTGACAGTCTTGCTGACAAATAAGCTGGGTAACCTTCCTCACCAGGCATTTCTTCAAGCCTTGAGGAGATTTCTCTCATAGCTTCTGCCCATCTTGAAGTGGAATCTGCCATAAGGGAAACATCATATCCCATGTCACGGTAGTATTCTGCAATGGTGATACCAGTGTATACTGATGCCTCACGGGCAGCCACCGGCATGTTGGAAGTATTTGCGATGAGCACAGTACGTTCCATAAGCGGACGGCCAGTCTTTGGGTCCTGCAGTTCTGGGAACTCATTAAGAACATCGGCCATCTCATTACCACGTTCTCCACAACCGATGTAGACCACAATATCAGTGTCACTCCACTTAGCAAGCTGCTGCTGAGTAACAGTCTTTCCTGAACCGAATGGGCCGGGGATTGCGGCAGTACCTCCTTTTGCAACCGGGAAAAGTCCGTCGAGAATTCTCTGACCGGTGATAAGAGGAGTCTTTGGTAAGAGTTTCTTACTTACTGGTCTGGGTGCCCTGACAGGCCACTTCTGCATCAGCTGCAGTTCAGTACCATCTGTAAGTACACAAACGGTTTCATCTACAGTGAACTTTCCGGCCTTTATTTCAGCCACTGTGCCTGAAACTCTTGGAGGGACCATGATCTTGTGTTCGATGTTCTCGGTTTCCTGTACAAGACCGATAACTTCTCCACCCTTTACCTTATCGCCCTTAGCGACAGTGGGTTTGAAATCCCATTTTTTCTCCCTGTCAAGTCCGTTTGCAGTTACACCCCTCTGAATGAAATCTCCCATTTTCTCCTGGAGAACCTTCAGAGGCCTCTGGATACCATCATAGATACTTTCCAGCAGACCTGGACCAAGCTCTACTGAGAGGGACATTCCTGTGTTTTCCACGGGTTCACCTGGCTTGATTCCAGATGTGTCCTCATATACCTGAACTGTGGCTTTGTCACCTTCAATTCTGATGACCTCACCCATCAATCCTTCATGACCAACTTTGACCACGTCATACATTTTTGGTTTGATACCGGTAATAGTAACGACTGGTCCGGCCACACGATAAATTTCACCTTTTATTTCCACAGATCTACACCTACCGATTGTTTTATCTTTTCCCTTAAGTTCGAACTTTGACCACTACCTCCCAGAGTAACAACAGTCGGTTCAACAGATTCATTGATCGTGTCCCTCAACATCTCCGGTAGTCTGGACAGGTCATCTCCATGCAATACAAGTATTCCAATATCCCTGTCCTCAAGCACCTTTCTTACAGTAGGTTCAAGTTCTACATGGTTATTAACTTCAAAGATCTTCTTTATTCCAGCCAGCCTGAATCCAGTGACAAACTCGCTGCTGCCTACTACTGCAAGTTCCATCAGATCACCAACTGATTCTTTATTTCCTCATCACTTAGACCAACTGCCTTCCCACGAATAATCATACGCAGATTATTGACTTCATTCTGTTTACCCAGAATATAGTCCATGATCATCACGATGGAGAGAGGATATAGATGAGAGAAACTTACCGAAGTTTTTAATCTCAATTTTTTTAGCTTTGCCTCTAGATCTACGAAAGAATCCATCTTTGGAGAGCAGCAGTCAGAAATATCATCCCAGTAAGGACTATTTGCAAGTCCAGTGACGAACTCTTCAAATGACAATGGCATCATTTTCTCTATGTCTTTTAACTTAAGCTTTAAGCCGCCATCAATCATGAGAGTCATCATATCAGGACTGGTAAGTCTATATTTCTTGAGCCTGAACAGAGTGGTCAAATTTTTGATGTCAATTTCTGTCCTGACAAACTCACTGAAGAGTTTTCTGTCTTTAGACTTTGGCTCACCAATGGCTCTGAACAGATCTTCATAATACTTCATATCAAGACGATTCTCTATCTCTGACAAATTCTTACCGTCATAATCTTTCAGGATAGAATAGTATTCGCTTTGTGCCAGAGATGAAATAACATCTTCAGGAGTGGGCTTAGCAGATAATTCTGACAAGAAAGTATAAGTAAGGCGGCCTGCTGCAACAATTGCCTCCAGTATATCTTCTGTAGAAGCATTGCAATGTTTCCCACGAAGAATAGTCTTGATGTTCCAGATGTCATATTTCTGAAGATATTGGAAGATAAGGAAGTTAACTTCACCTTCTGAAATATTCAGTAGTTTAGTGAAGGTCACAGCCAGGTTCCTGTTCAGCGCATGCTCGATGAGATCAACACCAGCATACGACCTTGCAAGTTCATCAACATCCTCTTTGTATTCCAGTTCTCCAACAAATCTGGTGATTTCATCAATTTGCATGTTCAGGAGCCGCGGATAAGTTTCTTTAGGAAGCAGCTTGCTCTTCATTGCATGTACACGTGCAGTAGTATATGCATAATTAGAATGCCCCTTAGGCCGTGACTTTTCACTATCGACCCCACGCTTTAATCTCTGCAAAAGCCGCATATATGAATCACCCGAATAAGATGTCAGATGTCTGTTTCAAAGACCGCTCATTCACGCTTTTAAGGATAACATCATAGGTATAGTCCAGACGGATATTTCCTTCCTCGTTCTCGATGATGACCCCACCGGCACAGTCGATATTCCCTGCATATTCCAGTGAAGATAACTCCCTGACGAGCTTCTCGGATTTCGCGTTTGAAAATATCTTCTTACCCTGTGCTTCATTCTTTGTAATGATTGCACTCAGCAATTCTTTATTTTTTGCTTCAGATAAGGAAGATACAGTTCCAAAAGCACTATTATAAACCTCTTCGAGTATTTCCTTGCGTGCATTGAGCAAAGTGCGTTTCACCTCAAGATTCGCACTGGATATCTCTTGCTGCCGCATCTTTTTGATATCATCTTCAGCCTTTGCAAGACTTTCTCCAAGTATACGCTTGGCATTATCTTTGGCTTCTTCGATGATCTGCAAAACTTCAGAATCAGTTTCCGCTTTTATCTTGGACACATCAGCTTCGGCAGTATCCATGATATCTTTAACAACAGTTTCAAGTCCCATGCTCAACACCTTGAAAAATTTAAGAGCAAATGTGCCCTTAAATTATTTAGCTGATCAACAGTGCAACTACGAGACCGAAGATAACGATGGTTTCCGGAATAACGGTCAGGATAAGACCCTTACCGAAAAGTGCCTCGTTCTCAGCCATTGCACCTATTGCTGCAGTACCAATTTCTTTTTCTGCAATAGCTGATGCAATGCCGGTCAAACCTACTGCCAGTCCTGCACCAATTGCCTTCATTCCTGCTGCGTCAAACAATACTGTTGCTGTTGTTGCTGCTGTTGCTATATCTGCCATTTTATTGTTCCTCCGTGTATTTTCTTATATATCCAAATGGATTGTACTTTCTTCCGCCACCCTCATAGAACTTTCCAAAGAACTCTACGTACTGCAACCTAAGGGCATGCAGCCCGGGGGCTATAATACTCAGGACGGTGTTTAAACCATGTCCGAATATAAATACTAATATTGCAAACACTGTCATAATCCCGAAAGAATCAGGCCACATCATCTCAAATACGATGTTATTGATAGTAGATGCAATGTAGATAGATGATAATCCTACAGCTATAATACGAGTGTAAGAGAGAGAGTTACTTAACAAGGATGGTAATTCAACAGGTCCTTTGATACCTTCGCCTTTAAGCAACATAACAAAACCTATCAAGAATACGAGAATTCCTGCGTAGGTCATTGCTGAAGGCAAAACATTGACATATCCAAGAGCACCAAGAAGGATACCAATTTCGATAACTAACCAGCTACCTTTTTCAAGTAAAGCTGCGGAAAATCCATGTTTCTTGTTTTCGTTAATGAATCCCAAGATATACCCTATATTGAAGTGTATAAGACCTATTAGAGCAGTAGCCACTATTAGGGTCATAACAAGATGTGTTCTGTGCACAGGGTATGTGATCATCTCACCACCAATAGGAGATGCAAACAAATTAATGGTTGAAAAGCCCGGAATAAGACCTGGCTCGATTACGGTTTCAAGCCCTTCATGAACTTCTAAACTAGCAAGAGGGAAACCTAAGAACTCACCATACAGAAGACCAAATATTGCCGTTGATATTTGACAATAGATCAGAATATTCATCAAAGGCTTTACAGCGTCGGATTTTACCATCTTTTTGACCAAGAGAGCAAGGACAAACAAGATAAGCGCATATCCAACATCACCAAGGATCATCCCATAGAACAATGGAAAACTTAGAAACATTATTGCACTTGGGTCCAGTTCCTTGTACCTGGGACGGGAATAGAGATTCATGATCTCTTCAAATGGTTTGACAATCTTAGGATTATCATATTCAACAGGTATGTTTGGCTCATCTTTGTGCTCAATTTCCTGCTGGGTGACAAAAACACGTCCGTTAGTAGCTTTGGTGACATCTTCTTCGAGAGACTTGTATGAATCAGAAGGAACCCAACCATCTATTAAAAACGTACTTTCAGAAGTGGCGATGCGCAATGGTGCCTCAGATTTAGCCGCCTCAATAGAAAGTACCTCATTACTTGCCTGAATGAAGTCAAGATATTTAGATTTTAAGGCCACAACATCTGAATCTATTGATTCTATCTGTTTCAAAAGACTCTCTTTTTGACTCTCTACCATTGAAAGAATCTCAGAAGGCATACCAGTTACATCCGGAACTTTAAGTTCCCTGTATCCAAAGCTTGACAAAGATCTGGAAACCTCATCAGCATACTTAGTAGGAACAAAAAGAACAATAGAGCCAGACTTGGAATCTGAGAAAATCTCATAAGACCTGGTAATTTTTGAGACTTCACTCTCCATTTCCCCTTTAACAGCACCCGCAAAAACAGCTAAACTCTCATAGCCACGATACAAATCCAGGTTAAGAGGAATTCCAGTGAAAGGAAGAATGTCTTTCTTTAGCGATTCCAATTCCTTGATCTTGGACTCGAATTCAACCTTCTTTTCGGTTTTTGATGATACTTCTTTTTCCAACATTTCCAGAGTAGGATTAAGCTTTTGCATCAAAGAATCGACTTTTTGAGCATTGCAAGCTTCATCCTTTATTCCTAGAAAAGTCGCAATAGATCTTATCTTGATCAATTTCTGTGAAAGAGTATCTACATCACCAAAGGGTTTACCTATTTTCAGGCTAGATTCATCCTCAATAAAGTCCTCGATATGGAACAGATTGGTCTTGTAAAGAGCATTGACAGTCTTTTCAAGAATGTCCTTATGACCAACTACAAGAACACGACTCATCTGCCTTGGTTTAAGCATGTACTGCCCTCTCGAATTCACTTATGAGGTTCTCTACTGCCTTATCTACTTTTGCCTTTGAATTTGTTGCAATAACGGCAGCTTCTTCATTACCTTTTCCGATGATCTTCGCCTTTTCGGAAGCGAGTTCGTGTTCTGCAGACCTAAGAGTGCTCTGAGCGGACTTTAGAGCATCCACCTCGGCCTGCTTGACAATCTCCCTAGCTTCAACACGGGCTTTGGCAGTACGTTCAGCTTTTTCCTTTAAGGCACCATCCACCATCTTCCGTGCATTGGCTTCTGCTTGTTTAATTTCTGATAAGATTGTATCTTTAGCCATGCATAATCCTCATGCAAAGGTGATTAACAATTCGCTTGATATGATAAGATAACCACAGTATTCTAACTTTGAATATAAAGTATTCGGTTTTATGTGCGCCTACTGCAAATGTATTTTATTAACATAATATAAATATTTATGTTATCTGGCACATTAAACCGATACAGAAGCCCATTTTCCGAAATTGTAAAATAGAATCTTACTGTCGGAGCTTGTCCATCCTCAACGGCAAAGAAGCATCTTTGGGAATAATATGAATGTACTTTTCCCTGAAAGTCGGGTCTCGCATCTTACAAAACTCAGCATTCTTCCTATATGCTTCATGTTGCCCCATGCGTTTCCATATAACATCCAAGCCTTCTTCAACCACATTCCCGAAAGAAAGCGGAGTATATGCACATGGAAGAACATCCCCGCCTGCTGTAACATGCATCCACCTTCTGCCAGCAAAACAGCCGAACTGGTCAGGACCCATAAAATATGGAAGAGCTGTTACCCTTGGACCTCCGACTTTCCTGTTCTTCTCCTTCTGGAACCTGCCCAGCATCTTTACATCAGAATCTGATATTACCTCATCCTCATGTTCCATCCAGCGACCCACTGCAACTATCTCATATATTGACAATTCATGCATGCCCAGGTCTTCAGCAAACCCGTAGAAATCCTCAAGTTCGTCAATATTATGAGGAGAAACTACTACGAACATGTCAGCTAACATGCCCGCTTTCAGAGTACTTTCTATTCCCTGCAAACTGTCCTTAAAAGCCCCTTTGCGGCCGCGTACCCGATCATGCTCCTCTTCACGGGGACTATCAATGCTAATATGAGTTGCATAGAGACCAGCAGCTTTCAAATCCTTAGCTCTTTCTTCTGTAAGTCTGAATCCAGAAGTAAAACAAGTAGCAATGGCTTTGGTCTTGTCCACAGCCTGTACCATTTCAGTAAGATCATTACGCATCATGGTCTCACCTCCATCAAAAGAAACATAGTAAGAACCAAGATCTATAGACTGAGATACCGCACCATTGATCTGATCGATAGTAAGCTCACTTTTAGTTACAATATCGGCTGCGCCGCAATGTATGCAATTATTAGGGCACCTGGCAGTGATTCCAATAGATAGCTGATCTGGAACCCTTTTTTTGAGTATCGAACTTATTTCTGCATTGATAAGCCTGTTGAAAACCTCACCTGGTATAGGAGGTACCCAGGTTGAAAATATTAAATTCTCATCGCCAACATATATGGGCTTCTCATCCTGGAAAATATTATTGATCCTATTTATGATAGGTTTTGCAATTGGATTTAATGCTCCTTCGCTTTCAAGCACTACTTTTCCATTTTCAATCTCAGCATTTATCTTGATAACTGATTTATCGTATACTCGCATCCGTTCACCTTGAAATTAAAATAATTGAAATGATAGACAAAAATCATATGCAATTTAGAGAGTTATGTCGTTTTGGGAAGCAGGTCAACTGTGATATGATTTGTGATAAGAAGCAGCTTATCCCTTGCCTCACATGGTCTGAAAGTGCTTAAGAGCTCCTTGGCAAATCCCACATACTTGTGAACCTCTGCAATAGTCCTTTGTACTGCTTCATCACGTCCCATAGTACGACTGTATATCTGAGGCAACGTAACCGATTCTTGTGTGGATTTTTTGTCATCCAATTCATCAAGGAACTCAAGAAGATCATCAACTATCTGATAAGCTATGCCCACGTTTTCCCCGAAAGAGTGGAACCTCATAGCCTCGTCCTTACCATATCCTGCAATGTAAGCACCGATAGCCGCACTAGATGCAAAAAGAGAAGCTGTTTTTTTATTTATGCATTCGAAATAGTTTTTCTGCATGAAATCCGAATCCACACTTCCAATATCAATTGTTTCCCCTTCTGCCATGTGCATTCCTGCACTGCCAAACTCATAAACGGCATCATTCCCATAAGTAGAAATAAGTGTGGTTGCCTTTGATATTAAGAAATCGCCACAAAGTAGTGCGGCAGCAATTCCATATTTTTCATGTGCTGAAGGCATTCCCCTTCTGAGTATACCTCCATCAAGAAGATCATCATGTACAAGAGAAGCAGAATGTATCAGTTCAATGGCAAGTGCAGCATCGATACTTCTGTCCTTGTCACCACCGCATACCTCTGTGCAAAGCATGAGAATCAGAGGCCTTATTTTTTTTCCACCTGAGCTGCATACATGATTTAACATCTTCTTCATATAGGAAGAGTCATCCATACCCTGGATAAGATCAGTAAGCGCTAAATTGATCTGCCTGTACTCTTCGAAATCCTCTACTCTCATACTTCATCTTTCCACGATTTTGTTTTTACTATCTAGCGTTACCATTATTACTCAGTGTATTTAGAAGGGCAACCCATCACAATCTGATGTGCTTCTATTTTCTGAGCAGAGACCATGGTTCCGGTTAAACTGATGCCCTGCCCCTCAGCAAAAGTAGCAGGCAGATCACCTGTATATTCCACCTCTACCTCTGAAACATGATCTTCTACATCTACCAGTAAAAAAGTAATTACACCTGGTGACACCTGTAAAGTTCCATTCTTTATGATGCCCATGGTACTGACCTCATTTCCGATATGTGTCTGGGGGTCATTTTTTAGTTGAGATACCATAGAATAACCTTGGGACAAATCGAGTCCCCATAGACCTATTACTGCAACCAGTATTACAAATAGGATAGCTACAATAGTTTTTTGTTGTTTTTCCATACCTCTCTCAATTCCTGCCCACTTTCTTAAGTATGTTTAGTTCACGCTGCAATTGGAAATAAGTCTTCATCACATAGAGGACATATAAAAGTATAACTATCCATGTTATAAAAAAGGCAATAAGGAAAGCTTCCATTTTATCACCCTAATAGCATACCCGTTATCTATGAACAAGTGCCCATACATCATAGTTACATGTCCGCATCTTTACGTAACACAACTAATTATTAATATGGGTTAGTGAGTATAGACACATCCTATTTAAGGCGATTGACAGGAAAGATAAAGTGTCAAAAGTATTCACTGAACTTAAATTGTGAATATGACATTTTAAAATAAATAAAATACTTAGAGATGAGTATGGAACCGAATATGGAACCTTCTTTCAAACCACCAAGATTAATTGCATGGGAGCTGACAGCTGGTTGCAACTTATCATGCAAGCATTGCAGAGGTGCCTCTACCTCACAAGTTCCTGAAGGAGAACTGAACACCCTGGAAGCAAAACATTTCATTGATGAAATAGTAGAGATGGGAAATCCTATTTTGATCCTTAGTGGCGGGGAACCTCTTGTAAGAAAAGACATCTATGAACTTGCTCATTATGGTACTGAAAAGGGACTAAGAGTTGCTCTTGCCACAAATGGTACCCTCGTTAATGACGAAGTTGCAAAGAAACTTCTTGAGGTTGGCATTAAGAGAGTAAGCGTAAGCCTTGATGGCGCTACAGCTGAGTCACATGATGAGTTCCGCTGTGTTCCAGGTGCATTTAAAGGATCAATGAAAGGTATAGAAGCACTAAAAAATGCAGGAATAGGTTTTCAGATAAACACTACCATTACAAAAAGGAATGTTGACGAGATACCTCAGATCCTAAAAATGGCTGAAGAAATAGGGGCTGAAGCGCTGCACATATTCCTGCTTGTACCTACAGGTAGGGGAAAAGAACTGGAAAATGAAGAAATACCACCTGTTGAATATGAGCGTATTCTTAACTGGTTCTATGAACAGCAGAAATCAACAAAAATACAGCTAAAGGCAACATGTGCACCTCATTACTTCCGTATAATGCGCCAGCGTGCAAAAAAAGAAGGTGTTGAGATATCGGTTAAAACACATGGATACGAAGCAATGACAAAAGGATGTCTTGGTGGAACTGGATTTTGCTTTGTTTCCAGTATAGGAGAAGTGTACCCATGCGGATATCTGCCAGTACTTGCTGGAAACATAAAACAGCAACCCTTCAAAGAAATATGGGAAACTGCCCAAGTATTCAGAGACCTGCGCGATGCATCTAAGTTGAAAGGTAAATGTGGAAGATGCGAATTTAAGAAAGTCTGCAGCGGATGCAGGGCTAGAGCCTATGCAGCTACAGGGGACTATCTCGCTGAAGAGCCATACTGTATTTACATGCCTAAAAACGAGGATTCACATGATCCAGCTAGATGAAATTGATAAAAAACTCCTCAACCTTACACAGCTAGAATTTCCATTGGACACACATCCATTCAGGATACTGGCAAATAAGATAGGAACCACAGAGGAAGAAGTAATCAGACGTATGCAGCGCCTTCATGAGGAAGGTGCTGTCAGGCGAATAGGGCCCATAATTAATAGTAAGGGAACAGGGCGCGTAGGTACTCTTGTTGCCTTAAAGGCTCCGGATGATAAAATTGACCAGATCGCAGAAAGAATTAACTCTTACCCAGAAGTATCGCATAACTACCTGCGTCCTGGAGAATATAATGTATGGTTCACACTTTCTGCACCTAACAGAAAGCGTCTGGATGAAATACTAAATGAACTGAAAAAAGAAGTTAACTGCCCAATGATGGACATGCCCACCACTCACCTGTTCAAAATAGGAGTGAATTTCAAGATCAGGTGATACATATGGAAATTACAGAAACACAAAAAAAAATACTCCTTTTGACACAAGAAGGTATACCAATTACTTCATCTCCTTTCCATGATATTGCAGAGCAACTTGATATAACTGAAGAAGAAGTTGTTCGGCAGATCACTCTTATGCAACAACATGGCATAATAAGGAGGTTTGGTGTATCCATAGGCCACAGGGACATCGGGATCACTGCTAATGCAATGTGTGTGTGGAATGTTCCAGATGAAAAGATAGAAGAAGTGGGCAAGCTTATGGCATCCGTAGATGATGTGACACATTGCTATGCCAGACCCCGTCATCCTGGATGGCCATACAACCTTTTTACGATGGTGCACTCTTATTCCCGTGAAGACTGTCTTGATATAGCTAAAGAGATATCAGAGGTCACTGGTATAGATGACTACAAAGTAATGTTCAGTGAAAAAGAGTTCAAAAAAACAGGTATTCGATTATAGAAACTCATATTACCTAAGATACTAATAACAAATATCCAGACCTATACCGGAGAATACCATGCCAGAAAATAAGGGTTTCCTGCCACTGATGATCAATTTGCATGGTAGGAAAGTGGTGATCTTTGGCGGTGGGTCTGTTGGGGAAAGAAAAGCTGAATTGTTTAGTGAATATGCCAATACTTTGGTAATAAGTAAGACTTTTTCTCAAAAGCTCATCGAGCTTCAAATGCAGAAATCTGTAACTTTGATAGAGATGGATGCTGGATCCTTTTCAGATAATGAGATCATGGAGTTCATAGATGGTGCCTTCCTTGTGATACCTGCAACCAGCAATAAACTGATAAATGATAGGATCACATCCATTGCAAAGTCCCGGAACATATTGACCAATCAGGTAGACACTATCGGCGAAGTTACCATACCAGCAGTGATCCAAAGAGGAGATCTTGTAATAGGCATCTCTACTACTGGTTCAAGTCCTGCTTTCTCAAGATATGTCCGCCAGCGTATTGAAAAGGTCATTACCCCGGAATATGAGCAAATGATAGCATTGCAGAATGACATCCGAACTTATTTAAAGGAACATGTGGGAGACCAAAAACAGAGAAGATCAATTCTCTGGGAAGTCCTGGAAGATGACATTATCTGGAAAGAAATCTCAGACTCATACGAAAAAGCGTATAAGAGAGCGTATGATATAGTACAGGAAAAAATCAATAAGAAAGATTGATATCATGGAACTACATCCCATATCTCACACATGGAACCAGACCATTAGCAACAATGGAGGTGTACCTTGACAGAGATAAACAGCATGGTTATAACCCATTCCAAGGCCAGTATAGAGGAAATGGAAAGGTCCTGGAAAGGAGATCTTGAAGAAGTTCTCAGAGATCTTTATTCTAATGAATTTGTCCACGAATGCGTGGTGATGAAAACCTGTAACCGCATAGAGATATATGTGGTTTCTCCAAAAGGGAGCAGCGTCTTGTTCAATTTTGCAAAAAGTATGTCTTTTCCTTTGCAACTAGTTGAATTCAGAGATCATCAGGAATCACTCCTGCACCTTTTAAGGCTTGCTTGCGGGCTGGAGTCCATGATAGTTGGAGAAGATCAGATACTTGGACAAATAAGAGATATGTATCTTCTTGCTAAAAAAGTGGGCACCACCGGAAGAATACTTGATACCGCATTCAGTAAAGCCATACAAGTAGGCAAGAGGGTCCGCACAGAGACCGAAGTGAATAGAGGTGCAGTATCTATTGGCTCGGCCGCAGTGGATTTAGCTGAAATGGCACTTGGAGGCCTAGAAGGAAAAATGGTGCTTGTGATAGGCACCGGTGAAATGGGAACACTTGTGACCAGGGCACTATCTCACAGGGAAATGGACCTTGTATACATAGCAAATCGCACTTTTGAAAAAGCCCGTGAACTGGCAGATAGCATGGGAGGGCATGCAGTACGTTTTGAGAACCTGGCAGAGCATGTAAAGAAAGCCGACGTAGTGATCAGCGCCACGTCCGCACCCCATTATGTACTGAAAAAATCATTAATAGAAGAGATAATGAAGGGCCGAGACAGAGATCTCCTGCTAATTGATATCGCCAATCCAAGGGATATAGAATCAAGTGTCGCAGAAATAGACCACGTCAAACTCTACAACATTGATAATCTAAGGATTATAAACGAAAGGAGTCTTGCACAGCGCAAAGAAGAAGCAAAGAGGGCAGAAAAAATAGTTGATGAGGAACTTGACTTGCTTCTTAAACAGTACAAGCACCAGAAAGCCGACCATCTTGTTTCTGCCATTTATGCCAATGTATATAAAGTAAGGAAACAGGAAAAAGAGCGTGCGGTAACTAAGTTGTGCGCTTACCATACAATGGGTGAAATCGAGAACAGGGTATTAGATGACCTTACACATTCCATAGTCAATAAGATCCTGGCAGAACCCACAAAAGTAATACGCACTGCTGCAGAAACGAATGATGATGACTTATTGGATGTAGTTTCAAGGTTATTTAACATTGAGAAGAAACCGGAAACTAATACAGATAAATGCAAGTGACAGAAGTGATCAAATGTTCCCACAGGTTAGGATGAGAAGACTGAGAAACGGCAAGATCAGAGATATGGTACGTGAGACATCACTTTCAGTTGATGACCTTATCTACCCAATGTTTGTGGATGAAAATATCGATTCACCACTGGCAATGTCTTCCATGCCAGGAATCTCCAGATTACCTGTTGATATGGCAGCAGACGATGCAAAAGAGGCTGCAGATCTGGGTATTCCCGCAGTTATACTCTTTGGGATACCTTCCACAAAAGACGAAAAGGGAAGTAGCGCATGGGGAGAGGATGATGTTGTACAGAGGGCTGTGCGCGAGATTAAGAACGAGCTTGGAAAGGACATCTATGTTATTACAGACGTATGCCTGTGCGAATATACGAGTCATGGGCATTGTGGCGTTGTAGATATGGAAAAAGAAGAAATATTGAACGATCCCACGCTTCCATTACTTGGTAAAACAGCAGTAAGCCATGCTCTTGCCGGCGCAGATATGGTGGCCCCTTCCGGAATGATGGATGGAATGATAAGTGCCATAAGAGAGGCACTTGATGAAAATCACTGCAAGGATGTACCTATAATGTCATATGCAGCAAAGTATTCTTCCGCTTTCTACGGTCCTTTCAGAGAAGCAGCAGACTCGGGGTATTCTTTTGGTGACCGTTCCAGTTACCAGATGGACCCTGCAAATTCAGATGAGGCAATAAGGGAAGCAGAACTGGATATTTTGGAAGGGGCTGATGTTATAATGGTAAAACCTGCCCTTCCTTACCTAGATATACTCTACCGTATCAAGACAGAGTTCAAGATGCCCACTGCTGCATACAATGTCAGCGGTGAATTTGCAATGCTTAAAGCTGCTGCACGCATGGGCTGGCTGGACGAGAAAAAGGTGATGTATGAGTCCCTGCTATCCATTAAAAGAGCAGGAGCAGATATGATCCTTACCTATTTTGCAAAGGACCTGGCAAGGATGTTACAGTAACTGAATGGTGATGTTTATGGATTTGGCAAAATCTGAGAAATTATATGAAAAAGCGCGAAAACTTATTCCGGGTGGAGTGAGCAGCCCCGTAAGAGCCATTAAACCCTTTCCATTTTATGCAGCATCTGCCTCGGGTTCTAAAATAACCGATGCTGATGGCAATGAGTATATTGATTTCTGCCTTGCATACGGGCCAAAACTACTGGGACATGCAAACCCAAAAATAAAACGAACTATCATTGAACAGCTGGATAAAGGCTGGTTGTATGGCACACCAACAGAGCTGGAAATAAAACTAGCAGAAAGGATCGCAGGTATTTACCCCAGTATAGACATGGTAAGGTTTGTCTCCACTGGTACTGAAGCAACCATGAGTGCCCTGCGTGTTGCACGTGGTTTTACGGGCAGGAACAAGTTCATCAAAATAGAAGGTGGTTTCCATGGAGCACATGACTCAGTGCTTATTAAAGCCGGCTCAGGTGCCACCACTCTTGGAAAACCTGATTCTCTGGGAGTACCGGAGGACTTCACAAGAAACACATTACAGGTGCCTTTCAACGATGTAGAGGCACTTACACAGGTAATGGAAAAATATGGAAAGGATATTGCAGCATTTATTCTGGAGCCAGTAATGGGCAACGTTGGTCCTATTCTGCCAGACGAAGGTTACCTGCAGGAAGTGCGCAAGATCACAGAAGAAAACGATGTTGTACTCATATTTGATGAAGTTATCACGGGTTTCCGCATGGCTATGGGTGGAGCTCAGGAATACTACGGAGTTACACCGGATATGACCACACTCGGCAAGATAATAGGCGGTGGCATGCCCATTGGAGTATTCGGAGGAAAACGCGAGATAATGGAAATGGTAGCACCATCGGGAGGTGTATACCAGGCGGGTACTTTTAGCGGCAGTCCCACATCTGTTGCCGCCGGAATTACCGTTCTTGATATACTGGAAAAGGAAAATGTGCACAAGAAACTAAATGCTACCGGAGACAAACTGCGTGCAGGCATTAATGATATCGTTGAAGATCTCGGTCTTAACTACAATGTATGTGGTATATCCTCTATGTTCAAGGTGTTTTTCGGCGACAAGCCCCGCAACTACCAGGAAGTCCTCAGATGTAATAAGGAAGGGTATCTGAAATTCTTTTTCAGGATGCTGGATAACGGCATATTCCTGCCCCCTTCGCAGTTCGAGACGAATTTCCTCTGCACGGCACATTCAGAAGAGGATCTGCATAGATTGCTGGCCGCATATGAAGCGAATCTCAAATAAGGTTGCTATAACATGATAATAGGAACACGTGGCAGTGCCCTTGCTCTGGCACAGGCGGACATCGTTGCCAAAATGCTGGCAGACATGGGTGTTGAAACAAGCCGTAAGATCATAAAGACCACAGGAGATAGATTCACAGACAGACCCCTGCACGAAGTCGTAGGTGTAGGAGCCTTTGTGCGTGAACTGGACGACAAGATGGTGGAAGGATTCATCGAAATTGCAGTACATTCCATGAAAGACCTGCCAACCATGAGGCCTCCAGAGCTTACAACTTCTGCAGTACTTGAAAGAGATTCCCCCCACGATGTACTACTTACCAGAGATGGCGCAAAGCTGGATGACCTGCCAAAGGGCGCAGTGCTCGGTACTACTTCCATGCGCAGGAGAGCCCAGCTTTTAAGATACAGGCCTGATCTGCACATTAAAGACCTGCGCGGTAATATCAATACACGTATGAAGAAGCTTGAAGATGGCCATTACGATGGCATTATGCTTGCAGAAGCTGGTCTACAGCGCATGAAATGGGAACTTGATGTAGAACGTCTGGATACAGAAAGGTTCTGCCCTTCAGCTAATCAGGGAACCATAGCGATTGTGACACCTGCTGGATCAGAGGCAGAGACTGTGACTTCACAGCTTAGTCACACCCAGACACGTATCGCCACCGAGATTGAACGTATTGTAATTAAGGATGTAGAGGGTGGATGTACAGCCCCTATAGGTTCCTTTTCACAATTCATAAACAATGATGAGGTAAGAGTACTTGCAGAAGTGCTTTCTCTGGATGGGACCCGTCAGGTCCGTGTTGATGAGATTATTCCCCTCGAGGACTACCATACACATGCATCCAAACTTGGCAAGGAACTTGTAGCTAAGGGTGGCAAGGAACTTGTAAAAGAAGCCGTATCCAAACTCAGGATCAACAAGTAAGGATCTTAGAGGTATTTCCATGATCAACATCACAGGGTTACGTATGAAGAATCCGACAATACTTGCTGCAGGTATCATGGGTACTACCGGAGCAGCACTTGTCCGGATGGCTCATGAAGGTGCAGGTGCAGTAGTGACAAAGTCCATCGGACCACAGCCCAAGGATGGACACAGCAATCCAAGCATGGTGAAGCTTGACCATGGATATCTGAATGCCATGGGGTTACCAAATCCTTCCTATGGAGCCTTTCTCCCGGAACTTGAAAAAGCAAAGCATAAAGCAGGCGTGCCGGTGATAGCAAGTATTTTCGGTGGCAATGCAGATGAGTTCCGCAAGGTTGCAGAAGGACTTATACCGGGAAAACCAGATGCTTTCGAACTTAATGTTAGTTGCCCTCATGCTATGGGATATGGTGCATCAGTAGGCACTGACCCTGTAATGGTAAAATCTGTCACCTCAGCAGTATCTGAAATAACTGATCTGCCGGTCTGGGTTAAACTTACACCAAATGTCACGGACATTGTTACAATAGGTAAGGCAGCACAAGAAGGAGGGGCAGATGCAGTGGTGGCTATTAACACTGTACGGGGAATGACTATCGATATCCACTCCGGATATCCAGTGTTGGGTAACCGCTTTGGTGGTCTTTCCGGAGAGGCAATACGCCCTGTTGCTGTAAAATGTATTTATGACCTCTATGATAACCTGGATATACCAATAATAGGAGTTGGAGGCGTATCAACTTGGCAACATGCTGTAGAAATGGTCATGGCAGGTGCCAGTGCACTACAAATTGGCTCGGCAGTCTATGAAGGAACAAATGTGTTCTCCAACATATCTGAAGGTATTAACAGGTTCCTGAAAGAATATGGTTATGCGAATATAGAAGATATCACCGGAATTGCGCATGAGAGGTTCTGATGCTCCCACTGAATGCAAATATTGTAAAAATAGTGGATGAAACACCGTCCACTCGTACATTCTTTTTCGATCATTCATTTGAAGATGCCATAATTGGCCAGTTTGTCATGGTGTGGATAAGAGGAGTAGATGAGATCCCTATGACATTGTCCTACAAAAATGCCATTACAGTGCAGAAAGTCGGTGATGCCACATCGCGGCTGTTCGATCTGAATGAAGGTGATTCAGTAGGATTAAGAGGGCCTTTTGGAAGAGGATTTACACTTCCAAAAGATGGCGAAAATATATTGCTCATTGCAGGAGGAGTTGGGGCAGCACCTCTTGCACCACTTGCTGAGAATGTTTATCCCTCTTGCTCTCAGGTAACTACCATCCTGGGAGCCAGAAATGTCAATGAATTGCTATTTATGAATAGGTTCCTTCAATCTGGACAGGTATACATCACTACAGATGATGGATCTGCGCATCGCTGTGGATTTGTAACAGATGTACTTGATGAAATTGATGTATCAAAGTATGACAGAATATATACCTGTGGACCTGAAATGATGATGAAGAGAGTATTTGGTATTCTTGAACGGGAAAGTGCATTAGAACGCACGGAGTTCAGCCTTCATCGGTATTTCAAATGCGGTATAGGAGTATGCGGTGCATGTTGTATGGATGAAGCTGGCCTTAGAGTCTGCAAGGACGGGCCAGTATTTAACGGAAAAGAGCTTATAAGCAGCGAATTTGGAAAATATGCAAGGGGACCTTCGGGACAAAAGAAACTGTTCTGACTGAAGAGTCATTGCTATACAGTTGTAACTGATACTTATATATAAGTACATTATATATACCAATTAATCTGATAAGTTGTAGGGATGGCAGATGTATTGGTTTGTTAATGAAATGAGGTGTGCTTATGGGCTTGATGGATGACGTTAAATCCAAGAAAAAACAAAAGGAAGCAGAGAATTGGTATAGTATGGGCATAAAAAGCCCGGATCCGGAAAAAAAACTGGAATATTTTACACGTTCTCTGGAATTAGAACCTAATAATGTCAGCGGATGGGTAAAGAGAGGTCGGATACTCGAAGATATGGGTAAATTCGATGAGGCAAAAAGAAGCTATGACAGAGCTACTCTTCTTGATCCCTCGCTGGATATCAGCATAAAACGGACAAACTCATTCACCGAAAATGACAGAATCAGTACACCGGAATATATACCAACACAGCCGGAGTATATCCAAGACGAGACAGAATATATAGAGGAAGAGGAACAGCATTTAGCTACGGAATCTCCTGCAGAAACAGATTATTATGAGGCAGAAGAAACTGAAGAAGTTGAGTCCTTCACTCCTCCGCAAGGAGAAGAATCAATATTCAGTAATATTAGAGAAAAAGAGTCTTTTGTAGTTGAAGATGAAATAGAGAATGTTTCCATGGATACTGAGTCTGCAAAGTCTTCAGGATCGATAAGTTTTGCCCCCCCTGATGAGGAAATAGTCCCAGACAACAATTTACCAAGGCAGAATACATCTGAAATAACAAATGAAACTGTAGCTGCTACCTCATTAGCTGAACAAAAAAAGGACGATGTAATCAAGAGAGAGAGAACTCCGACTTTTAACAAAAGGCCCGCATCAAATAATTATCCGGTTAGAGATAGTGAAAAAAAGGAAGTTCAACCTGGGACGAGCAGAATTTCCTCTTATGTTGAAATGGAAGGAAAAAATACCAATCTGCGCATACCCCTGTCTGAGACTATAAAATTCTGGCTTATAGGTGCAATTGTGTTATTGGTTTTCTACCTGATAACCCGCCTTATCTAAGAAATTAAGAGATATGTCTTCCCCAAAAAGGGGAAGATTAATTTTTAAAAAACACTTTTCAAACAACCACAACAGTACCTGATATGTCAGTCCCTTCAAGCATAAAGGTATAGGTGCCTGGTTTATCAAATGTGTAAATAAATACCTTGCCATAGTAAATCGTCTGAGGTTCCCATAAGTCTTCCTTGCTTACAACCACAATTGGCATCTTTGGCCTCTGGAGATTTCTCCAAGTCACAGATTCTCCAGCTTTTACTTCCATTATTGTAGGTTCTATGGTTTTGATCATAAGGAACTCCTTTGTCTGGGTTACAGTCTGCGATATTTCTCCGATCTTTGCCCCTAATTGTTCCTTGGTTTCATTTTGAACCATCAATGGGCTCGACTCCGGAACAGAGGGGAGGACTGTTTCTTCTATAGACTGAGGTACATTTTCCATGGAGGCTTCTGAAACAACTACTGTACCAGTGATATTGGTACCGTCCAGCATGAAATTATATGTACCAGGCGTATCAAAAACAAAGCTGAAAGACTTACCATAATAGATTGTCTGTGGTTCCCATAGATTTTCCGTGCTCACCAGAACTATGGGCTTCTTTGGCCTCTGGAGATTTTGCCAGGTAACGGTTTCACCAACCTCTACTTCCATATTAGTGGGATCCAGCGTCCTGATCATAAGGAATTCACTCTTCTTTTGAGTGATCTGTGCAATGGTTCCTGTAACAGTTTGTACCACACTCTCAGTTACATTTTTAGTCTGATTCCATACCATCGTAGGTATACCAGCAGCAGTACCTGCTTCAGATTCTTCTTCAGCGATACTTTTCATGCTCTTTTCTGAAACAATTACTGACCCTTTCATTTGAGTACCTTCAATGTTAAAGGTATATGTTCCAGGATTCAGGAAAGTGTAGCTGAAAGATTTACCGTAATAAATGGTCTGAGACTCCCACAGATCATCGTCACTTATCAGAACAACAGGTTTCTTTGGTCTTTGAAGATTGTTCCATGTAACTGTATCTCCTGCCTGAACCTCTGTGGTTTCAGGACTTAAAGTGGTTATTACAACAAATTGATTCATCGCAGATGATGCCTCTTGTATTGAAGCATTAGTATCTACTATCTTGGCTGTTCCTCCATACTGGGAATACAAAACTTCAGCTGACTGAGCGCTTCCAATCGTAAGAACTATTCCCATCACTAAAGCAATTATCAAAAGAGGTAATGCCATAGATCTCTTGTATGATTGCATCTATAATTCCCCCAATTGAGTTTCGGCTCTGGGCCTTGTTCAGATGTATCCAACCTTAATTTCCCCATATATTAATTGCATCTGAACTTTTAAAAGCGGTAGAAAAATATTACTATCGCTGCTTTAGAATTAATAAGTAGACTTATTTATACTATACGTTCTACAAAATATTAAAAACAACTAATATGGAAAATAAAAACAGATGGGTCAGACTGAAGACCCAATTGCTGCTTCTGCTTTGAAATCTATCCCCTTATCGAAAGGAATACCTGCTTCAGAATACCATTTTTCCACGAAGGAGAGCATGTGGTATTTGAGAAATGCTTTAAATGGCATGCTTACCAAAGCCATAGCAATTATGAAAAGTATTAACTCTACTAAAGCAACAGGAGCCAGAACTATCCATTCTGATCCCGACATAACCAACGACAACAGCAAGTAGAGAATAACATCCACTATAAGGAAAGGCAATAAAGTAACCAGAAGTGCAAGCATTATGATAATAAATCCTGCTATGCCTACAATTATTCCCAAGACTGCCCTTCCTACCCAATAAACAATTATCTGCTGCCAGTCAAGTTTGAACTTCCTGAGAACTTCCATGAGAGCTGAGAGTACACCCACATTCCTGTATAATGATACTGGTATAGACATGCTTATGAAGGAGCCAAGAATAGAAGCAACTATTGCGAAAATAAAAATCAAAAGAAAAACAAACATCATTCCGCCGATGAAAGATAGCCAGAAAAGGTCACCTGAAGGCATACCAAATATCACGACAAATGGAATCACAAGCACTGCGAGGACCACCAGAGACAAAAAAAGTGCAGCTAGCTTGATAACAAACAGCTGTAATCCTTTTCCAAGGAAACGGCGAGAATAATCCCAGAATTTAACAGTATTACTTACAAGAGACTCCACTAATACGAACTCCATGACACTGGAGATATACATAAAAGCAATTATCAAAAACAGTACCAACGCTATAAGTGCTACTACTACTATACTGAAGGAGGCGTCTATTATATCCCCTATTGAATCAAGTGGATTATAGTCAGAATTATAACCTGATCCATAGTCAGAATTATAACCTGATCCATAGCCTGAATCATATCCGGAATCCATTGAATTTGAAAATGAGTTGAAGGAGTTTCCTCCATAACCCGAACCTCCGCCCACGAGCATGAATATGATAGCAAGTTTAACCCATTTCCAGAAATCAAATGGCTCGAAAAGACACTTTTTGGTGCGCTCGTAAGCGACTTCCACTGCATCTATTACATACCAATTCATAAGAGGATTATACAGAGTTCACTTAAATAAGTTACCAAATACATGTATAGACTGTTAGTTAATATAGTAAACCAGTAACTTTTGCTATTTCTAACACTCAATCTTATCTACAATGAGCGCAAATCCTTAGCCATATGCTGGGTCGCTTCAGGTACAGGGATGAAATATTTTATGGGAATGTGGATGGCAACAAAGTATTTGGAAAGGGAAATGTAGAAGGCAAGATATTCGAGCTTTCCGAACTGAGCATTCTTCCACCTTCTGTGCCTACGAAGATCGTATGTGTAGGTTTGAACTACCATGACCATGCAGTTGAAGTGAACATGCCAATACCAAAAGAACCGGTGCTGTTCCTTAAGCCACCCTCAGCTGTCATTGGACATCTGGACAAGATTGTTTATCCGCGCATGAGCGAGCAAGTGGACTTTGAGGCAGAGCTGGCTGTAGTTATAGGTAAACGCTGCAAGAACATCAAGAGGAAAAAAGCAGAAGATGTGATGGTTGGATACACATGTTTTAATGATGTAACAGCAAGAGATCTGCAAAGAAAAGATAGGCAGTGGACACGTGCTAAAAGCTTTGATACATTTGCACCCATGGGTCCTTTCATAGTGCCCGCAAGTCTGATAGATCCGGAAAAAGTGCGTATAAGAAGCAGAGTAAATGGTGTGACCAGGCAGGATTCATGCACTTCAAACCTGATTTTTGACATACCTTATCTCCTTGAATTCATCTCCAACATCATGACACTGGAAGTTGGTGATATTATTGCCACAGGTACCCCCCCGGGCGTAGGTTCTTTGCATCCCGGAGATATTGTAGAAATAGACATCGAAGGAATAGGGATTTTAAAGAACGAGGTGGTTTGATGCTTTTTGACCAGATCGAACGGGAACTGGAAATATCAGAGAGACACCTGGTAGTACTTAAGACAGTCGTGGAAAAAGGACCCATCGGTATACTAAAGCTTGCAGAAGAAACAGGAATGCCTACCCATAAAGTGCGCTATTCGCTTCGGGTACTTGAACAGGAACAACTAATAAAGCCTTCAATTCAGGGTGCCTTAGCAGGTCCGGCTGTGAAAAAATTCAAGAAAGAGTTTGAAAATGACATGGATAGACTTCAGAAAATGACAGCTTCTATACTTCAGATCGGAAGATCTATCTGATATCATATTAACCGTAAAAGGTATACATTTTTATATTTTTGCGCTTAATGTATTGGCTCACAGAACATTAACTTTAACTAGTTTCCACTCAACTAAGCCCAAAATAATACGCTTCAGATGACACAGAAACTTAATTCCTTATCCAGGGAGAATCCGGATGACATTAACTGATGAAGATAAACAGATCATTGAGAAATACGCACTTCAAAATGCTGTGAAGTATGGAAAAGCCCCGCAGCTTGCGGCTGTGATGGGCAAGGTGATGGGAGAATGTGCCCATCTTAGAGCCAGTGCGAAGGAAGTATCGCCTACCATACAGGAGATCCTTGAAAGAGTATCAAAAGAAACTCCGGAACAGTGGCAAGAAAGGCTTGAGGCTCTTGCACCTGAGCTTATTGAAGACATGTGTACAAAAAAGGAGCCTGTAAAGGGTTTAAAACCACTTGAGGGTGCTGAATGTGGAAAAGTAGTCATGCGTTTTGCACCGAATCCAAACGGTCCTCCTACCCTAGGCAGCACCCGTGGGATAGTGGTTAACTCCGAGTACGTGAAAATGTATGAGGGTAAACTCATAATCAGATTCGATGACACAGACCCACAGACCAAGCGACCTATGCTTGAAGCGTACGACTGGTACCTCGATGACTGCAAGTGGCTGGGAGCTGTACCCGACCAGGTGATCATTGCATCTGATAGGATACCCCTTTATTATGAGTATGCTCGCCAGCTCATTGAACAGGGCAATGCATACGTGTGTTTCTGTAGCAGTGAGGAATTCAAGAACCTCAAAGACATCAGCGAACCCTGTCCTCACAGAGATGCAAGCCCGCAGGAGAACCTTATGCACTGGGACAAGATGCTGGCCGGAAAATATGAAGCAAAGGATGCTGTGCTGCGCCTGAAAACAGACATCAAGCACAAAGACCCTGCTATAAGAGATTATGGAATATTCCGCATTGTTAAGCAGTCCCACCCACGTCCTGAAGTTGATGAAAAGTATGTGGTATGGCCTCTGTTGGATTTTGAGGGAGCCATTGAGGACCATGAGCTTGGCACCACCCATATCATTCGGGGCAAGGACCTGATGGACAGTGAAAAACGCCAGACTTACATCTACAAATACCTGGGTTGGGAATATCCAAAAACCATGCACTGGGGCAGAGTAAAGATGCATGAGTTCGGGAAGTTCAGTACCAGTACCTTGCGCCGTGCTATCGAGGAAGGGGAATATTCCGGCTGGGACGATCCACGCCTGCCAACCCTGAGGGCTATGCGCAGAAGAGGAATATTGCCACAAGCTATCCGCAAGTTCATGATAGAGATGGGAGTAGGCGAAACTGATGTGAGCATCAGCATGGACACGCTGTACGCTGAGAACAGAAAGATAATAGACCCTCTGGCTAGCAGGTACTTCTTTGTATGGGATCCTGTGGAACTCCCAATAGCAGGTGCACAACCCCGCACAGCCAAACCCCCAAAACACCCCACAGAGAACAAGGGGCACCGCAGCATTGATGTCGCAGATAAGGTACTCGTGTGCAAAGATGATGTGGACCAGCTTCAGGTAGGCTCACGCATCCGCCTGAAAGACCTGTATAACTTGGAGATCACCTCAATTTCTCCGCTTCAGGCCAAATACATAGGTGATGATGTTGCGAATCTGAAAAAGGACCGCATGAAGATCATCCACTGGGCACCTATTGACGGCATCCCTGTCAAAGTGTTGTCACCTGATGGTGAGTTCAGGGGCATTGGAGAAAAATTGATCTCAACCGAATTGGACAAGGTCGTGCAGTTTGAAAGGTTCGGCTTCTGCAGAATCGATTCTGTAGGCTCAGAGATCGTGGCTTACTTCACGCATAAGTAATTAATTTGGGTGGATGAAACCTCCCAATTCTATTTTTTATCGATTTTTTTGGTTACTTAGCATGTCATATGAAAAGGAGGTTATCGTCTATATACGACAAAATTTGCATATTTTATCGACTATACTCGACGAGTATATAAAAGCCATTAATTTCATTTTAAAAAACGAGGACTCATAAAAATTATATATCCAGATATTCCGCGTTACCCCTAAAGAATAATTCGATTGACCATATATAAAAATATACAGAATTGGTTGATTAATAGAAGAATCTAATAAGCCAATTACCCAATCTTGAAATATATAAATCCCACATCTCAAGCGAACAAAATCAATATATAGTATCGTTCTGATGGAAAAACTCTATCTTAAACCAAATAGAGGTGACGATATGAAGAAAGTGCTCAACTTTTTAGTGTTGGGACTGCTGGTTGTAAGCCTGGTAGCAATTTCAGGCTGTGCAGACAAAACAGCAGAACCAACAGAACAGCCAACAAATGAAACTGCGCCTATGGCTCCAGAGAATGGAAGCATGCCACCAGAAGGTCCAGGAATGACTCCAGGAAACGAGACCATGGGTCTGGGAATGCAGCCCGGAATGAACGGCACAATGCCCCCAGCAAATGGAACAATGGGACCAGGGATGAACGGTTCAGCAAACATGACCGCACCTGAGACCACGATCTAAAATTGAAGTTTATATTTAAACAATTATCTTCTTTGTTGATAGGGGACGCTTTTGTATGTATATGAAAAAGCGGTCCTCTATCAATGAATAGTAAAATCCAAAATAGCACTCATTTGTTCAAAGTGCATTTAGCATCCCCGATTCTAGTTCTTTTTTCATGATATGCTATTCTATTCCTCTTTCCTATGAAAGACTCATCCAGATCAGCTGACATCTGTATGGCCAGAGATGCCGGAATTCCCATGACCAACATATCTGGAGGGAACCACGGGTTTCCAGTGGGATCAGTCGGACCGATAAAAGCAGAATCTTTTGGTGCATGTTCCGCCATGCCTGAAGGGAAAGTGATCATCACTGAACAGGTAGCTCCGGCTGGAATAAGTGTCTTGAAGAAAGGATCGGAACTACTGAACTGTGCCAGTCCGCATAGGTTCCTTATCTGCTCGGCACCTGCAAAGAGGATAAACGACCTTAATGTTTGTGGATCTATCTCATCAGTACACGGTGCAACGACAATGTATTTGCCTGGCGGCGTAACTTTGCCGATGAGCTCTTTTTGCTCATCAAAAAGTTCTGCTGTTGCCTTCAAATGCTCCGCAGCACCACCACGGAAATCCGGGGTGCCCACGGTCACAAAATACTTTAGTTTAGGGTGTGGTTCTGCAAAACCCATCCATACCAACCCACCGCCGCAACACTTCTCATGACTTGCTTCGATGTAAACAGCAGGCATTTCCTCTGAAAGCGCAACACTATAAGCAACCCTTGCTATACACCGGTCAATTTTGTATGATGGCACAGCATTTTGCGGCGTTTCGTCTGTACCATATACACACAGAGGGCGCAACTTCAGCCTCCCTGCCTCGACAAGTTTATCTCCCAATTCCCCAACGCTTAGCATATTAACATCCCCCACAAGATTACCAGTCCATCTTCTGAAATATGTCTACATCCAGCCCTTCGAGATCCAGTGGTCCACATTATGAGTCCACTGCTCTTTGTTGGCTATAATAATGTTTCTGAATCCTTCCCTCCATGCCTTATGTACCGCTTCCTGCTCAGGATATTTTCTTTTCTCCCGTATAGCTTCCACAAGATCCCTGCCCATCTCATAGGATCTTCCAATAGCTGCTTCCATTGCCGATTGACCCTGGACCATTGCACACCCCACACCTCCTATACTATTACCTCCGCATATCCTCATGAACGCATTCATTATATCAAGCACAAAATTAACATCACGGCTACCTGCGGTGGTTAAAGAAAAGCCATATTTCCCGTCAAAGAGCTGCTCATGAGTGACATTGGGACTTCTGTCGAACAATGTCTTAAGCTGTGCCGTTACATTCGCCATATAATTAGGACTGCTCCAGATGATGCCATCTGCAGAGAGCAGCTTTTCAAGTACGCTATTATAGTCATCTTTGATCGGGCATACTCCAGTCTTATAGCACACATTGCATGCTGTACAGTATTTGATGTTCAATTTTGTAATATCAATTAACTCTGTCTCTCCCCCTGCTGCTGTGACACCTTCCAGAGCTGCATTCAAAAGTTTCAATGTATTGCTATCCTTGCCTCTTGGACTTGATTGTATCGCAACTATTTTCATAATACCATCCTTATTACAAACCGACATTTGAATGTATACTTCCTGCTTCATAAATCCTTACTATGACTTAAATCCAGAATTTCCAATGGCTCTGCAAAATATGCATTCCTTTTTGACATGTAGAGTATTTCAATATCAAGTGCTAATCGAGCAATTACCTTTCAAAATAATGTTAAGTCTGAAAAAGAGACAACTGGCGACTTTAAAATAGATAGATCTGGTCACCCGAGTAGTATCTGCATAGATATATTATTATAATATAATAAACATAGTATAATAAAAATATGCCTACTCATAAGTCTATAAAATTTGCGGAACGGGTGAAGTAAGATGAAAATCAAATTGAAAGAAGTAATTCACACAGGTGCAATATTGATCATTGCGATGATTATTGCAGGAATATCTCCTGTTCAAGGAGCGAGCTTAGAACTGGTCGATAGCCTTGGAGGAGATAATTACGATATTGCAATAGCTGGAAATTATACATACCTTGGACAAGGGAATGATCTTGTCATCTTAGACATTACCAATAACACAAAAACATCTGAAATATCAAGAACATCTACTACATCAACAATAAATGCCATTGCGTTGGCAGGTAAGTATGCCTATGTTGCAAATGGAGAAAACGGCCTGATAATAGCAGATATAACCAATGTTTCTGCACCCAAGATCACTGGAAACATTAGTATTGACAGCATTGCATCTGATATTTGTGTAGCCGGCAACTATGCCTACATGATCGGAAGCAATGGACTTTCGGTTATGGATATTAGTAATGCATCGTCTCCGACACATGTAAGCAGTTATATAGCTGGTGAAATGAGTGATATTGCCATATCAGGCAACCATGCATACATAATTAGCAAAGACAATTTTGATGATGAACAATTTTATAGTCTTCTGATCGTAGACATCACTGACCCAATAGCTCCAACACCAACAGGCACTTATGGAATAGGAGAAGGAGGAAGTGTTGCCATTGTAGGAAACTATGCATATGTCTCCTCTGGCAGTAGCATTTTGATAATAGACATTGCCGACCCTGCTGCACCTGAATTTGCAGGTAGCTATGAAGTTGGAAACATTATAAATGAAATAACAATATCAGGAGAATATGCCTACTTAACTGGCTATAGCCTTACGATCCTTGACATTAGAAACCCATTAGCACCAGTACTCGTAAGCACCTATGATATTGGAAATGCACAGGAAATGGATATCTCAGAAGACTATGTTTACGTGATCAATTCGATTAGTGGAAGAAGCAATGGCGTAATTATTCTAAACATTACTGATCCGACGATACCTACATACGTCGACACTTACGCCACAACACACAATGCTTATGATGTTACCACTTCAGGCAACTATGCCTACGTAGCGGATTATAACAATGGACTTATTATTGTTAACACAACTGATCCGAGCACATTAAAAGTGGAAAAATCTATTGGTATTGAAAATCATCCGTATGATGTTGATATTGCAGGTAATTATACCTATATAGCTAACAGTGGACTTACTATCCTCAATACAACTAATCCTTTGTTGCCAAAGATCGAAAGCACATACTATGACTATTCAGGCGATGCAGCCGGTGTTACTGTAGAAGACAATTATGCCTATATTGCAAGTGTTTTTGGCGGTATTATGATACTAAACGTCACAGATCCGGCAGCACCAGCATTTGTAGGCAATTACGTTACCGATGATGCACAAAGTGTTGATATATCAGATAATTATGCGTACATAGCCAATGGTTTTAGTGGTGTATTCATTGTTGACATCGCAGATCCGAAAACACCGGTATTAGTGGGAAGCTATAACACCCCCGGATATGCAAATGATGTTGCTGTGGCAGATAATTATGTTTGCGCAGCAGATGGTAACAATGGCCTATTGATACTAAACATAACAAATCCGTCATCACCAGTTCTTGTAAGCACTTTTGACACCATTGGCTATGCAAATGATGTTACCATTGCAGAAGATCGGGCTTACGTAGCAGCCAGTGATAATGGACTTGTAGTAGTAGACATAAGCAACCCACTCAAACCTGCACTTGAAGCAAGTTATGCTACCGTAAATGCATTTGGTGTTGCCATAGCAGAGGACAATGTCTATGTAGCTGATTATAATGATGGACTGTTCGTATTTCACCTGATGGAATCACAGGACATTACACCCCCAGCATCTGTAACCAACCTTAGAGAGAATGCTGCAGGCTCAAGCTGGATAAGATGGGCATGGATAAATCCCACTAATGCAGACTTTAGCCACGCTATGATATACATCGATGGTAAATTTACCATAAATACATCCAATCAGTATTATAATTTAACAACACTAACAGAAGGAAGCACACATAGTATTAGTATTAGAACTGTAGATACTTCCGGGAACATTAACTCTACATATGTAAATGATACAGCAACAACTGTTGCACCAGACAGAACAGCACCTGTATCTGTAACTAACCTCAAAGAAAGTGCTGTGGGTTCAAACTGGATCAACTGGAAGTGGGAAAATCCACACGATACAGACTTCAGCCATGTGAAGGTGTACTTGAATGGTATGTTTATCACAAATACATCCGGTAAGTCCATCAACTCCTACAACTCAACAGGACTTTCTGAAGGAACAACTTACACCATCAGCATACAGACAGTAGATACTAATGGCAACATAAATTCTACAATGATCAATGACTCTGCCACTACAGCGAAACTGCCGCAGATATCCAATCTCTCGGGAACTAACATTTCTACCAGTTCGATCACACTGGTATGGCAAGCTTCAGACAATACCAAGAACGTCCAAATAAGCCGAAATGACATAGTTATTGCTACCCTTGGCGGAGCAGCGACCTATGTAGACAGTAATCTGAGCAGCGATACAGATTATAACTATACACTGGTCCCATCCAGTGAAGAAGGATTGGCAGGAAATGCAGTAACTGTTGGCCTCAGAACATCTTCTCCAAGCAGCACTGGCGGAAGTGCAGGTGGAAGTAGCACTACACAGAGCAGCAGTGGTAGCGGAGGCGGAGGTGCCGGAAGTGCTGAAGACTTTGAAAATGTATTGCTAAAAGATATTGCAAATGCATACTTAATGATGAATGCAAATGCGATCTACGAGTTTACAAAAGAAGGAAATCCTATCCAGTCAATCAGTTTCTATTCCCTCAAGAACTCTGGTGAGATAACATCTACTATAGAAGTACTGAATGACAAATCAAAGCTTGTGAACAGTACTCCTGAAGGAAGTGTTTATAAATACATCAATATATGGGTAGGTAAATTCGGTTTTGCAACAGAAACCAACATCAAGGATCCAAAGGTGAAGTTCAAAGTAGCTAACTCCTGGCTCCAGGATATGGGAATAAGCCCTGAAGAAATAAGGCTGCAAAGGTATAATGGTGTAGAATGGCAAATGCTGCCAACCACTCTGATCAGCAATGATACCGATTATATGGTATTTGAATCCCAGACACCAGGATTTTCACCATTTGCCATTACAACAGGAGGAAAATCTAATAAGGTAAATGTTGAAGAAACTAACAAACTACAGGCTGCAGGATCAGACGATAATTTGAACAATCCTCTTGAGACCGGAAATGCCGACCTGGATAAAACAAAACCAGAGAAAAACCGGACATGGACATTGATATTGGTATTCCTTGTAGCAGGATTATTTGCTACAGGATATGAATATCTGAAGAAACAGCGAAATTGAGTATTTGACCCCCTGTACTTGGGTACAGGGGACATTTCACATGATGTGGACATATCCCGTATCTTTTTTTGTCACAGAGCATCTGTATCGAGATAACACGTATAAACTTGTATTTTAACGCTGCAACATAAATCGTTGATGAGAGACAGATATAACAAAATTTTGCCATTTATGGCTGCGATAGATATATTTATGGGGATGCTTTTATGATAAAACTAGTATTTGATTAAAATGTGTTATATATAAATAAGTTCCAAGTCAGGGTGTGATGAGTGGGACAAAAATTCAACATGGAGATAAAATGCACCTAATAATAGCAGAAAAACACATAGCAGCAAAAAGAATAGCAAACATACTTTCTGCAGGAAAGCTCAGCCAGGTGCGTGTGAACGGGGTGGACACATATCAGTTCCAGGCCGAGGATGGACAAAAAGTGTTCATTGGCTTAAGCGGGCACATAGTAAAACTTGATTTCCCAAGATCCTATAACAACTGGCAGAAAGTAGAAGCAAAAGAACTGGTAGATGCAGACGTGATTACCGTTTCCACTGAAGCGCGAATCGTAGCTGCACTTAAAAAACTAGGGAAAGAAGCAACCCGGGTCACAATTGCAACTGACTATGACCGTGAAGGAGAGCTTATTGGAGCGGAGGCTCTGGAGATCATTCAGGAGATCAATCCCGATGTACAATTTGACAGAGTGCATTACAGCGCCATTACCCCTAAAGAAATAATAGATGCATTTGAGAATGTAGCAAAAATAGATTTCAATCTGGCAGATGCAGGACATTCACGACAGGTAATAGATCTTGTATGGGGCGCTTCCCTGACACGTTTCATATCCCTTGCTGCAGGAAGACTTGGCAAATTGTTCCTTTCAGTGGGCAGGGTCCAGTCCCCCACATTAGCGCTCATAGTAGATAAGGAAAGAGAAAGAGAAGCCTTTGAGATCAAGCCATACTGGGAATTGTATGCGCATCTTAATGACAAAAAGGCCAATGATTTTACGGTACAGCACGTAAACAGGCGCTTCTGGGATAAACAAGAGTTAGACATATTGGTTTCAAAATTAGAAAAAAAGGCCATCATCATAGAGGTCGTTACAGCAACTAAACAGGATAAACCACCTATCCCTTTCAACACCACCGAGTTCATCACTGCAGCAAGCTCTTTGGGTTTTACTCCTGCCAGCGCTATGCGTGTTGCAGAGGCACTGTACATACAAGGTTTCATTTCATATCCAAGAACTGACAACACTGTGTATCCTGCAACTCTGGATCTAAGGGAGATGATAGAGGTTTTTGCCAAAGGTACATTCAAAGAGTATGCAGACAAACTGCTTTCAAAAGAGAAATTAGAACCTACAAGAGGCAAAAAAGAAACAACCGACCATCCCCCTATATATCCTGCATCCCTTGCAAAGAAATCTGAACTTGACGAGCAGGAATGGAAAATATATGAAATGGTAGTAAGGCGGTTCTTTGCAACTTTTGCAGAGCCTGCGATATGGGAGACGATCAAGGCGAAGTTTGACATCAGTTCTGAGGAATTCAGTGCCACGGGAGCCAGACTTGTAGAGCCTGGCTGGAGATGGTACTATCCGTATAATGCACCCGAAGACAGGCTCCTTCCAGCCATGAAAGAAGGCGACGAGCTGACAGTTAAAGAAATAGATGTACAGGACAAGGAAACACAACCACCGGGAAGATATGGTCAGGGACGGCTTATCCGCACAATGGAAGAACTGGGCCTTGGTACAAAAGCAACCAGGCACGAGATCATTAGCAAATTGTATTCCCGGGCATACGTCCATGGAAATCCTTTGCAGCCAACAAAAACAGCATATGCGGTTGTAGAAGCTCTTGAAAAATATGCTCCTACCATATCAAAGCCGGAAATGACCAGCAAGCTTGAAGCAGACATGGATAGAATAGCAGAGGGACAGATTCCAGAAGAAGAAGTGCTTCAAGAATCAAGAGAAATGTTGAATTCTGTATTTAGCGATCTTGAGAATAATAAGGATAATATAACAGAATCTCTCAGGGCCGGACTTAGAGAGGATAAAGTAATAGGTACCTGCCCGAAATGTGGCTCCGTACTTATGGTCATGAGATCAAAGAAAGGTTCCAGGTTTATTGGCTGTCAGGGTTATCCTGATTGCAGTTTCTCCTTGCCTCTGCCAAGAAGTGGGCATGTAGTTGTCACTGACAAATTGTGCGAGGAACATGGGCTGTACCACATCCGCATAATCACTGAAGGGAAAAGACCCTGGAATCTGGGATGCCCTCATTGCAACTTCAACGAATGGCAACAATCGCAACAGGAAAAAGAAAAAGGTACGCAAGAACAAAATGAAGTAGAAGACACATCTTCAGATAAACAGGGGAAAATAAGAAAAAAGATAACTGACATAAAGGGAATAGGTAAGGTCACTGCCGAGAAGCTTGACAGCGTGGGTGTTTCCAAAGTAGAGGATCTGGTTAACAGAGATGCTGAGGAGCTGGCAAAGCTTACTAATATTTCTATTAACAAAATAAGAGAATGGCAGGAAAACGTTGTTTGAAGGTGTGGAATATGAAACTGAGGTTCTTGGGAGCTTGCAGAGAGGTTGGACGTTCAGCCCTGTTCTTGGATGATAGCATCATGCTTGATTATGGGATAAAGATGGGTGAACCACCCGAGTATCCAGTTAATGGAGTCAGACCACGGGTTGTGCTGTTATCCCACTGCCACATTGACCACAGCGGTCTTGTGCCCAATCTCATGGACCTTGAACCCGATATATTCATGACCCCCCCTACTGCCGACCTTGCAAATCTACTACTTAGGGATAGTCTGAAGATCGCAGAATCCACCGGCGTGAATGCACCATACGACGCTGGAGATCTACATGCATTTATGTATAAAACAAAAACAATGGATTACCGCGTTAAATTCCATACACATGGTTATGATGTCGAGTTCTATGACGCAGGCCATATTCCAGGAGCGGCCTGCACCCATGTGATTTCAAAGAGCGGAGAAAGCTTGTTATACACAGGTGACTTAAATACTTCAGACACCCGCCTTGTATCTGGGGCAGTGGAATTTCCAGATGCTGATTACCTGGCAATAGAAAGCACTTATTTCTCAAAAGAACACACGTCAAGAAGGGAAACAGAAGCAGCTTTTATCGAATCTCTTAAGAGTACTCTGGATATAGGAGGTAATGTGATCATTCCGGCTTTCGCTATAGGCAGAACGCAGGAGATGCTTATGTTGCTGGATGCTCATGGTATCAGACCCTATGTGGACGGCATGGGCAAGGAAGCATATGAGATAATGATGAAACATCCCTCTTACCTGCGTAACCCCACACATCTGAAGAGAGCTTTTGACAATGCAATACTTGTAAAAAGTTCAAGGAGAGATGATGTGCCAATGGAATCCTCGGTCATCGTTACGACTTCCGGCATGCTTAACGGAGGACCGGCCATGTATTATCTCAACAAATTATACAATGATCCAAAATCCAAGATGATGCTTACAGGATACCAGGTAGAGGGAACTAACGGAAGAATGGCTTTAGATACCGGCATCATAGAAAATAATGGAATGCTGCAGCAATTGAGGATAAAACTGGAACAATATGATTTCTCAGCTCATGCCGGAGATAAAGAACTCAAAGCCATTGTGAAAGACTTCTGTGACAGGGGGACAAAAGCTGTTTTTACAATGCATGGCGACAATACAGAAGGATTTGCAACCTGGATTGAAGAAGAAATGGGTATCAAAGCTTATGCTCCGATTGCGGGACAAGAATTTATTCTTCAATAAACTGTTTTTTCAGTTTACTTGTGACCCTTTTAAGACTATCGATCGCCCCGCCATGCTCAGGATCTATTTCAAGAACGCGTAAAAAGCATTTTGTGGCTTCTTCCAGTTGCCCAAGACTCTTATATGCTATGCCTTTTTTGTACCATATCACAGCGAATTTACAGTCTAGTTCCAATTCTTTATGCAACTTGCTATAGCAAGCTATAGCTTCTTCGTGCTTTCCAACATGACCCAGAGCCATACCTTTATTGAACAGGGCATTTTCATTTGAGGGATCAATTTCCAGCACTTTATTGTAGCAGAATATAGATTCATCATACTTTCCCAGGCTAAAAAGGGCTACTCCTTTATTGCACCACACATCCACATCAAGCTTGTTATGCTTAAGAGCCATATCAAAACATTCAAGAGCTTTTTCATACATACCAAGATAGGAGTAGGCTATACCCTTATTTCCCAAAATAAGTGCTATCAAATCATGATTCCAGAGAGATGGATCCCCAGAATGTGACTCCAATATCTTGTCATAACAGGCTATCTTATCTTCAGGGTCTTCGCTAAAAAAACTTTCTTTGAACCAGTAATCATCGAAACTTTGTTCATCCATCGCCCTATCCTCTGATCACAAATGATCCAATCCAAAAATCAAAATAATAATAGCACGCCTGGAAGAAACATTACGACAATACTATCATATTTACAATTTTCGGATACAGACAGCCTCTGTAGCCATGACTTATATGATGAAAATTATTGTATATATACATACTCATATAATCTATTCAGGCCATATTTTAAGGATAATAAAAACAATAAAGTTAGGTGTTTGAAATATCCAACATTTTCGCGGAGGAACACGATATTCCAGTCATGTCAATATTAGCGTGCAGGATACTAGAAGATGAGATATTTCATGTCCTGTCATTGAAAAATGCTTTTGACTATCTGTTCGTTGCAGATACAAAAGAAACACATGGACTTATAAGGCGCCTAAAAACAGGAGGCACACCTTATACATCTGTGCCTCCAGACAGGATACACGATATGGTCAGGCAAGCAGGAAGCTCCTGGAGAAGTAACATTTTTAGACGATTGTTTAGAAAGAAAACTACAGATGATGACTTTATTTTAGTAGTGCACATCCTTGAACTTGGATTACACAGAGACCTTAAATTGTTGCGCAAAGGAGTATATGCAGCAATAGAACAGATGTCTGTTTATTCAGATGGTATTCTCTTGTTCTACGGCCTGTGCGGGAACTCCTTCCAAAATATAGAGAATGACCTTTCAGATATCAGATGCCCCATATATCTGCTAAGAGATTATGAAGATAACAGAGTAGATGATTGCATAAGCATAGCTTTGGGGGGCAACAGAAAATATGAAAAAGCTTTCGAGGCATGCAGAGGAAAGGGCAGTTTATTTTTCACTCCTATGTGGGCATCCAACTGGAAAGATGTAGATGCTCCCGGTGATAAACAGACTGATCTGAAAACAATATGTGACTCATTTAAAAGACATCATATCAGCCGGATTGTGAAAATAGAAAGGAGTACACGACATGATCCTGCTTTTGAGCAAAATATAAATCAGTTTGCTGAAATGTTCGGACTGGAGATCATGTCCATCCCCGGGACTACAGAGATCGTGGAAAAATGCTACTTAGATGCGAAAAACGAAATAATGAACAAATATAAAAAAGCACACTGTTAAAAATCTCTTTTTACATTTTTCTGGGTATATTATCAATATGAACCACTTTATTTGCGTCATCACCTACAAGACACATACCTTTCTTGTCCATTGCCCAGATCCGATAATGCGGAATCATGTCCTTTGGAATAACTTCCGAAGGCAAATTATTGATGTCAAGGACACAGGTTTCAATTAGAGTGTGATCGTCAGGATTTAGTTCCATTATACTGATAATTTTCCTTATCATATCCAACAGGTCTTCAATATTCTCATGATCCCATGCCTCAATGCGCTTGCATATTATAGGCAGAATATTCTCTTGAACTCCTTTATTAGCAAGTATTTTGGAAGCCATACAAATAGAAGCGTTATCAGCCTTCGATTCTTCATCTGGCCCCCTAAAGCAGAAACTACCTTCTTCGACCATAAGATCAAAATCAAGAGGAAATCTGGATTTATCAATGGCTTTCTTAACAGTGTCTATAGTAAGATCATAATCATTTGCTATCCGTTCAATAGCCTTACCTATAACCATACATTTATCCATAATCATTAGCTCCTCTTTGAATTATCTGTTCCAGATCTGCAGCCGTATTGATGTTGGTAAAAGACACAAGTTCCTCATCAATAAACTGAATCCTTTCCATAGTTATGAACCTTATATCATGTAATTGTGATACAGCCGCCATCACACGATATTCATCTTGTTTTATAGACTTCTCGATGGCAGGCACAAATCGCTCCTTATTATAAACAGAATGTAATGGCTCTTTTCTTCCATTATTCCACACAGGGATGGCAGCATCATGGCCTACAGCTTCATTAAACAGAAAATCTATGACATCATATCTTATAAAAGGCATATCACAAGCCACAACAAATACATATTCACCGGATGCTTCCCGCATACCTTCCAGCATCCCGCCAAGAGGACCTTTCCCTTGATGCACATCACACAATAATCGTACATCTCGTACATATTTAGAGAAGGCTGCCTGTTGCTTGTGGTCCCTTACCGAAACGATCACCTCATCCACTACCGAATTGAGGACTTCTATAGTTTTATCCAGCAAGGTTATACCATGGCAGGTCAGCAAAGCTTTTTCCCTTTCTCCAAGCCTTGTTCCCTTACCACCAGCTAATATCAGAGCAGATCTTTGCATTGAGCCTCAACCATTTGAATGACCTAAGATTATGGACTAGGGTATAGAATATTACTTTAAATTTTAGTTTCGCAATACTTAAAATAGATTCCTACATACTTGAAGTTATGATCGAGAATCCTGAACTGGAATGTATCAATGCACTTGCCAGAGAAATACTTGTGGCAGCGCGCACAGCACCAAAAGGCAAAGGTAAGGATGACCTTGTAACCGGTATCCTTGAACGTGATGAGCAGGAAACCCTTGCCAGATTCATGGAAGGTATGGCTGATGAAAGAGGAGATTTTTTTGCATTCTTTAAAAGAGATGCAAGAAATATAAGAGATGCTGACGCTGTGGTGCTCATAGGTCTGCGCAATGCAGGCGTTGTAGGACTTAATTGTGGTGCATGCGGATATAAAAAATGTGACGAGATGCTGGAAGCACAAAAGGTAAAGACAGATTTCAAGGGCCCACAGTGCAGTATCAAATACATAGACTTGGGGATTGCATTAGGATGTGCTGCAGCCAAGGCCAAAGACCTGTGTATCGACAACAGAATATTTTACAGTGCAGGTACAGCAGCTATTAAAGCAGAGATGATAAAGGCCGACATCGCTCTGGCAATTCCTTTAAGCATTACAGGTAAGAACATTTTCTTTGATCGGAAGTGGCCTTAAGTTTCAGGCAAGTCCACGCCGCCTTTCACTACGATATTCATCAAGCAGGGAAGCCAAATGTTGATGTTCCTGCTCCCTTCTCTTTTTCTTTGCATCTTCTTCCCATGCGGACAATGCCTGTTCCAGAACTTTGGGTTCTACAGTAGCAAAATCATCAAATCTTTGAACTACTACGTTTTTAAGCACCGGCACATTGCCCTGGAAAAACGCTTCATTAGCTGCATGGGAAATATCATCTTTTATGATCACAGCTCTTATACCAGTCTCCACCAGTATGGCTGCTGTGCCTGCAGCACCTCCGCTGGAATCTTCAAGCAAGAGCACATCACCTTTTTTAATACCATACATATCCATTGTCTGCTGGATAGCCTCTTTTGTAAAAGCAGTCACTACTTTTACAGGTAAGCCCTCGCCTTTGATCTCTTTCTTACGTATCTGTTTCAGTTTCTTGATGTGCTGGCGTGAGTCTTGAAGGGCTTGTTGAGACTTTTTAAGCTCCGTTTTGAGCCTTGAGATCTCCGTATCACGTATATGTATCTCTTTTTGTTTACGAAGCTCCAGAGATTCGGCTTTTTTCAGCTTGTTAATACGAGCTTCCATCTCTGCTATGCTTCGGTCCTTCTCTGAATTTAATCCTTTCAGTTCCTGCACATATTCCTTAAGCTCATGGATCTTAATATTTTTCTGCCGTATAAGTTCCTGAAGCTTTTTTGTCTGCTCATCTGCATCGATGCTTTCTCCTGATGCAGATACTGTTTCAGGCCGGAGGGGAACAGGCACAGCAGTTACCTTTTCTATGGCTTCTTCTATGGAATAACCATTTATGACGTGGTACTTGATCAGATCAAGGTCTGCAAACCGAGGAGCTTTTTTCTCCACTCTGCTAAAAATGTTCTTGTAATTACGATAGGTATTAATAGCAGCAGCCAGTGAATCCCTTTCGTGGTCATTGGAATAACCGAAAGGCCGTGCCATTGCGATCTTTTCTTCAGCACGCAGTTCTGTGCCAGGAGTACCTAATACCGCCTTAAAGCTGCGGCGAATCTTCTCTACTGCCGCAGGTGTGGGATAGACATCTGTTGCAACAATTGCAGGCTTACCATGGTCTGATATCAGCTTGACGACCTGATCGTGAGACATGCCCCTGAAACTATTGGAAAAGAGAAGTTCACCATTCAGGGAAAGAATAGCTATTCCCACAGTGGTGCCTGGATCAATACCAACAATAGTGTATTTACGTTTAGAAGGGGCGAGAGGAATATACTTGATCTTATCTCTTTCAACACTACGGATGCTTACCTGCACATCTGCATTAACTGAAGGATGCACAGGTATCTTCTCACGGCTGGCATTGACTATAAAATCAGTACGCACATAGCCACCAAAACCTTCTATGGACTTGGCTGTAAAGGTAACACCTGTTTCTTTTGAAAACTTGCGCAGGATCTGCTCTATCAGACGGCTTTTTTCCTTAACAGCACCATGCACCTTACGCCTATACCTGTTCTGGCTCCAACCCCCTCTGCCCAATGACCTGGCCCTGCTGACCTTGATCCTGGTAACATCTTCAAACAGGGAGACTTCACACCCAACGCTCATAGCTGCAAGCCGGGCACATGCTTCGGCTTCATCTCCCGGATTGAACTGGTTCATGGAAATGCCATGTTCCTGTGCAAGCTTAAGGAGAGGCTGTTGGTGCAAACCGCCTGTTACCTGAATAAGCCTGGTGGGTTCCGGCAGTTTATCCAGGAAACGGATGAGATCATCCTTATCCGAAGCAAGCTCAAAGATATTATCTACTGCAATATAGTCTGGACTGTCATCATGTACCATCTTAAGGATACGATTCCGACTGACCATACTGTGGCGATGCACCTGGCCGTCCTTAAGGATGGACACGGCATATTTGGGGATCAGTTGTGCCCTCGAGGATCCCTTTGCAATATCAATCCCGTAAATGATGCCATTATGCATACATTAGATAGTTATTCGATTTCTGGAATATATTTGTGTTCACTGGCCCTTAACATAAGCTATTGATGATTCAAGTTCGGCATCCAGTTCGTACTTGCGCTTGAAAAAGGAAAGAATATTAGAAATATCCCGCTCAAGCAATTCATCTGCATGCGGATGCGAAAGCTCGACATACTGTGGCCAGTCGATGATCTGCACACCTTCCTCGTGAACGAAAGTGTTATACTCGCTCATATCAGCGTGTATGATACCTTTTGCATAAGCCAGTTTCAATTGCCTCAGGATCTCATCAAAGAACCACTGGGGATCTTCGAGCTTTGTCTTGTACAGTAAAGAGCCTCTGGCGATCTCCATAACAAGAGCATGCCGATTGTGGTCAATAAGCTTGGGAACAGATACGTAAGGATAAAGCTTGTTTATAACATCAGCCTCTCGTTTTGCTGCAAGGCGGGCTGCATATATCCAAGACATGTGCTCACGGTCACCGATATGACTGCGATTACGTTTGACCTGTGTGAAACTGGTACGACCTTCCCGGTGGAACTTGATAACCACACCTTCGGGATCTCCAATACCCAGTTCAGGTTCTTTCATAGCTTCCAACACCACTGATTCCTTACCGACACCTATCTCGTTGCCAATGGCACTGATAGTCTTTCTTTGCACAAAAGTGTGCAAGGCAAGAGCATCATATCCTTCAAAATATATCTGATACCCTTCATAAGGAACTGTTGTGAAAGCAAACATTTTCAGTTTGCCAAGCTTTTTGAGCCGAAAGGACAAATGATCGTATGTCATGCGGGTAAATTTCATGACATTCTCAACAGGCACCCATTCATAATCTTTCATTCCGATCTCTATGCCCGTAAGGATGCGTATGTCCTTGTTATCCAGTTGTTTAAATACTCTGATGACGTCGTCTATCATTCAGGATTTTATATGACAGGATGGTTTAGAATATTTGTGGTTGACAGGATAATTAAACCTGAGATTGGAGATATAAAAACAAAGAAAAGTCAATTATGACATTTTCACTTTATAGGCTGACGGATAATGGTCTTAAGTTTTTCAGGAGCAGATTTCCTGGGATCGCTCAAATATATCTCATGGTGCTTGCCTCTGAGAGAATAGCCATTGTCCTCAATGAACTTGTGCAACTTGCTGACCGTAGGAGTTTCAGTAGCATAGGGTCCTATATGCATGATCTGTGCTGATAATCCTTCATCATATTTTTCAAAACGAATTCTGGAAAGACCGGTAAGCCCTTTCTTCTTTTCAACCTGCTCAAGCGCCTGGCTTACCATTGCTTTAGTAACAAATGAAGGTTGCATGATCATCGATGTCCATTTCCATGTATTCTTGTTTTCAACACTGAACTCTTCCATGTCATCTGCCCACCATAAACCTTCAAGGGGCATAACTACATAATCTTTAGAGTTATCGCTTTTCTTAGCCATGAATTTCAGAGCATATGATACTGAGTACAGTGCCTCGATCGAGTCCATATATTCCTGTGAGGTGTTCGGGTCACCCGCCCCATCTATCATCAGATAGGACATTGGAGGCACTTCCACTACAGATGTTTCTTTTGCAGACGGGGCATAAAGTTGCTTCATTTCCTTCTTAAGATCGATCTTCGTCATCCTATTACCTGCATATTTGATCTTATTTGACTGAAAAAAATTAGATGTACATTTCATTTAAGGCCCGATAGCATATAGATAGTCGTACTTTACCCCAGGTAAGACTACATTCAAGCCTTGATGTAATTTACAATTTATGTTGAAAAATCCAGGTTAGTCCATTGTCAAATAAGAATATCAATTTTTTGAAGATGAGTTATGCTTACTTTAGGTGGACGAGATTTTGTAACGAGTGCAAGTAAATATTTATTTTCTATGACATAGCTTAAATGATAAACATCCGACAAATCCAATTTTCTGCTTAAATTAGAAAACATGGTTTTATTTGAGAGTTTACAATATGCTTCTTTCAAAGTCCACATGATAAAAAAATCAGAGCTATCCTTAGAGGAAGTACCGTCTGGCAATGATCTATCAATTGATTTTGAGATGCTTGTAACCGACCTTGACCTTATAACCTCTATGTCGATACCAAGATCTATTTTGGATATTGCAAGAACAATAATATTTTCACTGTATGCGATACAAACATGCAGGTCATTATAATCGCATACATGAACCCTTCCACATTCATCCTTGATAGTGGAAATACAAGACCATGGTTTTTCCTTAAGGATACCGGAGAGAGATTTAAGAACCATTCTTGATACAATATACCTTTTTTTGAAATACTCTGTTTTCAGCGTATCAAGATGTGCCTTCTCTATTTCATTGAGGTAGTCTGCACAAAGAGATGGATACTCATTCAAATCGATAATGAAAATAAGAACCTCATTTTCGTTCCAAAGATCCGTCACTTGTTTGACCGAAACAGTGGATGGTGTTAATTCTTCGATTTCCATGAAAATCCCTGAGAGAAGTATTATCCAATTTACCTCTGTTAAGTACAAAATGCTAAGCATCAAACAATTCTTTTAGACCAAGTTCCCAATCAGCCCACAACTCATTCCGATCTTTACTTCTTGTCATAACTTCAATCACAGTACTGTTTGGTTCTGCGAACATCATTTCATGATCTTCTTCACCAAGCTCTTCATTTATGGGCCAGGCAATTTTTTCTTCATACAAACTAAACTGAGCATCTACTCCTTCCTTATTTCCCCTGGCGTCCAGTCTAATCCATTTATCAAAGTCTCTAAGATATACCGCATTAAGACCATGTAATACTTTTTTGCCAGAATCATTATCTGAACGAAGTTTCTGATAGCAAAAACCAGTTGGTATTGAAAAATATCTCAGCATAGCTGCAAGCAGGTGGGATTTGGCACAACATATCCCATGTCCATATCTCAAAACTTCTGATGACTTGCATGTTACTTCATGTGCACCAATATCGCCTGAATGGGATATTTCATCCCTGACAAATTCATATACTTTTTTAATCAGATGGATCTCATCTGTTACGCCATTCTCTAAATCACGACATTTGGAGACGATCAGCTCATTATCGTAGTCTATAACTTTGGTTCTTTTAATGTAATCTTGGATATTGGCACTTTCAGCTTTCATTCCCTTTCCTTCATATAATTTGATATATGCTACACTGAAAACTAAAATCTCTTCGAGAATTCTATATACACACTTTAATTATTAACCAAACCGCTGACATTCAAAAAAATAATTGGTTAATACTTGCATAATTAGCCTTATATAATCTGCAGTCACCTATAAGCTCCCAAAATCATCAAGGATATACCATGTCTCTTAATTTCAGAGTAGTGCTCGTTGAGCCTTTATATCAGGGAAATGTAGGTTCTGTGGCCAGGGCGATGAAGAATTTTGGTTTTACAGACCTTGCGCTGGTAAACCCATGCCCTCTTGAAGGAGAAGCGCGTGCAATGTCATCTCATGCACGTGATGTACTTGAAGGTGCAACCATCACGAACAGCATACAAGAAGCTGTTGTAGGTGCAAACCTCCTTATAGGCACCACTGGTATAACCGGTAGTAAATTCGATGAGCACATACGTATCCCAGCATTTGTTCCAAGAGAATTGAAAAAAAATCTGGAAGGATACTCTGGAACCATCGCACTGCTCTTTGGCAGGGAAGATAAAGGCTTCATGAAAGAGGAATTATGTATGATGGACATGATCCTCACAATTCCTACATCCGAAATATACCCGGTGATGAATCTCTCACATGCTGTCGCAGTGGTACTTTACGAACTGAGCGGCGTAGAAGCAGGAGAAACGCCACTTGCAGATGCTTTTGATACAAAACTTTTGATGGAGCATTTTTCCCAATTGCTGAAAGATATCGAATACCCTGCACACAAAAAAGATAAAACGGAACTGATGTTAAAAAGGATATTCGGAAGGGCACGCCTGATCCCAAGGGAAGTACAAACTCTAAGGGGTGTCCTGCGCAGGATACAGAGGTGCATGGTCTCAAATAAGAAAATTTGAGCAAATGTATACACGAAATATTGATATAAATTAAAAACTATGGTTGGTGCCGGTACAAAATCTGCGCACCTAACTTTGAGAAAGACATGACAGAAATAAAATGGGAAGAAAACTTCAAAGCATTCCTCAAGCAGTACTACTGGGATGATATTCTTCAACTTGCTAACGAATACCCGGACCAGAGAAGTCTTACAGTTGATTTTTCAAACCTTGAGATATTTGACAGAGAACTGGCTGCAGAGTTATTAGAACAGCCGTCAGAAGTATTGCCTTCTGCTGACAAGGCCTTGCAGGAGATCGACCTGCCCATTGATAAGACCTTGGATAAGGCAAAAGTAAGGTTCGAAAAGGTTCCCGGCAAGATACCTATCAGGGACCTGAGAAGTAAGAATCTGATGAAATTCATTGCTATTGAGGGCATGATCCGCAAAGCGACTGAAGTTCGCCCCAAGATAATAAATGCTGCCTTTATGTGCATGCGATGTGAACATGTAACTTTCGTGCCGCAAACTGAAATGAAATTCGTAGAGCCTCTGGAATGTGAGAATGATACATGCGGTAAAAGAGGACCTTTTAAGATACTTATGGAGCAATCCGTATTTGTGGATGCCCAGAAACTGCAGATACAAGAATCACCCGAAAACCTGAGGGGAGGAACACAGCCACAGAGCTTGGATGTGGATGTAGAAGAAGATCTTGCAGGTATCGTAAAACCTGGTGATAGGATCGTTATCAATGGTGTTCTCCGATCCCATCAACGTACTACCCGTGAGGGAAAATCTCCTTTTTATGACCTCGTGCTGGATGCAAACTCTATGGAAAATGTGGACAAAGAGTTCGATGAACTGCAGATAACCCCTGAAGAGGAAGACATTATTAAGGAAATGAGCCAGGATCCCCACATATATGATAAGATCATACGGTCTATTGCGCCTTCAATCTATGGACACGAAGATGTAAAGGAAGCACTGGCATTGCAGTTATTTTCAGGCGTTCCTAAGCATCTCCCCGACGGATCAAGGGTAAGGGGAGATATCCACATGCTTTTTGTGGGTGACCCGGGTGTGGCAAAAAGTCAGCTTCTCCGCTACATGGTAAAACTCGCACCCAGAGGTGTATTCGCTTCAGGAAAAAGTGCCTCAAGCAGCGGTCTTACTGCAGCTGCTGTGAAAGATGAAATGGGAGACGGACGCTGGACACTGGAAGCTGGAGCACTGGTCATGGCTGACATGGGTATTGCCGCAGTGGATGAAATGGACAAGATGCGTTCTGAAGACAAAAGTGCACTCCACGAAGCTATGGAGCAACAAACTATATCCATTGCAAAGGCCGGTATACTCGCCACACTGAAGTCCAGATGTGCACTTCTTGGTGCTGCTAACCCAAAATATGGAAGGTTTGACAGGTATGAGGGTATTGCCCAACAGATCAATATGCCCCCGGCGCTTATGTCAAGGTTTGATATGATCTTCGTGCTTCTTGACACACCAAATGAGGAAAAAGATACACGGATCGCTAAGCATATACTTAAGTCCCACTATGCAGGTGAGCTTTCTGAACAACGCAAAAAGATGGCTACAAGCAAGGTGACACAGGAACAGGTCGACGAACAGATGGAAATTATCATTCCTGATATTGACCCGGACCTTATGAGAAAATATGTAGCCTACTCACGCAGAAATATTTTCCCTATAATGGAAGAAGAAGCAAGGGAACATTTGGTGAAGTTTTACATGGACCTGCGTAAAATGGGAGAAGGCAAAGATGCCCCCGTCCCGGTAACAGCTAGGCAGTTGGAAGCCCTCGTAAGACTTGCAGAAGCGAGTGCAAGAGTGCGCCTTAGCGATGTTGTTACTATGGACGATGCAAAACGTACGACAAAAATAGTATATTCATGCATGAAACAGGTAGGTGTTGACCCGTCCACCGGAGCTTTCGATGTTGATGTGATCGCATCCGGTACCAGCAAGAGCCAGAGAGACAAAATAAAAGTTCTCAAGGAGATCATCAGGCAGGTGGGTGGCAGACACCCCGCAGGTAAAGCACCTCTTGAAGAGATCTATGCAGAAGCATCTGTAGAAGGTATTGACAGAGCTCATGCAGAAGACATGATCGCAAAAATGCGCAGATCTGGCGACCTGATGAAACCGGATCATGATAGTGTAAAGCTTGTGTGAGGAATAATCGATGTATCTGAAGGTCCATAATTCCGGTAGCAATGTCGTTGTTGCCATATGCGACAAGGAGATCCTTGGAAAGACCTTAAAAGAAGGAAATATCACAGTTACAGTGAATGAAGGATTTTTTTGTGGAGAAATTGTTGATTCCGAAAGCGTGGAAAAAGCTTTGAAGAATGCAACCACAGCAAACCTTTTTGGAGTGAAATGCATTCAGTGTGCCATTAATTGCGGTGTGGTGAATCCACAAAGTGTGATATACATAGATGGCGTACCTCATGCTCAAATATTCCAAATATAATGCCGATGATAATTTATATATATAGTAATAGATAATTGTCATAAATATTATCTAGTTGGAGACAAATGAATGACCACCGATGGAGATGGCGTAGGGGTTACTTTATATGACCGTGAAGGTCTGATCGATGCAGTGATCCTTAAGCACAATAGAATGTTAGAGAAGTACAATTTTGAATTCGAAGAGCTTGATACAAGATTTTCTTCTTACTCTCAGGGAATAGACGATAGCAAGAAAAAACATGAAGAGCTACTCGAACGCATAGATGTACTTAAAGAAAAACGCCAGCAACTTTACCATCAGGCAGAGATGATGCTGGATAAATTAACCGAATCTGGTATGCAGCAGAAGGATGTCAACACCATACGTGACAACATTGCAAAAGCAAAACTGCTTTCCCCCGTAAATGAAGAAAAAGCGATTGTTGATTCCATCATGTCTGTTCTTTCTATTGGGGAAACTTCGGAAAGCAAATTATCTATAAAATCTAAGATAGAAGAAGCTGTAACATCTCATGAAGAGCTTAGAGCTGCATCCGGACTCGAATGTGGATTAATAGAAAATCAAAAGCTTCAAGAAGATGAACTAAATAAAGCAAAGCCAAGGCATTCATGGCTCGAAAAAAGAATACAGAGCCATAAAGAGGCTTTAAAGTATTGGGATAAACTGAAGGGTACAGATAAAGAGGTGATCACAGTATGACGGATGCATCATCCATTTCAGAAAAGGATCTGAAGTTAAAGGTAAATGACCTACGCACACAGATTGCCCGCGATGAAAAAGAACTTAGATCCTTATTCAATGAGTTACGCCTTCATCGAACCAATATGGGGGAGCTTAAGGAAAAGAGAGACGCTTTGAATTCCCAGGTCAAGGAAATGGTTACAAAAGCCAGGGAATTGAAAGGAAAAAGAGATGAAGTGAATGCTAAGATCTCCGAACTGAAAAATATAAAAAATGCAAGGATGTCTGCAAGTCAGCAAGCCTCAGATGCAATTGCAAAACTTAAGGCTGAAAGAGATGCTTTAAATCAGGTTTCAAGAGGAACTGTGGATATTATATCAAAAGCTTATTTTGCAGAGCTTGATACCTTCCTTAATGCAGATGTTCCTCTACAGCATGAGATAGATGTATTTGGAAGGCTGCTTCAGCTTGATGAGCGCCTTAGAGCTGCGATGCAAGCAGACGAAGTACACAAAAAGATACAGGAAACTTATGACTCTACAATGTCCCAACAGCCTGGTACAGGAGAGAACATAGGTTCTACTATAAAGGAACTTGCTGATGTCTCACAACAACACCATACAGAAATGATAGATCTTTACAAAAAAATAGATGAGGTGCGCAAAGATGCAGATCTCTGTCATGCCCAAATAAAAGAAAAATTTGGGGTTACAGAGCCATTAAGGGCCAGAATAGACCCTCTTAAGCAAAGAATCTCACTGCTTAGAGATGAACTAAACGGTTACCTTGAGAAGTTGAACGATATCCAGCTTGTAAAGGATGAAAAGAAACAGCAGGAACAAAGGATAGTTGCTAAAGAAAAGCTGGAAAAAACTGGAAAGATGAGTCTTCAAGACTTAAAAGTGCTTATGGAGAATGGAGACCTCGAACTGTAAGGTCCCATTTCTTTTAATTACTTTTTTTTCCAAGTATCGAGATCAAAACAGCAGCAATTATAGAAACTGGAATGGCAGTAACTAATGTGAAGCCTTCTATTTGATTGGTTCCTATTGAAATATCATCTATCAGACTATTATTCTGTTCGTCATCAATTTCATCTTCTGGTATGATAGGTGCAGGTAATTCTACATCCATATATTGAAACACTGGTGCAAAAGTAACTAGTTCTTCTCCATCACCTGCATAAATAGTATTTACAGTAATATTGAGTATCGTTCTGTTATTCTTCTGATAGGTGAAATTATTTCCTTCGCCAAGAACCTGGGTTTTTAATATCTTATTTCCCAATGATAACTCAAGCCATACACTGTCAGCTTCCTGATTTACGCCTTTTATGGAAAGATTATATCCCTGATAAAAATGCCAAGAGTTTCCTGTAACAAGATATATGCTTGAATCATTTACAAGTACATCTTCTACTATCACCACTGACTGAGCAGGCAAAACCAGAGCTATCGATGTAAGTAGAACAAGAAATAGTAATATAAATAGTGAAGATAGACGTTTGTCTATCCACGTGGATAAAGCCTTCATCTAGTACGTGTATAAACACATCTACCGGCAATAAGGTTTACCCTTTTTCCATCTTTTGTTCTGACCGAAATAGCCCCTGTGTCAGTGATGCCTACAGCTTTGCCTTCTATCATTCGTGAAGGTGTCATAATTGTGACATCTTTACCAATAGTGTCAGACAGATTTATCCACTCACTTAGTATTGCGGAGAATTCCTGTGTCTTGAACTTTATATACTGCTGTTCGAGTTCATACAATAAATTCTGCACGAATTCAACTCTATTAACCTCAGCACCAAGTTCTTTCTTGAGACTTGTAGCATTTTCACGTATTCCCGGCGGGAATTCTTCGATATTAACATTGGCATTTATACCTATTCCAATGATAACGTAATCGATCTGTTCCATTTCCGCATCTACTTCTGTGAGTATACCACATACTTTTTTTTCATTTACAAATATATCATTGGGCCATTTGATACGGGCATCCACTCCAAGAGAACGAATGGTATTTGCTACAGCAAGTCCGGTCATAAGAGTCAGCCTTGCTGCATGATCAAGGGGGACGTTTGGTTTAAGTATGACAGAAAGGTTGATACCTCCTTTTGGTGACTGCCAGTTCCTTCCCAGCCGGCCTCTACCTTTTTTCTGAACCTCAGCAATCACTACTGTCCCTTCTTCTGCTTCCTTTGCCATTTCCTTGGCAAAATTGTTAGTAGACTCCAGCTCTGCAAAATAAAGGATCTCATTACCTATCAATGTAGTATTCAATCCACTTTTGATCTCTTCAGGGTAAAGCATGTCAGGAACAACTTTTAGCACATAACCGGTTTTAGGCGAAGATTCAATTTCATAGCCCCCTTCTTTCAAGGAACTTATGTATTTCCACACCATAGCCCTGGAAATTCCTAACCGTTCTCCAAGATCCTCTCCTGAAACCGGCTTCCCGTCAGCTTCTTTTAAAATCCGCATGATCTCAGCTATATTATTCACTTTATCCCGCCAATAAACATCTATATGAAATCACTCTTTACCAGATTGTTTCTTCGCTGCCTGCATGTATGACTCTACAGCTGCAGTCACAGCAGCTACCTTTGTAGGCTTGTTCTCAAGTGCAGATGCAAGTGTAGCTCCTTTCTCTGAATCTTCCTTCACTACCCTTTTCACATGCTCAATGATGGAATTATCTTCAATGAAATGAGTTGTAAGATTGCCTTTGATGAACTGATCGTGCCTTATAACAGCTTTATGGAATGGGATATTAGTAGTTACACCAACCACTACATATTCATAAAGTGCTCTGTCCATTCTGTGTATGGCTTCTATGCGTGAAGGGGCCCATACACTTAGCTTTGAGATCATGGAATCATAATATGGAGAAATAGTATATCCCATATGCACACCGCTATCAACACGCACGCCCGGCCCTCCGGAAGAACGATACCTGCGGATCTTTCCGGGAGATGGAGCAAAATCATTCAATGGATCTTCAGCATTGATTCTGCATTCTATTGCCCAGCCTCTAAGAGGAATATCCTCCTGGGAATATGCAAGTTCTTCACCTGCAGCAATATATAGCTGCTTTTTAGCAAGATCAAGGCCGGTAATAAGCTCAGTTATTGTATGCTCTACCTGCAAGCGTGTGTTCATTTCAAGGAAATAAAATTGACCTTTGGAGTACAGAAACTCCATAGTACCTGCGCTTTCATAACCTATGGACTTAGCTCCTTTGACCGCTGCTTCCCCCATCAGTTCACGCATCTCCTCGGTAATAATAGGAGAAGGAGCTTCTTCGATCAGTTTTTGATGCCTGCGTTGTATGGAACATTCCCTCTCATTACAGTGCACCGTATTCCCGTGCTTGTCAGAAAGTAGCTGGAACTCTATATGCCTGGGTTCATCCAAATATTTCTCTATAAATACAGTTGGATCACCAAATGCAGACTTTGCAACGGACTGAATGGAAGTGATAGCATTTGCAAATTCCTCTCTGGAATGGACTATCTTCATTCCGATGCCTCCGCCACCTGCAGATGCCTTAATTATGACAGGATAACCGATATCTTCTGCAACCTCTGCCGCCTCGTCCAGATCAGATATAGCATTTTCCGTACCAGGAACTACAGGAACTCCTGCCTTACTCATAGTTTTACGGGCTTCTATCTTACTACCCATCTTTTTGATGACATCGGCTGGAGGGCCTATGAAAACAACTCCTGCTTCCTCACATTTGGATGCAAATACAGGATTCTCTGAGAGGAAACCATAGCCAGGATGGATAGCCTCGGAACCTGTCTTTTCAGCCACATCAAGTATTTTCTCCATATTGAGATAACTCTGACTTGAAGGTGCAGGGCCTATAAGATATGCTTCATCAGCATATTTTGCAAAGAGGGCATTCTTATCTGCTTCAGAATATACAGCAACTGTCTTCACGCCCAGTTCTCTGCAGGCGCGCATTGCCCTAATGGCTATCTCACCTCTGTTTGCAATGAGTACTTTATTGAACATGAAACCTACCTCATTCAATAGACATCAATACATCTCCGGAGGAAACTGAATCCCCTTCACCGAAGAATATCTCTTTGACTATTCCACTGTGAGGTGCGTGTATTGCATTTTCCATTTTCATGGCTTCTATGACACATATTGTATCCCCTTCCTCCACAGAATCCCCTACACAAACCTTGATGGAAAGTACCATACCCTGCATATGACTTGTAACTGCGCCTGGAACAGATTTTGCGGAGGGTTTCTCTGGCTCTTCTGTAACATCTAGGGACCCATCTATGGGATGGACCTTCACATTAAATACATCCCCATCTATTTCTACCTTAAATTCAGTGGGGATATTCTGAGAACAGGGAACTGCACATGGATGAGTTTCTGTTCTAACAGGTACGAGTTCTTCTTCCTTTGTTTCACCCCTCAAAAACGCAGGTGCTATAGCAGGATATAAGATATAAGTAAGAACATCCTCTTCCTTCTTAACCAGTCTAAGTTTCTCAGCCTGAGCTTTCATCTTTTCATACTCAGGTTCAAGCAGGTCAGCCGGACGACAGGTAATGGGTTCTTCGTCTTGTATAAGCTTTACCATAATGTCCGAATCGATCTTCTGAGGAGGTTTGCCATACAGTCCGCGTGCATAGTCCTTTACCTCTTTTGGGATCACTTTGTAACGTTCACCCATTAGCACATTAAGTACTGCCTGAGTGCCGACTATCTGGCTTGTAGGAGTTACAAGAGGAGGATAACCCAGTTCTGCACGAACCCGTGGTACTTCCTTGAGCACATCATTGTACTTGTCTAGAGCATTCTGTTCTTTCAACTGAGATACAAAGTTAGAAAGCATCCCACCTGGTATCTGGTATATCAGCACATTGGTATCAATTTGTTCTGATATTGGATTAAGGACACATCTCAACTCATCCTTTATTTCCTTGAAATATTCCGCTACCTCTGCTATTAGTTCTATATCAAGACCTGTAGCACGATCTGTTTCTGCCAGGGCAGCCACAATGGACTCAGTAGGTGGCTGTGAGGTTCCCCACGCAAGAGGAGAAACAGCTGTATCCAGAATATCCACACCAGCTCTGCATGCTGCCATATAGCTCATGGGAGCCATACCGGAAGTACAGTGGGAATGGAGATCTAATGGCAAGTTTACTTCTTTTTTGATAGCCTTTACGAGTTCATAGGCCTGGTGAGGAGAAATCAAACCTGCCATATCCTTAATGCACAATGAATCACAATCATGCTCAGCAAGATCTCTTGCAAATTCTACATATTTTTCTATTGTATGGACCGGGCTTGTAGTATAACATATCGTACCCTGAACATGTGCACCTTGCTTCTTAGCTACTGATATAGCTTTTTCCATATTGCGGATATCGTTGACAGCATCAAATATTCTGAAAATATCGATACCATTTTCATAGGACTTTTGTACGAACTTTTCAACAACATCATCCGAATAATGTCTGTAGCCCACAAGATTCTGTCCCCGAAGCAACATCTGAGCATATGTATCATGCATTTCCTTTTTGAGTGCCTTTAGCCTATCCCACGGATCTTCATTTAGGTATCGGATACAGGTATCAAATGTTGCACCTCCCCACATCTCAAGGGAGTAGTAACCCACCTGATCCAACTTCTCCATAATAGGAAGCATATTGCGGGTGCGCATACGGGTAGCGATGAGCGATTGGTGTGCATCTCGCAGGACGGTCTCTGTTATTTTTACTTTCATGTGACACCTCTGGGACATAAATAAATTAAATCTGATAAATGTGATGAGCGATATTTGTGTGTAGCTCAAGCTAAAATTGTACTTAATACTTCATGGTATCATATTTAGTTTCTGGTTCTCTGGTTTTAATATGCCGCTAGATGAACAAAAAAGGAGTAAATATGCATTTAGAATCGTTTGCTACTGTAATTAAGAGATGTACATCTTAAAGTAAATATTAAGCTTAGAATCAGTATACAAAAGAGAGTAAACTGATTTTTATTCATATTCAAGTAGAGAGAGGTATTTTCCTTGATTTTTGCTATTTTTGAGGATATATCAATTGTATTTGTATACACGTTATATTTATATATTCAAAGATTCTTTTTTGTTTATTCGTTGCTTTTAATATACTTTAACTGTTAGAAAAATAAACAAATATAGAGTGTGATGTAGAATGTTGGAAGATGTCTCAAAAATGTGGAAATCTGCGGCCGATAAAGACTGGAAAATGATTGACGAAATATCTAGCGTAGTAGAACACGCTAACAATGGAGACCTAACGGTAAGAATTGACTCCAAAAAGGACCCAAAACACGAAGAACTTGCAGCTTCCATCAATAAGATGATGTGCGAGATGTTCAAGCGCACGAACATCCTGGACAATGTTCCGATGCCTATTGTAAGCATGGACAAAGACTTCAATATAATTTATATTAATAAAGCTGCAGCTAACTTCACCGGCCAAACTGTGGACAAATGTCATGGAAAAAAATGCTTTGAACTGTTCAAGACAGGCCATTGCAACACTGAAAAATGCAAATCTGCTATAGCAATGAAAAATGGTGAAACCATTACAGGAGAGACAATTGCTAAAGGAGGCTCAAATAATTGTGCGATCCGCTATACAGCCGCTCCTATAAAAGATGCCTCCGGAGAAATTGTAGGTGCTGTTGAGTTCATCTCCGATATGAGCAAAGAGATGGAAATCACAAACAAAATAGTAGATATGTCGAATTCCATTGTTAATGGTCAACTGGATGCCAGGGTCGATACAACTGGCTATTCCGGCAACTATCTGAAGATAGTAGAGGGCATGAATGAATGCATGAACTCTATAGTTGACCCCTTTCAAGCAGCAATGAAATACATGAACAGGATCTCTCATGGAGATATACCACCAACCATCACAAAGGAGTATAAAGGCGCCTATGGTGATATGAAGAATAACCTCAACAACTGCGTAGCTGCGATTAATAATCTCCTTGAAGATACACACAAAATTGCTCAGGCAGGAATTGCAGGTGATCTAAAGGTACGCGCAGATGAATCAAAGCATGAAGGAAAATATAAAGTAATCATCTCATCATTGAACCAGACACTTGATGCCGTTGCAGGACCTATGCAGGAGAGCACCGATGTGCTAAAGAAACTGGCTGTCAACGACCACAGCGCAACTATGGCTGACAATAAATACCAAGGCATATTTGCGGAAAATGCTGCTGCAGTTAACGAGACACGTGCCCGCCTTGTAAATATCACCCGTACCTTTGAGTTCATGGCAAGAGGCGATTTCAGTGACCTTGAACGCTATAAGAAAGCAGGAAAGAGATCTGTTAATGATGAATTGTTGCCAAATACCATAAAGCTGATGGAAAATGTACTGAGCCTGACTGATGAATTCCTTGCATTGGGAAAGGCTACCGAAGAAGGCAGACTCGATCACAGGGTTGATGCTACCAGATTCAAGGGTAAATTCGAAGAAGCTGTCAAAGCTGTAAACTATTCAATGGATGCACTAGTTGATCCACTAAATGTTGCTGCTGACAAGGTTGCCATTATCTCAAGAGGAGAAATCCCGCAAAAGATCACGGATGAATACAAAGGTGACTTTAACGAGATCAAGAATAACATTAATGCATGTATCGATGGCCTGGGTGGACTTGTAGAAAGTGACAAAGTAATGCAAACTCTGGCAGTGAATGATTGTACACTAAAAGTAGAAGGCCATTATCAGGGAATATTTGCAGATGTCGCAAAAGCTACAAATGAACTCAGACAGAAAATAATCAATGTGCAGAACGCCTTTATAAATGTGGCAGCCGGCGACCTCCATGAAATGGAACAATACAAAAAAATAGGCAGGCTTTCCGCTAATGACCAGTTGATCCCTGCTTGTGTCAAGATGATGGAGAACATACAGAGGCTAGTGGATGATTCTCTTATGCTCTCAAAGGCTGCAACAGAAGGCAACTTTGATACTAGAGCAGATGTGACTAAGCATCAGGGCAAGTATAGAGATATAGTTGAAGGAGTTAACGAAACTCTTGACACTGTAGTGGATAAAACAGATTGGTACGAGGCTATAATAGATGCAGTACCGTTCCCAATTCATGTAATAGATAACGATATGAACTGGGTATTCTTGAACAAAGCATTTGAGAAACTAATGACAGACTCAGGCACTGTTAGTGATAGAAGCGAAGCAAAAGGAATGCCTTGTAGCTCAGCAAATGCGAATATTTGTAACAAAGAAGGTTGCGGTATAAAACAGCTGCATAAGGGAATAAACCAGAGCTACTTCGATTGGTGTGGTTTGAGGTGCAAGCAGGATACAGCTTACCTGAAGAATAGAAGAGGCGAAAAGATAGGTTATGTTGAAACTGTAACAGATCTCACGGCCATATTGGAGACTAGGGACTATACAAATGTAGAAGTAGACCGCTTATCAGCAAATCTTGACCTGCTGGCAAGAGGAAACCTTGAAATGAATATGAACATTGCCGAAGCCAACGAGTATACAAAAGAAACAAAGGCAAACTTTGTGAAAATAAATGACAACCTGACAAAGGTGAAGTCAGCCGTTGGAGCAATGATTACTGATGCAAATATGCTCTCAAAAGCTGCAGTCGAAGGAAAGTTGGCAACAAGGGCAGATGCATCGAAACATCAGGGAGAATATAGAGCTATAGTAAAAGGTGTCAATGATACATTGGATGCAGTCATAGAGCCTCTAAATGCAGCAGCAAAAGTGGTAGATTCCTATGCAGCAGGTGATCTGTCCACAAGGATGGATATTGAGGTTCAGGGTGATTTCAGGAACCTGGCCGATACACTGAATCAGTTTGGTGATAGCATACAGGCACTGATAAATGATTCCAGCGAGGTGCTGAGTGCAATATCTAATAATGACCTCACACGCAGAGTGGAAGTTGAAGGTGTTGGAGACTTTAAGAGCATCACCGACGGTATAGAGAACTGCAGGCTTTCACTCAATGAGATTGTAGCACTCGTTAGTGAAGGTGGTAATAATGTATCCACCACAGCAGAATCCATGTCTGCTTCCAGTGAAGAAATGACAGCTGCATCAAATCAGATAGCTGAAACAGTGGGCGAAATATCAAAAGGTGCGCAGGACCAAGCAGCTAAGACCAGCGACGTATCTAGGGCAATGGTTGACATGACCAAGACCGTGCAAGAGGTTGCTTCCAATTCACAAAAAGCTGCAGAGACAGCCGCCCAGTCCAACGAAATGATTAAAGTAATGCGCAAATCGGCCGGGGAACTCATTGTGAAGATGGGAGCCATTCAAAAGGCTGAAGCAGAAGCTGGAAATGTGATCAAGGAATTGGACAAGAAATCAAGCCAGATTAGCGAAATAGTAAGCCTGATAACAAGCATTGCAGATCAGACAAACCTGCTTGCTCTTAACGCTGCCATAGAAGCAGCACGTGCAGGCGAACACGGTCGTGGTTTTGCAGTGGTTGCAGACGAAGTCCGCAAGCTGGCTGAAGATTCGGGTAATGCTGCCAAACAAATTGCAGGTCTTATCCATGACATACAGGAAGGTACAAGTAATGCAGTTACCTCCATCAACAGAAGCTCTGAAGAAGTCGCAAAAGGTTCTGCCGCTATGAACGAAGCTACCTCAAGTATGGAAAAAGTTGTAGAGGGAGGAAACGAGATAGCAATGATGGTCCAGGAGATTGCTGCAGCAGCTCAGGAACAATCAGCATCTATAGAAGAGATCACAGCCTCTATAGAAGAAGTGTCTACTATTTCCGAAGAATCAGCGGCAGGTACCGAGGAGGCATCAGCGGCAGTTGAGGAGCAGACTGCAGGTATGCAGGAGCTTGCGAAATCAGCAGAACAATTGGCATTAGTGGCAAACAACATGATGTCTGTTGTGAAGAAATTCGTTCTGGACAATACCGATTCAGAACCTAAAAATAGTTCCCGGAAGGGAGAAGAGATTTCCGGGCACGCTGCTCAAAGAAAAACGAGTGGATATACACAAAAGAAACAGGCACTTTGCAGCTCCGCTAGCTCTCGGTCTACGCATATTTAAAAATGAAGGGATAACGAATGAACACTCTCATGCAAAAAACTCAAATGGCTAAACAAGCTGACAGTGACCTTCTGCAGCTTGTGATATTCCGGCTAGGAGAGGAAGAGTTTGGAGTAGATATTATGGCAGTGCAGGAGATAATAAAAATGCCTGCGATAACAGTCATACCCCAAGCTCCTGAATATGTAGCAGGTGTAATCAATCTGAGGGGAAGGATCATAGTTGTGATCAGCCTTGGAAAGAAATTCGACATCCAGTCTTGCGATAAGAACGATGAATATAAGGTTATTGTCGTGGAACTGGAAAATCAGATTATCGGCATGATGGTGGATTCCGTAAGTGAAGTACTGCGTATTCCCAGTTCCAGTGTAGATGCTGCACCAGATATAATAAGATCTGGTGTGTCCTCCAACTATATGCAAGGAGTTGGAAAGCTCGATGACCGCTTGCTCATCCTGCTGGACCTGAGAAATGTCCTTTCCGACTATGAGACAGAACAACTGACTCAATTCGTTTAAGTATAACACAGGGTTTTATCCCTGTGTTGTCATTTTTTAAGTACCTAATTCTTATCAGTTTGTTTTTTTCAAAAAATGCTAAATACCAATAAACAGATTATTTTATGGTACAGATGGAAATAGAAGCTAAATTCTCCGTTCCAGATAAGGACACATTTAATCTTTTTCTAAATACTCCAACTATCGGTCAGTTCAGACTTGATATTCCAATCAAGAATGAATTAGAAGATACATATCTGGATACATCAGACATGATAATCATGTATGAAGGATATTATCTAAGGCGGAGAGAAAAAGGACAAAGTATTGTTTATACTCTCAAATCCCTGGGAGGTGCCGGAAAAGATGGCATAAGGCGAAGAGAAGAGATGGAATGTACTCTTACCCATGATATGCCTCTTGAAAAGTGGGAAGAATCAGAGATGAAAAACTTTCTTTCACAGATCGTGGGAAAAAACTCTCTAGTTCCATTGTTTAATGTAAGCCATTTGAGAAATAATAGGAAAATATTCGATATAGATAGAGAGAAAGAGGTTGCTGAACTTAGCCTCGATGATGTAAAGATCAGTGTTACAGGAAAAGACAAAGCATATCAGGAAATCGAGGTAGAGCTGTTACCAGGTGTGGATCAGAATGAACTGGAAACTCTTGTAATTTTATTAAAAGAAGAATTTGGCCTCATTCCTGGCAGTCTTTCAAAGTTTGAACATGGTATCATGTTACTTAATGGAGCTGACAACGAGCTTGTAACCAAAAAAGAACCTGATGCCACACCTATGGCCATACAAATCCTTTTTGAGAAGTACCATATAGAAAGGGAGCATGCCCGGAAAGTAACGGAGAATGCACTCAAGCTTTTTGATGAACTCAAAGCTATACATGGTTTAGGGGATGAGTATCGGCGTGTAATATGGATATGCTCCCTTGTACATGATATAGGAATATATCAAGATGTGCAGGACCATCATAAAGCTGGCAGAGACATTCTGATGCATTCTCCACCTAGTGAATTACCAGAGAAATTCTGGCCTTTTGCAGTGTGGACAACCTTTCTGCATAAGAAAAAAATAACTGCAAAAAGACTGGATAAATTAAGGACTAAAACCTTTGGAAAGCTGCCGGAAGAAATGCAAAAGAATGTTCTTAAAATAGCAGCTCTCATACGCATTGCAGATGGCATGGATTACAGTCGCATGCATTCCGATTTACATAAAATTTTTGTAAAAGATTACAATGTGACGATACTAATCAAAGGGCAAGGAGCCACTATTGATGCTGACAGAGCAGACACAAAAAGCGACCTATGGCGTTTGATCTTTGATCAGATGATAGATTTTAAAGCAGAAAGCTGATACCGAGATTTTACCGTAGGTGCTTTTCGATGGCACCTACCAATGTACTTAAAGTCTTTATCCTGGAATATCTTTTATCGTTAGACTCCACTACTGTCCAGGGAGCATATTTAGTATCTGTCTTTAAGAGCATCTCGTCAAGTGCTTTGAGATAATCATCCCATTTCTCTCTGTTTCTCCAATCGTCGGGAGTGATCTTCCATTGTTTTTCAGGAATACTTTCCCTGTCCTGAAACCTTCTAAGTTGCTCTTCCTTATCGATATGCAACCAGAATTTCACAATTATTGTTCCAAAATCAGTAAGAGTTTCTTCAAATTCATTGATCTCCTCATATGCCTGTTGCCATCGTTCTTCCTGACAAAAATTCTCCACCCGTTCTACAAGAACCCTTCCGTACCAACTCCTGTCGAATATGGTGATGTGACCAGCATCAGGCACTCTCCTGTAAAAGCGCCACAAATAATGATGGCTCTTTTCATAATCGTTGGGAACTCCAATAGGTTCAACCTTGTAAAGCCGTGGGTCAAGTTTCTCAGCTATACGCCTTATGTTTCCACCTTTACCTGCAGCATCCCAGCCTTCAAAGACAACCATTAGAGGTCTTTTTTCCTGAAAAAGTTCATATTGAAGTTCACCAAGTATTTTTTGATAGAGATCCTTTTCTCGTTCATATCTTTCGTCTTCTATCATCAAAGAAAGATCTGCATTTAATAGTCCATTTGAAGATGAGATAAAATCAGCGATACTTTTTGAAACAAGTAGTGAGATGTTACTTTTTAATCTGCTTATAATATAGCTTTCCATTGTAACAAGGATTGTAGAGAGGGTTTTGATAGTTGCGTAATTAAGGTTTTCTGCTTCCACTATTGTCCAAGGAGAATGCGATGAATGAGTTTTTTGGATCATTTCATCTACCAAAGTGAAATAGCATTTGTACTCGTTCTCATAATCTAATTCTTCACTGACAACAGAAATTGGTATACCTTTTTTTTCATATAACTTAAGTCTTTTAGCTTGCTCTTCTTGACTGACGTGCATGAAGAATTTCATAAGAAGATATCCATCATCTGTAAGCTGCCTTTCAAATTTGTTTATCTCTTTTACGTAATAATCCAATTCATTATACCTTGATCTTTTATCAAAAGATTCAATTATGCTCCGGCTATACCAGCTTCTTTCAAATATAGCGATTTTCCCATATGCCGGTATTTTTTGCCAGAACCTCCAGAATTTCGGCTTCTTAGATTCTTCTTCAGTAGGTTTTACTATCACATGGAACCTTAAGCCCATTGGATTAAATGCTAACATACAGCGATTGATAATACTATCCATTCCAGAGGCATGCCACCCTTCGAACACAATGATGATTGGTATATTCATTTTCCAAGCCTTTCGCTGCAGTTCCCCTATACGAATGTATAGGTCTTCTATCTGGGCCTTATATTCCCCCTTGCTCATACGCAACGATAGATCAACACTCTCAAGCATTTAGACCACTCTTAAAACTCTCAATTTACCTTAATATTAAGCCATGCTGGAGCATGCTCCAAACTATAAGAGCAAGGCTACCGATAATGACTATTAAAATAAATGGTCGCAGAGACCTGCTGAACAACTCCTTAGACCCTGTTACTTTAATGAACACCGGTTTTGTCAGTGTGCTTATGATGCTTGCCATTACTGCAGTTTCAGCGGCTGTTTGATAAGAGATATTTCCCCCTAGTGCAAGAGATGCTACTGATGCAGTAACTGCTGCGCTGCTCACTATGCCCCCCAAAGCTGTAGCGTAAGTACCTACTGGTCCTGCAAAAGTATTGGCTGTATTTGCAAGTAACAGAAATAATGAAAATACCAAACCAAACTTAAAAGCAGGTCCAAGGGCAAAAGGAGATCCAATTTCAAGTGTCTCCTCAGTAACTTCCATTTTCTGCCTTTCAAACAAGACAAGCATAATCGTGATAAATCCCATTAATAAGAAGGGAGGGAGCATAAGAAGTGCAGTTTTTCCGCTGGTGTCTACTATTACAGCGATCACGACATCCCTGATGAACATGGATATAACAGCAAGCATAGAGCCTATGTACACATTTTCAGTAAGGTGGACCCTTCTGCGTGAGATGTTAGCCAGTGCTACGATAGTAGCTTCACTGCTTACCAGACCACCCAAAAGACCGGAATAAGCGATTCCCCCCTTGGAACCCATCTTTTTTAGAGAAAGGTAGTTCACAAAACTAATAGAGGATACAAGGACAACAATGAGTATAGCTGATTTGAGATAGAGTACATCATATAACGGTTCACTTGGTACCAGAGGATATAATGCAAAAACAACTGCCAGAAACTTCAAAGCACCTGCGATGTCACCCTCGGATAAATGCTCTGCCAATGAATGTAATGGTTTTTTCTCGATCAGCACAAAAGTTAGAACAACAGCAGAGACAATTGGAACAAGGAACATGCCAATACCGACCAGAACACCCAAAAGATATGTGAAAAAGAGTGCAATAGCACTGGTAAGTCCTGAACGCCCATAAACTACATTCACTGCGTATACTATAAGAATGCAGGAAAAGACCATAAAAACAGTAGTTATAAGCAGAATATCAAAAGAAACATAAGGCTGCATGAATGTGGCAAGCATCCCAATAAGACATGTAATAGTAAAAGTTCGGACACCTGCATAGATCTTTTTACTTGTTCTCCAATGCTCACGTTCTATGCCTATTAGTATTCCTATCATCAAAGAAACACCCAGTTTCTCAAAGAAACCTACCAGAAACGGATCAAATCCAAATTGATTAATTAAGTCCACTGTTTGCATGGTGCCTTCTCTTTACTTATGTAAAAGAGAATATGAATTAGACCCCATATATAATATATCCTCAGCAGATTTTTATTTTTTTGAGGTATCACATAGGGGAAAAAGTAAAAGACCAATTACACAACATATATGAATTGAAGATATTTCCTTTGCAGACCCCCTAGAAGTAAGAGGTACACCATATGCCCTGGATTTTGAAGAAGAAGTGCATTTCCTGTAAGAAGTGTGTTAAACGATGTCCTGTGGATGCTATTTCTATGTCCAAGGGCAAAGCAGTCATTGATGACCACATTTGCATATATTGCGGAAAATGCGTGAAAGTATGCCCAGTAAATGCTATACTGAAGGACAGGGAAAAAGTGAAACAGGATGTGGAAACAAACATCAGATCATTCCAAAAGAAAATGAAAAAACACAAAGATTCTACTCCTCAAAGCCGCATGTTAAAAGGAGAAATAAAACGGCTTGAGATGCAGAAGAAAATAATACAGGGCACTTTAAGGAAGCTTAAGAGCCTTAAGCCTTGAAGAAATGCACGTGCCTAAGTTTCTTCATTTCGATCTATGCACAAAACTTTATTTATCAGGAAACATACGATTACCTATGGATCATGAGGGGATAGCATTTCAAAGAAACCTATGCTTTTAATGAGCATTATAGGCTTCATCTGCATAGCATTTGCAATAATATATACGGTTTTCAAAAGTATTAACCGATTCTCAGGACCTGGCCAGATATTCTTGGCTGTAGGGTTTGTAGGAGCAGGTGTTATGTTTATGCTATTGGGGATGACTCTGCTATTTCCTGGGAAGATAAACAAGATAGTTATATTGTCAACTGGTTCTATGCTATCTGCTTCAGGCATTCTTGGTTTTATTTTGCTTTATCCAGATAACTGGTTTTATCCTGAAGTGGCATATGTAATGGTTGCTCATGCTTTAGGGACTCTTTTCCTATTGTCAAATATGATATTCCAAGAGTCCGGAAATAATCCAGTTCCTGCTCAGTGTGAGCCAGAGACGGAGAACATTGACAGGGAAAACACTATGTTTTCCGGAGAAAGTCAATTAACAGCAGCTCTTAGCAGTATGATGATCTCCCAGATAATTAATCCAACAAACGAATTTTCAGAGTGGAGCTCTACAGGTGCTGAAAAAGAGATATATTTGGGCGATGTTGAGATCATAATAGATGAAACAGAAAAAGATAAAAACTGTACAGTGGAATCAGCGACAGAGAGTGTTCCAGAAACAACTTTCCCAGAAACAATGACGGATCTGACCCTAGAAGCAGGGGATAATGTAGATGACCTTATAACAACTACTGACAATATTCCAGAGGAAAGCACTCCTGTAATAAATGTCAAAACCTTCCATGTAATGAAAAGAACTGATATCAAAAAAGACGACCACATGCGTGAAGCTGCCCATAAGATATTGAGATTTCATTTTGGAAGAATGCTTAAACATGAACGCGGCACAATGCTGGGCAAAGATATAGAAGAGCTGCATGACATGAGGGTGGCAGCCATGCGTATGCGTTCTGTATTGCAGGTATTCAATGGCCATCTGGACATGGATGTAATGAAACCCTTTTTCAGGAGCATTAAAACAACACGTAAGTCACTTGGATCCGTGAGAGATCTGGATGTGTTCATGGAAAGGATACTAAAATATATCGATTCGCTGCCAGACGAGAGGCAGTCAGAACTTGACGAACTTATTAATACTCTTTTGATAGAGAGAGATAAAGCAAGGGGGCTTATGCTACTGCATCTTGATAGCAGCAAGTATGATAAGTTCAAGACAAAATTCACAAAAGTACTGGAAAAAGAAGAACAATGGGATGAATCCTTGACAGACAAGGATGGAAAACCCCTGCCCCACAGAGTAAGGGATGTGCTGCCCCCTCTATTATATAAGCAACTTGCTGCGGTGAGGGCATATGATGATCTTGTACATGAATCTGAACCTTCCTATGAGATGTTGCATGCTTTACGCATAGACGTGAAGATACTAAGATACACTTTAGAATTCTTCGAGGAAGTCCTGGGAGATAAAACAAACAGCTTGGTCAAGGACCTCAAAGCACTGCAGGACAATCTTGGCGATATTCATGACGCTGTAGTTGCGACGGAGTTACTGGAGAATTACTTGAAATATGGGAAATGGGGTATTATAGGAAGCAAAGAAATGGAAGAACATGTAATAGCTCCATCGGACCCTGGAACTGAAAATTATCTGAGATATCTTAAGAACAACATCACTGAATTACTTGATACTTTTCCAGAATTGTGGGAGAAAATAATGGACCAGAATTTTGGAATCCGGTTTTCAGGTGTCATCGCTTCACTGTATGAGGATTAAGACCTTAGCGAACCTGCATTGATATAAAGAGTATATAGATATATGTAGGACTATTGTTAATAAGTGTAAAATGTTATTATATATGCATCAATATTTTGTGATAATATCTGGTTACGCTAACATATCATGAACTTGTGTTTAATTCTGGAACATAAGGGATGGGAAAATTTAATTTAACTTGAATTATATATTGTGATTTAGATGGCCAAAAAAATAGTCAAATTTGTTAACCGTGAGATTAGCTGGCTTTCTTTTAATGAAAGAGTATTGCAGGAGGCAGCAGATCCTTCATTGCCATTGCTGGAGCGACTGAAGTTCCTAGGCATTTTTTCCTCTAACCAAGACGAGTTCTTTAGTGTGAGAGTAGGCACAGTTCACCGGATGATAGATGCAGGTGTAAAATCCAGCGAAATAATAGGAGACTCCCCTAAGAAAACAATGAAACTGATCCATAAAAGAGTATTACAGCTTAGGGATAAATTCGAAGAGACATTCCGAGAAGTTGAAAAAGAACTAAAAAAAGCAAATATTTTCATTATTGATGAAACAGAACTTACCCCAGAGCAAGAGGATTTTGTGAGGGAATATTTTATTTCCAAAGTCCGTCCCAGGCTTGTACCCATAATGTTCAGGGAACTCAGCAAGTTCCCTTATCTTAAGAACCAGGTGATATATCTTGCAGTGGCAATGTACAAATACCTCGACCCGCAGGATTTCAACTACGCTTTGATCGAAGTACCTGCCGACGTATTGCCGAGATATATACCCCTGCCATCAAAAACTGGCACTCAGTACATAATTATGCTTGACGATGTAATCCGCTTTGGGCTATCAAACATTTTCTCGATATTTGATTATGACTCTATAAGCGCATACACCATCAAACTTACCAGGGATGCTGAGCTTGACATCGATGATGATGTGATGAAAAGCTTCTTTGAAAAGATCTCAGAAGGTCTGAAACAAAGAGAGAAAGGAGAGCCTGTAAGATTTGTATATGATAGAGAGATACCTGAAGACCTTCTCCACATAATTCTTAATAGCTTGAACCTGAAAAACTTTGAGAATATAGTGTCTGGTGGAAAATATCATAATGCACGGGATTTCATTAATTTCCCGGACGTGGGTAATGGCTCTCTGTTATATGAAAGAATTAAACCTATAAGGCATCCTGAACTGCCAGTTAATCGCAGCATTCTGGACATTATAAGGAACAAAGATGTAATGCTCTGTTACCCATACCATTCTTTTGACCATATGATAGACCTGCTCAGAGAAGCAGCTATTGATCCAAATGTAAAGACAATAAAAATGACATTGTACCGTGTGGCAAAGAACTCAAACGTGGTAAATGCCCTTATTAATGCAGTGAAGAATGGAAAATCTGTAACAGTAGTCATTGAACTACAGGCTCGTTTCGATGAAATGGCCAACATTTACTGGACACAAAAACTGGAAGAGGCAGGTGCTACCATTATAGATGGAGTGCCTGGGCTTAAAGTACATGCCAAGCTCTGCAAGATCACAAGAATAGAGAATGATATCCCTGTAACATATGCATGCATAGGCACAGGAAATTTCAATGAGGCAACAGCACATGTTTATAGTGATCACGCATTGCTTACATCAAACCCTGCAATAACCGGAGAAATTAGGGATCTCTTTGATTTCTTTGAACATACATATAAACATATCAATTATGACCATCTTATAGTTGCACCCCATTACATGCGCAACAAGATCTACAGGCTGATAAATGCAGAGATAAAGAATGCAAAAAATGGTAAACAGGCGTATATATACCTGAAGATGAACAACCTTGTAGATCGCAGGATGATAGAAAAACTTTACGAAGCTAGCCAGGCAGGCGTAAAGATCAGAATGATCATAAGGGGTATATGTTCTCTTGTTCCCGGAGTCAAAGGACTCAGCGAGAACATCCAGGTTATAAGCATAGTAGATAAGTACCTGGAACATTCAAGAGTATTCATTTTCTGTAACGGCGAAGATGAGAGATATTTCATTTCTTCTGCAGACTGGATGGTCCGAAACCTTGATATGAGAGTAGAGGTGGCAGTACCCATCTACGATAAGTATATTCAGGAAGAACTTAAGCAGTTTATGGAAATTCAGTTTGCTGATAATACAAAAGCTCGCATTATAAATAAAGAACTGGACAACAAATATGTCAAAAGAAGACGTGAAAGCACTGCAAGGCGTGCACAGGATGACTTGTACAAGTTATTTTCTAATAAAGCATCTGGAAGAAGTGGTCTGGAATGAAATTTGCTGCAATAGATGTCGGTTCAAATGCCGTGAGGCTTTTGCTTGCAAAAGTTGAAGAGGAAAGCGTTCGACCTGTATATGAGAAAGTTTCACTGTTCAGAATGCCTATACGCTTAGGTGAAGATGCATTTCCCCACAAAAAGATCTCCGAAGAAAAGATACAGCAGCTTGTTAAGACCATGATAGGTTTCAAGTATCTCATGGATGCCTTTGAGCCTGCAGACTATATGGCATGCGCTACGTCAGCTATGCGTGAAGCCAGCAACAACAGGGAAATAGTTGACCTAATACACAAGGAAAGCGGTATTGACCTCTCGATAATTAGTGGAAAAAAAGAAGCTGAGATCATTTATTATAACCATGTGGAAAGACTGGCTGAGAATAAAAACAATTTATGCCACATGTATGTAGATGTTGGAGGTGGCAGTACTGAAATACTCGTCTTTGATGACAATAAAATAATGGAATCCAGGTCTTTTGATATTGGAAGCATACGCATACATGAAGGACTTGTGACCCGAAGGGACTGGGAGGATATGAAACTATGGGTGAAGAATGTTTCTTCCCGCTATCATCCAATATCAGCAGTGGGCAGCGGAGGAAATATTAATTTTCTTTTCAGTATCTCCAAAACAAAGGAAGGGACACCTCTTGAATACGATAAACTGAAAAAGATGCATACTTACATCCGTTCATTCCCCATTGAACAGCGCATATCGGAGCTGGGTATAAGACCTGACAGGGCAGATGTGATAGTCCCTGCAGCAAAAATATACCTTTCAGTGATGAAATGGAGTGGCATCACAGAAATGTTCGTGCCACAAATGGGACTTGCTGATGGAATCATCCATGTGTTGTACAATAAACACAAGCAGACATTTGTGTGATGGCTGAAGCGGATGAAATGGGTATCCTACAAAATTAAAATTTAATTAATATGTTTTCTTGCTTTATTTATCGCCTCAAGAACTTCATCAGCATTCGAATAAAAAGTAAAAACATATAACTTACCATCTACCTTAAATCGAATAGCCGGGCTAATGTGCATGACTTTAGTGACCTCTATATCCTGTATAACATCATAAGGAAAACTCAAATAATCCGTCACTGTTAAAACTGTTTTAACTTTGGAGAGGAAAACGAAGCGATAATTAGTGACTACAGCAAGACCATCTGGTCGGTCGAAAATATTCTGTTGATTCCAAAACTTGCTGATTTTCTGGAGGAATATTATCTCCTCTTTATCTCCTCCTAATGAACGAATAAGTTTCACAGATTCTTTTTTAGATATTTCAGTTTTGAGCACTAGCATACCCAACTTGAAAGCCATCTCTCCAAGATCTGAGTTAAACTCCGACATACATACTCCCCATACTTATTCACAATGTATTTTTAAAAAAATCGGTATTTAGAAATTGTCTTGTATAGCATATATAAACAATCGGTTAAAAGTAGCCTCTTAAGACAAAAAAAAGATTGTTTTTAAAAAGATTAGTACAGAGGCATTAATTCCCTGCTGCTAAACTATATACGCATAATTTGTGTGCCTCAGGACTCATAGGGTTCATCACTGTTCAGAAAATGATCTCATCACAGGCACACATTATACTATGGTTATTTCAAAGCATCTTTTATTTCTGATCCGATGTTAATGGCCATCTGCCTTGGATCATCAGCAAGATAAATACTCCTGCCCACTATTACCCAGTCTGCTCCTGCTTTGATGGTATCGGCAGCGCTTCCGCCCTGGGCCCCCACACCGGGAGATATAATGGCAATATCATCCCCTATAATACTTCGGATCTTTTTAACACGCTCCGGACGGGTAGCTGGTGCAACTACACCTGTAACCTTTGCATTAGCGGCCATCTGTGCCATATCTTCTGCAACCTTCTGCATGAAATCCAGAGCTCCGGGGTGACTCATCTCAGTAACTACATAGACCTCTTTACCATGTTCTTCGGCAACCTGCACACATGTCTTAAGGCTGTCAGAACCGGTAAAAGCATGTACTATTACAGCATCTGCGCCAGCTCTGAACACCTGTTCACAGATGAGGCGGTCAGTATTAGGAATATCTGCGACCTTGAAATCCGCGATTACAGGCACCATTTCTGCAATTTCACCTATGACATCTTTTCCTGTTGCAAGGACCAGAGGATAACCAATTTTAATAGCATCTACATGGCCTTTTACGCTCTGGGATATTTTAAGTGCCTGCTGCCGGTCCGTAACATCCAGGGCAAGTATGAGTCTTGTATCCTTTATCACGTACATCACTTCCTGAAATGTTATTTATTATCTTTAGCAAGCCTGCTTCTTGTAGCTGCTACGAGCAAAGGCAGAGTAATGGTGGCATCAGAGTGAACAGTGACCGAACGGGCACTTTCACTAACCTTGCCCCATGAGCGCGCTTCATCAAGTGTGGCACCGCTCAAACCTCCTGTTTCAGGAGTGTCCATGGTAAGCTGTATAGCATACTCGAATTCCTGGTGGGTCACGAGCATGGACTGGAAAATATAGTTCTTGGGTACTCCTCCACCGATAAGCAACGCACCTGGGTTTTTTGCTTCGTAGCAAATATCGATTATCTCACGCATATCAGCAAATGCATCCACATTAAGAGTATGCATCTGTTTGTACAGCCAGGCCTGCAGCCCGATCATTGAATCCTGTATCGCAGGACAGTACACAGGTACGTTCATGTCTGCCGCTGTGCGTAATATGGAATTCTTGTCATCGATATTATTACCAATATGTGTCATGAATTCCCTGATGGATATGGTCTTATCACCGATGTCAGAAAATATTGCCTGCATCTTCTCTTCAAAATCAGTAAAATGATGTTCAGGCAGGAACACATCATAGATGCGGTTTATCTCCTGATGTTTGAGTTCCACATCGTCGGTTTGCTCTGTACCTTTATAATGGTGCAGACCCATGGATTCCACAACCTCATGCACCATATTCGCACCTGTTGTGACAAGTACATCTATGTAGCCATCCCTTATGAGATCAGCTACAATGGCGCGCATGCCGGCTGGCACCATGGCTCCGGCAAGACCGAAGAAACTGGTGCTTCCGTTACTTAACATCTCATGATATATATCAACTGCATCGGCTATCCGGCCTGCTCCAAAAGCACAGCCATCAAGCGCATGTATCAGTTCGTCCACGCTCATGCCAGCGGTTACCCTGGCCTGATTGATAGGACACTGAAGACTTCCTTCCATTGAATGATGAACCATTTAAAAGCCCTTCTTTTGGTACGTTAACAGCATTCATATGTTTTAAGGTTTCTTCATAAATGAATACCGGCATATATTAAAATGCATTATTGCTATATTCAAAGAAAAATCCATCTTATAATAATAGTATATACGAATGGCAATCGAGATAGAACCTATATTTAATGAGCCTGCACTTGTTGTGGAAAATGAAGTAAGGTCTCTGGTAATAGCAGACATACATCTGGGAATAGAGTGGGACCTCTATACCAGTGGTTTTTCCATACCCAGCCGCATGCAAATGGGCCTTGACCGCATTTTAGGATACATCCAAACTGTGCAACCTGAAAGGCTTATACTGCTGGGAGATGTGAAACATAACGTTCCTCAGATCTCCTGGCAGGAAAGAGATGAACTTCCTTATTTCCTGAGAACTCTTGCAGAACACGTGCATGTGGACATTCTTCCTGGAAATCATGATGCAGGGATAGAATTTCTCCTTCCGGAAGGAAAAGACTTACAGTTACATTCTTCCAGAGGAGCGATCATAGATAGTGTAGGCTATTTTCATGGCCATACCTGGCCTGCTCCTGAACTGCTAAAAACCGAATATATCATCACAGCACATAATCATCCGACAATCAGATTTACAGATCCACTTGGCCACGTGGTAGTGGAACCCGCCTGGGTGCGCACCAAGTTAAAAAAAGAAGTGTTACAATCACATTATAGCAGTCTTGATCTTAATGAGGAATGGAAAGATCCAAAAGTGTTCATTGTGCCATCTTTCAACGAGTTGTGCGGAGGCGTTGCATTCAATGAGTCGCTGGAAGATGACCTGTTGGGTCCGATATTTTCATCGGGGGCAATGGAGCTTGATAATGCAGAACTCTACCTGCTGGATGGTACAAAGCTGGGGCTTTTGAAACATGTGCGAAAGTTGCATGGTCCGAAAAAAGAACGCAAGGTGAGAAGGAAGGAACGCAAATGAGCTTTGGAAACCTGTTTGATACTTTTGATCCGAGAATTCAGGAAACCTTGATGAAACTTGGATTCAAGGCACCTACGGAACCCCAGGAAAAAGCCTTTCCTCATATATTAAAAGGTGAACACACTTTTCTTATAGCACCTACAGGTTCCGGTAAAACAGAATCTGCCGTATTGCCGATCTTTAACCATATCCTAGCACGATCCCTTGAAGAAAGGAAAGGAATATCAGCCCTATATATTACACCGCTTCGGGCACTGAACAGGGATATGCTTTCACGCATACAGTGGTGGGGCAAGGAGCTTGGTATTGATGTGCAGGTCCGCCATGGAGACACTTCACGTAACGAGCGTCAGAAACAATCACGCAGACCACCTGACTTTTTAATCACCACGCCTGAAACTTTGCAGGCAATGTTCACAGGTAAGTTACTGCGAGAAAGCCTGGGATATGTGAAACATGTAGTAGTGGATGAGATACACGAACTAGCAGCTTCAAAAAGAGGAGCGCAACTTGCAGTAGGTCTTGAAAGGCTGGTGGAGCTTGCAGGAGAATTCCAGAGAGTGGGACTTTCTGCCACAGTGGGTAATCCAGATGAAGTTGCACGGTTCCTTGCAGGATCAGAGAGAAACGTGGTTGTGTTGCAGGTTATCATGTCCAAATTCCTGGAATTTGACGTAGTACGCCCGCATGTAGCTGAAGAGGATATGGACATCTCGCAGCTTATCGGATGTGATATTGAGTTCGCCTCCCACCTCAGATGCATTCGAGACATAGTACAAAAGCATGAGTCAACTCTTGTCTTTGTCAACACCCGACAAAGTGCCGAAGCACTGGCATCGGGTTTCAGGATAATGAACGAGTCAATAGGAGTGCATCATGGATCTTTGTCTGTGGAAGCACGTATCGAAGCTGAAGAATCTTTCAAAGCAGGAGACTTAAGAGGTCTTATATGCACTTCTTCCATGGAACTTGGCATTGATATAGGTAAGGTGGACCATGTTGTTCAATATGGATCTCCGCGGCAGGTTTCAAGGCTTTTGCAAAGAGTGGGACGTGCCGGACACAGGATACACGAAGTGTCCAGAGGTACCATTCTGGCAGTAGGGCAGGATGACGTGGCAGAGAGCATGATGATAGTAATGCATGCTCTTGAAGGAAAAGCTGAAAATATATCAGTGCAAACCGGTGCTCTCGATGTGCTGGCCAACCAGATATCCGGCATGGTACTTGATTTCGGAGAACTTGATATTTCACGCCTACACTCGATCTTTAGAAGAGCATACCCATTCCGTGACCTGACCCTGCAGGAATTGGAAGGGGTTGTGGAACAGGTGACAGAGTATCGGCTGGTGTGGAGAGAAGAAGGTTCAAGGGTACTGGGCAGAAGGCGCAAGAGCTGGCAGTACTATTATGAGAACCTGTCCATGATACCAGATGAAAAAAAGTATGAAGTTTTCGACATGGTTTCCGGTAGGCCAGTGGGAATGTTAGATGAAGCTTTTGTTGTAACTTCCGCAACTCCGGGTGCTGTGTTCATCACTAAAGGTGACATGTGGCGAGTCATAGACATGGACACCGAAAGGGACAGGATTAAAGTTGAACCTGTAAAGGCAAAGGGCGAGATACCCAGTTGGGTGGGAGAGGAAATACCTGTACCTTTTGATGTAGCTCAGGCAGTTGGAAGACTGCGTGCATTCATAAGGGATTCACTGTTTCAGAATATCCCGGAAGAAGAGATCGCAGAGGAGCTTATGCGAAAATACCATGTCGACATGGGAGGTGCTTCAGAAGTAATTGCTCTTGTGGCAGAACATGTCTCATCCGGGCTTAAAGTGCCTGACGACAAGACATTGGTCATCGAAACTGATGAGAATGCAGTGATCATAAACGCTTGTTTTGGCCATAATACTAATGAGACTCTAGGTAAAGTGCTGACAACCCTGCTTGCAGCACGCTTCGGTAGCAGCGTGGCACAGGAAATAGATCCTTACCGTATACGATTAGAGGGACCAAGAAGACTCAAACCTGTGGATATAAGGTCGATGATACTTGGCACCTCACCTGAACATATTGAACCTGTTATAGAGATGACCCTCAAGAATACATCTCTTATGAAATGGAAGATGGTGCATGTTGCCAGAAAGTTCGGGGCATTAAGCAAAGATCTGGATTATGACAGGATCAGTATGAAGAAGCTACTTGAGATATACAAGGGCACTTCCATGTATGACGAAGTAATTCGTGAGATCATGCATGATATGCTGGATGTAGAAAAAGCCGGTGAGGTTCTGTCCCTGATTGCTTCTGGTACTTACCATATAGAAGTAAGTGGCCCAACCCCAATAGGTACATCAGGATTCTCTATGAAACGGGACCTGGTAGCTCCAGAAAAAGCTGATCGTTCCATTGTGATGGCTCTAAAGGAACGCATTATGCATGATAACATTATATTGTTCTGCATTCATTGTAAAAAATGGGCATCACACCGGAAAGTCATGAATGTGCCTGATGATATCGTATGCCCTGTGTGTGGATCGAAAATGGTGGCTGCACTCAAGCCCTGGGAAGAGGAAGAGATTAAACTTATGAAAAAACATGCTGGCTCTGCTTCAAATGAAGAGGTGAAACGCATGAGGAGAGTATATAGAAATGCTAATTTTGTGCGTGCATATGGTAAAAAGGCTGTTATTGCCCTTGCTTCCAGAGGCGTTGGGCCTGAAACGGCTTCCCGCATCATACAAAAGAATAGGGCGGAGGAAGAAGACTTTTATAGAGACATTATGGCAGCAGAACGCAACTATGCAAAAACAAAGAAATTCTGGGATTGAGACCATATTTAAATACTTCTATTTTTGAGATAGAAAGAAAGGTAAATATAGATAAAAACTGTAATTTTTGAGTAGAAATATATAATTTATCCACTATAAAACGTTATTCCCAATAGTTTTATATTTGATGTATTGCAAATTCAGGTGACTAACTCTTTAATTGGAGAGAAGGATTAACTATGAGCGACTTAAACATGAAGGAAAGGTTTTTAAAAGCATTGAAAGGTGAAGAAGTCGATAAAGTTCCAGTACTGACTGTAACACAGAGCGCTATTGTTGAACTTATGGACAAAACCGGCGCTGCATGGCCAGAGGCACACAGCGATGCAAAGCTCATGGCAGAACTCGCATACGCATCATATGAAGTATGCGGTCTTGAGGGTGTAAGGGCTCCATACTGTCTTACAGTTCTTGCACAGGCAATGGGCTGTGAGGTCAACATGGGTACTAAGAACAGACAGCCATCTGTTACAGCTCACCCATACAGTGACGGCGTTGCAAACCTGAAGATGCCTGAGAACCTCCTTGCACAGGGCAGAATACCCGCTGTACTTGAAGCAATGAAGATCCTCAAGGAGAAAGCAGATGGAAAGATCCCAGTGATTGCAGGTATGGAAGGACCAATCACCCTTGCATCAGACCTCTGCGGTGTCAAGAAGTTCATGAAATGGTCCATAAAGGACAAGGCTTCATACAACACTATAATGAACTTTGCAACTGACGCATGTATCGCATATGCAAATGCTCTGGCAGATGCTGGTGCAGATGTGATCAGTGTACCAGACCCAGTATGTTCTCCTGACTTGATGTCACCAGAGTCATTTAAGACAGACCTCAAGCCAATACTCCAGAAGTTTGCAGCAGGAGTTAAGGTTCCAATGATTCTCCATATCTGCGGTGACGTTACTGCAATTGTCCCTGACATGGCAGACTGTGGATTTGTGTCCATCAGTATCGAAGAAAAAGTAAAGGATCTGGCTGGCGCAAAGGCAAAGGTAGCTGGAAAAGCAACTATTTGCGGTAATGTATCAAGCCCATTCGTTCTGCTCGCAGGCACTCCTGAAAAAGTAACAGAAGCAGCCACAACTGCTCTTAAGGCAGGCGTAGATGTACTTGCACCAGGATGCGGTATCGCACCAGACACCCCAGTTGCCAACCTTAAGGCAATGGTAGCTGCAAGAGATGCATTCTACAAGTAATTAAATTTGTACTAATTGTGGTCTGCATGACCACATATTCTTCTTTTTTTCAAAATTACAGTTTGCCAAACGAAGGCAGCTAAATATTCAAACTACTTTTCTATTCAGAATGTTATTGAAGAGAGTGGAACTATCATGAAATTCAGTCTTGGAATAGATGCTGGAGGAACGTATACTGATGCAGTTCTTGTAAGAGATACTGATGGTTTAATAGTGGCTACAAGTAAAGCTCTTACCACATATCCCGATCTGATCAAAGGAATTCGCAATGCAATAGATGGTCTGCAAACTGATGAACTAGAGAAAGTAAGCCTGGTTTCGGTCTCAACCACACTTGCAACTAATACGGTGCTCGAAGGAACAGGAAGTCCAGTAGCTTTAATATTAGTAGGCGACCATCCGATCAAAGGAACATATCCTGCCAAACATTGTACAATAGTATCAGGCGGTCATACTTTCGATGGTGAGGAAACTATATCCCTTGATATCGCTGCCGTAAGAGATTTTGCTTTGAGAGTAAAGGGATCAGTATCTGCATTTGCAGTATCTGGTTTTTTTAGTATTCGCAATCCTGAACATGAACTGGCTATCAGGGAAATCGTGAATGATATCACTGGATTACCGGTTGTATGTGGACATGAATTATCCCAAGACCTGGGTGCATATGAAAGAGCTGTCACTGCTGCCCTTAATGCCCAGCTTTTGCCTATTTGTCAAAGTTTTATAAACTCCCTGATAAGAGAGATAAAAAGAAGGGAAATGAATGCAAGGCTGATAATGCTGAAATGCGATGGAACTGTGATCGGAATAAATGAAGCTTTGAAAAAGCCAATCGAATCCATCTTTTCAGGCCCTGCGGCAAGTCTTGTCGGAGCTTCGTACTTATGCGGTTTGGAAACATGTGCAGTAGTTGATGTAGGCGGAACGAGCACTGATGTTTCCAGCATTATAAAGGGTGTGCCAGAGCTCACTGATACAGGTGCAGTAGTAGGAGGCTGGAAGACCAGAGTAAGGGCAACACGAATGGAAACATCTGCACTTGGAGGAGATAGCCAAGTATGGGTAAAGAGTAAACACATTTTTATCGGCCCCAGAAGAGTTATACCCCTGTGCCTAGCGGCAGAAAGGTATCCTGGATTCATTGAAAAACTGAAAAAATGCTTAATACCCTCCCGTAGTTCACTGGATATGAACATCCAGCCAGCAAGGATGTACGTGAGGACTGGATTTGATCCAATAGAACTTGATGAGTTCGAAACGGAAGTGCTGGCAGCCATAGGGAATGAACCGTTGACTCTTGAGGAGATCGCATCATCTTCTTACAGATATCCGTCTTCAGTCATACTTGATAGCCTTATAAGTAAAAGACTGATACAGCCAATTGGTTTTACACCCACCGATGCACTGCATATACTTGGCGAATATACACGCTGGAATGTACAAGGATCCTTGATAGGAGCAAGCCAGTTATCTCGCTTTACCAAAAATGATGAGAGAGGGTTTGCACTTGCTGTTAAAGAAAAAATGGCACATAGTATTGCATTTGATTTGATGGCATTTCTTCTTAAGGGTGTTGAAAGAAAAGGTATAGAGCAGATAGTTAATGGTTATTTCCCAGCTCGTTTCAAGCTGGATATGCCAGTAGTAATGATCGGAGGACCTGTTGCTTCCTTTAAAGAAGAGTTGTCTAAGATAATAGATGCGGACATTACTGTTCCAGAGCATGCGGCAGTAGGTAATGCTGCAGGTGCCCTATTTGGAAAAGGAATTAAGAGGGTTGAAATTTTTATCAGACCTTTCTCTGTCTCTGAACCCGATAGGAACTACTTAGTGTTTTCTCCTTTGGGAAGGCACAAACTGGAAACTTACAATGAAGCTTTGAACTATGCAAAAGCAATAGGAGTAAGAATTGCAAATGAATACATGGATGATTGTGGAGTAAGTAAACACAATATGGAAATAGAGTTCTCTCAGCAATCATTTTCTCCAGAGGATTGGAAACATGCTCCTCTTGAAACAAGAATTGTAGTCGTAGCTATAGGTTACCCTAAGAAGCAAAATAATGGCTAAAAGTACTTAAAATAAACTTTTTTAAAAGAACAAAGCTTCTGCTAGAAGTTAAGAGTTAGAAAAAAAGAAAAAAGAAAGGAACTCAAGTTTAGAACTTGTAGTTCGCTTCTGGCTTGAATACTTTTACTTCGGACTTGTACAGGGCGAGCATGTCGCTCATGAACTTGTCGGACTCGTCAGTGAGTGCATTGATTGCTTTCTTTGCATCTGCAAGTGCATTCAATTCAAAGCGGGACATTACTAGCTTGCCCTCGGCCTTTGCGCCTTCCAAGATGTTGACGGTCTCAACTGCTGCGTTCTTTGCACGGAGGTACAGGTCGTTTCCGTCCTTGGTGATTGCCTTACCAACTTTCCATGCGTTGTCGTATGCGAGAACATAGCCCTGTGGGTCTCTGTACTTGTCGGAGAGAGCCATCATGTCACGGAGCACTTTTCCGTTTCCGGTGTTGAGTGCAACGTTCATGAGTGCTGCATCCATGCTCAGGGTCTGTGCCCAGCACTGGACTGAGGTACCACCGAATTCACCATGGTATTCTACAGACTCGTTGGACCACAGGTCACAGCACTGCATTGTCAGGTTACCCATGACATCGCCGTGTGCGCATGTTGCGGACTTTCCTTCCTGGGCTATTGGAGTACCAGTGATGGACTTGACGATAGTGTTCTCGTATCCACAGTCCTTACCTGGACCCTTTGCACCTGCTTCGTATCCTGCGAGTGTCCTTCCTGCAGAGATTGTCCTTGCTATGATTGCAAGGGTGTGAGCAAGGTTCTTGTCAAGCAGTCCACCTGCAATAAACATTGCAGTGTTTGCCTGTGAACAGTCAGTGTCACCAGCGGAGATTACACCCTTCTTCTGGGCGATCTTGCTGATATCCTGCCAGATCATGGTCATGTCAATGGAGCCGAGGCATCCTATTGAGTAGATAAGGCCTGGTACATCGTTTCTCAGGACAGCGTAGTCTAGGACTTCTTTTCCACCCATTGTCTCAATGGACAGGAAGTCTGCGCCGCCTTCTGCTACTGCTTCGAAGGATTCCATAAGCAAGTCGTACTTTGGACCGATGAGTGCAAGGTAGTCGCGCTCTTCACGGATGTCACCAGGAGTGTGCCTGAGACCGCACTTTATACCATACTCTTCATGGTATTCTTCAAGAATGGTCTTCTGGACGTGAGCAATTTCGCCTCCCCAAGATGGGTTGTTGGTCATCTGCTGCACGTGTTCTGTTTCGAGTGAGATTGATGGGAAACCAATCTGTACACACCTTGCAAGGATGTCAGTTGTAAGCCTGCGGTATTCGGAGATCAGTTTCTCCTTGGACTGTCCGGCCTCTGGCCTTGGCGCGTAGTTAACCTCGGCTGTAACATAGCCGGCACCTACTTCCAGACCTAACTTTGCCTTTACAGGGTGCTTTGCGTTACCGAAGAGCATGTCGTCGGCCTTGCTGTATGCCATTTCAGTGTATCTTTTTACTGTCATTATTGTCACCTCATTTAGTGCATGTGGAAGTGTTCCTTCAGCTGCTTCAAGCTCTTTCCAGCGAGGATCAGATCTGCCATCTTGGGGGCATTTGCGGCTTCCTCACCATAGACACCAAGCTCATATGTAGTTACGAAGTCCTGGTTAACTGCTCCGCCACCGCACTGGAATGGTACCTTTATACCGGCTTCAAGAAGCCTGTCGTTGACTTCCTTAAAGGCATACATGGTTGTTGTCATAAGTGCTGTACCTGTGAGCATCATTGGCTTCTCTTTCTTTACAGCTGCAATGACCTCATCTACTGGAACATCACGGCCAAGGTCTACGACCTCATAGCCTGCTGCTCTTAACAGGGCTGCGACGATGGTCTTACCGATGTCGTGAACGTCACCCTCTGCGACGTGACATACAATCTTACCCTTTGGAGTTGGGGCGCTGCCGGATTTCTCTTTACAGAATTCGATACCTGCAAGCATTGCATCTGCAGACATCATAACGTTTGGCAGGAAAATTACACCTATGTCATAAAGATCTGTGGTGATCTTCATTCCTGGCATAAGTACATCGTCAATCAACTTGATTGGGTTTGCGCCGCCGGCGATTGCCTTCTTCAGACCTTCGACAACGTCATCCTCTTCGCCCTCGAAAATTGCCTTAGATATACTTCTGGCTGGCTCAGCTTTTGGATATTTCTCAGCGGCCATATCCTCAGGTGTCTGTGCCTTCTCCATCTGCACATTGTACCTTACTAGAATTTTACTGGGGTCTAAATCCATTTATTTACCTCCTTATTGGTTTATGTTGCATGCATAATGCACAGCAACTTAAACATGTGGCAATCAGATAACAGTATGAACAAGCTGTAATGAGATATATCCCCTTACACCTTAGATCTTATACCTGTTCTCCTTCCTTACCACAAAAGGAAGTACTATTGTACCGCATATAAGTATTGCGGTTAAAGTTATTTTTGCAACCATAATTCAATCTAATATACCGGATAATTTTAATAAAAATCTATTTTTTATAATAAAATAATATTTTAGGCTCATTTAATTGAAAAATGCAAAAAAGAAGCTTTAATAAATAAATAGACAGACCATATATCGCATTTTTGACAATAAGCCACAAGATGACACTTTTTATTATAAAAGGCAGCTAAAAACCCTTATTCATATTTATAGGAGAAATATCATCGAAAAAGTATGGCACTATTTGTGCGAATGAAATTGAATTTCTTTTAAATCTGAACTTTAAAGACGATAACATTTTGCATTTTATTTTATAAAAAGTAAGATAATAAGAGTTGTCTTTAGCTAGAACAACCTTTGTTCAAATGTAGTTCGACCAAAAGTAATATATAGTAGTGTTTTTATAGCACTGCAGTTTTAGACAAAAATGGAAGCGCATGAGAGAAGGAAATAGATTTATATATAGGAACAATACCGCCTAATTAAAAACTAAACCAAAAGAAGAGATAGGGCCAATTAGTGCCCATCTAAACATTACAACTTTAGAGAAACGTGATGCTGATGCTTTCCACCTTGTTTATGGATATTGATACCCTTTTGTGCAAATGCTTCAGATACACTAGAATCTACTATACTTATCAAAGTCGCCTTATCAATACTTGATACAGCCGAGAGTACCTTGAACTTAGGAATATCCGTCTTTGAATTTATAAGTTCAAGAGAAGGCTCTTCATAATGGGCTGTGAGGTTCATTTTTATAGTCTCAACGCCATTTTCCAGGAACATCTTGATATGCCCTACGAATTCAGGACTCTGTTCCAAAACCCTCTTTTTAATCAGGGACATAGCAGTCTGCACTATGCCTCTAGCAATATCAGGAAGGATTGTTCCCCCATCAACAAGAAACTCAGTGGCATAGCTATTGATACCTGAAGCCTCAATGGAATCAAGACTGTCATTTCCTTTTTGTCCGTATTCCATAGACTCTAATTCTGGGCTTACGGTCCGAAGCTTACCAGCAGTACTTTCAATGACATCTTCTTCGAGCATTAGTTTTATAAAATCATTCCAATGAGCGTCTTGCATCTTTGTAGATAACTGAACAACCTTAGCTTTGGGATTGAGCTGCTGCACAGAAGCTTCTACAATAGGAATCTGACGCGGTTCCATCAGGTCGACCTTATTGATGCCCAGAATCTGCGCATCTATTATCTGCCTCATGGAGAAATGCTTGACCTCTTTCATTATCTGTTTGAACCTGCTGCCATCAATGAGTGTGACCAACGGAGCAATTGATGTATCTTTGAGATCCATCAGATCTATTTCATTCTTGATCACCTGAGGAAAGGCGATACCAGTAGGTTCAATTAGTAACAAATCTGGCTTGAAGTCTTTCATGAGCAATGTGATAGTATTCTTCATGTTCACTTTAAGACTGCAACAGATGCACCCACTAGTAAGTTCAGTGGTATCCAGCCCGTATTTGGAAATTACATCCCCATCTATTCCGATTTCACCGATCTCATTTACGATAACAGCAACTTTGTTCCCCTGAGCACTCAGTTCTTTACCGAGCCTTATAATAGTCGATGTTTTTCCACTACCCAGGAACCCACCGATGACTAAAACTTTCATCTAGATACCATCCCTAAAAAGAAGAAGAGGAGAATTAGATCTCCATTACTTTCAGATTCTTCCATTGGAATTTATCCGGCGGACATGCCCTGATGCATTTCTTGCAATTAGAACCATCACAAAGATCAGACCTTATCATCACAAGACCATCATCGTCTATAGTAATAGCATCTGTTGGACACACTTTGATGCACTTCTTACACTCCGGACAGTCAACCTTCATAGTAAGATAAGTACCTACCTGCTCCAGCACTTCAAGACCTTCTTCACCCAGCACAGGTATATCCCTCTGCACACGCCTGTCCACTTTAACGGTCTTTGAAGCCTCCTCCAGGATAGGGAGACCTTTCTTCTTGAGTATCTTCTGGAGCATCTTGAACGGCATGCCTTCAGTCCAGTATGATATTTCCTGAATATATGCATCCTTGAATGCCGGATCGGTTGCGAACATGACATGGTTGCTGAGGATCTTTCTTGCGATTGCCTGCAATTCCCAGAGCCTTTCCTCCGAGATTAATATTTCCCTGGCAACGGAAAGTGAAGTATTACCTATCTGTATGACCTCATCCACATTGAATGGTACCATACCTACGTGATGGGCTTTGACTGCATCCATGTATGTTCCTGCGGCACCTGACATGTATGCTTTGCGGATATCACTCATTTCGATACCTGCAGCTTTACACAGAGCAAGATGGCCAGCACGCAGAGCGCCCATTGCGAGTCCTGCTTCACTTACATCCTGTTCAAAGAACTTTACCTTATCCTGCAAATGCAGAATATGATCAGGAGTGTTTATCTTAGGCAGTTGTATGATTCCATTCTTCATCCCGGCATCAACAACTGCTATTACACCTGTTCCAGTTATGCCCTTTGCCTTGAGAGAATGATCTTCAATGACTTCTCCATTCTTAGGGTCAACAAGTTTTGCCTTTGTAGTATTCATTTCCTCATCAAGCACATAGTTCCTGAGGTTGCCATTCTCGAACTCCACATCAGATATCACAAACGGAGATGCAAGCTTTCCATGTGCGATTTGCTGACCTTCCAATGCAGGGCCTGCTGCAGCAGAACCTGTGTAGATGGTTCCATTAACAATCAGTGCCATCTCAGCGTTAGTCCCATAGTCAGTAGCAATGGCAATATCTGTAGTTTCCAGGAAACCGGATTTGATGATGAGAGCTAGGGCATCCGCACCGATCTCATGCCTTATGGCAGGTGGAACCCTTAAGGTTGCATTTGGATATACTTCAAGGCCAGGTATATCACTGCAATTTACAATTACAGCATCCCTTTTCTGCTCTTTGATGTTCAATTTTTCCTTTTTCCTTTCACCGGCGTATGCAAGATCGTCTATGGGTATGCCCTGGAAAATAGACAACTGAATGGGATTACCACAAATAGCTATTCTTTCAAGTTCCTCTGGTTTAATCCCAAGCTGTTCGATGATTTTCCTTACGGCATTCACATGAAGACTATGTGCAAGATCCTGCCCATACGTTATAGCGAAATCCATATGGTCCATGATGTTTGCGCCTGGAAGAGGGTTTCTCAGCGTAATTACTGTCTTTTTGATCTCTCCTGTATCAAGATCGATCTTCTGTGCACGGATACCACTGGTTCCTATATCTACTGCAACACCTGGTCTCATATTTGTTCCTCAATATATGTAAGAATAATGTATCTTTATTCGTGAACTATATATGCTTTTACCTAACATCCTCCAAAAAATCGTTCAGATTCTTTGCTCAGCCAGATAAGTAACCCATATCACTGAGACTACTGCCATACATGAACAGTAAATAAATAATTTAATATACTAATAAAGAGAGAGCTTAAAATATTCATAAAGATATAGCAGGAAAGGCTATCTTATCTTTTTATCAATCTTGAACCCTTTTCAGTAAGCGTATATTGCCCACTGCCCAGATCACTGTCATGACATATTTTACACGAAGAACATGAATTGCAACTTAAAGAAAGATCGGAATCTAATTTTCTGAGGTATCCCATCTGTTCCATGATTCGCAGACGGTCTTTTAATTGCTCCACCGACATTGACATCTTAAGGGATATCTCATTTAGTGAAAGCCTCTCTACAAACATATACCCCAATATTTCAGATATCATTATATCCCTGATTTATTTGTTCATGTTCCTGAAATCTTTATTCCATAAAATGTATCCACATAGTGATAATACGCCAAGATATATAGCTGGCCTGAAGTCATCTCTGAAACTCCAGCCAGCCATTTCCGGATCATTAAGCAAATAGGATTCCATCCAGTTGCCGCTCATCACAAGCATATAAACAGTTGCAAAGAGTAATGAAATTATTATGCCTACGTATACATAAGCAATGCCTTCATTTAGCCCGTTTCTTAGCTCCATCAGGCCATAAAGGAAGATGCTGCCAATAAGCAGGAGCACCAAACTGCCAATAATATCAGAGGGAGCAAAGAACAATCCCAATGCTGAGTCTTCAAGTAAATGAACTGAGCCGACACCTAACATAGAAGATATTCCCAGTACAAACTGAATACTGCCCACTAATACATATAAGGAGCCCACAAGAGCCCCAAACAAAATCTTCTCCCGTAATTTATCTGGACCATGCTTCATATACATCCCTCAGAAAAGCAGTTTTCCCCCCTGAAAAACTGCAAATGCCAGCAACCATGCGACAGCTAATCCATATGCTACGGAAAAAGCTGTCCATCTCCAAGATCCGGTCTCTTTTTTTATGATGCCTACTGTTGCGATACATGGCATATACAGGAGACTAAAAACCATCAAGCTTACTGCAGTGAGTTGAGACAAATGTGGATCAGCTAACAGACTATCAGTCAAAGCGAGCTGGTCATCACCAACCCCATATAGAACTCCCATAGATGCCACAACTATCTCCTTCGCCACAAATCCAAATAACAGAGATACTGAAAGTTTCCAGTCAAACCCTAGTGACCCCATCAAAGGTTGTATAGCATGCCCAAGAATCCCTATAAGAGTCTGTTCGCTACCATATTCTGCCCCCCAAGGCAAAGCTGCCAAAAGCCAGATCACTATTGAACCACCCAGAATAATTGTTCCTGCCTTTCGAATGTACATAGAGCCGTTATCCCACATGTGACGGATGCTGGTATTAAGATTTGGGATACGATAGGGAGGGAGTTCCAGAATAAAAGGAGCTGGATGGCCTTTAAGAGCGGTAGTGCGCAGTAACTTTGCAGAGCCTACAGCTACGAGAATGCCCAGCAAGTAAATACAAAAGATGACAGTCCCCGCATTTTCACTAAAGAACGTGCCCGCAAACAGTATATATATAGGGAGTCTTGCTCCGCAGGAAATGAAAGGAACCACCATTATGGTGGCCATGCGATCCATTCTGTCTTCTATGCTACGGGTAGCCATAATAGCAGGTACATTACACCCAAAGCCAAGCAACATAGGAATAAACGACTTTCCCTGCAATCCTATCTTATACATGACCCTGTCTACAATAAAAGCGGCCCTTGCCAAATATCCGCTATCCTCAAGCAAAGAAAGCAGGAAGAAAAGGATAAAAATGTTAGGTATGAAAGAGAACACTGAACCTACGCCTCCGACAATGCCTTCACCTACTAGTGATGCAAGCCACTTGGGCTGTATGTAGGCCACTGAAATCTCACCCAGCAACACGAAAATCCGTTCAATTACTGTCATAAATGGAGTTGCAAAGCTGAATGTAAGTTCAAAGGCACCCCACATAAGAGCAAGGAAAATAGGAATTCCCAGATACTTATTGGTCATGACCCTGTCAATCATATCTGAAGTTGTCATTCGTGTCATGCAACGCTCACACATCTGAGGGAACATGGCACTTATGACCTCATACCTTTTGTCGGCCATCATAGCTTCATATTCTTCGATGTCCAGACTTGCAAGGATAGTTTTGATCTGAGTAGCTACCGAACTCCCGGCGATCTTGCGCAAAATGTTCTCATCGCCGTCCAGTAACCTCACTGCCAGCCACCGCAGAGGATACCTTGAAGTTAGATCTTTATCCTGAGAAAGCACTTTTTCAATCTCTATGATTCGGGATTCGATCTCGTCACCATAACCTATCTCTCTGCCATGATGCTTTGCCTTTTGTTTTTCTGCAATTACAGTATCAAGAAGCTCAGATATACCTATGTTCTTGCTGGCTATAGTGAGAACAACAGGCATAGAGAGGATCTTTTCCATTTTCTTTACATGTAACTTGTCTCCCCTTTCTTCTGCCAGATCATACATATTAAGAGCAATGATCATTTTTGAACCAAGCTCCATGAGCTGTGTGGTCAGATACAAGTTCCTTTCTATGTTTGTAGCATCCACTATCTGTACAACTACATCTGGCTTTTCATCTACAATGAAATCTCTTGCCACGACTTCATCCAAAGAATAAGCGGTGAGACTATAAGTACCAGGAAGATCTACGACCTCTATCTCGTATCCCTTATACAGCTTTAAACCACTTTTTTTCTCAACTGTAACCCCAGGCCAGTTTCCTACATGTTGCCTTGAGCCGGTAATCACGTTAAAAAGTGTTGTTTTACCCACGTTGGGATTACCCGTGAGAGCTACTCTTATTTTTTCCATTTGAATCTCCCCTCCACACATTGATAATAAAAAATATGAAGCAGCGATTTAACCAAATATGATCGAAGAAGTTGTAATTACGCAACTGTGTCTACCACGATGTTAATAGCTTCTTGTTTTCGTATAGATAGACTATAACCTTTTATCCGAAATTCAATGGGATCACCCAAAGGAGCAGTTCTTATTACCTCGATCTCTGAACCAGGAACCAAGCCCATGTCCATAAGTTTTCTTCTAACAGTGCCTTTAGCAATTACCTTGATAATCCTTGCCTTTTCCCCCGGCTGAAGATTATTGAGCGTGTTTTCCACCATGTAGTTCCCTTTTATTAGCTAGCTGCTATCTTTGAGAATTAAACATAATTTTAGATATATAGCAATTTCGAATTAGCTAATTATGTTAAGTATACAAAAGAGCATTAAGAATAAAATCTGCTTCGTGCATTGAAAGGACACTGACCATTTCAATTCTGATAACTAACTAATCCTGTTTCTTTCCATGTACCGGGCACTCACATTTTAGATAAATAGAAGGAGTGATAATTTCGCCCGTATTATAGAAATACTTAAAATGGTCGAGACAGAGAGATAATTCTTCGCTAGAATTCATGTATTCAACAAATTTTGTGAATCTATCAAAGGTCTGTGGAGTAAGTATGTGTTCGATCCTGCAGGCATCATGATTGGCAATTTCATCTTCAAGACCTATTATCAACAGAAAATCACGAATAGTGCTATGCTTCTCCATAGTTTTTTTCGCTATTTTCTCTCCTTCGGCAGTAAGAGTTACTCCTCCATACTTTTCATAATTGATGTAGCCCATTTTGGTGAGTTTCTTGAACATACCAGTCACACTGGGAGAACTGAGATCCAATTCCCTGGATATATCTTTGACTTGAGCATACCCTTTCTTTTCTATGATTTTCTCGATAGCTTTCAAGTAATCTTCAGTTCTTTCAGTGGTCATGGGACATTACCTTGCCTGGATAAGCTAATAACATTTGGAATGAGAGTTACATTAGTATTTAAGTATAGCGATTTACTTATATACTCCCTAAAAAAGATAGGGGTAATTAGCCTTTAAGATACTTTTCAAGCCTGTCCATGCCCTTAGTTATGTTGTCGATACTGTTAGCATAGGAAAAACGTAGATATCCTTCAGCTCCTTCGCCGAAATCAATTCCAGGGGTCACGGCAACTCCGACCTCTTCCAGAATCTTCCAGCTAAGTTCCAGTGAGCTGGATCCATATTGCCTGGCATCTGCAAGTATATAGTAAGCACCCATCGGTGGGGCTTTTACATGCATTCCTAAATCTTTGATTCTGCTTAACATGTAACGCCTACGTTTGTCATAAGTCCTGACCATTTCATGCACATGATCCTGAGGACCAGTAAGCGCAGCAACACCCGCATGTTGAACAAAGGCATTAGTAGATATAAAGAAGTTCTGCTGAACCTTCTGCAATGTGCGAACATACTGTTTTGGTACGATCAAATACCCTAACCTCCAACCAGTCATCGCGTACAGTTTAGAAAAACCGTTGAGCACAAAAGCATTATCAGTATATTCAAGAATAGTATGATCTTCACCTTCATAGACTAGCCCCTGATAGATCTCATCGGATATGATTGGCACTTCCCCTGCGATCTCTGCCAGTTCCATTAGCTGCTTTGCAGTCATTACTTGTCCTGTGGGATTGCATGGGGAATTGATGAGTATTGCTTTTGTTTTGGGATTGATGGCCTCGTGAACTTCCTGTGGTTCTAATACAAATCCGTTCTCTTCTTTTGTATAGATGAAATGAGGTTTAGCCTGCATAGCACGCACAAAATTAGGATAGCAGGCATAATGAGGATTGGACATGATGACCTCATCCCCTTGCTCCAACAAAGCTATGAAAAGCAATAAAAGACCAGGACTGGTCCCTGAGGTCACGATGATCTGCCCAGGTTCAATATCAAGTCCGAATTTCCTGTTATAATTGTCAGCGATAGCCTCGCGCAGTTGTGGTATTCCCTGGCTGTGAGTGTATTTAGTCTCGCCTGCAAAAATTGCAGCAGAAGCTGCCTCACATATATGTGGTGCTGTGGTGAAATCAGGTTCACCTATTTCCAGATGTATGATTTCCCTCCCGGCTTCCTCCAGCTCCTGTGCTCTCTCCAGTATCTCCATTACATGAAAAGGAGGCATATCTATTACATTGCAGGACAACATGCCCTTAGCATAAGACTTCATACACTTAAAATGTATGGATTAAGATATGTCATAATGATTTAGAGTTCGAGTTAAAAAAGAAAGGACAGGGATTATTTTCTCTCCCTGGCATAAGCGACAATTGCTTCTTTAATACCCCACTTGAAAGCGACAACAACTGCTATACCCCATGCAAGAGGCCCTATTAGCAGATAGAAAATACCGGTATCTATGAGCATAGCATCCAGGACTAGTAACATAACAACTAGTGAAAGAATTCCTCTGAAAGCCGGTACCCAGATATCAGCATTCTCTACTTTCATGCCTTTCATGACATTTCCAATGTAGTCAGCGAAGAAGTCAATAGCAAGCAATCCAATGATCAGTATCAGCACACCTGCAAACAGGTTTGGCAGATAATTGATCATGCTTTCGATGAGCTGGGCAATCATTGTCAGGTTAAGTATATTCAATGCCGCCACTATGAAGACGAGGTACCCGAATACCCTGAAAATACCTGACATTATACCTGATATCTTCATTCCACTTGCTTTGATCGTTGTCCCTAGAGGAGTGTTTTCAAGCTTGTCATCTATTCCCGTAGCCATGAGTACATTACGTATGAGATCTGCCAGGAAATCCACCACAAGTAGACCTATCAATAATGTTACAAAAGCAGACAAGATTACAGGAATATACAGAATGATCGAGGCAATGAAGTCTGCAACCACCTGGATCTTCAAGAGATCAATGATGATTATCGCAAATATCAGGTAGATGAACCATCTGATCACCACATCGAAGAATCCAACTATGCTCCCTCCTGTTTTTTTGATAATATTTCCAATTATTGTCTTCTCCAGGAGGTCGTCAAGACCAATTCTGTCTAGGACTTTTGCTCCGATCTTACCCAACGCTTTTCCTACGATCAACCCTACAATCAAGAGCAAGATTACAGCCAATAATGTCGGGATGAATGCTATAATCTGATCTGCCATTGTATACACACTGTCAAGTATCGGTGATGCCATATTACCACTTCCTGTATTTCAAAAGCTGGGGAGAAAAAAAGATACTCTATGCTAATCTTTTTTCCTAGCCCCATACCCCATATATGATTCTCTTTTAATCGTATTTAACTGTGTGGTTTTATTTAAGCCAGTGAATAATTATATTACAGAATTACACATAAATTTTTACATGAGAGTATTGCCCTATGTGAATTTGCCTCAGGCAATACTACATGTACCAGCAGTACCAAAAAAAGATAATCTTAAGGAGGGCCTATGTGTTGAAGAGCTCAATAGACATAATAACAAAAATAAGATCCCTCCCTATCATAGAGGGATACTATCTCGTACTGGGTGGCGGGAAAATAGGTACAAGCTTCATGGATTATGCGCGTAAGCATAGCCTTCCCTTTGTACTCATACTGGATAATGACAAAAATGCACCAGCTTCTCTTGGCACAGAGCTCATAAAAGATGCAAATGACCTTTGTAAGCTCATGGAAGATAAACTAAAATTCCCACTTAAGAAAGAATCGCCTCAAATCTATTTTTATTGTGCTGGACTTGATGCGGTTCCTTTTATTCTGTCATTTGGAATGCCTGAATATATAGTACCAGCAATACCATGCCATGTGGCTGCATATATTGTGAAGAAGTACCTGAATTATCCGGAACGAAAAGAAAGTATAAAAGAGATATGCGCCTCACCCGAAGATGAAGATCAGGTACAGTTCTGTGATCAATTTACATCTCATTTCCCGCAAGACATTATAGCGAATCTCTATCCTACAAAGGGAATAGTAATGTTGTCATACGCCAGACCAGGAGAAATATGCCCGGACGGATGTCCTGGCCCAGAAAATTTTTGTCCGAATTTCAGAAGGGAGAAAAAGAAGACAATAACAAATTATGTACGGGATCTTCTGCCTCATATTAAGGGATGGGTTTTCGAAAGCTATCAGATTAAACCCGGCATAGGTGCAATGAAAGGGACGGATATGAAGCAAAACCTCCTAGAAATCTCAGAATATGTACACTCACCCAATACACAGGATAACAAAATTGCTGTCCAGGATGTAACAAAAGATGTTTTTTTCATCGCTACTACCTGTAACTGTCATGGTGTGGTGAATATGTTCCAAATATGATATCAAATGACAGAAATTGATGCAAATAGATATAACCGTTGAATTATAATATTATTTAATAGGATATCAGAGTAAGGTAAAATATGCACGACTTATACAAACTATATGTATTACTTAATAGCGCAGGTTATGAGGTAAAGATAACGCGTTGGGAATATATCCCACCTGGTGTTGAATACCAGAGAAATGACTCCCCAGATCCGAATATTGTAGCAATTGAGACTGATTTGTCGCCTGAACAACTTGAAGAAAAGAGTATTGATACCTTCCTTAAAGCAGCAAAAGATAATATACTGATAATAGCTTTCAATGTGCCCCCACCGGGATTTCCTGATGACTCGGAACCTCTGATCAGAAAAACAGAGTTAATAATCCCAAAATCATTGGAAGAACTTGAGGAAATGGAAAGAGCAGGCTACAAAATAAATGATATTTCCAATAATCTGGAACGAATGGAAACTCCTGTTCTCTCAGGAAATGATGCAACATGGAAAATACCTTTGAATATAAAAGAAAAACAGGTTATGCATAAACTGGAGAGCTTCCGAAGTTCCAGAATGCAGAATATTCGTACGTTATTGGAGTTAGGTCAGCCCCTTTGTGAATTCATTGCAGAAAAAATATTGGTATATGACACATTAGATGCCCTTGCCGGAGATCTGGAAAATAGATAATGAAAACAAACATGTGTGCCGGGTTTTCAGATCCCCAGCACAAGATCCCCAAATGCAGATGTATTATCTGGTGATGTCATGATGTGGGGTCTTAGGACATCAATACCTATGTTCATGGTTAAGGATGCTGCAAAAATTTCCTGAAGATCTATGTCCCCATGTTCAAAAAGATCACCAAGGACTTTCATTCCTTCAATAAAACCAAGCTCAATGATTTCCAAAGGGCTTACTCCTGCATCCAATGCCTCATAAGATACTTGCTCAGCAGTAATGTCGTCATGTTCAATGACAGCCCTCTTTGCTTTTGCAAGGAGGTTCGTGGCTTCTGTTTCAAGTTGCATGATTATCATCAGGCTTTTTCTGTCTTTTTTTGATTATTCGAAGCATCAAACTGTTCTAACAGCAAAATAGCCAGAGTCAATAAATAGATTATCGACAGTGAATATATATCCACGAATAAAGTATAGAGAACATATAGTGCACAGTTGAATAAGATCTATTTTTCTATCTTGCTTAGAGAGATTGATTGGATTTATTTTATAATAATAGATGTATATATAACTTGTGCGATTCAAGGTAAAACAGAATATTTCAAAATAACAGACAATTAGAACATGAAGCTGCTTAAAAAAGAAACATTAAAAGAATAACCGGCAAATTATTAGTTCGGGATATCCTCAATAAGGCCTGAATTTCGTATTAAATATTCCCATGTAAAATGCTCTCGCATTTCAAAGTTATTCTTGCCCATGGAAGAAAGCAGTAAAGGATCATTGAACATCTCAGAGATCTTATTTGCAAGATCCTTAGGATCTCTTGACTCATATAGCATGCAATTATAACCGGGAATCAAACAAGATTCTTTCCCGATGACATCGGCAACAATGATTGGTTTACCGGCAGCAATGTACTCTTTTGTCTTTCTTGAGGAGAAAAAACCAGGATGACTTGAATGTGCATCTATTTTGTCGTAGGGCAAAATACAGATATCGAACATGTGCATGATTGACAATGCATCTTTTTGGGGTCTCTTGCCTGCAAAGATTACATTTCTATTGACACTATATTTTTCCATCAATGTGGAAGCATTGAATCCTTCACCAACAATGACAAACAAGACATCAGGAACATATTCAGCTGCCTGGCACATATCTTCTACTTTCATGAAAGACTCCCAATTGCCAACAAAGCCAACAATCTTCTTGTAGCCTTTAAAATCAAATTCCGGAGTTTTAGATATGGCATCATCTATCTTTTGTATGTCAACTCCATTTGGAATTAAGATACACTTATTTTTGTACTCTTGTATTTGCGACTCAATGCCTTCACTGACAACAATCATCCTATTGCTGAGTTTCAAAGTGAGCGAGTCTATAAACTTTACAAAGAAACTTCTCAGATTCTTTCCTCTTTGAGTCAGCTCCAGATCATATTTTCCGTGGAAATCAGAATACACTTTGACCCCGATCATCTTCAACAGAACCAATAACATGATTGAGTCATATCCTCGCAAAATAGCGAAATCCACATGATGGATTATTGCGAACTTGAATGCAAAAAGAGTTAGTTGTAACCTATACAGCATCCCCTTCAATAAAACGAATTTACCCTCAATATTAACTAGAGGTTTCACTTGGATCAGATTATCTAATTCAATTTCTTTCTTGTCACTGGACTGCATGATCATATAAAGATTATGATACTCTTTTTTCAGTTCAGTGAATATGTGTAAGGCCCTTGATGACTGTACCACACTATAAGAGGGAACATTTGCCAACAATATAAATCCTTTCTTGGGTGCCATAAGAAACAACTACTATCTTACAGAAAGTCACAGTATTTGACTCGACATAATACTTCGTGCAATCCAGATATGTCTTCCAACCGGAGTTAAATGAGGGGGGAGTTAAAAACTCCAACACCTTAATAGTATAAGTCAACTCCAGAATTTGAATAGATCTTATTGTACTTCAGTAGTGAGTTATACAAAGCTACATCATTACCTTCTTCGGGATTAAAGAGGAAGTTTGAGGAACTGCCTCCGAAATAGATTCCACCATTTAAGAATTGTTTTTGCCTTACCATTACGTACCCATAATAAGTTGGAATTTCTCCAGTATTAGCGATAATGTAACTATTGAAAAAAGGAAGTCCTAATTCCTTCGAAGTACTGAAATTCTCTTGAATAAAGAATCTGTTTACGTTGTAATCCGAGTGCAATTCGGATCCGGAATCAACATGACCTATGAAATAATTGAATCCTTTTATCTCATCTGGAGTGAAGTACTCTCTTACAGGATCTGACAAATAAGCCTTTGACTCGGGGCCACTATAAACAACCGAAGCAAGTACGAATAAAGCAACTAATGCAGAAATCATTATCATCCAAGCTGGTTTTTTCCCATTGTGAGACAAATAAGTGAATAGGAAATAAATACCTGCAGCCATAGCAAAGGCCATAAATGGAGCAATTAATAGCATGAACCTGTCAAATCTGAACAATGTCATTGTCTGCCATAATGTCTGAAGGGGAGTGGGGATGTACAATACCAGAGTAGACAAACAAAATAAAGCGTATACAGAGAGATAGTCCGCATAATTCCTTCTACTGGCCTTAATACGATCCCATAGAATATATCCAATACCAATGAGTGCAAAGAACAGAAAAACAGATGTATCAAGGTGCTGTACTACATATATCCACTCTAAACCAACCTGAACTGTTTCTTTGATTTGGAACTCTTCATATAACTGAATATTTGTTCTGCCTTGTAGCAATTCTTCCACAAAAACATTTGCAAAATAGAACCAATATCCCATGAACAATGAAGTGAAAAATGCCAAATAAGTACCGTTTACATATTTTTCATTCGATAAAATACGTTCACATACCAGAAGTAAGAACATAATAATTACAATTTGAGCAGCTGAAACCTGGTGCACAAGCACAACAAAAATAGATACAATTATAGCTAGTCCCTGATATGCAAAACCACGGTTGTTAGAATCCCTTTTGTACAGAAGATACAAGATAATGATGAAACCTGCATAGGCTATTGTCCTTGTGATCATGTACATACTATAATAAATAACTGTACTACTGACGGAATATATAAGGCATGACAAAAGGGATAGGGTAGAGTTGTTCGTAGTTTTGATCAAGAAATAGTATATGAAGATAATCAAAACAGAATAGATGAAACCAGAACCAATAAAGTAAGCTGTTTGCAGCTCCATCCCCAGCAAATAAGAAAATTCAGAGTTTAAAATGTGGAACAATGGAAAACTTGCATAAAAAGGACTCAGATCTGCAGGAGCCACATGCCCAGATAGATAAGTAACCTGCGAGAGGAATAGATGGGACATGATATCAGTGCCACCAAAGTACAGAGCATATTTCAGCGTAACACTATAGATTAAATTTAGACTTGAAAGAAAGAGTTCAGCTAGAATGATACTCGGACTTGAAGATCTGGAAAAGACCTGATTCAAAATTAATACATAGATCAATGTGACTGTTGCAAAGTAGTATATTGTCCTTGTGGAATCTAGGAACAAGAAAATAATAGATAATATGTAGAGTACAACGAAAGTTAAAATCGAAGTTCTTTGACTTAAGGAAATTCCCTTGAGAAGAGATTCATCATGATCCATACCTTTTCTGTACATTTTGGACAAGAATATGGCAGAGAAAATTGCTGGTACTGCTACTAACAAACCTCTGATAGCAAAATCAGGCCGATTTATAAAGTAGGCAATTGCAATGCCGACAGCTACCATAGCAACAATAAGCAGAGGGAAAATAGTTGTAATAACACGTAACAGTTTATGGATTGTACCAATATTCTTATCCGGCATTTATAGACTCCTTAGGCATAGAACTGAATTTTAATAGTCTGTGGTAGATAAATAGGATAAAGTTTCATGTTTTTATCCCATTATAGGCAAAGCAGCTTCCTATAAAGGAAATACGGTTTTGTCCATATTATGGCATTAAATCCCCATCTTAGAATATAAAATTAACTCAAGAATACAATTATTATATTTTCTGTATAGAACTATGTTTTTTATTTTGATACTGATACGAAAATCAGACATGTTGCAAATATCTTAGAGAGAACGAACATTAGTGAAACAGATGGATGAAATAACAAAGAAGTTTAAAGAATACTCAAATGAAGATATGATTTAAGTAATATAACACTACATACGCCTACCGACTTCTGAGTAATCGACAACAGAAGGACACATTTTCAAAAGAAATAAATAATAGTAATAGCCAACCGATATCCTACTACTATTGCATGGTTAGGACCCGAGGGGTTGACCCCCGGTTGCAGATAGTTGTTGCGAGGAAGTGAAAAATATGGCAAACCTAAGACAGCCAAATGCGAATGAAGCTACTGGAACCTTCAACAGGTCAAAGAGCGTTGTACCGATGTCTGGTATATGTACCCGTTGTGTAGATGGGTGCCGAGGGAACTGTGAGATATTTAAATCCACATTCAGAGGACGTGAGGTAATCTACCCAGGACCTTTCGGAGAGATTACTGCCGGTGCAGACAAGAACTACCCAATAGATTACTCCCACCTCAACATCCAAGGATATGCTGTAGGCGCAATTGGAATGGCAGAAGGAATGATACCGGGGCCAGAGACCGCAAGGTTCCCAAATGTCATCACTGAAACAGAGTATGGATGGGATAAGAAAGTAAAGATGAAGTTGCCCATCTTCACCGGAGCCCTGGGTTCCACAGATATAGCCAGAAAGAACTGGGAGCATTTTGCCATTGGTGCTGCAATATCGGGCATCACGATTGTTTGTGGTGAAAATGTATGTGGTATTGACCCACAGCTCAAGCGTGGAAGCGATGGGCTTGTAAAAGAGTCACCCGAAATGGACCGCAGGATAGCTCTTTACAAGAAGTTCTATGATGGCTATGGTGAAATGCTTGTCCAGATGAACGTTGAAGACACTAACCTCGGTGTTGCAGAATACATCTCCAGCAAGCATGAAATGGATACCATCGAACTGAAATGGGGACAGGGAGCAAAATGTATCGGAGGAGAGATCAAAGTAAAAGATCTCGATCGTGCAATCGAACTTAAGAAGAGAGGTTACATTGTTACTCCAGACCCAGAACTAGCAGCTGTACAGGAAGCATTCAAGCTCGGAGCTATCAGGGAATTTGAGAGGCATTCCAGGCTTGGATTCGTTACCGAAGAAGGATTCCATGCAGAGTGTGACAGGCTGAGAGATCTTGGATTTAAACGTATCACCCTTAAAACAGGTGCATACTCCATGGCCGAGACAGCAATGGCAATTAAATACAGTTCTGATGCAAAGATTGACTTGCTGACCTATGATGGTGCCCCAGGAGGTACTGGCATGAGCCCCTGGCCAATGATGGAAGAATGGGGAATACCAACATTCTATCTACAATCCCTGGTCTATGAATTTGCTGAGAAACTGTCACAGCGTGGAAAGAGAATACCAGACCTGGCTATGGCTGGAGGATTCTCCAGTGAGGACGGAATTTATAAAGCAATTGCAATGGGTGCGCCACACTTCAAGGCAGTATGTATGGGCCGCGCACTTATGATACCTGGAATGGTAGGTAAGAACATAGGTAACTGGCTGAAAGAAGACAATCTGCCTAAGACCGTCTCTGAGTTCGGACACAGACCAGAAGAGATCTTTGTGCACTTTGAAGAGCTGCAGGAGAGATATGGCAACGATATGAAAGATATACCCTTGGGAGCCGTTGGTATATATTCATATGCTCAGAAGACAAATGTCGGGCTGCAACAACTAATGGCTGGCTCAAGAAGGTTTAGCCTACCAACATTATCACGCAAAGACCTCATGGCTTTAACTGAGGAAGCTGCAAAAGTTTCAGGCATCGACTATGTGATGGATGCATATAGGAACATTGCAGAAGAGATCCTGGACAGTTGATCTTACACAACTGTTCCTATTTTCTTTTTTTACGCCCTATAAAAGTTGTCTTTTCATAAATTAAACCATATTTACTAACTTACAGTTTACACTATTTTAGTCATCACTGCGGTTATTGTCTAAAAAAAGAAATAAAAACGACTATAAGAATTTGATTAAAATTATAGCATAAAGTTTTCTTAGCCTATAAATTTAATACCAACATCCCTCATTTTATTACGTACAGCTATATTTAGGAGAAGAGGCGTCAGGCATTCGATCATAGAAGAAGCGTCAATAGGACCTATATCTATAGGTCTCATACTATCTATGTTCCTGATAAGATCAAATACAATATTTTTAGAGTACATGCTATTACCGCATACACCTATATCATAATCAAGATGGATATCAAGATTTGATAGTTTAGCTGCAGGAACATTTTGGAAAGCAGATACAAGTTCAACACCTTTTGGTAACAGAGAGGCGATTTCCTGTGCTGCACTACCAGCAGATGGGGTAACGTAACAGAAATAATCAGACTTGTAATCCTCAGAATCGCTTGCCGGAACTTCGAGAGGAATAGAACCGGGATAAATCATACAAACATCTTTTTCCATTGGAACGACAACAGAAATTACTACCTGTTTATTCAGTACAGGATTGATCTGTTCAAGTATCGAAGCAACCTTGGTATACCTAATTGCCAGTACCACAACATCAGCATCAGAAGCAGCTATTGCATTCAACTCACCTTTTATATTGGCATTAAGACCCCTGTCCTTTAAGATATAAGTATATTCAGCCGCTTTAGCTCTAGCTTTTTCCTGTTCTCTTGAGCCAATGACCACTTCATGCTTCTGCCCCCAGCGAAGGGCAAAACCTTTTCCAATACTGCCTGTACCGCCAATTATTGCAATCTTCATAGTAACCCCCATTGATAAAGTTCTATATTAAGTATATGATTAGAGGAAAGAAGATGCAAAATATACGGTTTTTAATAATATAAATATTTCTGGATTAAAATTCATTAAATTGAACTCAATTCATAAAATAGCAGAGTGTTGCACATAGGTTCAACTAAATGATAAAAATACGCACATATATTTGCTATCCTCAAAAATTAGAGGAAGAATTACTCCTCGACATCCAAGGACCTTACAATATCATAGACTCCAATTTCACCTCTGGCTACCCGCAGGACCATAGGGTATATGAAAGAACAATCGTCAATAGAACTCCAGCGCTTTTCTCCCACCTGCCTTATAACCTCATCCATAACCTTACCACATGTATTGCAATACTTAGTATCGCTTTCTTCCCCGCAAACAAGACACTTCATGATTGACCTCCCTTATGGAAATTATTTACATATTCAACTCTGTGGTTATGATATATAAGAACGTCGTGTTTAAGTGGTTATACACAGGCATGCGGCCGCAGATTCTACCGGACCATGGCAACAAAAGCTAAACAGTATTGTTCCCAGTATTATTTTAGTGCTGCTAACAGTGCTCTAAGGACGTGTTGAAAATTTACAAGAGCATAATGGACACTACAGGCTGACAATTCCCAACTACATTGTTGATATGGAAGGACTTAAGAAGGGCGATAAGTTAAGGATCATAAGGTGCAGGGTTACTTGGCACTTGAGCCTGTGGCAATTCTAATGAGTATTGCGGACCTCAAGCGATGGAAGAAAGGAACCGTGCTCGAATTCAAGGAGCACGCGGGTTTAGTTTGCTTGGTGGAAGTAAGGTAAGACCACACTATTTGGCACAGGATGAGTACAAACCAAATCAACAATGAATGAATGTGGTTATTCAGTATAACATGGTTCTGCATTCAAAAAGGATATTGAAGTAATTGAATTGCAAGAGTGGTAAATATGGTTCAGATTAAAACCGAGTCAAATAAATCTATAAAGAAGGCTGCAATCATACTTATTATAGGTATTATTTTCATTTTACTCATTCTCAGGTGGTTTGCTTTGAAATATATGTTTGTATATATGTAGGAGTTCAAAGCAAATGCAGGGTTCGTGTGCCTGGTGGAAGTAGGATAAAATTGGATGACTCATTTATGCAATCCCGATTGAATGATAAAATAAATACCAAGTGCGAAGATGGTAAACACGAACAAAACAATTGATCCCGCTATTAACTTCCAATCCACTTTTTTCCCTCCCGTTTCTAGTATTAGATAAAGAAAGCAGTTACTTTAGTTTATATTTTAGTCAAATGAAATAAGTGCTAACCCGGAATGTAAATAGATCTATGGAAATATATGAGAAATTAATCCACATGCCTCTGCATTGTTCTGCATCCCATCAGAAGCCTTCTATTTCATGGGTATTTGCTAGGGTAGGGGAAACATAACACCACAATAAAATGCATGTAAACTCAAGGGTTTTCAGGGCTTTGGTGGGCTTTCCTCGTTTTCTTATGCTATCTATGTGGGTAGATTCTTTATACTCCCTAGCCATTTCTTTTATCGGTTCGCACATTGAGGTGTTCAATTATTTGAGAATCTCAAATTAGGATTTTGATTTAAAAACCTATTCCTTTTTTCTTTGATACTGCTATTCTCTTTTTTTTGGGGGGGGCGGTAGCTATAAATAGCATAAATTTTGCTCCTCCATGGATAAAAAA
>NZ_JBGMEB010000011.1:0-17097 GCF_041447285.1 Methanomethylovorans sp. | reverse complement strand
TTAGAGTAAAATGAAAATTAACCCTGTTCTGTGATGTACATTTGAAGGGGGAATATGGATTGATACTAAGATAGAGAAAATAAGTTATATTAATCCTAGAAATGATTTCTATTTTCAAAGGCCCCTATATCCGTTATAATTATCCAAAACCTTTTAATGCAAAAAACGATAAAAGTTATAACGAAGGGATAGATATGGCCAGCACTCTTTACAGAAAAGCTGGTGGATCTCACCCACTGGCAAATACAACTCTTGATTATGCAGAGATTCTTATTGCACTTCTTATTTTGGTCCTCCTCATTTCTTCCATTGAGGAAATAATCGATTTTTTCAATCTGGTAAAAGCAATCCTTTGTCCCAATAGTTTTTCATATGGGCCGTAAAAAAGTAGTAAGGAATAAAATGAGAGAAGGAAATTGTTCCTTATCTCTTTTTCTCTAAGAATAAAAGTGCAACTAATGCAATGACAGAAGAAACCACTGCAAATCCAGGAGTAGAAGGTACGGGTACGGCACTCCTAGGTTCTTCTCCAAAATGAAGAGCTTCGATCGCATCAATATCCGATCCAGGTTCCCTGCCGGTGGTGATTGTTTCCTTGTCTTCGATCTTTACATATCTGGCCCAGCTTAGTTTAGAATCGGCAAGATCGAATTCATCAGTCCCCAGACCCTCACCAAGAGATTCCCAGGTCTGCATATCCTGGCTGACAAACACCTCATACTTTTCGGGAGTATCCTTGCCATAAAAAATTTGATCCTTTTCATATACTCTGAGGTCATCCCCTTCCTCATCAAGGATCAACTCGTTAGCTCCCATGTCAACTATTACATAACCTCCACCCAATGAAAGGGGCTCGATCTTATTCATGTCTACGACACCAATAATGTAATTATCGTAAGTATTGAAATTAGCCGTGCCTCCCAATTCCTTTTCTACAACAGAGTTAGCATAGGCGCGGCTATCAGTTCCTGCAGTTCTCCCATCTGCTGCAAGTGCAGTAAGGGAGAGAGAAAACATTAGGATCAACGATATAACCATATAGGATATTTTTCTTTTCAGCATGTGACCACCCATATTGAATTGTCACAATTGATACTTACCTATCTGTAGATAAAACTATCTCTGTCTTTGAGGAGCAATTACGCATCAAACCAGTATTTCATATACAGAATATTATTAACCGCATAATACCTGATCCACTATTCTACTGCATATTTGATTTTACAGGAAAAGATGCCCATGGCAAAGCACAAAGTGGACATTCCGGACCAAATCCGGCTGCTGCATAACCTCTCATTCCACCTGCTACGTTGAACAGTTTTTCAAAACTTTTTTGTTTTAAAAGGCTTGCACCCATGCTTGATCTCTGGCCACTTCCACAGATAAGTATTGTTTCTTTTGCCGGATCAAGTTCTACATATCTCTTTCTCAGATCAGCAACTGGAATATTCACGGCATTGTGCAGATGAAAATTATCATATTCACTTACTGATCTTACATCCACCAAGACAGTAACATTGCCTTGCATCACGCGTTGATGCAATTCATGAGAAGATAACTGAGGTACATGTCCTGTAGGCAAACCTGCCGTAACCCATGCATACATACCTCCAACCAAATATCCGTAAATTCTGTCGAGTCCAACTCTGCGCAACTGAATGGAAGCCTCAACTGCCTGTTCATACCCTTCTGAAACCAGAAGGATATCTTTTTCGGGAGGAAGCAACCATCCTGAAAAAGTCGGAAAATTGCTGTCAATATCAATGCTGTAAGCTCCTGGGATATGCTGTCCTCCGAATGCTTCAAAGTTGCGCACATCCAAGACAAAAGTACTAGTATCAGCTGCAAGTGAAGAAAATTCAAACGGCTCCAGCTCTTTTAAAGGTGGCAGATCTATAATCTTCAAGGGTCCCTGCTTGTTTATAAAAGTGCATCTGCCAAAATGATCAGGAGCACCAGGCATACCATGTGTAAGAGAATCTATGAACTTCTTGCGATCATTGAGATTCAATGCATAGTTGAATTTCTTTTCATATCCTATAGTACTTGTCCTCTTTGCTGCCATTGCTCGGCCACACAGAGAACCTGCACCATGGGCAGGATATATTTCACAAGTATCAGGCAGTTCCATTATCTTATTGTGCAGACTGTCGTAAAGCTTAGAAGCAAGTTCCTCCGCCCTTCCCGGAAACAGATCAGGACGTCCCACATCTCCCACAAATAGGGTGTCTCCACAGAACAAGGCTACAGGCTCTTTTCCTCTTGACATATCTGTTATCACATAGGAAATGTGTTCAGGAGTGTGTCCTGGAGTTTCAAGTACTTTTATGATCATGTCTTCTAACTCAAAGGAATCGCCTTCTGACAAAGGCACATAATCAAAATCATAATTTGCAGACCTGGGGCCATATATAGTGGCTCCGGTTTTCTGTGCAAGGTCCATATGCCCGGATATAAAATCGGCATGCAGATGAGTTTCAAGGATATGAGTGATTCTCGTACCCATCTCTCTGGCAACCTCAATGTAAATATCAGCATCCCTGCGTGGATCTATTATAGCACATGTTTTGTCCCCTCCCAGGAAATAGGAACTGTGTGCTATCTTTTTCGTAAAGAACTGCTGTATTATCATGAATTTCACTCCCAATTTGTATATTGGTTATAGATACAAATAAATGATTCACATGATTAGTTATGAATACTCGGCCCATGAGTTTATTCATGAATAAGGACAAGCAGAGACAAGTTATTTGTAACTAGTCTAAAATAACATTCAATTTTGGAGTATACTCCAAAAACTTTATATTTCTCACCAGAGTAAAACCATTTGCATTTCATGTACAGGGGAACACACACCTACTAAGCATTCATTAAAAATTGTTGAGCAAAGAACACCAAAAATCATCTGGCGGTCTATATACCCCCATTTGTACATGAAAAGGCACGGATTGAGATAAGTGAAGAAAAAACAGTTTTCTTTCACTTACCCTCTATCTCCATATACAGGAAATGATCTGGAAAAAGCTAAATTTTAACTTAACCCAACTTATTTGGAGTAATAGAAAGATGCATTTTATAATCATGTTCTAGTCCAGGCTTTGCCACACACTTAAACTCAATCTACCTAAAAGAGTCCTTCCCATTAGACCTGTTTAGAAAAAGAACCAAAGAATAGACTCTATTTTGGGACCATATCAAAAAAGTTAAATAATCCCTATTCCTACAAGGATTCATGGAATCCTTTACAGGACTGGAAGTATCCCCAAAGAAGGTTGAGTACCTAAAGTTCCTTCTTAAAAAGGATGAAACAGTACGTACAACTGACATATCATCCGAACTCAATGTAGATCCATCCACAACAACAAAGACCCTGGCAGACCTTGCATCCCAGGGATATGTGGACCATGTTCCTTACAGAGGAGTAAAGTTGACAGAAAAAGGTAAAGAATATGCACAATTCCTGGTCCACAGACATAACATCTTAAGCCTTCTTCTGACACATTACGGACTTTCTGCCGAAGAATCCTGCCATGAAGTCTCCAGATTCGAGGCTTATGTTTCCAAAGCTGCCATTGAAAAGATATGTGCTTCAATGGGACATCCAACAGTAAGTGTCTGCGGAAAGATACCACACGGATCATGTAAGATAGGAGAGCATTCCTAATCCTGTATAATTTTTTTACCATAGTAAGTTGGTATTAGCCCAAATTTTTTGAGTAGATAGAACATTAGTGAAAAGAAACAAAAGGTGGAGTATGAATAAACTAATAAAACCATTAGCAATCTTCGCAATATGCGCTGTATTGTTGTTTAGCGGATGTACTGAAAAAGTGCAGGAAAATTCTACGCAAGCAGAATCTTCCAGTGACAAACTGGTAGTTGCAGTAAGCATCCTTCCACAGGCAGAATTTGTGGAACAGATAGGAGGAGAGAAAGTCAAAACAGTAGTGATGGTACCCCCTGGTTCTGACCCACATTCTTATGAACCTACACCAGGCCAACTCAAAAACCTGAGTAATGCTCAAATGTACGTAAAGGTTGGATCAGGGCTTTCTTTCGAAACAGTATGGATGGACAAATTAATTTCAATTAATTCAAAAATGTTAGTCGTTAATTCTTCTGCAGGCATTACACAAGTAATGATTGAAGATGATCCAGATGGAGATACTGGTGCAGACCCTCATGTATGGACTTCACCTCTGAATGCAAAAATAATGGTGAAAAACATATATGACGGACTTGTATCCATCGACCCTGATAATGAAACAGTATACAAACAAAATTATGACAGCTATATTGCTAAGCTGGACGAAGCAGATACAAAACTGAAAACTGCACTTGCAGGAAAAGAAGGAACTAGTTTTATGGTATACCATCCGGCATGGGCATATTTTGCAAAGGACTATGGCCTGCATGAAATTGCTGTAGAAGTAGGAGGCAAAGAACCAAGTCCACAGGACATGCAAAAACTCATAGATGAAGCTAAAGAAAAAGGAATTAAAGTAATCTTTGTGCAAAGTGGATTTAGTACAGCAAGCGCAAAGACAATTGCAGACCAAATAGGTGGAGAGGTTGTAGAAGTAGATCCACTTGCAAAGGGTTATATAGATAACTTGGATAGGGTTTCTAGTGCATTTGCAAAAGGACTGGCATAAATGACAGAGGTCATAGAACTTCAAAATGTATGGGTGAACTATGGAAATGTTACAGTACTTGAGGATGTAAGCCTCAAAGTACACGAAAAGGATTTCTTGGGCATCATTGGACCTAACGGAGGAGGAAAAAGTACACTATTGAAAGTAATCCTTGGCCTCATAACCCCTGAAAAAGGGGTTGTGAAGCTTCTGGGAGATAAACCAGAAAAGACGCGTAAGTATGTGGGATATGTTCCCCAATATGCGTCATTAAATCTTACTTTCCCCATTAGCGTATGGGAAGTCGTACTGATGGGACGTATGAACAATGTAGCCCCCTTTAGAAAATACGGTGAAAAAGACAATCAAGCTGCCTATGAAGCTTTGAAGAAGGTAAAAATGCTTGAATACAAAGATAGGCAGATTAGTGAATTATCCGGCGGGCAACGCCAAAGAGTATTCATCGCGAGGTCGCTTGTCACGGATCCAAAACTCCTGATACTTGATGAACCCGCAACAGGCGTAGATTCAGTGATGCAAAAAGAGTTTTATGAACTATTGCAGGAACTAAAACAGCATATAGCAATTGTTATGGTCTCTCACGATATCAGCGCTATTTCTATTTATGTTGATAAAGTCGCATGCTTGAACAGAAAATTACACTATCATAACTCCAAAGAGTTAAGCCCAGAGGATCTTGAAGCAGCTTATGTATGTCCCGTGGAAATGCTTGCACATGGAATGCCACACAGAGTGCTTAAAATCCATTGAGGTAACAAAAATATGATAGAGATCCTTCAGTACGACTTTATGAGGAATGCCCTTCTCACTGCAATACTCGCAAGTATAGCCTGTGGAATCATAGGTGTGTATGTAGTTGTGAAAAAAATAGCATCTATTAGCGGAGGTATCACTCATGCTTCATTCGGTGGCATTGGCCTTGGATATTTCCTCGGAATAAACCCCCTATATGGCCTCATACCTTTCAGCTTACTGTCCGCCTTAGTGATGGGACTTGTGAGCAAACGTTCAAAGGTATCCGAAGATACAGCTACCAGCATATTATGGTCATTGGGAATGGCACTTGGAATAATATTCATTAACATGACACCAGGTTATGCTCCAGATCTGATGACCTATCTTTTTGGAAACATACTCACGGTTTCTACATCTGACTTGTACGTGATGCTTATTCTTGATGCACTTATAATGATAATCGTATATGCTTTCTACAAAGAATTCATGGCTATGTGTTTCGATGAAGAATTTGCATCTGTGATGGGGGTTGCTGTTGAACGCATGTATTTGCTACTTTTATGCCTCATAGCCCTTACTATTGTGCTGCTCATAAAAGTAGTAGGAATAATCCTAATCATTGCCTTGCTTACAATGCCAGCTAGTCTGAGCGCACATTACACACATAACCTGCGTAATATGATGTACCTGTCTATCTTCTTTGGGGCGTTATTCAGTATAATGGGACTAATTCTTTCCTATACCCTGGACATACCATCAGGTGCCACGATCATCCTTGTGATGTCAGTAGTATATATCATCCATTTCATGTATGACGGCATTACAAAAAAGGTTCATGCTTAATAGGATATGCAGCATTAAAGTTAATATCCTAAAATAATTAATGGAGGTTGGTGCTTAAATGCAGTCCGACCACTCCTATTATGATCAGTGCAAGGGACATTATTCTTATGAGGGACATTGGTTCGTTAAAACCTATGAACCCAATAAGTGAGATCAATGCAACCCCAAGTCCTGCCCATATAGCATAGGCAACACTTACATCGATCTTTTTCAGGGCGATGGTAAACGATACAAAACTGATACCATAGAACACAAATATCAATATCCATGGCAATGTTCTTGTAAACCCCTCAGACAGTTTCATACATGTGGTCCCGCATATCTCGAACAGTATTGCAGCTGCAAGGTATAGATAGCTCATACTTCTCTATTATGTTGTAAACTTTAAAGCCGTTATTCGTATAGTCCGGCTCTTATTGAGACACTAAATGCAATAAATAGTTTTTAAGAAAAATAGCTACATGCCATGTCAGAGAAGAACTAAAAATAGATACTTAAAAATTAGCTATCTCTTTTATCTTATTCAATACCATGATCGCATCTTCTTTTTTAACATCTGTCTCTTGATTGCGACAATAATCCAACAGCTTCGTCCCCACATCTTCGGAAAATAACCCGGCTTTTATTCCATTCCGTACAGTGCCGAGGTAGCTCCTTTGCCCATATTGAGTCTTCTTGGCTATATTAATAAGCTCCTGACAAACAACCGATGTAATAATGCCTTTCCCACATGCAGCTTTTAAAGTCTCGCGTATGTTTACCATAGGAGCAGACACCGGCTCAAAAGTATCAGGATTTGTAGCAACTCCAACCTCATCATCGTCCTCGATTACACCGTCCCTGTACCATTCATAGACCCTTCCCACCCCAATCATTCCATGCACATCAAGTTCAGATGCTCTGAGAGCTCCCATACTGCCACCTCCGACAACTTTAACCCCTGATTCAAGAGCCCTGAGGATCTCCTTATGGGCAACAGCTGCCCTATTAAAGAATATACCATCTATTATACCGATGATATTGTACCCTTGCCTGAGTACCTCATCTATATTTCCTCTGAAAATTGGTGGCATGTATGTGGCATCCAGCAGAGTCCTTGCCTCACTATGACTTATGCTGGTGCCTGTGAATACCACGATCTTTTTATCATTCATCAACGAACCATTCTCCGCTTCCAGGGTCTCTCCTCAGCAGGTAGTTTTTTGCGAGGAGAATTTTTTATCCTACTGCCCATGCGTTCACGGTCAATCGTGTACAACTCAAAGGTTGGCACGATAACTCTTACTACTGGTACACCTATACTTTCTCGAGATAAATCAACAACTACTGCACGTTCAGCTACATTACCTATCTTTTCAAGCAATAAGGAAATGTTAGAGGAAGGACGATCAGTAGACAGATCTTTAATATCAGAAAGATTTACTTTTTCACCTTCTTCGTACCAGTACCTGTTCATGCGTTTGATACGATCGTAGCCGATATCTCTTACGACTTTTTCCCTTTCTGTATCTTCTCTTGCACCATGGATCTGCACTACTCTTGACTGAGCAGCCTCTGTAATAGCTCTCCTCACGGCTATGGAAGGATCAAGATGTGAACCAGCACCCATTACAAGCAGTGCTGGATCTTTTAGCTGCACGTCGTCCATTGCAGCAACAACTGTAGGAACACCGGTATCATGGAACAATAACCATAATTTGATATCAATACCTTTTTCTTTGCACATCTGCATGAGTCTGAAGTTCTCTCCATCATCTTCCGTAAGTACGATCTCCTTTCCAGGGAAACGATTAAACTCTGCACCACTGAGAGCATCTCTTTCCAGAACTTCCAGCAGCCCATGAAAAACAGCTTCTTCAATAGTATTACCAGCAGCCAGACCATTAGTGTTGGTACGGAAAAGCTTCACAGACATTCCAGGTGCATCATATGGATGATATACAGAATTAGTTGGCACTAAAACTTCTTCTTTTTTCAGCAGGTCCCACCCGGTTGTCCATTCGATGCGGGAAGAAGGCATTAGTTGTTCAGGGAGCAGAAGTGAATGAGGATCTATGACATTATGACTCCCACTTGCAATTTCCGGAGTCTCGATTAACTCGTGAGAAGCAATCCCTTCTTTTACGTTTTTATTAACACCGCTGCGTTCTGCAAGGCAGCGCTCAAAGCTTTCCATGATTGCAGATAGACGCGCTTGAGTCTCGTTCGATCCCTTTCCAGAATATACAGAGATAGCACCTTCCGCTGCACTGGGCCTTATACTGGAAAATACAGGTATACCAATTCTATCAAGGTCTGTGATATTAGCAATACGGGTAACTCCAATATATTTAAGCAGTGGCTGAACTCTTTGAAGAGTTTCCTCTTCTGTGAAAACACGCTGAGTTCCCTCAATATAAGTAAGTGATTTGTCTATGATGATCTCGGGCATTATAGCGAAACTCTCCTGCATGCATTATATGCTTTACGACGCCAACGTTGCGATTCTCACATAAAGCACTCCGAGACAATCATATTCTTTTGGAAGTCATCAAACATAGGCTCTTGCGTACCTAACTTCTGGATATTGCAACACCCAGAGAATTACACGTAACAATTTACAGCTACTGAAACATAAATAACGCTGAAACAAGAGATAATTTGGCTAAAATGGCACTTCAAAGAGACTACAATTACATACAATGCATATAAAGTAACTATATTTTGTACCATTCTGGACATAGTAATATTATAAAATCACATAAGCTGATGTTACCATTGCTCAATGATGCGTTGTTCCAATAAAAATAACAAAAGAGTTTTTCAGTAACATACGCCTGAGAACTACCAGAATATCAAATTTCGCTCAACAATAGATGAATATATTTAGTAAAAAGTGCCATCATTAAATTAATTTAAGATATAGCATCTTCAGATAAAGCAGTTGAGCAGATACAACGAGAGTAAATATGTTTTCTGGAATCCCCATACATGAACCAGTACTGATATTCGCACTGGCCATGCTGGTGTTCCTCATAGCACCCCTTCTGTTTAAATCATTTAGACTCCCAGGGATGATAGGAATAATCCTTACTGGGGCTCTTATTGGTCCCAATGCATTGCATATATTGGATCGCAGTGAAACGATTATACTTCTAGAAGAGATAGGTATTGTTTACCTGATGTTTGTAACAGGTCTGGAAGTCAACATAAACAAGTTCATCGAAAAAATTGATCGAAGTCTTATCTTTGGGATGCTTTCATTTCTAATACCGCAGGTTGCAGGCACTGCCATAGGATACTACATATTAAATCTCTCTTTCCCTGAAGCTCTGCTTTTTGCTGCAGTTGTTGCCTCGCAAACCTTGCTTGCATATCCAGTTATAAAGAGACTTGGTATAGTTAACAACGAAGCTATCACAGCGACTATTGGTGGCACAATGCTTGCTGAAACGCTAGCTTTAATGGTCCTTGCAATTGTGCTATCATCTCTTGAAGGGAGCCTTAGTAATTTATTTTGGATTAACCTAGGCCTAGGCTTAATAGTATTATTTATAGGATCATGGTTTACCGTACCCCGTATTGCCAGATGGTTCTTTAGTAATCTTACGGACGAGAGTTACTTTGAATTCCTTTTTGTATTAGCTGTAGTTTTTATTGTAGCATATCTTGCAAAGATAGCAGGTTTTGAACCCATCATTGGAGCATTTCTTGCCGGTCTTTTGCTTAATAGACTAATCCCAAACAACAGCCCTCTTATGAATAGAATAGAATTTGTAGGAAATGCTCTATTCATACCTTTCTTCCTTCTTTCAGTTGGTATGCTGACAAATATCCATTCATTCTTTGGAGGTGGAAAACACTTCATACTGGCACTCTGGATGATATTCATTATGTTCGCTGCAAAGCTTGGAGCTGCATGGGTTACGGGCCTTGTTTACAAATACGGAAAGAATCAGATAATGAGCATGTTCGGGTTGTCGATAGGCCATGCTGCAGCAGCCCTTGCAATTGTATTAATTGCCTTTGATGCAGGTCTTTTTGATGAAGATATGGTAAATGCTGTAGTTATGATGATACTTGTTGTAGGAATAATAAGTCCCCAGATTGTTGAAAAGTATGGTAGTAGAGTTGCTTTTGAAGACAAATCAACATATAATCCTTCAAAAGAATATCTTCGTATTATTATTCCATTTTCAACAGAATCAACGTATAAGCAGCCCTTAATGGACCTAGCTCTTATGATCAGAGATAGGAAGTCTGATGAGCCTTTGCATGTGCTTTCCGTAGTAAAGTACAATGATTCGAACTCAGAAAAAAATGTAATTGAAGCGGAGAAGATGCTTCAAGAGACTATTAACTATGCCGCATGCGCTGAAGTTCCTGTCAAAACCCATGTACGGATTGATTACAATATAGCCTATGGAATCATGAAAGCAGTCATTGAAAACCGAATATCAACAATTGTTATTGGTTGGGATGGCGTGCATTCTCCAAAGGAAAGTGCAATTGGGTCAATCACTGACCAATTATTGCGTGGAACGGAAAAACTTGTGCTTGTTTCAATGATAAAAGAGCCTCTATGCAACACAAAGAATATCACCATTATAATACCTAATGGCATTGACCACAATGTAGGATTATACCATGTTGTTGACATAATAAAAAGGATCTCAGAAGGTACATCAGCGCCTGTAAAAGTCCTAGTAATAAAGGATAACCTGACAACCTATAAGGAAATATTCAAAAAACTAAGTCCAGATATTCCAATCAGCTTTGAATTTCTAGAGGGATGGAAACTTCTTAGCGATATGTTGCGTGCAAAAGGCGACTCCCCTAACGAACTAATAATATCCATCAGCACACGAAGAAACACTCCTGGATGGCACCCCATGTTGCATGTACTTCCAAGACTAATTACCTCTTTCTTTAAAGGTAACTTAATAATAGCATACTCTTCAACAGAAGAAAAATCAGATTACCTAAAAATAATTGATGCCGAATAATATGCAGCTTTAAAAAGTCCATGATGACTAAAAGCTTTTCATTATCTTTTAAGACTTATCATTAAAAGGTAATCCATCAAGTCTCATAGCAATGTATTTAGAGAATGTTTTGGGCCAGATAAAATGGCTTCCTCTCTAAAAAATATGACACCATTATTTTGTTTCTTCGATAAAGATATTTCTTTTTCTATTGTATATAATAAATACATAATGTGATAGAACAATGACCTATTGCATACAGATGTGAGTATTGTAGCGTAGGATATTTATATAATAAAAGCTAAATAGAATGTTCAGCAAGCCAAACTTGGATAAATATGTTTACTATGTAAATAATAATATCTGGAGGCTTTTCCTGTCTAAAACGAGAGATGAGGTGTAATATGAATAGAAAAATAGAAGCGAAAAGTAGGGAAACAGACTCCCGCCATTCATCCACTAGTTGTTATACAGTGGTAGGTGGAGTCGTCAGAGGCAGGCTTGACCCAGAAGATGTAGACTTGTACCGTTTTATGGTCGGCGGTCTTCAGGCGAAATAGCCTGCAAAACTATTTTTTATAAGCTGGCATATTAGGTCGCATGTACGACCTGCCAGCAATAAGAAAAGATTTCCCTCTTCTTGAGGAGTTTATATATCTAGATAATGCTGCAACTACACAGACACCTGTGCCTGCAGTAAAAGCGATGGAAGAATATTTTTTTAAATACGCGGCTAACCATGGCAGGGGAGCCCACCGACTTGCAAGGATGACAACTGATAAGTATGAAGATGCCAGAGAAACAGTTGCATCATTCCTTAATGCTGATGTCGCAGGAACTGTTTTTACCCGCAATGCCACCGAAAGTATCAACATGGTTGCTTATGGCTTAAAGTGGCAACCTAAAGACCACGTAATAGTTTCAATTGTGGAACATCATTCTAACCTCCTACCCTGGTTGAGACTGCGGGATCAGGGAATAGAGGTAACAGTCGTACACGCTGACAAGGAAGGTGTTGTTGACCCTAAACAAATTGAATCATCCATTACAGATAAGACACGGCTGATAGCTGTGAACCATGTGACAAATACATTCGGCTCAATACATGACATAAGAGCAATAACGAAGATAGGCCATAAAAATAGTTGCCAGGTACTCATAGATGCATCTCAGTCTGCAGGGCATATGCCGCTGGACATGAAAAATGTCGGAGCCGATTTTCTGGTAACTCCTGGGCATAAAGGTCTACTGGGGCCGCAAGGTACGGGTATCCTTTGCCTCAGAGACACAGAATCTATAACTCCTATGTACGTTGGTGGAGGGATGGTAAATTCTGTATCAATAGACAGTTACCAAGTAGAAGCAAGTCCAGCACGCTTTGAGGCGGGAACGCCAAATATCCCCGGAGTTATTGGTCTTGGAAGGGCTGTGGAATATGCGAGGGATGCGGGCATCGAGAATATAGAGAAGCATGAAACAACACTGGCAAAGAAAACTGCTTCACTGCTTGCTGATATACCGCAGGTCCAAGTTTATGGCCCTGAGAACAGAGCAGGAGTTGTATCATTTAACGTGGAAGGAATGAATTCCCATGATGTAGCCATTATTCTGGACCAAACACGTAAGATATGTGTGCGTAGTGGTTACCACTGTGCAATGCCAGCATTACAGAATGCTGGTCTTAAAGGTACAGTACGTGCATCTTTTGCTTTGTATAATACACTGGAAGAAGTAGAAGCACTTGCAGAAGCTGTTTCAAATATTGCTGCACTTGTTTAGCTGAAGAAGTGAAATCAAGAATATACAAAAGTAAGTTTCAATGGTGATTCATTGGAAGAAATCTTAATCCGGAATGCTACAATAAACGATATCGAAAACATTATGGATATCGAACACGAATCATTTTATGAGACCGTGCATGAGGACAGGTCCGTATTCCTAAATCGAATCTCTATTTTTCCGGATGGATTTTTAGTATTAGAAGTAGAGGGAAACGTTTGTGGGTACATATCCTCAGAAATATGGAACTACTCGCAAGAGATACGAGAAGATATGTTCGATCTGAATCACAGTATCAGCAAGGTCCATACCACCACAGGCTCAGAGCTTTATATATCTTCTATTGGCATTCTTAAAAAGTATCGCACAAAGGGATATGGCAAATTATTGTTTTCAGAGCTGTCCAGAAAGATCATTGAAAAATACAATATCTCAAGTATGATCCTTATAGTTTCAGTGGAGTGGACAGCTGCAAAAAAGATCTATATGAACAATGGTTTTGAAGAAAAATATCTTATATATGGGTTCTTTGATGATGAGACAAATTCAAATGCTATTGTGATGAGGAAATACCTTTGATACCAAAAAGTGTTTTTCGGCAGTATTATTCAAGTGCTAACTGAAACAAGAATTTATATTAATATAGTGTAATTTACTTCATGAAAAGGAGGCATTTGATTGAGCAAGGACATGTTAATGTGGGATGAAACAATATTCAGGAATCCCGAAATACTTGAACTTGACCATGTTCCGGAATATTTTGCTCACAGAGATAGCCAGCTGCAATCACTAAAATTTGCCTTAAAACCCACAGCCAGAGGCATGCGCCCTCTTAACTGCCTGATAAGTGGGCCCCCTGGCACTGGAAAGACAACTGCTGTTAAAAAAGTCTTTAGTGAACTACAGGAACACGTAAAAAATGTAGTCTTTGTGAAGGTCAACTGCCAGATAGACTCTACTCGTTTTGCCGTTATGGCGAAGATATATGAAAACCTGCTGAAGGTTTCTCCTCCATCTTCCGGCGTATCTTTTGGGAAGGTTTTTCAGAAAGTTGTAAACCATCTGATAACTTCTGACAAAATACTCGTGGTTGCCCTTGACGATATTAATTACCTTTTTCATGAAGGACATGCTGACGAGGTGATGTACTCTCTTTTAAGAGCGCATGAACAATACCCTGGTGCACGTATTGGTGTTATAGCAATCGTAAGTGATACCGGTACCATGTACAAGTTTGATCCCAGGGTAGGGTCAGTGTTTTTGCCAGAAGAGATCGCTTTTCCGAGATATGAATACAAAGAGATACAGGATATAATCAATAGTAGAGTGTTTCATGCTTTTTTTCCACATGTTGTACCTACAGAAGTGCAGGAAAAGATAGTAGAATACACAGACCTTACAGGTGACCTGCGAATAGGGATAGATCTACTAAAGAGGGCTGGACTGAACGCAGAAAGAAAAGCAAGCAGGACCATTTCTATCGAAGATGTGGAAAAAGCATACGAAGCCTCCCGACTTTTGCATCTATGTAGAGGAATAAGTACCCTCAATGACCATGAAAAAGCATTGTTACGCCTGATAGCCCAAGGTAAGGACCCGCAGACAGGGGAACTCTACAAGGAATTCCATGAAACAACGCAACTTGGATATACTCGTTTCTATGAGTTAGTTGAGAAACTCAATAGTTTACAATATATAGATGCGGATTTTTCTGGAAAAGGAATGCGTGGAAGGACACGTTTTATAAAGACAAGATACAATTCAGCAGATATACTTCACTGCCTTGAAAAATAAGCTATTTTTAATTTGAGACAAAAAAAGAAGTTTAAGCGCAGAATGTCTGCGCTTTGTTTTAATGAGATATGTTTATTCCATACCCATGCCGCCCATTCCTGGTGGCATATTGGGGACCATGCCTTCTGCAGATGGACCTGCTGGTGCACGGGTTGAAGCGATGATGTCATCGATCCTGAGGATCATTACAGCAGACTCTGAAGCTGCATTGATTGCCTGGGTCTTGACCCTGAGAGGCTCCACAACGCCAGCCTGCCACATGTCAATGATCTCGCCGGTGTACACATTAAGACCTGCAGTCTTTGATCCCTTCTCGTGGTGAGCACGCAGCTCCATGAGCTTGTCTATTGGGTCAAGTCCTGCGTTCTCTGCAAGTGTCCTTGGGATGATCTCAAGTGCCTCAGAGAATGCCTTAACTGCAAGCTGCTCCCTGCCGCTGAGGGTTGCTGCATACTCGTAAAGTCTCAGTGCGAGCTCAACTTCTGGTGAACCGCCGCCTGCTACCAGCTTCTCATCTTCGATGGCAACTCCGACCACTCTGAGTGCGTCGTGCAGTGCTCTCTCGATGTTGTCAATGACATGCTCGGTACCGCCGCGCAGCAGAATTGAGACTGCCTTGGGGTTGTCGCAGCCTGTGATAAAGGTCATTTCGTCGCCGCCGACCTTCTTCTCCTCGACCAGTTCGGCTTTACCCAGGTCTGCAGCTGTGATCTCGTCAATGTTGGTGATGAGCCTGCCGCCTGTTGCCCTTGCCAGCTTCTGCATGTCGCTCTTCTTGACACGCCTTACTGCAAATACACCGCTCTTGGCCAGGAAGTGCTGGGCCATGTCATCAATACCCTTCTGACAGAATACGACATTTGCACCGCTTGCAACGACCTTGTCTACGATGCTCCTGATCATCTTCTCTTCCTGGTCAAGGAAGGACTGTAACTGCTCAGGGGATGTGATAGAGATCTCTGCGTCAACTTCGGTTTCCTTGAGTTCGATAGCGGTGTTGATGAGAGCTATCTTTGCATTTGCAACCTTCTTTGGCATGTTGCTGTGTACACGCTCTTTGTCGATGATCATACCAGTGATGAGCTCAGATTCCTCGATACGTGCTCCTACCTTCTTCTCAACACTGATGTTGTCCATCTCTACCTTGTTCTGGCCATCGATATCAACAATGCTCTTAATAGCGGATACTGCTATTCTGGAAAGCACATCCTTGGATGCTTCTGCGCCTTTACCGGTCATTGCCGTGCCTGCGATGTTCAGGAGAATGTCTTCATCATTGATGGTGACTTTCTTTGCAAGGGTTTGAAGAATATCCTCAGCCTTTTCTGAAGCAAGCCTGTATCCGGAAGCGATAATTGTTGGGTGAACGTCCTGCTCGATAAGCTCTTCTGCCTTCTTCAGCAACTCACCAGCGATAACTGCTGCAGTGGTGGTACCGTCGCCCACTTCATCATCCTGGGTCTTGGAGACCTCGACGATCATTTTTGCAGCTGGGTGCTCAATGTCCATTTCTTTCAGAATGGTTGCACCGTCGTTGGTGATTACAACATCCCCCAGGCTGTCCACAAGCATCTTATCCATGCCTTTTGGTCCAAGGGTAGTTCTTACTGCTTCTGCAACTGCCTTTGCGGCCATAATGTTGTTGCTCTGAGCTTCTCTGCCTTTTGTTCTCTGGCTTCCTTCTCTTAAAATGAAAATCGGCTGTCCAGCCATCTGTCCTGCCATTTCTTTTATCCTCCTTTAATAGTGTAATAAGAGATTAGATCTATCAGACGTTTTTTAATGATTGTGGTTCTATATAATCGTTACGCATGATTAGAACCATACACACGTTTAAACAAAAAGTAGAATATAGCAGAGTGATATCGAAAAACCTCATTTGCACCCTGCATTAAAAAGAAGAAAAAAGATCTTCACTTAACTATAGCTTTGGGGGAGCGCCTGATGAATCTCCTCTTTGCACCGGATGCCATGTACCTTTGTGCAGGCCCGGGGTGCGCCTTAGCTTCTTTTGCTTTCTCTACCTTAATGGTCTTACCTTTTCTTCCTTTGACCTTTGCCCATTCGATGCTACCTGTTTTACCCATTATGAATCCTCATATAGTATTTAAATGTCGATAATGTAATCATAAGTAAGTTTAGCATTAGAGGTGATGCTCATAATTAAACTTTACGGGAATATTGCTCTTTTTTGCCTATCGAGAATCTCAAATTAGGATTTTGATTTAAAAACCTATTCCTTTTTTCTTTGATACTGCTATTCTCTTTTTTTTGGGGGGGGCGGTAGCTATAAATAGCATAAATTTTGCTCCTCCATGGATAAAAAA
>NZ_JBGMEB010000010.1:0-166685 GCF_041447285.1 Methanomethylovorans sp. | reverse complement strand
GTTCCGATAGGAAAGCATATATTATCGTTGGGAATAATGTCAATTGTTCTTAGTTTTGTTTGCATTTTTGGTCGAATACAACAAAATTAAGAACACTTATATTACTTTTGACTGTCAAAGTTGGGTTTAAAGATGCTTTTGTTTTAACATTGGATCATGAGCACCCTAAGAAACATAATCTTGTTGTGTCTTTGAACATTATCAATAAAATGAAAGGTGATATACCACCTAGGCAATTCAGAGAGATTGTTATTGCATTAGGTGATTTCTTTAAACAAGAAACGAGTGAAAGAATGGATACCAGAAAATCACAAGCTCTTGAGAGGGTTTTAAGGGAAATATATCTAAATTATTATGAAAAAGAAATAACCGCATAGCATGTGGTTATCTTTTTACTTTTCTATTCCAAGTTTCATCATTGATGACTCCAAAAATGATGAATATGATCATTTTTTTAAAGTAGACCAGTTATTGCGTTCTTCCATTGTTCAGAGCGACCAATTGAACCATTATTTGCAGAACTAGAAGATGGAACCCTTAAAACCTCTACATTATTTAGTATTTTGCAATTTTTTTTGTATTTTTCTTCTGCTGCTTTTCCATTACAGATTATTTTCTTTACTTGAGTTAAATGAGAAAAGTCATTATACTCTGGTTTTTTGATGTTTTTGTCTAAACTCCCTTCTATTTCAGCAGATTCTATAACATCCCATAATCCTATTTTGTATTCCTGTAGAATATTGATTCTGTTTTTATATTCTAAATTCAAAAAGTCGGTATTAAGCACATCACTCATTATATTCCAGAATTGATTTCGAGAATCATAATAATATTGATTTTCATCCCTTGATTTTTCACCGGGAAAAGTTCCGATAATCAATATTTCTGTATTGGCATAAATTATTGGATCTAAACCTTTGGTTCTTTTGTTCATTACAAACATTCACACCCTTCAAATATGATAAACTTTGTCAATTAAACAAGTACTTAAAATTAAAACTGTTAGATAAAAGCGTACACTTATTCGAGCCAAGAAATAATTAAATAAAATAATTAAATTTTTGAAGAGTGGCATTTTTGAAGCTTAACTACAACTCTTTAAAATTATGCGAGGGGTGGGATTTGAACCCACGAAATCCTTCGATACCAGATCTTAAGAAATGAGTGAATTACAATACCAGACTATTAATATGATGAAATCATATATCAAAGTATGCGGAAATTGCCAGAATTTGAGGGTGGGAATGCCAAGATAGCCGAGGGCTTCTTAAGGCATATGAAATTGAAAGGAAAGAAAGAGAAGACCATAAATGGCGATATGTGGCAACTGGCCAGTTTCCTTAAGCATTTTGATTACAAGCCTGCCGACGAGATCACCAAGGAAGAATTAGAGGATTTCTTCATATATCGAAGAGAAAGCTGCAGACCAGCTACAGTCCACAACAATTTCATCTTTACCCGCACATTCTACAAATGGCTTTTACCGGAACAATGGGAGGATATGTTTCAAGACATTACTGTAAAAGCTCCAAAAAACAGGCTTCCTGTTGAGGAATTGCTTTATGACCATGATGTAAAAAAATTGCTGATGGGGTGCAACAAACAGAGAGACAGAGCTCTTTTGATGCTTTTATGGGATAGCGGGGGGCGTGTCAGTGAATTAACAGGGTTGAATGTTGGCCACTTTGAGACAGATAAATATGGAGCTGTTATAATCGTTGATGGAAAAACAGGAATGAGAAGAATCAGATTAATAGACTCTGTCCCGGATATGCAGCTCTGGCTTAACCAGCATCCAGAGAGAGATAATCCGCAGGCTCCTTTATTCGTTACAGATAGGCTATATGATGGCGAATATAGAAGACTTGACCGACACACAATTGCAAATATCATTAAAGGAGCTGCTGATAAGATAGGCTTCCGGAAAAAGATACATGCCCACGCGTTTAGACACGGAAAATTAACTGATCTTGCAAAGAAAGGTTTCAACGAAATGGAATTAAGGATATTTGCAGGATGGGAGGATACTTCCACTATGCCTGCCACTTATCTTCATTTATCAGGGGCAGATGTGGATAAAAAATTACTGCAACATCATGGTATTATAGAAGAAAAACCCGAGGAAGAGAAAACCGGACAGTTGAAACCAAGGGAATGTCCAAGATGTGGAAACAAGAATCCAGCCGATGCAAAGTATTGTAGCCATTGCTCCTTAGTACTTGATGCCAAAACAGCAATGAATTTGAAAGAAGATAGTATAAAGGCTGCAGATGCCTTTGCCAAGCAGATGCAGGACCCGGAGTTTATAGCTAAAGTTGCCCAGATGATGGCACAACAAATGAAAACTTAATCTTCTTTTTTTATTATATTAACTCCAAAATCATGGGATTTACATTAGAAAATTTAGATATTAATAATAAGGCTTTGTAGAAATCGTCTCTTTTCGAGGAGCGAATCAAATCTAAATTTTCAAATAATGTGTCTGTATATATCGGTCTAGAAATGATGTTTCAGGCCAATGATACTGATTTTTAGAGGGATTCTACAAAGCCAATAGTAATGGATTATTTAACTGATTTTGCTCTTAATTAAGAATATAAATGTCTTCAATGAGAAAAATTAGAATATTATGATGGCGTGAACAGAATACATTTACTTTTTGAATATCAATAGAAGGGTTTGCATATAAATGGAACATTGAAACAATATAATGTGTGATTTAGAAATGTATATATGTAATCTTGTCAATTTTTTATCATGTATGAAGTGCTTAGGTTAAGAGATTTACCGTTTTTCCAAACAGTTCAAGAAATACTCTCGTTTTATACATGTCCACCAACATGTCCTGCAATCTGCTGTAAAGTTACAGACATTGATGTGGATGAAAAGGATAGAAAGATATTGAAGAAGGCAGCGAAAGGGAATACAACCATGATTAAACCTTCCACTGAATACGAAAGCCGCCATTATAAAATAAATCCCCCATGTCCTTTTCTGGAGCATGACAAATGTAGTGTATATCACAGAAGGCCAACTATTTGCAGGTTATTCCCGTTTAACATTTGTCACAATCCAGAGGCATTAATTCTATATCCCTGTGATGTAGGAGCAAGCTTATTCGATGACTTTATAGATTATTCTAATTGTGTACTAAGGCAACCCATTTCAGAAAAAATGATTAGCGACTTTAGACAATCGCATAGTTCTTTTACTCTAGAAACAGATAGGGATTTGCCAATTGCTATGATTGGCATTGAAATCAGCGACCTTGTACCTTTCAAAAAGTATCTGGAATCGAAATAAGTTGCAGGGACTCGAAAAGGATTCTCATGCACAGAGTGGAAGCTTTATTCCTTCCTTTTCATCAATATAATAGTAATCAATTATATGAACTATAAGTGTATACAAATATGCTAATGATTATGCGCCCATACCTTAGTGGCTCGACATAATCAGCCATGATTGCATCACGTTCCATCAATCGAGCCATTGATTTATTTTAAAGTTCATATATGGGAAAATGCTCAACATTTGATGGGTATATAAGAAATTGCTGAGAATTCAGACGCTGCAAATCAGGTTGTCAATGATCTCAACTCGAGTTCTAGCATGTGTATATCTTCGTCAACAAGTTCCTTTAATTCATCATACATTTTAAGAGAGTTGTCTGTGGATATATAATTACTACAGTGACCGTCTTCAGTGAAAATTCTAAATATGGCTTTTGTACGCTTTTCTTGGAATAGATACTTTTTCCAGCGCATGTCAAAAACATTCAAGCAGCCATCATATGCATCATCACGGTCACCCGAATACCATAACTCCCTTGGCTTGGTATTATTGTCTTGCTGAACATCGCCCCACATATCTCCATCTTCGGTCTCTTTGTATTCATTCAAGAAATCTGACAGTGGATAATACAGATCTTCAAGCTGCTTTGAGATGAATTCTACCTTCCTATCTTTTTTACTATCATCCAATGCATCTCTGGTATGTATCATTTGTATCATAGTAATTATAGCAAGTATACCGGCAAAAAATACATTTATTCTTGATGCGATTTGTTCCGGTAATCCAAGTGCAGATATTGCTAAGAATCCAAGTAATAAAACGGATAGAAGCAAATACTTTGTTGAGTATCTCATGGTAATTAAATAGATCTACTTCTTGAAAACAATTTGTTCGAATTGGATTCCATGGTCTCCTTCGTATGGTTTGGTATAGTTATTCTTGCCAACCTATATCGTTGGAGGGATACCGGCGGGGAAAACATCATATGTATTGTGGTGAGTACCATTGTCCTTACGTCGGTGTATGAAGATGCTTACAAAAAATACAAATAGGACTATAGATAATCCCGGAATCTGTAGCAGCGTAAAGTAAAATCTGGCCCTCTGTCATAATCAGTCCTCATTAATCATATAATTAAACAATATTGCAACAAATTGCAACTTGATATAGTATCCAATAAGGCGCGCATAACTAGCAACCAATACTTAACATTTATTTGGGTAGAACTTAAATAAACGTGCGACACGTGTGCTGTGAATCCCACAATATCTAGGCTATCATTTAAGCAAAAAGATAGGGATAGTTCTTGTTCATTCTTTCAAGCATGTAAAAAAAAGGAATCCAATAATGCTGTGCGTCCTGCTCACTCGCTTTCATCCTTTTAGTAAATATACTTTGAAGAATATTTTCGGGAACATCATACAGTAATTCAACGTCTTCAATCCCAGACATATATCCTTCGATCCATGCTGGGTAGGGATTGAACTTAGGATCATTTACATCTTCTAATATTTTTCCCAGAATGTCCAGTCTTTTATTTTCAGAGCTGTTAATAAAGTTTAGCACAAACTTAAACGCAAGTACATTTTCACAAATGATGCTCATCAGTTGTTTTTGATCTTCTGGGCTCAATTGATGATCTAAACTCACAGATTTGAGGTTGCAGGTGTCCCGCAGGTAATTTACGTCATCTTTTTCTGAAAGAGAGACATTCCTTGCTGATAAATAATCAAGTGTTTCTATTTTAGGGATTGCGGTGGCAAAAGTGTTTATGAGTTGATATGCATTTGTTCTGAAATAATTCGAATTAATGAGCCTATAAAAATCACGGAAATTCTCATAGTATATTGTTATAAATTTATTAAAGTCATCTATTATGAAAAAATACAAATCACTGCCATTCTTGAAATCGGGATCTTTGTAAACTAATTCCATTTCAACTAATTGATCCAAATGATTTGAGATTCCTTTGTTCTCTCTGATTTGGTGTTCCACTCTCAAATATTCGCGAATGTCTCCTTTTTTTGCTTTTCCACCCTGGTTCAACAAAAATAGCAAAATTTCTTTCTTTGTCTCTCCCACAGGCTTTGCGTTTCCCCTACCTCGTGTCATGGTTTAACTAACGTATCAATCATATTTAACAAATCGTATTAGGTACCCATTGGTATGGTATACCCTTGTATTTGAACAATTCTCAAACCCTCGGGTTCCCTTGCCAAAAAAATCGCAATAAACAGTTAAGATCATTCAGTTATTACCAAACAAGTGAGGCTTAACTGATGGTTGACCTTGAACCAAGTAATTTGTTACATCGAAATAAAACACCTGCGGAATTTGCCAGAGACCATAAGGATATTCTTGAAAATCTGGCGAAGCATGGCAGTCCTATAGAACAGGCAATGGCAAAAGCCTACATAGAACTCTATGGGAATTCTGAATGATTGCTGAAAAAAAGTAAAAATCAGCACTGAAGTATTTCGAATTTCTGAAAGAGAAAACCCGTCAATATTGATGAAAGCTGGCTTATGAGAAATAAGTTGAAAATGCGAAAAGGATGCGAATGACAAAACATAATCTTTGATAACTTGAATCAAGGAATTCTATTTCCCTTTGAGACTCACAAATTTCAAAGTAAATTCCCCATCAGAGGTCAAAATGTACTCTTTCTCTTTCTTGCTGCCTTCGATATGCCTTTCATCGATAAGATTCCAGTTGAGAAGGTCTCTTGTCAAGGAGTTAAATACACCATCTTTTAGATTCCTGTCGGCTCTTTTCTTATCTCTTATCGGAATATATTCCTTTGAGAGTTTTTCAAACAAACTTTTTCTTGGCATTTTCTTCAAATTTTCATCATCAGAAGGCTTTTGTTCATCCAGGAGTCTTAATATGGTTACCCTGTTTGGGTTTGCCTGAAAATCTTCAATGTGCACTTTGGGGATTGAGATTGTTTTAGCTATTTTTTCTATATTTATGTGGTAAGGTGTTGCTTCGAACCATAAAGCCATCATGAATAGACCAATTGATAATGCTTTGGTTCCGCTGGATACGTTAAAGTAGTATTTAGCATGGGGGCTTTTCTTATATATTTCAAAAACTGCCTCCTTGATATGGTCAAGAGTGTCGGCTTCTATAATAATCTCATGTACTCCTTTTTGTGCAATCGGAGTGGCTAGTTCTTTTAAATGTTCTATAGACCTTCTGATATTTTCTCTTGTTTTCTGGTTTTTTGGATCATCTGTATCTTCGTATATTCTTTTTTCAGCAATGACATAAACTTCGGATGCGGGTGAAATATTGTAAATCGCTATTGGAAATGTGTTGTGAACATTCTCTCCAGCACTCATTATGTGGATTTTTTCATTTTTTATCATACTATGGCTCCTCTATGTTTGATTAAAATTAGTTTACTATTTAATCAATCTATTTATTAAACAATAGGTAAATCTAAAAAATTAATATATTTTTTTAAAATGCATTTTCATCTGATGATAAGCAAAACAATTAGATCCGTAAACTGGCACGTAACCATGAACTGCAACTACAAGTGCAGGTTTTGTTTCTACAAAAACATGAGTGGGGAATTCAAAGATATCGAAAAAGCTAGAAAGAAACTTGAAACATTAAAAGCAAAAGGGATTGAAAAAATCAATTTTGCTGGTGGAGAGCCACTATTGTACAAAAACCTGGACCATCTTTTGAAGACGGCAAAATCTATGGGCTTCACAGTTAGCATTGTCACAAACGCAGCTCTACTCCATGAGAATAATCTCAGGAAAATGAGTGAGTATGTGGACTGGATTGGTATATCTGTTGATTCTGCTGATGAAGTAATTGAAAAGGAACTGGGAAGAGGAAACGGAAATCATGTTGAACATGTCCGCAGGGTTTGTGAATTCGTTCACGAATATGGCATGAAGTTAAAGATCAACACCACAGTCACCAAAATGAGTTATTCTGAAGACATGAAATCTATTATATCGTCTCTCTGTCCAGATAGATGGAAAATCTTTCAGATACTTCATATGAAAGGCCAGAATGATGATGCATTAGATCTTACTATTACCAAGGAAGAGTTCAATATTTTCAGAAGCATAAATGGTGAACTTGTACTCAAGAATGGTGCAGCTCCGACATTTGAATCTGCTGAAGATATGCTGGAATCCTATTTCATCATAGGTCCGGATGGAGACATTCTCTTGAGCAAAGGCAATCAACGCTCATCAATACCTTTTGAATCACTTGAGCATATGGAGCTCATTGATCTGGTTGATGCAGACAAGTACCGAGAAAGAGGAGGCGATTATGACTGGAAATAAACTAGTCATTCCTTCTTCAGAAACCCTCCAGGATAATCTGAACTTACCTGAGAGAAGTTCATTGAGAAGAATCTGCTTTACGGGCGTAAGGGGAGTTGGAAAATCAAGTGTACTGCAGGAAATAAACAAAGAAGATATCAATGTGTGTTTTACCTCTGGTTCTGATATTCTGCAGTATATGATGGGAGATGCTTACTCTCAGTTCGAATTCTTCCCTGAGTACAAGAAATATGGTTACAGATTGAAGATAAGGGATACACTTCACAAAATACAGGAAGAAAATGGTATGGATTTACTAGTTGATTCTCACCTAACGGTCTACAATTTGAAGTCTGGTGAAATTGATGTGATCTTTACTCATATGGACTATGAGTTTTACACGGATATAATCCTGCTTGATTCATATCCTGAACGCATTCTTGATCATCGCCAAAGAGATACTAAAAAGAAAAGGATCACTAATCTGGCCATCATTCGGGATGAACTTAATTTTGAAAGAAGGAAAGCTGCTGAGATTTCAAAGAGATATGGAATAAGACTCCATGTAGTTCAGATGGGTGAGGATGCTGCTGAAAAAATGATAGACATTTTATTCAGGTGCAAAGTATGAAGGATCTGAGAAAGGTTTTTCAGCCAAAGACCATCATTGATTCGGTAAACTGGCATGTTACATTGAAATGTAATTACAATTGCAAATTTTGTTATGTAAAAAAACAAAAATCAATGATAACCGAAATACTCGACGCAGAAACTATATTGTCAAGATTGCATGATTTGGAATTTGAGAAGATAAACATTGTTGGAGGAGAGCCTTTGCTTTACCCTTTTGTATATGACATCATAAAAATGGCAAAGAAGATGGGATTTGTAACAACTCTCAGAACTAATGGATCACTTTTGACAAGTTCAAAGATTGAAATACTATCTCCGTATCTTGATTGGATAGAACTTCCTCTTGATTCAAATAGAGAAGAAATTGAAAAAGAACTAGGAAGAGGATGTGGAAAGCACATACAGAAAATTCTGAAGGTTTCGAACATTCTTAAATGTACTGATGTCAGATTGAAGATAAACACCATTATTACACAACTAAATTGCAAAGAGGATTTGAAACCAATTATAGGTGTCTTAAATCCAGACAAGTGGGAAATATTGCAGGTACCTGACATAAATGATGAAAGTAGTTCGAAGTTCTTAATCAGTAATCGAGAATTTCTAAATTACCAAAAATTGAATGAAGACATTATATTGAAATCGGGAGAAAGGCCTGTTTTTACTCAATGTAGATATCCTGTTGATTCATATTCTATGCTACTAACTTCCAAAGACATCCTTAATAACTCAAAAAATAGATATACAGTATTGAGATTAAAATGTGCTGGAAATATAGAAACAATTGAAAAAGACAGTATTCACGATTGATTTTGTCTGTACAACTGATTTTACTTTGGAGTGAGTGGAAGAATGAGTAAAATTGACTATAACGTAATCAAAGAGTTTTTCTTTGAAACATATTTAATTGATAATCATCTCAAGGTAAGAGGAAAATTTAAACAGTGTACGACAGAGATAGAAAAAGAAAAGCTGTACCATCATTTTCAATTGAATAATCTTTTTTTGATCAGGAGATGCTCTGATCCTGGCTTCTATCTTTTTGTCCTCAACAAAGTAAACAAAGATGAAAAAATAAAAGTTATCGTGAAAAACTATGCAAGTAAATTACTCACTTCAAGTTTTAACTTTGAACAAGAACTATTTGGATCTTTCTCTGGTGAAATTGAAGAATCATTTTTTGACAAAGAGATTAAAAACCCAATAACTTGGCCTTTTTCATCGCCAATAGATATAGCCAAGAACTTTGGTGAGGTGAATGGAAATTCTTTATATTATTTTTCTAAAAGACTTCAGCATTCGATTGATAAAGGGGATGAAAATGAATTCTTAGTGATTTCACAACTAATCAGTGATTACGAATCTGGGTATTTCAAAGGCTATCAGATATTTAGTGAGGATAACTTATATGGAGAACAAATTGGTTCACATCGCTGGTTATACTCTCATAGCCAATACATACTTGAAAATATAAAATTCAGTTCACATTACTCATTTTCTCATTCTTTTAGTATTCACAATTTAGTAAAATTGAATCCTCATGATGTTAGATTTGTGAAAAGCCTTGTGAAAATATTGGGAGAAATGACAGCTGATGAAGAACTCTCAATGATAGATACTTTAATAAAATACAATAAATTTATAAATGATGCTTTTTCAGTTGCTTCACTTATTTGGTTCAATTCGCATAGCGAAATGGATAAAATAGACATTTTAAATAATGAATATCCTTTTGCAATATCTGAAAATACAATTGAAGAATATGAGTCTGCTATATGTGAATATGGTTTCAATAAGAATGAGAAAAATGATTATTTTGATTTATCGATATTTGCGCATGAACTTTTTCAGTCATGTTTTTTTGAAGAAGCTAGAATAATTTGGACCTATATCCTGAAAAACACGGAGAAAACAAGTACTATGTTCAGTTGTTATGATAATTTAGCAACAACTCTTCGGGAACTTGGCAAATATGATGAAGCTCTATATTATTACAATAAATCACTTGTTTTAGCGGAAGAACTTAGTAAATCAGAGAACCAGAACGAAAAAAAGAATTTTGACTGGAAGCAATTGACCAACGATGAAACTGAAAGACAAATATTAAGACACGTCGAGAAATATATTGATAAAAACTGCGAGTATACATCTAAGATGGCAGTTGAGTTGAAAAATATTGGGGAAATGTACTATAAATTGGGGAAAACTGAAATTTCCGAAAAATCATTCCTTGAAACTGAAGAAAAATGTCTTGGATTATCCCTCTCTGAAAAAAGTTCTATCTTTTTCAATTTAGCCTGTGCAAATAGAAGATTGAACAGATTCAATGAAGAATTCAAGTATTTGTCAAAAGTACTAAAAGAAAAAGGGATAAATCCACAGGCCGAAGAACGTGCTCTAGATAGAATGAATGTACTCAATTCTATGGAATTTATGTTGCATGATGGTGGTTTTGATTATAATAAATTGAAAAAAATTGAAAACAAAATAGAAGTTGATAAACTTTCAGAGATTGGACTATCACTTTTCCATACATTTCAATTCACAAAATCACTGCCCTATTTCGAAAAGGAGTATGAGATTGAAAAACTCAATGGTTTTTCTTGTTTCAATTCACTAAATTATATGGCGACATATAATCTATACTGCTGTAATCTTCTAAAAGCAAAAGACTTGTGCAAAGAACTAATCGATAACTCTCATAATCCTATTTTTGTTGCCATTGCTAAAATCAATATGGGTCTAATTGAGATTAAAGAGACCAATTTTGAGGAAGGGATCAAGCAACTTGAAGCGTCTTGTGACATATTTAGCCAACTAAACGAGGGATTATTAGAATTTATAATTACGATTATTAACACATCAACTTTGTTGTGGTCAAAGGGAAATGTTGATAAAGTCATTGATTCGCTTGAAAAGAAAATAATTTCAAAGAACATTGATTTTCATCTAGTAGCTGGTTGCGCCTACTTGGAAGTGGGATTCTTCGGAAGTGCATTAGAATATTTTGAAAAAGGACTAACAAAAAAAGTGGATATCGAAACAAAAGCACTTCTCTTGTACAATAAAGGACTTGCATATTCCAGCATTGGTAAAACAGATGAAGCGATAATGAACTATCAAAAATCCCTCGATTGCTTAAAAAGTGTTTATGCCTGGGAAGCAATGGCAAGAGAATACAGAAGGGAATTAGAGACTTTAAAAGCAAAGGAATGTGTTGAGGAAGCAATAAAATTGGCTTCCGAAGAGGATAAAGCGAGTCTCAAATATATAAAACAAGAACTTGATTTGCTCTCAAGCGAAAGGCTGAATCTGAACTCTTTAAAAGACGATAATATCAGAAAAACGTTATATTCTGCTGAAAAACTGATGATCAGTGATATCAAGAAAATGGAAGATATCAATGACCGTGATTTCTCTACAGCTTTGCATTATTATGGTAAAGCTCTAGAGAATATGCTTGACAATCAGATTTCAAGCAAGATACGCCAAGTTATTTACGATAATTTTGGAGACTGTATTTGCGAAGAATACAACTATTTATTAGGCAGGGACTTCCCTCAATACCTAAAATACATGCTTGACAAAAACAGAAAAGGATCTATTGGATTAAATGGTTGGAGAACAATATTGCAATATCTAAATGAAAAAAGTAAGAATCCTGTATACCAAAAGTTCAAGGATGAATTACAAAAACGTTATACTACAGAGGATATACAAAAAATAAAATTTGCATGTGGTATGATTAGTGCTTATAGGAACCAATCGGTACATAAAGATGTAAAAAGCTATGATGAGGTCCTAAAAGTAAGGCAAAAGATAGTATTGCATTTGAACAATGTCATTTACACGTTATATAAATGATGACTTAATCATTAAGACCTTCAAAATCAAAATAATCATTGTTTGAACTATTCTAAATAAACTTGGATTTGAAAGGATAAGAGCAACTGAAAGCTTTCTTATGGCAACATGAATTATCAGTAGAGTTACTTTTAAAAACAATTAAGAGGATTCTATTATTTTAATGTAGACAGGATACAATATAATTCAACAACAACTTTATAATATCTTTATCTAATTAAAAGTCGATGCAAGTAACTGTTTTCACGGAAGAATCAGGAATAAAATTACCAGAAATTAAAAAGTGGAAGAATTCACTCGGCAGGGGAAAAGATATTGGTAAAGATAAAGAGATAAAAGCATTACTTGAAGAAAACAACCTTTCTCTACCAGAGCACAACATTGAATTAGAAAAAAGGTATCGTGAGATTTTGCAGGACTACTTAAGGCCTGCAAGAACAATGTTTGCTGGTATGTTTACCGAAGTTCGTGATTTCAAAGATAATTTGTCTAATTACAATATATCCCTTTACATAATATCCGGCAGATATGGCCTTTTGGGACAAGATGAAGTTATAATACCTTATGTCTCCAACATCTCTAGTGTTAATGATATTGAGATTCTTGACAAAAGAACCGGTTTTAGCCAAAGAATGCTGGAAAAAACTACAGAATCAACTATCGTAATTATACTCTTGCCAATACAGTTTATCAGTTATCTATTAACTATAGATTGGTTTTCTTTTTTAAACTCTAATTCTACAATTGTGTTAGTTACAAGCAAGCACTTTAAAGAAAAGTTTTCAGATATGCCTAATATAAAACTATTGGAAAGAAGGGGTGTTGCAAGAATGGGATCATATAATCGAGAAGAGATAATTTCAATTATTGAATCTTTAAGCGAATAATTACTTGTGTAGATTCCATCATTTTTTGCATAATGAAAGTACAGTTATCAAGCCAGAATAATGGTAAAAGTATAATCTTACTTCTCCTTTAACTCCAAATAATCCTCATCAACCCCATAATGAATTGTGTTAATTCGATTTGTTTTTTGCAAAATGGAACCAGCTGTTATTAATGGTACTTGGAACGGGAAAAGCGCAGGCGAACTTGTTATCATTTTCAAAGAACATTTTCCTTCCTGCATTGCGTATAGTATTGATTCGATAAGTAAAACAGATGTATCTTTCTCAAGCATAGGGAACTGTTTTGCTCTTTTATAACATCCCTTACACTCCGAATCCTTCAAAACATCCCATACTACAAGAGAGCGAATTACATATCTTGCGTATCTACTGACGGTTTGTCTATCGCCATACTGCTCTTTAAGCCTGTTGATTATCTGCTGGTGAGTAACTATTTCCTGGAGATTCAATAACCTTCCAATATGCAAAGCTACATTAAACCAAAATGGATAAGCTGCCGAGATCATAGCCCAGTGGATTGCAAGAGCTTGAGAGGGATACTTGCTCAGCATTGAAAGTGCTGAATCACGAAGGGGTATGATTTCTTGATCAGGTGATACCCAGATTTTCATTAAAATATTGACAACAAACTTACATGTGTTCTCACTACGCTGTTCTTCTGAGCCACTGCCTCTGTGGACTAAAAGATAATCGTTCAACTCCTTACGTATCGATTTTTCATCAATTCCTGCAAGAAGCATACTGGATGTTTTTTCCATCCATTCATAGCGAATAACCTGTTTTATACCAATGGTGTCGTGCCTTTCACTCATTAATGAATCCTCTTTTCAAATATCACCATAGGTACGATGACTTCTTCTATGGAGATTCCACCATGCCCGACTATGACTTCTCCTTCCTTTACAAATGCATCGCTCCCTTCAGCCAGCAGTGGGAAATAGTTCGGAGGTAAACCTATTGGATCCCATTTAACTGCAAAAGGTAATGTTTTGGCAACTGAATCTCTCAGTTCGGAAGTTGGATAAACCCTTACTCTTTCACCACGAGTTTCAGCTATAGCTCCCTCGGAAGGACGTCCTTTTCCACTACATTCGATATTACCATGGTCTGATGTTAGCCACACCTGGTAACCATGATCTAAAAGGTATCCGATAAGAGAGGAAAGAAATCCTTCCTTACACCATTGTTTGATCTGATTATGCATGCCTGCAGTACCTAACTGCATTCCATGCATTATCTTGTCAACCTTATCTACAACCAGACCAATGACTTTGGATTGATCGAGATTCAAGTTTTCATCAAGGATTTCACTGGCATTGCCATCTCCCAAACTGCGCTGGTAACCAATTTCCAGACGTGACAAACCCAGTTCTTCCCAGAACTGCCGCCATAGATTGCTTTCATTGTTTGTTGTGTTAATCGACATTGGATAGTAAACAGGTGGTCTACCTGAGAAAGCTGCCTGCCTTGATACGGAAGTCAATGTAGGTATCCAGGCAAAAGTCGCTGATTCTCTCATGACAAGACCAGGGTCTTGTTCATGGAGGATTTTTCTGATAGTGACCCATTGGTCAAGGGAAAGACCATCGACAACAACAAGAGCTAACTTCATGTCTCCCTCAGATTCCAGTTCTCTTGCCATACGACGAGGAACATGGTGAAGCATTGCAGGATTTGTCGGAGGAAGGTTGATCAGGCCAGCATAATGTCTGATAAGCCAATTTGTAAAGTTGGTATCTACAAGATCACTGATTTGCTTATATTTTTCCAGTTTTTCCCTTTGGTCCGTTGTATGAATCAGAGCTCTTAATTCTGCCCATTTCATCGCGAAGTCGATCCATTCTAAGTAGCGGGACTCAGGATAAGGAAGCGTTTTTTCGATAATCTCAAGAAGGCTGTTAATACGAAGCTTGGGATCAATGTCATGCCTTTTAGATATACCGCTTATGATCCAGGGATTGGTTTCGATACAAATGTCAGTTTTTTGAACTGGAGTGAGTTTGCCTTCAACAAAAAGATTGTCAACGTAAACACGGATGTCTTCGTGATTGAATGGCAATGTAATTGGTCCTGTATATTTCATATTGTAAGCCGACGTTTCTTTAATGATCTGATTTCTATGAGCCAGCACATCAAGGAAAAGGGGCCAACGTTCCTGTAGAAACGCAAAAAAAGCTCCATCATCGGAGACGATAGTGTCAAGTGGCCAGTCATGAAAACGATTGTTATCTTTTAATAGCTGAACTAGTCGATCACACAAGACCGGCGGTATTTTGAGCTTATTGTAATGAATCCTAAGTAGTGTACGAAGTAGTTCTACATCATTGTTGATAAGATTTGCTGCAATTCCAAAAACATGTAAAAGTATAAAATCCTTGGTAGTATTATCACCTAGCTTATTTGGAGAATACTTGGTTTGAGCATCAAATAACTCATCTAAAAAACTGCGATCCAGTTTTTCGATAACTGGATAGCTGAGATTGGGAAAAAGATCTCCAAGATTGAAGGGTAATTGTCTCCCGGCTTTAAGGAGATCATGAGGCAGATCATCTAGCTCGGAGTTATGTAGCCTAAGTATGACTCCCTGTTTGGTTTGTATTCCCTGATCCCACAAGCTTCGGTATCCTGACTCATAGGCATACCGGAATTCAACAGGATCATTGAAATCAATTAGATCAAAACCGCGGCTTTTGAGTTCAATTGAGAGTCTTTCTTCGGTAAGCAGGTCGTCAGGGTCATTTACTATGGTAAGTTTGCTTACATTTGGTATGAACTCACTGAGTATAATGTCTCTCCAGCTACCTGTACTCATAAGTCTCTCCTTTGTATTTGCATCAGCAACAGTGGTTTTATCTCCGGTACGGTCTGCCTTGCAATTTCAAGCTCTTTTTTCCATTCGTTCTCTTCAGAGATGCATTTGTCCAGACGGTATTGGCGAACTTCGGGAAGACCTATCCGCTCAATAGCTTTTCTCCTAGCTGTAAATGCGTGATACCCTCTTGTTTCTTCATGTTCAATGGCAGAAATATGTTGCTGTTGCAGAGCATCAAAGTGTTTTTTCCCGGCAGATTCGGCAGCATTGATAAGTTTCTCATATGCTTCTGTTGATGCTTTGTGTTCAAGAGAACGCAAAACCTTGAGCTTGGTTGTCTGCAGCAGATCCCATATATGGCGGGCAGTTGGAAGAAACAACTTTCCTTGGTCAGAAACAAAGACACTTAGATACATTCGTCTTATCTGTGGAATTGTCATGGCATGACTGGTATTGTGTGTGCCTGCAAGCAAGCGGATCTCGAACAGTCCCCACAGACCGGATATGTTGGATGATAATTCATCTATGGAAACACATGGTATTGGTTGTCCTGATGCTATCATTGGTAGATTGAGGGCCAATCCTCTGATCTTATTATCTTCCAGATTAAGTAACGAAATGTCATTACTGAGTTCGGCTTGATTTGAACTGAAGGTACACTTCATAGAAACTTTACTGTCAGGCCACTTAAGTTCCCACGAATCTCTTTTGCGCATTGCCTGACCACCGTGGGAGTTGAGATAACCAACTGTCATACTCTCTACCCAATGAGGCAGGGGATGAGAGCGAAGACGTTCTGCGGTTTGCAGGTCCGGTTCCTCGGAAATCCCGTAGATAGGTGATGATTCGCGGATCTCGTGGATCTCTTCCCTTATCTTTGATACGGTATAATCAACTGAAGTTTCAATATTTTCAGGATCAAGAATCGCTGAAGCAAAAACACCTTCAAACAGCTCTCCGGCCTGAGCGGAGTCAAGCACATCTCCTGTTTTGTCGATACCAAATTCATCCAGAATGACAGAGAGCTTCTGCTCCAGGACTTCTCTGACCCTGAATTCTATTGAGTCCTGGAAAAGGAAGTTTATTGCCCTTACGGTCTTGATCTGGCCAATACGGTCCACACGACCGATACGTTGTTCCAGCCTCATTGGATTCCAGGGAATGTCATAGTTTATGATAACATGACAGAACTGCAGGTTCAGACCTTCGCCACCTGCGTCGGTGGAGATGAGTATACGGGCCCTGTTGCAGAAGTCGTCCTGGAACTTTTTTCGTTCGTCCATATCCATGGAACCGTTAAGTGTCACTACAGAGATACCTCTGGCTTCAAGGAATTCCTTGAGCATCTGTTGGGTTGGGACGAACTCGGTGAATATCAGTAATTTGAGGTCTGCTTCATTTTCATCAGCCTGAAGCTGATATATCCATTCTATCAGTGTTTCTGCCTTGGCATCCGGTCCTTCCTGCTCACATTTACAGGCAGCTTCAAGGAGTTTTTCCACCTGGATTCTTTCGTTCTGCATGGCGGAAATACGGAATTTGAGCAGCTGATCAAGCAATTCCTGCCCACCCATGTCATAAAGTTCATCGATGTCATCACTGGAATCTGTTATTTCTTCCAGGCGCTGAGAAGTTCGAAGTTCTATGTCTTTGAGAACTTCAAGCCGACGCTCCAGTGTAGTCCGAATAGCTCTTGTACTTGAAACCACGAGCCTTTGCATCAGTATCATCAGGAAGCCAATGTGCTGCTTCTTTTCCCTTAGTGCCTGGTTATAGCCTTCGCGGACGTATTCGGTTACAGCCTCATAGAGCATCTGCTGTGATCTGTGTCTAACTTCCCATGCCACAGGTACCATCTTAGTTACACGAGGTTTGAATAGCGGCTTACCTTTTCCATCAACTGCCTTGCGTTTCTCCGTACGGATCACATAAGGCGCCACACGCTCACGGGAAACACTGTCCATATCCGGGAAGGTTTTGTCATCCAGCAGGCTCAGCAAACGGTGAAATGCATCACTTTTACCCTGATGTGGTGTTGCTGAAAGCAATAGAAGGTACGGTGCAGCCTCTGCCAGTCCTCTTCCAAGCTTATATCTGGCAACCTGATCCGTGCTACCTCCCAGTCTGTGTGATTCATCAACAACGACCAGATCCCACCCCGCGGTGATCAGGTCTTCAAACCGGGAGCGGTTATATTCATCAATACGTTCCTGGCTCCATCCCCTGCGCTTATCCATGGGCTTGACAGAGTCAAGGGATACGATCACCTGATCGAACATCCTCCATGGATTTGCATGCTGCAGTTCATCAGGTTCATCCAGGAATCGAAGCTTAGTACCCTGTGCCCAATAGCGGGAATAATTGCCGCTGATCATTCTTTTTATCGTCGCAAGGTCCTCGCCGAAAACGAGCTGGAAATCTTCATTGAAATGCGTATGCATCTCACTGACCCACTGGGTAGCCAGACCCTTTGGTGCAACAACAAGGATACGACGGACCAGTCCCCGTAATTTGAGCTCACGCATGATAAGTCCTGCTTCAATGGTCTTTCCAAGACCAACCTCATCTGCCAGCAGGTATCTTACCCTTTCTCCTGAAACAGCTCTTGAGAGAACACGTATCTGATGCGGAAGTGGAATGACATTAGACTCCATCGGAGCCAGCAGTACAGGCCCATCCGAATCACATGAACCACCCTCCAGTACCTCAGCCACCTTTGCCGCTGCAGCGACATAAGCAATCCGGTTTGCCTCGATCTCCGGCTGGATCTCTGCATCTAGTGGTCGCAGTGCTGACTGCGGAACCCTGACCACAGTATCCTGATTTGGAAGCCAGATACGGTAAACTATGTTTCCCCACAGGTTCTGTTCTTCTATTATTTTGCAGGGGGAATTGTGGAGGGTGGAGTATTGCCAAATAGTTGTCATTTTCAATTAATTCTATTGGCTATTTCAAGGAACCATAATTTTACTTCTTCATATCCATTTCTTGCTTTTAAGCGGTCAAGGGTCATTTTGTCCGCAGCATCTTCATTTAGCCAATGTTTAAGGCGTCTACGTTGAATTATTCCTTGACCGTTAAGTGCTGCTTTTATCTCGCTTTCTACGTCACAGTCATCTGTTAAATTAAATGAGAAAACTGTATTTGTGACTGGACTTAAAGCTTCATTTATCGAATCTAAATGAAGATAATTTTCCATCTCCCTTTTAATTGTTAAAAAAGCAATTGAACCGTCATTTCTGTAATTTACGGAATCTCTTGAGGATTGATACTTGTATGTGCCGTCAGTTTGCAGTTCATCTCGATCATATATATGAACCTCGGGTAAACCAAGGTTTTTGAGATAATGCTGATTTACCCACTCTTGAAGTGTGCTTCCTCCAAGCACAACTAAAGCTACTTTAGGGTTTGCAAATATATCTATAAATGAACTGTTTTCGGAAATGAAAAGAAAATTCATTCTTTTTAAAAATCTTAAATCGTGAGGACCTTCTACACATACTAAGACTTTGGCACGTTTATCTGGGATTACTCCTAAGTCGGAAGCTACTTGCTCTATCACGTCATCTGTACCTAATTTTATAGAGCGCCCATTCTCAGAATCCAGAATAATGTGGCGAATAGAATCAACAGGCAACAATGAAGCTAATCCGGGAACATGTGTTGTTAACAAGACTTGACAGCCATCTGATTCTGCAATGGTCTGAAGAGCTGTAATAACTTTTTGTTGATTGTTAGGATGCTGGGCAGTTTCTGGTTCTTCTACAGCATAAATTATATTTCCTTTAGCATGTTCTTCCCTGAGCCTTTCGGCTTCCGCACGGAAAAAGCTAAACAGTATAAGTCTTCGAACACCACTTCCTCTTTTGTTTATAGGTATACCATCATCGGTGATAAGTGATAACTTAAATAATCCTTCCCATTTTGGATCAGATTTGAACTCCGGGTTTAATTGAGAAGCAAGCGCACTATCAAAGTCAGACAGTTTTACTAAAGTTCTACTTGCTACTTCCAAAGCGCGCGATTGAACTTTTTCTTTTACAGTGTCTAATTCATCTTGAACTTCCTGTAAAGCTTGTCTTATTGCAATTTTCAATGGATCTTGAACTTCATCATCTTCGTCTGTAGATGATCTGTCTGCTCTGAATAAAGCATAGTCGGGAAGGCATTTTGAAAGATTTTCCCATATTGCTTTAGCATCCTCTTTGTCTAACTGTGTCTCAACTTTTTTAAGTTGTAAATCATTACATTTTTCCCATATTGCTCTTCTTAAAGCTACGTTTGAACGTCGGTCCACAGACCCGTTTACACCAAACCTTTCAGCCATAGATTTAAGGTCACTATTCTTTTTGTGGAGCAAATTCTCAAATCCAGAAGCTGTAGGATGCATACAGACTGCAGATACTTTAGGTTTACCAATTTTACCATCCGAAAACGGATATATTTTATGAATTTCAAGATCATGATTCTGATTCAAAAGATATTCTTGAGACAATAACGTTGTGGATGTAGAGTCTATAGTAATTTCTTCTGGTAAATTAGTGAAAACACATCCTATACGCACTTCACAAGTACAACCAGAATGTACACATACATCACTAGAGTCCATTTTTCCTAAAGGATGATCAAAGAAAACTGCTAGAGCATCAAAAATCGTAGATTTACCTATATCATTTCTGCCAATAAATGCTGTTAATTGATTAATTGGTATTCGATGTTGATTTTTGTATCCTCTATAATTTTGTATCACTACTTCTTTAAGGAACATCTCATTCTCCTCCAACCCTAGTCACAGCCTGATCATACCACATCAACAACTTCGGATCCTCTTCCAGCACACTATTCGGTATCAGGTCAGCCACCTTAATAATAGTAGAATAATCCCTCTCCTGCCATGCCTTCTTAAAACCAGTCCGCACAGCCTCCATCCTGAACACTTTGAGTTTCTTCGTAGACTGCTTGTACTCATCAAACTCTTTCAACAGGGACCTCTCACGCAGTTTCTCCAAGTCACCCGCCTTGTTAGGATCAGGCACATACCATCTGTCCTTAGCTTTTGCCATCAATGCAGGATCATCTTTCTGTAGGTTACGCATCTCCGGCCAGTTAGTAGAAAGATAACCATGTATCTGGCTTGGCACGTCACCAATACTATTGTAGCTGAGGAAATTCTGGTTTAGCAATTCCCTCAGGTCCAGTTGCTGCTCGTTCTTGCTCCATCCGCCAAGTTCCTGCATGAACTGCGGATTGATATCCTGGAATGTCTGCGGCTTTGCCTTAAGAAGCTGACGCAACCACTGGATTGCAGAAGCCTCGTCCGAAACGAAAAGTTTTGTCTGGATGAGCTGTCCTGATGTCAGTTTCTTCCGGTCGTACTCTGCAGCCTGTTCAGGCAGGAAGTACATACCATCGCGCTCAATGAACCGCTGGCCAAGCCCTATCTGGAACTCTTGGCTTGAGATTGGCACGGGATATCCTTTACGGACGTAGTAGGCTACCATCTGATCGAAAAGAATTCTTGGATCACGTTCTGGTATCAGTTGCAATAAAGCACCTTGATATTTGGTAACTGGAAGGTATTCTAAGTGAGTTCTTACAAAATCCCAGACACCTGCTTCAGTTTGGGCTTCTTTCTGGAAGCGTTCTTCAAAGCCACCATTGGGCCTGTAGGCAGAGATAACTAGGTCCTGCTTAACTGCTGTTGGGGTTGTGACAGCCTTAAAAGTACCTTGTTTTTTATCAAGAGCTGACACATTGGCAACGATAAAGCCTGCCTCAGCAAGAGCAGCCTGTATTGAGTTCCATATAGATGCTTTTGTGTTTGAAAATTCCACTGTTATCCAATGACCTGGTTTTAGAATTCTGTAAGCTTCTTGAAATGATAGTGTCATTAATTGACGATATTCTGCCTCTCCTTTTCCCTGACTCTTATTAACAATTGCTTCAAAAGAGTACTGTGTAAAAACTCGAAGCCAAGACTCGTTTATGAAATTTAATTCTGAGTACATTAAATTGCGTCCAAAAGGAGGATCCATAAAAATGTAATCTACAGAAGCATTGGGTATAAAACTTCTCACAGTTGCTGTTTGAGTACTTATTACACACCTTTTATCAGATGATATTAGATTAATTATATCTGGTAATAGTGTAATTAGTTTTCGTACTTTACGATTGATTACCTCTAACGCATTTTTCTCTTGGATTATGTCGGCAATTGTTAGTGTGCCCGGTTGGCCACCGCCTCCACCAAAATAGGATTGTTTTTTATTAATGTAGTTTTGAACTGATAGGAAAGCCCATATTAGATAATTGCGAACTTCAACATTTGAGATACTCTTTATATTTTTGTAGAGTGTACTCGCAACCAGTAAACTCCTAGGCAAATAAAAATGATTTACCTGAGTAAGTCCAGAATGTTGTCTTGGAACATACATATCACCGAATCTATCGCCTTTGAACATCATTAGTTCTGTGGGAACTTCAGTGTTCTTAATGACATCTAAGCATCGGCGTATAAGTAACTCATCATTAAAATTTGGTTTTCTGCTATTCTTATGTCCATTTCGAGATTCATAAATTTTAACAATACTGCGTTTCACCTCTCCATCTGCAGAACGAACTTTTGTTAAAGCAGATTTTTCAATTAATACCAAACAATGAGGACACTTCAATTCACTTTTAAATTGTTCTGATTCATCAACTAATATTTCCCAAAAAATAATTTCCTCACTACAATTTGGACAAAAGTAATGGTCGGACCAGACTGCATATTGAAGTATCCCACTTTGGGATTCATCTTCAGATACATACACCCAACCAATTTCTTGGTTTGTGCGTTCTAAGACTTCTTCCCATGTCTTTTTCAAGTCAATATCTTTAATAGGATGACAGTAATTATATGCAATAAAGGTAGCATAGGGGCTAAGATCCGCTACAATTGATTTTCGATTGAGAGAAGAAGCAGCAAGAGCTGTCATTCCCGTACCACAAAATGTATCCGCAACTATATCCCCCGGTACAGTAAAATGTTGAATATAATGCTGTATTGCTCGATAAGGCACTTTGGTGTGGTATGAGTGGGCATTGTAGATAGGATCGTTCTTGCCTTCGCTCACATCGGCTGCAAAGGGTTCCCTGTGGTACTTGAAGTCTGCAGGTTTATCAGGCTTTTCTGATTCCCATTCTTTGATGAAATCCGCGATCCAGGGATTCGGACAGGCGGTGTAGTATGGTGGGTCACTCAGGTGCAGGATGTCTTCGTTCGAGCCGATGGGAAAGCCTTCGATTTTGCGGAACTCCGGGTCCTGCAGTTTTTCGCGCAGCTTCTCGGTGAAATAATTGCGGCGGTCTTCTTCGTTTTCGAAGGTCATTCCAAGGCAGGTGACCTGCTTTGGAGATTTACTGCTGCCTTCGGAGAAATTGTCATATAAAGTAGTATCAGTCATTTTTCGATCACCTTTCTGTCCTCAAGGAAATTGCGTTCACGTTTGAGTTCCCTTTCCAGCTCCTCTTCTGAAGGCAGGTACATCATATATTTCGAAGCAAAAAGCTGCTTGCTCTCGTTCAGAACAGAATACTTGGCGATAGCCTCATTCTTTTCAGAGCACAGAATAAGTCCCACAGTCGGGCTATCACCCTCCAACTTGAACTTATCCTCATACATACGGACATAGCTATCCATCTGTCCGATATCCTGATGCGTCAGTGCACCTATCTTCAGGTCGATCAGTACAAAACACTTAAGGATATAATTGTAAAACACCAGGTCCACGTAAAAATCTGTATCCTCAAAACGCATCCTCTTTTGCCTGGCGACAAAGGAAAAACCTTTCCCAAGCTCCAGGAGGAAACTTTGCAGGTTATCAATAATAGCAGTTTCCAGAACATTCTCCCGCAGTCCCGGATACTCCTTCAGGTTCAGGAACTCCAGAACATATGGGTCACGGATGAACTCTTCAGGCTGCACCTGCACTAATTTTTCCCGGGCTTCCTGGCGCACAGCCACCTTGTCCCGGCTTGCCAGCAGGCGGTCGTAATACAAAGTGGATATCTGCCGGTCCAGTTGCCGGGTAGACCAGTGCTGGTCAGCCGCCTCGTGCATATACCACTCACGGGCCTTTTCATTTTCCACACGCAAAAGCAGCCGGTAATGGGTCCATGAAAGCTCTGGCCTTAACTCATAACCTCTTTCAACAGATTCGTGACTCATTGCGTCACATTTTCCGGCAGGCAGAGATTTGTGACGCACTGCGCCACATTTTGAGAACTTCAGGTAGAACTGCCGCATGTATCTGAGATTGGATGCATCAAATCCCCTTCCGAATTCCTTTGTAAGCCGGAATGAAAGGTCACTTAATACGGCTTTCCCGTATTCTGCACGTGCTTCCCCTCTCTGCTCATGTTCAACTATCAGAAATCCGATCTGCCAATAGGCCTGCACCATAGAAAAATTGATGGCCTGGTAAGCATTATTCCGGGCACTTTGCAAAACAGAACGTATCTCACTATAAAGTACATCAACTTCTTCTAATTCACGTTCATTTGCACCCATCAAAGATTCAGCTCCTCTGAACAGTTAGACAAAGAGTACACCTGCATCTCATATTGCTCATGTTTTTCACTCCAGCACTATCCTCACCTTAGCCGGGTCCTTGCCTCTTGTGAGACTGTCAACATAGTCATTGAGTAGGCTCTTGAACTCAGCCGGGCTCGCGGGCCCTATTTCTGCAAGCATTTCAACGAGTTCTGATTTCTTCACCGGGATCTTCTGCAGGCCGGCCAGAACGGTCTTGACTGTCTGTACAAAATCATTATTTAAAGGCTGAGGTAGCTCTTTTGTAGATATAAACTCCTGCACCAGTTTTCTGGAATCTTCATGGAGAAGCTCGTTTACATTTGACTGCGTGACAGGGTCTTCCAGATTATTCAGAAGTGTCTTAGTCCACTGATCAATTATCTGGTCCAGCTGAGTATCCATTTGGTCCAATAGAACAGATGCCTGAACTTCACCCTCCATCGATAGCCTAAACTGGCAATGCGGACACACAGGACCGGAACTTAGGTCCTTTTCCGTAAGATTGAAGCAGCTCTTAAGCCCTGCCAGCCTGTTCTGAAAATCAGTAAGCTGTTGCCTTGGCATGAGATCAATACCTACGAGTTTGACTAAAGTGTGCAGACGCGCATCATTCATCAATGCTGCTTTTTGCTTATCACCATTGGCGCCCAGGCGTGATTTCGTATGTAATGAAATGTAGATATTGATGTATTCCTGCTTAAGCTGCTGCAGCTTAGTGTTTATTTCCTGGGATTTGCCGGAAAGTGCAGAAAGATTTGCCTGCTGCAGATCGGTCATGATATCTTTGCGAATGGCATTCAAACGGTCAACCCACTCATGATCAGCAGGCAATGCCGCCTCTGCTGTTGTTAACCATGAAACGATAGAACCATGATTCATCGCAAACTCACGCAGAGACTCAAGATCATCCAGTGCCATAACTGCTTTTTCGTGGGACGACACCTCTTGCGCACTATATCGGAAATTCTTAAGTTTTCCAGGTGTTGAGTAAACCTGCAACGATTCAAAGAATACTTTTGCTTTGTCTATTCCATCGGTCTGGTTAGCTAGGTCAGTACCGATAAGCAGATTCTGTCCCCAGAATGAAACGCCTTCACGCATAGTCTGTTGTGCAGTGACGATACGTTTGACAATCTTTTCCACGGCATTCTGGAGATTCTGAACAGGCTCGTCCTTGCCCTGGGTAACAAGCTGTGCCATACCCTCCGGCATACCCAAAAGCTCGAAAAGCGCTTTAAGTGCTGGTAAATTCCATTCCTTGGGCTGTTCGATATGCTTGAAGCGGGTCAGATCATCCATAGAAGTGGCAGCCAACTGCTGAAGTCCTGTGGCATCGAACTTTTTGCCTGGGATAGACAGTACAATATCACCGGAATATACAAGTGCTGCAAGAACCACTACCACCCATTCCGGTTCGAGCCGTGCAGCTCTTGGATCCATATATTCAAGTCCATGGTCATCAAATACGATCTCACTGCGGTTCACAACCTGCCCATGACCTTTTGTTTTAAAGGTGTCGAGAATGAATTTAGCGTATCTGGACCTATGAGAATCTATTCTCTCGCCATCTAGCAGTTCCAAAGCATCCAGAACAGCAGTTGCTTGTTTGGTACGATTTTGACCTGCAATAGCCCTCAAGGCATCCTGAGCAGCTTGTTCCCTATTATTTCCTGTTATCAAAACTGAGAAGAACGGATACTCAGGAGCCTGGTCAGTGAAACGTGGTTCCAGGCACAGGCCTGCAATAGTGTTGACCAGATCACGGAAATTAACACTCTCTTGCGAGGTTAAACCGGAAAATCCTTTGATCGACTTTCCTTTTGCCCATTCCACCATTAACTTTGTACGTCCCTGATACGTTACCTCAAAAGTATCAGTCATATGTTTCTGCAGCCACTGTACAAGCTTCTTCAGGAATCCGTTTGCTTTTGATTCGTAGGTCGCTTTGGCATGGCCTGAAGATGTAGAAGCAAGGTCCAGAGCAGCAGCATATCCTCTTAAAGCTGCCTGGAATTCATCGTCTGTTCCTTTCAGCCGGAAAAATACCTCATCGGGATTCTTTTCATTGATATAGCGCGATAATTTAGCACTATAATCGAAGATTTGGATGAAATACAAATAGAAATCACGCTGAGGCACGGCAGTAGAACGCTCATCCGGAGAACCGAAGAACAGATAACCAGTCCGTGCGGCTCTGCGCTCCCGCCATTCAAGTTCATGCTGCCATATCTTGTAACCTGTCACATATGTCGAGTCCGTGCACTCCATTACTCTTTTCAGAGCTTCATAGTAATAACGATCAAGCTGGGAATCATCAAAGGTCTCTGCTCGCTTTTCGATCAGAGCATCGAAATCATCGGTCTTCTTCAGATCGAGATAGAACTGCCTGTTTTCCTGATTAAAGGAAATGAATTGTCCATTGACGGTCTTATGGATTTCACGTAGGACTGTTTCAACATGGGTTTGAAGGTCTTTATCTGGATCATCACTACCCATCTCGTCTATCATTGGTTCAAAAAGTAATAAACTGTCACGAAGCTCTTCAGCCGTAGTACCAAGGGTTGCGTATATATCACCTGTTGTAAGGCGATGTACAGACAGCGCATGTATCAGGCGCAAAGCCATTGGTTTATAAACTGGTCTGGTAAAAGCCTGCTGTATTCGGGACTCTAAAACCTGACTGCAATCTACTACTGCCCTTACCTCAGGAATGGACCGGAACGAAGCATTCTGCTTAAGTGTATCCCAATAACTGTCATAAGAGATTATACCGGGTCGATCTTCAGGTACCTCTTTGCTCATAATGGATTTCATTTCCATTGAGAGCGTTTTGAGAACTTCACGTTTTTCAATTATCCTGACACGTTCAAAAGTATCAATATAATCTGGATGTACTGGGAAAAGGCGGATAAATTCATCCATTCGTTCATTAAGCCCACCGTAGAACTTTGCAAATGGAGTAAGATATTCACGTATCAGTGCCTGCTGTTCAGCTGTTTTCTTAAGTAAACGCTCGGAAACGACAAACTTTACATCATTACGTGCAATTACAATCTGCTCGAAGCGGTCCTTCACTCTGCGAATACTGTCAGCTACAAATGCAAAACGCGGACTATCAAATATGGCCTCCTGCACACCAGCCATAAAGCGGAAGCGCAGGTCTTTGCAAACCTCTCCTACTTCCCTCAGGAAATTCAGATCAAGAATTATTTCCTGATCTTTGCGGGTACGTAAATAATCCAGGAGTTCATCCACAACCAGAAGCAGTCCATGATCCGGGTATACCTGGTGGAAAGCTGTCATCATTTCTTCGAAGGCTCTTTTATGGCTGATCACTTGACCTGCTTCAGGAAAAACATAATTGATTTGCAGTTTGTCAAGCTTCTCCTCAAGTTCAGCTACCAGAATATCGCGCAATGACATCGTAGTTGCGCCAATCTCTGTACGGATAACCTTGAACCTGCCAGCAATCTGTTTTGCGGAATCGGCAACATCTTTATGGCTTATTGAATCTAACAAAGAAGCGTCTTCTGCAAGGCTGGAAATAACTGACATCAAATGTGATTTACCGGTTCCATAATTGCCCACGACCAATATTCCCTTATTATCTATTGGCTGATCGAATTGTAATTGAGGAATGACAAGACCAGTAAGCCTCTCTGCCATTTCGTCTGAAATTACATAGGTATTTACTAAATGATGAGCTGTAGTGGATTTGTCAGCATCTCGTAGCTGAACCACCGATTCAATTGGGTCGAATTGAATAAGGTCTTTATACATCATATTTTGTCCTGCCTATAAGTTAACTTTATTAGATCCTCTGTTTTCGTTTTGTCCATATTCACTATCAGTATATCTTCTGAGTCATAATTTTTGTATTCTGGGTGGCCGGGTTCAGCATATATCAGCTTTCCATCTTCTGAATGACCAGTCCAAGATGCTATGAAAATGTATTTTCTTGAGAGTTTTTGCAGAATTCTAAGAGGATCCTGTTTTAATCCCTTATCAAAAAGAATCTCAATGTTATCCAGAATCTTTATTGAATGTTCATCGTCAACAATATCATCCAAAATTTGAGAGAGACGGAGAGAACGTTGCTTCATTGTCAATTCTAGTAATTGCTCCGAAAGCTTCAAATTAACATTAATGACTGGGATACCAAGTTCCTCAGCAACATCTTTAAGGAGAGTAGTTTTACCTGAGCCAGCTTCCCCAACTAGCAGAACAAGTTTGTAATACAAATCATCTGTCTCTTTCAGAGATTGCCTTAACTTGTCTTGAGTTGTATGTATCATACTTTCTCCGCATCAATACTTAAACTCACTAATTATTTTTAAACTTACCTGTTTATTTTGATTATAATCCTTATAGTAAACCTGTTTCATCACTTACTTATTAAACTATCACTAAAGTGAAACAAATACATACACCACCTCCAACTATTGGCAGTGTCTTTATTTTGCTGTAAATTCCCCTGTACCTCTTGTATGTTCCTAATCGTCCATAGAAAAATGAGGATTTCGATTTTTTTCATGTCGACAATTTCTTTTCTAACATGTTATATAAAAGAAAAGACTACAGCTCAATTATAGTTCCTTGTTCTCCCCAGTCCTTATATGCATCGTTATGACTGAACAAAAACACCTGCCTAGTCTGAGAAATTTCCTCAAAGAATGTTTTAACTGATGCCAATCTTATGGCATCAAAAGTATGCATGGTATCGTCTAAAAAAACAGGAACGCTCCTTTCGCCAGAAATCAGGTCTCCAATTATTATTCTCAAACCAAGGTATATTTGATCCTGTGTTCCTCTGCTTAGTGTATCAATGTTAACAAATGACTCCATCTCAGGAACCTGGACAGCTAGATCCATGTCAGAACTTAGGGAAATCGTTGAATATTTGTCATTGGTAACTCTTGATAACCAGGGTGTCATTTTCTCTGCAACCTGTGGTGCAAAACGTGCCTTTATCTCTTTATCAGTCTCATCCAGATACTTTAATAATATCTCTAGAAGCTGAGCTTTGTACTTCATTTTTTCTTTTTTATTCTGTAGATATTCAATTTCCTCTTCTAGTTCAAGGTCGTTAATATCTGAATTGAGACTTTCTTTTACTCTGCCCTTTGATTCTGCGTACTCACGGTCTATTTTGTCAACTTCTCTTCTAAGATTATCAATATTCACTATTGAATTGACCTCTTCTTCGCTAAACGACACATAGTCAAGTTTCTGTTCTTGCCATTCTACATCCAATTTTATTAACTCCGAAGCATTTGTTCGAAGTAATTCTCTAAGTTCTTCCTTCGAGTTACTAGCTAAAAGATTATTCAATGCCTTCTTTTTCTCTTCTATTGTCACACGGTATCTTTTCAATTGAGATACTTCGTGTTCAAAGCTATCATATGAATAATTTGGAATACTACGTATAATTGAATCTAATTCTGATGAATTTGAATCAAAGCTCGCCTTTTCGGCTGAAACATCACCCTCTAGCTGTTCTATTCTGGAGCGCAACACTTCAATATCTCGAAGAAGTTTAATGTATTCTTTTGACCTATCTTGGAATGTAAGAGGATCAAATGAAGGTATATTCGATTTTATTTTAGAGAATTCTTTTTCATACTCATTTTTTTCAGCTATCAAATGTTCATCAGGTTTCTCTGTACTTTTTGCATTAAATGTTCTATATGCAAGAATACCTAAGACAATACCTACAGCAGTACCTGCAATAATATTGCCAAGAATCATACCTGCAATTAACCCTGCAACAACCAAAATGAAACTAACAATATACCCTTTTTGAGAAGATGGAGGTGAGGCAATTTCTGGTTGTTTTTCAATCTGGGGGGAGATTATCTTCCACCTGTTTATCTTAGAGTTAATATTTTGAATCTCTTCCTCTGAATAGTTATCAAAACCATCATATTGATTCTGAATCCCATTCTTGTTATCCAATTCCTTTTTTACGTCATTAGCTACTTTTTGCTTATCTTCAAGGCGTTTTTTAGCTTCATTACAAGAAGTGGTTAAACTGTGGATCTTATGTTGTTTCTCATCAGAAAGAGTACTATATTTTTGTTCAAGGGGTTTCGATTCAGATTCCGTATCAAATACTTCTTTTTCAAGAGAGGAAATCTGATCTAAGCTACTCTGTGCTTTTTTATTAGCACTTTCAATTTGTTCTATCCTCTTTTCAATTCGGTTTTTAGCATCGTACAGCTTTTTTCTATTTTCTAATTCTTCCAAACGACTACTCTTTAGATTTAATTCACTCTCCAGATCATCTTTTGCTTTTGTATTCTTAGTATGATTCTGTTTTTTAGTTCGAGCTTCAATAAACTGTGAGTTTAGCTTACCAATTTCCTGTTCAATTTGGGGAATTTTTGCTCCTCTTCTACTTGTAGAAATGAGGTCTTTGTGCATATTATTTACATTTGCAATGACCTTTGACAGGGAGGAATCAACTTCTTTTGATCCCGCTGTAGACTGTTCGATCATTTCTTTCAATCTATTGAATGTAGTCTTTTCAGCAGAGTTTTTTTGCTGCAATATCGTAATATCATTTTGCCCGATAACTAGTGTACTAGAAAAAACACGCAATTCCTTGAATCCAAAATGTTTGTCTACAAAATCAGTAATTTTACTTTTACTACTTGAGATTTCTGTGAACTTTGTTCCCACTTTTTTCCATAGACTTGATTTGTTATTTTTGATGTCTCTTTTGATTTTATATAATCCATCATCCAAATTGAAATCCAATTCAACAGTGCATATATCGCCATTATTCCATGAACAGAAATATTCTTTTTCCGATGGTTTGCAATCAAACAATGATACCAAAATTGCATCTAATATTGTTGATTTCCCTGCTTCATTAGGACCTGTTATAACATTGATCTTATCTGAGAACGAGAACTCTTCTTTGCTGGCAAATTGCTTAAATCCATGAACTTCCAGTCTTTCCAGATTTATCATTGTTTAACCTCCAAATAAGCTTACACCAAGCATATACGCCTCTGTTAACCGTTTCTTTTCCACAGGATTTTCACATTCTTTGATAGCACCAAGCATTTTGCGTTTAAATATACTGATAGCGGAGTAATCACTTCCAATAGTCAGATCCTCTGGAAGAAGAAGTTCGGTTTCAACTTTAAGATCAAAATATTGGTTATTGAAAGCATTTAGAATATTTTCAATATCTATGAAATTGCCCTCTTTAGCCCATCCCTTTATCTTCCAGCGCAGAAGTTTATTTCTATCACTATTCTTCTCTAATATATCAGCTATTTTGGCTTCATCCCATTCTTCTATTGATTCTGGAATCTGTACATAGGTCTTTTCTCCTACGGGTATCTTTTCTATTTGTACACCCGCTGAGTCAACATTGACTGCAGCAACATAACGTTGACCTATTTCATCATATCCCAAACTCTCAGGACTTCCTGGGTACAAGGCAGGAGGCTTAGAAGTAACCTGTCTGTAGGAATGAAAATGTCCAAGTGCTACATAATCTACATCAAGCTTTTCAATGTCGTTCACTGAGATAGGACAATATTGTGAACCTTCAGCATTACTGGACCACAGATTATTAGCTGGTTCTACAGATCCATGAATTGCAACTATTGTTGGTGTACCTTCAACCGTTTCAAAATTTCGTTCTTGTAACTTCGGAACTGTCCTGTTTTCTTCACTAAAAGCACTTGCAAAAACAATCAAACCAGGTAGTTCAATTCGTTCAAATCGTCCTGCATCTTTTACGATAATTGTGTCACTTGGAAAACTCGCTTTATTGTATAGTGAATCATCACCAATTGGATCATGATTCCCTGGAACTATAACACACCACTTGCCAGATGAACCAAGTTTTGAAAGAACACTTGAAACCATTGAAATTGTGGCTGCATTAACAGCACGTTCATCGAACAGGTCACCCACAATTAAAAGCCCATCCAGATCTCTGTCAATTACCAGATCAACAATCTTACGTAAAGTTTGTAGAATATCCTCTCTACGAATATTTCCTTTTTCATCTCCAAGACCTTTGAACTTAGCACCTACGTGAATATCTGCTGTGTGAAGAAAACTAGCCATTCCTAAACTCCATTTTATTTTTAACCTATTTAACTTTTTTATACAAATATATATCGAATTACCTTATAATGTTGTGGTTGAAAACTACTCATCAAACCACATAGCTATCTGATTCTTAGTATTATCAAAACCTCCATCTAAATAGATGGCACCTGCAATTGCTTCCATTGTCTCGGCCAGTAAGTGGTCACTTTCAACATGATTCTGAATTAATTGACCCTTTCCTAACTTTATGTGATGCGTGATACCTAATTTTTTAGCAACTAATGCAAGCCCTTCTTTCTTTTCTGCCTCACTCCTCTGTATAGTGATAGCTCCCCTTGTAGAATTACCGTTCAGCATCATTTTTTCAGTTAGAACTAGCTTCAGAACAGCATCTCCTATAGTTTGAAATTCACTCTGATTTCTGCATTCATGCTCATTTGAATATGCTTTAGTCGTAAGAGCCTGGTCCAGTAAACTTTGATTCTTGAATTGATATCCAAGTGTAGTCTCTATAGAATCAATATTCAACATGATTTTCCAACTCATTGATCTTTCTCCATTTCCATGTATTCACGTATATACTTGAATGGGAATGGCAAAACAGTACTTTGTCCTGTTCTTACAAAATCTACATCCATTGTGGGAAGTATGTCTTTGAATACAAGTTTCGAATCATTAACAGCTTTAATCTTACGAAGATGGCAGGCATTTGAGAACGAGTACTTAGATACACTATCCTTACGTGCTCCTACAAAATAAAATGCTTCAGACTCATTTTCTCCAAAATATTTTATGTCTATAGACGAATCAAAAAATGTATTTAGATTATCTTTGCTCTTTGAAAAATGTAGCCTCACGCCATATTTATCGTAAAGGGTGCTTCTTAGTTGAATTGCTTCCTTTGAATTTCTCCCAAGACAAGAATTCAGTATTCCCTTAAATTTTAATTTTGAGAGCTCTTGAGAGGCGAGCATTTTCAGCTCTTCTTTTAATTGCTTCACTCTTTCAAGTTTTAAATCACTTGTTTCAGCAAAACATTGTTCAACAATAGAAAACAACTCAATCCCTGTTCGCATTCCTTCGGGTAATTCAGCATCAACTTCTTTAACAACCTCCTTGATTTGGACGAAATACGGAATTGTTATTTCTTCGGTACTGTAAATCAGATTTTTGTCTCCATTTCCAGAAATGATAAGTCCTTCTGGAAAAAGATGGGTTCTACGGGAATTACGTTTTACCTCTGAAAGTAACTCCACATCTTCTTCATTTTCTCCATACCAATTAAGAGAAGTCGGATTGATTGATCTGAGATCAAAATGACCATCTGGATAAATATCCATGAATACAATTATTTTTCCTTTTTGATCATAACTCGCAAATGTCCATGTCTTTTTTGCTTCTAACTTAGTCCAATCAAAAAGGCTTAAGTGTCCCTCTCCGATATCTCTCTTAATCAATTGTTCTTTGACAATTGTTTTAATCATTGAGTTTGTTGAAGATTCATCCGATAGTACTTCTTTATTATCTATTGTTATATTTTGTCTATAACTATTGGAATCAGATGCCAAGTATTCATCTTTCTTATTATTTTTTTCATAATGCTCTTTATTATAGATGATTCGAAAGTTAAAAGAATCCTTTTTATCTCTTTTTCCTACGGTTATCAATTTATGATCTGTTAGGTATGGAGAAAAAGCTTCCTTTAATGTCTTAACCATATTTGATGATTCTTCTGATCCGATTCTATCTACTATATGGATAGGTTGTCCATCAAGCTTTGAACGAAGATGCTTTGGGTCTTTTAAGATAGTTTCTGTTAATTCAATGGTATGTGGTTCATCCAATTGTCTAAATTCAATTGACATATACTCAGAAAGGTGTTCTTCAATACCATCTATAACTTGATGCAAAATACCTACTCGACTTCGGTCATAATCTCTGACTGAACCAAAGTTGATAAAATCAAGGTGAGCTTTTGTATTCCTAAAACCAACTGGAATATAAGTTATTTTTGCATCTGGTTTCCCATCACTAGGTAGCCATCGACGAAGAGTACCCGTTCCTTCATGCAAAACATATTTTTGATGTTCATCTACTTTTTTAGCATCTATTATTTCTGCTTTTATGTCTCTACGAATAGCTATGAGCTTACTAAAACGTTTTATTTCGACTTTAAGCAGATGATTATTACTATCAATTGAGACTCTGGCAGCATCAATATAATCTTGCTTTTTAAAATTCTGATCAGGAACAACAAATAATCCACCTGTAAGATTACAGTAATAGAATTGTTCATAGCGTGATCTGGAAGATGCAAGTGAATTTATCAAAATTTGAGCAAGCCAATCTTCGCAGATGCAAGCAAAATCATCAGTTCTCAATGCACTCGGAGAAACTTCAATGACAGCCTCTTCTGAAAAATCGCCATCTATTCTAATCCTTGATATAAGTTCATAAGTATCAAGTTCATGTTTACCGATTTGTCTTTTGAACATCGCATACGCATATTTGCTATATTCATACATCACAGCATGTGCTTTGTAATCATCTCCAATTAGAAGGTCTAATTGATGAGCACCATTCCAATTACCTTTGTTCTGCCTTGTAAACCGAATAAATGCAAAATCGCGTTTAATAGCTTCAATGTTAAAGTCAAATTTCAGAAGATTTGTTTGGATACTCACTTATAGCACTCCTCTCCGATAAATTTTAACGCTTCACTGCTGATGGATTGATTTTTGCAGATAAATGGAATTTCTATAATTTTACCATCTGTAGAAATTATTGGCTTGAAAGACGCTTCTGAATTACCGAGAATATTTACAATAAGCACCTTCTCTGCATTGCATTTCTCCATTTTACCACGAATCTTTGCAATTACATCCTCTGCATTAACAGCAAATGTATCGTCCCAGAACTTAAAATCAAAATAGATGTTATTTGATGTTTTGAAATCAAAAAGTTCAAATTCCGAAACATCAAGTTCCTGAAGTTCAATTCCCATGAACTCATGCAGAATGAATTTCCCACTGACCTCTCCCAATGCTCCTTTATAGATATTATTGAAGATTGGTGGTGCAATTATAAGTTCACCCTTTTCAAAACATGTAGCCCATCCATTTTCAGAAAATAGCTGGAACAAAGGTTTTATCGACATCAGTTCAGCAAGTCTTGCAGCCTTTTCACTGACTTCCTGAATACCTCTGTCCTCTGAGAAAAAGACATCTATTTCTCCATAATCTCTTTCCTGAGAATATCTATAGTGGTTCCCTGTAACTGGAAGGTCAATGTAGATAAGACTCCACCTTGGATCACAATTGTTCTTGTCAATGATTGTTGGATGTTTAAGTACCTGTTCTCTAAGACCTTGCCAGGTCTTTATGTTATTCTCATCCCAAGGAGTTCTCAATTGCTGATGAATAAACGATGAAGTTCTACCACTTCGACTCGAAGCTCTGTTCTCAAAGTAAACAATTTCTTCTGGAACTATAATTTCTTCAGCTGCCGATTGTTTTAAAGCAGTATATTCGCGGACAGGTATCACATCTTCAGGCAAATGGAAGTTGGCCAAATTTTTTCTTATCGATGAATCTGCAAGGATATGTATCACAGGTGACTTCATGTTCGTCCTGCATATTCGTCCAACTGCCTGAATTATCACCTTATTAAGGAAACGTGTGTATGCATTGGTTTGATAAAGGTCAGTAAAGTCTTCAGCATTCCTTTTTAATTTGTATTTACCTACATGTCTATGAAAAGCTTCATCGAGCTTGCTCTTAAATGCTTTTGGAGATATTGAACCATTTTCAACAAGAAATTCTAATTGGAATATGTATTTGATGAAATCTTCATCTTTAATGTCATTCCCATATATGTTTACGAGAATATTTGTAGGCTTATCCAGATATATAGCACCGATATCCATTTCTTTTCTTTCAATGAAATCATTGATCTGTACTGGTTGGAATGATTCTGGAATTGGATGCTGCATATTTTGTCCAGCACCTAATGTTTGGTAGGACGATATGATCAGACGCTTCTTCCCTTCTCCAATAGCAGATAATAGTTTATGTTTATTTATTTCAAAGTCGTCACTTTTTAGAACTTGAATAATTTCACATACAGGTCCTTTGATAGCGATATCTGATGATTCTGCAATCATTTGTGCAAAATCATGAATTATCTTTAAATCGAATTTGGGATCTTCAAATTCTGGAAATTTATTGAAAAAACACAAAAAGGAATTGATATCAGGATTATCCAATAAGTATTTCCAAACCGTGAGGATTCGAGTATAGCGAGATAGGATGTATTCTATGCTCTGATCATCATCCTCTGAGTTATGAACTTGGACCCTGGTTTTAAGTGCTAAAGCGGCTTCTTTATCCTTTAATAAGTCTTCAAGCTTGATCAGTGGATCTTCTGCTTCAATAAAACTCGTTTTGATTGAAACGTTATCATACCCTTGAGTCCTCTCACAAAATTGTTCTTTCAATCTATCCAATTGCTCTCCTGAAAGTCGGACAAATCTATTACCAAGACAGGAACGTAAATAATCTAGATCATAATTGCCTATATTTGTATGAAGTCCTGCAGTGGCAGATATTCCAACTACCATTGCTTGTGAACAAATATTTGCAAGGAAGGATTCAGGTGTCCTGGAAAAGTTGTACATGTAAATATTAGATTGAGTGTCATGCTCGTCGCTGTCCACAATATCATAATATCTAAAACCAGAATCATAGAATCCATGGTTCTTTAGAGATGGAGTACCTGATCTCCGTCCATAAGGAATTTCTCCTTCCATAATGGTCTTTGTGAGAAATTCTACATCATCCCTATCCAACCTGAAATGATTAAGAACTGTACGCACAGATGATTCAAGTGGAAACTCCTCTTTACATGAATCTTCTTCCTGCTTAAGATGCTTATAGTTCTCGGCTAGGTTGCTAACTCTTTTTTGGAAGTAAGTCAGGAATCGAGCGATATCTGTCAACAAACTGTGAACATTGATACCATCTGTTTTATCTCCATATGCCACAGTCTTGATCCAATTTATACGGTTAGTTGAGTCAGACTCAATTTCTATCCTTTTATTTTTAGTATCAAGGACATGATGGAACTGATAGTCATAAAACAGAAAGTTCCTTTTGGTAGTTGAAATAACATCATGAGACTTGCATGTGTGATGTAAATGGTATTTATAGAATATTTTTTCAGCTTTTTGCTTGAAAATGTCAGCCATCATATCAAATGAAAGCCAGTTATTCTGTTCTTTCTGTGATTTCCTGTGGTTTGATTCTTTGAGAAGATTTTCTGGAAACTCACTCTGCACAAGACGATCATGTATGTTTAAAAACAGGTTAAGCATATTGACATGATGCTTAATACCTGATTCTATTATGCGATTTAATACAGTTTCTTTAGTCGCGTCAAATTCATCAATAAAGACTAAAGAGTTGTCACTATATTTGTTATAGAAATAATATGACTTTTCTACAAGAGGCGAATTCTTCAGAATAAACTTATCCATACTCATGAAGAGAATTGTCTTATCTTCAACAAAAACAGCAGGGTATAGTTTGCCAATCCATTGATAATTGGAATCATCTCCAATAGCATCCAGACGTTTTTTCTTAGATTCAAAATTACGATAAAGGTCATCAACAATCGATTTTCTAAAAGCAGGTTCCAGATTTTTCTCAATATCTTTTCTGAAGATTTCTGATATCGTTTTATTAAAAGGATTTGTGTTCAAAATTTTAATAGACTTGATTAACTGTGAATAAATATCTGTTTTGAACTTATCAGGAATAAATGCATCCAGATATGGAAGGTTTTCTATTACAGTCTTGGAATTTGAATCAATGAACAAGACATGTTTATCATAGGCATCTTCCTTGCCGTCGGTTATGAAGCGTTCCCTTAGCTCATCATAAGGAAGGTTTTTCTTGAGATTTGTTACAAATATAATCTTTCTGTTTTGATCAGCAAATCTCTGGTAATTTTCGTAGATGAAACTCAATACGTCATATGTTTTACCAAATCCAGTAGGCATGCTGAGTAGAAGCAAGCCATTTGCAGTATCATCCAGACAGTGTTGTTCAAGAATTTGTTTCATTTTTACAACCTATTGTATGGTATTATTCTCGGTTCAAATCACATATTCCCTTATAGTCACAGAACCGACAGTTAGGTTCTTCCTTCACTTCAAAATCTTCCCCTAATATGCGAATTACATTTTCCTTGATCTTATTAACAACAGCCTCAACACCTTCCTCGCTCACATCAATCAACCTCATTTCAGCAACACCAGGATTCACATACATATGGCCTGCCTGCATTGGTAACTTACCATACATTTCCCTTACAGCAGTGCAGTAAAGAGCTATCTGGACATCATCAAGCAACTCTTTTTTGGAGTAAGGAGTCTTATTTGTCTTGTAATCGATAACAATATAATCTCCATCAGGTGTCTTATCCAGACGATCTATAGAACCTCCGAACTTAGCACCATCAAGACTTAGGTCAAACCATTTCTCGACCTCGATTGTTTCATTGGGATTAGTACTTTCAAAATCCATCCAGAAATCAAGCATCTTTTGCATCTTGTCGTGTTCTTGATGTTCCTGTGTTTCAGAATCAAAACCAGAAGGATCCCATATAGACTCAAGTAGTTCTCTAGCTACAGAAATATCAGGGCTTTCTCCCTGCATCATCAACCTGGACATTTGCTCATAAACCGCATGAACATCCGTACCTACCTGGAAAAAGGTCTTTTGTGGTGTTGGTATTTTGAGCACATAACTATACTTGAACTTAAGCGGACAATCTTCATACATCCTGATAGCTGATGCAGAAAAACGCATATCATCTTTAACCAGTGGTGGTAACTTGCCGTCAACCATTAATTCCAATTCATCTGAAGGAACCGGATTTACCCGCAATAGTTCTGAAGCATCAAAAGCCTGAAGGTTACCATTTGATTCAAGTTCCCTAATCTGAGCAAGCACAATCAAAGACTCAATAGCCTGTTTTATCTGTCCCTGACTAGTATATGTTCTTACAAGACGTTCAAGCTCATCCTTTTTCCTTTTCAATGTCGAATCTTCAACAACATCGCAGTTCTCCTCATAGCAGGGAGCTTCAATGAAGTCCACAAGTGGATTGTCCACATATCCAATATTCTCAAGGAACTCACTGGGTTTTACACCACGTTTATTGCCTGTATACCTCTCTGGAAATACAAGGTAAAGTTGTTCTTTTGCCCTTGTCATTGCTACATATGCAAGCCTTCGTTCCTCTTCAAGGTGCAAGGTTTTATCATCAGCATCTCTCTGAACACCCTTTGCCAACTCGGTAGGAACAGTAAACTTCTTACGTGTGAGCTGAAGTGGAAGGTGTCTTGCCGCCATATCACATACAAAAACAACCTTTGCTTCCTTCCCCTTTGACTGGTGTATTGTCATTATCTTGACAGCATTGTCATCGGTGGACTCTCCATCTTCAATTTCAAGATTGAAAACGAGGTCTAAATGTTCAATTACCATCTCAAACTCAGAACCACCATCTATAAGTTCAAGATCTTCGACCATGGACACTAGCGAATTAAGGATTTTGATGTTCTTTCTTGATTGAACGCTGTCCTCTTTTAGTTGTGAACGATAGATATCTGCCATATCTGTAAGCAGGTACTTGACAGTGTCAGAAGGTAGATGATTTTTCTTAAATTTAGTAAGCTCATCAAGTCTTGCAACAATGGACTTTACAAGAGGTTCCTGGGTAATACCAGCTTCCTCAAGATGGTGTGACAGAACAGAATAGATACCATCACCTTGAATATCCTCTTCCTTACTTAACTTGCGTGCAAGCATATTGATTTTCTGAAGATTATGTTCACTTAAGCCTTCTCTACCAAATATCTTTGCAAAAGCAACACCATTATTGAATGGGTCTGCCACTACTCGCATATAGGCAATTGCTTCCTGAACTATAGGGAAGTGGTTCAACTGCAATGAGCCAACATATTCTGAAGGTATGAGGTACTTATGGAGTGCATCACTGAATTTTTTACCGTCAGCACATTTCCTTGTTAATATGTAGATATCTTTAGGTTCCAATCCCTGTTCGTTAATTAATTGATTGATCTCTGATGCCACCCATTCAGCTTCGCTTGTATCATCCGGCGCCTTCACTACCATGACCTTTGAACCGTCACCATTTGCAGAAACTATTTCCTTTTCTTCCCTCTCCGGATTGAATCCGATAAGCTGTCTGGAAAGTTCAACTATTTGTGAACTGGAACGGTAATTTAACTCAAGAGCTATCTTTTCAATATCAGGATAGTACTCCTGCAACTGCCTTATATTAGAAAGATAGGCTCCCCGAAAACGATAAATACACTGGTCATCATCTGCCACGCATGTCAGGTTATTTCCATCTGCCAGTAGACTGACCAGATATAGCTGAGAATAGTTTGTGTCCTGGAATTCATCAACAAGAATGTAATCATAACGACTTCTGACTTCGTTCCTGACAACACTGTTTTTCTCAAGCAACAAACACGTCTTTGAGATCATGTCGTCGTAGTCAAGGAAGTCCCTGTTATGTTTATATTGCTGGTAATGTTCATAGAACCTGGCAAGATCCCGTAATTTCAGAAGAGTGTCAATTTTTTCTTCATCCAATTTGGCTTCCAAGGATAGCTGTGTATCAACATAATTATGGATGTTTGAGGGTAGTATTAGATGATCCTGGAACTGGGAAACACCTTCAAGCAAGTTGTCAATAAGATCATAAGGAGATGCTGGAATGGTGATGTTCTCAAACCCGAATATGTCGATGTGTTTTATGCCCCATACACTCGAATGCTCTTTTGAAATAAGCCTGGCCCTAGAGTTTATTCCAAGGTCAAAGGAGAATTCTCTGATGATATTATTGCAAAATGAATGGAATGTAGATACCTCGATACCGCTTCCAGAGTTTCTGTTTCTCTCTATTCTTTCTTCCATCTCTCCAGCAGCCTTGTCCGAGAATGTCAGAGCCAGTATCCTTTCAGGTTTGAGGCCGTTCTCTATAAGTTTCACGATCTTCTCAGTTATTGTGAAGGTCTTTCCCGAACCCGGGCCTGCTAGAATGAGCAGGGGTCCTTCTGTGTAGGATACTGCTCTTAACTGGTCTGAATTTAGTTTTGTTCCAACCAATATCATCTCTCCTTTTTACAAAATCAAATTAGTCTGCCATCAATTTCAATTAAAATCTTTTTATTTAATCCTGCTGGAATTTCATGATTGAGGACAGAATAACCTGTTGCTACCTTCTCTATATCCGTCGCGTACCACCGCTCCAACCAGGCACACCTATTCACTAAACAATACATGTACCATATTTGTTTGTAAATGTTTACTATATACAAACTATATTAGATATAAAGTCTCTGATAGTACACATATATATGCCTATATAGTGACTTGTAATTAATGATTCCTGATTAATAACAAATATATACCATTCATTTGAATATAACAACAATGACAGATTCAACCTTAATAACCACGCTTTACAACCTTGAACCTGTGCTGGTATGTGTGACCAGGCTTTCCCCTTCAAGGATAATCATTCTTACCGAAGAAAATGCAGTTGAAAGAAAGGTCCAAGCAGAGAATACACTCGAAGCCACCTTTGGCAAGGTGATAGAGGTCAAAAAAGCAATTACATCATTATATGACCCCGTAAGGGTTGCAAAGGACGTTGCCGACATTATCGAAAAAGAGCATGCTTTAGGCAGAAGTGTCCTGATAAATGTATCCGGAGGAAGAAAACCCCAGGCATTTGGTGCATTGTTTGGTGCTTATGCCCGCAGCGACATGGTTAAGAAGGTGGTGTATGTCACTGAAGAAGATAATTTCATGATCGAGTTCCCCATTCTAAGCTTTAACTTATCTCCTACAAAAAAGGCAATTCTGGAGCTTATACAAGGTGGAACATCTGCAGTAGAGAACATTGCCGCCAATGTGGGCATCTCAAAAGGTATGGCATATAACCACTTGAGGGAATTAAAGGCGATGGGATATATTTCGGATAATGGTGGGTATTCACTAACGGATTCTGGTAGGTTAGCAGTTATATGATCAATAATTCGGAGTAGTATCTGGCAGCGTAACTAAAAATACTGTAAAAATATGTAGTCGTGTTTGTTGAACTTTAAGAAGAGAATTTTAATAAAAATATTTGAAGAGTTTTTACTATTCCTACGGATATAGCCCCGAGAAAAAAGAGAAATACTACACGATGATAAGTAAAGTGTGAGGAAATTACTGCAAAAGAACAAGACTTAAGAAGATTAGTGCTATCTTTTATAGAAAACACTTCATGAATAAAAATCTGATTTAATTAATGTTTTCAGGCATGTGATTATGAGTAAACTTGAAAAACTTCAACCGGATGCGACTGTGAAATATATTTCCGCAAATAGTAGACGAAGAAAATTACCTGGAAAAGGTTTTAGAATCCTTTCTTTTATGCCAGCTTTTAATTGGATCTCGTTGCTCTATCTCGGCCTGATTAACTCCAGTACTCTAAATGTCATGTGTGCTATCGCTTATGCAGTAATAACATTTACAAATACCTCCTTATCTGCTCTTATTTGGATATTGGGTATAGTTCATTATGATATAGCATATCGAAACGTAAAAACGCAGATTATCGGCGATTCGGTGAAGTCCACTACACAAACAAAAACAACTCCTATTCAGAATAGCACCTCGGTATCTAATGGATTTTCCGATATTGTTGTTCCCGAGGAACAAGAGTTAAAACAATCAATTTCTGTAATGCCTTCTTCTGTGTTGGAAGGTGTTAGGGGTGACTTTTCTCCTAAAAGCACTTCCACAGCCAGTGAGTTTCCCAATGTTGTTGCTTCTAAGGAACAGGAGTATAAAAATAGATTTTCCGATATTGTTGTTCCCGGAGAACAGGAGTCTAAACAATCACTTCCTGTAAAGCCTTCATATGTTTCGGAAGATGTCAGTGTTTTCGTTTCTGAAAATACTGCTGTCTCTAATGGATTTTCCGATATTGTTGTTTCTGGAGAACAGGAAGAAAAACAGTCAATTCCTGTAAAACCTTCATATGTTTCGGAGAATGTTAGTGTTTCCATTTCTCTTGAAAACTCTTCATACACAAAGTTTTTCACAGATATGAAGAGGAATGCTTTAAGAGAAGAGAAAACTGCAGCATTTGTCCCCTTTAAGACTTACTATCCAACGTATGACAGTATGAACAAGGATCAACAAGCATGGTACTTTTATTGGCGCTCACAAATTCGCCAAGGAAATTACATGGATACCGATGTGAGTTACATTTTTGTGTTGGTTTATGAGCTTCTCAGCGGTATCGGGTGGCAAGATCCACAGGAGGGACATCAAAAATTCATCCAATTATGGGCAGCATATCGAAAAAAATCCTCTTCCTTAGAGTATTATCTAAGGAGATGGACATTTGATTTCACGCAGCAATACAATTTGGAATATAGTTTTTCCGGTGTAGATGATCATTCTATATTATATCCCTCTTCCATGACAGATATTTTAATATCACGACATGCGGAAGATATGCCGCTTAAGCTTCCTTTCTCGTTGATTAATAACTTATGTGATTATCCTCTTGTTAACAGCAAATTTTACAAAGATGGGAATCAAGATCTCATGCATGAAGCGATCCCAAGGGTGATTACACTAGCAGATTCTGCTTTACGTAAAAATAAACAAAAAGGAATTTTAGATACTTATGGACCACCTGGTATAGAAAAGCAGGAATATTATGCTTTTACAAGTGCCGTATGCCCATACGCCAACAAAAAAACATACGCTACCGCAAAGGATTACTCCACATATCCCAAGTTAAGAGTCTATATCAATGAGCTTGTCAGGTATAGCGAAAATACTCTGCGTGAATTGCGAGGATGCAAGGGACGATTACGCGGTGTAACGATTGATGAGGAAACTGCAAAACTGGTTAAAAAATTCTTGAAAAAGCAATATGGGCTACAGGCGACACAAGAAAATGAGCCTCTGAAAGAGCCAAAAGTCCTATTAGATGTTGAAAAGATTAAAAAACTCAGATTAGATTCAGATGCTGTGCGTACAGCGCTTGAAGTGAAGGAAACAACCATTCCTGATAAAAAAGCGTTATTAACCGATGTTCAAGAAGTCACCGCAATCTATACCGCTATTTCACCCAGCGCACGCAATCTTTTAGACCGATTGGAGAAATCATCATGGGAGTGCAGTGCAACTCAGGGAGATGAAACTTTGATAGCGGAGATTAACCGTTTGGCTGAACGTTATCTCGGTTGCTCACTTTTAGTGGCAGAGGCTTCCAAAATAATCGCCGAAGATGATTACCAGGATGAGCTTGAGTATATTTATAAGAACAAAACTGCAACTTTATCCGAAGGAAATGGCTCTAGATTATTTGATTCATCAGTATTAAAACCTGAGATGAAAGAGTTTGTTGATTCTCTTTTACCGGTACAACAAAAATCTCTCTATGTGCTGATAACAAGTGAAAAACCACAGAGTGATTTAGAAACAATTGCCGATGAAGCACTTACAATGCCGCAGCTCCTCTTAGATGATATTAATGAGCTGGCATTGCAGATAATTGGAGAAATTATTGTTGATACTGCAGATCAGAAACCTCAGATTTTGGACGAATACATAGATTTACTCAAACAATCTGTTGCAAGGGAGAAAATAAAATGCAGTCTGTAAAGATCAGTCGCCGTGAGTCAGCGGCTCTTATGAACTCATTAACCGCAGGAGTGGTGCCCAGAATCGGTCTGCGACATATAGCTGTTGGCAGAAAAAGTGAAGTAAATGCCTTTTTACATGACCTTGCGACCATCGAAGACGGTGGTGCATCTTTCCGCTTGGTTTCTGGGCAATACGGCAGCGGAAAAAGCTTTTTGCTGCAAATGATTCGTAACAATGCAATGGAACGGAATTTTGTAGTAGCCGATGCAGATTTGTCCCCAGAGCACCGTCTTACCGGAACAAAGGGTCAAGGGCTTGCTACCTATCGTGAGCTTATGCAGCATCTTTCAACGCTCACAAGACCAGAAGGGAGTGCGCTTGAATCTATTCTGCAAAAATGGATCAGTTCTTTACAGTCCAGTATAACAAAAGCAAAAGGTTTTCATCCAGGTGACCCCGAAATTGTTGATGCTGTCAGCAGTGAAATAAGCGAAGTCTTGACCGATCTGTCTGAAATGGTATACGGTTTTGCGTTTTCTTCTGTTATTGAGGCTTACTGGCGAGGAATGAAAACTGGGGATGAAAATTTGAAGCAGGCTTCGTTGCGATGGCTTCGAGGAGAATTTGCTACAAAAACCGAAGCTCGTCAGTATCTATCGGTGGATTGCATCATAGATGACCAAAGCTGGTATGAATTTTTAAAGTTATTTGCTGTTTTTGTAGCCAAAACTGGATATAAAGGTTTGTTGTTGTTTTTGGATGAAGGCGTGAATCTTTATAAGATTACACACAAACAAGCCAGGGATAGTAACTACGAGAAAATATTAACTATTTTTAATGATACCATGCAGGGGAAAGCGCAATATATTGGTGTTTTTCTTAGCGGAACACCTCAGTTTATTTACGATGAACGCAGAGGCCTTTTTAACTATGAAGCATTGCGCTCACGTCTTGCTGATAATCGTTTTGGTGCCCAGGGTTTTGTGGATTATACGAGTCCTGTAATTAAGCTCAATCAACTCTCTGTCGAAGAGATTTACGTATTGTTACAACGACTTTGTGAACTTCATGGTGCGTATTACACATACTCGTGCCCTTTTGGAGAAAAAGAACTCGTTGCCTTTATTAACACTGTAATTGCACGTTTAGGTGCGGATCAATTGTTGACCCCACGTGAGATTACTAGAGATTTTTTAGGTCTTCTGAATATTCTGCATCAAAATCCCAATCTTACTTTTGATATGCTGATAACAGAAAGAGGATTCTCAGTAAAGAGTGCGGAACTAAACCCTGAGGATGTATCCATAAAAGATGATGATCTCTTCGCCGAGTTTGATATATGAGCCAGACAGCTTTTGAGCGCTATGCGCCATTTATACAAGAATATATTTATAGAAAACAGTGGACAGATCTGCGTGAGGTCCAGGTCGAGGCTTGTGAAGCAATTCTGGACACAGATGATCATGTTATCATCGCTTCAGGAACTGCTTCTGGCAAAACAGAAGCGGCTTTTTTTCCCATATTGACCTCTCTATATCAAAATTATCCAGATACAATTGGCGTTATGTATATTGGACCGTTAAAAGCGCTGATTAACAACCAATTTGAAAGGCTTAGTGAATTGTTTGAGGAAAGTTATATCCCTGTCTGGCCTTGGCACGGGGATGTATCGCAAGCGATGAAAAAACGTGCGCTAAAAGAGGCACAGGGAGTACTCCAAATTACGCCTGAATCACTGGAAGCATTGTTGATGCTCCGTTCTGGTGATGTAACACGTTTGTTCTCTGATTTGCGATTTATAATCATCGATGAAATTCATGCGCTTATGGGAACAGATCGTGGTTTGCAAGTGCTTTGTCTCTTATCACGGTTAGAAAAAGTTGCAAACTGTAAACCTAGACGCATTGGACTTTCCGCAACGCTGAATGACTATGAAACGGCCATGCAATTTTTAGCAGCAGGAAGCAAACGAAAAGTACAGGCAGTGGGTATCAAACATCACAAACGTACAATTTCATTGTGCGCTGAAAGTTTTATACTACCCAATGACCCTGAAGAAGCCGAAAAAGTTATGCAGGAATATAATGATTTTCTTTATGAAAACTGCCATGGTAAGAAGTGCTTGATTTTTACTAATAGTAGAGGTGATGCAGAAAAAACAATTGCCGACATGAAAGAAATTGCACTGAAGAAGAATGAGAGAGATGTATTTTATGTCCACCACGGCAGTGTTTCAGCCTCTCTCCGGCATGAAGCGGAATCTGCTTTGAGAGACATTAATGGACCTACCGTTGCAGCTGCCACACTGACATTGGAATTGGGCATCGACATTGGCGACTTAGATTCTACTATACAAATTGGTGCACCCTATTCCTGCGCAAGCTTTGTGCAGCGTCTTGGGCGTTCTGGAAGACGCAGTGGAAAATCGCAAATGATGTTTCTTGACGTATATAAACCATCAGACAGAAACCCTTTTGAGCAAATGCCATGGGAATTATTGCGTACCATTGCAATCATTCAGCTTTATCTTGAGGAGCACTGGGTAGAACCATTTGAGCTTAAGGCAAAACCGTTCAGCTTGTTGGCACATCAAACGCTCAGCACTTTAATGACATTTGGTGAACTTAGTCCCTCTGAGCTAGCAAGAAATGTCTTGAAGCTTCCCGCTTTCTATAGTACAGTCAACCAAGAGGAATATCGCAAACTATTGCAGCACATGCTGGCTAATGACTATTTGCAGCGTATTGAAGACGGAAATATCATCGTTGGCTTAAAAGGCGAAAGGATTACAAACCATTATTCTTTCTATGCGGTGTTTCAAGATGAACAGGCTTATCATGTACACAGTCAAGACGGCGAAATCGGCACATTGGACAGCTGTCCAATTGTAGGCGAAGTCTTTATTTTGGCTGGTCGAACATGGAAGGTACTTGATGTTGATGAAGAACGTAAAATCATATATGTTAACCCTGTAAAAAACAACCGCATACCATGTTGGAATGGTTCTGGAGGCCGTATTCATACAAAAATTATCCAGAGAATTAGGCAAATTTTGAGGGAGGATATTAGATATAGTTATTTGCAGCCTAAAGCATCGCAGATCATAGATGATGCGCGCTTTATTGCCAGAGAAGCAGGGATACTGCAAAAAAGTATTATTCCTTATGCTGAGCGATCGTTTTACTTGTGTCCGTGGGTAGGAAGTAAAACATTAGAGACAATTAAGAATCTGCTAACATGCAGTCTGAAAGATTCACTTCGAATTTATTCCGTTTTTGAGGGACATCATTATTTGCAGATAACAAGTGACATGTCTGTTGCCGAGTTTACCGATAAGCTGTCCAAACTTCAAATCAACTTCCATGACCCCGATTTGGTACTACCCGAAAATCAAGTACCAAGAGTTGATAAATATGATAAAATGGTTCCTGATGAATTATTGCGAATGGCATTTCTTTATAACGAATTGGACGTGAAAGCGGCCGTTGAGGTACTGAAAGGACTATAATAATAGAGCGAGGTGCAACTGCACTCGCTGTGTTTTTTCCCATTCACTTAGAATAAGATTCGTTGTTTATTGGTTTCATGTGGCTCAATAACTTCTGGATAATCCTTTCTCAGATTTCTCACAAATCTTTATGCCTTGTGAATTGGCATCTGGTAAGTAAATTGAAATTGTTCTTCCTATTTTCATGGATTGAGCCTCAAAAATGAATGCTATTACGGATTAACTTCAGGACATGTCTCGCCCACATTATACATAACTTGATACTGATTACCTGGTTTAATCAAACATAGTAAATAATTATTTATCCAGACAGTATAATATATTCTTATGTTCAATCTTATTCAAGAAAATCTTGACCTCATGCTTACAGGTTCTACAATGGCACTTTTTGGTGGTATTTTCTATACAACTACCGCTTACTCCTTTAACAGTGGAGGCAAATTTTGTAGTAAAGAAAGAGCTCTTTTAATATATTTAATTTCCATTCTTTTAAGTGGATACCTTACTTTATTTGTCCAAGAATTCTGGCAAAGTATTACAGCACAATTTTCATTGCTGAATATGTTAGGCGCAGTTATTATAGTGGGTATGAGTGCAGTAAATCATTCTATTAAGAACTGGAAATTTACAGACAAAAAATCTCTTGTGATTTATGCTTTAGGAGTTATTTTGCTATTCTTCTTTTAACAAAAAAGGGAAAACAGGAAACATGAGTGTAGATTCAGATGCATTTAAAAAGCTCAAGCCAAAAGCTAAGGATGAAATAGTTAAACGCTTTAATGACATTGAATCCGAATTAAATGTCAAAATTCCAACTAGCTTTATGCAATTGGTTGATGAGGAATTTGAGACAAAGTGCCCAAACAATCTAGAAGAGTTTTATAATTGGATTTCATATATTCATAAAAATTTTATGCCTTTTTAGATGAGTTAGTTACACAAAGCGAAAAATTAGATTCACAAAGCATAGATTTTATTGATAGATTAATAACTCAACTTTATAATTAGACAAATGGAAAAAGACTTGGTAACAATTCATGGTCCCATTTCCCTAAAATCGGGAATTATTAGAAACAAAATTGCTCATGCTGATTACTATCATGAAAGTGATTCAAAAAAGCTAATTTTTGGAAATAAGTCTTATGAAGTAAAAACGGTGAGGGATACTTTTAGAAGTTTCTATGGATTTTATTGTTATTTACTTCTGATATTTTTAGAAGAAAGGAATCTTTTTGATTTGCTAGATAAACTGAAAGAAATTAAAATGCGAGGGATGGGATTTGAACCCACGAATTCCTTCGAAATCGGATCTTAAGTCCGACGCCTTTGACCAGCTGGGCAACCCTCGCACATTGATTTGGTTTTTGTCACTGATTCTTTTTTTTCTATTTTGTCTTTTTGGTAAGTCCTTCACTCTTTTTCTTAAGTCTGGCGCCTTTGACCAGCTGGGCAACCCTCGCTTGAAGAATAGTTGTTGTGGACTTCTCCCAGTGTGGACTACCCCATAATTAAAGTTAAGTTACTTAAGCCTTATTCTTCATCTATGAAACTCACGTTCTTAGGCACAGGCACAGGCATCCCTCAGGCAAGGGCACAGTCCGGGCTTATTATGGAAGTAGAGGTCGGCGGGAAGAAAAAACCCCTGCTCTTTGACTGCGGATGCGGCATACTGCAACGGATTTACGAAAGTGGTTATGACCATCGGGATATTGATACCATCTTTCTGACACACCTACACCTGGACCATGTCTCGGACCTTTTGGGGCTTATCAAGGCCAACTGGCTCGTAGGACTTACCCAGGCACACATTTACGGGCCTGTGGGTACAGCAGGATGGTTCTACAAACTCATGGAACTTTACCCATACCTCAGGGACAGGCTACAGGTAAAGATCACCGAACTTACAGGCGGTGATGTTGTAAATGTGGCAGACTGCACCATTCACACCGCACACGGACGCCATAGTGTAACAACAATTGGTTACAGAGTGGAACACGCAGGCAGGATCGCCGTCTACACAGGTGACACAGAACCCTGTCATAGTCTCACCGAACTTGCCCAGGGAGCGCATGTCCTGGTGTACGAATGCTCCTTCCCACTGGGATTTGAAGTGGATAACCATACCACCCCCGATATGCTCACAGCCCACATCTCAAAGCATCCCCTGAATGTGGATAGGCTTTACCTGACACATCTATACCCGCACATGCAGGGGCATGAGCAGGAAGCCATCGATCATATACACACAGTCTTCCCCAAAGAAGTGCACATAGCAGAAGACTTGATGCAAGTAGATGTATAACCTGTGTAATCAATGCATATTACACATTAAAAACATATATAAGTATCTGAAAATAAGTAAAAAAGTAGACAGATTAAAGAGATGTAATCAAATCTGATTACTCTCATTCTTCTGCTGCAAGCAGGTCTACAATTGCATGTCCGAACTTTTCGGCAGTCTTCGGGTCTCTTGCAGTAACAATGTTCCCGTCCACAACTACATCCTTATCCTTGTAGATACCACCGTATTTCTCGATCTCTGCAATGCATTCCTTATCCTTGAACACAGTGCAATCCCTGTCTTCCAGGACCTTTGCCCTTGCAAGCACCACTGGTGACACACATATAGCTGCTACAATCTTGTCCTGATCAAAAGCGTCCTTGACAAGCCTTTGCAAATCCTTGCTAGGCCAGAGGTGTTCTCTTGAACCTCCACCGCCTGCAATGATAAGGCCGTCAAATTCAGCCATGATGGCATCCTTTATACTGAGATCTGGCTTAATCTTGCCCCCAAGCGCGCCATGAGCTTCCTTTGTGCTGTTGCTGGCAACAGTAATGCTCACACCTGCGTCTTCCAGGACATCTCTTGGTTCAAAGTACTCTTCATCTCTGAAGTTATCCTGGGCAACCACCATCAATATTTTTTTATCTTCAAGTTCCGAACTCATAAGATCACTATTATGAAATTTTAATATTATATCTGTGTTTTATCTGCATGCTGTACCACAATAAGACAAGTATACACAACAGTAACAGGTATACATCCATCTCATCCTCACACGCAGAAGTGCAGGCAAACACTAGCATAATTTATACCTGCACATAAGGCACGTATTTTGTCCCTAAAACCCTATGTTCTAATTAAGGAATAAATATTTATCGCAGATAGCCAGCCTATTTACAAGCAAAGGAAAACAAAAAATAAGGGGGATTTTTATGAAAACAACATCTGCAGCAAGATACATCCGCTGGTTTGAGGAAATAAGGATTGAAGACATACCAGAGGTAGGGGGCAAGAACGCTTCCATTGGGGAAATGTACAGAGAACTCCAAAACACAGGTATCAAAGTTCCCAATGGTTTTGCCATTACAGCAGATGCATACTGGCACATGCTGCAAGCCGCAGGTTCTGTCGATGCCCTGAAAAATGTCATGAAAGGTCTCGATACCTCTAATGTAGAGGACTTGTCCATAAGAGGCCGAAAAGCAAGAGACATTATATTGGAGGCCGGAATTCCAGATGATCTGTGGGCAGAGATCAAGGCTGCATACGACAGGCTTTGTGAGGAGTACGGGCCTGATACCGATGTAGCAGTCCGCAGTTCTGCTACTGCCGAAGACCTTCCCACTGCTTCTTTCGCCGGCCAGCAGGAAACGTATCTTAATGTACATGGCTATCCAGCCCTGAAGATCGCATGTACCCGTTGTTTTGCCTCCCTTTTCACGGACAGGGCAATATCATACCGCGTCACACACAACTTCGATCACTTCAAAGTCGGTCTTTCCATCGGTGTCATGAAAATGGTACGCTCGGACCTGGCTTCCAGTGGTGTTATATTCACCATTGACACAGAAAGCGGTTTTAAAGATGTGGTTTTCATAACAGGAGCTTACGGCCTGGGTGAAAACGTTGTGCAGGGGGCAGTAAACCCCGATGAGTTCTATGTGTTCAAACCCACGCTTAAAGCAGGTTACAAGCCCATCATCCAGAAAAAGCTGGGCAGCAAGGACATAAAAATGATCTACGGTGTGGGGGATTCCAAAATCCAGACTCGCAATGTAGATGTTCCTGAATCATACAGGCGCAGGTATTGCATAAACGATGAGGAAATACTAACCCTGGCTAAGTATGCCGTCACTATAGAGGACTATTATTCTAACAAAGCTGGAAAGCCCGTGCCCATGGATATAGAATGGGCCAAGGATGGCATGACAGGCGAACTCTTCATAGTACAGGCCAGGCCGGAAACGGTACAGGCCCACAGGTCACGCGATATCCTGGAAACCTACTATCTTGATCAGCGCAGCACAGTACTTGCTGAAGGCAGGAGCGTGGGAGGCAAGATCGCAGCCGGAAAAGCCCGTGTTATCACTGAGGTATCCCAGCTTCCCAGTTTCCGTCCTGGCGAGATACTTGTTGCTGATACCACCACTCCGGACTGGGAACCGGTCATGAAAACAGCAGCTGCAATAGTTACTAACAAAGGTGGCAGGACATGCCATGCAGCCATTGTGAGCCGAGAGTTAGGTATCCCTGCAGTGGTGGGTACGGAAAATGCAACTGAAAAACTCAGTACAAGCACAGAAGCAACCGTAAGCTGTGCAGAAGGAGATGTGGGCAGGGTATACGAAGGCATCCTGCCTTTCCATGTAGAAACAGTGGATCTAAAAGGTCTCAAGCGTCCCAAAACCGAAATAATGATGAACCTCGGTAATCCTGAAGAAGCCTTTTCTCTTTCAATGATCCCAAACGATGGTATAGGACTGGCACGGCTGGAGTTTATAATCACCAGCTACATCAAGGTCCACCCCATGGCTCTGGTACATCCCGAAAAGGTAAAAGACGAAACTACGCTTTCCAATATCAGGCAACTGACCCGGGGCTATAGCAGCATGACAGATTATTTTGTTGAAAAGCTGGCCCAGGGAGTGGGCACGATCGCTGCAGCCTTCTATCCTAAACCTGTTGTAGTGCGCATGAGTGACTTCAAGTCCAACGAATACGCAAGTCTGCTGGGAGGAAAATACTTCGAGATAGAAGAAAGCAACCCCATGCTAGGATTTAGGGGCGCTTCCAGATACTATGATGACAGGTACCGTGAAGGCTTTGCTCTGGAATGCCAGGCCATGAAAAAAGTAAGGGATGAAATGGGTCTTAAGAACCTCATTCTGATGATACCCTTCTGCCGCCGCGTGGAAGAGGCAAAGCAAGTGATCGCAGAGATGGAAAAACATGGTCTTAAGAGAGGAGAGAATGAACTGCAGGTCTATGTGATGTGCGAGATCCCGAACAACATACTTCTTGTGGACGACTTCAGCAAATACTTCGATGGTTTTTCAATAGGTTCCAATGATCTCACACAGCTTACCCTGGGAGTGGACAGGGATTCGGAGATCCTGTCATCGTCCTTTGATGAAAGAGATCCCGGTGTCATGAAAATAGTTTCCATGGCAATTCAGGGAGCTAAACGCAACGGTAAGCACAGCGGCCTATGTGGCCAGGCACCCAGTGATTATCCTGAATTTGCAGAGTTCCTTGTAAGGGAAGGCATAGATTCTATATCTCTAAATCCAGATTCCATCATGAAGATCACCATGAAAGTGCTGGAAACAGAAGAAACGTACAGATGATCCACATATGCAGGAATTGCAGGTCTCTTCCGTTCCTCCGCCTGCACTCCTGCTCCCATATTCTGCTCTGCTTTTTGTCAGTTAAATTATTTCAGGCCAACTGTTACTATTTTATACTATTGATGCATAATGCCATTTATGGAACGTCCTTTTAAGATGGCAATGGCACTTTTATTGCTGGGTGTCCTTGCAGTTGTGCTTGCCAAAGCTCTGTTACCTTATCTCAATGCATTTTTAGGTGCTTTTATTCTCTATGTCATCCTGCGTCCCATATACCAGTTAATGATACGAAGGGCACATTTGCCTCGAAGCGTTTCTGCCATTATAGCCATTTTTCTTTCCGTGCTTCTCATATTAGTTCCTTTATACTACCTGATTTCTACCATAATTGTAGAGATACAGAGCTCATTACAAAATATTGGAACCGTTTTTACTTATGCTGAAACTGTGCGTACTTTTCTGATGGATTTGCACTTGGAACAGCTACCCATTCATATAGACATCAGGAGTAAGGTAATGGAAGTAGCTTCTTCAGTTGCCAATTACAGCAGTGCAGTATTGCTCAGCGCAGTCCAGAGTATAGGACAGCGTGTAATAGAGTTTGTCATTATGTTTTTTTTGTTATACTACCTGTTAACGGAAGAAGATTCAAGTTTTGCAAAGAGCTTGTATTCTGCTATTCCTTTCAACAGGGAAAATGCAGATAAACTGCTGGATGAATTCCGGATAATTGTCAGGACAACCCTTGTTTCATCGCTTATCATAGCCATAATCCAGGGAGGACTGCTTACCATAGCTTTTCTCCTGCTGGATGTGCAAGGAGCTATTCTGTGGGGCACGATTGCTGCACTCATGTCCTTCATGCCATATGTAGGTGCAACTGTAATATGGGCTCCTGCAGCCGTTATTCAACTATTGCAGCAAGATTATGTTGCAGCAGTGGGCATTCTGATTGCAGGTCTCATTATAAGCTCCATGGACAATCTGGTAAGGCCTTTCATCCAAAAACAATTGGGTTCTCTTCACCCAATGATATCCCTGCTTGGTATTATCATAGGCATCAATCTGTTTGGCCTCATAGGTTTGGTAGTGGGTCCTCTTTTGTTGTCATATTTCATTTTGGTCGCCAAGATGTTTAACGAAGAGTACATAGAAGCTTATAGAAAATACAATAATTGAATCAATTTTATTTTTTTAATAATAACAATAATAATAATAATAATAATAATAATTAGTCCTCGATAGAATTAGTTTAGTTCAATAATATGTACTTTGTTTCATATCTTATTCCTATACACCTCATTTTGTATATTGTAACTTCAAAGTATTTTTAAAGCTTATTTGGTAAAGTCAAGCCTAATTAACCTTTTTTCTGCTGAGGCACTCCAGTATTCACGTGCATTTGAAGTTGATTTTGTGAAGTAAATATAGTAATAAAGTAAAGTGAGTATTTATTTGAAGATGCTAATAAGACGTTTGACGAAAAACGTCTGGTAAATAGGAGAAATATGAATACAAGAGATATACAAACAGTAACTTACATTTCTGCATTCTTCTTAGTAAGCATGCTGGCAATAGAATCTTGATTTCTCCAAATCCACAAGATATAAATATGAGTTTAAAATATAATATTTAACTATATAATATTTATAGACAAGAAGGGATAAAAACGAAAATCATGAAACTAATTACTTACGTTGCTATTGTGCTGATGTTGACAAGCCTTGTTTCAACGAGTGCCTTTGCTGCAAATTCGAAAGATATTGATGATGGCAATAAAGCTACCAAGAGCTTGGTGAAAGAAGCAAAAAACCAAGAGGAAGAACAAAACAAAGTATTCCTGAGCGGCAATAATAGCACAGATGGCAGATTCGCTGTACAATTGAGAGTAACAAATGAAGAGTACTTTGCTGCAAAGGAAAAACTGCAGCAGATCAATGCTAACATAAACAGTGGTAAGATCAATGGTTCTTCAAAGGAAGTATTTGAAGTAAAACGGGAATATTTACTTGAAACTGTTAACTATACCATATCCAATTTAGAAGATCTGAAAGAAAAAGTTGATGCCTCTAATAGAGTAGATGCCGATAAGGTCACTGCTGATATCGATGGCTACATCTCTAAATTAAATGCTGAAAAAGATAATATAAAGAATGCAACAACAAGCAAGGAACTTGCAGAGTCTGCAAGAATTATTCGTGACATCTGGAAAGATGCGGTAAAAGATGCCTATAAAACCAGGACAGAATTTGTAGATAATAAAGTATTTCTTTATTTGAATAAATCTGCGTTCCTTTCAGAACGTCTTTCAAAAGAAGTAGCAACACTCCGGCAACAGGGCGAAAATACCACAGAACTTGAGTTAATGCTTCAGGAATACAATGGTTTTATGGAACAAGCCCAGCAAAATAGAGAACATGCAAGAGAAGCATATCAGAACGGTGATGAGAATGCACGTGAATACTGGAGTGCCTCAGCAGAAAATCTGAAAGATGCAAATTCGGTACTTGCTGAAATTTCTCAAATGCTTAAAACATACAGGCATGGACTCGTTTCCCTTAATGGAAATGACATACTTTTAGCTAAAGGAAACGGTACTGCTGTGCTTTCAGGCGATTTGGATACAGATATGACAATAAATGATTCACAGCTTGTGATTAAAGATCTTGCAGGCGATGCAAAAATAACTATCACTAACGATGACTCTGCAATTGTGCTCAAATTGGACAATTCTGTGGCAGATGAACTTAAAAGAGCACTTGTATATTCTAATTTTACCGGTAAGGCCAGTATATCAGGTAGCAGACTTACTATCATGGTAAGAGGAAGTGACCTTGATCTGGAAGTAAAAGGCACTGGAAATGCAGTACTATCAGGAGAAGGGACATATACTGCAGGTTCGGATGAAGTAAGCAGGCAATGGAATTACAATTCAGATAGTCAGTCTGAAGATAGTTCACAGGAGGACTAAGAGATGAAGTACGCCAGTATTTTTGTTTTGGCTATAGTCATCTGTAGCATTGTACTTTCCGGGTGCACCGATAAAAGGGATACTTCCTCTGAACTGACATTACCAAATGTATCACCTGCTAATGACACTGCAACTGCCGATGCAATACTGACGCAAGGCAACGCAAGTATAACTGATACTGAAATACAAGATATGGATAAGGAAATGCAGGAATTGGAAGCTCTTATTGTTGAGCTGGAAAAAGAGAACATCACCATTGAAGAGATTTGATGTCAGCTACCCACGGATAAAGCCGTGGGCTTCCTTCCTTAAGAATTGTGATTGCAACAATATGATTGGATCATTCTAGGTTCTATATTTAATTGTTATTCTAAATTCTTTTTATAACTTGATTTTCACTTATTTTTTCCTATATTGTACGCAAATTATCAATTATATATATGTTTTGTTTTTACATTTTCATCACTGATAAACTAAAAATAAAATGACGCTGATTGATGCTATTTTTTAGATTAACGCCGTGAATTTGTTGGTAGGAAAATACATATACTATGTATTTCCAACACTCTAACAAATCAAATACATAATCAGTACGGAGTTCGACAAAAATGAGTTACAGCCTTGGCATAGATGCTGGAGGGACGTATACTGATGCTGTTCTTCTAAGGGATGAAGACAATATCATTATCCAATCAAATAAAGCGTTAACAAGCTACCCAGACCCACTGGATGGGATCAAGCGATCTATTAACGGATTGGATCCTGAATGTCTTAAAAATGTAAAAGTCGTATCTGTATCCACAACACTTTCCACAAATAGTATACTTGAAGGTACCGGTTTTCCTGTTGCCATGATACTCATCGGAAAATATGAGATCAAACAAGAACTTCCAACCAATCATTTCATACAGGTCAGCGGTGGTCATGACCACAACGGTGTTGAAACTTACTGCTTGGATATTGATTCCATCCGGGAATTTGCCCTGCAGGTAAAAAGTCAGGTTTCAGCTTTTGCAATATCTTCTTATTTCAGTATCAGAAACCATGATCATGAACTGATGGCAAAGGAAATTGTCAGGGAACTTACAGGTCTTCCTGTTGTCTGCAGCCATGAGCTCTCTCAGGACCTTGGAGCATTTGAAAGAGCAGTGACAGCATTCCTTAATGCACAACTGATTCCTGTGACTGAGAGATTCATGACAAACGTTGAAGCAGAGATTAAGTCAAGGGGAATCGATGCAAAAATATTTATGCTCAAATGTGACGGGTCTGTTATAGGCATACAAAGTGCTCTCAAAAAACCCATTGAATCCATTTTTTCAGGGCCTGCCGGAAGTCTTGTAGGGGCTTCTTTCCTTGCAAAAAAGGATACATGTGCCGTCATAGATGTAGGAGGCACCAGTACAGACATTTCAGTTATATACAACGGTGTCCCTGATATGAGTGACTCCGGAGCTGTTGTCGGCGGATGGAAAACCAGGGTCAAAGCAATAAAAATGGAAACATCCGCAATGGGTGGGGATAGCCACGTCTGGGTCAAAGGAAAAAATATTAATATAGGTCCACGAAGAGTTATTCCCCTATGCAGAGCTGCTGTGCTTTATCCCGATTTCCTCGAGCATCTCAGAACAAATCCAATGCCCACTAAAGTGCAGTTGGGTATCAACTATCAGCCTACTAAATTCTATCTAAGGACAGACTATCAGGTACTTAATGTCAGCGAAGAGGAAAACAAGATACTCGATGCTGTAAAAAAGCATCCTACTTCTATAACGGAGATCTTCAACCGGATAAAAAAGTACCCTGCCAGCAGTGTACTGGATAGCCTGATCCAAAAAAGGCTCTTACAGCCCATAGGTTTTACACTCACGGACGCTTTGCATGTGCTTGGGGAATACACAGATAGAAATGTAGAAGCTGCAAATACAGGTGCTGATCTGCTTGGTTCGTTGATAGGCATGGACCGATATGAATTTGCAAGGCACATCAAGGCAGAATTTGCCAAGAATATGGCATGTGACCTCATCTCATTCTTCCTCGAAGGAGTAGAGAAAAAAGAAATAAGAAAAATATTTGATATTCAGTCACCTACAAAGTTCAAAGTTGAGGTTCCTGTTGTGTTGATCGGAGGACCTACAACTGCTTTTGTAGAAAATATGAAGGAAATACTGGATGCAGAAATAATCCTTCCGGAATATTCGAATGTAGGGAATGCAGCCGGTGCACTAGCTGCAAAAGGGATCAGAAGATTTGAAGTGCTTATAAGACCTGCATCCATGGCAGCTCCTGATTGGGAATTCCTTGTGTTTTCAGAACATGGGAAAAGTAATTTCTATGAATACAAGGAAGCACTTGATTATGCCATTTCCCTTGGGCAAACCACGGTCCATAGTTATATGAAAGAATCCGGGCTCGATTCAAATCATATTACAATAGATGTGCAAAAAGAGGAAATAATTCCTGTGGGATGGAAAACACCAATGGAAACAAAAATTGTTGTACTCGGTGTTGGAAACAGGAAAACTGAGCAGGATTGCTGTTAAGCACCTAGCTTTGTTATAAGAGAACAAAATAGTAAGAGAAGAATAGTAAGAGAAGAAATGGCTGTGAGGCCAGCTTAAGGGGTGAGGCTTCACTTCCTATGATCTCTTCATCCTACATATTTTCATCTGTTACCATAGGTACATTCCGAAAAGATGCCAGCACAGCACCCAGAAGGATGAACATACATCCTGCCATTGTGTTAAAGAAGATAGGAGTGTGCAGCAGGACGTGATCAAAGAATATCACGCTTACAGGCTCCATGATGGCAATTATGCTGCTGGTCTGGGCTGGCAGTTTGGCCAGTCCTTTAATATATAGTATTGAAGCAACTGCTGTATTCACAAATGCAAAAAGTATTATCATCACGATGTTTTCTGCAATTGAAGGCAAAGTAACATCAAATGCAGCAGGAGAAAGCATCAATATGCCAATGAATGTTGACCAGAATAACTGTGCCGGTCCGGTATAATCATCCTTAAGATATCTTACAGTGATGATAACTCCTGCAAAACACATGCCTGAAATAATGCCTGCAATAATTCCGATAAAGCTCTTTTCTCCGAAATTCAGCTGTGATGCCATACCAGCAGGATCAACAATAAACAGAATGCCTGCTGCGGACAACAATAATGCAACCACTCCTGTTAGACTGACTTTTTCCTTTAGGAATACTGGTGAAAGCAGTGTTACATACATAGGAGCTGTGTAAAGAAGAAGTATCGCAGCAGATAGTGTAGTGTATCTTATGCATATAAAATATGCAAAGATAGTGAATGTATTGAACAGTCCCAAGAGCAAAAGGTAGCTTTTTCTTTTTGTTGGCAGAAGTTGTTTTACCCCTCCAGTCATCAAAAAATAAATCGCAAGGAAAAGTATCCCTACGAAATGCTTGTAGAATATAATACTGCCTGTAGACATCCCATGGATGTTTGCAAGGAATATTCCTACCATTCCAAAGAGTATACTTCCACTGATCAGTTCAAGATATGCTTTTTGGGACATGTCCATAGATGGGATTTGAGTTGCCGTTGGCAGGCTATTTCTTTCTGTTTTCCCTTACATTACTGTTCATTGCCAGCTCTACAAATGGCCGGTTTCTTTTGCGCATATCTGCAAACCTTTTGAGTAACAGATCAGCCTGTTTTTTGGGGACTGTGACAAAAGAGAACTTTGAGAACACTTCAATGGTATCGAGCTCAAGATCAGTTATGCCCGACTCTCTGCTGAGAAAATCTGGCATTTTTTCAGGAGTCATACCTTCGTAATCTCCAATAGCTACAAAAAGCCTTATTTTGCCATCGTCTTTTTTAGAGCTGCCTGCATCCAGTTCAGGATAATGCTCTTCCTTGAGAGTATCCTGGAAATAATATTTAAGGAGAGATGCAACCACGGCAATGGACTGTTGTTTGTCCAGCAGTTCGTTAGCCAATTTCAGGAAATCAGTGTATTCTCCTGCTTTTAGGACCTGTCCGATATCCTTTTTGAAATTTTTAGTGCGCACAGTGACAATCTCTTTCGGAGATGGTATTTTCTCCAGCCGGACCTCAGCATTTGCAGCTCTGACGAATGATTCAAACCTCCTTGAATCGGCAGGAGTAATGAAAGTGATTGCGGTACCTTGTTTCCCTGCTCTTCCGGTACGGCCTATCCTGTGAATATAAGACTCAGCATCCTGAGGTAAGGAATAATTGATCACATGCGTGAGTTCCAGTACATCGATCCCCCGTGCCGCTACATCTGTAGCCACAAGAATGTTGAGCCCCTTGCTTCTGAACTTTTTAAGGATGCTTTCTCTCTGGTCCTGAGTCAGATCTCCATTCAGTGCATCAGCTGCATAACCTCTTTCACCGAGTTTTTGTGAGACCTCAACAGTATCGCTTTTAGTATTACAGAAGATAAGTCCATAAAAACCATCGTTTATATCGATCAGCCTGCAGAGAGTCTCGAACTTTTGTTCCTCTGCAAGCTCATAATAGACCTGGTCAGTGAATTCTGCAATGAGGTCTTCCTGTGACACTGAAATGTATTCGTGGTTTCGCATGTGCTTTTTAGCAAGCTTGAGTATAGGTGTTGGCATAGTTGCTGAAAATAGCAGCATTTGTTTGTTCTCATTTGTATTTTTGAAGATTTCTTTCACATCTTCTATGAAACCCATGTTGAGCATCTCATCGGCTTCGTCAAGCACAAGATGGGAGATAGAGTCCAGTTTGATGTTTCCTTTTTTCAGATGGTCGATGATCCTTCCCGGAGTACCCACAATTATGTCAGCACCAGATGTTAATGTCTTAAGCTGCTCTTTAATTGACTGGCCGCCGTACAAAGGCACTATAGATAGATTTTTTTCTCCTTTGAGAGATTCCAGCTCCTCAGATACCTGAAGTGCCAGTTCTCTTGTGGGAGTCAGGACTAAAACCTGTATGTTGCCTGTGTTCCCTGTAAGTTTTTCAATGAGGGGAATACCAAAAGCAGCAGTCTTTCCTGTGCCGGTTTGTGCCTGTCCTATTATGTCTTTCTCTCCTTTGAGAAGAAGAGGGATCACACGTACTTGTATTGGAGTGGGGTTGAAAAAGCCTTTTTTTTCCAGAACATCCAGCATGTTCTGTGATATATTGAACGCTTTGAAATTATTGAATTTAGTCATATGTTCACTTTTGTCCTGTAACATTTTTCGAATGCAAATGCACTGCTATATAGTTGTATAAATTATATAATACAGTATAATATAGAGATAAGCAAGACTACTTCATTGCTTCAGATATGTAGAATAACTGAACTCATGTATATAAAGTAGTCTTGAGAAACTGCATGAATAAAAAACAAAATGAGGAGGTTTTACCCCTCTTTAAAACCAGATCATTGAATTTGGTTATTTCTTTTTCTGGCCTTTAGCAGGTGCTTTTGCAGCTCCTTTTGCTGGTTCAGGTGCTTTTGCTCCCTTCTTCTGCTCTTCTTTCTTTGCCATTCATCTCACCTCCAATCGGAGAAATACCATTTTGCCTATCACATGATATTTTGAGGCAATTCAACAGGCTGTACAAGGCTCTTAGCAGTATATATACTGCATTCAGCATTTAAAGCCATTAGCAGACTTTATAGATCGATATAACTTTGATTTGATCCTAGTTATTCAATCTATAATCTTGTGTACTTTCAATATATATAAAACTAGCGAATTTTGTTCATTTTGGACATCTAGGTCTCCATTGACTTTAAAATGTACTAAAAAATATGGATTCCAAATATCCTCTTTTAAAAATAATGCGGACTTTGTTTCAAGTAACATGAAACATAATCAATGGTAAAAATCGATAAGAACTGGCATGTTTCTCAATAAGTGGGATATCATGCAAGTTCCGTCATTTTAACAGAGGCACTGTCAGACTTCCTTGTGGAAGGATAACAGCATAAGGCTCTTTGCCTGCGGCGCGGGTGGCATCTATTGCCTTATCGAAGGTTTCTTGTAGGTCCGTGTGAGGCTTAAGTCTTGCCATTTTTAAAGTATCAGTGTCAAGGTCCGAAACAGCCCACATCTGTGCATGCATTCCTATCTGCACCATCTTCGCAGCTTTATGGTAACCAAGCTTATAGCCTTCAGCTATTTTCTTCATTACATCTTCTGAAGTCTGGGCGCAGCAAAGCAGCTTGAGGAAAGTATCATCTCCGACTCCATCCCTGCATTTTGATACGAGTATGATAATACCACCGTTCTCCAGTGCAAGCTTCCCATTTTCTAAGGCTTTCTGGGACTGGTACAGATCAATGTCCATAGGGTATGGAGCTACAGTAAGGACAATATTTCCTGTTTTATTACAAGGTGTGCAGAAAACCTCATTGGCTCTTTTGACTGCTAAATCAAAAGATAGTTTGAGATCTCCGGCAATCATTGCATATAATCCATGCTCAGCTGTAAGGACAGTCTGTATGGAAAATACACGCAGGTCTTTCAGCACCTTCATGGCATCTTCCATATCTTCAGCCACCGGATTACCTTCGAGAGCCAAAGGTGCTGCTTTATCAGAAAGAGCATGCATGTGGTTCATTTCAATGGTTCTGTATGCAGCTACGCCCGGAAGGAAGGATTTCCTGCCTCCTGTATAACCTGCAAAATAGTGCGGTTCAACGCTTCCTATTACCAGGATGTTCTTAGTCTCAGTAACAAGCCTGTTCAGATACATCTCGGTTCCATTGCTAGATTCCCCGAGATATACCATATCCTCATCTTTGCGTGCATCGTGCACGTATATATTGTTCCTGAAATCCTCGAGGAAATCGCCAAATATATACCTCAGTTCATCTTCAGTAGGTCCTCTATGCGCACCTGTAGCTATCAGGAATTTTACGTTAGGATGATCCTTCAGAACAGGGTGGAGTTCTTTGAGCACCTTGGATGTCGGAGTGGGCCTGGTAGCATCGTTCACAAGAACCAGTAACTTGTCGCTTTTTTTTGCATAACTGGCAAATGATTCCATTCCTATTGGTTCTTCAAGAGCCTGTTTTATAATTTCGGACTCATTGCCAGCCTTGACCTTTGCCGGAGCAATGATCTCATGAGGAACAGTGACATCCAGATCAACATATTCCTGGCCATAAGGTATCTTTACTATAATGAGGATCTCTCCTTTGATGGATATATTGTTTTAAAATAATGATCTTGATCAACGATAGAATAACTTTTCCTGTCATAAGCAAGAGGACTTATTTAACTATTGCCAGTCGGGTTATGCGTTCAAGTTATATAGTTTAGTCCGCTAGATATAATAGCAGAGTGAAGTTGTATAATTATCATTGAAGATTTTCTTTTTCTGAATGTAATGTATGGTTTTGTTCTGAAGTCGATCAAGCTCAGAAGTTATTATAGGCAATGTTTTTGAAGTATTTTTGACAGGCCTGTAACCCTTCTTACTTTAGGTTTAGACTATAGTGTTATTTGATTATTAATACAAAAAAGGTGGAATTAATTTGGCCAATTATAGAAGCAATAATAGAAAGAAAAACTCACAAAGCGGTAGTGCCAGTCCGGACCAGATCACAAAAGTACGTACTCCTCGCCAAAGAGATAATGAAGTATTTGCTACAGTAGCTAGTCTGCTTGGAGCTAACCGGGTAAGACTGCAATGTATGGATGGAATTGTACGCATGGGAAGAATCCCAGGATCAAAGAAAAAAAGTATGTGGGTAAAAGAAGGGGACCTGGTCATTGCTACTCCATGGGAAATACAGGATTCAAAAGCCGATGTGATCTGGAAATACACAAGACCACAGGTGGACTGGCTTTCACGTAAAGGCTTCCTGAAATAATCTGAAGCAACCTTTTAAATTCTTTTTTAACCTTTATTGATAAAAGAAAAAGAGATAAGGAAAATCATAATAACTGATCTTCCTTAGAATCTGATTTAATTAATATTACTCTACAACTTCAGCAAATGCGAACTTGCGCATGACCTTTGTGACCTTTATAGTCACTTCATCGCCCACAGATGTACCTGGAACGAAGATCACGAAACCGCTTACTCTGGCAATTCCGTCGCCTTCTTTTGCAATGTCTTCAATGGTTACTTCGTATTCCTTTCCAGCATCAACTGGAGCAGTTGATTCATTTTTGTTGAACAACAATTTCACTTCCTTTACAAATACGCTAGAAGGTGCACTTGCTGGAAGCATACGGAAAATAGCAGTTACAAAGTAATACCATTAAAAGCCTTATGTTCTCAAAACAGTTACACACTCAAAGCAAGGATATCCATGCAATATAGATATATAAATTTTTGCTGGATAAGCAGTAAAACCATGCATTTCTATCATTTTAGTAGTTTTCCAGTATGCCAATCTTAGTACATACATTAGAAATAGATCTGTATAGTTATAAATTGAATATCAAAAAGAAATATTAAGGTTATGTAAAAATCGTATCTTTTTGATATTCAATTCGAGGAACTGAATTCCAATTCAGTCTCAATTGATTTTACATGAATTTATTTTTACTTAAGGAGCCTGCATTCATGTTCTTTTGGTTGAGCTATTCTTTTTTGTATTTTTGTACAGCATATCGCAATACAATTTGCATTAATTTTAAATAGTAGTAACTAGGTAGTTGACTTCTGATTTAAAATAAAACTGGAGATTAAAATGAAGAATAGTGCAACAGCACAAGGTAATATACATGTTCCCCAAGGTTTCAGTTCCTCCACAATAAAGGTCTATTTCTGGCTGGGGATCATGTCAGCTCTAGCTTTTAGACTCATACTCATAGCAGATCATTACAATCCACTATTAGGAAAGGCCATGTTCTATCTAGGAGTAGTAGGTTATATGGTATTTTTTGCACACAGATATCGAGTTTCCAAGAGAAGGTTAGCAGTGCTGGAAGACCTGAAGCTTTTGGAAAAGCTTGAAAGTGGCAAGAAGTTAACTGAAAAGGACCTTGAAGGACTGCATTACATTATCTGGAGCCTATCGGTTTCCAAGGAAAGGATAAATTATCTAATTATTTTTGCATTCTCCGTTATTTCGATAATCATTTCCCTCTTACTTGATCTGGGAATAGTTGGATAATTTTATGTCAAGATTGCCAGACCATCTTAACGCTGGCAATACCTAAATCTATTATTGCAGCAAACGTTTTTATTTGTAGATTATACATAAATCCATATTCTGGCATTGTTTCCCAGCAAGGGTAGTCTACAAATACCTTGAGATACCTTGTCAACTGGCAATGTTAATGTTCAGTGCTGACATGAATACTTGGCTAGCAACTGTCATGAACAACTTTACGATAACACAATCATCAGGCATGTGCCTGAAATCTCATTACACGTTTTATGATCATAGGTGACAATATGACCGGAAAAGGTAATCCGTTCGGTGCAAAAGAGACCGTTAATATTTGTGATGAAAAAGTGACGATCTACCGTCTGAGCAAACTTGAGGAAATGGGTATCGGGAATATATCCCTCTTACCCTATTCAATTAGAATACTTCTTGAATCCCTTTTGAGAAATGCTGGAAGTGAATCTGTATCCGAGAAGGATGTCCGTACCCTTGCTGCATGGAGTCCGGAAAAGACACAACAGTCAGAGATCCCGTTTATTCCTTCAAGGGTCATACTTCAGGACTTTACAGGTGTTCCAGCAGTTGTGGACCTGGCTGCTATAAGATCAGCAATGCAAAGGCTTGGTGGAAATCCAGCTGAGATCAATCCCGTAGTCCCTGTGGATCTGGTCATAGACCATTCCATACAGGTGGATTACTATGGAACTTCTTATGCCATACATTGTAATGAAAAATATGAATTCCACCGCAACCAGGAAAGATATGAACTGCTGCACTGGGCTCAGAGAGCTTTCAATAACCTGAAGGTAGTTCCTCCCGGAACAGGTATCATCCATCAGGTGAACCTTGAATATCTGGCACCACTGGTCCATTTCAGGGAAACTGCAGAAGGAAAGGTTGCATATCCTGATTCACTTGTAGGTACGGACTCACATACCACCATGATCAATGGGCTTGGAGTCCTCGGATGGGGAGTTGGCGGCATAGAAGCAGAGGCTGTGATGCTGAACCAGCCCTACTATATGGCTGTGCCGGAAGTAATAGGTTTTAGGTTATACGGTAATCTGAAGGACGGTGTAACAGCAACAGATTTAGTGCTCACTGTAACTCAAATGTTAAGAGAACACGGTGTAGTAGATAAGTTTGTAGAATTCTACGGTCCGGGCATGAGGGCTCTTGACCTGACAATAAGGGCGACTCTGGCGAACATGGGCCCAGAATATGGTGCTACAATGGGATTCTTCCCTGCCGATGAAAAAACCATGCAATATATGCTTATGACAGGCAGGGACAAGAAGCACGTAGATATGGTAAGAGAATACCTGAAGCTGCAGGGACTATTCGTGACTGATGACTCCCCTGAGCCTGAATTCACACATACACTGGAACTTGACATGGGCACTGTAGAGCCATGTCTTGCAGGTCCAAAAAGACCTCAGGACCGCATACTGCTGTCAGAAATGCCAAAAGTATTCCATAAGGCAATGGAAACTGCATTCAAGGAGAAAAGAGGCGGAGAGCTACTTGCAGCAGACCCGGATTATAACCGCTGGCTGGAAGAAGGTGGTTATACCCTTGCAAAGGATAAGATCCCTGGCCATTCAGGTCTTGTCAAGATGAAATGTGCTGCAGATGATGTTGCTGTTGCCCATGGTTCTGTTGTAATCGCATCGATCACATCATGTACTAACACATCCAACCCTGCAGTGCTTATGGGTGCAGGTCTGCTTGCAAAGAAAGCCGTAGAAAGAGGCTTGAAAGTAAAGCCTTTTGTAAAGACCAGTTTATCTCCGGGATCAAGGGTAGTTACGGATTACCTTAAAGCTGCCGGATTGACACCATATCTTGAAGCCTTGGGATTCCATGATGTAGGATATGGATGTACCACCTGCATAGGCAACAGTGGCCCTCTTAAGGATTCAGTGTCTCAGATGATAAAGAACAAGGACCTTACAGTTGCTGCAGTGCTTAGCGGCAACAGGAACTTTGAGGGCAGGATCAATGCTCAGGTAAAAGCGAATTATCTTGCTTCTCCAATACTGGTAGTCGCATTTGCTCTTGCAGGTAATGTGGACATTGACCTTGCCAAAGAGCCAGTTGCATGTGATCCTAACGGGCAGCCAGTGTATCTAAAAGATATCTGGCCAGGAAGAGAAGAGATCAATGATTACGTTTCCAAGTATGTTCTTCCCGAGATGTTCGATAAAGAATACTCCAATGTGTTTGAAGGCACAAAACTCTGGAGAGAACTGGATGCACCCAGTGGTACACAATATAAATGGAATCCAGAATCCACGTACATTCAGGAACCACCATTCTTCAAGGATTTCCCTCTCAACATCGGAGATAAGCAGGATATAAAAGGTGCTAGAGTTCTGGCAATGCTTGGTGACAGTATAACTACTGATCATATATCACCAGCAGGCTCCATACCTGCTCACTATCCTGCAGGTGAATATCTGCAAAGCCATGATGTGGATGAAAAACATTTCAATTCATACGGTGCACGCAGAGGAAATCACGAAGTCATGATGCGTGGGACTTTTGGTAATGTGAGGCTTAAGAATCAGCTTGTGCCTGGAAAAGTGGGGTCATGGACCCTTCACCTGCCTGAAAAGCAGGAGATGTACATCTATGATGCTGCCATGAAATATGTGAAAGATAAAGTTCCTCTGATAGTGATTGCAGGCAAGGAATACGGTACCGGCAGTTCCCGTGACTGGGCTGCCAAGGGCACACAACTTCTGGGAGTGCAGGCAGTGATTGCTGAATCATTCGAACGCATTCACCGCAGCAACCTTATAGGCATGGGAGTTCTGCCTCTGCAATTCAAGGAAGGTGAAAATGCCAAGTCTCTTGGTCTGGATGGCACTGAAATTTATGATCTGCTGGACATCTCTAAGTTGCAGCCAGCCAGCGAACTCAAGGTAGTAGCTCATAAAGAAGATGGAACAGAAAAAATCTTTAATGTAATTGTCAGGCTTAATTCTTCCATTGAGGTGGAATACTTCCGCAATGGTGGAATACTGCACAGGTTCCTGAGGGAAAAGGTAAAAGGGAACTAAAGCTCCCTTTTTTTACTTTTTGGCTTTGTAAATCTTGAGAGATCCGCAAAAATTTGTACCAGAAATTTCTATAAAAAGGAGGATTTCCTCAAAGCCGCAAGTCAGGTCTTATTTATACGGGATATGTCAATAACATCGTGGCATAATCTATTCATTAATTTTTTTTCATGGCTCACGACCAGAACTCCTATATTCATCTTTTCAACAATCCCCAAAATACTTTCCCAGATCTGAGCTTGAGTAATAGCATCTACCATTGTAGTTATTTCATCAGCTATTAAAAATTTAGTATTAGGCCCCAAAGCCCTTGCAAGAGCAAACCTCTGGAGTTCTCCCCCGGAAAGTTCATTTGGCCATCTATTAAGCCAGTTCTTCTTTATTCCAAAGGAATCTAAAACGTCCTGTGAAACAACATGGCCCTCATTTAAGATATCCTTCATTTTCCATTTTGGATTCACAGCTTTTTCAGGGTGCTGGAAGATAAGCTGGACCGGATTATATACGCCTAACGGGATTTTTTCCCCGTCTATGCTTACAGTTCCACTATAGTTGGTTTCGTAGCCTGAAAGTATCTTACATAAGGTGGATTTGCCACTTCCGCTATCCCCTATTAGCCCCAATACCTCCCCGCTGCCTAACGATATATCCACATTCTTTAAGATCCAATTATCCTTCTTGTATCCAAAACATATATTTTCACCCTTAAGACGCATTATTGCACCTCACCAATCCTTCATTTATCTTTTTCAATTGAGGGGTGCCTTTAGAGCAAAGCTCATTCTTTCTAGAACACCTTTCATAGAAGAAACATCCTTCAAGAACTTCATCCTGCATTGGTTGATGGCCTTTTATTGCCTGGAATTTATTTTGGGGAAGGGCATTCCACAGAGCACGTGTATATGGATGGCGCAAATTTTCTCCTTCATTCTTAAAATCTTCTGTATTAGCTACCTCTAAAATCGTGCCTGCATAGAAGATTGCAATCTTATCCGATATTTTTAATGCAGCTTCGATATCGTGAGTTATAAGTATTACTGCACATCCTTTATTTGCCATGTCTTTGAAGTAACTCAGTGTTTCGTTCAGATTTTTTTCATCCAATCCCGGAGTAGGTTCATCTGCAATTATGAGCTTTGAGGAGTTCATTAAGGCAGTAGAAACCAAGACTCTTCTGGCCATGCCCCCCGATAATTCATGGGGAAACATTCTGTCAACATCTGGTTTCAAATCGTATTTATGGAAAATATTTCTCTGCGTTTTCTTCATCAATTCTTTATTTTTTTCTTCAACACTTCCTATTACCTGATTGGAAATCCTCATTAAAGGATCAAGATAATTTACAGATTGAGGAATAAGGGCTATTTCCTTACCCCTTAATTCTTCCTTTTTTTCCTGAGTCAGGTTTTGGCCGTTATAGTTCATTTCGCCATATAGTTTTGCGTTTGAAGGTAAAATTCCTAATATCGCATGTGCAAGAAGGCTTTTTCCAGAACCGCTTGATCCTACAACAGCTAAGATCTCGCCACTATAAGCTTCAATACTTAAATTTGAGATCACTTTTAGTTCAGTTTGCCTAAGTCCGGAAGCATATTGAATGAAAGACAGTGAAATATCTTTTACATTTAATAGAGCTTCACCCTTCTTCTTTTTTTCAACATTCATTTCAGTTTTATTTGACATACTTCACCTCTTTTGATATTTTTTGTGTTTTCAACATAACAAAATATCTGCAGGTCATCTATTCGTGAGCTTTTTTCGGATCCATAAGCTTTGCCAGATTTTCACCGATCACATCAAATGCCAGAACTATTATTAGCAGTGATACTCCTGGGAAGAATGCAAGCCACCAGTATCCTGCTGACAAATACTTCATAGATTCTGATAGTATTATACCGATAGCCGGTTCGTGTGGTGAAAGTCCAAAACCCAGAAAAGTAACCGAAGCTTCATGCAAAATAGCATGTGGAAACATTAAGATCGTACCTAATATGAACTGAGGAATTAAATGAGGCAGAAAATGTTTTACAGCTATCCACCATTTGGATTTACCAAAATTTCGGGATATATGAATATATTCCTGGGTCTTTAGCTGCTTGATTTCTGCTCTTACAACTCTTGTCAGACTTGTCCAATGAGTTAATGCAACTCCAATGATTACTCCCGTAGCCCCTCCTCCCAGTCCGATAGAAATCATGATTATTAAAAGAAGATGCGGTATCGAAAGGGATAGGTCTACCAGCCAGGATACAAATGAATCTTCTACTTTTCCTATGCTTGAAAGTAAACCTAATATTACACTCAATACAGTACTGATCGTGGATGCGAAAGCTCCTATCAATATACTTAATCCCAGTCCTCCCAGGGTTCTTGTAAACATATCTCTTCCCATCCAGTCAGTTCCAAACGGATGTTCAAGAGAAGGGGCAAGGTTCTTTGATCCAAAATCAGTAGGCAGTGACTTGCTGTCTAGAAATAAACTGGAAATTACGATTGTAATTAACAACAGCGACATAAATCCTATCAATAGAATGGTTCTTTGCCTCAGGTTCATTCCTATGAAGGATCTTTTGTTCATTGTTACAACAGCTGTACTCATGATGATATCTCCTGCTGTTTTATCCTGGGGTCAAGGAATTCATAGATGATATCAGCAATCAGATTCCCGAAAAACACAAACAACGCGCTTATGATGACTATTCCTAAAAGAAGAGGCACATCAGATCGTAGACCAGCTGCTACTGTAGCCTGTCCTATTCCGGGATAAGAAAAAACCTGCTCCACAAGGACAGCTCCTCCGAACAATTCGCTGAATCCAAGAAACTGCAATGTGATGGCAGGAAGAGCTACATTTCGGATTCCATGCCTTAGTATAAGATCGAATCCTTTTTCCCCTCTTGCCTTTGCAAATAACACATAATCACTTGACATAACTTCAATTAATTTTTCACGAGTGAACATTGCAATTGAGGCAACTCCCAGTAAACTCAGGGTTATTGTAGGGAGGATCAAATGTTGTATCCGGTCGAAAAAAGTCACATCTGTAACTCCTATAGGTACACTTAGACCTACAGGGAACCATCCTAAATACACTGAAAATACAAGTAACAGGATCAATGCCAGCCAGAATGTAGGGGTGGCGGCTAAAAGATAGCAGTAAGTTTTTATTGCCTTATCAACCAAAGTTCCACTTTTCATTCCTGCTATTATTCCTAAAATGAACCCCAGGATTCCCGATGTTAACCAGGAGGAAAACATCAGAACTAAAGATGCTGTAAATCGTTCTTTGATAACATCAATAACAGGCATCCTGTAAATCAATGAAGTTCCAAAATCCCCTTCAAGGATGTTATTTGCCCAGTTAAGGAATTTTTCCTGCGGGGAAGTGTTAACTCCCCAATATTCTTCTAATTTTGCCTTTTGTTCCGGCTGTATACTCATCTCCCCAATATAAGCTCTGACAGGATCTATCGGAGACTGCTCGATAATCCAAAAGCTTGCAATGCAAACAACTATCAAAAGGAGGATCAATTTGATAGCCTTTTTTCCAATAAAAAACCCTAGTTTTCTGTGTTTCACTCCTAAACCTCCCTGTTACCGGGTGCCAATATTCCTGATATACTTCCAAGAAAACAATGTTGAATAGATATTCTAAAAAAGAGGTTGTACTGAGGATTTCCAGATCCTCAGCATCTTAAACCTCTGCCTAATTTTCCGTGCGCTTCCATTCAAGAATGTTTCCAAAGATATCAGCACCATGAGGCTGGATTTTTGGAGTTCCCATGTCTATATCCTCATCTACAATGTATACATAATTGATTGTTGCCATCCACATCCATGTAGCATCTCCTTTTTCAGAGAATCCGGTTTTTCCATCCCAGGCGGCCAGCTGCCAGTTCTCATTTGCAGTGTTCTGATCAGAGCTGGTTATGGCTTTCCTCAAATAGGAGTCCACAACAGAGTTGTTGTACATAATTATGTTATTGTAGTTTGCAGGATCGTAGCTCTTGCTATAGTATTTTAGGTACATGTCGGTGGGGTCCAGTGAACCATATCCGAAAACGATTGGAGTTGAATGAGCAAGGGTATCGATCTTATCCCAGCTTGCACCCTCGGGGTTAATGCTTATACCAATCTTTTTGGCTTCTTCTGATATAGAAACAGCTAATGCCTGTCTTTCCTGTGCAGTTGCCGCGTATAACAAAGTAAATTCGGCTTTTTGCCCATTTTTCTCAACGATGCCATCGCCATCAGTATCCACCCATCCGGCATCACTTAAGATTTTCTTAGCCTCATCAATGTTTCCATCTTCAAATATGGCTTCCTTGTTTCCCCACGGTACTTTATCTACACCAGTGAATTCCTCTTGGCCCTGCCCGTTCAATGCACCATTGATCAAAGCCTGCCTGTCTATTCCAATATTTAATGCTTTTCTTATTGCAGCATCAGAGGTTACGTTGTTTCCGATCGTATAGCCATTCTCTGTTTTTTTACCTGTATTGGCCTGCATCGGGAAACTTATTCCGCGGGCATCAATGGAATCCAGGGATACTATTTTCATGCCGTTTACATTCTGATTGGCGTAAGAAGATGGAATTTCAGCCAGATCTATCTGTCCCGATTTCGCAGCTGCAAAGGCAGTATCTGCTTGCATATATACTATAGTCAGTTTCTTGAAGTATGGTGTTTCACCATAATAATCAGGATTGGCTTCGAGAATTACTTGCTGACCTTTATCCCATTTTACGAACTTGTACGGGCCTGATCCTATGGGATTCTGACCATAGTTTTCTCCATAAGCATGTTCAGGTACAATCCCAATTACTACGAGTTTATTAATGAATGTGGCCTGATTGTCATTTAGTTTAAATTCAACTGTTTCGTTATTGAGGGCTGTAGCTTTTTCAAGCATAGAAAGGTCCACTTGACCACTGGCGTTTGATGCTGTGTTAAATGTGAATGCTACATCCTTAGCTGTTAGTGGTACTCCATCATGGAATTTAACGTCGTTTCTTATTTTAACAGTCCACGTTAATCCATCCTCACTAACTGTGTAGTTTGTAGCAAGATCGTTGATCAAATTTGCATTACTATCTTTTTTAAACAGTGTGCTCTGAATCAACGGTTCATGGTTATAACCCCACCCTGTAATTGGATTAAAACCCGCTGCAGGTTCCCCACCATGGGTACCTATAGCTGCAACTAATTCATCTGTACTTGTTTCTCCGGTAGCTACTGCTTCTGCACTTGTTTCATTTGCAGTTGTATCACCTGCATTTCCTGCACATCCGGAAAATGCAACGACTCCTATTATTATTAGTCCTATCAATAAAAGGCTCAGTGATTTGTTCATTTAAACTCCTTCTCCACTTGTTTTCGAACCAAATTTATTTTTTATGGTATGTATTATAAGAGTATTTTTACTGTCTATGTACACTATTTATTACTAAATTTATGTTTAAAAATACTCTTAATTTAGTAAATATATCCTACTTAGTAATTAGCTTCATGTAAAACAATAGTTATATTTAATACTTTTGTTGATTAAAGTATTACTACAAAAATTAAAATGTAATTTGCGTACAAATCAGTAATCAAATAGAAATTATAACATATGTATTACTATTTTCATAACACATAAAGCATGTATGTTTATAGATCCATATATTTGATTTAAATCCCAGCAAAAGTTGAGCAGAACCATGAAGGAATGGATTTTTGGGGTTCTATCCCATCTAATTACCTATTTTAGACAAAATTATCGAATAATGTTACACCTATGATTATTCTCTAATTATCATAATATTGCATAAAAAGTACTATTATCTTTTAGTATCACTATATTTAATACTAAAATTATTGGGTGATTGTATGGAACAAGAATTAATGAGAATAGGTGTTTCACTTCCTGATAACCTCCTTACTAAATTTGACAGTATCATTGATCAAAGAGGTTATTCATCGCGCTCTGAAGGCATCAGGGATGCTATAAGAAGTTATATAACGCATTATGAATGGATGAATGATGTCAAAGGCAGGCGTGTTGCTACAATCACATTGATCTATGAATACATGAAACGTGGGTTATCCAGTTCTCTCACTGAAATCCAGCATGATAATTCATCTTTGATAAAATCCTCGATAATTACTCACCTGGATAATGACAATTGTCTGGAAGTCATCGTTTTAGATGGAGAAAGGCAGGATGTCAGGTCAATGACTGAAAAGTTGATGTCACTTAAAGGTGTTAAATATGTGAAATTAAATACTGCACATCCTCCAGAAGCTACTACTCAAATCCTGGAAGAAGTCTAAAAACGTTAGAACTTTAAACAGTTTTTATTTTTCAAATAAGCGGCAGACGAATGTTACTAATATACTTTTAATGATGATCTGTTTGCTTCAGAGAGAGACTATTGAATAGTTCCTGAGATCTTTGCTTGTAATTACATGTCACATTCAAGCAGTTTGACACCCCGTATTTCAAGGCATTTCTTTACATAATTAGACATAGTTTTATGATGAGAACTTGAAATTTGAAGTGCTTTGATCTGTGGATATTGTATAATAAGCGTTAATATGTCTGTATTGTGTGGTTTGAATGTAAGGTGAACAATTTCTGCTTTTTGGTCCACTGCAGTGATTTCTTCTTTGGAATTGATAACCCTTGTTTTCATATCTTATTCCCTTTTAAAATAACATTTTACAGCACAGGTTTTATAGAATCCCCATTTTTTTAAGTACGTTCTTGTATTTATATCTTTATCCAAAGTGTTTCAAAGTAAATGATTATAATCCACAATTCCATGCTAAATCAATATAGTAAAAATCATATCATGATTCCTCTTTGCTGTTCAAATGAGCATTTCTGGCTAATTGATGAGGAATAACATTACTTGCAATATTTATTCCATTGTCACACTAATACTATTACAAGCTGATATCGTACCCGTAATAAAAAATATAAAAATATCTCCAGAATTTTCTCATAGAGTTTATATAGTTAGTTCACTAAATTAACTAATGAGCAATTTTTGATCCTCTCGTATTCAGCAAACGGGTGGTACAAATGCAAACCAAATTAAACAAATCAACTTTTCTTCAAATCGTAATGTTGATGACCATGATCACAGGAATAGGGTCAGCCGATGAGATCAATATAGAACTTCTCAGCAACTTTGGAGGAAATGCATATGATATTGAAGTAGTTGGTAAATATGTATATCTGGGTCAAGGACAAGATTTCGTTGTGTTGGACATCACAAATGTCAATAAGCCATCTGAAGTAGGCAGAGTGATTACCCCTTCGATAGTAAGCGCTATAGATGTATCAGGAAATTATGCTTATGTAGCAGATGGTAGCAGTGGTCTTACAATAGTTAATATAACTAATCCGGAAGCCCCAAAAATTATGGGTACTTATACAGGTACTTATGACACACCTGCTTATTCTGTTGCTCTATCCGGCAAATATGCCTATGTGACTAATGAGTTTCCGGGTAACCTTGAAATTATAGATGTCAGTAATCCGTCATCTCCAAAGCTTGCAGGAAATTATGATACATCTGATAACGGTAATGCAAATAGTGTTGCCATATCAGGCAATTATGCGTATGTAGCTGCTGGTGGTCTTATAATATTGGACATAGCTAATCCAATATCACCACAACTTGTAAGCACTTATAATGACGACATTTACGCACTTGATGTCGTAATAGAAGATAATTATGCTTACGTAGCCGATGCCTACAAGGGCTTGGTAATTTTAGACATTACAGATCCTGCATCACCAATCCTTGTGGGCAACTATATTGCTGAAAGTGGAATTGGATACACCCGTATAGCAGTATCAGATGGCTATGTCTATGGAACAGAATATAATGGTCTTTCCATTATAGATATCATTGATCCGGGATCACCAGATCTTATGACCACTTACACTACAGATCATAATACAAACGGCTTAGCTGTAGCAGGCGATTATACATACCTGATAGGTTCCGGCCTTGAAATAGTAGATACAAGCAATCCCTCATCGCCAGTGCATGTGAACAATTACTACAATGGAGACTGGGCATTGGATGCAAGTATAGCAGGTAACTATGCATACATCACGGGCTGGAACGGTCTTACAATCGCAGATATTAGCAATCCGTCTTCACCAATCTTTACAGGTAACTATGATATTGATGAAGCGGACGAAGTTGATGTACAAGGCAATTATGCATATATAGCAAGCGGAGGAAGTGATTCCGTTCTTGTCAGCATTATAGATGTTACAACCCCTTCATCACCAACACTCGCTGGTAGTTCCAGTATTTTTGCAGATAATGGAGTTGGTATTGATGTGCAAGGTAATTATGCATACACAGGTGTAGGTTTCCCCGGTCTTTCAATCCTGGATATCAGTGATCCAGCATCAGCAAAATTTATCGGTGACTATGGGAGCTATGGCCCGGAAAACTATACGTCAAAAGTTGTAGTATCAGGTAATTATGCATATGTACCACATGATCTGGAGCTTTCCGTTTTGGATATCACTGATCCATCCTCACCACTTCTTGTCAGCAGTTATGGTACTACAGTATCTGATGTCGCAGTATCTGGAAAATATGCATATCTAGCTGCAGGAGCTCTTGAAATTGTAGACATTACAAATCCTGCAGCTCCAAAACTTGCAGGTAGCTATGACAGTATCAGTGCGTCCTATGTTGCTGTATCCGACAGCTATGCTTATGTTGTTGGCGAAAATAGCCTTGCTATTCTGGATATTAGCAATCCCAGCTATCCAAAGCTTGCAGGTACTTATGATAGTAGTGAGATTAACGGCTATGTCACTGTAGCAGATGGCTATGTATACGTTGCCAATAAGGATAGAGGTCTAACTATTCTTCGTGTAGAGACCTCTTCAGTTACTGATACAGAAACTACTGTTTCTTACACACCTGCATATGACAACAGACTGCGAGAGTCATCTCCAAACAGTGTTCTTTCTACCACAACTTATCTTGATATCGGAAAGAGCTCATATCGCTGCAGGGATGTGATGTGGTTTGATCTTAGCATGTACGATAAGACGGACAAAATATCCAAGGCTAAGCTGTCGCTTTACTGGTATTATCCCGAAAGTAAGACACGTACTTCCGATACTGTAGTTGAAATTTACAGACCAGTGGAATGGAATCCAAAGTATGTTACCTGGAGGTCCAGGATGTCTGGTGTGCTCTGGAGCACAGCCGGTGGAAACTGGTATGATATGAACAACGTTAGCCAGGGTAGTACGCCGTATGCATCAGTTACATTTACAGGCAATACAGCACCTGATAACAAATACTATGACTTTGATGTCACACAGCTTGTGCAGGAATATGTAAATGGTACGTATCCAAACACTGGTTTCTTACTCAAGGCAAAGACAGAGAGTGGAAATTACATTGCCTTCTACAGTTCTGACTGGCCTAATGATGAGCAAAAGCCAATGCTAACTATCACTACAGCCCCAGATTCAGTTGACAATCCGCCGGTTGCAAATGCTGGTGCTGATAAAACTGCAACCACAGGTTCAGCCGTCACTTTCAATGGCAATGCTTCCACTGATGACAAAGGCATAGAATCATATTCATGGGACTTTGATGCATCAGATGGAATTACTTCTGAAGCTAGTGGAGTGATAGCTACAAAAACTTATGATGCAGCAGGAACCTACACTGTGACTCTCACTGTCACAGACACCGGAGGACAGAAATCTAATGACACGCTACAGGTAGTTGTCACTGGTCCGGTTAGCATAGCTTCTTATACTCCTGTGTATGACAACAGATTGCGTGAGTCATCGCCAAATAGTGTTCTTTCCACTACAACTTATCTTGATATCGGAAAGAGCGCATATCGCTGCAGGGATGCAATGCTCTTTGATCTCAGCAGTTACGGGATAACTGATACGATCTCAAAGGCTACACTTTCTCTCTACTGGTATTATCCAGCAGAAACTACCCGTACTTCTGATACTATAGTTGAAGTTTACAGACCAGTGGAGTGGAATTCAAAGTATGTTACCTGGAGGTCCAGAATGTCTGGTGTCCCATGGAAAAATGCTGGTGGAGAATGGTTTGATATGAATGGTGTTTCGCAAGGTGCTACACCCTATGCATCAGTTACATTTGCAGGCAGCAAAGTACCTGATAACAAATACTATGACTTTGATGTCACACAACTTGTGCAGGAATATGTAAATGGTACGTATACGAACACTGGCTTCTTACTCAAGGCAAAAACAGAAAGTGGAAATTACATTGCTTTCTACAGTTCAGAATGGTCTGATGATGAGCAAAAGCCAATACTAACTATAACGGGTTAACTGGGGAGAAAAACAAACCATTGGAGTGAAAGCAATTTTCACTCCCTTTCTTTTTCATCCGAATATCTTCTAATCAGATAAGGTAATGTATCTAATTTTGCTTTTAATTCAATAAGAATCATCCAGTAGATGATGTTTTAAATCATTTTTAGAGTAAATTCTTCATAATTACTTTTAATTTATAGCGTTTTCTCTCAGATGAGTAAAATTTATCATAATATGAGTTATTACGAATCAATAAATTATTAATACTATATTGTCTTTTATGCTGGCATGGTAACACCAGACACTAAGATCAAAGAAGAAATCACCAGCAAGTGGGATGATTCATCTACTACCTATGATACACAGCATGGGCATGCTGTAAAAAGTGCTGAAGAAGCAAAAGCCTGGAAAGAAGTCTTTAACAAAGTGTTTCCCACAGGGAAACTGAAAATTTTGGACGTGGGCTGCGGTACAGGGGAGATAAGTCTTCTTTTGGCAAGCATGGGACATCAGGTCACAGGGCTTGATCTTTCTGACAAAATGATGGAAAAAGGAAGAATCAAAGCAAAAAATCGTGGGCTTAAGATCGATTTTAAGGTAGGGGATGCTGAGAATCCACCGTTTGATGAAGGATCTTTTGATGTAGTCATCAATCGTCACCTGCTCTGGACCCTTCCACATCCGCAGGATGCCGTAAACAACTGGAAGCGTGTGATAAAGCCAGGAGGCAGGGTGATTATCATCGATGGCTTATGGGATGACGGTTCCATGGACACGAAATTAAGACGTTTTGTCAGCAATGTCGGTGTCATGGTGATGGAGAGGAAAAATCCCTGGAAAGGATACTATTCAAATGAACTCAATGCTGCACTTCCCAATGCAGGTGGCACTCCTCTTGAAAGGTCCACAGATTATCTCAAAAATTCAGGCCTTAAAGACATAAGATCGCAGGATATCACATACATCCGCGATATCCAGAAGCGATACATGCCCTGGCACAAGCGTGTAGGGCACAAATATGGCTATTACCTGATCTACGGTTGCAAATAATTTCAACTATGAAAGGGGATGAATGATATGAAAAAGCAGAATGTATTGAGTTTAATATTGATGTTAATGGTGGTATGTTCGGTCATGATGTCCGGATGCACCTCCAGTTCCTCTGATGCAGCAAGCACGGGGAATGTAAGCAACACTGAAGACACACAGCAGAACGAAAGCACTCTTGTGCTTGGCGAGATGTGGGCTATAGATTCAATTGATCCCGCAGAGGATGGCACTGTTCTTTGTGAAAAAGCAGCCTGTTTGGAAACACTTGTGGGAGCAAATGAAGATTTCTCACTAAAACCTGCACTTGCCACATCCTGGGAACGACTGGATAACAAGACCTGGCAGTTCAATCTCAGAAATGATGTCCTTTTCCATGATGGCAGCAAGATGACTGCAGCAGATGTCAAGTTCTCCCTGGAAAGGGTCATGAATATTAGCCCCAGGGTCAATTCCATGCTTAAAATAGCATCCATAGAAGCTGTGGATGATTACACCATTAAGATAACAACAACTGAACTGAACCCCATACTTGCCGGTGTGTTGCACTATCCTAACACTGCTATCATAAGCAGCAAATCAGTAGATTCACAGGGCAATCTGGTGAAACCCATAGGCACAGGCCCATACGCATTTGAATCTTTCAATGAACAGACCGGTGAGCTCACAGTAGTGAAAAACAAGAACTGGTGGGGAGGCGAAGTTGGTCTTGACAAGATGATACTCAAAGGTATCCCTGATCCAAATACAAGAGCAATGGCTATTGAAAGTGGAGAAGTTGACTTTACAGTGGACGTGCCATACAGCGAAACAGACCGCATCGATGCCCTGGATGGTATAAGTGTGGAGAAATACATGACACCGCGCGTGTACAGGATATCAGTGAACCTGGCACATCAACCCCTTGATGATGTAAGAGTCAGACAGGCTATTTCCTATGCCATAGACAGGGATGACATAGTAGAACATGTGCTTTACAATGTAGGCCAGCCTGCAGCCGGTCCATTCCTACCCACAATGATATGGGCCAACAAGAACCTCACACCCTATAAACAGGACCTCGATAAGGCAGGAGAACTGCTCACAGAAGCCGGATGGGTGGATACCAATGGAGATGGAATCCGTGACAAGAATGGCAAGGACTTAGAATTCAAACTCATGACGTATTCAGAAAGACCTGGATTGCCACCTATGGCTGAGACCATCGCCGCTGAACTGAAGGAAGCTGGAATCAAAGTAACTGCTGAAGTCATGGACTACGGTGCAATAGAGGATAATACAGAAAGTGGCAACTGGGATCTTTATCTGGCAGCCTTTAACATTGCCATGGTTCCTGATCCAGAGTATGTGTTAAACAATTGGTATTACACTGATGGACCCGACAACGGCCCTGGTTATTCTAACCCCAAAGTGGATGCCTTGATCGATGAAGCAAGGGATATTACAGATCTGGATGCCCGCTACAAGAAGTTCAATGAGGTAGAAGCCATTGTCTATGAAGAGCAGCCGATGATCATAGTAGCATACTACGGCTGTGCCATCGCGAAGAACGATAACCTCAAGGGCTATGTCTTTGATCCCACTGCCCATGACTACCGCGTAAATGCTGGAATGTACATGGAGAAATGAAAAATAAACAAAATGGACGAGATCTATTGTAAGCACCGGGGGTCCGGTGCTTTCACTTCCCTTTTTATGATCTTGATATCCCCAAAATAAATCCATTCAAAAGGTTGTGGCAGCCAGATGTATCGCTATATCTTAAAAAGAACTCTTTTCATGGTCCTGTCAGTATTTATCGCCTGCATGATGACTTTCATGCTGATGAACGTCATACCGGGCGGTACTCCGGAGATTATACTCAAACACACTTTTGTTGGACTAGAAGAAAGCGTTAGTGATGAAGAACTTGCGACTATCTCAGAGCGGTACAATCTCAATGATCCTCTTTATCTGCAATTTACTAGGTGGATGCAAACAGGTTTGCTACATGGTGACCTGGGAACCTCTTATGTTTACAATCGACCAGTACTGTATCTACTTGAGCTACGATTTCCGGCAACTATCCTTCTCGCCATGACCAGCATGCTGATAGCAGTGCTTTGTGGTGTATCTCTTGGTATATATTCAGCCCTGAAAGAGAACAGATTCACTGATCACTTATTGCGTTTCATAAGCCTTTTTGGCGTATCCATGCCAGGATTCTGGGTGGGTTTGCTGTTGCTGCTAATATTCTCTGTGAAACTTAAAATGATTCCAATTGCAGGGTATGGGAGCATCGAGAACCTTCTGCTGCCCTCACTGGCATTGTCTATTCACTCTACTACGGCTATCCTTAGGGTCACAAGAACCAGTATGCTTGAAACCCTTGGTCAGGATTACATCAAGTTTGCTACAGCCAAAGGGCTTCCCATGAGAGTTATAATCACTCGCCACGCCCTGAAAAATGCCATGCTGCCCGTAATAACGGTGCTTGGTTTCCAGATGGGACACCTGCTGGGCGGTTCTGTGATAATAGAGGAAGTATTTGCATGGCCAGGCATTGGCAGCTTGCTTGTGAATTCCATCACTGCCAGGGACCTACCGGTGGTACAGGGCTGCATAATTCTGATTGTTACTATGTTCTTGCTTGTGAATTTCCTAGTGGATATCCTTTATACCTATGTTGATCCGCGCATAAGGTACGGTTGATTTCATGAAAAAAAGATCAATGATTACCCGTATATTACAAAATGAAACACTTTGCAGAGCAGCTGAACGCAAGTCTATGCTTGTATCCATGGCAATGCTTTGCATTTTAGTATTCATAGCCATTGCATCCCCCGTATTATCACCATATGATCCTAATGGTATTGATCTTAAGAACAAGAACCTACCTCCTTCATCGGAACATTTGCTGGGAACAGATTATCTGGGAAGGGATATGCTTAGCAGGATAATGCACGGAGCTACTACATCACTGTCAATTGCAGCTGGTGTAGTAGTACTTTCGCTTATCATCGGCATAAGCCTTGGATGTATAGCGGGTTATTATGGCGGACTGGTGGATGAGGTAATCTCACGTGCAATTGATGTTTTCCTGGCTTTTCCGGGAATTATCTTTGCCCTGGCTATGATGGGGGTGCTTGGTCCAGGATTAATGAATCTCATGCTTTCATTGGCTTTAGTGCAATGGTCCTCGTATGCAAGACTCATGAGAGGCCAGGTGCTTTCGGTCAAAGAACAGGAGTACGTGCTCTCAACGCAGCTTTTAGGTGCCAGCAATCTGCATGTCATGAGAAAACACATAATTCCAAATGCCATCGCCCCGATAATTGTGCTGGCTACCATTGATTTTGGACATGTGATTCTCTCAGTGGCAGCTCTTAGTTTCCTGGGATTGGGATTGCCTGCTGATATTCCGGAATGGGGTTCCATGCTTAGTGCAGGCAAGGAGTTCATGAGAACTGCACCCTACCAGACGATATTTCCGGGTCTGGCTATCACTTTATTCGTTGTAATCTTCAGTATTCTCGGAGACGGGATGCGGGATATCCTTGACCCGCATGATCAGGGAGGCGATCTGTATTGAAAAGCAATAATAGAAATAATACACTTGAAGTAAAGGATCTGTATGTTGAATTCTCTACAAGGAATGGAGCAGTAAGAGCCGTAGATGGAGTATCCTTCCAGCTAAAGGAAGGTGAATCATTCGGTATAATCGGTGAAACCGGCTCCGGTAAATCCGTGATTGGACTTGCTGTACTGCGTCTGTTATCTGCCAATGCCAGGACAAGGGGCAGTATAATGTTTGAAGGCCGGGATGTTTTTGGCATGGGTGCCAGAGAACTGGGGGAACTGCGAGGCAAAATGATATCATTAATGCCTCAGAACCCTGCTACTTCCCTGAACCCTGTATTAAAGAATCACGTTCAGGTTACTGAAATATTTGAACAGCATGGTATAAAAAAGAAAGATGGCTTACAGAAGGCAATGTCCGTTATGAGCAAACTGCTTCTCAGTGATCCTGAAAGAGTATGCAGTCAATATCCGTACCAGCTTTCCGGTGGTATGAAACAACGTTTGCTTGCAGCTATTTCCCTTTCCATGCATCCGAAGCTTTTGATCGCCGACGAACCCACAAAGGGACTTGACAATGAAGCCAGGGAAAAAGCCATTGAACTATTCCGGAACATCAAACAACAGTACGGCAGTTCCATGCTCATTATCACTCATGACCTGGATTTTGCACATGCTGTATGTGACAGGGTGGCTGTTATGTATTCCGGGAGGATTATGGAGATCAACGAAGCTGAGAGAATTGTTAAATCTCCATCCCATCCCTATGCAAGAGGCCTTGTGCAGGCTCTTCCACGTAATGGTCTCGTGCCACTGGATGGCCATAGTCCAAGCAGGATTGATCTGCCGAAGGGTTGTTTGTTCTACCAGCGTTGTGAGTCACGTTCAGATGTGTGCTGCCTGAAACACCCCCTCACAAAACTTCATGAAGGAGGATTGGTCAGCTGTCACCTGTATTAGAAGTGAAGCACCTGCATAAGAAGTTCAATGGCAGGAATGTACTTGAAGACGTGAGCCTTGCTATTTATCCGGGTGAAACCCTCGGCCTCTGTGGCAAAAGTGGTTCGGGTAAGACTACCGTAGGGCGCTGTATAGTCGGTCTTGAAAGACCAGATAGCGGAGAGATCCTATATGGTGGTGTAAATTTTCTATCCGAAAACAAAAGAAATTCTTCTGTCGCAAGTACCAGAGTACAGATGATATTCCAGCATCCTGAAACATCCCTAGACCCTCGCATGAAAGGTATGGACAGTATCATCGAACCATTGCAGATACACAGCAAATGTAATGGAGAGCAGATGCATGACAAAGCCAGGGAACTTGCAGATATGGTGGGTCTTAGCATGGAGCATCTGCACCGCTACCCCAGCCAGCTAAGCGGTGGTGAGATCCAACGTATAGTTCTTGCCAGGATCTTGTCCATAGGACCCCAGCTCATAGTAGCCGATGAGCCCACATCCATGCTGGACGTGTCAGTACAGGCGCAGGTCCTGAGGCTCATGCAGCGCATCCAGGAGGAAAAAGGCATTTCCTACCTGCTCATATCCCATGATATCGAGCTACTACATCAAGTATGCGACAGGATAGCATATCTGGAGGAGGGAAGCATCTTGAGGGTGGAGGAGATGTAAAAAGGTAAGAGTGTTCTATTCGATGAATTTTCAATACTGACTGAAATTACACTCTGAGTAAAATGAGCCAAAAATGTTGGTTAAAACCTATAATATGTTAGGAATTCTACAGAATCCGTTTTTGCTGAGATGTCTCGAAACACGAAAAGTGAATGAGATTTCAGATTACTCCGTGTTCTGTAATCTATTATTACAATCCTTAAATCGCTCACAATCCATGGGGCATTGTGCATGTTTTACACTTATTCCAAATAGACCCTGGATTATTTCGATCCATCGGGAACGGACTTCATTCCAATCAACACCAAGAAGAATAAGAACCCGCATGCCGTTGAATAATGACGCGATAGCGACCGCAAGGGTGCGCGGATCTGTCCTGGAAGAAATAAGTCCTTTCTCTTGCTGTTCTGTAATTTCACGGGCCGGCTGGTCAATACCGTGCTTCATGCCTTCGACAGATCGTATCATGACTTCTGGTTTGTGCACCGTCATCCCGAGAATATCGAAATACAACGCATGAATTTTGGGGTCAGATGACATAATCTGGTCAAAGATCTCTATCCATGCATCAATCGGGCATATGTCGGAATTCTGGACAGATTTTATATCGCGATACTGTGTCTGCAGGTAATTTGCACTTTCTACGACCAGTTCGTCCTTATTCTTAAAATAACGGTAAAGTGCTGGTTTACTGACATCAAGGCGACGGGCGATATCTTCCATTGTGGTATTACAGTATCCTTTCTCACACATTACCTCCAGTCCTGCTTCAACGATTCTCTTTTTAGCCTCTTCTCTGTACTCTGGAAGCATTTTCGACAACATGATCACCCTCTCAAGCTTTGGTGTCAATTCATATATAACTTACCACTAAAGCACTAAAGTTACTATTAAGTAACTTTAATTACTATAAAGTACTAACGTTATGATGCCTATCGGCTATGGCAAAAAATCCGAAGAAATTGGGATATCAGAATCAAGATAAGCAGAATCAGGTTCTAGGAGATGAGACATTATGGAAAAAGCGAACAATACAGAAAACAAAATGGTTGAAATCGGAGAAAAGAAAAAAGGATCAAGTCTTACAGCCGAGAACGTAGCTTTTGTCAGAGCGCTTGAATCTCTCAAGCCAGAGGGTGAACGCATATGTTATGATCCCTATGCTGTTCGGTTTCTTAGCCCACAATATGCGATGTTTATGGAAATGGCTGCTCATAACCCATCTAAAACTCCATTCCCTGGGGTTCACAATTCATTAGCAGCAAGAGTTAGATATTTTGATGATTTCTTAAAAGGGTTTGTTGATGATGGGCTTGAGCAACTGGTCATCCTAGGTGCAGGGTACGATACCCGAGCATACAGAATAGAAGGATTAAGAGACAAAGTTAGAGTTTTTGAGGTTGATCAACCAGGAACTCAAAACGTGAAAATGGAAAAGATTAAAGATATTTTTGGCTCGCTCCCAGATCACGTTACATATGTTTCGGTGGATTTTGAAACCGAAAATTATGGGCAGCGGTTGATAGAACATGGATATGAAAAGTTTCAAAAGACTGTTTTCATAATGGAAGGACTCATCTATTACCTTGAGCCAAAAGCCGTGGATGATATGTTGTCATTCATCGTAAAAAACTCCGGTACTGGGAGTGCCATCATCTTCGATTATGTCTACAAATCCAGTATTGACAGGACAGATGGAATATGTGGGATTAAATGTAAGGCGTGCGATCAGAACGAAATAAAGAATGGTATAAAAGACATGGCACAACATGGAGAAACTCAAAAATTTGGCATCATGGACGGAATGCTAGAGTCATTTCTTATCCAACGAGGTTTTTCCCACGTTTGCAGTGTAAACAGTAAGGATTATAAGAAAGCCTATTTCCATGGAGTCAATGAAAGCCGGCCAGTGTGCTGCCGATCATATTTTGCCCATGCAGTAGTCAAATAATAAACATTCGCCGGCAAATAAAAAAGAGAAGTAAATAAATACTGGCTGATTACATTAACTCTGACCAGGATTTGATAATTTATGACATTCCTAATTGTAAATCAGGATCTGTGTACACAATGTGGTATTTGTGTAAAGGTATGTTCTTCAGATATAATCGATTTAACTGATGGAATCCCTCAGGTGCAGGAAAAAAATGTTGCACATTGCATTTACTGTGGACACTGTGAGGTTTTCTGCCCGTCTCAGGCTCTTGTACTTAATCTTCGTCCGGAAGAGAAAGTTGTACTTCCTGCCGATGCAGGCAACATTTCTCAAAAGGATATGGAATTCAATCTAAAGAAACGCAGGTCTGTGCGCCATTTTATCAAAAAGCCTGTGCCGCAGGAGAAAATCCTTGAAGTTCTTGATATTGCCTGTTATGCTGCTTCCGGATGCAACGGGCAGCCGGTTCAGTGGCTGGTAATCCATGACCCGGAGAAAGTAAAAAAGATTGCAGGACTCACTATAGAATGGATGAGAAGTCTGGAAAATACTCCACATCCAATGAGCAGTTTTGTTCCAATGCTTATTTCTGCATGGGAACAGGGAGAAGATCCTATTTGTCGGGGAGCCCCGCATCTGCTTTTTGCTCATATACCTGAAGATAATCTGCTTGCGCCGGTTGATGCCATTATTGCCCTTACGCATTTTGATATAGCTGCACCGGCATTTGGAATCGGTACTTGCTGGGCGGGCTTTGTCGCGGCTGCTGCTACATTCTATGCTCCTCTGCAGGAAGAACTTGGCCTGCCTGCCGGACGAAAATGTGCTTATGCAATGATGTTCGGCCATCCGAAATATAAAGTGTATGGAATTCCTCGCAGGAAGCCTCTTGAAGTAATGTGGCAGTAACTCTTTGCATGGGGAATGGGTGAATGAGGTAACATTCACTCTTTCATAATTCCATGCAGTATCAGATCGATGGATTGGCTTAGAACAGCATGTTGCTTCTTTGGAGCTTTCTCGCGTGAAGCGGCAAGAATTGCGGACATGAGCCCGGATGAGACTATGGAGATTATTACTTCAGGCGGATAATTCCTTATCCAGCCTTCTTTTATCCCTGTTTCTATCTGGTCGTGGAGAAATGCAAAATTTGAAATACCTTCCTCATGCGCAGCTTTTGAAATAAAGGGTGAGTAGCAGAACTGTTGCATGAAATGTATCTTTCTGGGGTTTTCAAGACCCCATTTGGCAAATTCCATGCCAATATTATCCAGTATTTCCATGCAGCTGCCATTTGTTCTGGCTGCTTCACTTAACACTGATCCTGATTCTTTCTTTATATCAAGGTACAGAGTCTCTATAAGTTCTTCTTTCGTTTTGAAATAATGGAAAAGCGTGCCAGTTGCCACTCCAGCTTCCTTTGCTATCAATGATGTCGGAGTGCCATGAAATCCCCGTTCTGTGAAAAGTAGCAGAGCAGTATCAAGGATTGCCTGTCTTTTATCGGTTTGCTTCTCGGTCATGTGATTTAATGAATGCAGGTTTTTGTTATTTTTAAATATCTGTCTCTTGCTTCTAGTTCTTGCTACTTTGCCGGTTTCGCAGTAGAGTTACTTGCCTGAAAAGTGGCAGTATCAACTTCATGGTCTTAGCGGTGAGTTTTGTTATCGGCTTTTCGAATTGGGCTTCCACTTCTTTCATCTTTTCAGGTATATCAATATGCTGAGGACAATGCTTCTTGCATTTCCCACATTCCACACAAAGGGAAGCAGCGCTGTTCTTTCCAAGAATACCCATCTGATGTATGAGATACCTGTATTGTGTATCATGATCACTTATGCCCTTGAATATCATCTTACTGTTGTACAGGTCAAAACATCCAGGTATATCAACGCCGACAGGACATGGCATACAATACCCGCAGCCTGTGCACGGTATCATCATAAGGTTCCTATACTTTTCTGCAACTCTTTGGACGGTCTCCAGCTCCTTTTCTGTCAGTGAATACGGATACCCCTCTGATGCTGTCCTGATATTCTCATCTACCTGAGATATTTCGTTCATGCCTGAGAGAACAAGAGTAACTTCCGGATGGTTCCAGATCCATCTGAGAGCCCACTGTGCAGGTGTTCTTTTGACATCTACTTCATTCCATATCTTTGCCACCTCAAGTGGTATGTTCCTGACAAGGCTTCCACCGCGCAGAGGTTCCATCACGATAACAGCAATACCTTTCATTGCTGCGTATTTCAAACCTTCTGTTCCTGCCTGGTGTTTCTCATCAAGGAAATTATACTGTATCAGACAGACATCCCAGTCATAGGAATCAACGATTTCTTTAAAAACTTCAACATTATCATGGAAAGAAAAACCGGCATTCCTTATACTTCCATCCTTTTTTGCTCTGTCAAGGAATTCCAGAACTCCTTTTTCTTTTATTTTCTTCCAGCCGCCTGCTGTGAGGGAATGAATGAAGTAGTAATCAATATGATCAGTACGTAGCCTGTTTAACTGGATACTCAATAATTTATCCATGTCCTGCTGGTCCTTAACAAGCCAGTGTGGCATTTTTGTGGCAAGTCTTACTTTTTCACGATAGCCATCTGACAGGGCTTCTCCAAGAAAGGCTTCGCTCTGATCTTTATGGTAGGTCCATGCGGTATCAACATAATTTATTCCGCTGTCAATTGCATGGCGGACAAGGGCTGTAGCTTTCTGTCGATCAATAGCACCATCCTTTTCGGGAAGCCTCATGGCTCCAAGTCCGAGTATCGATAATTTGTCTCCTCTTTTAGGCACTTCTCTGTAGAGCATTTGTTCTGTCTCCAATCCTATTACCACTAGACTGATTAGTCAATCTAGTATTGTGCTTTGAAGTATTTAGAATTTCCGTATTTTTTGCTTTAAGGAGGAGTCGAGATGTTGATGCAGGTTGAGGGCTGATGCTTTTACAAATTTAAGGAAAAGCACCATAAACTATTTATTTAAAACCTTTTTATTATTACATAAATGACTAATTAGTCAATCTCAGAGATAATTCATGAAAAAACAGGTTGAAGACAAAAAAGCAGCCCTTCTGCAAGCAGCTCTGAAGCTTTTTACTGAAAGAGGCTTCCACGGAACATCCACTGCCCAGATTTCAAAAGAAGCAGGTGTAGCCACAGGCACTTTATTCAATTATTTCCCTACTAAAGAGGATCTCATCAATGGTCTGTATTTTGATGTGAAGGGAAAATTAAGTCGCAGCATGGGGGAAGATCTCCAGACACAGAGCACCTTTCATGATAAATTAAAGAAAATCTGGTACAATATGATTGAATGGGGACTCTACAATCCAGAAGATTTTCTTTTTGTCGGACAGTTCTGCTCTTCTCCTTACATAACAAACTATACCCGTGAAGTAGTCATGAAAGAATATGTTTTCCTTCATGATCTTGTGAAAGAAGGAATAGCAAATGGCGATATTAAGGATTATTCTGCAGAACTGGTCATTGCAATGTTCTATCAATCCAGCAGGACAGTGGTGAACTTAATTCTGGATTCAGAACCACAGGACAAAGATAAGGTTATTGAAGATGGATTTAAGATTGTCTGGGAAGGTCTGGCCAAAAAATAATATTTTTTTCATCACATTAGTGAGTGACCGGTAGCTCTAGAATCAGCTCGACAGGGACTCATATCATGAAAAATGAATAGATGGATCGGAAAATGATCAAAATCAAAAAGACTGTGTTTCATTTATTCTGTTTTTTGCTTCTACTTTGTGTAGGTATTATTTTATTTATGAACATACACCCAGCTTTCGGTGGTAATCCAACGAAAGAACAAAAGGAAATGTATCAAAATTTGAATAATTATGTTAATGGAAAATTTATTAATGAGTATCCTATGGAGTTGGCTATAAATTCCTCATACTCTTCATCAACTAATGAGGAGTCTACTTCAGAAGCTAAAGCCCGCAATCCGACGGTTCCGATTCCTGTTTCGGCCATTGACTGGAACAAAATAAAAAGTGAAAATGATAGTCTGACCTGGTTTGGACACTCTGCTTTTCTGCTTAGCGTTGATAATAAAAAGTTATTGATAGACCCTATGCTGAGTAACATTGCGTCACCTGTTTCATTTGTGGGAATTAAAAGATATGAATACAGTGAAGATATAATGCTGCATCTTATTGAGGATATGCCACCTATTGATGTAGTTTTTATTACACATGACCATTATGACCACTTAGATTATCAGTCTATTGTAAAACTAAACAACAAAACATCACATTTCTTTGTTCCACTTGGGGTTAGTGCCCATTTGGTTAGATGGGGTATTCCAGAAGAAAAAGTTACTGAACTCAATTGGTGGGAAGAAACGGAGTATCAGGGCTTAACCGTTGCTTTGACACCTGCAAGACATTTTTCAGGAAGAGATCCATTTAATATTAATAGTACACTCTGGGGTGGATGGGTCATTCTGGGAAACAAAACCCGAATATATACCAGTGGAGACGGTGGATACGGTCCACATTTTAAGGATATCGGGAACCAATACGGACCTTTCAATATAACCTTGATCGAAGGTGCCCAATATGACCGGCGTTGGGCAGATATTCATATGGTGCCGGAGCAATCTGTTCAGGCTAACCTGGATGTGAATGGTAAGACTATGATGTTGACGCATTGGGGAGCATTTACATTAGCTAATCATGGTTGGAATGAACCAATAGAAAGGGCACTAGAAGAAGCAAATGAAAGAGAAGTAAATATAATTGTCCCGAAGATTGGTGAGACAGTACTGTTAGATTCAGACATGCAAATGCCTCCTGCTTCGTGGTGGGATATCTGACATGGAACTACATAATCCAGGTTTATCGTTAGCAGAGAACATTGAGAAGCCTTGTATCATTGAGGAAAAATGGAGAGGAACTTCGATTCATTATTCCTATTATATTATTTCCTGTAATGCTTATCTTTATATACCAGGATACATATCATAGACCTGACTGATTAGTCACTCTTTAATACTCTTCCCTATTTGAAGTTGTGCAAAAAATCGTGACTGATTACTCAATCACATTATTTGTTGAATATATAACACTTCCAGAAAAAGAAAATAGAGGATTTGATCTGAGTCATAACATAAAAGGAGAACTAAAAATGTCGGAAAATATGGAATCTAAAAATGAATCTAATGGGAAAACCTTTGAACTCAGTGAAAAGGTAACTGTAGAAAAAGTATCCTATAAGAACAGGTACGGAATTACCGTTGCAGCAGACATGTACCTGTCAAAAGATATGGACAAGTCTAAGCAATATCCGGCACTTGTTATAGGAACGCCTTATGGTGGTGTAAAAGAGCAAGGTGCTGGCATCTATGCACAGAATATGGCAGAAAGAGGATTTGTTGCCATTGCATTCGATGAATCATATAACGGAGAATGTGGTGGTGAACCAAGACATATTTCATCTCCGGATATATTTGTTGAAGATTTCAGTGCAGGAGTAGATTTCCTCGGAACACGTCCTTTCGTGGACAGAACCAGGATCGGTGCTATCGGTATCTGTGGCAGTGGTGGATTTGCAATTACAGCAGCGCAGGTTGATCTCCGTCTAAAAGCCGTTGCCACTGTAAGTATGTATGACATGAGCAGAGTAATGAGAAAAGGCTGGGAAGATTCAATGACTGATGAACAGCGTGCTCAAATCTTTGTTCAACTAGGTGAACAGCGTTGGAAAGATTTTAAAAATGGTAATCCAGAAGTGTCAATAGGTTTCCCTAAAGAGCCTGTTGATGCTATTCCCGAAGGATTAGATCCTATTTCAAGTGAGTTTTTTGAATATTATGGAATGAAACGCGGACATCATCCGAATTCAATAGGTGCATTCACTGCGACAAGTAGCATGTCATTCATGAACTTCCCTTTGCTGAACTACATTGATACGATTTCACCAAGACCAATTCTGTTCATCATTGGTGAGAATGCTCATTCCAGATATTTTAGTGAAGATGCCTATGAAATGGCTGCTGAACCCAAAGAACTCTACATTGTTCCCGGTGCAAGACATATCGATCTGTATGATAGGACTGATATGATCCCATTTGACAAACTGGAATCATTCTTCAAAGAAAATCTAGCATAAAAAAGGTTCAAATAATGAGTCAAAAAACTAATGCGTTTAACGACTTGACAATGGATGAAGAGCGTGCCCTGTACGGCACACATGAAGCGACAATCACTCGTTGCATCTTTGATGGCCCTCGCGATGGAGAATCTGCTTTAAAGGAAAGTGCAGACATATACGTTTCAGATTGTGACTTCAGGCTTCGTTATCCATTCTGGCATGTCAGGAACGCTCATATTGAAAATAGCCGTATGACAGAAACATGCCGTGCTGCATTATGGTATAGCAAACATGTGACAATAAAAGAAAGTCATATTGCAGGCATTAAAGCTGTAAGGGAATGCGAAGATATCACTATTGAAAATTGTAGTATCCATTCATCCGAATTTGGATGGTTATCACGCAGAATAACGATAAAGAATACAGAGCTTGAGTCTGAATATCCATTCTTCTACAGCTCAGATATCATGCTTGATAACTTTGTATTGAACGGTAAATACTCTTTTCAGTATGTGGAAAATGTCGAGATCCGGAATTCCCGTCTGGATACAAAAGATGCTTTCTGGCACTGCAAAAATGTCACAGTCTCAGACAGTATTGTAAAAGGTGAATACCTCGGTTGGTACTCTGAAAATCTCAAACTTGTCCGGTGTAAAATAATCGGAACCCAGCCGCTTTGTTATGCAAAAGGCTTGATTCTGGAAGATTGCGAAATGATCGATTGTGATCTTGCCTTTGAATACAGCGATGTTCATGCTGCAATTACAGGTTCGATAACAAGTATAAAAAATCCATGCCGCGGACATATCATTGCGGATTCGATTGGAAAAGTGATATTGGATAAGAATCAACCAGAAGATGCTTCATGTGTCATCGAAATCCGGAAAGAGCTGTTTAATGAAAAAATTCACAATTCGGATACTTATAATGGAAATGTTTTCAACAAAAACGATCTGTCTGTGCAAGAAACATAACAAGGTGAGGCTTTGTCAATGAAAATTACTCCCAAATATAATGGAACAAAATTCATCGTAATTTGTTTTGGAGTTTTTTTGCTGGTAAATTTAGTGATGGGATGCATTGAACATGAGGATCAAAGAAACACCAGTAATCAATCAGAAGATGAACACGATGGAACTAGACAAGGAAGGGAGGAAACAGGAATGATAATCAGTATTCAAGCAAATGGAGAAACAACGATCTTTGAACTCAATGATGGGAACGCTGCAAAAGAACTCTATGAACAATTGCCTTTAGCGGTCGATGTTGAAGATTACAGCAGTAATGAAAAGATATTTTATCCACCCCAAAAACTCGATACAACTAACACGCCCCTGGCAAATGCACGGTTTGGAACGCTTGCATATTATGCTCCATGGGGAGACGTGGTAATGTTTTATGATAGCTTTGGCTCTGTAGGTGGATTATATGAGTTAGGATATGTCATATCAGGCGGCGAGCATATTAAAAACATGTCAGGTACGATACAGATCAACAAAGTGTAAACATAAGCAAAATCGCGGTCTGGAAATGATAAAAACCAACAATTAAAGATATACTGAACAGAGAGGATGATCTTTTTGACTAAAGAAGAATTTACGAGTTTTGGAGAAGACACAACGAAAATTCGGATAGGTACTTTTTCGCATTCCAGTGAAATACATGAAACTACCAGTCTGATCAATGAAAATGTATTCAGTCAACATCTGACTGGAAAATAATTTTTCATTTTTTTCAATGAGTGATTGGTCAATCAAAGCAAATATATACTAACAAATACAAGTGTGACTGACTGTTCAGTCATTATATTATAATACTTAGACAAATCGAAATAAAAGGAGAACTAAAAATGCTGTATAGAAAAATGCCAAAGAATGGTGATGAGCTTTCGATACTTGGTTTTGGTGCCATGCGCCTCGCCTCAAAGGAAGACGGCAGCATAGATGAAGAAAGAGCAACCAAACAGGTACGCTATGCAATTGACCAGGGAGTGAACTATATGGATACGGCCTGGCCATACCACATGGGAGCAAGCGAGCCATTTCTGGGTCGTGCCCTTGCCGATGGGTACCGTGAGAAAGTGAAGATTGCAACAAAACTTCCCTCGTGGCTTGTAGAGAAGCGTGAAGATATGGATAAGTTCCTCAATGCCCAGCTTGAGAAACTGAATACCGATCATATAGATTACTATCTCATACATGCCCTCGTTGGTGACCTGTGGGATAATGTTGAAAAATTAGGTGTGGTCGATTTCCTCAACAAAGCCAAACTTGACGGACGTATCATTAATGCAGGTTTCTCCTTCCACGGTGCATCAGAAGATTTCAACCGGATAGTGGATGCTTATGACTGGGACTTCTGCCAGATCCAGTACAACTTCCTAGACGAAAAGAACCAGGCAGGTACAAAGGGTCTGGAATATGCAGCTTCAAAGGGTCTTGGCGTTGTTATAATGGAACCCCTTCGCGGAGGGAACCTTACAAAGAACGTACCTAAGGCTGTAAAAGAAATCTGGAAAGAAGCTCCGACAAAGAGATCACCTGCAGAATGGGCTCTCCGCTGGGTATGGAACCACCCCGAGGTCACCGTGATTCTTTCCGGTATGAACGAGGAGGCTCATGTTGAGGAGAACCTCAGAATAGCAGAACAGGCATATCCAGATTCACTGACAGAAGGGGAACTGCAGCTTGTAAAGAGAGTTGAAAACAAGTATCGTGAACTGATGAAAGTGGGATGTACAAGTTGTCAGTATTGCATGCCCTGTCCCGCAGGTGTGAACATTCCACTTTGTTTTGAGCATTATAACAATCTTGCACTGGTGGACAATCCTGAAGGAGAAAAATTCATGTATGCTGCACGGTTGGGAGGTGCTGTCGCTCTCGGAGAACCTGAGTTTGCATCCCTGTGTATCCAGTGCGGACAGTGTCTTGAGAAATGTCCACAGCACATTGACATACCAATAGTTCTTGAATCAGTTGTAAAAGAACTTGAAGGGGCCGATCTTGAGCAGAGAGCTGCTATGGCAAGAGAGATGTTCAAGCAGGTCTAACGACCAGGAAGATCCGAATTTTCCAGGTAAAGGGTGCTACATGGAACTCACTGATATACTGACAGACGTCAAAGATGGAAATATAGATCAAAAGACTGCGGAGCAACTGATCCGTAGTCTTGGTTTTGTGTCCTATTCGGATATCGCAAAAATTGATTCTCACAGAAAAAACAGAACAGGAGTCATAGAGGCTATTCTTGCGGATTGCAAAGAGCCAAGTAGTGTTGTGGCAATTGCAAGGGTCATGGTCTCGCAGAGCAAGAGAGCTCTTATCACACGAGTATCTGCAAAACATCTTGAAGCCCTGAAGGCAGCATTTACTGACGATGAACTTGAGTGGAACAGTCGGGCCCGTACAGTTGTAGTCCATGATGGTACTCCTGCTCCCAGAACCGGGGGAGTTGTGGGGATTATCTCTGCAGGCACTGCAGATATTCCAGCCGCAGAAGAAGCAAAGGTTGTAGCTTCCGAGATGGGATGTGAAACTGTTGCGGTGTACGATGTGGGAGTCGCAGGGATCCACAGACTCGTTCCGGAACTTCAGAATTTGAAATCGAAGAATCCAGGAGCCATCGTGGTTGCAGCAGGAAGGGAAGGCACACTTCCCACGATAGTATCGGGACTGGTCGACGTACCAGTGATAGGCCTTCCGGTTTCCACAGGCTATGGGGCAGGTGGCAAAGGAGAAGCTGCTTTGCTGTCGATGCTCCAATCCTGTTCTACACTTGCAGTTGTAAATATTGATGCTGGTTTCGTTGCAGGAGCATATGCAGCAAGGATAGCAAACATGATTGCAGCTGCAGGAACTGAATTGAAGATAAAACAGGAATAAAGATTATGAGATCACTGATATTCAATCCTTTTTCCGGAGCAGCCGGAGATATGATCCTTGGATGCACTCTGGACCTCGGAGCTGACAGGGAAGCCGTAAAAGAACTCATAGAAGCTTCTGCACCTGTATCTGTTGATATAAAGGAAGTTGTAAAAAAAGGCATTAAAGCTCTGGATGTCAGGATAAATGTACCTGAAAGAGAGCATGCACGCACATATCCTGAACTTGTGGACTTGATAAAGGAGTCAAAACTGCCTTCCCGAGTGGAGGCAAGTGCTCTTGATATTTTTTTGAAGATGGCAGAAGCTGAAAGCTTGGTTCATGGAGTAGATGATCTTGAAAAACTCCATTTTCATGAGGTGGGACAAAGTGATGCCCTTGCAGATGTAATTGGCTCTTCGGCAGCTATCCATTCCCTTGCATGTGATTCTGTTTACTGCACTCCCATCAATGTGGGAAGCGGGACAATAGAATGCGCACATGGAACTCTACCAGTACCAGCTCCGGCGACCCTTGAACTGCTCAGGAAAGGAAAACTCTATTTCAGAGGTGGTAATGAGCAAAAAGAACTTCTGACTCCAACTGGAGCTGCTATTCTTTCTCATTTTGCAAGACCTGTGGAAACTTTTCCCCAGGGCAGGGTAATTTCAATAGGCTACGGAGCTGGAGATACAGAACTTAACGGGCCCAACGTGCTCCAGGGAGTAATTTCGGAGTTGGATTCCTGCCTGATCCCGGATATGATAGAAGTACTTGAGACCAATGCTGACGATGTGAGTGGAGAAGTACTGGGTAACCTGTTCGAGGAATTGCTTGCTATGGGGGCGAGAGATGTTGCAATTATCCCGGCAACAATGAAAAAAGGCCGACCTGCTCATATTATCAAGGTCATTGCAAAACCAGAGGACAGCGCAAAGCTCGCCAGGAAGATCATTATAGAGACTGGATCCCTGGGAGTAAGAGTTATTCCGACGCGACACAGGTTAATGGCTGCCAGGAGAATGGAGTCACTTAAATTTGAGATTGAAGGGGAAATATATGAAACTGCGATCAAGATTGCCAGTGACTCTGAAGGTGTTCTGCTCAATATCTCTGCCGAGTTTGAGGATTGCAAGAAAATTGCAAAAACAAGCAGCATTCCTGTAAAAGAAGTTATGAGAAGGGCAGAGGAGGCTGCAAGAAAGCTCTTCTTCTAAAATTCTCAAGCGACTTAAGTTGAGTAAAAAGCTGTATGACATATACATACCATATAGAAATATTGTAGGTGTTAGACCATTTAAAGTAATGCTGGAGCTGAGTTGAATAACGTTTTGGTGATGGCTTACAGCATGATGTAAGTTTACATTCTCAGGTTCGTTTGAATCTGCATATATGAAGTATTAAATATTGCAACGCCTTCCTATTCAATTAGACAAGAGAAGCAGGCTATAACCAAAAAAATCAGGAAATTAGTAAGGGAAATGAGTGTCTATAAAGAGATGTAGATACTTTTCAGCTACATCCTCCCTATTTCTGTGTAGTGGAATGGATTATAGTTTCATCTGAAAAAAACATTCAATGAATGGAAATCCTCGCTGATTTCAGTAGAGCTATGTAGAAAACCTATTAAAACCAACATCTTTCGCCTGAAAATATCTGTTATGGAACGGTATATACAGACATATTTCGTAAAAATGTCAATTTGATTAGTTCCTCGAAAAGAGAGGATTTCTACATAGCCTGAATTTACATTCTTTAACCATGTATGTTCCTCCTTCAATTCAGTTATCATTTTATTCAAGGTGAATCGGAGATACCTTTCCAAGCTGATGGCTTATAGTAGTTCAAAGACCCTGCATTTTATCTCTATCTACTAGTCCGTCCTTAACCCAGATAATACGGTCTGCTTTCTCACCTTCATCTTTCTCATGCGTAACCATTACTATAGTTTGTCTGATCTCCTCATTGAATTTTTTGAACAGATTTATAACATCCTCCGAGGATGCAGAATCAAGATTAGCCGTTGGCTCATCTGCAAAAAGGATTTTTGGCTTATTGACTAATGCTCTTGCAATGGACACTCTCTGCTGCTGACCACCAGAAAGCTCGGAAGGGTAATGATACATCCGATCTTCAAGCCCCACTGCAGCAAGTATCTCCTCTGCCATTTTCTCGTACTCTTCTCTGTTCAGATTCCTGGCCATTGCCGTAATATAAACATTTTCAATAGCTGTAAGTTCTGGTATCAGGTTATATGACTGAAAAACATAACCTAACTCATGGAGTCTGAACCAAGTCCTCTCTTTCTCAGAAATGTTGATGACGTCATGTCCATCTATGGTTATACTTCCTTTTGTAGGCTTATCCAGAAGTCCCAGCTGATGCAATAGAGTGCTTTTGCCACTTCCGCTCTTCCCCATAATGGCAACAAACTCTCCCTCCTTTATTTCAATACTGATATCTCTGAGAGCGTAGGTCTTTACGGCACCCGTGACATAAAATCTTTCAAGATGCTGGGTTCTGATCATTGTCCTTTCCATGTTTACCCTCCAAATATTGCATCCAGTATGTTCTCATCTGCCGCCTTTCTCGATGGAAAAAGTCCTGCTACTACTGATGCCAGTATAAGCGTGAAACTGGTAGTCACAAGTCGCTCTGTAGTCAAAATAGGAACTACCGGCCCAATGGGCATGCTCAGTGGATGTATTGCCAGAAGTAATAGTAACAGTTTCATTACCAGGTTTCCAATTATAACTCCTGTTATACCATAGGCTAATGACTGAAGAATATAAGATCCCAGGATTATTTGTTTTTTAATGCCAACTGCTTTGAGTATTCCAATTTGTTTTCTTTTATTTGTAACGTTGATGAATATAATGATGTATATTGTTGCAAAAGCAGTTAGAAGCCCGATTGTACCGGTTATCTTATTCGTTATCTGGAGACTTCCAACAAATTGATTGATGGCACCCATCTTTGTCTGCCATTTATTGATTTGTTCACTGACTCCAAGATCCACAATTTCTTCTGTATAAGTTTCTTCCAGTCCTCTATCTGGGAGTGCTATTAGAATATTAGATGCAATATCATTTGTAGAATTAAATATCGTGTGGTACTGGTCAAAGTTGACTATTATTTTATCATCGACAAACCTTGACCCAGTTTTGTATATTCCTTTTATGTTGTATTCTTTTACAAACCCGTTGCTAAAGCTTAATATGATCTTATCTCCTATATCCACATCAAATCTCTTTTGAGTGTCCCCTTCTTCAGCATACGATTTTACCAAATTTGCTCCTATAAGCATTTCATCAGTATCTTTTTCGGAAAGATACTCACCTACAATAACACTGTTCCAGTAATCAGACACATGTTTCTCATTTTCAGGCTCTATAAAAAGAACAGGATTTCCTATCTCTATATTTTCATGTCTTGCCACTGTACTGGCATCCAGCCTTCGTGCAACCCCTACTACTCCAGGAATTCTTCTGATATCTTTTACAAGGTTTCCTGAACCTGAAATATAAAGTTCATCTTCCTGAGGTTCGATCATCAGATGTCCAGTTTGTCCCCTGATCATCCCCTCCTCAAATTCGTACCCAAGACCGTCAATGATCGATGCAAAGAAAGTAATAGAAAGAAAACTCATTGCCATTACGGCAACAATAACCATGAAAGTAACCTTACTTTTAGTGAGATTCTTATATGCTAGAAAAGCCATTACTTTAAAATCATTCTTGTCCATTTTTAACCTGCCTCTTTTTTAATACCAGATAGATCACAGATCCGGCTATGATTGCAATTAAAGCAAGAGTAAAAATCAAATTGCTCTTAGGTCTGTTAACTTCCACGGGTATTGTATGATGAACTTCATGTGAATCAAAATCATCAGAATAGGAAATGGTCAGGTTAAAGTTCTTCTTACCCGCGGACCCCGGGTTAAGATCAAAATAGAATGGTGCATCATCGTCAGATTTAAGCTGTCCCACAAAAGACTTGTAATTTCCTTCTTCAGTTGTCAATTGTACAAGCACTTGTCTAGCATCACCATTTCCTGTATTCTCTATAATGCCCGCAATGTGAACTTCGTCCAGAGGTGTGATTTGAGTAGGTGTGATCTTTATACTCTGAATTCCAATCTCTGCCCTGTTTAGTATATTAATCCCAATATTGTAAGTTGATGTGTAATTGTTTCCCTGCTCATCAATATATTCGAGCTTAACAGGAAATTGATAGGCGTCGGGATCCTGATCATTTTTTACGATGAAATTTAATTCTGTTTGTGATGTTTCTGTGGGCATTATTTTATTGATCAATTCAATGTTAGAACCAAGAATCAAAACATTTTCAGATTCTGAACTAATTTTTATGTTCTTAGCTATGCCAGTACCAACATTTTTCACTGATAGCTGCAATGGAAACGTATATCCAGGAGATATTTTATCAATGGCATCAGTTTTTATAGTGAGATCAGGTTTCCCTATAATCTGTACATAAACATTGTTGTCAGAAGGATTAAGGATCACATCATCGACATAAACATCGAACTCTATTGGATAAATTCCAGAACTGGCATTGGAATCCACAGTCAGATAATAGGTGTTATCGATCGATGATCCAACACTTAATGTTCTCTTGTTCTCAAAATTCTTACTTTCACTCTTCAAATAAAATGGATACTTGATATCTATTTTTACTGAAAAGTCTTCTATGCTCTTTACGCCTTCGTTGATGACCCTTATTTTAAGAGTTACATCGTTTCCCGGCTCTGCTGGTTGAGGCGTGATTTCTATAGTAGTTATTCCAATGCCATTGACACCTGCAGAACAAACCATTGAGGTACTTATAACAAACAATAATAGAATACCCATGAATAAACCGATATGTTGTAAATTTTGTTTCATTAGAACACCTGTTCTTACTATTTTGCCAATCCAGTTCTATTGATCTGTGTTATTGGATGCTGTTTTAGTTCAATGTAATGGGATTGATCACAATTATTGGTACAACATCAAAATGTGTAATATATATATAAACAACTAACTAGTTGTTTATATTTAGAAATTTCACTCTCTAATAAACCATGGGTAGGTTAAATCGTGGAAGATGAACAATTACTGAGGAATCTCGGATTCAATAAATACGAAGCTGTTGCATATTTGACTACATTGAAGGAAGGAATTATAGACGCCACAGAATTGTCTAGAAGATCAAAGATACCTATGGGTAAGATATATGCTGTTCTAGAAAACCTGGAGAATATGGGATTTATTGAAGTCCAGCATTCGAGACCAAAAAAATATCGTGCTGTGGAGACAGATATTGCATTTGAGAGTTATTATATACGAAAAGAAAATGAAATAAACAGAGAGTTGGATACATTTAGGGAAACAATAGATAATATTGAAGATAGATTATCTAATTTCAGCAGTCAAACCGAAAAAGAGAATAACTTTTGGTCAGCTGCCATGGGAACTAAAGAAGTTATGAGGCTTATCAAACGAGCCTACCAGGAAGCAAAAAAAGAAATCTGTGTTGTTGTCCCAAGAAGGATTAAATCAATAGAATCTGAGCAATTCAAAGATATGTTTTCTTCGATGTTCCATGATGCGCTTCTTCCTTTGATCCAAAAAGGAATATCGATCAAAATTATTGATTCCAATCCGGTTCTATCGGCATCATTGAAACAGTTACATGAATCTATCAAAGATGAATTGATACTGCAGAATGTTGCTAAATACCTTGAAATAAGGTCACTAGATACTACTCACAAATTTATTTTAATTGATGGACATTTGGTTATACTAGAAATCAACGATCCGATAAATTCAGACAAAACATTTGGAATGATTAAAATCTACAATAAGACAATGTCAAAGGAGCTTCATAATAAATTTCAAGAATTGTGGGAGAATAGCGAAACATATAGGTCATTCTGATTAACACTTAATAATCCGCAGTGACATAAATGCTCATGGGATTGTGCATAAAAAATTAGAAAAGTAATATTCTTTTGTTTTTTCTCCTTCATTTCCTCCCCATCCCTTTAAAGAACATATAGTTAAAAGTTCCCTCTTCTGAAGCTGTTTTGTGCAAATCCTTTATTCCTTTCTCAAAAGTTTCCGCATCAATGATACCCATTTCAATTGCTTTTTCCCTCACACCTTCTACCATAGGGATGATGGTAAGTCTCACGAATCCTTCTTCCATGTGGGGGCGGCTGGCATCGCTGTAGACCATACGTGGCGAGACTTTCACGTCCCTGAAACCTGCTTTGCTAAGCAGAGGATAAACCTGTCTGCCTATTAGGGAATTGCCTCCAAGCATAGCCTGTGAAACTACCAGGCTGTTCCATGCCTTAAGTGCTGCCTCTGTCTCCGGGTGGAAAAAACATGAGCCGTGATCTCCTTCAATGACCGTTATGGTGCCATCTTTTTTCAGCACTCTCATGAGTTTCTTCAGGGCTTCCAGAGGCTGCTCCAGATGTTCCAGTACAAAGCACACGAAAACATGGTCAAAGCTCTCATCCTCAAATGGCAGATCGAAAATGTCTGCCTGCCTGAAGGTAACATTGGAAACACCATGCTCCTTAGCCCGTTGCATGGCCAGCTTAAGCGAATTTTCAGAAATGTCAATAGAAGTGATATCAGCATCCGGGCTATTCTTTGATAGAATCACTGTCTGTGCTCCTATACCGCATCCTGCTTCCAGGACTTTTTCCCTTGGCTGGTAATGAGTATCGCTGTGCAACAGTTCTTCCAATGTTGTGGCCTGGTCGTGCAACCTTAAAGCTTCTCTTTCAGAATAGCCGTGGACATATTTATTGCTCATATTCTCCCTACTTTTTTTCTAATTGTGAAAATCCCATTAGACTTTCACTTATATTAGAGTACTGTCTGCGATCATTGGATCATATACAAGAAGAAGCTAAAAGAATCATCAAGGAATATCAGCAAATGAAATATTCCTTTTTAGAATTAATGTACAACAGCACTGGAATTGATGTTATCAAAGAGCTGGCTGCTATTATGATCAAAGAGTTAATCGTTATTGGAGGGAATATGAAAAATGCAAGCAATCCATTGACAGCCTCAAACAAGAGCCATGGCAGTCCAAAAGTCAACGCAATCCTTTTGAGCTTATAGAATCCATATGTGAGAAATAATCCGACAATTCCAAAGATGAAAGCAAATATTGTGCCCACAAACCCATATACAATTTTTCCTAATATGAAAGCCGGTATTTGAGGCATGATTTGAATAAGCTGTGCAAGTGATCCTAATAGTAGCAATGTAATTACAATATTAAACCCGGTTGGCTTCTCCAATTCCTTTGAGAGCATATTACATGCCGGGCCCATTACTATATCATTTGACACTTGTCTCACCATCTTTTAGGCTCTTTGCATAAAATGCTCTCTATACCTATAAATTACTATTGCATTGAAAAAAGTTACATATTATATAATATGAGTTTTTTTACTCTTTTTCTTACTTAATATTTTACTGAAAACAAATACTATAAATGCTGTTATAACGGTCATGACCTTCCTAACAGGCCTTGGAACAGAAAGTATCAAGTATTTCGTAGCACAGTTGTAAAGCATTAATCTTATCGGTAAGATCATGAGACCAGAAGTAAAAGCAGAACTCATTGCCGCAGGTTCCGTGGATATGGACCCCTCTCTGCTGGGCCGCACCACCATACCTACAGCAGGTCCAGGTGCTGGAAAGCTTGCCTTTTTCTTTAATTCCAATGGCCATAGGGTGCGCCTTGGCATCAACTCTGAATCTCTTCTCAAAGGTAAAAAAGAAAATGGAGAGCTTGTGATTATGAAAGATGGCCGGGAAATCGCCCGTGGTATAATTGAAGAAGAACTCATCCACTGCCCGGACCAGGCTTTTATTACCATGTGTGAGAAGTGCATCTTTGACTGTAAGTTCTGTCCGGTGCCCAGACTGCAGGGTAAGGTCAAGACCATGGACGAGATGCTTACAATGATAGAAAAGGCCCATGCCACCGGTAGGATGCATGCTATATCCATAACATCAGGTGTAGAAATATCACCAGAAAATGAAGTTAACAGAGCCGAAGAGCTCATCCGCAGGCTTAGGGAAAAATACACTGTGCCCATAGGTGTCTCAGTTTATCCCACACAGGATTCCACCCGCAGGCTCAAAGATGCCGGTGCTGATGAACTTAAATATAACGTCGAGACCATGGACCGGGAAGTATTCAACAAAGTGTGTCCCGGAGGCGGTCTGGAAGATGTGCTTGCGGGTCTGCGTGAAGGTGTGGAGATCTTCGGACGCAATAAAGTTTGCTCGAATTTTATAATCGGCCTGGGTGAAACCGATGAATCTGCTATGAAAGGCATTGAGGAACTTGTGTCCATGGGAGTAGTTCCTATCCTAAGGGCTGCCAGTCCGCATCCCCTCAGAAAAGGAGAGGCATTTATAGAAAGGCCATCCGGTGAAAGGCTTATGTGCTTGACACGCTTCCTGCGTGAAAAGTTGGATGAATACGGTCTGCGGGCCGATACGTTCCAGACCATGTGCCTGCCATGCACAGGATGCGACCTGAATCCTCATAGTGATATGTAATTGTTCTTTATGAGTCTCATTCCGTAGCACTAAGTAATTGATTTAAATCTGGATTTGCTAGTGCAGAGGATAGATACATCCGTAAAAATAAACCGAAAGATGAAATAATAGCTTCACACCTTGGGAACCTTTCCATAAAAGGAAGTGATTAGGTACATTTATTCAGGCGTTCTATTATTTCATTGACACTGAGAATATTTGCATAAACACTTCCCAACGCCGCCATAAAAGCACCATGAACGTCTTTTGCATCTATATTTCCACCATTGAAAGTCAAATCTCTCGCTGCACACGCATCGAATCCTACAGTGCACTCATATCCTTTATCAAACGCCGCCCTGACGGTTGCATCAATACACATCTGTGACATCATTCCGCATATAATAAGTTCTTTAATCCCACTGGTTCGGAGATGCTCGCTTAAGACCGTGTCCCGGAAGCTGTTTGGAAAATGTTTTTTGATAACGACTTCATTTGAACGAGGCAAGACACTCTCATGGAAAGCTATTCCATCCGTATCCGGCAGAAAGAATGTAGCTCCTTTTCGTGTTGATATATGCTGAATGTGGATTATTGGCAAATCACGTACCCTGAAAAAATCCAGCAATCTTTGTGCAGCATGACTTGCCTTGACAGAACCAGGTACCTCCATCCTGCCATCGGGGAAGTAGTCTTTTTGTATATCTGTTAACAACAATGCAATGCTCATTGATATCCCTCTATATATTGTAAATTTAGTTTTATCCAATTCCATATTAATAAACTCAATATTATTACCTTGTATTACGTGAATTCTGTCACCGGTTTCTGTAATATATGAAGGCCAATTTTTTATTATTTCCATGTAATCTGTTGTAATCACTCGAAGTTCTATCGTGCTTTTTGCCCAACTTTTCGGTAAAAATAACTAATATCAACTTATATTTGAAATTTAACCTGTGGAAGGTATTTTCTCCTACAGATAGTATTTACCTGTAATACGATCTGTGGCACTACCACCGAAAAGCAAAGTACCGTTTAGAGTTCTTAGTTTTACGGTATTGAATTCCATGCTTGTTCCGCCTTGCTCAATAGAAATATCATTGCCGGTCCACATCTTGTTCTTTAGCATATAGTAACCAAAAGCACTGTTACCTGAGCCCGTGGCAGGATCTTCCAGGTAACCGAATTTAGGAGAGAAGACCCTTGTATGAGCAAAATTTCTAGTATTCTTTACTTCCATTGAAAAGACCAATATGATGTCAATTGCATTTTCCATGCAGAATATCTTAAGACTTTGTTCATCCGGAAAGAGATTAAGTTCAGCTGCAAGGGTTTCTACAGGAAGGATCAGGGTCGAAAGCCCTGCATCAATTACATCAACGGGATACTGATTTGATATATTAGAGCTTTCCAATCCTATATTCTCTGCAATGATTTCCACAGACAGCTTTGTTCCGATAAATTTTGGCTCAGGAGCTGATATGTATACAGCATCCTGCTCGGTTATTTTATTATAGACCTTCAAAGCACCTTTTCTGCGGGTATGAATGACCAGCTCATTCAGGGAAAGGAGCTGTGGAGTGCTTTTAAGTAGGCTGTACATGCAGGCAATGGTTCCGTGTCCGCAAAAATCTACTTCACACTCTGAAGAATAGTATGTAAGCTCAAACTGGAATTTGTGGGATTTTTTGCAATATACAACCTCTGATACAAACCCTTTATGCTGCTTTGCAATATTCAGCGTTTCCTCATCCGTGAGCGTTTGATTGTCATCCAGATAAATACATGCTGCAGGATTACCCAGGGATTTTTCTGACGTAAAAGCATCAATTTTTTTGTAATTGTATTCTCTCATAGAATCCCTTTCAATTCAGGATTACGGCATGTCTTCTGGATCACAGGTCAAATAAGTACACTCAACTGTACTCCTAAACTCATCTTTAAGGACAGCATATATACAGCCATCCTGGACAACATTGTTTTTGATAATATTATTTTTAAGGACGGCTTCAAGCCTGAAACCCGCTTTTTCAAGGACTCTTCTTGAAGCTGTATTTCTGGCAAAAGGCTGTGCATAAACCCTGATAATGTCGAAGTTCTCGAACAGGTACTGTGTCATACACCTGACCACCTTTGGCATGAGCCCCTTTCCCCAATATTCTTCAGCCAGAAAATAACCGAGTTCTGCATTCCTGCGTTGTACATTTTCTTTGAAGTACGCAGCTATGCTGCCTGCAACAACACCATTTATTACAATAGCAAATGCTTTGGAAATACCTTCATTCTGCCTACAGAGGTGAATGAATTTCCTGGCATCGTCAATAGAATATGGATTAGGAAAACCATCCCTTAAATTATCGGCTATTTTTTTATTGTTCGCAATAGCTGCAAGCATCTCTGCATCTTCATCTTCCCATAGCCTTAAAGTGAAATCATCAGTAACTATTTCGATGTTGCCTTTTTTCATGAGAAAATCATCCAAAAAAGTAAAATCAGTAATAATTTCAGAATCAACGTAGCTTTTTCTCAATTATCTCAGGCCACACTGAAGCTGATACTATCATGCTCAATACAAACACGAACACCATGCCCGCAATGATATCCACCTGGCTGTACAAAGGCACAGCTCTGGAACTGTTCACAGTTACGGCAAGGCCTGCAAAAATGATCACGAGCAAAAGTGAGGAAAGGATGCTGGCAATCAGCGAGTATTTTCCTTTATTGTTCGAACTTTTATCCATGCTGATCATCACCTTATTTTATCCGGCTCCTTTTCATAAGCAGTGAATTTGTCGTGACGGACACGGAACTCATGGCCATGAAAGCCGCAGCAAGCTCGGGAGTTATCAGTATCTTGTGGAACAACGGGAACAGTACTCCGGCAGCGAGAGGTATGCCTATGCTATTATATCCGAAAGCCCAGAACAGGTTCTGCTTGATCTTGTTCATGGTAAGCTTGCTAAGAGTAATAGATGCAACCACATCCCTCAAGTCATTCTTGATGAGCACGATACCTGCTGATTCCATAGCAATGTCCGTGCCTGCACCCATAGCAATGCCTATGTCAGCCTGGGTCAACGCAGGAGCATCGTTGATACCATCTCCTACCATAGCAACAATGCGTCCTTCTTCCTGTAGTTTCTTTATCTTGGAAGCTTTGTCCTCAGGCAGCACTTCAGCAAGTACCCTATCAATCCCTGCTTCTTTTGCAATTGCCTCAGCGGTCCTCCGGTTGTCTCCGGTGAGCATCACAACTTCGATTCCCATTTTCCGGATTTTCTGCACGGCCTCTTTTGAGTTCTCCTTGATAGTATCCGCAACGGCAACGATCCCGATAGCCGTTCTTTCCTTTGCAACTATCATGGCAGTTTTACCCTCAGCTTCAAGTTTTTCCATATCTGTATTGATAGAAAAAATCTCAACACCATTGTCTTCCATAAGCCTGCGGGTCCCAAGCAACACTCTGTTTCCATTGATCGTGGCCTCAATACCTTGTCCTGCAATCGATCTGAAATTCTCCGCATTTCCAATGTCCAGCTGCTTCTCTTGAGCCGCCCTGACAATAGCCTCACCAAGAGGATGCTCCGATCCCTTCTCGGCAGTTGCTGCAATTGCAAGCACTTCATTCTCATTATGGCCTGCAGTAAGTACAATATCCGTAAGCTCAGGTTTACCTTTTGTGAGTGTACCGGTCTTGTCAAAAACAATGGTATTTACTTTCTGAGTAAGTTCCAAAGCTTCTCCGCCTTTGATAAGGATACCGTTCTCAGCGCCTTTGCCCGTACCCACCATGATAGCCGCAGGTGTGGCAAGTCCCACGGCACATGGACAGGATATGACCAGCACTGTAATGGAAATAAGCAATGCAAAGAGGAAAGGACTAGTTATACCGGAAACTGATGTTATATCATATCTTTCGTATCCGATAAAGAACCAGAAGAAGAATGCTGCAAGCGCAATGATATGAACAGCCAGGATGAAGTTTCCCGCCACTACGTCAGCTATCCGCTGGATGGGAGCCTTTGATGTCTGGGCGTTCTCAACCAGCTCAATGATCTGTGCAAGGGCAGTGTCAGCACCAACTTTTGTAGCCCTGAACTGCAGGTAACCGCTTTTATTGATGGTGGCTCCGATGACAGTATCTCCGGAAGCTTTCTCTACTGGAATGCTCTCCCCGGTTATCATGGATTCATCGACAGCAGAACTTCCCTGTACTACCACTCCATCCACTGGTAGTTTTTCCCCTGGCCTGACAACAACAACGTCTCCTACCTGCACATCTTCCACTGGAACTTCTTTTTCTTCTTCAACGACAAGAATACGCGCAGTCTTAGCCTGCAAGCCGATGAGTTTTTTGATGGATTCAGATGTCCTGCCCTTTGCCCGGGCTTCCAGATATCTGCCCAAAACGATGAAAGCGATAAGCATGACTGCAGTATCATAGTACATATGATGATAGCCCGGTCCCAGATCCAGGAATGAAGATGCTACACTGATCACATAGGCTGCTCCGGTACCTGTAGCAATGAGCAAATTCATGTCCGTGACACCGTGTTTGAGGCCTTTGTAGGTACCTTCGAAGAATTGTCTGCCTGGAAATATCATTACTATTGTGGTAAGCAGGAACAGCACGATGTCATTTGTCAGGATATCCGGCACAAAGGATAACAGCTGCGGGAATCCCATTTTCATGCTGCCTAGCATCAACGGGATGACCATACCGCCCGCTATGAGCAGGTTCCTTTTCTGCTGCCTGATCTCTTCTTCCCTTTCCTTGCGTTCCCTGTCTTCCAGAGTTTTCCTGTCCACTTCAAGGGATGCCTTGTATCCTATGCCGTCCACAGCTGCTTTCATCTGATCCGGAGAGACCAGCGAAGCATTGTATTCCACATGAGCTTTCCCCAGAGAAACACTCACGTTTACGGACTCAACGCCATCAAGCTTTCTGAGTACTTTCTCCACATTAAGGGCACATGAAGCACATGTCATGCCTTCTATCTTGAGGTTCAGACTGTCCCTTACAACTTTGTATCCTATGGATTCGATAGCATCTTCCAATTCCTGCAGACCTACAAGAGCAGGATCATACGAAACATAGGCCCTTGCCATTGGAAGGTTCACAGAAGCAGAAGCCACACCCTCCAGCTTTTTGAGTGTGCGCTCAATATTAAGAGCACAGGCAGAGCACTGCATCCCTGATACTTTCAGGGTGATCTCTTCAAGTTTACCCGGCTCAATATTTTTTTTAACCTTTTCGTCGTCATCGGATATAGGCAATGGGCATGTCTGCTGTTCATCAACGGTAGCACATTCCTCTCCGGTTTCATAACCTGCATTCACCACTGCCTGCTTTATAGTTTCAAGGTCTGTAATTGCCGGATCAAAGTCAGCTGTAGCACTTTCATCTTCAAGTTGTACTTCTACTGAATTGACCCCGGCTACCTTGGAAACTGCCTCTGTCACACGTTTGTGACAGTGCATACAGGTCATGCCGTAAACTTTGAATTTGGTTTTCATGCAACCTTACATTAGAAATATTAAGCTACAACTTCATATCCTGCGTCTGTAACAGCCTTTTTGATCTTGTTGATGTCAGTGATAGAAGAATCATACTCTACAGTTGCATTCTTGTTTCCAAGGTCAACCTTTACGTTTTTTACCCCCTTAACTGCTTTAATGGCTTTCTCCACGGTTGCCTGGCAGTGTCCACACATCATTCCCTTTATGTTGATTACCTCTTGTGTCATGATTTCACCGATTTTATTATTCGTTATTCCATTAATGGTTTGGTTGGCTGACTATAATATCCTTATGCAAGTATACTAGCCCAAAATCTCCCTGATCTTAAAAACTCTCTTAGATTCTCTCAGTGCTAAAAGCTCTGGGGCTCTATAGTTACTGGCTTTTGAACCAGACATACTAAATCAGCATATTCTCTAAACTCTAACTCTTATGCATATGCAAAAAGATATTTCAAAGAAAACCACCTGAGAATAAGTAAAACTAAGATTATGCCTACAATAAGCAAGATTGCAGACTTCTTTATGGATTTATCTGACTCATTTTTGATCTGCAACATAATTACCAATCTTGCAGTTCAATTACTTCAATGATCTTTGTAATTCCATATAGGGCAATACATAACAAAATGAACAAAATAAAGGCAAATACCACGCTGCCGGGGAAAATGACTCCATTGATTAAAGCACCTATGAAGTCTACCATTTTTCACTCACCTTTTGTATTTATGGTTGATAAACAGTACAATGTTTGAATATATAATCTTATTTCCTTTTACTGTAGGTAGCGGATACCCATTTTGAATACATGCCTATTTTATGCTGCAGAAAGGTTGTGGGCCAGATATCCAAAATGTATGGAGATGATTATGAGAAGGTTGAATCGGAGGATGCGATCCATTGGGAAGCCATAAGTTGATTTTATAGAAAAAAATCTTAATCATGCTTTGATTTCTTCACCATGGACATAAATAGAAAATGAATTAACTAAAAAAAGTAGTTACTAGGAACTATCTGATATGTTCAAGCGGTAGAGTGGAACTCAATCCTCAAGCAAATATTCCTTTACGCCTTTCCAGATGTATCCTTTCGCGAGATCCTCTACAAGAGCTGGATGAACGCCTTGCATTCTCTTTTCAAGAGCTTTCAGATCGTATCCCTCTTTCAGATCGTATCCCTCTTTCAGAACGATAAATTTGAGAGTTCCTGCCTCAATAGCTTGTTTGGGACACCCGTAAATGCATTTTAAACAAAGGATGCATTTTTCTCCAAAAGTCGGTTTGTTATCCAGCATAATGATGTTGTCTGCTGAGCAATTCTTTGCACACCAACCGCAGCTGTTGCATTTTGCATTTACCCGCAGATTCCTTCCAAAGAATCTTGCTCCGGTTTTTTCCATTTCCCCAATTCTGGAGAACACGCGGTCTATGAGCTTTGGTCTGGTCCTGCGTACGACCCTTTCCAATAAATCATCAACAATAAGCTTTACCTTCGATGGCAGTACATCAAGTAGTCTGATAGCCAGTCCATCATCTGTTTTCATCACCCAGTTCGAAGGCATGACTATCATTTTTTCATAAACTACTCTGTAATTTTTCCTTTCCAGCCTGCGTATGGAACTTAAACGGCATGCCGTGTTGGGCGTGATCTCTCCACCCCCTGAGACGGAAATTACTGCCACAGGAATCTTTTTCGCACCAGGAAGACTATCTATCCACTGATACACAATTCGCGGAGCATTAAACGCATGCACGGCAAATAGCAATATCAATAGGTCTTCTTTTTCATCCGAATAAAGGTTTCTTCCTCTGATCTGGGACTTTGTAACAGGTAACCCGCGTCTGTTCAGTTCATTCTCAAAAGTATCAGCAACCCTGGCCGTGCTTCCAGTACCTGAAAAATAAGCAATTTTTACAGTCTTGATCTGGGATGCTGAAGTCATAGCAGGGCTCCCTTGATTAATATAATCTAAACTTTGATCTCAAAACTATCTCTTAATCTGAATTCAACTCACTCTGATGGCTGCTTCTATAGCTTCTTTCCACAAGACAACATCGCCACAGTTAAGCTCAAAGCAATTATTTTCGTTCATATTTCCTTTAAGTAGAAGCTTACTTCTGCCTAAAAATCCTCCTTTTATCTCAGTGCCTAGCGTATGTTTCAAGCTTATTTCCCTTGAAATGCCTGAATACTGATTTTTTGAGATTCTCTTATTTGTAAGCACTATGAACTCATCTTTTGTTCTCTCAAACTTTAGCAGGTGCTCCCCTCGTATGTATTCCTGCTGAAGGCATTGTAGCATCTCTGCTGCCTGTTCTGGCTTTTTGGCCCGCATGCTCATGACAGTTACCTCTTTGCCTCCCATGACTATGTGTAGCGATGGCATTTCCTGCGCCCAGCCCAGCATATCCTTAACTTCCAGTGAGTACAGTACATCTTTTCTTTTAGATAGGAGATTGATTGTATTTTTTATCAGAAAGATACGCTTGTTGGTGCAGACCATAACGACCCTTTCACCTCTGAAGAGCACTTCTGTCTCTCCGAGAGTCTTTTCGCCTTGCTTGAGAACAGTACCCTCAATGTCGCCAACTTCTCTATTTTCAGACATAGCATGCTGCTGTATTCTTATATCCAAGCTTTCAGGCATATAATGTTCCAGCATTTTTACAAGCAGTCGTCCATCAAGCAGTTTCACATTGTGTTCTAAGGCTTCTTTTTGCGCTTCCTTCGTAAAACCCGAAGTAGTGGCTATGATAACTCCGTCAACGTTATCCCTGTAGCGCAGGCTGCTGTATTCTCTTATCTCCTTAACACCCACTGGTTCAGAATAGCGCTTGGCCTGTACGATCCAAGTATGGGACAAGCCAAAGTTCTCGATTGATATCAGAATATCCACTCCCAGATCCCTTGATCTCTGCGTAACCTCCGCTTTGTATCCCATCTTTGCGAACAGATTACCAAGAAGTTCTTCAAACTCATAGGGTTCCAGCCCTAGCAACTTTTCAATTGTCCAGGTGTTCATATCAGAGACTGCCTAATACAGATCATTATGAATATTTGCGAGAGAATATGACTGTCATTACTTTCTTCTGATTTATATTCTTGGTCCAGTATAGTTTATCAGTCCAATCTAAGAAACATGTAACTCTGTTGTGCGATAATTACACAACCATACAAAACTTTATTTCCTAACATATCATATTGGTCATTGTTTCCTTGGACATTACAGGATTAGGCTTTTAATATAACGGAACAATCATTCGAGGATGAGTAACATGGATGATCTGGAAGCGATCAGGAAAAAAAGACTTCAGGAACTCCAGCGTTCCCTTGAAGCCCGCCAATATCCGGCAGAACCTATAGCTATCACAGATGACAGTTTCAACCAGTTCATATCTCAGCATCCTCTGGTAGTAATAGACTGCTGGGCTCAGTGGTGTGGCCCCTGCCGTATGCTGTCTCCAATAATCGATCAGCTTGCATCCGAACTGCAGGGAAAGGTTGTGTTTGGTAAACTTGACACAGACCAGAATCCAATAATTTCACAGAATATGGGAATATCAAGCATCCCCACATTGTTGTTTTTCCAACATGGCCACTTAATCGACCGTGTTTCCGGAGCATTACCAAAGCAATTACTTTTACAAAGATTAAGACCATTAATGGATGGTCACAAATAGGAGCTTATAATATGGGTCATAAACCAAGAATTGTAGAGAGTCCTTCAGTACGGTTGATCGATCTGAAGTCAGGTTCTAATGCATATTTCATTGTAGCTTCAGTGGAAGTTGGCAACACTACTACCAAATGTATCCTTACAGCCACGAACCTGGAAGATGGAAAAACACGCCTCGTCACCAAAACTGTGACCATGACCCGTGATGTAAGGGCACCTAAAAAAGGAGAAGAAATATTTGGCCGGACTCTCAGTGGTGTAGAGCTTACCAGGCAATCCATTGCTGAACTTGTGAAGGATACGCTTCTAAGAGCAGTGGACAAGGCAAATCTGGACATAAAAACTGATATCCATTTTGTGGTCCGCTCAACAGGTGTTGTTGCAGGTTTTGATGCACCCGAAGAGGTTGGTGAATTCATAAAAGCATTGGCTGAAGGTTGCCTTATGGCAGGTGTCCCTCCAAACCGTATGACTCCGCCAATGTCTGTATCAAATATGCAGGAAAAGATCCGCAAATACTCCAAACTGGAAAAGGTCGTATTTGATGGAGCAGTTGCTAGTGTCACTCCACCCAAAGGTGCTACTGGCGTGGAAATCGTGGCGAACGAAATGGAAGGAGAACTTGCAACAGCAGGTATCAAAGAAGGAGCAAAGTGGGTAGATGTGGATTTCCGTAACCCATGTATTTCTATGGACTTCGGTACCACTCTTGACGGAAGGATCATTGGACAGGAATTGCCCTATGCCAGGACCATTGGTAACTTCTGTGGCTATGCAGGTGCTATTCCGGATGCACTTATTAAAGGTACAGGCAAGGTTGACCCACAAAAAGGCACTGCTCTTGAGATTTTCCAGAATATTGGTAAGGATGATGTTGGAAGCCCAGAGCTGCGTAAAAGTTCATCGGCTGAGTTCAAATTACTTCCAGGCATTTCTTTGGGTAAATTCTCCACTATGTTTAAGGGAAAACAGATATTAGAGTACTCGCAAAATATCCATCAGTACATACGTATTGAAAAAGTACCCCAGGGTTTTAAAAGATACGGAAGTGTCCCTGTAAATCCTAAAGCGGCAGAGGAAATGGGTGTTGTGCTCATAGGCTGTGATGTCGGGGTCAATGGCTCTGATATGGATAAACTTACTGCTATCGGTGGCGAGATATACAAGAAACATGGACTTAGCTTTCTTTTTGCTGTAATAGATGACGTTATGGCCAGGGTTATCCAGAGGCTTATAAAAGTCACACAGGAACAAGGACTTTTGTTTGAGAACTCTGCCATTGGTATAACCGGACGTGCAGGAATTACCGGCAACAAACCGAAGCTGGTATTAAAATATCTTGAAGAAATGGGAATAGACCATAATATAGATGCACGTGTTGTATTTGTGGACGATGGTCTGGCAAGAGGGTCTGCTGTCATGGCGCGGTGTATGAATTCCCTTGGAACTACATTCAACCCGTTGGGTGGCAGAAGTGGCGGAAAATGCATTCTTGCCCAGCGTATCAAATTACAATCCGGAAAATGAGTATTGGGAAGGCAAGAGCCTTACCCTTAACATCTCCTTTTTTCCTAAGAGATGCCTAAGAACTTGCATATATCCTTTAGATGTAATGTATTTATGACATCATTAGATGCTATCCAGGCTCTTCTTGCAGTACCAATTCCATATCTTATGTTGCCAAATTGTTCCAGCGAATGGGTATCCGTATTAATGGCCAGTTTTATTCCCCTCTCTCTTGCCATCATTGCAAACTTATCATTAAGATCAAGTCTCTGAGGAGATGAATTAATTTCCAGTACTTTTCCATACTCCAGTGCAGTGTCCATGATCTTTTCCATGTTCATCGCAAAGGGCAGCCTCTTGCCGAACTTTCTGCCAGTGGGATGCGCAAGGATATGTACATGTTCATTCTCCAAGGCAGATACTATTCTCTGGGTCATGGTTTTACTATCCTGCTCAACAGAGCCATGCACAGCCACCACAACAATATCAAGCTGTTCCAGCAATTCATCGCTGTAATCCAGTGTTCCTTCAGGAAGTATATCGCATTCCGTACCTGAGAGTATTCGTATGCCTTCGATGCTTTCGTTAAGCCTCTCTATTTCTTTGATGTGATCAAGCAACCTTTTTTCCGAAAGCCCGTTTGCGATCTTAGAGGATGCAGAGTGATCAGATATATTAATATACTGATATCCAAGTGCCTTTGCTGCAAGAGCCATTTCCTCTATTGTATTATGCCCATCACTCCAGTTGGAATGCACATGAAGATCACCTTTAATGTCACTAACCTCTATAAGCCTAGGGATCTTCTTTTCCATTGCTGCTTCTATTTCTCCCCAATCTTCGCGCAGTTCGGGTGGAATGAACTGAAGTCCAAGTCTCTCATATTGTTCATGTTCTGTGGAGAAAGGTATTTGCTCTGCGGTGGTAGCATTCTTTAATCCATATTCACTAAGATGGAAACCCTTTGAGAGGGCGATCTGACGAAGTTTTACATTATGTTCCTTCGAGCCTGTGAAATGCTGAAGCAGTGAACCGAATGCGTCATCTTTCACGATCCTCAGATCCACCTGGATATTTCCTTTATAGATGATGGAACCCTTGGTATTTCCCTTTTCCAAGACTTCCTGCACGTTATCCATAAGTGTAAAAACCTCTATAGCCTTTTCAGGCTCATCTGAGCGTGCGATAAGGTCAATATCCCCTACAGTATCTTTCCATCTCCTTATGCTTCCAGCGATCCGGACTTCCCGGATCAATGTTCCATCCAGAAGTTTTTTAGATATTTCCTCAGCTATAGGCAATGCTACGCCTAAGGGAAATCTTCCTATATTACCCTCTGCAAGCTGTCGCTTTGCTGCAATTAGAATGTGTTCTTCCGTTTTCAAACCCATTCCTGGTATCCTGCGTATGCGATGTTCCTCTGCAGCCTTGAGCAATCCCTGTAGATCTTTGACACCCAATTTGCTATACAAAAGATGTGCGGTTTTAGGCCCTATTCCCTGCACAGCAGTGATCTCTTCGATGTCTTGCGGAATGGTGTGCCTTATCTTCTCGAAGGCCTTGAATGTGCCCGTATCAAGCATTTCCTTTATCTTGGCTTCTATTGCTTCTCCAACTCCCGGGATACTGCCAAGCTCATCCTTTCGACGCAAGACGTTTATGTCCTCTTCAAGTTCCTCTATATGCCGTGCAGCTTTCTGGTATGCTTTTATCTTGAAAATATTCTCTCCTTTGAATTCGAGCATCTCTGCCATTTCAAAGAGACGTTTTGCCACTTCAGCGTTATCCATCCGGAACATATAATGAGGGAGTTGCACAAAAAACTAATGTTCCTTTTTCCGGATAGCCTGCTCAATAGCTTTTGAAACGGCATCTTTATGCAGTTTTGCAGATTCATGGATGCCGCCTTTGTTGCCTCTAACCGCACGGCATGGATACTGCTGTATTAAAAGACCAGCCTTTGCGGGTGCATCTTTAAGAGATACGCCTTTTAGGCCATCAGCCATGTGCCAGGTGCTGCCGCAGGGCGCTCCTCGGATAACTTTTACGTGTTCCACTTTATCTTTATTAATAGTAACCTCAAGCATTGGGCTCGATAATTTATCAGTAAAATCACTGATAGCAGGATTTGAACTGAGGTTACAGCAGATATCATCCACTTCTATGTATATGCCATATTCTTGGGATATCTGTTCAAGTTCCTTTACAGGCGCCTTTGATGCACCTCCGGGAACTATTAGGCTGCGAACACCTGCCTTACCTGCAAGCCTGGCAATTGCAGGTGTGAGATCCGGGTGTAGAGAATATGTTACAAGTATCTCTGTATTGAATACTTCTGTATTCAGATGCAGTCCTTCAAGAAAGTCTTCAGGTTCGTCTATGAAATCAGGAAGTAATGCCGGAATCTCAGCCGAGATAACTTTAAGGTCGGTTTTCTGAAGTATAGTCTCTATCAGCCTTTTACCATACTTGCCTCTGGTGATCACGCCAATGTTTGTCATGTACATTCCCTTTAACAGGGAAAATGTATCATGCAGATAAATTATTTATCTTTTGGACATTCTCTTTGTTTTTATGGGGGAAGAAAAGTGGTGTGGTATCCCTGCTGAGGATATCTTTTCACTATTTGCCAGTGATCAGGATGGTCTGAGCAACGAAGAAGCCAGTATAAGGCTTGCCAGGGATGGATATAATGAAGTATCGGCCAGAAAAGAACACGGACCAGTTTATCGTTTTCTTAAACAGTTTGCAAGTCCTCTGATCTACCTGTTGCTGATAGCTGCGGTCATCACTCTTTTCCTTGAAAAATATGCAGATGCTGTTGTTATCGCATTAGTGGTGCTGGCAAATGCTATCATAGGATTTATACAGGAAGGTAAAGCACAGCATGCTCTGGAATCGCTTTCAAAGCTGCTGGTACCTGAAGCCAGGGTATTAAGGGATGGTGTCAGCATGGTGCTGCCAAGTAGGGAACTTGTGGTAGGAGATGTGGTGCTGCTGGAAGCCGGGGACAGGGTGCCTGCAGACCTGCGTCTGTTCTATGTGAAGAATCTGAGGGCAGATGAGTCTATCCTTACAGGAGAATCCGTACCTGTAGAAAAGAACACTGCCACCATTACCACCGGTTGTGTCTCTTTCGGAGACCAGAAGAACGTCTCTTTTGCCGGAACACTCATTTCCCAGGGTCAGGGACGAGGCATAATCGTTGCAACAGGTAATGACACACAGATAGGCAGGATATCCGAATTTATCAGGGAAAGCAAGGAAATCTCAACTCCCCTGCTGCGTAAGATGGCACGCCTGAGCGTTATCCTCTCTGTTGTGATAGTAGTCATTGCAGCACTTACATTTGCAATTGGTTTATTGCAGGGATACGATACTATTGAAGTCTTCATGGCATCGGTGAGCCTTGCGGTTGCTGCTATCCCCGAAGGATTGCCTGCTGTTATCACCATTTCCATGGCAATAGGTGTCAACAGGATGGCGGCAAGGAATACTATAATCCGCACGGTGCCTGCGGTAGAAACCCTCGGAAGTGCCACTGTGATCTGTACTGACAAGACCGGTACTCTCACCAGGAACCAGATGACGGTAACACAGGTGTATGCTGCAGGCAAGTTCTATACTGTAACCGGTGCAGGTTATTCTCCTGATGGCGATTTTTTACTGGATGGAGTCAAGACGGATCCGCTTGAAGATAAAGCTCTTGTGGAAACCCTAAGGGCAGGTGTACTCTGCAATGACGCTTCTTTCAAAGGAATGGATAGCATAGATGGTGATCCAACGGAAGGTGCATTGCTTGTATCTGGCCTTAAGGCTGGCAAGTTCTATTTACCCCGTAAGGATGTGGTCCCCTTTGAGCCGGAGCAAAGGTTCATGGCCACCTTGCATGAAAGAGAGGATGGCTCAAAGGTAATTTATGTAAAAGGCTCACCTGAAAAGCTCCTCCAAATGTGCATTTCACAGTTTGACGGACACAGCCTTGGCCCCATTGATCAGGAAGGCGTGATGATGGCCGCTGAACAGATGGCATCAGAGGCTTTGAGGGTACTTGCCATGGCATACAGGGAAGTTCCTGCGGATACAGAGAGCATTGAAGCAGAGGATATAGGGGATCTTGTATTCGTGGGGCTGCAGGGTATGATGGACCCTCCGAGAGATGAGGTGATGGAGTCCATAGCAAAATGCAAAACAGCCGGCATCAGGGTCATAATGATCACCGGGGACCACCTGAAAACTGCTTATGCTATTGCAAAGAAAATAGGGATCGAAACAGAAGGTGCTCTTTCAGGAAGTGATATGGAGACAATGTCAGATGAGCATCTTAGCGAAAGGCTAGATTCGGTTTCTGTGTTCGCACGCACCTCTCCCGAAGATAAGCTTAGAATAGTAAAGCTGCTTCAGAAGAAGGGGGAAGTGGTAGCTGTGACAGGAGATGGGATCAACGATGCTCCTGCTCTTAAAACAGCAGATATTGGCATAGCTATGGGCAAAACAGGTACAGAGGTTGCAAAAGAGGCTTCTGACATGGTGCTGGCAGACGACCACTTCTCATCCATTGTAGCGGCGATAGAGGAAGGAAGGGATGTTTACAGCAAGATACAGAAGATCATATTATGGACCCTGCCCACAAACGGCGGACAGGGTTTATCCATAGTGTTTGCAGTGCTGCTGGGAATGACATTACCTCTGGTACCCCTGCAGATCCTCTGGCTCAACACAGTAACAGCTATCGGACTTGGTGTACCCATCACTATGGAACCAAAGGAAAGAGGGATTTTAAGAAGGCCGCCAAGACCACCTAAGGAATCCATTCTTGTTCCTCTTATAAATAGAAGGATCGTATTCGTGTCACTGCTGATCGTTGCAGGAGCTTATCTTACTTTCTTCCTAAAACTAGGCAGAGATGGAAATCTAGATGCAGCGCGCACAGTTGCTTTGAATACAATAGTTTTCTTCCAGATCTTCTATCTGTTTAATTCCAAGTCCATGTATGATTACGTCTACCCAGACCTGATATCGAACAAGTTCATGCTGCTTGGTATTGGTATTGTGATATTGCTTCAGTTATTGATCAGTTATAATGCTACTCTAAATTCCATCTTTTCCACAGCTCCTCTTCTGGCCGTGGATTGGCTGATGATCATAGTGGTCTCCAGTACAGTGTTCTTCCTGATAGAGTTTGAAAAATACCTGTACAAGAGACACTAAATAAAATATCTGCTTAGAAGTAACCGACATAATTATATGTAATTTTATTTATAATTCAAATCGGCGAGATAATGACAGAGATCAATCAATCTATGGTATATTTCAAATGCGGCTCATGTGATTATGTCTTTGAGTCAGACCCGGACATCTTCGAAGTAACATGCCCACAGTGCGGAAGCGGGAACACTTATCGTATCTGAGCGGTTATGTATTAATAATTCCTAGCTTTATTGATACTCATTGCATGAAAGGCAAATTAATCACTTTAGAGGGTATCGATGGCTCAGGCAAGTCAACCATATGGCGGTTACTGCAGGACAACACCAGGTTTTCTCAGTGTGCCTTTACACGAGAACCTACTACAAGCTGGCTTGGGGATGCCGTAAATCGTGCCTTGCGCAGCGATACGGATCATATAGCGGAACTCATGCTCTTTCTGGCAGACCATGCTGATCATATTTCCAGGCTTGTTCGCCCTTCTCTTGAAAATGGTTCGCATGTTATATCAGACCGGTATTCTACAAGCAGGTGTGCTTATCAGGGGGCTACACTTCAGGGCCTTTTTGAAGACCCCCTGGACTGGGTGCGAACACTACACAAAGGCTGGACTATTGATCCGGACCTGATAGTTCTTTTTGACATTGATCCGGCTGTGGCTGTCAAACGTTGCGGGGATCGCGGAGAACAGTCAAAGTTCGAGAAGATTGAGTTCCTGAAAACAGTGCGCAATAACTATCTTCGTCTTGCAGCAGAAGATCGTAGAAGATTTGTGGTGATCAATGCTGAAAGGTCTTTAAATGAAGTTAAAGACGAAGTATTCGAAATTATTGCTAATGCATTAGAAGGCCGGGAATAGAGAAGTAAATAGTAAATAGTATCCACGGCCTTTTCTTATGCATCTGGTTTTGTGGGTTATAACTTGTTAGTATCCGCAAATTTTATGAGCGTTTCTCCCAGGTCCCTTATGTACTTGGGATTTAGGTTGAAACGGCCCCTTTTCTGACCAGCCCGCTCTTTTGCTATTTCTACATACTCATTTTCGTATTTCTCACTTGTAGCAAGACTTATAGTAAGGAACCAGCCGCCTCCCATTTTGATCTCTGCAAAGCCTTCTTCTATTGTGATCTCAGATTTAGCATCAGATTTAGTACCAGTATCTTTCTCTTCCAAACATGTCACCTTTATTCTCGTCAGTGTTGTGCCATAAATAGCGGTATTGAACCATTGTGCAATGAAGTTGCCACAAGGGCTCCTTTGATTCCTATACTCTCAAGCTTTTTGATATCTTGGACATCTTTTACACCGCCTCCAAGAAGCACGTCGTGTTTGGAGATGGAAACAATGTTACTTAAGAATTGTGAATCTACACCACTGGATGTACCTACCCTGTCCATATCAAGGATGATGATATTTTGTATGTCCAGAGCATTGAGCTCGCGTATGATCTCAGTAGGTTCACTAGGCATGAGAGGATCAGAAGTAAGTACTTTCCCATGCTTTTTATCAATACTTACATTTACTCTACCTGGCAGAAGTGCAGCAACTTCCCTTATGGTCTGCAAGGACGCGGTCTCAGTCCCAAGGATAATGGTATCCGCAAGAGCACTTGCTTCAATTACATTTTCTAGTGATGAGACACCAGGATCCAGCATCGTAGTGACTCGTGAAGAGATTTGCTTTATCGTCGCAAAATTGGTGTTATGGGGACCTTCTGCCTGCAGGGCATTGAGATCTGCAATATAGGCTTCCTTTGGTTTTACCTCCTCCAGGAGCTGTAGAGGTTCTGAGGTTGTACAGATGCGGCTTGTCAGGTGTACAGGACGGTAGTTCTTCCTGTTTCCACCTTGTGCATGCACCACATTCGAATTATATAAATCCAATACGAAAACGATACGAAACATATATTAACTGATAGGCGCTCTCATGCTATAAAATAGAGGTTATTACTATGAAATTACTGGTCAGCCCAATAAACGAAGAAGAGGCAATCGCTGCATACAAAGGTGGTGCTGACATAATTGATGTCAAGAACCCAAAAGAAGGCTCTCTGGGAGCGAACTTCCCCTGGGTCATCAGATCAGTGAAGGAAGCCATTGGTTCTAAAAAACCCATAAGTGCAACGATTGGTGATTTCAATTACAAACCCGGGACTGCATCTCTGGCAGCTCTGGGTGCTGCTGTTGCAGGTGCCCAATATGTAAAGGTCGGTCTTTATGATGTGCAGACTGAAGATCAGGCTCTGGAAATGCTAACAAATATCAACAAAGCTGTCAAGGATTTCGATCCTTCCAGAAAGGTTGTCGCATCCGGCTATTCTGATTACAAGCGCATTAACTCTATTTCTCCATTCCTGCTTCCGGCGATCGGTAAGAAAGCTGGCGTGGATGTTGTAATGGTCGATACTGGCATCAAGGACGGCCGCTCTACTTTTGAATTCATGTCCGAAGAGGAACTTGCGCAATTCACCGGGTCTATTCGTGAGTTAGGGATGGAATCTGCTCTTGCGGGAACTCTTAAGTTTGAAGACCTGCCTACTCTTAAGCGCATCCAGCCAGATATAATCGGTATCCGCGGTATGGTCTGCGGCGGCGACCGCACTGCCTGTATCCAGCAGGAGCTTGTAGAGAAACTGAAGAAGTTGATCTGAGCTACTCCAGCTTGGATCAGACATTTTTAACTTTTTTGTTGAATTTATTGAGATTCCAGTTTCTACAAAAGTACTATTCGTATATTTTTTATAACTTATAGTTCACTTTAAGTCCCGGATTTTCTGCTATAAATATTCAAAACTATTAAATATGTTTCTGGGATTATGTTTTCTATTAACTATTACCTTATGTTTTAAGAATGGTGAAAGAATGATCTTGGAATCAGCTAAAAAAGTACTTGTTACAGGTGGTGCTGGCTTTATTGGAAGTCATGTTGTAGACAGGCTTCTTGAAGATGGACATGATGTAGTGGTTTTTGATAACATGACTTCAGGCAAAATGGAGTTTATTGCACATCATATGAATAAACCGCATTTTAAGTTCATAAACGGGGACATGCTCCAACCTGATCAGATTATCAATGCATGTGATAATGTTGAGCTGGTATTTCACCTTGCAGCCAATCCTGATGTAAGGATTGGAGTTTCTAACACCAGAATGCATTTTGATCAAAATATTCTGGCCACATACAACCTTCTTGAAGCTATGAACAAGCAGGGAGTAAAGAATATCGCTTTTACCTCATCATCTACCATTTATGGGGAAGCGAATGAGATTCCAACTCCTGAAAATTATGGCCCACTTATGCCAATTTCCATGTATGGGGCATCTAAGCTTGCCTGCGAGGCGATGATAACAGCCTACTGCCATACTTTTGATATGAGATCCTGGATCTTCCGTTTTGCAAACATAATAGGTGACAGGGGCACACATGGCATTATTGTTGATTTTATCAATAAACTGAAAAAAGAGAACTCTCAATTGGAGATCCTTGGCGACGGCAGACAATCAAAATCTTATCTCCATGTGCGGGAATGTGTGGATGCCATGATGTTCGTTGTTAATAAAGGCGATGACCAGTCTAATATTTTCAATATCGGTTCAGAAGATACCATTTCTGCTACCCGTATAGGCGAAATAGTAGCTGAGCAGATGAAACTTGACCCGAAATTCGTGTATACAGGAGGCTCACAGGGATGGAAAGGTGACGTGCCTAAAATGATGCTTTCCATCGAGAAACTAAAAGAATTAGGCTGGAATCCTGAAATGGGTAGCGAGGAAAATGTAAGAGAAACTGTAAAAGCCCTTCTTTTAGAGATGCAATAGGAAAGTATTAGTAAAGCATTTAAATATTTATAGCACACATATAATCAAGATAATAATATGGCTATTAGTGTTAAGGTCACCAGTGATCACAAAATTCAACTTCCTGATGCTGTGATCAAAAAAATGAATCTGTCGATTAATGATGAGATTGTAATAGAAGTTGAAGATAACAAATTGGTTCTCACGAAAAAAGAAGTGAATCAGACTGATAGTTATAGTGGATCACCTAAGAAAGTCTGGAACAATGCAGATGCTGAAGAGTATTTGAAAGATGAAGGGAATTCTGGAGACAATAGCGGATATTGATTCAGAATAACTAAAAGGACAAAAATGTTCGAAGCATCTTTGCTTTAATCGTTCTTGCAGCTTGAATTGCAGCCAGAATAAGGATCACGTAGCATTGTGCAAATACCACATATACGCTGGGGGAGATTTTCAACTTCCTCTCTGCTCAAGTCTTGTGCAAGTGATCTTATAGCCATCTTAACATCATCTTCGAATTCTATTCTGTACCCTCTCTTCTTTGAAAGATATTGAGAAATTGCAGAAGGAGCCATATCTAGCAGACGGGCAGTTTCCTGTTGGGATACACCAATATTCACAAGCTCTTCAGCTATAGCTGCCCTTATTGCTGGCAGCACATCCCATACTATAGTTTGACAAGGTAATTTCATCGGAACATAATTTGCATTATTGGATTAAATCGTTGTGGCCAAGCTATTTCAGTATACTTAAAAAATATATAAATAAATTGCGAATTTGTTTGTCAGATTTACTTTGCATTCATTTTGCCTTATATTAGGATATTTATTTAAATGAAACTGAATTATAAAGAAACATTTATATTGGTTTGCAGTGATAGATATCAGATAATTATGCACATAGCGATACAAAGCGAATGTGAGGTTTACTTAAAGTATACCACCTTCCGGCTTTTAATGCGGGGGCTAAATATTTGACAATAGTTGCTGTAATTCCTGCTTATAATGAAGAAGTATATCTTAGGGATGTCATTAAGAAAACGCGATCGTATGTTGATGACATTATAGTTGTTGATGATGGTAGTGATGATGCTACATCATTCATTGCTACCAGCATGGACACAAAACTTGTTTCCCATCCAAAACCCCTTGGTAGAGCAGAGGCTTTAAAAAGTGGCTTTCAGGAAGCATATAAAGTAAAGCCAAAGATAATTGTAACTATCTATCCAAACGGCTGTCATAATCCCGACGATATTCCCAGACTTCTGGAGCCAATTTTCTGGTTACAATCCGATGTTGTTACCGGGGAGTTCAAAGGCCATGAATGTATGCCCGTTATCCTAATTGATAAAAATGGTAAAAAGCAACAGGCAGTGGTAGGGGAAACATGTGACTTTTCTGAAAGCCAATATGTAGGCTTCAGTGCCTTTTCATCCAATACTTTTGATTTTCTGAAATTTGATGGGACAAAAGTTCCGGTTGAGTTTTCTTTGCTTAAGGATGTGCAAGATGCAGGCCTTGACGTAAAAACTGTTGAAGTAGGCATGTTTAATAATGAGGCACATGCTGTTTTATACTCAAAGAAGATTGGCGTAGTTATTCCTGCATATAATGAAGAAAAACTCATCAAGATTACTGTTGATGGCATCCCTCCATACATTTCCAGGATCTATGTGATCAATGATTCAAGCACAGATTCCACCGCAAAGGTACTGGAATCAATAAAAGACTCTCGCTTGCATGTGATCACACACGAAGTGAATCAGGGAGTTGGAGCAGCCATTCTGCATGGATACAAAAGAGCTCTGAAAGAGAACATGGATATTATAGTGGTTATGGGTGGAGATAACCAAATGAACCCTGATCAGCTTCCGAAACTGCTCATGCCAGTTATTCAGGGTAAAGCTGATTATACCAAAGGCAATCGCCTCATGAGCAAAGAGTTTAGAGGTGGTATGAGCAAATGGCGTTTGTTTGGGAATTCGATTCTTTCCCTGATTAATAAGATCAGTAGCGGCTACTGGCATATTATGGACCCTCAAAACGGCTATACAGCTATTTCCCGAAGAGCCCTATCTGGGATTGATATAGATACTCTTTTTACTTACTACGGTTACTGTAACGATATGCTTGTGAAACTCAATACCTTTGGGTTCCGCACAATGGACATTACAATGCCAGCTCGTTATGGTCAGGAAAAGTCTTCTATCAAATATAGCAAATTCATGTTCCGTGTATCCAGGATGCTATTTAGGAAATTCCTATGGCGTTTGAAGATGAAGTATATGGTACTGGATTTCCATCCTTTAGTGTTCTTCTATGCCCTTGGAATGACACTTGTGCCTCTTGGTGTATTATTAGGGTTGTATATAGGCGTAACTAGACTGTTCTTAGGTTGGGCAGTTTCACCAAATTTTCTGATACTTGATGCTCTTCTCCTAATTACCGGAATACAGTTTACTCTGTTTGCAATGTTGTTTGATATGCAGGAGTCTGACAAAAGAATACAAAATGGAGAAATAGAGGCCCAAAATGGGAACTGGAACTAATTAATATGTTTTTAGACATAATAATTACAAATCCGATAAGTTACATGATACTGTAGAGATGATGACACTTAGAACATATCATTTCCATGCAATAGTAAAGCTTGCTCTATCTTCTGCCAGTGGTGATACCTGATGTTTTCTCTTGAGAAACTTGATTTTTCTCTTCCAAAATTTCGACAGATATGCGAATCAATATCCAGGAACTATCCAACTATAACGGTTTTAGACTATTTTGAAAAACGACACCCTGATAAATTTATAATAATGCGGCATGATATAGACCGATTTCCGGGAAATGCACTGAAAACTGCAAAGGTAGAGCATGAGCTTGGGATCAGGGCAACGTATTATTTCAGATCAAATAATGGGATATTCCACACTAAAATAATAAAGCAAATTGAAAAAATGGGTCATGAGATTGGATATCACTATGAGGTGTTAAGTGAAACCAACGGTGACCAGGAAAAGGCTATCGAACTTTTCCGTAGTAACCTGGAGAAATTGAGGAAGATTAGTACTGTCAAAACAATTTGCATGCATGGAAGACCCCTATCAAAGTTTGACAACCGTGATCTTTGGAAGGCCTATAATTATAAGGACTATGGTATAGTAGGAGAGGCTTACTTATCCGTAGGAGATGACCTTAACTATTTTTCAGATACCGGCAGGTGCTGGGGCATTAAGGACAATATGAGAGATTACATCCCAAGTAATGCACAGCAGATTGACCTCAATGATACAGATGGCCTGATAGGGCTTATAGAAAGCAAAAAACAAAATAATCTTTATATTCTTACGCATCCGGAAAGATGGTCATCAAATATTCTTTCGTGGAGTGCATACTATTCCATGGACCTTGGAGTCAATTTTGGTAAAAATATATTGATCCAATATGCCGGGAGAAAGAATCTCTTGCATGTAGACCGCAGTTTATCAATAACTGTAGACATTGAAGATTGGTACCATATTCCTTCGGTGTGTGGATCTGACTTTTCGGTCTATAAAGATGTAAAAGAATTCTTTGAAAATTGGGAAGGAAGATATGACTATTTGAGCGAGCCAACAAAAAGAGTTCTCGATATTCTTGATGAATTCCATATGACTGCCACGTTCTTCATTGTAGCGGATGTTGCAGAACATTATCCGGGTTTAATTGAATCTATTGCTGCAAGGGGACATGAAATCGCCTGTCATGGAGCTGACCATAGGTGCAGCATTAACCCAAATACAAAAAAACCGTTGTTGACAATAGAAGAGTTCGAGAAGAGTACGATGGAAGCAAAGGAAATACTAGAAAAGGCTTCCGGACAAAAAGTAATTGGTTTCCGTGCACCAAATGCAGCAGTGACGGGACAAATGCTCGATTCACTTCGAAAAATGGGCTTTGAGTATGACTCCTCAGTATCTGTGAATTCATTATATAATAAGACAGATTCTTCCTTGAATTGCGTTTCGACAATTCCTTATTTCCCGGCACCTGGAAGCTTGGAGCCTGCTAAGACCGGAGATCTTATAGAGTTCCCATGGTCCTACTACAATATTGGGATAAAAATACCCACATCAGGTGGACCAATGTTGAGGTTTTTGGGTGCTAACCTGATCTTAAAAGGAATCCGGCAAAGCCTTAACAGAGGACATACTATATTTTACTTCCATCCTATTGATATTTGCAAGGAAGAGTTTCCAAAAGTTGGTAAAGGTCGTCCCTTCTATTGGGTAATTAAAGGAGATATTGTTGAACAGAGGATTCGCTACATACTAAAGAACCTCGATGACGTGAAGACAGTCCCATTGAGAGATCTGGTAAACGATTTGAAATCAAAAGGTGATTCCAAATGTTAAATTTTCAGGATCTCGATTTTACAACAGAGAAGTTCCACCAGCTCTGCTCTGCATTAGCTGATAACTATACATCCATTACCATAGAGCAATACCTCAGTGCAAAAAATGATCTTCCAGAGCGTTTTGTCCTGATGCGCCACGATGTTGATGGGAAGGCAAAGCCTTCACTGAGGACCGCTCTCATTGAAAAGGAATATGGCATACATGCAACTTACTATTTCAGAGCAAAGAAAAACATCTATGTGCCTGAGATCATACAGCAAATCGAAGGAATGGGACATGAAATTGGATACCATTATGAAACTTTGAGTGATGCAAAGGGCGATTATGAAAAGGCAATAAAGATGTTTGAAGAGGAAGTAAAAAGGTTCAGAGGTATTTGCACCCTGAAAACAATCAGTATGCATGGAGCTTCTTTATCTAAATTTGATAATCGTGACCTGTGGAAAAAATATGATTTCAAGAATTTTGGGATAATCGGAGAAGCTTACTTATCACTTGGAGAGAACCTCAACTACTTTACTGATACTGGCAGAGGCTGGAATTCAAAATATAATCTGAGAGATTTCATTCCAGGCAAGAAACAAAAGTACTGTGTAGATACCACCGATGAACTCATTGAACTTGTAAAGAGTAAAAAATTGGATAATCTCTATATCACATTACATCCTGATCGATGGACATCAACTACTTTTAGATGGAGTTTATTCTGGTTGCAGGACCTCGCATTCAATTCAACAAAAAGAGCATTGAGGATGATGAGAAAATGAACCTGTTTGAAAAAATTCGCCTCAAATTAATTTTAAAACTTGGTTTCAAATATTATGATGAAGATAAATATTTGATACAGACCTGTCTGCATTCAATTGGAAAAAAAAATCCGAATGTTCTTGATGTTGGTTGCGGAACAGGACATCATGCATTCATGTTTGAAAAATATGGTGCCAATGTAATTGCCTTTGATTATGATGAAAGTAAAATAAAGGAAGCGAATGAGAATAAATCTAAACGCAATTCTAACGTGAAATTTTTAATAGCTGATGGTAACTATCCTGAAAAATATTTTACTGAAAAATATGATATTGTCTTCATGGCAGGTTTCTCTTTATTTGCGATCAATCTTAACAAAGATGTCATGAGAAAATATCTCTCAATGCTTAATGAAGATGGCAGGCTTGTCATGGTACATAATTCCAATCTTACAGGTCTTGTAAGAAAAACCGCTTGGAGAAACCATAAAAAAGAAGAGGTATATTCTTTCTTTGAAGATGCAGGTGGAAAAGTTGAAAAGTTCTATTTCTATGACAGGCATATTACTGTAAAGATATTACGCCGCTTTGCTATTAGCAACATGTCAACAAGACTGCATGTTCTAGTATCTAAAATAACTAAGCTGCCTTGTGCTTTGGTCTTTATCGCAAGTAACAAGAAACAGTGAATTTATATATTATAAGAGTAGATTATTTGTAATGGTGAAGACATGAGAATACTTTTTAATATTGGTCATCCAGCTCAAGTTCATTTCTTTAAAAACGCATTTCGTATCCTTGAAAAAAAAGGTCATGTTTGTAAGATGACAGCTGTTTCCAAAGAAGTGTCTTTGGTTTTATTGGATGCATATGGAATCCAGTACGATGTAGTTGGAAGTGCAAAACCATCCTTTTTTTCAAAAGGCACAGAACTATTGAAAATCGAACGTAAACTTCACAAGATTGCACGATCCTTCAAGCCTGATATTCTCGTTGGCGGAGTCGGCAATGCATATATTGCTCACCTTGGAAAAATGATTGGTAAGCCTTCTATTGTTTTTGATGATACGGAACATGCAAAGATAGAACATATGCTGATGGATCCTTTTGCAACTGTGATATGTACCCCCTCTTCTTTTACGAACGATCTTGGAAAGAAGCAGGTAAGGTACAATGGATACCACGAGCTTGCATATCTTCATCCGAATTACTTCAAGCCTAATCCAGCCGTCTTAAAAGATCTCGGACTAAATGAAGGAGATCCGTTCATAATATTGAGATTCGTTTCCTGGGATGCAGACCATGATTATGGTCATCATGGAATACAGAACAAAATCAAGCTGGCAACAGAGCTTGAGAAATATGGGAAAGTTTTCATTACTTCAGAAATTGGTCTTGTGCCTGAATTGGAGAAATACAAACTCAAGATTGCTCCGGAAAAATTGCATGATATGCTATATTATGCAACTATGTGTATAGGAGAAGGAGCTACAGTAGCAGTTGAAAGTGCACTGTTAGGCACTCCGGCGATATATATTTCTTCTTTAATAGGTACAATGGGTAATTTCATTGAACTTGAGCAGAAATATGGACTTATATTAAATTACAATGATTCTGCTCAAGCCTTAGACAAAGCAGTTGAACTTCTCCAATCTCCTGATCTTAAAAACAGTTGGATAAAGAAAAGAGATAAATTATTAGAAGACAAGATCGATGTTACTGCATTTATTGTGTGGTTTATAGAGAACTATCCCGACAGTTTTAAGAAGATAAAAGAGGATAAAGATATACCTTCTATGTTATAAATTTAAATTGCGCTGAAAATATTCGCACAGTTTCTGTGCTATTATTAAAAAACGGGTGTTAGCGGATGTTAGAAAGGAACTCTGAACTCTGGGACATATACACTAAAAAGGAAGAGTATTCTGCAAAGGAACTGGACAAACATAACAGATTTAGTTATGCTAACAGTAAGTACAAAGACATTTTTGAACCTGTGGTTTCAAAATATCTATTGTCAAACGGACCTGAAATAACATATCCAGATGACAGGAAATTTGCAGTATGTCTTACCCATGATATTGATGATATATATCCTCCTCTTCGACATATGCTTCTATCTTCATTGTATTGCTTAAAGCATCTGGATTTCAAAGGACTCAAATCTCAAACCCTCTGGACCGTCAATGGGAAAAAGCAATCCCCTTATCTAAATTTTAACCATATAATGGAGATAGAAAATAAATACGATGCAAAGTCCTCATTTTACTTTATAACTGCAAGAAAAGATCCGCTTCGCTTCCGATATGATATAGAGGACGTAGAAACAGAGTTAGGAGAGATCCTGGATAATGGATGCGAAGTCGGTTTGCATGGCGGATACTATGCTTATGACAATTTTGAGAGTATAAAGAGCGAAAAAGAAATATTGGAAAATATTTTAGGTAAAAAGATCATTGGTTATCGCAACCATTACCTGAGATTCAAAGTCCCTGATACATGGGAACTGTTGACAAAGGCCGGATTTAAGTACGATACATCTTTTGGATACCCAGATATGATCGGCTTTAGAAATGGTATGTGTCATCCATTTAAACCATATAATTTGAACAAAAATGAGACCATTGATATATTGGAAATTCCACTTGTGATCATGGACGGTACTTTATTTTCTTATGCAAAGTCCTTTGAAGATGCATTTAATACTGCTAAAAAATTAATAGATACAGTTGAAAAGCATAATGGTGTAATCACCATCCTGTGGCATAATAATACATTTAGCTGGCCAGCGATGAAATACTGGGAACTATTATATGAAAAAATACTGGCGTATTGTCACAACAAAAACGCATGGATTACCAGCGGTGAAGAAATCTATAATTGGTGGTTAAAAGAAGGAAAACTCTCAATTTGAGATCTTCAGGCATTCCCTTTTTAGCTACAATTTATTAATTGAAACTACATTAATATTAGGCAATCTTTGCGATTGCAATTTTAATTGCACATCCTATCAATTTTCAAAGCGTTTTTATGACCGCGAAATATAAGAATATGATGATATATTTCTAAGCGGATATTTTGCTTTTCATAATTGATGTTGAAGAAGAACAAAAGATCAAGCTTTGGAAATTAGTTCTCTTATCATAATAAATTATAAAGTCAGTAGTGGGTGCTCTCTTGAGTATAAGTAATAAAAAAGCTTTGTTTTTGCTACAATCATATAATAATTTTCAAAAAGAGTCTGTTAATAGTATATGCGGATATTTTAATGAATGCTCAGCATTAGTCCGTTCAAATCCAATTTCGGAGATATCTAAATATGTCCGTGTTCCCTTTCTGGCAACATTTAAACTGGATTACAAGATAGACCTGACAAATATCCCTTCAAATTTGAACGTACATGCAACTCCAATTCTTTATGCGCCGATCGATTCTCAATATAAGAAACTTGGAGATAAGCATTTTGATGCTGCAGATAAGTCAATTAAAGAGAATCATATTGAATTTGACATTGTCCACTCTCATTTTACCTGGTCATCCGGATATGCAGGAGCAAAAATAAAAGAAAAGTATGATGTTCCTTTTGTGGTAACAGGTCATGGATACGACATTTATGATCTACCTTTTAAAAGTGAAGAATGGAAAGAAAGAATAGAATATGTACTCAATACTGCTGACAGCATAATTACAGTCAGTAAAAGTAATCTGGCTTGTATCCAGAAACTGAATGTCAGAACTCCGGTTCACATTCTACCTAATGGTTATAGAAGTGATCAGTTTTACCAGATGGATATGGAAAAGTGCAGAACGAAATTAGGTTTGCCTCTCGATAAAAAGATAATAGTCGCCGTTGGAAACTTACTGAAAATCAAAGGTCACAGCTATTTGATCGAAGCTATGGCTGAAGTGGTCAAGCATAGATCAGACGCTGTGTGCTTCATTGTTGGCGGTGGAGCGCTGGAAAAGAAACTCAATGAGCAAGTCAGAAAAGCAGGCTTGCAGGACCATGTAACGCTTGTAGGTAGTAAACTTCATGGTGAGATTCCCCTTTGGATGAATGCTTGTGACATCTTTGTGCTTCCCAGTTTGAACGAGGGCAATCCAACCGTTATGTTTGAGTGCCTGGGATGTGGAAAACCATTTGTGGGGACCAGAGTTGGCGGAGTTCCCGAGGTCATTGTCTCGGAAGACTATGGATTACTAAGCGATCCGGCAAATTCAATGGAATTAGCAGAAAATATTTTATCGGCTTTGGACAAAAGATGGGATGAAACTAAAATCAAAGATTATTCTGCTCAGTTTACCTGGGCTGAGATCGCAAAGAACATTGCGAAAATATATGAAAAACTCTTTTAATTAAATGATGGGGGAGTGTTCAGATTTGAGCACTCATATTTTTGATGAAAAGCTTGATTCTAAGCAGTGATAGAACAACATTTCCTTGAGAACAAACTTGCTCAGAATATGCATCCTATTACCACAATTATGATATTTCGATAACCTCATATTCCAAAGGATCACTATATTATAAACAAATAAATGTTCAGATTGCGCTTTATTCAAACTATAATACGGGAAATCTGGAATGGTAGATGTGAACTATAAACTGACGTTCTTATTGTTTTTACTAATAGTACTTTTAATTGGAATTCCTATGGCTGCAGCAAGACCCACATATTTGGCAGCTTTCAAAGAGAATTACAATACAGATGGCACAAAACTTGACACGTGCAATACCTGTCATACTTCAGGAGGGGGATCTCCAAGAAACCCTTATGGACTTGAATATTCTACAGGTGGAAGGGATTTTGCCTCAATTGAGGCTCTAGATTCAGATAACGATGGCATTACGAATATAGACGAGATCAATGCTCTGACATTTCCGGGAGACTCAAAAGACTTCCCGCAAACTACATCTGAAATAACCACTAATGAAACTCAGCAACTACTGAATGCTGAAGTTTCAGTTGGTAATGCAACTTCAGAAATAGCAAGTACTGAATCAATAAACAATACAACCCAAGCACAGAAGGTTTCTGGATTTGAAGCACTTCTTGCAGCTATAGGATTTTTATCCATTGTAGGTCTTCATAAGAAAATTAGATGAAATCAATGGAACAGACAAGTCAGTACAAATACAGCTAAGGGACCGATTATAAGTTAATGATAAAGTCCGGAGGTTCTTTTTACTACAAAGGAAAGAGCTGCATTATAGGTGCTATCATTCTATTAAATGGATTGCATCATCTAGTGGCGACTTCTCACATATTGAGTAAAATAGGGGACCATTTAGAAGTTAATGGAATGCAAGTTGCTGTTACGAGTATCCTAAAAGATTTAGATCTGGCTCTGGTAGAACTTCCTTCAGTATGCGAAGTTGAATTAACCAATCTTGGAAACGCAGCTGTGTTGGAAGATGCTATTCTTTTCAATGAGATACATTCTATCAGATGCAGAGTACTTAGTGCTGGAGCATCACTTATATATTTGAGCTTTCCTTGCTCTGATATGCCACAACCAGGAGATAGTGGTTCTCCCATCCTGCAGAAGGGAAAGGTGATTGGTTTTATTTCCTCGGCACTACTAACTGATTGTATGGGAGTTGCAATCTCAGCTAATGTTCTTCTCAATATGAGAGGATTTGGAAGATGATTGATAAACCTCACTCAACCTCTGCCAGGATCACAACATGGTTTTTCCCATATTTCTTTGCACATTTTGGACATGTTGTGTACCACATGAACCATTTCTTGATCTCAAGCCCCTGTTTTTTTGTATATTCCTTAAAATCATCACTCCATTTATTCGTATCCTTGAAAGGGCCCTCATAGACCTTGCTCAGGAATTTTCCGCTAAGAGTAGTGTTTTCAGCATATTGGATCTCTTTATCTACAGCCAGATAAACGTCCATATTCCATTTTGAAGTATGATCGGAAAGGCAAAGCCAATCAGGTATATTTGCCCCCGCGTTTCGTACTTTTTCATCAAGCCTTTTCATCACTTTGCCAAAGTTAATGGGCATATAGAAAAGTGTGAAGACATTATCCTTTACGAATCTCTTATTCTCCCATTCTATGATCTTTCCATCCCACGGTTCCGGGTCAAATCTCGGGCAGCATTCTTCATCCATACAAACAACTCTATAACTAATAGAAGGAGTGCCGTATAAATAGTTTACTAAGTGGTTACGACTTTGGATCACTGTACTCATTGAATAAAAAGTACTATCCAAAACTAAAAAAGTAACAGGAAAGTAATAGCCTTACAAAAACCCTTACAAAAAGACCTTGTTGAGGAAATACTGGTGTACTCTGCTGTCCAAAGTAAGTTCAGGGTGGAATGCCAAAGCGAATAGGTTTCCCTGTTCTGCTGCCACTATCATATTATCAATGGTTCCAAGCACTTTCACATCCTTTCCGGCATGTGTGATAGCAGGGGCCCTTATGAAAACGGCATTATAAGGAGCTTCAAGAAATGTCAGCTCAAGCTCGGTCTCGAATGATTCACGTTGCCTACCGAATGCGTTCCTGTTGACCTGAGTGTCCATCAGGCCAAGCAGATGCTGATGGGTTTTCCTTACCTGTTCATCGCCTTCTTTTGCAAGCAAAATAAGACCTGCACATGTACCCATTATCGGCATACCTGCTGCATGCATTGCCCGTATTTCATCAGCAATGCCTTCCCTAAGTAGTAGTCTGCCAAGTGTGGTACTTTCCCCACCTGGCAGCACAAGAGCATTACATGTGGGAACCAGACCCTTATGCTTTATGGTTATGACCTCTGCCTGTTGTCCCCTTTCAGAAATAGCACGCTCAAGAGCCTCAACATGCTCAGAAACATTGCCCTGAATTGCAATAACACCTATACGCACTTAATACACCTTGAAAAAAGAAAGAGGATTTACCATCCTCTGGTTTGTAAAGCCTGCTCCGGAGGAATGGTATCTGTGCTGATACCTTTCATTCCTGCACCAATACCCTTGGATATCTCTGCAAGCTTCTCTGGCTTATCATAATTGTTGACTGCTTCAACTATGGCCTTTGCCATAAGTTCAGGATTCTCTGCCTTAAAGATACCAGAACCTACAAACACACCATCAGCACCCAGTCTCATCATAAGGGCTGCATCTGCTGGTGTTGCCACGCCGCCTGCTGCAAAGTTAACAACAGGTAACCTCTGAAGCTGTGCAGTTTCGATGACAAGTTCAATAGGAGCTTCTATCTCGCGGGCTGTGAACATCAGTTCTTCCTTAGTCTTGCCTGCAAGAGCCCTTATTTCTCCGGTGATCTGTTTCATGTGACGAACTGCTTCCCTGACGTCTCCGGTTCCTGCCTCACCTTTGGTACGTATCATTGCCGCACCTTCATTGATCCTGCGCAGTGCCTCTCCCAAGTTACGGGCTCCGCACACGAAAGGAACAGTAAACTGTGTTTTATCGATGTGGAACTTCTCATCTGCAGGTGTAAGTACCTCAGATTCATCCACCATATCAACACCAAGGGCCTGCAGAATTTCAGCTTCCACAAAGTGACCGATACGTGCCTTTGCCATTACTGGAATGGTAACACATTCGATGATCTCCGTTATTATCTGGGGATCTGCCATTCTTGCAACACCCCCGGCTTTTCTTATATCAGCAGGTACTGCCTGAAGGGCCATAACCGCAACTGCTCCGGCATCTTCTGCTATCTTTGCCTGCTCGGGATTTGTCACATCCATTATGACACCTCCTTTTTGCATGCTGGCAAAACCGCGCTTTATAAGTTCAGTACCATGTCTTAGTTTCTCAAGTTCCATAATTATCATCCTGTAATTCTATCTTGGACATCCTACACGTTCACGTATTAATAAATGTTCCTAATTGCAGGTCATGCTTATAAGCATTACTTATTCTACTCTTCCTCAGGCTCAATACGCGCCACACCCACCACTTTGTCATCCTGGCGCACATCCATGATCTTGACACCCTGGGTATTCCTGCCCTGTACCCTGATATCTTTGACCGGGATACGGATAATTATACCGTCGGAACTGGTAAGCATTACTTCATCTTCCTCACGCACAGCCTTCACATTTACCACAGGACCATTACGCAAGCTTGTTACTATGGTGATGACACCCATACCTCCACGATGCATTGTCCGGTATTCTCCAAATTCAGTACGTTTACCGAATCCATTCTCAGTAATTGTCAATAGAGTAGAGCTCTCATCCACAACATCCAGGCTTACAACTTTGTCTCCCTGCTCAAGCTTAATGCCACGCACACCCTGCGCACTTCTGCCCATGGGTCTAACATCAGCTTCAGAGAACCTAATAGCTTTCCCGTGCCTTGATACCAACACCATGTCTTTCGACCCATCGGTCTGTGCAACGTTTACAAGCTCGTCATCTTCCATCAGGGTGACTGCAATGATTCCACCCTTACGCGGGTTGCTGAAATCCGAAAGAGATGACTTTTTAACAGTTCCCGAGCGTGTGGCCATGAAGAGGAACTTATCATCTGAGAACTCTGTGACTGGAATCATAGCAGTAACATATTCTCCTTCTCCCAGTTCCAGCAGATTGACTATGGCTTTACCTTTAGACTGCCTGCTTCCCTCAGGAATCTCATAGACCTTCTTCCAGTATAGTCTTCCCTTATTAGTGAAGAATAGGATATAGTCATGACTGGAAGCAACGAAGATATTCTCTACGAAATCTTCTTCCTTTGTTTCCATACCAATAACACCTTTCCCTCCCCGACGCTGCTGGGAATATGTGCTTACAGGCAGACGTTTAACGTACCCACTGTTAGTAAAAGTGACTATTACATCTTCCTGCGGTATGAGGTCTTCAAGGTCAAGTTCCACATGTGAAGCCATGATCTGTGTTCTACGCTCGTTATTATACTTCTGTTTAAGTTCGACAAGCTCTGATTTTATAATGCCGTATTTCTTCTCATCACTTTGCAGAATGGACATATACTCGGCAATGAGCCTCATAAGCTCTGCGTACTCATCTTCCACTTTCTGTCTTTCAAGACCAGTGAGCTTCTGCAGGCGCATGTCAAGAATAGCCTTTGCCTGTATCTCATCAAGGCCAAAGTTTGAGATCAGACCGGACCTTGCTTCCTCTACAGTTCTAGAAGCACGGATCAGAGAAATAACGGCATCAAGATGGTCAAGAGCTATCTTCAGACCACGGAGTATGTGTGCACGTTCCTCAGCTTTCCTTAGCTGGAACTGCGTACGTTTCTGGATGACATCCATCCTGTGTTCCAGGTATATCTGCAAGATACGCTTAAGATTAAGTTCCAAAGGCACATTATCCACTAGTGCCAGATTAATGATACCGAAGGTAGTCTGCATCTGGGTGTGCTTGTACAACTGGTTCAGCACAACATTCGGATCATTTCCCCTAGTAATTTCTATCACTACCCGGATACCATCACGGTCAGACTCATCCCTCAGATCGGATATACCAACGATCTTTTTCTCCCTGACAAGTAATGCAATATCTTCAATAAGCTTGGACTTGTTCACCTGATATGGTATCTCGCTTACAATGATAGCGTTCTTGTCCTTTCTTATTTCCTCTATGGTAGCCACAGCCCTCAGCTGTATTCTGCCTCTGCCAGTCTCGTAGGCTTCCCTTATGCCCTGCATGCCCAGAATAGTTCCACCAGTTGGAAAATCCGGACCCTTGAGCACTGACATAAGGTCATGTATGCTGGAAGAAGGATTATCGATAAGCATGAGAGTTGCGTCCACTACTTCTCCAAGATTATGAGGAGCCATGTTAGTGGCCATACCTACTGCAATACCAGTAGAACCATTGATCAGCAAGTTTGGCAATTTTGCTGGCAGTACAGTAGGCTCTTCCAAGGAACCATCATAGTTAGGGTTCATCAGGACCGTTTCTTTATCCAGGTCCTGGAGCATTTCATCAGAGATCTTTCCCATGCGTGCCTCAGTGTAACGCATGGCAGCAGCAGAGTCACCATCAATAGAACCGAAGTTACCCTGACCATCTATCAAAGGATAACGCAGGGAGAACTCCTGCACCATCCTTACAAGACTTTCATAAACAGCAGAATCACCGTGAGGATGATATTTACCCAGCACGTCTCCCACTACACGGGCCGATTTCTTATAGGACTTGTCGTGGGTTATCCCTGCTTCATACATAGCGTAAAGTATCCTCCTGTGCACAGGTTTCAAACCGTCCCTTGCATCAGGAAGAGCACGTCCTACAATTACACTCATGGCATAATCGATGTAGGAGTTCTTCATTTCGTCCTCTATAAGGACAGGGACTACCTTCTCACCGGTCTCTGTGGGCTGGATACCCAGAGGATTTTCATCCATTCCATTATTTTCTTTATTATCATCTGCCATCTACCACACCTCAGATATCCAGGTTAGTGACCTGTTTGGCATTTTTCATAATGAAGTTCTTACGAGGTTCTACCTCATCACCCATTAGTACAGAGAACATTTCATCAGCAGCAACTGCATCCTCCAAAGTGACCTGCAGTATGGTCCTGGTTTCGGGATTCATTGTAGTTTCCCACAACTGCCCGGGATTCATTTCTCCAAGACCCTTGTAACGCTGGATATTGACGCCTTTATCTCCTGTTTCCTTAAGTTTGGCATTGAGTTCCCTGTCAGAATAAACATAGTGTTCTGCCTGACCTTTTTTGATACGATAGAGAGGAGGTTGGGCTATGTAGACATATCCTTCATCGATCAGCGGACGCATATATCTGAAGAACAACGTAAGTATAAGAGTTCTTATATGAGCACCGTCCACATCAGCATCAGTCATAATAATGACTCTGTGATACCGAGCCCTGCTTATATCGTAATCATCCCCTATTCCGGTTCCCATGGCAGTTATAAGGGACAAAACCTCATTGTTCTTGAGTATCTTGGAGAGCCTTGATTTTTCCACGTTAAGGATCTTACCACGGAACGGCAATATTGCCTGGAAACGCCGGTCACGACCCTGCTTGGCAGAGCCTCCTGCAGAATCTCCCTCCACTAGATACAATTCACATTGTGATGGGTCTTTTTCAGAACAGTCTGCAAGTTTACCTGGAAGGGTGCTTATATCAAGAGCATTCTTACGTCGGGTAAGTTCCCTCGCCTTTTTAGCTGCCTCCCTTGCACGCTGGGCATCCAGTGCTTTCTGGAGGATCACATTTGCAATCTTTGGATTTTCCTCCATGAACTCAGCAAGCCCTTCAGAGACCATAGATTCAACAATACCTTTAACATCACTGTTTCCAAGCTTGGTCTTGGTCTGGCCTTCAAACTGAGGATCAGTAAGTTTAACATTGATGATCGCTGTCAAACCTTCCCTGATATCCTCACCAGAGAGCTTATCTTCGCCTTTGGCAAGATTGTTCTTCTTGATGTAATCATTGGCAACCCTCGTAAGCGCTGCCTTGAAGCCCACAAGATGAGTACCGCCTTCATGCGTGTTTATGTTATTCGCAAAGGAATACACTGACTCATTATAACTGTCAGTGTACTGCATAGAGATCTCTACAATAGTTCCTTCTTTTTCCCTTTCGAAGTATATAACGTCCTTATGGAGCACATTGCGCTTCTGGTTGAGGTGTTCGACAAAGGAAATGATGCCTCCTTCGTACTGGAACACATCTTTTTCTTCTTCATGCGCTCTTTTGTCAGCTATAGTGATCTTGACCCCTTTATTGAGGAATGCAAGTTCCCTCAAACGGCTTATGAGAGTCTCATAATTGAAAACAATGGTCTCCAATATCGATGCATCAGGCTTGAAAGTTACTGTTGTACCAGAACCTTCTGTTTGTCCAACTACCTGCACAGTACCAGTTGGTATACCTCTTTCATAACGTTGATAATACAGATTTCCGTCACGTTTTACATAGACATCCGTCCATTCTGATAAGGCGTTTACCACTGAAACACCCACACCGTGCAGACCACCGGAAACCTTGTACGAACTTTTATCGAACTTACCACCGGCATGCAGTATAGTCATTACTACTTCAAGAGCGGACTTATTGTACTTGGGGTGGTTGTCTACAGGTATACCTCTTCCATTGTCCTGTACTGTTACAGAACCGTCTGTGTTGATAGTAACATCAATCTGAGAACAGAACCCTGCAAGTGCTTCATCGATACTGTTATCCACTACTTCATATACAAGATGGTGCAAACCCCTGCTGTCAACACTACCTATATACATGCTAGGACGTTTGCGCACAGCTTCCAGGCCCTCAAGCACCTGGATATGCGTGGCATCATAAACATCTTTCTCGCCCATATGTTAATCTCCATGAATCTGATGAATAAACAACTTGAACTGTATTGAAAACCTCATGGTCTTAAATATTCAGAAATGAAAGTAGAATTGCTGTTGTATATCTACTGATACATTTTTCTTAAATTTTGCGCTGCACTTAGTATAGCATTCATTATTCATAAAGGTTTATATAATAAAATAGATGGAATGATAGAATGTGCGATAACATGTACTATCTTTTGTTATATTTTATTGTTCGGTAATAATAAACAAAATATAGAATCTATTCTAAGGAAAAGGCGATACAGATGCGCCTTTATAAAATTTTTGTGCTAACTAAGTTCATTCAAATGGCCTACAGTTACACTGTGACCATTTGAAAACTTTCTATACAGCTTTTCACACTAGAAAGCACTTCACTTTTTCAGCCACTTGACATATTCAGATCCAACTCCAAATATACCTACAAATAAGACGGTAAAAACGATTGACCAAATTATTAGTTCAGTTATTTTGTTCTTTTGTGCGATATCTTCTGCATCTATACTATTTTCTACAGTATTCTCTTCAATAGGAGAGGCTAAAGTCTTTCCAGCTGTAATGACGAACGGAGAAAATCCTTGAGTTTGAGCCTCAAATATCGCATAATTCTTTGTGTTGTTTTTCAAGACAGTGGGCAGCACTTGCCATGCAGTTCCATTATATCTCTGCATTTTTATATCTTCGAGGTTTACCCCCATTTCCTGGATCCATGAATTGTTTACCTGGAACATAATCCTGGGTTCCTTTATGTTATCAGATGTGACAAAGCCATTTTTACCTACCCAAATGTTAACGTATTTGTACACACTCCCTTCAGGAGTGCTGTTCACAAGCTTTGAACTGTTGTTCAACACTTCAATTGTAGATGCAATTTCTCCTGAGTTCTTGAGGGAATAGAAACTAACGGATTGAATTGGATTACCTTCCTTTGAGAATTCATAGGTTACATTAGTATTTATTCTAAGGTATTCACTATCAAGATCTTTCAATACTACATTTTCAAAGTCCTCAACACTACCTGCAGCACCGCCTCCTCCACCACTACTGCTACTCTTTTGACCACTGCTTCCTCCGCTACTTTCTCCTTTACTACTAACGGAAGAAGAGGAAGAAGATGTTGTGAGGATAATATTTACTGCTTCTCCTTTCAATCCATTTTCACTGTATGGGATCAGAGTGTAATTATAAGTTGCAGATCTGTTCAGATCACGATGAGTGTATGTTGATTCAGTTACATTGGCAAGGAATGTACCATTATAGCTTATCTGTACCATTGCAGTATCTTCAGAAGCATCCCACTCTAATGTGATCGAACTCGACTTAACACCCTTTCCATTGACATTAAAAATTTCAGGTAGCTTTAGTGTAGTAGATGAATCACTTACCTGTCCAGTATTAATATTTCCTGAATTGTCTACTGTTTCCGTACTTATGGTATGCTCTGTTCCATCACTAAGTCCTGTTGCATTATAATAGTTGTTGGAAGTGGTTGTGACGAATATGCCATCTATATAAATTCTCACATAGCTGAAATCGTTATCTACTGGTTTTGTCCAGGTCCAATATATCCAACTTGCACCTACACTGGTTTCTTGGATATTCATTACAGATCCCGGAGGTGTTCTGTCTATGATTTTAGTTGTTGCTTGACTGCTTATTGTTGCATGATTGATATTTCCTGCTGTATCCACAGTTTTGACACCTATTGTATACAAAGTGTTTTCAGCAAGGCCTGTTGCATTGTAATAATTATTGGATGTATTTGCAATAAATACTTCATCTATAAAGATCATCACATGACTGAAATCAGCATCTTTTGGGTTTGTCCATCCCCACGTAATCCAACTTGTTCCAACAGAAGTTTGTTTCAGGTTAGTAACAGAAGCAGGGAGAGATTGTCTGGCAGCATCAAAAACTACTTCAGCTGCTTTAAGAGCTGTGACAGCCTGATTTACTTCTGCTTGCATTGCCCCTGTGTTATCAACAACTGCCTGTGCTGTTACAATTGCTGTTATAAAAGCATCTATTGCTGTTTGTGGATACTGGCCTACTCCAACTCCAGGCACTGCAACTGCCACTTTTGTATTGTAAGTAGCAATAGCTGTTGTTAATGCACTTTTATCTATAAATGTTATTTTTGCAGCATCGAAAGTCATTTCAGCTGCTTTTAGGTCACTCAGGACCTGATCAACCTGTGCCTGTGTTGCCCCTGCATTATCAACAACTGCCTGTGCTGTTGTAATTGCTGCCCTGAATGTATCTGTTGCTGTTTGTGGATACTGGCCTAGTTCAATTCCGGTAACAGTACTTGCTATTTTAATATTGGCAGAATCAATACCAGCCATCAGATCATTTTTGTTCACTGCAATGACAGTGATCCTTACAGTTTCAGAATCCTGTAAATTATTATACACTGCAAGGAATGTAACATAATAATCACCTGCACTACCAGCAGTTGGCGTCCAGCTGAATGTGTGTGTATTTGGATCAAATGTTGCTCCTTCTGGAACATTTACCGCTGAGTATGATATTATAGCGTTAACGTCATCATCTGTTGCAGAGAGAGGAATAATCAATAGTTCATTTTCCCTTACAGATTGATGACCACCTATTGGTGCAAAATGTGGAATTGCTGAACTAATACCAGTTATCATTAAAAAGAAAGCTGGTAATACAATAAATACACAGATTAATCTAGTTAAATTTAGTCTCATTTTAAAACCAACATTATAGGTTAAAAAGAATTTTTGTTATATCTTAATGTTCATATCTGACAATATAGATCACATTAATTTCATATATATCAGAAATGACCAAATCGCAATTCAACCCCTATTTTTTCCTTTAATTTTTATGCCATTTTCTTAAAGCGATATATACTTTCCTCCAAAACGTATTATAAATATATTTCAACCTTAAGTTAAGGAATCAAACTTAAATTTACCCTATATTCTTCTATATTATCCACTATTAGCTCAGTTTTGAGAGAAGCAAGAGATAATTTTTGTATTATACATGACATATAAACATAATTATAACTGAAAATGGAAATATAATAACACATAGCGATAGTGATTTCAATTAGTTTTCTACTGAGTTAATTTGATGGCCTCCAATAGATCGAATAGTAACACCGCTAGTTACAAATTCGAAACATGTGTAACCGAAGGAGAGCAAGGCTGGCTACAGATGACAAAAATCTTGGACAATTCAGAACAGCCCAAAAGTATGGAAAAATACCCTGAAACTCTTTTTTCTGAAGTCCTGGAAATACCATAAATATAATTATAGTAAGGAGAAATATTATGCTAACCCTTGTATTATCTATAGATACTGTAAGGGGATTCTGTGATAAAGGAAATATGCAGAATCCTCGAATGAAAAACATCATACCAAATATTGAAGATCTGATGGAAAGGGTTCAGAAAAAACGAGATGGAGAGATTATTTTTGTGTGCGATAATCACCAGGAAGATGATCCTGAATTCAAGAGATTTCCAAAACATTGCATAGCAGGCACTGAAGAAGTGGAAGTTGTTCCACAACTAAGGCGCTTTCTGATGGCACCTAACAATAACTATGTTCCAAAAACCAAGTTTAATGCCCTTTTAGGCAATCGCTTAAAAGAATCTCTTGCAAGAATTAAACCTGACAGGATTATAATAGTCGGAGTGTGTACAGATATTTGCATCCTCTATACGGTTGCTGCCCTTAGGGAACTGGAATACGAAGTTATTGTTCCTAAGGATTGCGTGGAAACATTTGATGCTCCTGATCACAATGCAGAAGATGTCAACAATGCAATGCTAAAACATATGGCTGATATATTGGGAGTGGAAATAGTCCCAACACAGGCAGGAATTGGTATATAAAAGTAATTTGAAACTCCCTGTGGAAATAGCCTATCAAAATAGTGCCTGAACGTGGCTGAAACAAAAATAGGGTTGTAGATATTAAAAATTGTTTCAACCACTTACCTTTAGGGAAAATTCTTCATAAAGTTCGTGTTTATAGTTTGAATAATCTTCTTTGTCTTTCTCCATTGATTTAATGAACTTAGTGATACTCAAATAAGCTTTTGAAGCTTCATCAAATCCAAATTCATCCGAAAAATTTTGTAATATTTTTAAAGCACTTAATATTTCAGAAGATTCTATAAGAACCACTATCAATTCTCCTTCTAAATCGATTCTACATCACCTATACATCTCTGATTCAATGTCAATAATCTCTAAGTTTATGGAAGGCAAAAGGGATGTTTTTATGCATCCCTTTCATCATTTCCACTTACAGGGTTTGCCTTCACCCTGTACTTTTGACATGACCTCGATGCGTTTGGAGCCTTCCCAGAGTCCGTGCACATTGCAACTTTCTACTGCAATTAGATCTGTAAGCACTGATTTTGTGCCACACTCCCCACAGATATTGACTCCAAAAACATTACATTCTTCTATCACCTTCATGGCAACAACCTCTTCAGGAATTGTTACCATGAACTCTGCAACAGGACTTGTATCAGATGGTGATAGTTGCACCTCTCCTAATTTTCGTCCGTGCATAGAGAGCTTAATCCATTCAATGTAATGAGCTTGTTCCATTACGTGTGGAACTGTCACCTTTAAAGTGAAAGGCTGTCCAGCGAGCACCAGTTCCGGAGCCTCTATTAAAGGCACATGTTTCTGCTCAAGCTCTGTGAGATTAGCTGGATCTGCAGCCCTGTTGATCTTTTTCTTATCAACCATTTGATCACCTTTTTCCTCCAATTATTTAAAGTAAATTAAATGCCAGCAGAGCCGACATTAGAATTTATAGTGTTTCACAGAGTGGTATAGTATAACCACAAAGAACACTATTATTACTCCAAGGGATGTGAAATAGGACACTGGATCCCATGTAAATTGCATGGCTCCGCTTTCTCCCCAACCCACAAGCACAGTTCCCTGCAAAACTACCGGTGTTACCACGCAGGTAAAAGCAACTATGAAGATAAAGAGGATGTCAAAGATCCTCATAAACACTCCTTTTTCACCTTCTTCTTGAATTACTCCTGCCATCTTATACCTCCTTAATCATAATATTCGAATTCGAACATGTGTTTCTTGATGGATTTATACACGCCTACACATCCCAATGTTTCTATTCCCAGCAACAGGATTATGAACAGTATGTACAGTCCAATAAGAATGGGTGGTATTGTGACACTAGCTCCTATTATTGACACTATGTTGTATATCATATATAGTTCAGAGAAGTACAGCAGTGCTAGCAGTAGCACGATGACACCAGCATCCTGATGCAATTTGCTGTGGTATCTGTTATTGTCGATATTTGCCAACTTCATCCCACCTTATTTGCTTCCATTAAGTACCGGTTTTGGCCATCCCATATCGCGTTCCCAGTCATGCTCACTCTCTATGCTCTTGTACCTCCAGTTGAAGTAGAAGTACGCTACTATGTAGAACACCAACCCAAAGATCAGGTTGTAACGGTATCCCCAATTAAGCGTTGACAGGATCACTACTGCCAGGAATATGGTAAAATAAGCTATCCATGGCTGCAGTGGTCCTATAAACGGACGTACCTTGCTTGAATGCTCAGGGAACATTTTTCTGAATCTTATCAGGGAAAATGGGATCATCACATAGGCCACCATTCCTGATGTAATTGAGAAAGTTATAACCTGATCTAGGAAACCACTGAATGCAAAAGCTATAGCAATAGGCATCGTAAATATTACTGCTCTGTAAGGAGTGTAATATCTCGGGTGCACAGCTGCAAACCAGTTTGTCAGGAAATGGTCCCTGGACAATGCAAACCAAGACCTTGAAGAGTCGCACACGCAGCCGTTTGCACTGGCAAGGCAGGTGAACAGCGTACCTATAGCCAAGAACACTACCAAGAAGTATATACCGCTTGACGTTGCTGCTTCATAAAGAGGATATACAGATACACCAAGTACTGATGCGGGTATAAGGCCAGCACATAGATATAGCGTCATGCCTGCTGCAATAAGCAGGGTGATCATACCAGCCTGTTGTCCCAGAGGAACCGCCCTTGAGGGATGCTTACATTCTTCTGCGCACATTGCTGCACCTTCGATTCCCAGATAGAACCATGGACCGAACTGCAATGCAGCGAATATTCCCACAATTCCGTTGGGCATCGCTCCTGCTATCAGCTCTGCAGGATTCCATGGTATGCTTCCTATTCCTGGGATATTGGCAAAGAAGAACACGATTATAGCTATGAAAGCTGTCATGGTTAGCGCAAAGTTAAGAGTAAGTGCGGCCACAACTCCGCGATAGTTGATAAATGTAAGAATTGATATCACAAGCAATGTAACTGGTAATCTGTATCTCCGGGAAGATCGATTGGGCTATAGATGCTACAACAATTGAGTCGGCGGCTTCCAGAGCTATATATTCCATGTATACTGCAAGGCCGACTATGGCAGCAGCACCAGGTCCTACGAACAATCTTGCCCAGTCATAGGGTCCTCCTGCCAGCTTCGTGGCAGCTCCAAGCTCGCTGGCACACAATGAAACCATAACATACATTGTACCAGCAACAAGTAGTGCAAAGAGAGAACCAAGTATACCTCCTTTTGCAACTGTGAAGTTCCACCCCATGTATTCTCCGACAAGAACTATACCAATCGGGAGATATGGCCACAATTGATTTCGCAGATTATACCCGAAATTTACTGGATTTCCTGTCAAAGTCCTATTTTATGGAATCTAAGTCGATCAAGTTGAATTCGAAGATAGGGAATGTTTATTTGGGAATGGATACTGCCATGCCTCTGGGAATGATTATAAACGAATTGGTATCCAATTCCCTTAAACATGGGTTTCAGAATGCAGTAGAAGGAAATGTTAACGTCACTCTTGAGCTTAATGGTAATGAATTCACTCTTGAGGTAAGTGATGATGGAATAGGATTCCCTGAAAATGTCGATTTCAGGAAAACAACTTCTCTGGGCTTGCAGCTTGTAACGACCCTTGTTGATCAGATAAATGGAACTATTGAACTTGAAAGGACCAGAGGGACATCTTTCAAGATTCATTTTAAAGAGTTAAAATGTAAGGTTAAGGTGTGAAAATGACCGACGCCAAGATACTTGTAGTTGAAGATGAGAACATAGTTGCTCTAGAAATAAAGAAAAGATTACAGAAACTGGGTTATATAGTCCCCGGTGTGGCGTCAACAGGTGAAGACGCAATCATCAAGGCTGAAGGAATACTTCCAGATCTTGTTCTGATGGACATAATGCTCAAAGGTGAGATCGACGGCATACATGCTGCCGGAGAGATTCGTAGTCGTTTTAATATACCTGTGATATATCTTACTGCATATTCGGATGAAGAAACATTAGAGAGAGCAAAATTGACCGAACACTATGGCTATATTCTCAAGCCTTTTGAGGAGGAGGACCTGCGCACAACCATAGAAATCGCACTGTATAGACATAAGGTTTCAAGTGGAAAGGAAAGTCAAAAAAGTCCCTGATTCAGAAAGACATTTGGTACTCGAATGTTGTATTGCCAGCAAGACACTAACATTCAATTTCCAAAAAATGATAGAACTGATAAAGACATACAGTATTAAAACAGAACACAATTATGCTGCAAAAACGATCTTTGGCTTTTGATCTTATTTATTATTCTTGTTCTTGCCAAGTTCTTGAAACACTATTTCCCTGAACTTTATAGCATCCTCAAATCCAGGTTTGATTTTTAATGATTGATTAAAAGCTTCGAGGGCTTCTTCATACCTTTTTTGCTTAAAAAGTATTTCTCCTTTGCAATACCATGCCTCTGCATTATCCATTTGAATCCTTGAAGATGAATTAAGTGAGATCCATGTGAACCGTGGGAACTGGAATTGAAGGGGGTGAGAGCATGCTATGGACTGGTCAAAAGCCGCAAGTGCAGCTTCATAATTTCTAAGTTCTCTTAGTACATTTCCCTTGCAGTACCATCCTTCGGGAAAATCTCCATATTTTTCCAATGCAGTTTCCAGATTAATCAAAGCTTCATCATATCTCTGAGCTGCATAAAGCACAAAGCCTTTTCTGAACAGAATTTCGGGATCATCTGGGAATTTCATGAGTATTTTTTCAAGAAGTTCAAGTGATGTATGGTATTGCTCCAACATATAGTGTGCATAGATTTTGCTGTACCACGAATTAATAAGATTTGATGTTAACCCTTTTGCTGCTTCATGATCATCATCGAGTTTGAGCATACATATCTCTTCTGCCCATAGTTGCTCTGCCAGATCATAAGCAACTATGGCCTGTTCAAATTTGTGCATCTTAAGAAGAATATATCCTTTATTATAAGCCTGCAACGCATCATTATGCGTCTTTTTGATGCTTTTCTTTGCAGCATCAACAGTAAAAAATTTGTCAAGAAATTTCATTGATCAACCCTCCACTGTGAACTAAGGATTAAATAACCCCTCTAAGACTGAATTTTTCATTTGTGACATCTTATGTTTTATTGTAGGAGGAACTTGGTTCAGTGGATGTGCTGCTGGCTTCAGGCATAGTCAAGGGTTCCAATCCTAAAGCAGTTCTTATATCTCGTAAGCAAGGTCTCATCATATATCTAATTACCAAGGTAAGCTAAGCCAGCTGATAAACAGCATGACAACAGCTATACCAGTCTTTTTGCCATGGATATGTTCATGTTGAACTATTCCGGATATAACATTAAGCCATGTGAAAATGACAGTACCATGATCAAATTACTTCTGTTCTTATACCCTTAATCGGCATCCAATTCCATAAAGAATTCTTTCGACAACAGCCCAAACATTGTCAGGCTCCTTGTATACAAATATGCTGATACGGTAAATAACACTCTTTTTCCCGTCAAGGGGTATGTGTCAATGATCTCAGATCCAACTATATTCGAATTGTATAAGAGAAAATCCAATAGGATAGTAGGATCACTTTCTGATTCAGCATCTTGCCCGCGAAATACAGCATTATGCCATACACAGGACTCATGAAACTGCGCGATTTCGTCACATTGAAATCAAACCTGTTACTTCTTGCTTAGCCATTCATTTTGCTGTTTTCCTTTTGAGGAATAGTGTGATCCAACAGTCATATATACTACATATACACTATATGTATTATATCCACTACATATATCTGAAATGAATTCAAGAGGCAACAAGATGAGAAACAGAACAATAGCAATACTTGCAATAGTACTTCTTACAGGGTTGGCTGCAACTGCCCTAGTAAGTGCTGAGACACCTCTCTTGCAGCGTGCTCCCGGTTATGTAGGAGGATTTTGCAACTGGGGTGCAGGTGTGAATGGATATGGCCCAGGTTACTGCACTGCCTATGTAGGTCAGGAACTCAAGGTGAAGACTGTAGATGAAGCTCTTATGATAGCCAAAGAGAATATTTCAGCTGCTGTAACAGAAGATGATATTTACCAGATGGGGAGATGGTGGGTAGTCTATTACACTGTAGATGACACTGCCAAGCAAGGCCGCATCGATGCATATACAGGCGAGGTTTACCCTGACTTCTTCGCTTCACAATATACTGCCATGGGCCAGTATAGACAGGGAATGGGCAGGGGTTATGGCATGATGGGTGTGAGGAGATATTAAATCCCATCTCCATTTCTTGAATATTATGAAGTGCTCTTTAAATCCGAAAAAACATATATTATTTATTAAAAAATGACTGTTTATGGAACATATAGAGGTGAATTTCTTGGTAGGCATGATGGGATATGGCATTTATGGCGGTTTCCTTGGTTTGTTTGTCGAACTATTGATTGTACTTATTATAGTCGTAGTTGTGGTCATGTTGCTTAACAGATCTAATTTTGTAGGTTCAGGTAACAATGAGAGGCTCGTGAAGGTAGAAAAGGACGTGGAAGAGATCAAGAAAACAGTGGAAGAGATAAGGAACAAGCTCAATGAAATCTGATCTCAAAAGATAGACTTATAGCGATCGAAAGTATAATAGGGCTGGCTCAGAGATGGTTCCTGAATGACCCAATCACTTGAACAAATAGTACACATAGGGGAAGCACTGGCTCATCCAGTGAGAATACAATTATTGTACATGCTGTCTGAAAGGGAAAGATACATCTATGAGCTTGCCAAAGATCTGAATCTTTCAAGGCAGGTAGTGGACCTGCACCTCAAGCGCCTTGAAAAAGCAGGCTTTGTGGAAAGTGACCTGCGGCTTGAAGAGAACGATATGCGTGCAAAGAAGTTTTTCCGTTTGAAGGAGTTTGATGTGAAACTTTGTACAGCTGATCTGAAAGATATATTCAGCTGATTCATTCTATTTTTGAAAAAAGGATGCTTCAATATATTTGTATTGAAGACCACTCCCCAGTTTTTCAGATTGCCGAGTTAAAAGAAGTCAAAAGAAAGATGGGGTGTGAGCGTTAGAAAAAAGCTTAAATCTTTGATGAGCTGCTTGACTCCAGGCAGTGGATTGTACAGTACATCTCCTTGCGTGCTGATTTGCTCTGAACATACATTTTACTACCACAGTTCTGACAGGTTACAGTTATAAATTCCATATTGTTTTTCTCCTCTTTTGTTTTTCAGGCTAGGAATCCACTTTCAACCTTTAGGATCGCTTTGTGGTTCCGTCACCTTGCTATTGATCTGATACATACCTTCTCAAAATATGTATATAATCATTTCTATAGTATTGAATATACTTATGCTCATTATGATGAGATATGCTTGCTACACCATACTTGTTGATGCACTAGAAAAGAAGGAAAAATAAAAAAACTTTGAAGCTAAAATTTACCTCATAAATAGTGTCTTTAAATGGCCGTCCTTTTCCTTGCGGACATCAGGATGTATGCTTCTGCAAGGAGTAACACAAAAATACAAACTGCAGTTGTGGTAATAACTGCAGGATACTCGCCAGCGAATCCTTCGGATGAAGTGTGTTTCAGTAGTATTCCTGCATAGGCCCAGACAATAACAAGTCCGTAAGCGATATCTCTGTTCCTTAGCATCGTTGCGATCGCTATGATGAGTCCTGCACTTATCATTATGATGGCCCAGATCTCTTCGGCCAGACCAAAACCCTTCCATCCAATGCTGACAAGAAGAACAGTAGCATTAGCAATAGTTGTCACTGTGATCCATCCAAAGTACACACTGAATGGGAGCCTAATGAAAAAATATTCTCTTTGAGAAAATCCTTGGTTCTTCGTCGCCTGATTTATCTGTATCAGACAAACAAGGATCACTATCATCAGTAACATGGACAATGGGATCATGTGATAATGCCAGGCGAATATCCAGGCTGTATTGGCAATGGAAGAAACTGAGAACAGTACTCCGGTTCTACTTAACAGCTCGGACCTCATGGCATTTGTATGATCTCGGAAAAAGCCAAGCTGGTGCAATGTATATCCTGCAAGCAGCAGGTATATGAGTCCCCAGATAGCAAAGGTAAGTCCAGCAGGGGCAAAGAGATTAGGATAGGAATCTGAGATCTGCCCAGTGTTCACTCCATTGATCGGGAGGGCGTTGGCCAGACCATTGACGATAACCATTACCAGAAAAGTTATTGCCGTGATAATTTTGATAATTGAATCTCTTTCATTTCTTTCCATTGTTGTTCCCCTCATATTGTAAAGTATAACCCTTCTTTGACAGTAAAGCAATAGAAGTGTTCTTAGTTGTGTGTATTTAAGAGCTGTGCAATACAAGATAGATAAGTTCCATCGGAGGTCATGGATTTACGAAATTCTCTATCGTTTCTTTAAAAATCTTCCAGCGGGACATTGGCTTGCTTCAGAATACTGTTCAAAGTACCTATTTTAAGTGGATCATGTTAAGGTACAGTTACTGGATCGTGTCCGCGTTGCAAAAATACGTGACTTCCCTTTTGCCTAACTACTACAAAATCAAGTTTCACCAGAGCGCCTTGATAGCCTTCTGGCCGGAGATCACTGGCAGTTCAGGCACTTGCAACATCAACCTTTGCTATCTCGCCAAGTACCCTGGCCAGCTCCTCGGTAACTTCAAGAACCAGCTCGATAGCTTCCTTGATGTTCTCCAGAGCTTCCTCTTTGGTATCCCCTTCACTTATCGCTGCCGGAAGTTCCAGGCAGCGTGCAGTGTATCCACCTTCTTCTGCAGCCTCAAGGACTATTGTATACTGCATAACTATTCATAAGCGGTTCTTGTATATTAAAATTGATTTGTGTAGCGGAGTAACGTACAAAAGGGCAGCCCATCTATAATTAAAACAAGTTGAAACCCACTCTAAATGATATTCGTGCCTCTGCTTATTATGTCAACGTATTCCTTGAAAAGGTACATCTTATATCTTTTTTTACCAGTGATCTCGTTCAGAATACCGATTTCCTCAAATCTGGTTACAAGGTTATTTGCAGTGACGGACGATATATTTAACCTATCAGCAATGTCCTTGCTGCTGATAAGGGGCCTGTCGAACAGCAGATTTATCAACCTTATGGCGTGGATGCTTGAGATCGAGTTCTCATAGACCTTATTTGTCATATCGTCTTTTAATTTTATGATCTCCCTTGCGGTGTTAACCGCTTCCTGGGAGGTTTCACTAACACCTTTGAGGAAGAACTTAAGCCAATCTTCCCACGCGCCTTCCGTACGTACTTTCATAAGCAGGTCATAATATTCGCTTCTATTGTTCTTCAGGTAAAAACTCAGGTACAGAAGCGGCTTTGACAGTATTTCTTTCCAGACAAGATAGAAGGTGATGATAAGCCGTCCCATCCTGCCGTTGCCATCAAGGAATGGATGAATGGTTTCGAACTGGGCATGTATCAATCCGATCTTGATAAGCACCGGAATGTTGTCTTTTTCATTCAGGAACCCTTCCAATGCTTGCATTGCAGGTATGGTTATAGCCGGTGTTGGTGGTACAAACATCGCTTCTCTTATTGAAGCGCCTGGTGTACCTATATAATTCTGAAGAACTTTGAAATTGCCGGAATTCAGCCCATCCCCTCTTGTTCCCTCCAGCAGGGTCTTATGAATCTCTTTAATGAGGTCCAGGGACATCGAGGTTTCGACCAGTCTTTCAATTCCATAGTTTAAGGCTTTGATGTAATTTACGACTTCCTTTACTTCGCTTATATCTTCTTTTGGTACAAGGTCCGCTTCAAATTCCAGAACTCCTTCAAGGGACGCCTGTGTGCCTTCGATCTGTGAACTCAGAAGAGCTTCTTTCTTAACGTACATTGCAATGAAAAGGTCCGGGTTTGGTAGAACCGAGGTGATGCCATCAAGCCTTGCAAGATCCCTGTCGGCCTTTGAAAGCAGCAAATGCAGTTCATCATCATATTGGATAGGAGGCTCTGGTGGCAACTCTTTGGGTATGAAAGATCTGTAACCTTCAGGCGTCAACACAAATTTCCCGGCTCTGTCATTCATAAGACAACGATCCTTTACTAAGAGTTCACTTACATAGTTTAAGTTAAGCATCCTTTACTTAGAATCTAGTTTGCATTTTAAGTTAAGGTTTCTTTACTTAAAATTGTATCTTCAACTTTAAGTTAATGTTCCTTTACTTAGAATGACAACCCTCAAATCGATCTCTTGCCATCCAAACATGGATACGATTTAGGGCGCGCAGAAGGGCAGCCTGTCAAATAACCAGTAAGCTAAAACAATAACCTCAGATTCAAACCTTAACTAAGTCAGAAATATGAACAACATCGTGACACAATCTATTTATTAAATTTTTTCATGATTCACGACCAAGACACCTATTTTCATCTCTTCGACGAGATCTAAGATTTTAAGCCAATTCTATATCTAATCAGAAAAGCTATATCAAAAACTATTTATCAATCTCCTGTTTCCCTTAAGATAGGAAACATGTTGAAGGAAGATAAACTCCTAGCCATAGGATATGATGCTCTTGTGCAGATCAATGAAAAGAAAGTCATTGAAACTGCCAGAGAATGGATGGAAAATAAATATGAGCCTAGAAAGCTTCTAAACAAACTGGCAGAAGCCATGGTGGAGATCGGCAGGAAGTTTGATGAGAAGGAATATTTCCTTGCGCAGTTCATTTTATCCTCGAATATTATGGAAAATGTTACCAAAATGATCCTTGAAGAAGCTGCAGTAACAGAAATGGTACCTGAGCATAAAGGAACCATAATCATGGGTACTGTCAAAAATGACATACACGATCTAGGCAAAAAAATAGCTGCGAGCATGTTGCGTGTAGAGGGATTTACAGTCATCGATCTCTGAAAAGAAGAAAGAGGACGGTACACTCGTCAGGTGGGCCCAGCTTTCCAAGTTCAACCCAAAAACGGAAAAGTACGAGAATTTCTCCATCTTCAAAGACGACCTGGAACTGCTGGGCCTTAAGATCCCGGACCTGCTCACCCTGTTTATATCCTCTCCAAACTCGCAAAACGTAACATGAACGCATACCTGAACATGCAGTCCATGGACCTCCTGGATTCCCGGTTCAGGGACAGGATGCAGGCAATTCTCATCCCCCAAATCCACAAGCAAGACCAATCAGGCAAACCCCTCATCCCCGAAGTCCAGGCCATCACCAAGGATAAATGGGGCTTCTATAATTTCCTGCCCCAATCCTACTTCTTTGATGTCTCGCAGGTTCTGGACCTCTATGACACCTCCGAAGAACTCGACCCTTTAACCTGATTTACCGTTTCGCCCGCTTCGCACATCATGGCAAGCGACCCAGGCCGCCCGCCTGATGGCGGCGGCAGGTAAGGATATTGAACTGAAGCAAGTAAATGAGAGTAATCTTTTTCAAGATTTCAACCTAATAGAAAAACTCTTATAGTATTTTGTTCATGAGATTAATAGGTGGAGGTTTTCATTTGCCTGTTGGTCCCGAACGTGTCTACGAAAAACACCCGTCAATCAGAAGAGAAGTGTATATTGACTTATTCAATGATAGACTTGCAAATTTGGGACAACAGAGGTATAATGTGCTTAATTTCTATGGGGAAGCAGGAATTGGCAAAAGCGAGTTATTAAAACAACTTAAGCAGGAATTAGATGAAACTTCTGATGAAGTGCCATGGGCATCAACTGATTTATCTGATATAGCTGGAAGAACTGTCAGCACTTATCTTATGGAATTGAGTGATCAATTAAGTTCAAAATATAGCCTCAACTTTGAATTCTTCAATATTGCTCATGCAATTTACTGGAAAAAAGTTCATCCTGAAATCCCCTTAAGTTCTGAAATCAAGAAATTTGCCAAAAAGGATGGATTATTTGGAAAAGCAATCCAAATCCTTGATGATTTTCCACTCTTCGCCATCCCTCACCATATATGTGAACTAATTGCACAAATACCAGAAAGCGTGAAATCGTTATGGAGAGAGAATGACTTCGATCCATATCAAGTTCCTGAGATGGATGCTTATAATATTGAAAAGTTGCTCCCATACTTATTTGCAATAGACCTTAAAACGAACTTAGCAGATAGCTCAAATAGCGTTGTTATTTTCATGGATACATATGATTCCCTCTGGAAAAATCAATCAGATACAGTGAAATTCAGAGAAAATGATGAGTGGTTGCGGGATAGATTAATAGCAAATGTAGATAATCAAAAAGTTCTCTGGGTAATATGTGGCCGTGAACAACTGAAATGGGAAGTCATTGATGAAGACTGGGCTTCATATATCAAAAAGGAACCATTGCTTGTTTTTAACGAAAATGAATGTACTTATTACCTTGAAAACTGTGACATATCTGATAAACAAATCCAAAGAAGAATATATGAAGGTAGCCGTGGAAATCCTCTGTACCTTTACTTATCAGCGAATACCTTCCACAGAATAAGACAAGTCAAACAAAGGGCCCCTATACTTGATGATTTTGCAAAGACACCAGATGGTATTTTTGAGCGCTTTGTGAAGTACCATAAAGAAGAAATAGATACTCTAGAAGTTCTTTCAGTACCGAATTTTTGGGATAAACACTTGTTTGAAAAATTAGTTACTGAATTTAAGACAGGATTCCCACTAGCAGATAATTCTTATTTGAATTTGCATCGATTTTCTTTTATTTCACAAATTCAAAACAACGGGTGTAAATTACATGATCTTATGAGAGACTCCATTCAAGAACGTATGAGTCCTGAAATTAAAGTTAAAGTACATGCTTTCATGGCTGTATACTACGATTCCCAGCTAGAACAAATAAATATAAAAAATATAGAAGAACAGCAAAAAACAGCTCTAAATGAAGGATTCTATCATGTAAAATGTGCATCTACCCCAAAAGATTTATTTGAATGGTTTATGCCAAAAGCAAGGTTATTTGATGAAGGTGCATTGTGGCAATGGTTAGAACCACTCTACATAGATTTACATGCGTATCTGGAAAATGTTTTTGGCCCAGATCATCCCGGTGTCGCTACAACATTGAACAACCTCGCTGAACTCTATAGACATATGGGAAATTATCAGAAAGCTTTACCACTATACCAACATGCTCTAAATATTCGTGAACGTCTTCCAACAGAATATCTTTCTGATGTTGCCACCACTTTGAACGATATAGCTGGCCTATATAAGCAAATGGGGAACTATGAAAAAGCTTTACCTCTCTACCAGCGTGCCTTGAATATTTTTGAAAGTGTGCTTGAGCCGAACCATTCTTATGTAGCTAGAACCTTGAATAATATTGCAAGTCTCTACAAACAAATGGGAAACTATCAGGAAGCTTTGCCTCTATGCCAGCGTGCCTTAGATATTTTTGAAAAGGTAGATGGTCCTGATCATTCTTATGTTGCTCTTACTTTAAACAATCTTGCAGACCTCTACCAAATTAAGGGAGACTATGAAAAAGCTTTGCCTCTCTACCAGCGTGCTCTGAATATTGCTGAAAATGTGCATGGTCCTGACCATCCTTATGTAGCTACTACCTTGAACAATCTTGCTGGCCTCTATCATTCCATGGGTTACGATGAAAAAGCTTTACCTCTATGTCAGCGTGATCTTGAAATTTCAGAACGTCTTCTTGGTGCTGATCATCCAGATGTAGCTACTACCTTGAACAATCTTGCACGCCTATATGAATCCATAGGTAACTATAAAAAAGTTTTACCTTTATATCAGCGGGCTCTGGATATAAATGAACGGGCTTTTGGTGCTGACCATCCGGCTGTAGCTACAACCTTGAATAATCTAGCCGGTTTCTACCAAGGAATGCGTGACTATGAAAAAGCTTTACCTCTATACGAGCGTGCTCTGGATATTCGGGAGTATCTTTTTGGTACTAATCATACTGATGTAGCTAAAACCTTGAATAATCTAGCCGGTCTCTATCGAAAAATGGATGAAGATGAAAAAGCTTTACCTCTATGTCAACGTGCTCTAAGTATTTTTGAAGATGCGTTGGGTCTAAATCATCCATATGTAGCTGTAACCTTGAACAATATTGCAAGTATCTATGAATACGCGAGTAATTATGAGCAAGCATTACCTCTATATCAGCGGGCTCTGGATATTGTTGAACGTGTTCTGGGTCCGCAGCATCCTTATGTCGCTGCAACCCTGAACAATCTCGCAGGGCTCTATCATTCCATGGGTTACGATGAAAAAGCTTTACCTCTATGTCAGCGGGCTCTGGATATACGTGAACGTGTTCTGGGTCCGGAACATCCTGATGTCGCTACAACCCTGAACAATCTCGCAGCGCTTCACCAATCCATGGGCAATTATGAACAAGCCTTACCTTTCTATCAGCGGGCTCTGGAAATTTCTGAACGTGTTCTGGGTCCACAGCATCCGGATGTCATTACATACCTGAACAATCTCGCAGGGTCCTATAGACACATAGGCAATTATGAGCAAGCCTTACATCTCTGTCAGCGTGTTCTGGATATACGTGAACGTGTTCTGGGTCCGGAACATCCTGATGTCGCTACAACCCTGAACAATCTCGCAGTGCTTCATGAATCCATGGGTAACTATGAAAAAGCTTTACCTCTTTACCAGCGGGCTCTGGATATTTTTGAAAGTGTTCAGCATCCGGAGCATCTTTATGTTGCTACAATCAAGAGCAATATTGCCGGTCTATATAAAAAGATGAAAAGGTCTTAGCTGTGTATCAGCGTTCATTTGAAAGTATCATCCAAAAATAGAGAGAATGCTTAAACACTCTCCCTCAATATCTTCGCGATCTTAGGCTCTTTCTCCACAAGCTCCATCAAAGCCATGGCAATATCAGACCGCTTCTTTTCAATATCAACAGCGACATCAACCCTCAAAGCCATACCACAGCGGGAACAGAAAGTCGAAGTCGGCCCGTTCACCTGCCCGCACCTGGGACACAGCGTACTTGTAAGCTGTGGCATTGTATCCTCTTCCTTGATGATACCGTGGATCTTCAGGATAGCTTCATCGATCTGCTTGCCTGACAAGTGCACATAGGTCTGAGGCATGTTAGAACCCTGCACCCATCCCAGATGTTCCTTCATCTGGGATTCCGTCAGGTATTGTGCAAGATCTGTGCTCCTGGAATGCCTGAAAAGATGGTTGTACACTCTTTTCTCAACCCCTGAAAAGGAAATACCAAAATTACTTTATCTGAGTGTATAATACTACTTCCATAGTATCTACTGATATCTGAATGGGTTTCAAGCTATGAGCAGCAAGACAAGTATTTTACCTGATGGTTACGGAAACTGGCTGTCCAGCCTGAAACAGAGGATAGCCGGTGCACACCAACGCATCCTGCTGGCTGCCAATAAAGAGCAGATCCAACTGTACCACGAAATTGGCCGTGAGATCCTGGACCGTCAGAGCCAGCAGGGTTGGGGTGCCAAGGTGATCGAACGGCTCTCCATGGACCTGCGAGAAGCTTTTCCCGATATGAAAGGCTTGTCTTCGACCAATCTCAAATACATGCGGTTCTTTGCCCAGAACTGTCCTAACCTTAGATTTGGTCAGCAGTCTGCTGACCAATTGCCCTGGTTCCACATTGTCACCCTGCTTACAAAAGTGGAAACTCCCGAATTACAGGAATGGTATGCAAGGGAAGCTATTCAGCAGGCATGGTCCCGTGAAACACTGGAAATGCAGATAAAAAACCAGCTTCATCTTCGCCAGGGTGCCGCCATCACCAATTTACAGCAGCGTCTTGCGTCTCCACAGGCAGGTCTTGCCTCCCAGGTGCTCAAAGATCCGTATCACTTTGATTTCCTGGGTCTTGGAGACGAAGCTCACGAACGGGATATTGAGAACGCCCTTATACGTCACATTACCCACTTCCTGCTGGAGCTAGGTGCTGGTTTTGCTTTCGTGGGACGCCAGGTAAGGCTTGAAGTGGAAGGTGATGAGTTCTTCATGGACCTGCTTTTCTACCATACCCGTCTGAAATGCTACATTGTAGTCGAGCTCAAGGCCGGAGCCTTCAAACCCGAACACATAGGACAGCTCAACTTCTACCTTTCTGCAGTGGATGCACAGATCAAAACACCTGAAGACCGACCCACCATCGGACTTCTGCTCTGCAAGACAAAGAAAAGGCTCATCGCAGAATACGCTCTCTCCGGCGTGGATAAACCCATGGGAGTGGCAGAATACCAGCTTGTCCGCGCTCTCCCCGAGCCTCTGGACACCTGCCTCCCCACCATCGAGGAGCTGGAAGCCAGTTTACCCAAAGAACTGGAAAATGAGGACTAATTATCTAGAACAGAAGTATCAAAAAAGTAGTGAGGGGCATCCCCTCACACACTTTCCCTCAATATCTTCGCAATTTCCGGTTCCTTCTCCACAAGCTCCATCAAGGCCATGGCAATATCAGATCGCTTCTTTTCAACGTCCATAGCACTATCCACCCTCAAAGCCATGCCACACTTTGAACAAAATCCAGAAGTTGAACCGTTCACCTGTCCGCATCTGGGACACGCGATACTTGTAAGCTGTGGCATTGTGTCCTCTTCCTTGATGATACCGTGGATCTTCAGGATAGCTTCATCGATCTGCTTGCCTGAAAGGTGCACATAGGTCTGAGGCATGTTAGAACCCTGCACCCATCCCAGATGTTCCTTCATCGTTTTAACGAATGGGATGCACCAATGGCACACAAAATAGATGATGAAGGTGTAAAAGTCAAGAGAAAGGCAGGGATGTATGAGTTTGATCTAATCACGTGTACACCCTTGATCATGACGAGTATCGAGGATGGAAGATGTGGAATTCTTTTTGTTGACGCTGACGGGACACTAAAGAAACTATCGAACATTGAAACTACAACCGCTATAAGTACAAAGGACGAGCTAAGGACCATCTTTGATGTTTGATTGTGGTCTGGAATGAGATATATAGAGATTCAGAGGCTCTATGAACATCCAGAATGGTGGCTATCAAGTAGAAGAACTATACACTTACCAGAAGCAGCACAGAAGAAAGTAAAGAGAAAACAGCTTGAAAGGTATGTACATCCTGTACCCCAGGTACTTGAGAGCGAGCTTAGACATTTCTTCAAGGGTAGAAAACCTTCAGCATTACAGACATGGAATGAGAATTTGAATAGGTGGGCTACAAGAGCAGAGATTGATCCTGTTGGAATAAGTGCGAAGACTACTAGGAAGACTATAGAATCCTGGATGGTTGCTGCAGGTGTGCCGCTAAATGTTATCTGTTTGAGACAAGGACATGATAGTATGACTTCTATGAACCACTATCAAGGACTACCATTTACAGAAAGTGAGAAGATTGAGATACACAAAAGGTTAATAGGGTGGGTATAAACGAAAATAATTGGCCATGTTGCATACCTAAAAACCATTGTCCTAAACTAAAAATACCCCTTGTTAACGAGATGTATGAGCTTATTTATGCCAATTTTGCTAAGTGTCTCGAAAAGAGGAGACTTCTAAAGAACCTATAGTTAAACACCTTTGATTTGTAACTTATGAGTTTTGAAATCATGTCTTATTGACAGTAATGCCAATATCATAAGTTTTAAACAATCGGTTGTTAACTATAATATGGATATTATAATCTAAATGTCTCTTGTTTAGTTACAAAGCTAGCTTGTCTTTCAATATTTTTGTAACCATATTGGTTTATCAACGCTAATAATATAGTCATTTTTGCAGTTGCAGAAATGATATAGGGATCCTCTAAGTATTTCTGGAGCGAGTCGAATGAAAAACCTTCGATAAAATTATACCCTTCCCACTTGTCACGTGCACTCATAAAATTTAATTCATTGCTTTTCATTCGGAGTTTAACTATTCCTAAAGCTTGTGGTAAAAGATTGTCTAGCCTTATACCAAAACCTAAAAATACACAGTCCCTTTGTTCGATATCTATACCAATTTCTTCTCTTAGACATCTTTGAGCAGTAATAAATGGGTCAGGATTCCCATACTCATTTTTATCCATGTCTCTTATCATGTTTTCTGCAGTAGCAAGTGATAATTTCGAAGGATTCATAAAGACCTGCTGAGACCTTTTCTGAAGTAATATTTTATTATCTTCAGTTATAGTGGCCAAGGCTATCCCAAACATATTAGCCAGTTTTGAATTAAATAGATAACCGGGGTTGTGTAGGTCTTGGTTGACAACATACTTTTGTCTTATGGAAGTTCTTTTCTGTGAGTAGTCATCAATAAATAGTTCATCGACACTCTGGTTTGTAACGACACTTGTGTAAAAATCAACTGGAGCAAAAGTCAAACGAAGTTGTAACTTTCGAGTGTTATATTGCTTCTGATAATTTCTTATGGGTTTGATTTTAATAAGTCTATAACCCGGATTATTATCAAAAGCTTGCCCTCTTTCATTAGTGATGTTTTTTTTTTTGTTCAACTTTTCAACAATTAATATTTTCATCTCTTCTTCAATTTCTAGCTTTTCATCTATGTACTCACAGGTTATATCGGCGTGAGTAAATTCATCTTCTCTTTTTCCAGTTCCATACCATAATATGAATGGTAGTTTTATGTTCCCAATTTTATAAAAGTTATCAATTGTTTTTTCATTTACTTTCGTTCTCAACAATTGTGAATTCACATATTGTTCTATTTTTTTATCATTAAGACAATGTTCTGTTTTAACCTTTTCAATCAACATTTCTAGTATAAGTTCGTAGTCTCGTTTATCATATTGATTTAGGAAAGAATGTAACCCATCAAAGGAATCTCCGATAGGCAAAATTATTTTTTTAGATATTTCATACAGGTTATCATTGAAAGAAGGAAGTGATGCAAAATTAATTACTTCTCCCTTTTTAGGTATTAGAATGACCGCAGAAGGAAAATAAAAGTATTTTCGATCAATTTTCAACTCATTTATAAAAGGTTCCTTCTTTAACTCTTTTTTAAAATAATTCTTCACTGAATCAGGATCTAGATTAGTTTCGTTACTTTTTATTTCCTCTGGGTGTATGTGAGGTATCATTACTTTATACCTAAATTTCTCAGCTTTTTGAATTTCAAGTCCTAATGACTGCACTATATCTATTGTAGGTATCGGAGATCCTTTTTTTTGAAAAAACAAGTTGTATATGTTTGTTATTATTATTCCAGTATCAATATTATGTCCTTTATAAGTAATTATTTTAGTTTTATACTGTGGAATTTCTTTTGCAAATAGAATTCTTCGGTCCTCTAGAGAACTTTCAGTAAACATGCTAAGCAATTAAATCAATATAATATTTAACAAACTCGGCGTTGTATAAACACGCCATTATCAATATCAATAGGTTACAAAGGAGATTTTTAAATTTATCTGCTCTAATGAAAAAAGTAATAAAGCTAAAAATATGAACGTTTAAAGTTGCACTCCCCATCATTTTTATGACCACTCCCTGCCATATAAACTAATTTAGGGTCCTTTTGAAATAACATTCAAATGGAGGATTTAATGAGGCCATTTTTAGCTGCAAGTAGTCAATAAAACCTCCCCCATAAAAAGTACATTTTATAATTTGATTAATTACGCAAATCAGGA